>NZ_FMBW01000025.1 GCF_900091725.1 Streptomyces sp. DvalAA-43 | reverse complement strand
ACCGCTGGACACCCGCTATCCCGCCGACCGGGTCGAGCTGATCGTGGGCCGGTCGGGGGTCTCTCATGTGGTGACGGACCGGGACCCGGGTTCGTGGGCGGTGCCGGCGGGTGTGCGGGTGCTGGGGCCGGTGACGGGCGATGAGGGCGATTCCTCCGACCCTTCGGTGCCGGTGCATCCGGATCAGCCGGTGTACGCGATGTTCACCTCCGGCTCGACGGGCGTCCCGAAGGGCGTCGCCGTCACGCACCGCAATGTCGCGGACCTGGCCGCCCAGACCACGTACACGAACGGCAACCACACCCGGGTGCTGTTCCACTCGGCGATGGCGTTCGACGCCTCGACGTACGAGATGTGGGTGCCGTGGCTGAGCGGCGGCACTCTCGTCGTCGCCCCCGCCGGGCACCTGGACGCGGCCGCGTACGAAAGGCTGATCGCCGAACACGGGATCACCGCCCTCTGGCTGACCGCAGGGCTCTTCCGGGTGATGGCGGAGGAGGCCCCGGAGGCGTTCGCCGGGGTGCGTGAGGTGTGGGCGGGCGGTGACGTGGTCCCGCCGGAGGCGGTGCGCAGCGTCATGGCCCGCTGCCCGGACCTGACCGTCGTCAACGGTTACGGTCCGACGGAGACGACGACGTTCGCCGCCACCCACCGGATCCACCGTCCGCTGGACTACACGGGGGCCATCCCGATCGGGGAGCCGCTCGACAACCACCGCCTGTACGTGCTGGACGAGGGACTGCGACTGGTCCCGGCCGGCACGCCCGGCGAGCTGTACATCGCGGGAGCCGGCGTGGCCCAGGGCTATCTCGACCATCCGGCGCTGACCGCCGACCGTTTCGTGGCTGACCCGTACGGGCCGGCCGGTACGCGGATGTACCGGACCGGTGACCTGGTCCGCTGGAATCCCGAGGGCTCCCTCGAATACCTCGGCCGCGCCGACCAGCAGGTCAAGCTGCGCGGCTTCCGTATCGAACCCGGTGAGATCGAAGGCGCGTTGGCCGCCCACGGGAGCGTGGGCCAGGCGACGGTCGTGGTCCGGGAGGACCGGCCCGGCGACAAGCGCCTCGCCGCCTACCTCGTCGCCGCCGAAGGCGCCCGGATCGACACCGAGGCGGTGCGTCGCGAACTCGCCGGCGTACTCCCCGAGTACATGGTCCCCTCCGCCTTCGTCGTCCTCGACGAGATCCCGCTCACCGTCAACGGCAAGGTCGACCGACGCGCCCTGCCCGCACCGGAGTTCGGCAACGACGCCGCAGGGCGCGCGCCCCGGGGACCGGTCGAGGAGGTCCTGTGCGGCCTCTTCGCGGAGGTCCTCGGACTGGCCTCGGCCACCATCGATGACCACTTCTTCCACCTCGGCGGGCACTCCCTGCTCGCCACCCGCCTCATCAGCCGCATCCGCCAGACCTTCGGCGTCCAGATCACCGTCCGGGACCTCTTCCAGGGCCCGACGGTGGCTTCGCTCGCCGAGTACGTGGAAGCGGGCGGCGAGGCCGTGCGGCGGCCCGCACTCCGGGAGGCGGTCAGGCCCGACCGGGTGCCGCTCTCCTCGGCCCAGCAGCGCCTCTGGTTCCTGCACCATCTGGAGGGGCCCTCGGCGACGTACAACATTCCGCTGGCCCTGCGCCTCACCGGCGCACTCGACCACCAGGCGCTCCGGCTCGCCCTCACCGATCTGGTGGTGCGGCACGAGTCGCTGCGCACCCTCTTCGGTATGGCGGACGACGCCGCCTACCAGTGGCAGCTCCCGGCGGCCGAGGTCCGGGTGGAGCTGCCCGTCATCGCGGAGAGCGAGGCCGCACTCGAAGAGGAGCTCGCCGCACAGGCCGCCCGCAGCTTCGATCTGGAGTCCGAACTGCCCATCAGGGCCGTGTTGTTCGCGCTCGGTGACGAGGAACACGTCCTGCTGGTGGTGATGCATCACATCGCCTCCGACGGCTGGTCCACCACCCCGCTGCTGCGGGACCTGACGGCCGCCTACACGGCGCGCACGCAGGGCGCCGCCCCCGCGTGGGAGCCGCTGCCGGTCCAGTACGCCGACTACACCCTCTGGCAGCGGGAACTGCTCGCGGCGGACGGGGAACGGCAGGCGGAGTTCTGGCGCACCACCCTGGACGGGCTGCCGGACGAGGCCACCCTGCCGGCCGACCGCCCACGCCCCGCGGTCGCCAGCTACCGCGGCAACACCCACGGCGTCCACGTCCCCGCGGAGCTGCACGACGGGCTGACCAGGCTGGCCCGGGAGACCGGCAGCACGATGTTCATGGTGGCCCAGGCCGCCGTCGCCACCGCGCTGTCCCGTTCCGGTGCCGGGCACGACATCCCGATCGGCGCCCCGATCGCGGGCCGCTCGGAACAGGCGCTCGACGATCTGGTCGGCTTCTTCGTCAACACCCTGGTGCTGCGCACCGATCTGGCGGGCGCCCCGAGCTTCCGGGAGCTGCTGACCCGGGTCCGGGAGACCGACCTCGCCGCCTGGGCCCACCAGGACCTGCCGTTCGACCGGCTGGTGGAGACCCTCAACCCCGAGCGCTCCACCGCCCGGCACCCCCTCTTCCAGGTGGTGCTCACCCTCCAGGAAGCGCTCACGCCCACCCTCGAACTCCCGGGCATCTCCGCCGAGTCGGGCTTCACGACACTGGAGATCTCCAAATTCGACCTGACCTTCTCCTTCCATGAACACCGCACGGCGGACGGCCGTCCCGGCGGGCTGGACATCAGGGTCGAGTACGCCACCGACCTGTACGACGCCGCGACCGTCGAGGCGGTCACCGGCCGACTGGTCCGGCTGCTGGGCGACGCCGTCGCGCACCCCGACATCCCCGTCGACGACCTGGAGTTCATCGGCCCCGACGAGCGCCACCAGCTCCTGGAGGAATGGAACGGCGCGGCGACCGGCTCCTTCGGCGCCGGCCTCGCGGAACTGTTCGCCGCCCAGGCCGCCCGCACCCCGGACGCGATCGCCCTGGTCGACGGCGACCGGGAGCTGAGCTACGCGGAGCTGGACGCGGAGACCAACCGGCTGGCCCACCACCTCGTGGCGCTCGGGGTCCGGCCGGAGAGCGTCGTCGCCGTCCTGATGGAGCGGTCGGCCGACCTGCTCACCGGACTCCTCGCGGTGGTCAAGGCCGGAGGCGTCTACGCCCCGCTCAACACCGCGGACCCCGACCCGCGCCTGCTCCGGATCCTCACGGAGACCGCGGCATCGGTCCTGCTCACCGACCGGGCGCTGGCCGATCACCCGATCGTGGCCCGCACCACCGCCGAGACCGTCGTGCTCGACGGGACCACCGGTCTCGCCCACCTCCCCTCGACACCACCGGCGCCCCACGCCCACCCCGACCAGTGGCTGTACGTGATGTTCACCTCGGGCTCGACAGGGGTCCCGAAGGGCGTCGCGGTCACGCACCGCAATGTCGCGGACCTGGCCGCGCAGACCATGTACGCGAACGGCCACCACACCCGGGTGCTCTTCCACTCGCCGCACACCTTCGACGCCTCGACGCACGAGATCTGGGTGCCGTGGCTGAACGGGGGCGCGGTCGTGGTGGCGCCCCCCGGCTACCTCGACCCGGGCACCCTGGGCGGGCTGCTGACCGAGCACGGCGTCAGCTCGTTGTGGCTGACGGCGGGTCTGTTCCGGGTGATGGCGGAGGAGGTGCCGGAGGCGTTCGCCGGGGTGCGTGAGGTGTGGGCGGGCGGTGACGTGGTCCCGCCGGAGGCGGTGCGCAGCGTCATGGCCCGCTGCCCGGACCTGACCGTCGTCAACGGTTACGGTCCGACGGAGACGACGACGTTCGCCGCCACCCACCGGATCCACCGTCCGCTGGACTACACGGGGGCCATCCCGATCGGGGAGCCGCTCGACAACCACCGCCTGTACGTGCTGGACGAGGGACTGCGACTGGTCCCGGCCGGCACGCCCGGCGAGCTGTACATCGCGGGAGCCGGGCTCGCCCGCGGCTACCTCGGCCGGCCGGGCATGACGGCGGACCGCTTCGTCGCCGACCCGTACGGCCCGGCCGGTACGCGGATGTACCGGACCGGTGACCTGGTCCGCTGGAATCCCGAGGGCTCCCTCGAATACCTCGGCCGCGCCGACCAGCAGGTCAAACTGCGCGGCTTCCGTATCGAACTCGGCGAGATCGAAGGCGCGTTGGCCGCCCATGCGAGCGTGGGCCAGGCGACGGTCGTGGTCCGGGAGGACCGGCCCGGCGACAAGCGCCTCGCCGCCTACCTCGTCGCCGCCGACGGCGCCCGGATCGATGTGGCCGAGCTGCGCGGGCATGTCGCGGACGCGCTGCCCGAGTACATGGTCCCGTCCGCCTTCGTCGTCCTCGACGAGATCCCCCTCACCACCAACGGCAAGGTCGACCGGCGTGCCCTGCCCGCACCCCAGGTCTCCCACGCCACCAACGGGCGCGCCCCGCGCACCCCGCAGGAAGAAGTCCTGTGCGGCCTCTTCGCGGCCGTCCTCGGGCTGCCGTCGGTCACCATCGACGACCACTTCTTCCACCGGGGCGGCCACTCGGTGCTGGGCACCCGCCTGATCAGCCGCATCCGGCGCGCGTTCGGGGTCCAGCTCGGGGTGAAGGACCTGTTCCGGAATCCCACGGTGCTCGCCCTCTCGGAGTGCGTCACCGCGGGCAGTGGCGAACTGCCCCGGCCCGCGCTGGTGCCCGAGGAGCGGCCGGAGATCATCCCGCTCTCCTCCGCGCAGCAGCGGCTGTGGTTCCTCGACCAGATGGAAGGACCGTCCGCCACCTACAACATCCCGCTCGCCCTGCGGCTCAAGGGCCCCGTCGACCACCAGGCCCTCCGGCTCGCCCTCACCGACCTCACCACCCGCCACGAGGGCCTGCGCACCGTCTTCCCCACCCACGAGGGCACCCCCCACCAGCACATCCTGCCCCCGACCGACATCGACCTCCCCCTGATCACCACCACCGAGGAGCAGCTCACCGCACGACTGTCCGAGCTCTCCTCGGCCACCTTCGACCTGGCCGTCCAGCCGCCGATCCGCACCCATCTGCTCTCGCTCGGCGAGCAGGAACACATCCTGCTGGTGGTCATCCACCACATCGCCTCCGACGGCTGGTCCAACGGACCGCTCTTCCGCGACCTGACGGCCGCCTACACGGCGCGTACACAGGGCGCCGCCCCCGCGTGGGAGCCGCTGCCGGTCCAGTACGCCGACTACTCCCTCTGGCAGCAACGACTCCTGGGAAGCGACGAGGAACGCCAGCTCGACCACTGGCGCGAGACACTGGCCGACCTTCCGGAAGAGGCCACGCTCCCGGCCGACCGGCCCAGGCCGGCCACCGCGTCCAACCGGGGCACCACACACACCGTGCACTGCCCGGCCGACCTGCACGACTCGCTGACCTCGCTGGCCCAGGACACCGGCAGCACACTCTTCATGGTGGCCCAGGCAGCGGTGTCGACGCTGCTGTCGCGGTCCGGTGCCGGGCACGACATCCCGCTCGGCTCACCCGTGGCGGGGCGCACCGACCCGGCGCTCGATGACCTCGTCGGCTTCTTCGTCAACACCCTCGTCCTGCGGACCGACACCAGTGGGGACCCGAGCTTCCGGGAGCTGCTGACCCGGGTCCGGGAGACGGACCTGGCGGCGTGGAGCCACCAGGACCTGCCGTTCGACCGGCTGGTCGAGGCCCTCAACCCCGAGCGCACCACCGCCCGCCACCCCCTCTTCCAGGTCATGCTCACCGTCGGCGACATGTCCGCCGACGCCCCCGAACTCCCGGGGCTGGAAGCGGAGTACGAGTTCTCGAAGGTGGAGATCGCCAAGTTCGATCTGACCTTCGGC
>NZ_FMBW01000033.1 GCF_900091725.1 Streptomyces sp. DvalAA-43 | reverse complement strand
ACGGGCATCCACGGGGAAGCTCCTTTTCCCTATGGATGGCTCGGTTCTTGTTTGTGTCTGTGGGCGGAGGATCGGAACGGATCAGAGTCGTCCCGCCCCCTTGAGGGCGAGATAGGCATCAGCGAGGGCAGGCGCGAGGTTGTCAGGAGTGGCGTCGACAACCACCGCGCCGTGTCGCTGGAGCTGCTCTGCGGTGCGGAGCCGCCTGGCTTGGGCCTGTGTGCCGGCCGCCGCTTCGTAGACCGCGTCCACTGTGCCTCTCGCCCTCGCCATCAGCTCGACGTGCGGGTCCGCCACGGAAGCCACCAGCACGGTGTGGCGCTGGGTCAGACGGCGTAGTACAGGGAGCAGGCCTTCTTCTACGGGGGCCGCGCCCAGGCCGGTGAGAAGCACGATCAGGGAGTGACGAGGCGCCCCGGCGAGTGTGGCAGCGACGAGACCTCGGGCATCGGTTTCCACGAGTGCCGGCTCGATCGGTGCCAGGGCGTTCACCATGGCCGACAGGACCTCCCCCGCGGACCGCCCACGTACCTGTGCGCGGACGCGGCGGTCGTAGGCCAGCAGATCCACACGGTCGCCCGCACGAGTGGCGAGCGCGGTGAGCAGCAGGGCCGCGTCCAGCGAGGCGTCGAGACAGGGTACGTCACCGACACGTCCCGCCGAGGTACGGCCCGTGTCCAGGACGACGAGGATGTGACGGTCCCGCTCGGGACGCCATGTGCGCACCGCGACGGCGGACTGACGTGCGGTGGCTCGCCAATCGATGGAGCGGGTGTCGTCGCCGGGCACATACGCGCGCAGGCTGTCGAACTCCGTGCCCTCGCCACGGGTGAGGACACTGGTGCGGCCGTCGAGCTCGCGGAGTCTGGCGAGACGGGACGGCAGATGCTTCCGGCTGGTGAAGGGAGGCAGGACCCGTATCGTCCACGGGACCTGGTGATTCCCTTGCCGGGCGGCGAGGCCCAAAGGCCCGAATGAGCGGACGGTGATGCGCTCGGCCCGGCGGTCACCGCGCCGTGTCGGCCTCAGGAGGGTAGTCAGCCGACGGCGTTCGCCTCCCGGGACCGCGAGGGTGTGCCGCGAAGAGCCCTGCTCCGTGCCGGTGGGCCAGCTGCTGGGAGGCCATGCGTCGCGAAGGTGTGCCCGCAGCTTGCGACGGGAAGGATTGGTTACGGTGAGTTGCACTTCGGCTGCTTCGCCAAGTCGAACGCTTGTTTCACCGGTTCGAGTGAACTGAAGCGTTCGCACTGGTGCAGCCAGGGCGTAGTCGCAGAGAATTGCCAAAGAGAGCGGTGCGTTGACTGCCAGCATTCCGGCCCAACTGGGAGCCAGGATGCCTACAGGGAGTGACCCCAGGGCGGCCAGCAAGGCGGTGCGTCCGGTGAGGGCCACGGTCATCGCCTCATCGGGGTACGGGGACGTGGGCGAGGACGGCCGTGATGACGGAGTCGGGGGTGACACCCTCCATCTCCGCCTCGGGCCGCAGGTGGATGCGATGGCGAAGCGTGGGGAGTGCCAGGGCTTTCACGTCATCAGGAATGACGTAGTCGCGCCCGGTGAGCCAGGCCCAGGCACGGGCGGTGGACAGCAGGGCGGTGGCGCCTCGGGGAGAGACGCCGAGGGAGAGCGAGGGGGATTCACGCGTGGCACGACAGATATCGACGACATAGCCGGCGATCTCGGGAGAGACCTTGGTCCGGGCGACCGCGTTGCGGGCGGCTTCCAGATCGGCGGGGCCGGCGACGGGGCGTATGCCGGCTGACTGGAGGTCACGCGGGTCGAAGCCCTCGGAATGGCGGGTGAGGACGTTGATCTCCTCCTCCCGAGAGGGCAGGGGCACCGTCAGTTTGAGAAGAAACCGGTCCAGTTGGGCCTCGGGGAGAGGGTAGGTGCCCTCGTATTCGACGGGATTCTGCGTGGCGGCCACGAGGAAGGGGGCGGGCAGCTGCCGAGGGGTTCCGTCGACGGTGACCTGGCGTTCCTCCATGGCTTCCAGGAGGGAGGACTGTGTCTTGGGAGGGGTGCGGTTGATCTCGTCGGCGAGAAGCAGATGGGTGAAGACGGGGCCGGGCTGGAACGAGAACTCGGCCGTGCGGGCGTCGTAGACCAATGAGCCGGTGACATCGCTGGGCATCAGATCGGGGGTGAACTGGACGCGCTTGGTATCGAGGTCGAGCGAGGCGGCGAGAGCCCGGACCAAGAGGGTCTTGGCTACTCCGGGGACGCCTTCCAGGAGGACATGGCCTCGGCAGAGCAGAGCGACGACGAGGCCGGTGACGGCAGGGTCCTGGCCGACCACGGCCTTGGCGATCTCCGAGCGCAGCGCTTCCAGGGACGCGCGGGCTGTGTCGCCGTTCCCGAGGGACTTGGTGGTCTCGGCGGGCACCGAGGGCGGGGCGCTCATGACGTGCGTACCTCTCTTTCGAGGGTGTCGAGTTGGTCTGCCAGTTGAACGAGAGCGGCATCGTCGGACGGGGCGGGTCCGAAGAGCAATGTCCGGAGGCCGTCATCGGTGCTGCTGAGGCGGGCGGAAACGGCAGGAACGAGCACTGAAGGGGAGTGGGCGTCGCGTGGGGGGACGCCGATGAGCGGGGCGATGCGGGTGCGGGTGGCGGAACGTAGCGAGTCGGCGGCCCGGTCACGAGCGTTCGTCTTGCGGTAGAGGCGGGCCCGGCCCTCGGCGGATTCGGAGGCGCGGATGGCCACGGGCAGCCGCTCGGCCACCAGGGGGCCCAGACGGCGGGCGCGCCAGATGGCGGCGAGCAGGGCGGCCAGTGCGAGTTGCGAAGTGCCCCACAGCCAGCCCCGGGGGATCAGGTCGGCGAAGCTGCGGTCGCTGGTGGCGCCATCGCCACCGTTCTCGGCGACGGCGGACGGATCAGTGAGCGAGGGGAGGTACCAGATCAGATGAGGGCGGGAACCGAGAAGGTGCAGGGCCAGGGATGCGTTGCCCTGGTTGGCGAGCCTGTCGTTGTGCAGAAGGTCGGGGGACCCGAGGAGCACGGTGTCGCCCGCGCCCTGTTCGACCAGGAGCACGGTGGGGAGACCATCGCACGGGAAGCAGCCGATGGCGTCGAGTCCATCCGAGGCGTAGCGGAGGCCTCCCGTTTCGACGTCGCCGGCATCGCGGGCGGCAGGCAGGGCGCATTCGGGGGCGAGGGGGGTCACCGGCCCGGCGGACTCCGCCGTGACACCTGGGACCAGTGTGCGCACGGAGGGTGGGCCGGCTGCGAGGAGGACGGTGCGGCCTGCCGATTTGTCGGTCGCGGCACGGAGTTCGCTCTGCTGGCGTGGTGCGAGGAGGTTGGGGGAGGTGACGAGCAACGTGGTGTCGGGACCGACCTCGGCGGTGGCGGCGTCGAGCGTGGTGACCACGCGAACGGAGACGCCGCGTTCCTTGAGGAGCTCGGCGACGGCCCGGCTGCCGTAGCGGTCGGCGGAGCGAGGATCGAGGCGGCCGTGCTCGTCACCGGAGCGCACGGTGGCCAGGGTGATTCCGGCGGCGACGAGGACCAGGAGGGCGAGGAGCAGACCGCGGATGCGGATCCAGACCTGGCGAGGGGTGGGGGCCACCGAGGTGGAGGCGGTGGTGACCTCGGTCATTCGGCTGCTCCCCGGGCCGTGGTTGCCAGGACGGGCTTGGTGGTTTCGAGGTCGAGGTCCAGAGCCCGTAGGGCCAGATACGCCTGCTGGCCGGCGGTACGGCCGCCGTATGTGACGTCGTCGAATTCGCTGGCGGCAGCGTGCAGCCGGGCCGCGTGTGCCGGCAGGGGGCGGCCCGCTTCGGCGGCGGCCTCGTCGGCGGTGCGCCCGGGGCGGGGATCGAGCAGGGCACGTTCTTCCAGGGAGCGGACGATGGCGCGCATCCGTTCCTGGACCGCGCTGTTCCAGCGCTGGGCGGCCGCGTGGGCTTCGGCGGCCTTCCGGTGCTCGGCCGCGCTGCGGGGCCTGTCGTCGAAAAGGGCGTCCGCCGAACGCACGGTGCGGTGCGGTGTGCCCAGCCGCCACCAGAGCGCGGCGGCCAGTCCCAGCACGATCAGTACCAGTGCGACGAGACCGACCGGGCCACCTGGTGCGACGCCGGAGGCCGCGTCCAGGAGGTCACTGATCCAGCCCCAGAGCTTGTCGAGGCCTTGCTGGAGGAGGTTGGGATCGTTCTCGTGGTACATCGGTTTGGACAGTTCGTGCTCCGCGGCCTCGCGAGCGGGGACACGTGGAGTGTCCACGGGTATGTCGCTGCTCGCGTGGATCAGTAGTTGTACTGCTGTGGTGCCCCCCGCCCCCGACACGGCATCAGCTCCTGGTGTCGTATCCGGGCAGGCCCGCGGCCCGAGCGAGTTCGAGGTCGAGCGCCTCGCGGCGGATGCGCTGGTCGATGTAGAGCAGTGCCATCACGCCGGCGGAGAGCGGGTACGTGATCGTCGTGATGACTACTTCGCCGATGCCGGAGATGATCAGGAAGGGCCAGCCGAAGTCCGTGGTGCCGTTCGTGAGGGCGGATCCGATTCCGCCGCCGTCCACGATCATCGCGATGAAGGTGAACGGAATGGTGATGACCAACGCCACCACGAACGTCAGCACCGCGGTGAGCGCCAGGATGCCGAACGTCCGCCACCACGCGCCCCTGACGAGCTTCGCGGAACGGCGCATGGAGGCCGTGATCGACTGCCGCTCCAGCATCAGGGCCGGGGAGGCGAGGCAGAAGCGGACCATCAGCCAGATGACGACGGCGAACGCGGCCACGAAACCGATGACGACGAGTCCGGCACCCGCGGCGGAGCCGACG
Organism: Streptomyces sp. DvalAA-43; assembly: GCF_900091725.1. Classification (GTDB taxonomy): domain Bacteria; phylum Actinomycetota; class Actinomycetes; order Streptomycetales; family Streptomycetaceae; genus Streptomyces; species Streptomyces pulveraceus. Next base: position 197,168 of record NZ_FMBW01000033.1, on the reverse strand, counting down.
AGCATGCCCGGCAGCAGGCCCACCGCCATGATGGCGGCGCTGATCAGGGCCAGCAGCAGGGTCAGCCCCAGCAGCTGAGGAAGCCGGGGCCGGGCCTCGGCCCAGGCGTCCGAGAGCGTCACGGGGCGGCCCAGCACCGAGCGGCTGATCACCACGGTCAGCACGGATGTCGTGACCAGCGTGGCGATCATGGTGATGAGCATGGACGGCACGCTGTTGAACACGGTCGACTGCGCCGAGTCGGCGGCCTGACGCAGCGCTTCCGTGCCGGTGGCGTTCGGATCGATCTGCGCGGGTTTCGGCAGCAGGAAGCGTTCGACGAGGATGATCGCGATCTGGGTGATCACGGACACCGTGAGTGTGATGCCGAGGACCGTGCGCCAGTGGGCGCGCATCGTGGAGACCGCGCCGTCGAGGATCTCGCCGACGCCGAGAGGGCGGAGCGGGATGACACCGGGCTTGGCCGCAAGGGGCGGCTGCCCCCAGCCGGGGCCCTGAGGTCCGCCGCCCCAGCCTGCAGCGGGGGGCGGTGCGCCAGGACCTGTGCCGGGAGTGCTCGGCGGGGACCACTGCCCTGCGGGCGGCTGGGCGGGAGACCAGTTCCCTGCCGGACCGCTGCCGTCGACGGGCTCGGAGGGCCGGGGGACGTCGGCGCCCTGACCCTCGGAGGGGGCAGATCCGGGCGAGGCCCAGCCCGGAGTGTCGTTCATTCTCGCTCCTTCATGGTCCTGTCCGCTCATCGGGGCGGCAGGTTGGCAGCCATCGTGCCACGCGTCGCTCCGCTGTGGGCCGGGCGCTCCATCTCCTTCGTACCTTCATTTGTGGGGTGCTCACCGGGCAGACTGGGCGGATGGCTGATCAGGACGCGCAACCGCCGGTGGGTATCGAGCCTCCCGCGCTTCCCGTACTTCGCTGGACCGAGCCCCCGGAAGGTCCCGCACTGGTGCTCCTCGACCAGACGCGGCTGCCCGCGCGGGAAGTCGAGCTGGTGTGCACCGATGTGCCCGCTCTGGTCCGGGCGATCCGGACGCTGGCGGTGCGCGGCGCCCCGTTGCTGGGTATCGCGGGAGCCTATGGAGTGGCTCTCGCGGCCGCGCGGGGGGACGACGTGGCCGTGGCAGCGGAGCTGCTGGAGCGGGCGCGGCCCACCGCGGTGAACCTCGGGTACGGGGTGCGCCGGGCCGGCGGGGCATATCGGGAGGCCGTCGGGAAGGGGGTGGATCCGGAGCGGGCCGCGGCGGTGGCGCTGGCCGAGGCCAGGGCGCTGCACCAGGAAGACGCCGAGGCCAGTGGGCGCATGGCGCGGTACGGCCTTGCCCTGCTGGACGAGCTGCTGCCCGGTGGTGACGGCCACCGATTGCTGACGCACTGCAATACGGGGGCGCTCGTCTCCGGTGGTGAGGGCACCGCCTTCGCCGTGGCACTCGGGGCGCACCGGAAGGGGCGGCTGCGGCGGCTGTGGGTGGACGAGACGCGTCCGCTGCTGCAGGGTGCCCGGCTGACGGCGTACGAGGCCGCGCGCAACGGAATGCCGTACAGCCTGCTCACGGACAATGCCGCAGGTTCGCTGTTCGCCGCGGGGGAGGTGGATGCTGTGCTCATCGGGGCGGACCGCATCGCCGCCGACGGGTCGGTGGCGAACAAGGTGGGGAGCTATCCGCTGGCGGTGCTTGCTCAGTACCACCACGTACCGTTCATCGTGGTCGCGCCGACCACGACCGTGGATCCGGACACCGCGGACGGAGCGTCGATCATCGTGGAGCAGCGATCGGCGTCCGAAGTGACGGAGCTCACATCCCTGCGGGCCGGGGTGGCGGGCGCGGATGCTGGCGGATCGCTCGTGGCGCCGGTGGGAACGCCCGCGTACAACCCCGCGTTCGATGTCACGCCGCCGGAGCTGGTCACGGCGATCGTCACGGAAGAGGGTGCAATTTCCCCGGTCACGGGGGTCGGACTGGCAGAGCTGTGTGCCAGATCATCGCAGGTAACGATTAGCTAATGGGATGATGTCGTTTATGAAGGGACGCGTCCTTGTCGTCGACGACGACACCGCACTGGCCGAGATGCTCGGGATTGTGCTGCGTGGAGAAGGGTTCGAGCCGTCGTTCGTAGCGGACGGCGACAAGGCACTTGCTGCATTTCGTGAGGCCAAGCCGGACCTGGTCCTGCTGGATCTCATGCTGCCCGGTAGGGACGGCATCGAGGTCTGCAGGTTGATCAGGGCCGAGTCGGGTGTGCCGATCGTCATGCTCACTGCCAAGAGCGACACGGTTGACGTGGTGGTGGGCCTGGAGTCCGGGGCCGACGACTACATCGTCAAGCCGTTCAAACCTAAGGAGTTGGTGGCCCGGATCAGGGCACGTCTGCGGAGGTCCGAGGAGCCGGCGCCGGAGCAGTTGGCCATCGGGGACCTGGTCATCGATGTGGCCGGTCACTCGGTGAAGCGGGAGGGGCAGTCGATCGCCCTCACCCCCCTGGAATTCGACCTGCTGGTCGCGCTCGCACGTAAGCCGTGGCAGGTCTTCACCCGTGAGGTGCTGCTCGAGCAGGTGTGGGGCTACCGCCACGCCGCCGACACCCGGCTGGTGAACGTGCATGTCCAGCGGCTGCGTTCCAAGGTGGAGAAGGACCCGGAGCGCCCGGAGATCGTGGTGACCGTCCGAGGGGTCGGTTACAAGGCCGGACCGAGCTGAGATGCCCCCGAGTAGCGCTGCTCCGCAGCCCGGGGAGCCGGGAGCCCGTGCGGAGCGGGCTGCCGGTCCAGGACACAGGGCGTTCCGGATCGGGCGCCTTCTGCAGGGCGGCCGGTTGTTCCACGACCGGGCGCCCGGCGGTCCTGTGCCGCGCTTGCTGATGCGCTGGGTGCGGCGTCCGCTGCTGCCCGCCGTGCGGCTCTGGCGGCGCAATCTCCAGCTGCGGGTCGTCGCGGGCACGCTGCTCATGTCGCTCGGTGTGGTGCTGCTCCTCGGGCTGGTCGTGATCGGACAGGTGCGCAACGGCCTGCTCGACGCCAAGGGCAAGGCCGCCCAGACACAGGCGGCCGGCGGTTTCGCCGCAGCCCAGGAAAAGGCGAACGAACCGCTCACCCCCGGTGGCCAGGGCGGTGACACGACGGACGGCACCACGGCCAACAACTCCTGGCGGACCGAGCTCGTCGACCAGCTCGCCAGCGGCGGGAAGAACGCCTTCAACGTGGTGGCGCTCAGCGCCGACGAGGGAACCCGCGCCCCACGCGGCTCGGGCAGCGTCGAGGCGGTGAGCATTCCGCAGCGCCTGCGGGACGCGGTGAACAAGGGTCCCGGGGCGTACCAGACGTACTCCGAGATCCAGTACGCGAACGGGCAGCCGCCGCAGCCCGGACTGGTCGTGGGCAAGCGGCTCTACGACAACGACCACAATCCGTATCAGCTCTACTACCTCTTCCCGCTGACACAGGAGGAGAAGTCGCTGACCCTGATCAAGACCACGCTGGCGACCGCGGGACTCTTCGTGGTCGTGCTGCTCGGGGCCATCGCCTGGTTCGTGGTGAGGCAGGTCGTCACGCCCGTGCGCATGGCGGCCGGTATCGCGGAGAGGCTCTCCGCCGGTCGGCTCCAGGAGCGGATGAAGGTCACCGGCGAGGACGACATCGCCCGGCTCGGTGAGGCCTTCAACAAGATGGCGCAGAACCTGCAGCTGAAGATCCAGCAGCTGGAGGAGCTCTCCCGCATGCAGCGGCGCTTCGTCTCCGACGTCTCCCACGAGCTGAGGACCCCCCTGACGACCGTACGGATGGCCGCCGACGTCATCCAAGAGGCCCGCAGCGACTTCGATCCTGTGACGGCGCGCTCCGCGGAGCTGCTCGGGGACCAGCTCGATCGGTTCGAGTCGCTGCTCTCCGATCTGCTGGAGATCAGCCGCTTCGACGCGGGGGCCGCGGCGCTGGAGGCGGAGCCGATAGATCTGCGGCAGGTCGTACGCCGGGTGATCGGCGGGGCCGAGCCGCTGGCCGACCGCAAGGGCACCCGGATCCGGGTGGTCGGTGACGAGCAGTCGGTGATCGCGGAGGCCGACGCACGGCGCGTCGAGCGCGTGCTCCGCAACCTTGTGGTCAACGCCGTCGAACACGGTGAGGGCCGGGACGTCGTGGTGCGGATGGGGGTGGCCGGAGGCGCGGTCGCCGTGGCCGTCCGGGACTACGGGGTGGGGCTCAAGCCGGGCGAGGCGACGCGGGTGTTCAACCGCTTCTGGCGGGCGGACCCGGCTCGTGCGCGGACGACTGGTGGCACCGGTCTCGGGCTCTCCATCGCGGTGGAGGACGCCCGACTGCACGGCGGGTGGCTGCAGGCCTGGGGCGAGCCCGGTGGCGGTTCGCAGTTCCGGCTGACCCTGCCGCGTACGGCGGACGAGCCGCTGCGCGGGTCGCCGATACCACTGGAACCCGAGGACTCCCGTGGCAACCAGGAGAACCGTCAGCGGACCGGGGCCGCACCGAGGGCCGGGAGCGAGCACCGGCTGACGGCCGTGCCGGCCCAGCCCGGCGGCAATGACAGGTCCGCGCTGTCCGTACCGCCCCGCACTCCCGCGGCGCCGCGGACGGCACCGGCCTCGGTGCATCCGGCGGCCCTTCCCGGAAGCGGCGCACGGGTGGTCGCCCGTCCCGTCGAGGACCGGTCGGGCGGCGAATTCGACACGGCGGTGCAGGACCCGGAGCGGGGGGAAACGAATCGTGGGCGCTGACCGTCGCAGGGACGGCCATGGACGGGTACTGGGGCTGTTCGCGCTGCTCGGATGCGGTGTGGTGCTGCTGTCCGCGTGCGGCTCGATGCCCGTCACCGGGGATGTCAAGGCCGTCGACGCCTCGCAGCCCGGCGACTCCCAGGTGCAGGTGTATGCGGTCGCGCCGCGTGACAACGCCACCCCCAACGAGGTGGTCGACGGCTTCCTGGAGTCCATGACCAGCGACGACCCGCGCTTCAGGACGACCCGTCGGTACCTGACGAAGAAGGCGGCCGACACATGGAAGCCGAACGCGTTCACCACCGTGCTCACCAAGGCGCCGAACAGGAGCGACCGCCCGCTGCGCGACAGCGACCGCAATCTCGACGAGGTCACCTACACGCTGACGGGTGAGAAGGTGGCGACGGTCGACGCCCAGAGCGCCTACCAGCCGCTCGCTCCCACCGACTACAACCAGACCCTGCATCTGGTGAAGGAGAACGGGCCGGACGGCAAGGAGTGGCGGATCGACCTCGTGCCGGACGGCCTCCTGCTCGGGCAGTCGGACTTCAAGCGCCTCTATCGGTCCGTCAACAAGTACTACTTCGCGACGGGTCGGCCCGAAGTGCAGTCGACCCTGGTCGCCGACCCCGTCTATCTCCGCAGCCGGACGGACCCCGTCACGGGGATGGACACCGTGACGCAGTCCGTCCGGAGCCTCCTCGCGGGGCCCACCAGTTGGCTGCGACCGGTGGTCGAGTCCCGGTTCCCCGCCGGGACGGCGCTGAAAAAGGGCGTCACTTCGCTGGCGCCCGACGACCGCAATGTACTGAAGGTCCCGCTCGACAAGAAGGCGGACGGTGTCGGGCAGCGCTCCTGCCGCATGATGGCCTCGCAGATCCTCTACACCTTGAGGGACCTGACGTCCGCACGGGTCGAGCAGGTCGAACTGCAGCGCTCCGACGGCTCCCCGTTGTGTCTGCTGGGGGCCGATCAGGCGGAGGAGTTCGCTCCTGACGGTTCGTCGAGCGGGCCGGACAGCCAGTACTTCATCGATGCCAAGGGGCATGTGGAGCGCATTCCCGGCAGCACCAAGGGCAGTGGCGTCCCGGAGCTGGTGGCCGGTCCGCTCGGTGACGGACCGGTGCGGATGGGCACGGTCGGTGTGGCCCGGGACGAACAGTCGGCGGCGGCGGTCTCGCGCGACGGGGCGTCCCTCTACGTGTCGTCCATCGTCTCGGACGGCGAACTTCCCGCAGCCTCGGTGACCAGCGGTGGCCATGAGGCGAAGAACCGTCTGTCGACCCCGAGCTGGGACGGCCGGGGCGATCTGTGGGTGGCCGACCGGGATCCCGACAACACCAGACTGCTGCGGCTGGCCGGTGGTACCGGCAAGCCGCAGGAGGTGGCCGTGCCCGATCTGGACGGCGGGCGGATCGAGGCCTTGCGGATGTCCGCGGACGGAGTGCGGATCGCCCTCCTGGTGCACCAGGACGACCGCACCACGCTGAAGATCGGCCGGATCGAGCGGCGCGGGCCTGCGACGGAGCAGCGGGTGTCGGTGGTGGACCTGCGGCAGGCCGCGCCGCAGCTGACGGATGTGACCGCGATGTCGTGGTCGGGCCGCAGCCGCCTCGTGGTGGTCGGCAAGGAGCAGGGCGGCGTGCAGCAGGTGCGTTATGCCCAGGCGGACGGTTCGACGTCCGCGTCGGGTGTGCTGCCCGGTGTGAACCAGGTGTCGTCGGTCGCGGCGGCGGACGACGAGCAGCTTCCGCTGATGGCGGCCACGTCCAGCGACGGGATCGTGAAGCTGTCGCCCGGCGACAACTGGCAGACGGTGGTCAAGGAAGGCTCCTCGTTGGTCTACCCGGGCTGAGCGGGTCCGTCCGGGGCTGAGCCGGTCCGTCCGGGCCGGGCCGACCTGTCCGGGCCCGGGTCGGCCCGTTCAGTCTGTTCGGGGCTGGGCCGCCCCCGTTCGGGCAGAACGCCGCAGGGCCCGTTCCGCGTTTTCCACAGGGGTGGCCCGCCGGCTGTGGGAGGCGCACAGTGGAGTCATGCGGGGGTGGTGGCGGGAGATCTCCGGCTTGGTGCTGCCGGTGTCCTGCGGCGGCTGCGGCAAGCCGCGTGCAGAGCTGTGCGAGGAATGCCGGGCGGCGCTCCACGGCGGGGTGCCGCGCCGGGTGAGGCCCGATCCGGAGCCTGCGGGCCTGCCGGTGGTGCACGCGGCCGCCGCGTACGAGAACGCGGTACGTGCCGTGCTGCTGGCCCACAAGGAGCGGGGCGAGCTGGGGCTGGCCGGAGCGCTCGGGAAGGCGCTGGCGGGGGCTGTACGGGCCGGGACGGGGCAAGCGGGTGGTGCGGGCCCGCTGCTGCTCGTACCCGTGCCGTCGGCGCGGCGGGCGGTGGCGGCGCGGGGCCATGACCCCGCGCGGCGGATCGCGCTGGCCGCGGCCGGGGAGCTGCGACGCGGTGGTGTGCGGGCCCAGGTGGTCGCGGTGCTCCGGCAGCGGCGCGCGGTGGCCGACCAGGCGGGGCTGGGTGCCCGGGAGCGGCAGGTGAATCTGGCGGGGGCGCTGGAGGTCGTGGCCGGGGGCGAGCGGCTGCTCGCGGCCGGACGGGTGGTGCTGGTGGACGACCTTCTGACGACGGGAGCCTCGCTCGCCGAGGCGGCTCGGGCGGTGAGGGCCGCACGCGGGCACACGAGCACTGCGACTGGCTACGACGCCACTGGTTACGACGGCGGGCAGGCGGCCGTCGTCGCAGTATCTCCGTCGGCCTTCGAAATAAACCGGAACTGTCAATGAACCTGCATCGTTGCAGGTAATGAGTGTGGAAAACAGCCCGATCGGAGGTACGTGCGAGTAGCGGGTGCCGACATCCGGCCGGGCAGGCTATGTTCGGTTGTGAGGAATGGTGAATGCCAGACCTCGATGAATGCACCGCCAGGTTTCGGGCAGGCAACACACCAGTGGTCCAGAAGCTGGAATTCGGTGGGGCGGAGACCTCATCGATCGGGGGAGGAGGAGGTGGAAGTCACCGAGTCCGCGGCTCCGGTCGTCACCGGGGCCTGGTGCAAAAGGGAGATGCTCCGCCTCTGAGCGGAGCGATCCGGGAACGGAGTTCTGCGTGGACATCGTCGTCAAGGGCCGCAAGACCGAGGTGCCCGAGCGGTTCCGCAAGCACGTGGCCGAGAAGCTGAAGCTGGACAAGATCCAGAAGTTCGACGGCAAGGTGATCAGCCTCGACGTCGAGGTGTCCAAGGAGCCGAATCCCCGTCAGGCCGACCGTTCCGACCGGGTGGAGATCACGCTCCGCTCGCGTGGTCCGGTCATCCGGGCGGAAGCGGCCGCAGGCGACCCGTACGCAGCGCTGGACCTGGCCACCGGCAAGCTGGAGGCGCGGCTGCGCAAGCAGCACGACAAGCGCTACAGCCGCCGTGGCAACGGCCGGATTCCCGCTGCCGAGGTCGGCGAGATCGTGCCGGGTGCGGCGTCGTTCAACGGCGAGGGCGACCTGATCGCCGATGAGTCGGCCGAGTCCGTGCCCACCACCAGGTTCGGCTCGCTGGAGATTCAGGGCGAGGGTCCGCTGGTGATGCGCGAGAAGACGCACGTCGCCGCACCGATGTCGCTCGACCAGGCGCTCTACGAGATGGAGCTGGTCGGGCACGACTTCTATCTGTTCGTCGACTCCGAGACCAAGGAGCCCAGTGTCGTCTACCGGCGACATGCCTACGACTACGGTGTCATCCACCTGAGGACCGATCCGCTGGCCGCCGATGAGGCGGGCGGGGCCGGCGGTGCGCTCGGCGGCTGACGCCACCCCTCCGCGGTGCCCCTGGAGTGCTTGTGCGCCCCCAGGGGCACCCGCGTGCGACCACGGGATCACCGCTCTGACGTCCAGGCATGGAATCATGGCGTCCCAGGCCAACCGGTGTTCTGTGAACTGCCGTTGGCGGACAGTGTGTGAACTTCAGGCCACGGCCTTCAGGGGGAGGAACGATGGCGGACACCTTCGGGCCCGTGCGTGACGCGAATGATGCCGACGACATCGCCGGTACCGGCGCGGACAGCGGATTCCGCAGGGAGCCGATCAGAGTCCTCGTGGTGGACGACCACGCGCTCTTCCGCAGAGGCCTGGAGATCGTCCTCGCCCAGGAGGAGGACATCCAGGTCATCGGCGAGGCGGGCGACGGGTCCGAGGCGGTCGACAAGGCCGCCGATCTGCTCCCCGACATCGTGCTGATGGACGTACGGATGCCCAAGCGCGGCGGCATCGAGGCCTGCACGTCCATCAAGGAGGTGGCCCCCAGCGCGAAGATCATCATGCTGACGATCAGCGACGAGGAGGCCGATCTCTACGACGCGATCAAGGCTGGTGCCACCGGCTATCTCCTCAAGGAGATCTCCACGGACGAGGTGGCCACGGCCATTCGCGCGGTCGCCGACGGGCAGTCCCAGATCAGCCCCTCCATGGCGTCCAAGCTGCTCACCGAGTTCAAGTCGATGATCCAGCGGACCGACGAGCGCCGGCTCGTTCCGGCGCCCCGGCTCACCGAACGCGAGCTGGAAGTGCTGAAACTCGTGGCGACCGGCATGAACAACCGGGATATCGCCAAGGAGTTGTTCATTTCCGAGAACACGGTGAAGAACCACGTCCGCAATATCCTGGAGAAACTGCAGCTGCACTCCCGGATGGAAGCCGTGGTCTATGCCATGCGCGAGAAGATTCTGGAGATCAGGTAGCGGAAGGCCGGTGGCCGGTCAGCGGTAGGCACGCCGGAGCGCGTGGCCGATCTCCGTCCTGAGCGGCTCGCGCAGCTCTGGGGCGTCGACCCGGTCCACCCGGATGCCCGTGCAGCCGACCCAGGCCGCCGCCTCCACCAGTGCCTCGGCCATCGGGGCCACCGCCTTCGGGCCGGCCAACGACGCCTGCTTGGCGACCAGCGTGGTGCCCTCGCGCGCCGGGTCGACCCGGCCCTGGAGCTTCCCGCCCGCCAGCAGCGGCATCGCGAAGTAGCCGTGGATCCGCTTCTGCTTGGGCACATAGGCCTCCAGCCGGTGGGTGAAGTCGAAGATCCGCTCCGTGCGCGCCCGCTCCCAGATCAGCGAGTCGAACGGCGACAACAGCGTCGTACGGTGGCGTCCGCGCGGCTCCTTGGCGAGGGCCTCCGGGTCCGCCCAGGCCGGCTTCGCCCAGCCCTCCACCGCGACCGGGACCAGCCCCGAGTCCGCCACCACGGCGTCGAACTCCTCGCCCTTCAGCCGGTGGTAGTCCGCGATGTCGCTACGGGTGCCGACGCCCAGGGACTTGCCGGCCAGCGCGACCAGCCGCCGCCGGCACTCGGCATCGCTCAGATCGTCGTGCAGCACGGCATCCGGAATGGCCCGCTCGGCCAGGTCGTAGACCCGCTTCCAGCCGCGCCGTTCGGTGCACACCACCTCGCCGTACATCAGGGCCCGCTCGACGGCGACCTTCGACGCCGACCAGTCCCACCACTCCCCGCCGTTCTTCGCGCCGCCCAGCTCCGTCGCCGTCAGCGGGCCCTCGGCGCGCAGCTGCTTGATCACCGTCTCGTACGCGCCGTCCGGCAGGTCGTGGTGCCAGTGCGGGCGCGAGCGGTAGGCGCGGCGGCGGAAGGCGAAGTGCGGCCACTCCTCGACCGGCAGGATGCAGGCCGCGTGCGACCAGTACTCGAAGGTGCGGCCGCCCGACCAGTACGCCTCTTCGACGGTGCGCCTGCCGACCGCGCCGAGGCGCGCGTACGGGATCAGCTCGTGCGACCGCGCGAGCACCGAGATCGTGTCGAGCTGCACGGCGCCGAGATGCCGCAGCACGCCCGGGACCCCGGCCCGGCGGTCCGGGGCGCCGAGGAAGCCCTGGGCGCGCAGAGCGATCCTGCGCGCCTGGTCGGCGGAGAGTTCAGCGGCGGGAGGCGGCACAGACGTCATGCCTCGCACCCTAGAGGCAGGCACTGACACCCGGCCGTGGAGCTGTGGAATCCGTGGGGACCGCACCCTGCTGGGACGGGGGACAGGCGGCGGGCGCCGACGGGGTCAGGGGGTGGGCAGATAGGCGTGGGTGCCCGGCAGGCCGAGGTCGGAGGGGAGCAGCGCGCCGATCCAGATGTCGCGTCGCACCCCCTTGTTGAGCAGGCCCGAGCGCTGTTCGCCCTCCATCCGGAATCCCGCCTTCAGCGCCACCGCCCGCGAGGGGACGTTGCCCACCTCGGCACGCCACTCCAGCCGGTCACCCCCGAGTGCGGTGAAGGTCCAGCGGGCGGCGGAGAGCACCGCCTCCGTCGTATAGCCGTGGCCCCGGTGCTCCTCGGTGGTCCAGAACCCCACCTCGTACGTTCCCGGCAGATTGCGACGGTTGATGCCGAGGGCGCCGGTCAGGGCCCCGCTGCCGCGCAGGACCACCGCGAAGTTGTACATGGAGTCGTCGTGCCAGCCGTCGGGGGACAGCCTGCCCGCGAAGAGTTCCGCGTCGGCGCGGCTGTACGGGGAAGGCACGACCGTCCACCGCTGGATGGCCGGGTCCTGACAGGCGGCGTGGACCGCGTCCGCGTCGCCGCCGGTGAAGGGGCGCAGCAGCAGACGGTCGCTGGTGAGGGTGATCGGCTCCATGGGGGGATTCTGGTGAGGCGCCGTCCGGGAAGCGAACACTTTTCGGACTTCCCGGCACCTTCGGCGCTCCCCGGCCGTTGACTCGGAGGGGACGACGGGGCCAACGCGACGGCAGCCCTCCCGGCGCGGCGGGGTCCTCGCTTACGATGGCCGTTGCGGTGGGGCCCACCTGCCGTGCCCGCGCCAGAGTCCATAACACGACCCAGTGCCAGGCCCGACCGGCAAGGAGACCAGCCTCAGTGTCCGTCTTCAACAAGCTCATGCGTGCAGGCGAAGGCAAGATCCTGCGCAAACTGCACCGCATCGCGGACCAGGTCAGCTCCATCGAAGAGGACTTCGTCAACCTCTCCGACGCCGAGCTGCGGGCGCTCACCGACGAGTACAAGGAACGGTACGCGGACGGCGAGAGCCTGGACGACCTGCTCCCCGAGGCATTCGCGACCGTCCGTGAGGCCGCCAAGCGGGTCCTCGGACAGCGCCACTACGACGTTCAGATGATGGGCGGCGCAGCCCTCCACCTCGGTTATGTCGCCGAGATGAAGACCGGCGAGGGCAAGACCCTGGTCGGCACCCTGCCGGCGTATCTCAACGCGCTCTCCGGCAAGGGCGTGCATCTGATCACGGTCAATGACTACCTGGCCGAGCGCGACTCCGAACTGATGGGTCGCGTCCACAAGTTCCTCGGTCTGACCGTCGGCTGCATCATCGCCAACATGACTCCGGCCCAGCGCCGTGAGCAGTACGCCTGCGACATCACGTACGGCACGAACAACGAGTTCGGCTTCGACTACCTCCGCGACAACATGGCGTGGTCGGCGGACGAGCTCGTCCAGCGCGGTCACAACTTCGCCGTGGTCGACGAGGTCGACTCGATCCTCGTCGACGAGGCCCGTACGCCGCTGATCATCTCCGGCCCGGCCGACCAGGCCACCAAGTGGTACGGCGACTTCGCCAAGCTGGTCACGCGGCTGACCAAGGGCGAGGCGGGCAACCCGCTCAAGGGCATCGAGGAGACCGGCGACTACGAGGTCGACGAGAAGAAGCGGACCGTCGCCATCCACGAGCCCGGTGTCTCGAAGGTCGAGGACTGGCTCGGGATCGAGAACCTCTACGAGTCGGTGAACACCCCGCTCGTCGGGTACCTCAACAACGCAATCAAGGCCAAGGAACTCTTCAAGAAGGACAAGGACTACGTCGTCATCGACGGCGAAGTCATGATCGTCGACGAGCACACCGGCCGTATCCTCGCCGGCCGCCGCTACAACGAGGGCATGCACCAGGCGATCGAGGCGAAGGAAGGGGTGGACATCAAGGACGAGAACCAGACCCTCGCCACGATCACCCTGCAGAACTTCTTCCGCCTCTACAGCAAGCTCTCCGGCATGACCGGTACGGCGATGACCGAGGCCGCCGAGTTCCACCAGATCTACAAGCTCGGTGTGGTGCCGATCCCGACCAATCGACCGATGGTCCGTGCCGACCAGTCGGACCTGATCTACCGCACCGAGGTCGCGAAGTTCGCCGCGGTCGTCGACGACATCGCCGAGAAGCACGAGAAGGGGCAGCCGATCCTCGTCGGCACCACCTCGGTCGAGAAGTCCGAGTACCTCTCGCAGCAGCTCTCCAAGCGCGGTGTCCAGCACGAGGTCCTCAACGCCAAGCAGCACGACCGTGAGGCCACGATCGTCGCGCAGGCCGGCCGCAAGGGCGCGGTCACGGTCGCCACGAACATGGCCGGCCGAGGCACCGACATCAAGCTCGGTGGCAACCCCGACGACCTCGCCGAGGCGGAGCTGCGCCAGCGCGGCCTCGACCCCGTCGAGCACGTCGAGGAGTGGGCGGCCGCGCTGCCCGCCGCGCTGGAGAAGGCCGAGCAGGCCGTGAAGGCGGAGTTCGAGGAGGTCAAGGAGCTCGGTGGGCTGTACGTCCTGGGCACCGAGCGGCATGAGTCGCGGCGCATCGACAACCAGCTGCGTGGTCGTTCCGGCCGTCAGGGCGACCCGGGCGAGTCCCGTTTCTACCTCTCGCTCGGCGACGACCTGATGCGTCTGTTCAAGGCGCAGATGGTCGAGCGCGTCATGTCGATGGCCAATGTGCCGGACGACGTGCCGATCGAGAACAAGATGGTGACGCGGGCGATCGCGTCGGCCCAGTCGCAGGTCGAGCAGCAGAACTTCGAGACGCGGAAGAACGTCCTGAAGTACGACGAGGTGCTCAACCGGCAGCGTGAGGTCATCTACGGCGAGCGCCGCCGGGTCCTGGAGGGCGAGGATCTGCAGGACCAGATCCGCCACTTCATGGACGACACGATCGACGACTACATCCGCCAGGAGACCGCCGAGGGCTTCGCGGAGGAGTGGGACCTGGACCGGCTGTGGGGCGCCTTCAAGCAGCTCTACCCGGTGAAGGTCACCGTCGACGAGCTGGAGGAGGCGGCCGGCGACCGGGCCGGGATCACGGCCGAGTTCATCGGCGAGTCCATCAAGGACGACATCCACGAGCAGTACGACGAGCGCGAGAAGCAGCTCGGCTCGGACATCATGCGTGAGCTGGAGCGGCGCGTGGTGCTGTCCGTCCTGGACCGCAAGTGGCGTGAGCACCTCTACGAGATGGACTACCTCCAGGAGGGCATCGGCCTCCGTGCCATGGCGCAGAAGGACCCGCTGGTCGAGTACCAGCGCGAGGGCTTCGACATGTTCAACGCCATGATGGAGGGCATCAAGGAGGAGTCCGTCGGCTATCTGTTCAACCTGGAGGTCCAGGTCGAGCAGCAGGTCGAGGAGGTGCCGGTGCAGGACGAGGCCGAGCGCACCTCGCTCGTCAAGGAGGACGCCGTTCCGGCGGCGCGTCCGGAGATCCGGGCCAAGGGGCTCGACGCTCCGCAGCGTCCGGACCGGCTGCACTTCTCCGCTCCCACGGTGGACGGGGAGGGCGGGGTCGTCGAGGGCGACTTCTCCAGCGGTGACGGGACGGCCGGGTCCGAGTCCGACGGGCTGACCCGGGCGGAGCGGCGCAAGGCCCAGAAGAACGGCGGGGGCGGGCGCCGCCGCAAGAAGTAGCGGGGTACGGATGGCCCGGATGCCGTGGACGGCGGTGGATGTCGTCGCGGTGGCCGGGGCGTAGCCGGGATGTAGCCGGGGTCGGGCGCGTGGTTGGGGCGCCCGGCCCCGGCGTTTTGGCTGTGGCTCAGCGGCTCAGCGGCTCAGCGGCTCAGCGGCTCAGCGGCCCGTCGCTCTGCGGCCGGTGGCTCTGCGGTCCTGGGGGTGTGTCTGGGGCCGGGAATGGGGCTGGAGAGGCCCGGAGCCGCCGGAGGTGTGTTGCGGGGTGGTCGGGGCTGGGGCGGGGGCTGAGAGGGACCTGTGGGGCGGAAGGGCTGGGTGTGTACTGCCCTTGCCCCCTGCCCCTGCCCCCTGCCCCCTGCCCCCTGCCCCCTGCCCCCTGCCCCCGTCCCGGTCGTGTTCCGTTCCCCGCCGCGCCCCGCCCTCGTTCGGTGTTCTGGCTCGGCTCCTGTGTGGTTCTGCCTTTGCCCCGCCTCCCGTTCCTGGGTCCTGTCCCGGCCCCTGGCGGGGGCCGGGACACGCGATCCCTAGTGGGCCGGGGCTGCTTCCAGGTGCTGGTCGCCGAGTTCCACCGCGGCGCAGCGCCAGCGGAGGTCGGCGCCCTGTTCCAGGCGGAAGGCCATGGCGCGTACCTGTTCGCCCGCCGCGATGCTCGCGCAGGCCTCCACCACCCCGGGTGCCGGCTGGGCGCCGTGGCACATGCGGATGACGGGCCGGGCGCCGCGGGCCCTGAGAGGGGTGCGTGGGGCCAGTTCGGCCAGCTGGTCGTAGGCATCGCCGATGGTGTGGCCAAGCATCCAGTGCACCGGGCGCTGGCCGCTGAGGACCGCCAGGAG
The DNA here is from genome assembly GCF_900091725.1 of Streptomyces sp. DvalAA-43. Taxonomy (GTDB): domain Bacteria; phylum Actinomycetota; class Actinomycetes; order Streptomycetales; family Streptomycetaceae; genus Streptomyces; species Streptomyces pulveraceus. The sequence continues at coordinate 181,946 of NZ_FMBW01000033.1, read as the reverse complement.
GCGCTCGGCGAACCAGTGGTGCGGGCGGACCCGCCGGGGAGTCCGGGCGCGCTGCGGTGGTACGGATTCGGGCCTGCGCTGGTCGCGGCGGCCAGTGGGCCGGGTCCTGTTCGTGCTCATCGATCATCGCCCCCGTGCTTCAGAGGCCCGGCGTAATACCGGGCGGTAACTTCTGCTGGGGACCTTCTACGGGGGCGGTCGAGGAGGCCGCAAGCGGCTGCGGGTGCCGGGACCGATCGGGCGGAATCACCTATCCGGGTGAGGCGCCCGGTGCCGGACGGGGCGTGAGGCGGGCGTGAGGAGGGTGAGGAGCGGTTGCCGGGTGGACGGAGCGCCATCGGTGCACGTGACCCCAAAGGGGGACGTCACACGTATCCTGAGGGCGTTTCCGACTACGAAAGCGACCCGGCCATGCGCGTGTACGTCCCCCTGACCCTGTCCGGTCTCGCTGCGGCGCACCGGGCGGGCGAAATCGGCCCCGGTCCGCTCACCGCGTACGCGGTGACCCCCGCACTGCGCGAGTGGTACGTCTCGGACGACATCGAGGAGCTGGAGTACGCGGCGCTCAACCGGGCCGCCTCCGCCTCGCTGCGCATGATCGCGCAGAATCCCGACGCGGTCCGCAGGCGCGTCGTCGTGGCCGTCGAGGTGCCGGACAACGCGGCCGTCGCCGACCCGGACCACAGCTTCGACCCGTCGTCGCTCGGCGAGGTGCGGATCGCCGCTCCCGTGGCGCTCGCCAAGGCCGCCGCGGTGCACGTGGACGCGGACGACGCGACGAAGGACGTCACGGCCGCGGCCGCGGCGCTGGGCGCGGCGGACCTCGGCGACGACGACGCGCAGTTCACCGTGGACGGCGCCGAGGACCACGAGCTGCTGTGGTTCGGCATCCAGGAGATCCCGAACCTGATCGGCTGAGGAGCCTGCCGGGAGCGAGCGGGCCGAAGGTCGAACGGTTGTCGGACCCGGCGGGTATTTTCTACGCATGGGGACGCACGGGAAGCACCGCACGCATCTGGTCTGGGACTGGAACGGCACACTGCTCGACGACAACGCGGCGGTCGTCGGCGCGACGAACGCCGCGTTCGGCGAGGTCGGCCTGGAGCCGATCACGCTTGAGCAGTACCGCGAGATGTACTGCATCCCGATACCGCGCTTCTACGAACGGCTGATGGGCAGGCTGCCCACGGACGCCGAGTGGGAGCGGATGGACGGGATCTTCCACCGGTACTACACAGAGCAGCGGGCCGCCTGCGGGCTCACCGAGGGGGCCGAGGAGCTCCTCGCGCAGTGGCAGCTGGCCGGGCGCAGCCAGTCCCTCCTGAGCATGTACGGGCACGACCAGCTGGTCCCCGTGGTGCGCGGGTACGGCATCGAGCAGCGCTTCGTGCGGGTCGACGGGCGCACCGGCCCGTCCGGCGGCAGCAAGGCCCGGTACATGGAGCGGCACCTCGCCGCGCTGGACGGGATATCCGCCGAGCACACCGTGGTCATCGGCGACGCGGTGGACGACGCCGTGGCCGCGGCCCACGTCGGCGCGAAGGCCGTGCTCTACACCGGCGGATCGCACAGCAGGACCAGCCTGGAGGCGGCCGGGGTGCCGGTGGTGGACAGTCTGGCCGAGGCCGCCCAGCTCGCCGAGCAGCTGGCCGGGTAGCGGGTCGCCGGATTGCGGTCGGCCGGACAGCGGCGAAGCGGCTGGACACGGCGGGTTCGACGGCCGGGTGGGCTGCACAGGTCGCACAGGTCGCACAGGCCGGGTGGGCTGGACAGGTCCGACAGGCCGTACGGGCCGGGCGACGGGTCAGCCGGTGACCGGGGCCTTCGTGCGGAGGACCTTCAGGAATTCCCGCATCCACGCCGGGTGGTCCGGCCATGCGCGGGACGAGACCAGCGTGCCGTCGACCACCACCTCGCGGTCCTCGAAGGTGGCGCCCGCCGCCTGCATGTCGAGTTCCAGCGCGGGATAGGCGGTCACCTGCCGGCCGGTCAGCCCATCGACCGCCGCCGTCATCAGCGGGCCGTGGCAGATCTGGGCCACCGGCCGGTCCGAGTCGAAGAAGGCCTTGAGGATCTTGCGCAGCTCGGCATCGTTGCGCAGATACTCGGGCGCCCGGCCCCCGGGGACGACCAGCGCCACGTAGTCCCCGGCGTCGACCTCGGAGAAGGCCAGGTCGGCGGGCCAGGTGTAGCCGGGCTTCTCGGTGTACGTGTCGAAGCCGGGCTCGAAGTCATGGACCACGAAACGGAGCGTCTTGCAGGTGGGGGCGGCGATGTGGACGTCGTACCCCTCTTCGCGCAGCCGCTGGTAGGGATAGAGGACTTCCAGGGACTCGGCGGCGTCGCCGGTGACGATCAGGATCTTCGGTGCCATGGCGGGGCTCCCACGGTTCGTCGGCCTGTTCCGTCTACCAGAGTGCGGTACCACGGCCCCGCGCGCTGTCCAGAGTGTCAAAGTTCGGCCCCGTCTTTTTACACAAACGGCTCGTGACGGTCACCGGGGCGGGCGATATAGCCTGGACCCCGTGATCAGCGCGATACGCCTCGGGGGCAGCGAAGCCCCCGGCCTGCGCCCGGAGTGCCACAGCACCCGGGCCGTCGCTGATTCCCCTCGCCCGGACCGACCGTCAAGAATGGCCAATATGGTCCCGGGCGTCTCTCATAGCGGCATAGCGTCGACTCAGACCGGAAACCCCGTGTCGTGGCGGTACGTCGTCTTTTTCACCTACGTCTCGCAACGGCGCGTGACAGGAGCCAGAGGACATGCAGACCAAGCTGGACGAAGCCAAGGCCGAGCTGCTCGCACGGGCCGCCAAGGTAGCTGACAACAGCCCAGGCGGTGGTGTCGGTGGCCCGGGAGGTGCCTCCCGGGTGCGTGTCGCGGCCTCCGGGACCGAGCAGGAGCGTCCCGGGGCGGACGTACTCCTCTCCTACCTCCAGCGCTACTACCTGCATACCGCTCCGGAGGACATCGCGGGCCGCGACCCCGTGGACGTCTTCGGTGCCGCCTCCTCCCACTACCGGCTCGCCGAGACGCGCCCGCAGGGCACGGCGAACGTCCGGGTGCACACTCCGACGGTCGAGGAGAACGGCTGGACCTGCAGCCACACCGTCGTCGAGGTCGTCACCGACGACATGCCGTTCCTGGTCGACTCCGTCACCAATGAGCTGTCCCGGCAGGGGCGCGGCATCCACGTCGTGATCCACCCGCAGGTCGTCGTGCGCCGCGACGTCACCGGAAAGCTCATCGAGGTCCTCACCGAGGGCAACGGCATCGCGACCGGTCCGCAGGGACGCAAGGGCAGCAAGGACGCCAAGCACGAGCTGCCGCACGACGCTCTCGTCGAGTCCTGGATCCATGTCGAGATCGACCGCGAGACCGACCGCGCCGACCTCCAGCAGATCGCCGCCGACCTGCTGCGCGTGCTGTCCGACGTACGGGAGACCGTCGAGGACTGGGACAAGATGCGCGACGCCGCGCTGCGCATCGCCGACGACCTGCCCGGCGAGCCGCTCGACGACCTCGCCGACGAAGAGGTGAACGAGGCCAGGGAGCTGCTGCGCTGGCTCGCCGCCGACCACTTCACCTTCCTCGGCTACCGCGAGTACGAGCTGAAGGACACCGACGCGCTGGCCGCCGTCCCCGGCACCGGCCTCGGGATCCTGCGCTCCGACCCGCACCACAGCGTCGACGAGGCGCACCCCGTCAGCCCGTCCTTCGACCGGCTGCCCGCCGACGCACGGGCCAAGGCCCGCGAGCGCAAGCTCCTCGTCCTCACCAAGGCCAACAGCCGGTCGACCGTCCACCGTCCCAGCTACCTCGACTACGTCGGCGTGAAGAAGTTCGACGCGGACGGCAACGTCATCGGCGAGCGCCGCTTCCTCGGGCTGTTCTCCTCCGCCGCCTACACCGAGTCCGTGCGCCGGGTGCCCGTCATCCGCCGCAAGGTCGCCGAGGTGCTGGAGGGCGCGGGCTTCTCGCCCAACAGCCACGACGGCCGCGACCTGCTCCAGATCCTGGAGACGTACCCGCGCGACGAGCTCTTCCAGACGCCCGTCGACCAGCTGCGCTCCGTCGTCACCTCCGTGCTCTACCTCCAGGAGCGCCGCCGGCTCCGGCTCTACCTGCGCCAGGACGAGTACGGGCGCTACTACTCCGCGATCGTCTACCTGCCGCGCGACCGCTACACCACGGGTGTGCGGCTCCGGCTGATCGACATCCTCAAGGAGGAGCTGGGCGGCACCAGCGTCGACTTCACCGCCTGGAACACCGAGTCGATCCTCTCCCGGCTGCACTTCGTCGTCCGTGTCGCGCCCGGCACCGAGCTGCCCGACCTCACCGACGCCGAGGCCGACCGCATCGAGGCCCGGCTTGTCGAAGCCGCCCGCTCCTGGGCCGACGGCTTCCAGGAGGCGCTGGGCGCCGAGTGCGGCGAGGAACGCGCCGCCGAGCTGCTGCGCCAGTACGGCCACTCGTTCCCCGAGGGCTACAAGGCCGACCACACGCCGCGCTCCGCCGTGGCCGACCTGGTCCACCTCGAAGCGCTCAAGCAGGACGAGACCGACTTCGCACTCAGCCTGTACGAGCCGGTCGGCGCCGCCCCCGGCGAGCGCCGCTTCAAGATCTACCGGACCGGCGAGCAGGTCTCCCTCTCCGCCGTGCTCCCCGCCCTCCAGCAGCTCGGTGTCGAGGTCGTCGACGAGCGCCCGTACGAGCTGCGCTGCGCGGACCGTACGCACGCCTGGATCTACGACTTCGGGCTCCGGATGCCGCAGGCCACCGGCAACGGCAACTACCTCGCCGACGACGCCCGCGACCGCTTCCAGGACGCCTTCGCCGCCGTGTGGACCGGCGAGGCCGAGAACGACGGCTTCAACTCGCTGGTGCTGGGCGCCGGGCTGAGCTGGCGCCAGGCGATGGTGCTGCGCGCGTACGCGAAGTACCTGCGCCAGGCGGGGTCGACGTTCAGCCAGGACTACATGGAGAGCACGCTCCGCAACAACGTCCACACCACCCGGCTGCTGGTCTCGCTCTTCGAGGCCCGGATGTCCCCGGAGCGGCAGAGCGCCGGCACCGAGCTGACCGACGGCCTCCTCGAAGAGCTGGACGGGGCCCTGGACCAGGTCGCCTCGCTCGACGAGGACCGCATCCTGCGGTCCTTCCTCACCGTCATCAAGGCCACCCTGCGCACCAACTTCTTCCAGATGGCGGATGACGGCAAGCCGCACTCGTACGTCTCGATGAAGTTCGACCCGCAGTCCATCCCGGATCTGCCGGCGCCCCGCCCGGCCTTCGAGATCTGGGTCTACTCGCCGCGCGTCGAGGGCGTGCACCTGCGCTTCGGCAAGGTCGCCCGAGGCGGTCTGCGCTGGTCGGACCGGCGCGAGGACTTCCGTACGGAGATCCTCGGCCTGGTCAAGGCGCAGATGGTGAAGAACACCGTCATCGTGCCGGTCGGCGCCAAGGGCGGATTCGTCGCCAAGCAGCTCCCGGACCCGGCCGTCGACCGTGACGCCTGGATGGCCGAGGGCATCGCCTCGTACCGCACCTTCATCTCGGCGCTGCTCGACATCACCGACAACATGGTGGCCGGCGAGGTCGTGCCGCCCAAGGACGTCGTCCGGCACGACGAGGACGACACCTACCTCGTCGTCGCCGCCGACAAGGGCACCGCGAGCTTCTCCGACATCGCCAACGAGGTCGCCGTCGGGTACGGCTTCTGGCTGGGCGACGCCTTCGCCTCCGGCGGTTCCGCGGGCTACGACCACAAGGGCATGGGCATCACCGCCCGCGGCGCCTGGGAGTCCGTCAAGCGGCACTTCCGCGAGCTGGGCCACGACACCCAGACCGAGGACTTCACCGTCGTCGGCGTCGGCGACATGTCCGGTGACGTGTTCGGCAACGGCATGCTGCTCTCCGAGCACATCAGGCTCGTCGCGGCCTTCGACCACCGGCACATCTTCATCGACCCGACCCCGGACGCCGCCACCTCGTACGCCGAGCGGCGCCGTCTGTTCGACCTGCCGCGCAGCTCCTGGGCCGACTACGACAAGGACCTGCTCTCCCCGGGCGGTGGCATCCACCCGCGCAGCGCCAAGTCCATCCCGATCAACGCGCACGTCCGCGCGGCGCTCGGCATCGAGCCGGGTGTCACCAAGATGACGCCCGCCGAGCTGATGCAGACCATCCTCAAGGCCCCCGTGGACCTGCTGTGGAACGGCGGCATCGGTACGTACATCAAGTCCTCCGCCGAGTCGAACGCGGACGTCGGCGACAAGGCCAACGACGCGATCCGCGTCAACGGCGAGGACCTGCGGGCCAAGGTCGTCGGCGAGGGCGGCAACCTCGGCGCCACCCAGCTCGGCCGGATCGAGTTCGCCCGGGGCGGCGGCCGGATCAACACCGACGCGATCGACAACAGCGCCGGTGTCGACACCTCCGACCACGAGGTGAACATCAAGATCCTGCTCAACGGCCTGGTCCGGGACGGCGACATGACCGTCAAGCAGCGCAACAAGCTGCTCGCCGAGATGACCGACGAGATCGGCCGTCTGGTCCTGCGCAACAACTACGCGCAGAACGTCGCGCTCGCCAACGCCACCTCCCAGTCCCCCTCGCTGCTCCACGCCCACCAGCGCTTCATGCGCCGGCTGGGCCGGGACGGGGACCTCGACCGCGGTCTGGAGTTCCTGCCCAACGACCGCCAGATCCGCGAGCTGCTCAACGCCGGCAAGGGGCTCAGCCAGCCCGAACTGGCCGTGCTGATCGCGTACACGAAGATCACCGCGGCCCGGGAGCTGATCCGGACCAGCCTGCCGGACGACCCGCACCTGCAGAAGCTGCTGCACGCCTACTTCCCGGAGCAACTGCGCGAGCAGTTCCCCGAGGCGGTCGACGGGCACGCGCTGCGTCGCGAGATCATCACCACGGTCCTGGTCAACGACACCGTGAACAGCGGTGGTTCGACCTTCCTGCACCGGCTGCGGGAAGAGACCGGTGCCTCGATCGAGGAGATCGTGCGGGCGCAGTTCGCGGCCCGGGAGATCTTCGGCCTCGGCCAGGTGTGGGACGCCGTCGAGGCACTCGACAACAAGGTCGCCGCCGATGTGCAGACCCGGATCCGGCTGCACTCCCGCCGGCTCGTCGAGCGCGGTTCGCGCTGGCTGCTGGGCAACCGGCCGCAGCCGCTGGAGATCGCAGAAACGATCGACTTCTTCAAGACGGGTGTCGAGCAGGTCTGGGCCGAGCTGCCCAAGATGCTGATGGGCGCCGACCTGGAGTGGTACCAGTCGATCCTGGACGAGCTCACCGAGGCGGGCGTCCCGGGCGAGCTGGCCCAGCGGGTCGCCGGATTCTCCTCCGCCTTCCCGGCGCTGGACATCGTGGCGATCGCGGAGCGCACCGGCAAGGACCCCCTCGCCGTCGCCGAGGTGTACTACGACCTCGCGGACCGGCTGGGCATCACCCAGCTGATGGACCGGATCATCGAGCTGCCGCGGGCCGACCGCTGGCAGTCCATGGCCCGTGCCTCCATCCGTGAGGACCTGTACGCGGCGCACGCCGCCCTCACCGCGGATGTGCTGGCGGTGGGCAACGGGACCTCGACGCCGGAGGAGCGCTTCGGTGCGTGGGAGGAGAAGAACGCGGCGATCCTGACGCGGTCCCGCTCCACGCTCGAAGAGATCCAGGGGTCGGACGCCTTCGACCTGGCGAACCTGTCGGTCGCGATGCGGACGATGCGCACCCTGCTCCGTACGCACGCGTAGCCGCGCGGGAGGGGGCGGTCGCCGGATCCGTCCGGTGGCCGCCCCCTTTCGTCGCAGCCCCGGGGGTGTGCGGCCGCCCGCGTCAGTAGATGCGGGTCTCGCCCGCCGCGTCCGGCGGGGGCGGCAGGCGGCGCCGCCATTCCTGGGCCAGCTCGGTCGGGAAACGGCGGCCGCTGCGGGCCAGGACCACGCCCTCGACCAGTTCGAGTTCGTCCCCGCCGTGGTACTGCCGCTCGGCCGTGCCGAGCTTCTTCCACGGGCCCGGACCCGATTTCCCGGCCGTCGCCCGCCACCGGGTGCCGTAGGTGCTGTGGTCGCGCACATGGACGAGGCCGCCGGTCACCCGCAGCTCGACATGGGCGCGGCTGAGACCGGCGGTGCGGTGCTCCGGGACCAGGCCGTGCAGGGCTATGCCGCCCTCGCCTGGCGCCCTGCCCACCTTCACGCTCGTACCGTCCTCCAGGGTGAACCGGGCCTTCACATCGCCCTCCACCAGCAGCTTCAGCTGGACCGTCGCGGTGCGGGGACCGTCGTCGGCCAGGGGGGTGCCGTGGCTCTGGCAGTGGGGCACGCCCCTGATGACGCGCGGCAGCAGGGCTGCGCTGCCCCGGTGGGTGTCGTAGAGGGTGCAACGGCGGTCCTCGCAGCGCCAGTTGCGGCTGACCACGTCGAACCGGGGGGTGCGGTGCGGGCCGAGCAGCCCCATCTTCTTCAGTACGTCCTCCTCCATCTTCCTGGAGATGTCCAGCGCACTGGCCACCTCCAGGTCGACGGGGACCAGCCCGACCGTGCCGCCGGGGGCCGGGACCGGCTCCAGGAAGTCGTCCGTATTGCCCTGGAGCCAGGGGTGCGACTCGCGGTGGCCGCGGAAGCGGTCGCCGGTGATGACGGGGATGCCGGTGTACGCGCACAGTTCGAGCAGGCGGTCGTCGGCGTCCGGCAGCTCCTCGACCAGGCCGCGGTCCACCCAGCGGCCGAGCAGCCGGATGTCGGCGGGATCGGTGAACTCCCGCCGTCCGCCGAGCCGCAGACTGGCATCGGCGACCAGATACAGCTTGACGTCCGGATCCCGGGCGAGCTCCTTCGCGGCGTCCACGAGGAGCCGCAGCCGGCGCAGGGAACGCAGACCGGGTCCGCCCAGCGAGCGGTTGCGCACGACGTTGGACAGGTCTACCAGGAAGCAGGCCGCGCCGAAGTCCGTGGTGAGGTGGTTTTCCATCGGGGGTCGCCTCCCGGAAGCCCTGTACGGAAGCTGACGGCATGTGAATTCCCTTGAGGTGCAACTATATTGACGTCCTCGGCGGCCCCCGAGTTCCGGCGGACGCGCGCGAACGGGCGGCCGTGGGACGACAGGACGAGAACGTGGGGGCGTTTGCGTGTCGGAGTGGGGTTCGTTCATCGACGAGACGCCGTCGGGGCAGTCCCCGCCGCCACCGCCCGACCATCCCCCGCCCGGGGCGGGCACCGGGGACGACGGCTGGGGCAGCTTCGTCGACGAGGCACCGGCGGCCGGAGCCGCGCAGCCGCCCCCGTCCGCCGCGCCCTTCCCGCCGCCCCCGTCGGCCGCGCCGCGTACGTACGGGGTTCCGGCGCCCTCCCCGGAGGTCGCCGCCTCGCTGCTGACCGCCGGGGAGACCCTGTGGGCGCAGGTCGCCGGGGCGGAGGCGGTGCTCGGTTCGGGCTGCCGGGTGGCCGTGGTGCGGGGCGAGGACGGGGAGGCGGCCGCGGACGGGTTCGACGGCTGGCGGCCGGTGCGGGTGGTCGATCCGGCCGCGCTCACCGTACGACTCGTCCCGCTGGCCCTCGCCGAACCGCCCGTCGGCACCGCGACCCCCGTGGCGGAGCTGTACGCGGACCCCGAGCCGTACACCGTCGGCGCGCCCGAGCGGGCCGGGGTGTTCCCGGTCGGGCAGGGCCCCGACCTCGACGAGCTGCTGCACCGCGTGCAGGAGGAGGAGCGCGACCGGGTCCGGGCCGAGGTCGAGGCCGCCGCCCGGCGCGCCGAACGGGAACTCGCCGAGGCGAAGGCGGCGGCGCGCGAGCGGGCGGAGGCCGCCGAACGACGGGCCGCCCAGCGCGAGCAGCGGGCGCAGGAGGCCGCCCGGCGAGCCCAGGAGTACGCCGAGCAGCAGATCGCGGCGGCCCGTGACGAGGTCGCCCAGGCGGTCCGGCAGTGGCAGGAGCGCGCCCAGCGGGCCGAGGCGGAGACCGTCCGGCTGAGCGGCGAGCTGGCGAAGGCGGAGCAGGCGGGTGTCCTGCGGCATGTACTGGACCGCCGTCGGCGTGCCGGCGGGCGTGATCAAGGGGGCACGAGCGGCACATGAGCGTGGAACCGTCCGCGGACGCGACGGAGTACGGGGCCGTCGCGCTGCCGGAGATCAGAGTGGAATGGCCGCAGGCGCTGGCCCCGACCCTCCGCGACAGCGTGGTCGACGCGCACAGCCTGGACCGCGAGGACCTCGTCGCGGCCCTGCCCGGACTGTGGCGTGCGGTGGACGCGGCGCTGGATCTGGCGGGGCCCGGAAGCCTGGTCGTCGAGTCCGTGCGGCATGACGCGTACGAGGGGTGGCAGGTGGCCGCGCTGCCCCGCTACGGCCTCGACGGACGGGTCCGCCCGCGCGAGCGCGGGGACGGCACGCAGCACGCGGCGCCGCAGCTCAGGGACCGGCGGGCGCTGGTCGGGGCGCTGGTGGACGCGGTCGCCGAACGGCCGTGCCTGGATCTGCGGGACGCGCTCCAGATGCTCGACGTGTTCGCCGGGACCTTCCCGCCGGGGCTGGACGCGGTCTGCCGCCGGCTCCTCGGGCACGAACTGCGCCACGGGGTCGCCGCCGGGCTCGCCCCGCTTCAGGAGGCGCTCGACCGGCGTGCGCCCGGTGGTGTGTCCACGCTCTGCTTCCGGGAGAGCGCGGTCGGCTCGCGCAAGGCCAAGGGCGATCCGGCCACCGACAACGAGGACACCGCGGGGGCGCTGACCGGGCCGAGCGGGGTGCTGCGGTGCGCGGTCTTCGACGGGGTGACCGGCGACGGCGACGGCTCGGGCGGCACGGCCGCACGGGCGGCGCTGGAGCAGGCGGTACGGCGGTGGCGGCTGGAGGAGGCGGCGGTGGCCGGGGACGCGCCGCCGTCCGACCACCACCCCGCCGGGCCCGGGGCCGGTCCCGGTTCCGTCGACGCGCCGCGCTCCGTCCCGCGCGGCGCTCCGTCCTCCACCGGGCCCGGGTCTCCCGTGGCCCGGCCCGGTGAGCTGGTCGCCGAGCTGGACGCCGCCGTGGGGCGGGCCACCGCCACCGGCAGCGCGGCGGCGGTCCTCGCCACCGTGCGGCCCGACGGCACGGCGTCCGTAGTCTCGGTGGGCGACACCGAGGCCTGGCTGATCCGGCCCCTGCGCGCACTGGCGGGAGAAATCCCGTACACCGCCTGGAGACTGACGCCCGCTCACACCGGGTTCGCGGAGCGGCTGCGGGTCACCGCCGATGCCGAGGGCGAGGAGTCGCAGCTCGTCTCCTTCCTCGGCGGCGGCACGGCCCGCTGGGCCCACCGGACGTTCCGGGTCGCCCCCGGGGATCTGCTGCTGCTCGCCTCGGACGGGGCGACCGAACCGGAACGGGACCGCTGGTTCGGCGCCGTGCTCGCGGAACTGACCGCCCAGCTCGACGCGTCGGGCAGACCGACCGCACCCGCGCTCGCCGCCGCGCTGGTGCAACGGGCCGAGGCACTCGGCGGCTGGGACAACGCGACCGCGCTGGTGTGCGCGGTGGGGGAGGCGAAGGACTGATGACCGCCGAGGACATCAAGATCACCGCGGACCGGCAGGAGGTGCACCTCGGCGAGGAGTTCGCCGTCCTGATCGCCCCGCGCGAGCTGGGCCGCGGCGACCGCGTCGTCGAGGGCGTCGCCTATGTCATCGCCGTCGACGACAGCTACTCCATGGAGATCAGGGCCGATTCGAGCACCGACGAGTTCGCCGACCCGGGCAGCCCCGACGACCCGAGCCGCAAGCAGGTCGCCGAGGCCGGGGTGCACGAGCTGGTCGCCGCGCTGCCGCGCGACGCCCATGTCGATGTGCTGACCTTCGCGCAGAACGCCGGAGTGCGCTTCTCCGGCACGGCGGGGGAGCTCCGGCGCCGTGGCCGGTGGAACGGCAACATCGAGGACGAGCGCCGCTGGACCAACATCGAGGGCGCGCTGCGGCGCGCGTACCAGCAGCTCGACCGGCAGCGGGCCGCCTCGCGCCGCGTGGTGCTGTTCAGCGACGGCATCCCGAACTTCGGCGAGACCGACCCCGGCCGGCTCGCCGCCCTCGCCCGCGACGCCGCCGACCGCGAGCTGCACACCGATGTGATCGGCATCGGCGCGGGCGCCGACTTCGGGCTCCTGGAACGCCTCGCACCGACCGGGCTGCCCGAGCACGTCGCCTCCCGAACGGGCGCGGCCGAGGCGATGAAGCAGATCACGGCCAGGTTCGCGGCCTTCGGCCGGGACGTCGTGGCGGGCAGCGGCGAACTGTCCCTGGAGATCAACCCGAGCTTCCCGGTGCTCGGCGTCTACCAGCTCGACCCCACCCGCCGCCGGGTCGACGGCGCGCTCGCGGACGGCGGCGGGCGGCGGCCCAGCCGGGTGCGGCTGAAGCTCGGTGCGATCGGCGCGGGGGAGGAGGGGCAGCCGCTGTACGCGCTGAAGCTGCGCGCGCCCGAGCGGATCAGCGCCGGTCCGATGCCGGTGCTGAAGGCGACCGGTTCCCTCGGCACGGGGTCGGGCGCACGACAGCTCGCGCCCGGCCAGATCGCGCTGCGCACGGTCGACAACCCCATGTCGCCGATCCTTCAGCCCGACCTCAAGCGGCAGATCGACGCCATCGAACTGGACCGGGAGATCAGCGGCCGGATCGCGGCGGCCACCTCGAAGGCCGACCGCGAGCGGATCTACCAGGAGGGCGTGGAGCGCGCCCGGCGCATCCCCGACCCCGATCTGGCCGCCGCCTACCAGCGGGCGAGCGGGGGGCTGCGGGACGGGCTCGACCCGAAGGACGTGGCGAACGAGGCGCGGGCGGCGTCCAGCCGCAGCTCCACCAAGTCCAAGCGGGACTGGTTCCAGCAGATCCCGGTCGAGACACCGGACGAGATCCGGGCCCGGCGCCGGCGGCAGAGCCTCGACGACGATGACGACGAGGGCGAGTTCGGCGGTGCGTACGGCAGCGGTACGTACACCGGCGGCGACAGCGGGACCTACAGCAGCGGTACGTACGGCAGCGGCGGCGGCAGCGGCACCCGCGGCAGCGGTACGTACGGCGGCGGCGGTTACGGCACCGGCACCTACGGCAGTGGCACGTTCGGTGGCCCGCCCACCCCGCCGCCCGGTGCCCCCACCGAACCGCCGCCGGGCCGGGGCCCGCGGTGAGTGTGCCCGGCGTCATCATCGATGCCTCGAACGTCGCCGCGACCAGGAAGCGGCCCTGGCCCTTCTCCCGGGTCGTCGAGGTGCGGGACGCCTGGCTGCGCGACCACCCCGGCACCGCCGCGATCGCCGTGCTCGACGCCACCGTCCGGCCGTTCCTCGACGAACAGCACCTGGTGAGGCAGGCCGAGCGCGAGCAGTGGCTCGAAGTGCACCAGGGGGACGCGGACGACCGGATCCTCGCGCTCGCCGCGCGGTTCCGGGCCGCCGTCGTCTCCAGCGACAACTTCCGCTTCGCCCGCCGCGAGCACGCCTGGCTGCAGGGCAGCGACTCCCGGGTCTGGTCGGTGCGCAGGGTGCACGGCCGGGTCGTGTTCAGCCCGCGCCACCTCGGGGTCGCCAGCGACGAGGAGATCGAGCGCGACCGGCTCCACAAGCTCGACAAGGCCGGGCTGCTGCGCGAGGACGCCGAGGAACGCTTCCGCTGCACCGACCCGACGGGCACCTGTCTGCGCGGCGGCGCGGTGCTGCTGCCGCGCCAGGTCAACAAGGACGGCAACCGCTGGTTCTGCCGCTCGTGCGGCTACGAGGCGGTCGAGGTCGTCGTCGAACCGCCGGTGCCCGAGGGGCTGGACACGGGACCGGTCCTGGTCACCGTGCAGCACGGCTACGCGGTCCGGGCCACGGTCACGGTGCCGCCGCAGGGGCTGACGCTGGGCCGGGCCTCGCGCAGCCGCCCCGGGACCACCGATGTCACCGAAGGGCTCGGCGCCGACCGGGCGGCCGAGATCAGCCGGGCCCATCTGAGGATCTTCCTCGACGACGACGGCCGGCCGCTCGCCGAGCACCTGCCCGAGAACAACGCCTCCTTCCTCAACCCGGAGCTGGACTTCGAGGGACTGCCGCGCACCGCCCGGCTGGCCGCCGGAACGCCGTACGCGCTGGAGGACGGCGACGAACTCCACCTGGGTCCGGGCACCGTGCGGCTGCGCATCAGCAAGGGAAGCGAGCAGGCCGAGTGAGCGAATTCAGTCCCGGCTGGGTGCACGCCGAGCATCCCGACAACTTGGGCTCGCCCCGGCTGGCCTGGCTCCCCGAGTCCTACGGCGAGGACGGCCGCTTCCTCACCAAGCGGCTGCTGGCCGGGGCCGGTCAGGGGTACGCCGTACTGGCCGAGGACCGCTGGTCGGGCGGCGACGTGGTGATCAAGGGCATGTGGTGGTCGCGGTCGGACCTCGACGACCCGCGCAGCGTCCACCGAGCCCTCGGCGAGCAGCGGAAACAGCGCGACCAGGGGCTGCGGGCCGCCCGGCAGGCCGCCCAGCTCACCCAGCAGTGCCCCGTCGTGATCAGCGTCGAGTCCCAGCCCTCCCCCTCCCTGCTCGCCGACGGCGGACAGGGCGGATACGGCGGACAGGGCGACGGCGAGGTGCCGTACGAGAGCTTCCTCGTGCAGCAGTTCATCGGCCACCACGGCGGCGTCTCGCGCACCCTCCAGGAGGAGATCGACGAGCGGGCCGCCTCGCACCGCCGCTTCAAGCCCGACCAACTCCTCGACCTGGCCGAGCAGTTGTGCAACACTCTCGCCGCGCTGCACGCCGACCGGCACCACGGGGACGAGCACTCCAAGGGCTGGATCCACGCCGACATCAAACCGGACAACATCCTCGTCCTCGGGCCGCCCGCCCGCTATGTGCTCATCGACTACGACGCCGCCGTCCAGATCGGCGACCGCATCCGCACCACCACCAGCGCCTACGCCCCGCCCGCCGCCGAGGGCACCGACGAACCCTCCGAACTCGCCCCGGCCTCCGAGCGGTTCGACATCTACATGCTCGGCGCCACCCTCGCCCACGCAGCCGCCCTGCGCAGGCTCACCGACCGGCAGGCCCGCGAGCTGTACGCGGAGGACTTCGAGGTCAGCGCCCCGGCCCGCCGCTTCATCGCGAGTCTGAGCTACGGACCGATCCTCACCAACGCCCTCACCACCTGTCTGTCGGCGAAGAAATTCCGGCTGGCCACCGTCGACCGGGTCCGCACCGACCTCGCCCGCGCCCGCAGCGCCACGGCCCTGCGGTCCGCGCTCCGCACCCTGGGAGAGCCCCGATGAACCAGCCGGGAGCCGCCACGCCCCGCCGTACCGGAGCCGACGCCACCCTCACCGGGCCGCTCACCCGCGTCCCCGGCCGCTCCGGCCGCGTCTGGGAGCCGCACACCGTGCAGCTGCGCCCCGGCCATCTGCGTTCCTCTGGCGCCGCCGCCGTCCGGGCCACCCGGCTGGTGAAGGACGAGGACGCCGACGCGTACGGCGCGCTGCGGGTCTTCCCGAACCGCAAGCAACGCGGCCGGGCCGCGGCGTTCCTCGCGGCCGGCAGCCCCGTCACCCCCGCCCTCCTGGACATCGTCGACGACCCCGGGCTGCCGCCCGCCCTCGTCACCGCCTGGTCGCCCGGCGCCTCCTCCGTACCCCTGCACGCGCTGCGCGAGCGCGACGACCTCGACACCATGCTCGCCGCCGGCCACCGCTGGACCCCCGCCGAGGCCTTGCACACCCTCGTCCCGCTGGGCCGCGCCCTGGACGACCTGGCGCACGCCGGATTCACCCCGCTGGAACTCTCCCCGGACCATCTCGTCCTCAACTCCGGCTCGCTCGCCCTCGTCGGCCTCGGCCGGCACGGCTACGTACCGTCCGAGGGCCGGATGCCGGGACCGCAGGGCATGTCGCTGCCCAGCGCGCTGCTCCTCGGCGAGGACCTGCCGCCCGCCACCACCACCGGCCAGGACATCGCGGTGCGCTGGCGGGAGGTCCAGCTGCGCGCCCTGACCCGGCTGGCCGGCTGGATGGCCTGCGGACTGCCGCCCGCCGCCTGGGGCCCGGTGCACGGTCCCGCCGACCTCGGCGGCTATCTGTCGGCCGCCGGATTCCAGCGGGTCCCCGCACTGCGCCCCGGACACCTCGCCGACACCCTGGCCCGCGCCGCCCGGCACGAGGAGGAGGCCCGCGCGCTGCGCGACTTCGCCGAGGCCGAGGCGCTGCTGGTGTACGACGACGCCGCCCAGGGCTCCGGGGGCGGCGGCCGGCTCGACATCAACCCCGAGGTGCTGCGCCTGGGCCTGCTTCACGACCACGGGCCCAGGGTGATCGCGCTGGCCGCGTTCGAACAGCGGCGCCTGGGCACCCGTACCGCCACCCTGCTCTCCGGCGCCGGGTGGGTGCTGCTGAACCCGAAGGAATTCGCTGCCGAGGTCTGCCGGGCGGCCGCCGCCGCGCCCCGGGCCCGGCTCGTCGTCGCGGGCCGGATCGGGGGCGAGGACCTGCGGCGGATCGAGGCGGTGCGCGGCGGGCGCGCCCAGCGCGTCGACCCGGACGACCTGGCGGGCGCCGTACCGCGCATCGCGGGCCGCCCCGCCGACCAGCTGCCCTACCTCACCGACCGGGACATGGACGCCTACTCGGCCGAACTCCTCGGCGGCGTCGGCGGCCAGGCGATGCGGCGGCGGACCTTCGCGGCGGGCTGGACCCTGGCGCTGGGCGGCACCGACCAGCTGCCGCCCCGCCAGCGCGGCAAGCTTCTGGACCAGATGACCGACTGCTTCGGCACCAACACCGAACTGCTCGTCGCGGTGCGCGCCCGGCAGAACGCCCCCGGCATGCGCAAGCAGAACCGGCTGCTCGACGAGGCCCGGATGCGGCGCCTGGTCGCCGCCCTCGCGGGCGTCCCCGGCTCCGTCTTCCGCGACTGCCTGATGTCCGCGCTCCTCGGCCCCGCCGCCGAGGACCTCTACGACGAGGCGGCCCGCAGACTGCTCCCCGTCGCCACCCGGCTCGCGACGGTCTTCGACCCGGACCTCCCGGTCGGGGCCGGTGCGCTGCCGATGGAGGACGCGCTGCGCGAGCGCCCCGGCATCCGCCGGGTCGGTCTGTACGGCCGGCTCTGCACCGCCGTCACCCAGGTCCCCCCGGCCAGGCTCGCCGCGGCCGTCGCCTCGATGGACGACACGCTCGTCGCGGTGCTCTCCGAGATCCCGGCTCCCAGCCTCCAGTTCCTCGCCGGACGGCTGGAGGACCCCGAGCTGCTCGACCTGCTCCGCCCGCACCTCCAGGGCGACGACCTCGACCTCCTGAGCCGCTACACCCCGCAGATGTGGCGGATGCTCCTCGACGGGCTGCGCCAGCCCGAACACCTCGTCACCCTCGGCCTCGGCTGGGTCCAGCTCGCCGCCCAGGACCAGGCGGGCGCCGTCGACGCCCGGGTGCTGCTGCGGATCGCCACCGACGCGCATGTCCCGGGGCACGACGCGGTGCGCGCCCTGCTCGGCACCGGCCCCGAGCACTGGGCCACCGTCTGCGCACACCCGCTGCTCGCCGCCCGCTGGCTCGCCGAGCAGGGCGCCCTGGACATCGCCGAGATCGTCGCCGCCTTCCCCGACCCGGAGGACGCCCTCGCGGCCCTCGGCACCGAGGGGCTGCGGCACGCCCATGAACTCGGCCTGGACCAAAGGGCGATGACCGTACTCGGCGGATACGCGCAAGGGCTGGGGCGCCCGCTGGACGAGGTGCTCGTCGCCTTCCAGGAACGGGGGTACGAGAGCGAACAGGCGGCCCCGTTCGCCACCGCGGCGGCCGTCGAGTGGTCACGGCTGCAATGCGGCCGGGGCAAGGCGCTCGGCTGGATCGTCGGCAACGTGGTGGAACGCCCCGGCCGGATCCGTGACTGGGCGGTGGACGGCACGGGGCTGGGGCGCCGGGTCACCGAGGCGGTGCTGGGCGCGCCCGGCACGGCCGCCCCCGTACTGGACTCGCTGCTGGCCACCCCGCCCTGCTGCCCCTGCTCGCCGGTCTCGGCAGCCCGCGGCAGCGCGCCGCGCTCCTCGACCTGTACGCCGCCGAGCCCGAGGCCGTACTCGATCCCCGGGCCCGTCGCGAGCTCCCGATGATCCTCGCCGCCCCGGATCCGGGCGACGCCCTGCGGACCCTGCTGCGCGAAGGGCTCGGGGTGCTCGCCCAGCAGCTCGCCGACCGGCTGCGGCTCAGCCCCGAACAGCGCCGCGCCCTCGCCGGACTCGCCCCGCTCACCGGGGTGCTGGCGCCGCCCTCGCTGGAGGCCGTCCTGACCGTCGGAGTCCGCTTCGGGCCGCGGGTCGCCGTCACCGCCGCCGTCGTCGAACAACGGCTGCCGGGCGCCGCCGACGCCCTCACCGCCTGGGGCCCGCGCTGGCTGCCGCTGCTCGCGGGCCGGTCGGGGGAACGGGTGCTGCGGCTGCTGGTGGAGCAGCGGGAGCGGCACGGCGGGCAGAGCGGGCGGCTCACCCCGTGGCTGCTCGCGGCCGGTGAGGACGGGCTCGCGCTGGTGGAGCGCTTCGGCTCGGACGCGCTGGACCTGGTTCTCGCCACCGACGCACCGCCCGCCGACGCCCGGCTGCTCGGCGAACTGCTGATGCTGCCGGGCCCCGCTCCCGTGCTCCACCGGCTGATCACCGGTCACGGACTGCCCGCCGCCACCTGGTCACGGGCGGCGGCGCTGCTGGCGGGCGGGGAATCGGCGGACCGGGTGCTGCTGCGGCTGTGGAGCCGAGGTGGTGGTGCGCCTGCCGCTGCCACAGGGGGAGTCCGGTGAACGGCTCGGCCGCGACCCCCGTCGCACGGCGGTGGAGTTCCGCCCCGGCCGCCGCGCCCTGCGGGGCAGCCCTCACTTCTTGCCGGAGGTGAACCTCTCGTACGCCGCCACGACCTCTTCCGCCGGGCCGTCCATCCGCAGCGTGCCCGCCTCCAGCCAGATCGCCCGGTCGCAGGTCTCGGTGATCGACTTGTTGCTGTGGCTGACCAGGAAGACCGTGCCCGCCTCCTTGCGCAGCTCGATGATCCGCTCCTTGCTGCGCCGCTGGAACCTGGCGTCGCCGGTGGACAGCGCCTCGTCGATCAGGAGGACGTCGTGGCTCTTGGCGGCCGCGATCGAGAAGCGCAGCCGGGCGCCCATGCCGGAGGAGTACGTACGCATCGGCAGGGTGATGAAGTCGCCCTTCTCGTTGATGCCGGAGAAGTCGACGATCTCCTGGTAGCGCTCGCGGACCTGGGCGCGCGTCATGCCCATCGCGAGGCCGCCGAGCACCACGTTGCGCTCACCGGTCAGATCGCCCATCAGCGCGGCGTTCACCCCGAGCAGCGAGGGCTGGCCCTGGGTGTGCACCCGGCCCTTCGTCGCGGGCAGCAGACCGGCGATGGCCTTGAGCAGGGTCGACTTCCCCGAGCCGTTGGACCCGATCAGGCCGATGGCCTCGCCCTTGTACGCGGCGAAGCTCACTCCCTTCACGGCGTGCACCTCGCGCACCCCGGGGGCCTGCCGGCGCGAGACGATCCGGCTGAGCGCCGAGGTGGCGCTGCCCTTGCCGGTACGGGCACCGTTGACCTTGTACGTGATGTGCACGTCGTCCACGACGACGGTCGGTACCTGCTCGTCGATGTCAGCCACGTCCGTACCGCTCCTCCGCCTGCCAGAAGTACACGAATCCGCCGATCCCGCAGACGAGCGCCCAGCCCGCGGCGATCGCCCACACATGCGGCGGGAGGTGGGACGCGCCGAAGCTGTCGATGAGCGCGAACCGCATCAGATCGATGAAGACGGCGGCCGGATTGCACTCCAGCAGCACCATCACGGCGTGCGGGACACGGTCCCCCTTCAGCATCGTGTCCACGCTCCACATGACCCCGGACGCGTACATCCAGGTGCGCAGGAGGAACGGCATCAGCTGGGCGATGTCCGGCGTCCGGGCGGCCAGCCGCGCCACCACCATGGAGACACCGGTGTTGAACACCGCCTGGAGGAGCAGCGCCGGAACCGCCAGCAGCCAGGACGGCTTGGGGAACTGCCCGAACCCCACCAGGATCAGCACCAGCGCGCCCAGCGAGAACAGCAGCTGCTGGAGCTGCTGGAGGGCCAGGGCGATCGGCAGCGAGGCGCGCGGGAAGTGCAGCGCCCGGACGAGCCCGAGGTTGCCGCTGATCGCCCGGGTGCCCGCGGTGATCGAGCTGCTGGTGAAGGTCCAGATGAAGACGCCGGTGACGAGGAAGGGCACGAAGTCCTCGACGTTGCGCTTGGTGTTCATCAGGACGCCGAAGATGAAGTAGTAGACCGTCGCGTTGAGCAGCGGCGTCATGATCTGCCAGATCTGGCCGAGCTTCGCCTGGCTGTACTGGGCGGTCAGCTTGGCGGTGGCGAACGCCGTGATGAAGTGCCGGCGCCCCCACAGCTGCCGGACGTACGCCGTCAGCGAGGGCCGGGCCCCGCTCATCGTGAGGCCGTGCCGGGCGGCGAGCGCGGCGAGCTCGCCCGGCGCGTACACCGGGAACGGCGCACCGGCAGGGGTGTCGGCCGGGGCCGCTGGGGTTGCTGTCTGGCTCACCACGATCGCTTTCGACGGGAGGGCAGGAAGCGACGCCCGACGGAACGGGACCGTATCGTCGCAACGTCGAGGGTAGGGCGCACTTACGTCGCAACGCAACCGTTCCGTCGTGACGGACTATGATTCGGGCCATGACCACCGACCCGGGAACCCGCCGCCGTGTCCCCGCCGGAGCCGCCGTGCTCCGCGAGGACGTCACCGACGCGATTCGCGGTGCCGTCTTCGAGGAACTGGCCGCGGTGGGCTTCGCCCGGATGTCGATCGAGGGGATCGCGCGGCGCGCGGGCGTCGGCAAGACCGCCGTGTACCGCCGCTGGAAGTCCAAGCTGGCCCTGGTCCTCGACCTGGTCTCCGCCGTCGCGGTCCAGGGCATGCCGGCCCCGGCCACCGGCTCGCTCTACGGGGACGTCCGGGCCGTGCTCGAACTCGCCTCCTACGCCCTGCGCCACCCCGTCGCCTCGCAGGTCATCCCGGACCTGCTGGTCGAGGCGGCCCGCAATCCGGAGATCGCCGACACGATCAAGGCCGCGCTGCTGGACCCGCAGCAGGGCATCGCCGCCGTGGTCGTACGGGACGCCGTGGCCCGCGGCGAGCTGCCCGGGGACAGCGACCCGGACCGGGCGCTGGACCTGATCGTCGGCCCGCTCTACTGGCGGCTCGCCGTCGTCCGGGGCCCGCTGCCCAAGGGCTATCTCGACGACCTGGCGACCGCCGCGGTCGCCGCCCTCAAGAGCTGAGCGGCCTCAAGAGCCGAGCACCCCGGGAACCCGGGAGCCGTCACCCCTCGGCCAGCAGCCGGTCCGCGACCCGGGCCGCCGCCCCGCCGTCGTCCAGATCGCAGAAGTCCCGGCGGAAGCTCTCGTACGCCGCCGCGTACCGGGCCGACGAGGCCGCCAGGGTCCCCGCGTCCCGCAGCATCGCGGCGATCTCGTCCGTGCGGGAGAGCAGCGGGCCCGGCGCCCGGGACTCGAAGTCCAGGCAGAAACCGCGCACCGTGTCGCGGTAGTGCGCCAGGTCGTAGGTGTGGAAGAGCATCGGGCGGCCCGTGTGCGCGAAGTCGAACATCAGGCCCGCGTAGTCCGTGACCAGCACATCGGCGATCAGCAGCAGCTCCGCGGTGTCCGGGTGCGCCGACACGTCGCGCACGCCCGGCCGCTCGGGCACGCTCCCGGTCACCCGGGGATGGCGGCGCACCAGCACCGTGTGGATGTCGCCGATGGACCGCGCCAGCGCCACCGCGTCGAGCGCCGGGTCCCAGCGGTAGCGGGGCCGCTCGCCGTCGCCGCCGGAGGGATGGGCCAGGTGGTCGCGGTAGGTCGGCGCGTACAGCACGACCCGGCGGCCGTCCGGGATGCCGAGCCGGCGCCGTACCCGCTCCGCGGTCTTGGCGCGGTCGGCCGAGAAGAGCAGATCGTTGGCGGGGGAGCCCGCCTCCAGGACCTCGCCCCGGTAGCCGAGCGCGCGCCGCAGCAGCGGGCTGGAACGGCTGCTCGGGGAGACCAGGACGGACCACTGGGCCGACCGGTGCGCCAGCGTGGCGAGCTCCTGGTGGTCGGCGTACAGGGTGCCGGCCAGATCCGTGCCGAAGCGGCCCAGCGGGGTGCCGTGCCAGGTCTGCACGACGGTCTGGCCGGGCCGGCGCTGGAACCACTCCGGCAGCTGGTCGGCGGTGACGATGCGGCGGCACCGCGCCAGCGCCTCGTACCAGGCGGTGCTGTGCTCGATCACCGGGACGGCGGTGGGCGGTACGCGGCCGTGGACCCCGTCGGTGACCCAGAGCTGCTCCGACTCCACGCCCCGGCGCAGCAGCTCGGCGTGGACGGCGCGCGGCGAGTCGCCGCCCGTGTAGAGGACCGCGTCCCGCATCGGCATCGCGCGCCGGGACGGATAGTGCCTGCCGCGCAGTTCGGCCCGGCGGTACGCGCCGCGCTCGGCGAGCGGGAGCACCGGCCCGGCCTGCACGGTCAGCCGGTCGCCGGACCAGCGGTCCAGGGCGAACTCCCGGCCGGGCACGGGCGCCGCGGCCACCGTGCCGCTCCGGCGCAGCGGCAGCCGGGCGGCGAGCGAGGCCAGCACCCGGACCGGCCGGCCGCCCAGATACGCCTCCCAGCGGCCCTCGTGCAGCCCGGCGGCCACCGAGGGCGCGAGGAACGCGGTGAAACGGCGCCCCCCGGCGACCTCGCGCGCCCCCGCGCGCCGCTCGTCGTGGGTGACGGGCACCGACACCGTCTCGCGCAGCGTCTCGTGCCGCAGCACCAGGCGGTCCGGGCCCTCGCCCTGCCGTACGCCGGTACCCGCGCCGGTCACCCCCTCCATCCGCAGCGCACCGTCCGGCGTCCACACGGCCCCCTCCACGAACGGCTGTCCGCTCAGATCCAGCACCAGCTCGCCCGCCGCGTCGGCCACCACCGGCGGAGCGGACTCCGGGGCCGCCGCGAGCGGCACCCGCGCTCCGTCGGCCAGCACCAGCCGCGCCCGCCACCGGCCGCCGGGCTCCGGCTCGACCTCGCGCGGCGCCCGGTGCGGTGCCCTCGGCGCGACCGCCATCCCGGCCAGGTCGGCGAGCGGGATCCGGACCGTGAAGCGGCCGCCCGGCCGGCACTCGACGGGATGACCGAACTCCTGGTCCGCCACCCCGTCGCAGGTCAGCACCAGGGCCTTCGGCCGGGCATCCCCGTACAGCCGGCCGGTCAGCTCCAGGTCCTTGCCGAAACGGTGGGTCTCGCAGCGGGCGGGCAGCTGTTCCAGGGTCAGCCGGAGCCGCCCGTTGCGGTAGTCGAGCACCGCCCGCCGTCCGTCGTCCAGGTCATGGACGAGCGGCTGGACGGCCCCCGTCTCCGGGGCGCGCACCGCCACCCGGCGGACCGCGCCCTGGGCGGCCACCATCATGCCCACCAGCCAGCCGCCGGGCCGCAGCCGGTGCGGGTCGAGGATCATCTCGAAGCCGGAGTGGTCGTACCCGTGCAGCTGCTGGCCGGAGTCGACGGTCGCCTCGGGCGCGGGCACGCCGCGGACCGGCACCGTCCGCAACTGCTGTCCACCGGCCGCGCGCACCATGCCCACCTTCAGCGAGTGGCGCGGCGTCGCGGCCGGCAGATTGCGGATGTACGCGTAACCGCGCAGCCGCAGCTTCCCGTCGCCGTCCCACCGTGCGTCCAGCAGCCGGGCCACGGCCGGAAGATCGCCACGGGCCGGCCTGGCGGTGTCCGGGATGCCGGGGAAACCGGCCTGCCGCCGCCCCGGCACCCCGCAGACCGTGAACGTCCCGGCACCGTTGGCCCGCTCGAAGGCGAGCACCTCCAGCAGCTCCGGGAGCCGGCGCTCCTTCACCAGCTGCCACTTGATCCGCAGCTCCACCGGCAGCTCATGGGCCACGGCCCGGTCCGCGCGGCCCGCCCCGTCCATCCGCTCCATCCGGTCCAGGAACGCCCCGGCGTCCGCCATGAACGCCTTCCGGTACCGGGGCCCGCCCAGCGGGAGCCCCTCCAGGAAGTACACGAAGTCCTCGCGCAGGCACGAGAGGTCGTAGCGGCGCCGCGCACCGCCGCCCCGGCCCGCCAGGAACGCGCTGACCTGCTCGCACGCCGCGATCCGGTCCCGCACGCCCTTCACATCCGTACGCCGTCGGGTGATCGACCCCTCCCGGACCCGCCAGTAGGAGACGTGCTCGTGCAGCACGTCCACCGAGCCGGCCAGATAGTGCGCCGGGATCATCACGGGGGCGTCCTCGTAGAGCCTGCCCTCGGGGAAGGAGAAGGCGTGCCGGTCCCAGAAGGAGCGCCGGAACACCTTGTTCCAGGCGAACCGGTCGGTGAGCAGCCGCGGATCGCGGCCGATGTGGGTGCGCGACCGGGTCTCGGTCAGCCACCGGTACTGGCGGGCCTGCCGGCGCCCCTGCTCGGTCAGCCGCCACACATTGCCGGTCGCGAGGTCGGAGCCGGTCGACTCCAGCGAGGCCAGCATCCGCGTGTAGGCGTCGTGGACGACGAGGTCGTCGCTGTCGACGAACGCCAGGTACGGCACGTCCGGCGTGGTGTGCCGCACGCCCGTGTTGCGGGCCGCGCCCGGCCCGCCGTTGGGGCGGCGCACGAGACGGAAGCGCCGGTCGTGGGCGGCGAAGTCCTCGGCGAGGGCCGCACTGTTGTCCGTCGAGCCGTCGTCCACGAGGACCACCTCGATGTCCGTGACCGACTGTTCGGCCACCGAGCGCAGGCAGTCCTCCAGGCAGTCCTGGACGTTGTGGACCGGGACGACGACACTGAGGCGCGGTTTCATGCAACGGTCAACCGGGGCGGGCGCCCCGGGTCACCACGACTGCCCCGAACGGGTGAACAGAGGGTTCGGCGTGCGGGCGGTGCCTCCTTCGGGCGGCGTTCCGGAGCGCTATTGCCCGTACGGCGGCCGACACGCGGCCGGGCGCGTGGTCGTGGGCGTGGGCGCGGGCTGTTCCCGGCCGGCGCGGAGTCCGGGCGGACGGCAACCGGGGCGCGGCCGATGTCACCCGTTCGGGAGAGACCGCGACCGGTGACCCCCGGACCGTCACGGGGTTGAGCCGTACGGACATCCAGGCCCCGATGAACGGACGTGCTCAACATGCCGCCACGGCTCAGTGTCGTCGTACCCGTCCACAACGTCGAGCTCTATCTGACGGACTGCCTGACGTCCCTCGCGGAGCAGACCATGACCGACCTGGAGGTGGTGATGGTCGACGACGGGTCCACCGACGGCAGCGCGGCCCTGGCCGCCGCGTTCGCCGCACGGGACGGGAGGTTCCGGCTGGTGAGCCAGGAGAACGGCGGGCTCGGGCACGCCCGCAACACCGGGGTCCGCGGCTGCGATCCGGGCGCCCGCCACCTCGCCTTCGCCGACGGCGACGACATGCTCCCGCCCCGCGCGTACGAACTCCTCGTCGGCGCCCTGGACGAGACCGGATCGGACCTCGCGTCCGGCAATGTGCTGCGGCTGCACACCGGCGGCCGGCTCCGGCAGGCGCCCGGCTTCCGCAGACCCATGGCGACCACCCGGCTGCGCACCCACATCTCCCGGGACTGGGACCTGGCCGCCGACCGGACCGCCTGCAACAAGGTCTTCCGCCGGTCCTTCTGGGACGAGCACGCCTTCGCCTTCCCGGCCGGCACCCTCCACGAGGACATCCCGGTCGTCCTGCCCGCCCACTTCCTGGCCCGCTCCGTGGACGTGCTGAAGGACGCCGTCTACCACTGGCGCGACCGGCCGGGCCCGGCCACCACCCCGCGCGCCGTCGTCCGCGGCGTCCAGGACCGGGTCTCGCACGTGCTGGGCGTCTGCGCCTTCCTCGACGAGCACCGCGGCGCCGACGACAAGCGGCGGTACGAGGCGCACGTACTCGCCCACGACCTCCGGTACTTCATGGCGGCGCTGCCCGACGGCGACGAGGAGTACCGGCGCGCCTTCCTCACCTACGCCAACGAGTTCACCGACCAGGTCGACCCGGCCGTCCTCCACGCGCTGCCGCTGCCGCTGCGGCTGATGTGGCACCTGGTGCGCGAACGGCGGACCGGCGAACTGCTGGACCTGCTCGCCTCCGACCAGGCCGAACCGGGCGCGTTCGCGGTACGCGGCGTGCGCCGCCGCAGCGCCTCCTTCCCGGCCCTCACCCGGCCGGTGCCGCGCCCGGTGCTGCGGGTGGCCGACCGGGACCTGCCGCTCACCGCCCGGCTGCTGGACGCCTACTGGCAGGGCGGCAGACTGCACCTCAAGGGGTACGCGTACATCCGCAACCTGCCCGCGGGCCCGCGCCTCGGCGAGTTCCGGGCCGGCTGGCTGCGCGCCGCGCGCCGCGTGGTGCCGCTGCGGCTGCGCACCGTCGACGAGCCCGAGGCCACCGCCCGGTCCCGGCAGAGCCTGCACGACTACGACCGGGCGGGCTTCGAGACCGTCGTCGACCCGGCCAGGCTCCGCATCGACGCGGGCGCCACCCTCGAACGGCTCACCTGGCACCCGGAGATCGGCATCGTCGGACACGGCCTGCTGCGCCGCTCCCGGCTCTCGACGGACGAGGCCACCGCCCCGCCGCCCCTGCACCGCCCCGACGGCGACCACCGGATCGTGCCCGCCTTCGACGACGGCAGGCTGGTGCTGCACGCCGAGCGGATCGACGCCCGCTTCGAGACGCACCGCGCGGGCGACACCGGCGACGGCACCGCCGCCGTGGTCATCGACGGCATGATCCGCGCCCGCCTCGGCACGGGCCCGCTGCGCCTCACGCTCACCCACCGCCCCTCCGGCACCACCGTCGACCGCCCGGTGACGGTGCACCAGGGGGCGGTGCCCTCGGCGGCGGGCTGGCGGCGGTTCACCGCGGACATCCCACTCGACGCCTTCCACGACGCCCGGCCGGGCGCGGCCGAGGCCGAGGCGGAAGGGCGTGCCCGGCTCCCGTACAGCCTGCGGCTCGTCGGGCCGGACGGCCGCCGGACACCGCTCGACGTGCCGGGGCCCGTACTGCCGGGCCGCTACCCGCTGACCGGGAACGGCGACGAGCGGCGCGAACTCGGCCTCACCGCGAGCCCCCGCGGCAATCTGCTGATCAGCGACCGCACCGTGCAGCCCGCCGTCGACCTGGCGACCTGGACCGAGGACGGCCGGCTGCTCCTGGAGGGCACCTTCCCCGACCTCCCGGAACGGCCCGTCGAGCTGGTGGCCAGGCACAGCGGACACGGCGAGGAGGCCGCCTTCCCCCTCACCTCCTCAGGGGACCCCGGGGCCCGGCGGTTCCGCGCCGCGCTCCGGCCGGACGCCGTCGAGCGTCCCGGCGGAAAACTGCCGCTGGGACAGGGCACCTGGTACCTCCTCCTCCGCGAGAAGGGCGCGCGGGACGGGGCGGACGACACCCCGCTGCGCATCCCGGCCGCCATCCACCGCACCCTGCCCGCCGCCCGCACCCTCGCCGGACGGACGTACGTCGTCGAGCGGCGCCGCCACGACCAGCTGCTGATCAACTGCGCCCCGGTGCTCACCGCCGGGGAACGCGGCCCGCGCGCCCGGCGGCTGCTGCGCGGGACGTACCGGACCCGGCGCACCGCGCCGCTGCGCGACACGGTGCTGTACAGCAGCTTCGACGGCCGGCAGTACTCCGACTCGCCGCGCGCCGTCCACGAGGAGCTGGCCCGGCGCGGCGCCGGGCTGGAGCACCTGTGGGTGGTGCGCGACCAGCAGGCCCGGGTCCCGGCGGACGCCACGGCCGTTGAGCACGGCTCCGCCGCCTGGCACGAGGCGCTGGCCCGCAGCCGGTACGTCGTCACCAACACCCAGCTCCCGGCATGGTTCGAGCGGCGCGACGGCCAGTGCGTCGTCCAGACCTGGCACGGCACCCCGCTCAAGCGCATCGGCCTCGACCTCGCGGGCACCGCGCGGGCCGACGCCGCCGACCTCGCCACCATCGAGCGGCGCGCCCGCCAGTGGAGCTTCCTGGTCTCCCCGAACAGCTTCGCCACCCCCGTCCTGCGCCGCTCGTTCGGCTACCGGGGCGAGATCCTGGAGTGCGGCTACCCCCGCAACGACCTGTTCCACGCCTCGGACCGCACCAAGGTCGCCGCGGCGGTACGGGAGCGGCTCGCTCTCCCCGACGGCAAGCGGGTCGTCCTCTACGCGCCGACCTGGCGGGAGGACCAGCGGCAGAGCGACGGCCGCCACGCCCTCGACCTGCACCTCGACCTGGCCGCCGCCGAACGCGAACTCGGCGACGGCACCGTCCTGCTGGTGCGCCGCCACCACCTGGTGGCCGGGCGGATCCCGGACAGCGGCAGCGGCTTCGTCCGCGACGTCTCGCGCTACGGGGACGCCGGCGAGCTGATGCTGATCAGCGACGCCCTGGTCACCGACTACTCCTCGATGATGTTCGACTTCGCCCGGACCGGCCGCCCGATGCTCTTCCACACCCACGACCTGGCGCACTACCGCGACACCCAGCGCGGATTCTCCTTCGACTTCGAGGCCCGCGCCCCCGGCCCGCTGATCCCCGGCTCGGCCGGACTCGTCGAGGCGCTGCGCGACCCGGAGCGTGCCACCGCGGGACACGCGCAGGCGTACGAGGCATTCCGCCGCGACTTCTGCGACCTGGACGACGGACACGCGGCGGCGGCCGTGGTCGACCGAATGCTGTAATCCGCACCGCCCGGCGCCACCCCCGCCGGCCGGGCAGAAGGCCGATGCCACCACGCGCCCCCTGAACCGTCCGAGTGGTTCAGGGGGCGCGAAGGTTTATGTAAACGTTCGGCGCATTCAAGTAATGGTCCCTATAAGTGTGGCCGACGGTGCGTTGCTCAGCGTCTTCGGGTTGCTACGTTCTGCTTTCATGGGTATCCGAATGCGATGCGAAACCTGGGACGTGCCACGCGCAAGGGCGGTGGTGCTCATTGCCGCGGCCGCCGGGCTTCTCACCCGAATGCTGATCGCGGCGAATATGCCGGGCCCGGCCGACGTACGAATCTTTCATGGTTTCGCAAAGGCGATCGTGCGCTACGGGCCCATTCGGATTTACGAACAGCCACTCCCCGGACTGCCCGTCTACAACCACCCGCCGCTGGCCGGCTGGATGCTTCTCGGTCTGAATGAACTCTCCGAACTGGGCATCCCGTTCGGCACGCTGATCAGATCGCCCGCCTCGATCGCCGACTTCTTCTGCGCACTCGTCGTCTTCGAGATCGTGCGCCGGCGCGCCTCCCTCGGTGCCGCCGTCGCCTGCGGTGTGGGCGTGGCCGCCAGCCCCGTGCTGATCGCCACCTCCGGCTATCACGGCAACACCGACGCGGTCGCCATCACGCTCGCCCTGATCGCCGCCCATCTGCTGGTGGACCGGAAGGCGCCACTGGCCGCCGGGGTGACCGCCGCGCTCTCGATCAGCATCAAGTTCATCCCCGTGGTGGTGATCCCGGCACTGTTCCTCGTCGCGCTGCGGGCCGGCCGGCCGGCGTTCCTCCGCTTCGGCGCGGGGTTCACCGCCCTGGTCGCCCTCGTCTGGGGGCCGGTCCTGGCGACCGTGCCGGAGAACCTCAAGGAGAACGTCCTGGAGTACGCGGGCGGCGGCTACCGCCTCTGGGGCCTCGTCCGGTTCGCCGACCTGTTCGGCCTGCCGCAGTCCTTCATCACCTTCATCGAGGGCGACGGCCACTTCCTCTTCGTGCTGGCCTGCGTGGCGGCCGGGGTCTGGCTCGCCTGGCTGCGGCCCGCGCAACTGCCCGTCGTCGTCGCCCTCACGATGAGCCTCCTGCTGCTGCTCTCCACCGCGTCCGCGCTCCAGTACCTGACCTGGGCCGCCGCCGGGCTCTTCGTCGTCGGGTTCTGGGAGGGCGCCGCGTACAGCTGCCTGCTCGGCCTGACGGCGGTCCTCGGCTACCGGGGAGCCTCCGCCGTGCGCTGGAGCGAAACGGTGCTGCAACTCGCCGAGGTCGGCTGGGTGGTGCTCGCCGCGGGCCTCCTCAGGGGCGTCCGCAAGGTCCTCGACACCCAGCCGGACCCGCCCGGACGGTCCCCCGCCGGCGGGAGACCGGTCGCGGCGCCCCGCACCGCGGAGCCCACCGGCTCCACCGTCAACTGACCTCCCCGCCCCCGCACCACGCACCGATCACCGAGCACCGAGCGCAACTGGAGAACGCCCCGTGAAGGAAAGCCCGAGCCCCAGGATCGGCATCCTGGTGGTCGCGTACAACGCCGAGACGACGCTGGAGAGGACCCTCGACCGCATTCCGGAGGACTTCCGGTCCAAGGTCGCCGAAATCCTCATTCTCGACGACGCGAGCCATGACGCGACCTTCACCGCGGGCTGCCGCTGGTCGCAGACGGAGGGAATGCCGCGGACCGTGGTGATGCGGCACACCAAGAACCTCGGATACGGCGGAAACCAGAAGGCCGGATACGCGCTGGCCGCCGAACACGGACTCGACATCATCGTGCTGCTGCACGGCGACGGGCAGTACGCCCCAGAATTCCTGCCCGACATGGTCGCACCGATCGAACGCGGCGAATGCGAGGCCGTCTTCGGGTCACGGATGATGAAATCCGGATCCGCGCTCAAGGGCGGCATGCCGATGTACAAGTGGCTCGGCAACCGCATTCTCACCCGCGTGGAGAACGCCCTGCTCGGTTCGCAACTCACCGAATTCCACTCCGGATACCGCGCCTACAGCGTCGCGGCACTCAAGAAACTGCCGATCCACCGGAACACCGACGCGTTCGACTTCGACACCCAGATCATCGTCCAGCTGCTCAACGAGGGGATGCGGATCAAGGAGATCCCCGTCCCCACGTACTACGGCGACGAGATCTGCTACGTCAACGGCATGAAGTACGCCAAGGACGTCGTCAAGGACGTCCTCGAATACCGGCTCGCCGTCAAGGGATTCGGCACCTGCGGCTGGATCCCCAAGCCCGTCGAGTACGCGTTCAAGGAGGGCGACGGCTCCTCGCACGCCGTCATCCTGGAGAAGATGCGCAGCCTCCCGCCCGGCCGGGTCCTCGACCTCGGCTGCTCCGGCGGCCTGTTCGCCCAGCGCCTCGAAGCCCTCGGCCACGAGGTGACGGGCGTCGACTACGTCGAGGTCCCCGGCGTACGCGAGAAGTGCACCCGCTTCCACCTCGCCAACCTGGAGGAGGGGCTGCCGGTCGAGATCGGGGTCGACTACGACTACGTGGTCGCCGGCGACGTCATCGAGCACCTCTCCCGCCCCGAGCGGGTCCTCGCCGAGGTCGCCGAGGTGCTGCGGCCCGGCGGCCATGTGCTGCTCTCCGTACCGAACTTCAGCCACTGGTACTCCCGGCTGCGGGTGGCGTTCGGCGTCTTCGGCTACGACCGGCGCGGCATCCTCGACGAAACGCATCTGCGCTTCTTCACCCGGGCCAGCCTGCGCCGCACGGTCCGGGACGCGGGCTACGACGTCCTCGGCATCGCGTCGACCGGGGCCCCGTTCTGGGCGCTGCTCGGCGGCGGACCGCTCCCCGCGGTCCTGGGCGGAGTGTCGAAGCTGCTCACCCGGATCCGGCCGACGCTGTTCGGCTATCAGCACGTCGCACTGCTCACCCCGCATGCGGCCGAGACGATCATCGCTGGAGAGCACGTCGATGTACAGGACATCCTCAACCGACAGTACGTCCCTGCCGACCGGGTCGGCGTCTGAGGCCGCCGTCCCCCGTCCCACCCCCGCCCCGGAGCGGCAGTCCCCGGGCGCCGCAGTCAGGAGCAAGGTCTTGACCCTCCCCAGTCTGATGCTGCTGCTGTTCGCCGTGTTCTCGTCGGCGGGCGGCCAGATCATGCTCAAGCACGGGATGAAGGGCGCCGCGGCCGCGGCGGGGCACGGCGGCGGGTCCGTCGCCCTGCGCGCCGCGACCAGCCCCTGGGTCGCCCTGGGGCTGGTGGTCTTCGCGGTGTCCGCCCTCGCCTGGATGGCGACCCTGGCCAAGGTGCCGCTGTCCATCGCCTACCCGTTCAACGCCCTCGGGTATCTGCTGATCGTGCTGGCCGGGGCGACCGTGCTGCACGAGCGGACATCGATGTGGACCTGGGGCGGCTCGCTGCTCGTGGTCGTCGGCCTGGCCACGGTGATGGCGGGCCAGCAACGCTGACGGCGCCGCCGCCGGGCGGGCCGCTCAGGCCCGTCCGGCGACCGGATCCGCCTCGCCCAGCAGCACCTGCCGTACCACCCGCTCCGCGGCCCGCCCGTCGCCGTACGGACAGAACCGGGCCCGGAACGCGGCCCGCAGCGCCTCGTTCTCCGGGCCGCGCCAGCTGCCGTCGAGGAAGATCCCGGCCAGCCCGTCCGCGGTCGTGGAGATAGCCCCGGGGGTGTCGCCGGGCGCACCGGACAGCAGATCGAAGCAGACCCCCCGGACCGTGCGGTACGTCTCCCAGTCGGGGGCGTGCACCACGATCGGGCGGTCCAGATGGGCGTAGTCGAACATCACGGACGAGTAGTCCGTCACCAGCGCGTCCGCCGCCAGGCACAGCTCCTCGATCCGCGGATGGTCGCAGACGTCGATGAGCGCGGGATGGTCCGGCAGCCCGGCGCCCTCGTAGGAGGGGTGGGCACGGACCAGCACCACCGAATCCGGGCCGAGCGCCTCGCAGAACCGGACGAGATCGAGCCGACCGCTGAACGCCGTCTCGTAGTCGCGATGGGTCGGCGCGTACAGGATGGCGCGCTGTCCGGGCCGGACGCCGAGGGCCCGGCGGATCGCGGCGATCCGGTCGGCCGTCGCCGTCGCGAGGACGTCATTGCGCGGATAGCCCGCCTCCAGGGACCGTGCCGCGTTCGGATAGACGCGGGCCCACACCTCGGTGGAGTGCGGATTGGCGGAGACGCTCCAGTCCCACCGGTCCACCCGCCGGAGCAGCCGGTCGAAGCTCATCCCCCGGGCCGCCGCCGGATGGCTCTGCTGGTCGAGCCCCATGATCTTCAGCGGGGTGCCGTGATGGGTCATCACATGGACCTGGCCGGGGCGCTTGACCAGGTGGTCGGGGAAGTCGATGTTGTTGAAGAAGTACGTGGCCCGCGCCAGCACCTGCCAGTAGCGACGGGTCCCCGGCACCACGTGGTCGACGCCCTCGGGCACCGAGTCCAGCCGCCCGCGCGACACCACCCACACCCCGTGCACCCGCGGGGCCAGCTCCTGGGCCCGGTGGAAGATCGCCTCCGGATTGCAGCTCGGCCCGCGGTTCCCGTACGCCGCGTAGACGGCGAGACCGTCGTCCAGCGGGAGTCTGCGCTGCCACCAGTAGTAGCTCCCGGACAGCCCGTGCCCGGCCCGCGCCCGCACCGCGCCGGGCGCCGCCCGCAGGCTCCGGCGCAGGGCCAGTGCCGTGTCGAGCGCCCCGAGTGCGGCATACCGGCCGCTCCCCATCAGCCGGGGCCGCAGCCCCTGGGCGCCCTCCGGGAAACGGTGCTCCTCGGGCCGGTGCGCGTGGTGGAACGCCGCCACGGAGCGCACGTACCGCCTGCGCCGCCGGGTCACCGACGGGTACCCGGAGAGGAGTTCCCGGGCCGCCCGCTCGAAGAGCAGGGGCTGGACGGGAAGCAGCCGCGGCCGGTCCCGTACGAACTCCAGCAGACCGGTGTACGCGTCGACGAGCTCGTGCGGTGCCGAGCCCCTGGCCGGTTCCGCCGTGTCGGCCGCGGCGGGCAGCGGGCGGCGGCCGCGGTGCTCGACGCAGGGGACGGGGAGCACGGCGACGGAGCCGGCGGCGGCGAGGGTCTGGAACGCGTACATCCGCTCGCCGTGCTGCCCGGGGCCGAAGGACAGCTTCTCGCCCTCGTGGAGGGAGCGGCGCACGGCGCGGTTCCAGGAGACCGGCGCGACGTCCAGCAGCAGGGGGTGTTCGGCGAGGGTGAGCCGCCCCGCGGGCAGCGCGCCGAGCAGCTCCAGCGAACGGGTCGGCCGGGACCGGCCGCGGAAGGGCCGCCAGTGGTGGCCGAACAGCAGCAGCTCGGGGTCACCGGCGGCGTCCAGCCGGTCGGCGACGGCCTCCAGGGCGTCCGGCAGCTGGACGGAGTGGCCCTCCAGGAAGAGGAGGTAGTCCCCGAGGGCCCGCTCGGTCCCGGCGTTGCGCCGCCCGTCCGCACCGGCGCCCGGCGGCAGATGGATGGCCTGCACCCGGCAGTCCCGGGCGGCGAACTCGTCGAACAGCAGCCCCGATCCGTCGGGGGCGCCGTCGTCGACCCCGATCACCTCGATGTCCGTGAACGACTGGCCGAGCACCGACTCCAGGCACTCGCGCAGCTGACCTCGGGCACGGCGGACGGGGACGATGACACTGAACCGGGGCACAACACATCCATGGGTCGTTCGCTGCGCGGGCGGGTGGTCCGCAAACGTCCGACGGGGTGGCCGGGTTACGTCAGAACGTGGCAGATCCGCGAACGGGCAGGTGGGGCGGGGTCACCCTGAGGGGCAACCCCGCCCCGTGTTGACGTACAGCCGTGCGCGTCGCTCCAGCGCCCGCTTCGCACGGCCCGCTTCACACCGCCTACTTGACCGCGCCCGCCATCACGCCGGAGACGAACTGGCGCTGGAAGGCGAAGAAGACCGCCAGCGGGATCACCATCGACACGAAGGCGCCGGGCGCCAGCACGTCGATGTTGTTGCCGAACTGCCTGACCTGCTGCTGAAGGGCCACCGTGATCGGCGGGCTGTCCGAGTCGGCGAAGATCAGCGCGACCAGCATGTCGTTCCACACCCAGAGGAACTGGAAGATCCCGAGCGAGGCGATCGCCGGACCGCCCAGCGGCATCACGACCCGGGTGAAGAGCCGGATCTCGCCCGCCCCGTCGAGCCGGGCCGCCTCCAGCAGCTCTCTCGGGATCTCCGCGAAGAAGTTCCGCAGCAGGAAGATCGCGAAGGGCAGACCGAAGGCCGTGTGGAAGATGACCACGCCGAAGGTCGTCTCGAAGATCCCGACCGCGCCGAAGAGCTTGGAGACCGGCACCAGGGCGACCTGCACCGGGACCACCAGCAGCCCCACGACCACCAGGAACCACCAGTCGCGGCCGGGGAACTCCATCCAGGCGAAGGCGTATCCGGCCAGCGAACCGATCACGACGACCAGGAGGGTCGCCGGAACGGTGATCATGACCGTGCTCAGGAGGGAGTGGGTGATCGTCGGATTGTCCAGCAGCCTGGAGTAGTTGTCGAAGGTGAGCTGGGACGGGGCCGTGAAGACCTTCCACCAGCCGGTCGCGGCGATGTCGTCCGCGCCGCGCAGCGAGGAGAGCAGCAGCCCGATCGTCGGCATCAGCCAGAACAGGCCCACCAGGACGAGGAAGATCCGCATCGCACCGCCGCCGGCGCGGGCGGCGAGGCGCGCGCCGAGGGACCGCTCGGCCTTCACCGGAACGTTCCCGGCCGTCGTGCTCGTGGTCGACGCTGTCGTCATCGGCGCCCCTCCTTCCGGATCCGGCGGATGTTGACGTACATCACCGGGAGTACCAGCAGCAGCAGGAGTACGGCGATGGCGCTGCCGATCCCGAGGTCCGCGTCCGTGCCGAACGAGGACCGGTAGAGCTGGAGCGCCAGCACGTTCGCGTCGTCCTGCGAGGAACCCGGCGCGATGATGAAGACCAGGTCGAAGATCTTCAGCACATTGATCATCAGCGTGACCAGCACCACCACGAGCACGGGCGCGAGCATCGGCACCGTGATCCTGCGGAACACCTGCCACTCGTTCGCGCCGTCCACCCGGGCCGCTTCGAGGAGTTCACGGGGAAGACCCGCGAGCCCCGCCGCGATCAGCACCATCGCGAACCCGGCCCACATCCAGACGTAGGAGCCGATGATCCCGGGGGTGACGAGGGCCGGGCCGAGCCACTCGACCCCGTTGTACGGCTCCTTGAAGTTCGAGGCGGGGAGCCGGATCCCGGCGCCGTCCGCCGACGCGGGCAGGGTGAACGTACCGTCCGCCGCCGCCGTCGCCGAGGCGACCACCTTGCCGTCCTTGACCGCCTCGATCGTGAGGCCCTTGAGCCCCAGCTCCTTGGCGTCGATGACATTGGGCCGGCCGCCGCCGCCCTTGGTGAAGTCCAGCCACGCGGTGCCGGTGATCTCACCGTCCTTGGCCGCGGTGGCCTTCGCGGGCTTCGCGTCCTTCGGCATGTTCGCCGGAACCACACCGACCAGCGGCAGTCGCACCGGCTGCCCGGCCCGTACCGGCGCCTTGGTGACGAACGAGCCGCCACCGCCCGCCTTGAGCGGGTGGACGGGCAGCGGATGCGCCTTCGGGTAGCTCGCCGACTCGTTGAACGTGTCGTGCACACCCACCCAGACGGCGTTGGCGACCCCGCGTTCCGGGGCGGCGTCGTACACCAGCCGGAAGATGATGCCGGCGGCGAGCATGGAGATCGCCATCGGCATGAAGACGACCAGCTTGAACGCCGTGCCCCAGCGGATCCGCTCCGTGAGCACCGCGAAGATCAGCCCGAGGGCCGTGGAGACCGTGGGCGCGACCACGACCCAGATCGCGTTGTTCTTGACCGCCGTACGGATGGTGTCGTCCGTGAACAGCGCCTTGTAGTTGTCGAGCCCGGCGAAGCCCGTACCCGCCTGGTCGAAGAACGACCGGTAGACGGAGTACACGATCGGATAGACCACCAGCGCGCCCAGCAGCACCAGCGCGGGCGCCAGGAACAGGGCCGCGATGAACCTGCGGGTGCCGGTCACGCCGCGGCGACCGCGTCCCGGGCCTCCGGACTGCGGGCCGGGCGGCTTCCTGGGCGCGGGTACCGACGGCTCGGCGGACGATTGCTTGTCGGCGGGGGGCACCGCGTCGGCGCCCCCCGCTGCGGCTGTCGTCATCCCGTCAGCTCTTGTACGCCTTGGCCGCGTCGGACTCCAGCTTCGCTTGAGTCCCCGCGATGTCCTTCGGGTTCTTCAGGAAGTCCTGGAGGGTCTTCCACTCGCCCTTGCCGGGCGTCCCGCCGAACGACTGCGGCGCCTGGTCGGACATGTCGAACCGGACGGAGTCACCGGCCGCGATCAGTGCCTTCGCCATGGTGCGCTGCACCTCGTTCGGGTACGCGGAAGCGTCCAGGGCCTTGTTCGGGGAGATGAACCCGCCCTGCTCGGCCATGATCTTCGCCGCGTCCGTCGAGGCCAGCCAGGTCAGCAGGGCCTGGGCGCCCTTGCCGTCCTTCAGCGCCACCGCGGCGTCGCCGCCGGTCACGACGGGGGACTCGGCGCCGACCGCCGGGAACGGGAACACCTTGGCGTCCGTCCCGATCTTCGCCTTCGTCTGCGCGATGTTGACGCCCACGAAGTCGCCCTCGTAGACCATCGCGGCCTTGGGCTGGTCACCGCCGGTGAACGTCTGGGTGACCGAGGCCGGGAACTCCGTCTGCAGGGCGCCGTCGGCGCCGCCCGCGATCAGCGACGGCTTGCCGAAGAGCTGCGCGAGCGTGGTCAGCGCGTCCTTGACGGACGGGTCCGTCCACTTGATCTTGTGCTGGGCCAGCTGGTCGTACTTCTCCGGACCGGCCTGGGAGAGATAGACGTTCTCGAACCAGTCGGTGAGCGTCCAGCCGTCGGCGCCGCCTACCGAGACCGGGGTGACGCCCGAGGCGGAGATCGTCTCGGCCGTCTTCAGGAAGTCCTTCCAGGTCTTCGGCTCGGCCGCGCCCGCGTTCTCGAACGCCTTGGTGTTGTACCAGACCAGGGACTTGTTGGCGGCCTTGAAGTAGACGCCGTACTGGGTGCCGTCCACCGCGCCGAGGTCCTGCCAGACCTTGGAGTAGTTCTTGGCCAGCTGGGCCTTGGCCTCGGGGCCGACCGGCTTCGCCCACTTCTTCTGGGCGGCCTGCTGGATCGCGCCGACCTGCGGGATCATCGCGACGTCCGGCGGCTGACCTCCCGCGATCTTCGTACCGAGGAAGTTGACGATCGGGTCCTGTGCCGGGACGAAGGTGACCTTGGCGCCCGTCCGGTTCTCGAACTCTTTGAGGACCTTGACGAAGTTGGCCTGCTCGGCGCCGGTCCAGACGGCCGCGACCGAGAGCTTCTCGCCGTCCAGCTTGGGCAGGTCGACGCCGGAGCCGCCCTTGTCGCTTCCCGCGCTCTTTTCCGGCTTGTCCTTCCCGTCACCGCCGTCACTGCAACCGGTGAGGGCCAGTGCGCCGATGGCGGTGAACACCGCTGCGGCCCTGCTGATCCGAAGGGTTGTGCGCATTGCTTCCCCGTTTCTCACATCGTTGTGTGCGCACAGTCCTACGCCCGGTGTACGGGGGCCGCAATACCGCTTCCGGTCTCAACTCCTTGATCGTGATGGGCTCGTGACGTGATGTCAGTGGATGTCCGGACCCGGCGCCGCCCGGGGTTCCCGCCCAAGGGTTCCCGTCAGGGGTGGGCGGGTCCGAACGGCGCTATCGGTTCGGCGTTCACCGACCGGGCCGCCCACTCCAGCGCGCTGGCCAGCAGCGCCAGGTCGGTCGGCCCGTTGCCCAGTTCGCGGACCGGGCGCCGGGTCGGCGGATCGCCCATCCGCTCCCACTCCAGCGGGACGACGGTGGGCCGCAGCGTGGCCGTACGCGGGATGCGCCCGGTCACCCGGCCGCCCTGGAACGGCGTCACCCGCCCGTCCGGATGCCCGAGCCTGCCCCGCCCCGGCGCCGGGCTCTCCGGCGACGGCGGGACCACCGGCGCGTCCAGCACGATGCGCAGCCGGGCCCCGTGGGCCAGGTCCGTGTCCTCCGTACGGTCCGGGCGGGCGGAGGCCGCGACCAGGTGGACACCCAGCCGGCCGCCCTCCCGCGCCACGGCCTCCAGGGCCCGCACCACCGAACCCGCGGCGGGGCGGCCGGGGCTGCCGAGCGCCGGGGCGACCAGCGCGTCGAAGTCGTCGACCAGGACGACGAGCCGGGGCAGCGGGGAGGGGCCGGGATCCGAGGACCGGGCGGCGGGGCGCAGCCGGAGCGTCCCGCTCATCGGGGCGTCCACGTCACCGCGCTGTTCCGCGGCGGTCGGTGGGCGCTGGCCGACCATCCGCCGCGCCACCTCCTGCCGGTGGTGCCACTCGGTGAAGTCGTACGGGCCGAGCAGCTCGGCCCGGCGCTTCAGCTCGCCGCCCAGGGCCTGGGCGACCTCCCGCATCCGCACCGGATCGGAGGCCACCAGGTGCGTGAAGGCGTGCGGGAGCTCGGTGCAGGGGCCGAGGCCCTCGCCTCGGTCGCCGCCCGCGCCGTCGACCAGGAGGATGCCCAGCAGGTCGGGCCGGGCGGCCGCGGCGAGCGAGGCGGCGACGGCCCGCAGCAGCTCCGTGCGCCCGCTGCCGGCCGGTCCCTCGATCAGGAGGTGGGGGCCCTCCTCCGACAGATCCACGCTGACCGCGCCCCGGGGCCCGGCCCCGAGCACCACCACGGGCCGCCCGACGGCGGCGGGAGCGGCGCCTTCGGCGGAGGCCGGAGCGGGTGCGGCCGCGGCTGCGCTCTCCGCACCCCGCGCGGCCACTCGGGGCGTGTCGTCGCCGCGCGGCCCGCTGACCCGGTTCGAGCCGCGCCCGGAACCGGCGGAGCGGAGGCTGCCGGCCCCCTGGACCTCACCCGCGCGGTCGCCACCAGTGGCCCAGGTGCCGGTCCCGGACCCGGGCACGGTCCGCGAGCCCGGGGTGTCCCCGGGCGCACCGCCGTGGCGCTGCCCGCCGATCCGGCCCCCGGAACCGCCGGGGTGAGGGGTGTGGCCGGAGTCCGGATACGGGGTGCGCCCGGAGCCGGGGGTCTCGTGGCCGTCGTCCGGGGCGAGGGAGTGGCCCGGGGTGCCGATGTGGGTGGCGTTCTCACTGTCGGGGTACGGGGTGCGGCCCGAGCCGGGTGCGTATCCGTCCGGGCCGGGGGCGCCGCCCATGCGCTGGGCGCCCACGCGCGGGCCGGTGCCGCGCGGGTGCTCCGTACGGCCCGAGCCGCGCACCGTGGCGCCGGGCTGGTCGTCCGCGGTGGAGGCCCACCGGGCCATCAGGGAGGCCGGGGTGGCACGGGCCAGCCCCAGCTCGTCCAGCAGGCGGGCGGTGGTCGGGAGCGCGGCCGACGACGACCGGCCGTGGGCGGTGGCCGAACCCTCCGTGCGCAACGGGGCCAGCGCCCGGCCGAACCGCTCGGCCCAGTGCGCCGAGACCGCGTCCACGGCGGCGACCGTGCCGCGCCCGGCGGCCCGGCCGTCCGCCGTCCGCAGCAGCCGCAGGGCCGTCGCCACGTCACCGCTCAGCATCGCCACCGCCCCGCACTCGCGGAAGGCGATCGAGGCGTGGCAGGCGGCCTCGTACGTCGCCGCGACCGGTGAGGTGGGTGTGGCGGCCGGGGTCTCGGCCAGACAGATCAGATGGATACCGGCCGCGGCACCGGCGGCGGCCAGCCGGGCGGTGTTCTCGCGCAGCGCCGCCGAGCCCGGGTCGCCGTCGACGACCAGCACGGTGTACGGGCCGGTGTACCGCTCCGCGGCCCCGGTGACCGTACTCCGGTCCAGGCTCGCCCAGCCGGGCCCGAGCGGACCGTCGTCCAGCCGGCGCACCAGCTCCGCCACCCGGGCGGTGGCCTGTTCGCGGTCGTACGCGAGGAGCAGGCGGCAGTCCTGGCCGTGCGTCGGCCGCAGATGGGGCAGCCACCCGAGCCAGGCCCATTCGCGCCTGCGCTCGTCCGCGCTCCGGGCGCGGTCCGTGCTGATGAGCACGATCTCCAGATCGGCGGGGGAGTGCAGCGCGGCGAGCTGCGCCACCGTCGAGCGGGCGAGCCCGGCCAGCCGGGTCCGCGGCCCGGCGAGCCCGAGCGAACCGGCCTCCCGCAGCCCCACCGTCACCGGCACGGCGGGCAGCTCGGCCCGGTCCGTCGTCCCCAGGCGCACCACGAGCGCCTCGGGGTGGTCGGTGCCGCGCTCCCACAGCCGGGGGCCGGGGCCGAGCGCGGTCAGCAGCACGGCCGCCGGGTCCGGCCAGACGCTCCGTTCGGCGGACCCGGACCGTGCCGCGGGGGCGGTCGGGTACAGCGGATCGGCCGGCCCCGCCCCGTCGGGCATCGCCTCGTGCACGGGCTCGCCCCTGTTGCCCGCGAGTCTGCGGGCCCAGGCGCCTATCCCGCCCCGTCTGGGCGCCCCGTCGTCCGGGCCGGGGCGGCCGGGGGCGGACGGCCCGCGCCCGTCGGTCCGCCCGTCGTCATCGCCCGCGTACGCCCGACCGGCGCCGGGGTCCTCGCGGGGGGCGGACGCGGGGGAGACGGGCGTGGCGTAACCGTGCCCGGAGCCGTCGTCGGCGTCCGTCGTGCCGGAGACCCGCAGATGGCCCTCGCCGTCCGGGGCCGTCGCCAGCGTCGGCGCGGGCGCGCCGGAGGTCAGCAGGAGCGTGGACTCGCCGAGCCGCAGCAGCGCACCGGGCTTGAGCCGGACCGGGCGGTCGCGGACCTCCGCGCCGTCGAGCAGGGTGCCGTTGGTGGAGCCGAGGTCCGCCACCGAGACCAGGCCGTCGGCGGAGACCGTCACCGCGCAGTGCAGCCGGGACACATCGGGGTCGTCGAGCGGGACGTCCGCGTCGGCGGAGCGGCCGATCCGGATCCGGCCGCCGTGCAGCAGATGGACCCCGCCCGCGTCCGGCCCCGCGACCACGTGCAGCCGGGCCGGGACGGCGTCGTCCACCGCCTCGTCCTCGCCCGGGACCTGGAGCGAGAGCACCGCCCCGTCCACCAGCGGCGGCTCACCCAGCGCGCACCGCTGCGCGTCGAGCCGCTCGCGCCCGGCGAACAGCACCACCGCGCCGCTGCCGAGCGAGCCGTCGGGCCCCAGCACGGCCGTGGCCAGGTTGGACGCCACGGTGGCGAGGGCCGTCCCCGACGGGGCGGTGACCAGCACGTCGCACGCGCGCGCCGGGGTCTGGCCGCTGCGCGGCGCGAGGACGGTCAGCCGGATCTGCATCGCCGTCAGCGGTCCCTTCTGCGCGGTGCGCCGGGCAGGGGAAACGCCCTGTGATTCCCCCCACCCGACACGGACGCGTCGTCCGGTACAGGTTCGTCACGTGCCGCGGGGCTCCCGACCCCACAGTTCCGTGCTGGAGGCATCCTCGCACCTGCCGCTGACAACACGCCCGGGGGCCACCGCCAAGTGATCTTGAAACGTCGGCTGTGCGCCCATAAGTGCCTGCTTGGAACGCCGTACGCGAGGAGGGAACCGTTCCGCGGGAGCGCCAGGAACGGTTCGTCGCACAGGTGTGCGGCAACCATCCGCCCGATGTGCGCGTCTTGTTCCGAGACCGGCCGGCGCCTCCCCGGGGCGGGAGCGGCCGGGGGACCGCGGACGACCCGACGGAGCCGCCCGACCCCGCCGGTCACCCCACTAGAGTGGGCCGGAACTCCCGGGCGGATCCGGGAAGACCGTAAGCACCACGATCTGCAGGGAGCGCATGACGTGCGGCCGGTAGGCAGCAAGTACCTCCTGGAGGAGCCGCTGGGACGCGGCGCCACGGGCACCGTCTGGCGGGCCCGCCAGCGGGAGACCGCGGGCGCCGAGGCGGCCGTCGCAGGCGAGCCCGGCGAGACCGTGGCGATCAAGGTCCTGAAGGAAGAGCTCGCCAACGACGCCGACATCGTGATGCGGTTCCTGCGCGAGCGCTCGGTACTGCTCCGGCTCACCCACGAGAACATCGTGCGCACCCGCGACCTGGTCGTCGAGGGCGACCTCCTCGCCCTCGTCATGGACCTGATCGACGGCCCCGACCTGCACCGCTACCTCCGCGAGAACGGCCCGCTCACCCCGGTCGCCGCCGCGCTGCTCACCGCGCAGATCGCGGACGCGCTCGCCGCCAGCCATGCCGACGGCGTCGTCCACCGCGACCTCAAGCCCGCCAACGTCCTGCTCGACGAGCGCGACGGCCGGATGCGCCCGATGCTCACCGACTTCGGCATCGCCCGCCTGGCCGACTCCCCGGGGCTCACCCGGACCCATGAGTTCGTCGGCACGCCCGCCTATGTGGCGCCCGAGTCCGCCGAGGGCCGCCCGCAGACCTCCGCCGTCGACATCTACGGCGCGGGCATCCTGCTGTACGAGCTGGTCACCGGCCGTCCGCCGTTCGCCGGCGGCACCGCCCTCGAAGTGCTGCACCGGCACCTCAGCGAGGAGCCCCGCCGCCCCAGCACCGTCCCGGCCCCGCTGTGGACGGTGATAGAGCGCTGCCTGAGCAAGGACCCCGACCGGCGGCCCAGCGCTGAGAACCTGGCCCGCGGCCTGCGCGTCGTCGCGGAGGGCATCGGCGTGCACGCCAACTCCGCCCAGATCGCCGCGGCCGACGGCGTGGGCGCCCTGCTCGCCCCCGATCCGGCGCCCGCGGCCGTTCCGGCGACCCCCGGTGCGGCGGACCCGACGCAGGTGCTGCCGAGCAACGCCGGCGCGTACGACCCGGGCGCCGCCACCAGCGTCCTGCCGCAGACCCCCGGCCAGGGCCCGGCCGGGCACGCCGACCCGACCTCGGTCCTGCCGCCCGTGCCGCCGCGTCCGGACGGCTCCCCGCAGCCCGACGGGCCGCACCCCTGGCAGTCCCAGCTCCAGGCGGCCCGCGACCGCAACGAGCAGACCCAGGTCCAGTACCTCGACCCGAGCGAGGACCCGCTGCGCCGCCGCCCCCAGCGCGCCCAGCCCCAACAACAGCCCCAGCAGCCCCAGCGGCGGCAGCCGCCGCAGCACCAGCAGTACCAGCAGCCGCAGCAACAGCCGCAGCAGCGGCAGTACCCCCAGCACCAGCAGCAGTACCAGCCGCAGCATCAACAACAGCCCCAGCACCAACAACAGCCCCAGCGCCAGCAGTACGCGCCCCCGCAGCAGCCGGCCGCGCCCCAGCCGCCGGCCCCGCGTCAGCCCCGCGAACCGAGGCAGCGCAGCGCCAACCCGATGCGGATCCCCGGCCTCGGCTGCCTCAAGGGCTGTCTGTTCACCGTGGTGCTGCTGTTCGTCGCGGGCTGGCTGATCTGGGAACTGACCCCGTTGCAGGACTGGATCGGCCAGGGCAAGAGCTACTGGCAGGCGATCAGCGACACGGTCTCCGACATCAGCGACTGGATCTCGAAGCTGGGCGGCAGCAGCGACGGCGGCGGCAGCACCGGCAACACCGGCCCCTGAGCGGCCGCACCACCATCAACTCGGTAGCTATATCGACTTCCGTGGGCCAGTTTCCACCGCATATCGCCCGCGGAAGTGAAGGTTGGCACCATCCCGGGCACTCAACCCCCCGGCCGACGCGTAACTTTGTCGACCGGGGGTCATGAGCGACGGTCCATCGCCAGCCGCTGAGGGAGCAGTCTTGGCACGGAATATCGGCAGCCGGTACACCGCACACCAGATTCTGGGGCGCGGCAGCGCCGGCACGGTCTGGCTCGGCGAAGGGCCCGAGGGCCCGGTGGCCATCAAGCTGCTCCGCGAGGACCTCGCGTCCGACCAGGAACTCGTCGGCCGCTTCG
This sequence comes from Streptomyces sp. DvalAA-43, assembly GCF_900091725.1. Taxonomy (GTDB): domain Bacteria; phylum Actinomycetota; class Actinomycetes; order Streptomycetales; family Streptomycetaceae; genus Streptomyces; species Streptomyces pulveraceus. The sequence continues at coordinate 137,448 of NZ_FMBW01000033.1, read as the reverse complement.
TCCAGGAGCGCACCGCCCTGCTCGGCCTCGACCATCCGCATGTCGTCGCCGTCCGCGACCTCGTGGTCGACGGCAACGACCTGGCCCTGGTCATGGAACTGGTACGCGGCACCGACCTGCGCACCCGCCTCGACCGCGAACGCCGCCTCGCGCCCGAGGCCGCCGTGGCGATCATCGCGGACGTCGCCGACGGCCTCGCCGCCGCGCACGCCGCCGGGGTGGTCCACCGCGACGTCAAGCCGGAGAACATCCTGCTCGACATGGAGGGTCCGCTCGGCCCCGGCGGCTCCCACCCGGCGCTGCTCACCGACTTCGGCGTGGCCAAGCTGATCGACACCCCGCGCCGCACCAAGGCCACCAAGATCATCGGCACTCCGGACTACCTGGCCCCCGAGATAGTCGAGGGGCTGCCGCCACGCGCCGCCGTGGACATCTACGCCCTCGCCACCGTCCTGTACGAACTCCTCGCCGGTTTCACGCCCTTCGGCGGCGGACACCCCGGCGCCGTCCTGCGCCGCCATGTCACGGAGACGGTCGTACCGCTCCCCGGCATCCCCGACGAGCTCTGGCAGCTCCTCGTCCAGTGCCTGGCCAAGGCCCCCGCCTCCCGGCTGCGCGCCTCCGAGCTCGCGGCCCGGCTGCGCGAGCAGCTCCCGCACCTGGCCGGCATCCCGCCGCTCGACGTGGACGAGCCGGACGCCGAGCCGGAGCCCTCGACGTACGACGAGCAGCAGTACACGCCCGCCCCCGAGGAACCCCGCCGGCGCGGCGCGGTCCCGCTGGTCCCCGGCTCCTCCGCCGACTCCAACCGCGACACCCACACCAGCATGCGCGTCCCGGCTCCCGACGAACTCTCCGGCGGCCCCCGGGGCACGGCCAGGGCCCCCCGCTCCCCGGGCACGCCCCGCCCCGGCTCGGCCCGCAACAAGTCCGCGGCCGTCCGCAAGCGCCGTCTCACGCTGGGCGCCGCCGCCCTGGTGCTGCTGGTGGCGCTGGGCGTGGGCGGCTGGCTGGCGCTGAGCGGCGACGATCCGGAGGCACCCGCCCGGGAGACGGGGACCTCGGCGCCGGGAGCGCCCTGACCCCGGGGCCCGCGAGGCCGTCCGCGGGCGGGCGCGGCCACCCCGCGCGACCCCGTCGCCGTACGGCCCGCGAGGCCACCGCGACCATGATCGCCGGGGTGTGATCGGGCGGCCCGAGGAACGTCCGTGCCGACAGCCGTTACGCTGGACCCGTGGCAGTCGTCGATATTTCCGAAGAGCTGAAGTCCCTCTCCTCGACCATGGGGTCGATCGAGGCCGTCCTGGACCTGGATGCGCTGAGGGCGGACATCGCCGCGCTCGAGGAGCAGGCGGCCGCGCCTTCCCTCTGGGACGACCCCGAGGCGGCGCAGAAGATCACCAGCAAGCTTTCGCACCTCCAGGCCGAGGTCCGCAAGACCGAGGCCCTCCGCGGCCGGATCGACGATCTCGAAGTCCTCTTCGAGCTCGCCCAGGACGAGGGCGACGCCGACGCCCTGGCCGAGGCGGAGTCGGAGCTGGAGTCCGTCCGGAAGGCGCTGGACGAGATGGAGGTCCGTACCCTCCTCTCCGGCGAGTACGACTCCCGCGAGGCCCTGGTCAACATCCGGGCCGAGGCCGGCGGCGTGGACGCGGCCGACTTCGCCGAGAAGCTCCAGCGCATGTACATCCGGTGGGCCGAGCGGCACGGCTACAAGACCGAGGTCTACGAGACGTCCTACGCGGAGGAGGCCGGCATCAAGTCGACCACCTTCGCCGTCCAGGTGCCGTACGCCTACGGCACGCTCTCCGTCGAGCAGGGCACCCACCGGCTCGTCCGGATCTCGCCCTTCGACAACCAGGGCCGCCGCCAGACGTCCTTCGCGGGCGTCGAGGTGCTGCCGGTGGTCGAGCAGACCGACCACATCGAGATCGACGAGTCCGAGCTGCGCGTGGACGTGTACCGCTCCTCGGGCCCCGGCGGCCAGGGCGTCAACACCACGGACTCCGCGGTCCGTCTGACCCACCTGCCGACCGGCATCGTCGTCTCCTGCCAGAACGAGCGCTCGCAGATCCAGAACAAGGCGTCCGCGATGAACGTCCTCCAGGCGAAGCTCCTTGAGCGCCGCCGCCAGGAGGAGCAGGCCAAGATGGACGCCCTCAAGGGCGACGGCGGCAACTCCTGGGGCAACCAGATGCGGTCGTACGTCCTGCACCCGTACCAGATGGTCAAGGACCTGCGTACGGAGTTCGAGATCGGCAACCCGGAAGCGGTCTTCAACGGCGAGATCGACGGCTTCCTGGAGGCGGGCATCCGCTGGCGCAAGCAGCGGGAGAAGTAGACGGGAACACGCGTTCGCGGCGGTGCCGGAGTCCCTCGGGGTCTCCGGTACCGCCGTTTTCGTCAGGGGTGGTCACGAGGTCGCCGCCGAAGGGGAGTTGGGACTCCTGGTTGCGTGGATGCCGTGGCGAGTGCGTCACAGTCGTGATTCCGTATGAAGGCCAACTGCGAGCAAAACAGCTCATATTGCACGGAACGGCCTTGACGTAGTCCTTAACTGTGGACAGGGTGCTAGGGCAGCATGCGTATGTCCGGGACGGGTGCGAACGGGGGCGGGCGGCATGACCACGGCTCTGTGTGGCGCCGCTCGGAGCGAACTCCGGAGAACCGGGGCCCGCATATGGCTGCTCCACTGACGAGAACAGCTACTGGGGGTAGCAGCACATGACGAAGAAGACGCGAGTACGCGTCGCGCGGATCGCCGCAGGTGCGGTCATCGCCGCGGGCGCCTCGCTCACTGCCGCCGGTGCGGCTTCGGCGGTCGGCATCGGCGTCGACCTGGGCGTCGTGTCCACGAAGGCCGCGGTCGACGAGGGCGGTCTGGGCATCGACGCCGACATCAAGGGCCCGCAGGGCAGCTCCGACGGCGGTCCGGGCGCGGTCGACGAGGGTCAGACCGGCACCGAGGGCACGTCGGGCGACTCCGGCGATTCCGGTACGTCCGGTGACTCCGGCACCGAGGGCACGTCCGGTGACTCGGGCACCGAGGGTACGTCCGGTGACTCGGGTACTGAGGGCACGTCGGGCGACTCCGGCACGGAGGGTACGTCGGGCGACTCGGGTACCGAGGGCACGTCCGGCGACTCCGGCACCGAGGGCACGTCGGGCAACTCCGGCACCGAGGGTTCCTCCGGCAACGGCGGCAACAACGGCACCTCCGGCAACGGCGGAAACAGCGGTTCGTCCAGCAACGGCGGAAACAGCACCTCCGGCACGTCCGGCAACGGTGGCACCACCAGCAATGGTGGTACCACGGGTAACGGCGGTACCACGGGTAACGGTGGCACCACCGGCACGGGTGGCACCACCGGTACTGGCGGTACCACCGGTAACGGCGGCGCCACCGGCTCCACCACCGGCGGCGACACCTGCACCGTCGACCTCGACGGCGCCAAGTGCGCGGACAACACCACTCCCGACTCCGCCGGCAACCAGCCGGTCGAGCAGGGCAAGGGCAAGGACGAGCTCGCCGAGACCGGTGCCGCCGAGACCACGTTCCTGCTGGTCGGCGCCGCGACGATGATCGCCGGAGGCATCGGCTTCCGGATCCTCCCGCGCCTGATGAACGGCCGCACGGTCGCCTAAGGGCCGCCGGCGGCAACGCCACGCACAGAGGGGCCCGGGATACCGATCGGTATCCCGGGCCCCTCCGCGTACACGTACCGGCGCCTGTGGTCCGGCAGGCGGAGCGTGCGGCTACACGCCCTGGTGCGCCAGCAGTGCCAGCGCGCCCAGCAGCACCACCAGCAGGGCCACCAGCATCACCGGGTTCAGCCCGGCGAACATTCCCTGCTCCTGTTCCTGCTGCAGCCGCGCACGGCTCGCCCGGCACACGGGGCAGCGGCCCTCGTTGACGGGCGCCGCGCAGTTCGCGCACACCAGTCGGTCATAGGTCATGCGCTTTCCTCCTCCCGCGCGGCGGAGCCGCATACGCTTTCTCTCCGCACAACGCTCATGGAAACGCAACCGTTCCCCCTACCACTGTGCCAGCTCGCGCGGATTTCGGCGCGGCCCGCCGGAGATCGCCCGTTCCGCGGCACTTGGGACCCGCGTCCGGCCGGTACCGTTCCGCCATAAAACGCCCATCCTCGGACGTGCGCCTGCACGGCTCAGTCCGGTTCGCGTATGGTCACGCACACCTACTCCCGGCCGACCGTGGTGCATCCGTGATCCGATTCGACAACGTCTCCAAGACCTACCCGAAGCAGAGCCGCCCCGCTCTACGGGATGTGTCCCTCGATATCGAGAAGGGCGAGTTCGTCTTCCTGGTGGGCTCGTCCGGCTCCGGCAAGTCCACCTTCATGCGGCTCATCCTCCGTGAGGAGCGCGCCAGTCAGGGCGCGGTCCACGTCCTGGGCAAGGACCTCGCGCGCCTGTCCAACTGGAAGGTGCCGCACATGCGCCGCCAGCTGGGCACGGTGTTCCAGGACTTCAGGCTTCTCCCCAACAAGACCGTCGCGGAGAACGTGGCGTTCGCGCAGGAGGTCATCGGCAAGCCGCGCGGCGAGATCCGCAAGGCGGTGCCCCAGGTCCTCGACCTGGTCGGCCTCGGCGGCAAGGAGGACCGGAGGCCCGGCGAGCTCTCCGGTGGTGAGCAGCAGCGCGTGGCGATCGCGCGGGCGTTCGTGAACCGCCCCATGCTGCTGATCGCGGACGAGCCGACCGGCAACCTGGACCCGCAGACCTCCGTCGGCATCATGAAGCTGCTGGACCGGATCAACCGGACCGGCACCACCGTGATCATGGCGACCCACGACCAGAACATCGTCGACCAGATGCGCAAGCGCGTCATCGAGCTGGAGCAGGGCCGTCTCGTACGCGACCAGGCCCGCGGCGTCTACGGCTACCAGCACTGAGCACCGAGCACTGAAAGGACGCCATGCGCGCCCAGTTCGTCCTGTCGGAGATCGGCGTCGGCCTCCGTCGGAACCTCACGATGACCTTCGCCGTCGTCGTCTCCGTAGCCCTCTCGCTCGCCCTGTTCGGCGGCGCGCTGCTCATGCGCGAGCAGGTCAGCACGATGAAGGACTACTGGTACGACAAGGTCAACGTCTCGATCTTCCTCTGCAGCAAGAGCGATGTGACCTCGACGCCCAAGTGCGCCAAGGGTGCCGTCACCGCGCAGCAGAAGAAGTCGATCGAGGACGACCTCGGCAAGATGGACGCCGTCGACACGGTCACCTACGAGTCGGCCGACCAGGCGTACAAGCACTACCAGGACCAGTTCGGCGACTCGCCCATGGCGAACAACATCACGCCGGACATGATGCAGGAGTCGTTCCGGGTCAAGCTCCACGACCCGAAGAAGTACAAGGTCGTCGCCACCGCCTTCGCCGGCCGGGACGGGGTGCAGTCCGTCCAGGACCAGAGAAGCATCCTGGACAACCTCTTCCAGCTGATGAACGGCATGAACGTGGCCGCCCTCTTCGTGATGGCGCTGATGCTGGTCATCGCGCTGATGCTGATCGTGAACACCGTCCGGGTGTCCGCGTTCAGCCGACGGCGCGAGACGGGCATCATGCGGCTGGTCGGCGCCTCCGGCTTCTACATCCAGATGCCGTTCATCATGGAGGCCGCGTTCGCCGGTCTCATCGGCGGTGTGCTGGCCTGCGTGATGCTGCTGGCCGGCCGGTACTTCCTGATCGACGGCGGTCTGGAACTCCAGAGCAAGCTGAATCTGATCGACTTCATCGGCTGGGACGCGGTCCTCACCAAGCTGCCCCTGGTCCTTGCAATCGGCCTGCTGATGCCCGCCGTTGCCGCGCTCTTCGCGCTCCGCAAGTACCTCAAGGTGTGACATGCGCCCCCTGGGCGCGCGGCCAACCGGCCGTGCGCCCAGGGGGCGTTGTCCTAGACTCGGCGCCATGTCGGGCCCCACGCAGCGTCTCGGGCCCCGCGGTGTGCGCCGCGGGGCGGCCCTGACCTTGGTTTTCGCGGGTGTACTGGCCACCGCGGCGGCCACCGGTTCGCTGCCGCGCTGCAACCCGAAGTCCGAGGATCTCGCGACCCGTTCCGTGGCCTCCACCGTCGACCGCGACGAGGTGGCTGCCGCCGCGGCCCGCGCCGTGGCCGACGGCAAGTCCGGCAAGGAGGCGGCCGAGGAGGTCGTCAGCCGCAGCGGGGACCGCTGGGGCGCGGTGTACGACGAGCGGCAGTACGAGGAGTTCGAGCAGGCCCTGGACGGCTCGTACACCGGTGTCGGGCTGGCCGCGAAGCGCACCGCAGACGGGCAGGTCGAGGTGGCCCGGGTGCAGCCCGGAGGCCCCGCCGACCGGGCCGGCATCGAGCCGGGCGACCGGATCCGCACGGTCGACGGCCACCGGGTCGGCCGGCGCCCCGTCGCCGAGGTCGTCGCCCTGCTGCGCGGCGACCGCACGGAGGCCGCCGCGGGCACCACCGTCGTGCTGGGGGTCGAGCGCGGCGCCGGTCTGCGCACCGAGACGCTGCGCCGGGCCAGGCTCACCACCGAGGCCGTGACCGTGCGACGGATCGGCGCGGACCGTGCCGACCCCGCCGCCGCCGTACTGATCGAGGTCGACTCGTTCACCAGGGGCTCGGGCGCCAAGGTCCGGGACGCGGTCCGGGACGCGCCGTCGGACGCCGGGGTCCTCCTCGACCTCCGCGGCAACTCCGGCGGCCTGGTCACCGAGGCCGTCACCGCCGCCTCCGCCTTCCTGGACGGCGGCCTGGTCGCCACGTACGACGTGCACGGCGAGCAGCGCGCCCTCTACGCGCAGCCGGGCGGCGACACCGGCCGCCCTCTCGTCGTCCTGGTCGACGGCGGCACGATGAGCGCCGCCGAGCTGCTCACCGGCGCGCTCCAGGACCGGGGCCGCGCCGTCACGGTCGGCTCACGGACCTTCGGCAAGGGTTCGGTCCAGATGCCCAGCAAGCTCCCGGGCGGCGCGGTGGCCGAGCTGACCGTCGGCCACTACCGCACCCCGGCGGGGCGCAGCGTCGACGAACGCGGCATCACCCCGGACCTCGCGGTCGACTCCCGGGCCGAGCAGCGGGCCGAGACAGTATTGAGTGGCCTCGGGGGTGGGTCGTAGTGCGAAAATGGCCGCACTATGGCTAAGGAAAAGGACACAGGGCGCAAGCTCATCGCGCAGAACAAGAAGGCGCGGCACGACTACCACATCCTGGACACCTACGAGTGCGGCCTCGTGCTCATGGGCACCGAGGTCAAGTCGCTGCGGCTGGGCCGGGCCTCCCTGGTGGACGGCTTCGTCCAGATCGACGGCGGCGAGGCCTGGCTGCACAACATCCATGTGCCCGAGTACGTGCAGGGGACCTGGACCAACCACTCGGCCAAGCGGAAGCGGAAGCTGCTGATGCACCGGGCCGAGATCGACAAGCTGGAGTCGAAGTCGGGCGAGACGGGCCACACGATCGTGCCGCTCGCGCTGTACTTCAAGGACGGCCGGGTCAAGGTCGAGATCGCGCTCGCCAAGGGCAAGAAGGAGTACGACAAGCGCCAGACCCTCCGCGAGAAGCAGGACACGAGGGAGACCAACCGCGCGATCTCGGCGGCGCGCAGGCGCCAGCGGAGCGCGTAGGACCGTGCCCGGCCCGGCGTCGCCGGGCGTCGGCAGGAATAGGCTGGCATCGTCGCGCGTTGGTCACGTACGATGGCACTGCACCTCACCGCAGGTGCGCGCATTGAAAACAAAACATGGGGATGATCGGTTTCGACAGCGGATGTCGAAGCAGGGGAAGCGTGTCGAGGAAGCGGCAATGATCTCGTAAACCATATGTCGCAACCAATAATCGCCAACACCAAGCGCGATTCCTTCGCCCTCGCTGCCTAAGTAGCGACTTGCGAAGTGTCAGCCCGGGGGTGATCCCGACCCGGATCCTGGCATCATCAAGGGATCTAAACTTCTAGACCCGGTCACGGGGCCTGGAAGGAAATCAAACAGTGACTGAGCCCGTCGGAGACTTGTTCGCGTGATCTCCGGGGCCGAGAAAATCGCAGCGAACTGCACACGGAGAAGCCCTGATTCTGCACCGTTGGACGCGGGTTCGATTCCCGCCATCTCCACAATTCCCATGTGAACGAGGACCCCGTCGCCACCGGCGACGGGGTCCTTTTTCGTGTGCCGGTCACCGGCTCCGAGGCGCCCGGACGCCGGCCGCCGCGGCGGTCAGGGCCAGGGCCGCAGCGCAGACCGGTGCGGCGTACCCCGTCACCTGTCCTGTGTGTTCCACCAGCCAGCCTCCGGTCGCCGAGCCTGCGGCGATGCCGCCCAGGAGTGCGGTCACGGCCAGTGTCATGCCCTCGTTCAACTGGCCCTGCGGGGTGAGGCGTTGTACCAGGGTCATCCCGGTGACCATGGTCGGGGCGGTCGCCGCGCCGGCCAGGAGGAGTGCGGCGGCGAGGGCGAGCAGGGACGGGGTCGAGGCGGCGGCGAGCAGGGGCAGGGACATCAGGGCGGTCATTCCGGCCAGGCAGAGCAGCAGTCGGCGCCGGATGTCGGTGGCCGGGCGCAGTGAGCCGTACAGCAGGCCCGCCACGCATGATCCGGCCGCCTGGAGCGCCAGGATCGCGCCCCCGGCGTGGGCGATCGTGACGACCTCCATCGAGCCGAAGACCGCGCCGGTGGCGAGGAAGGCGGTGAGCAGCGCCGGCATGCCCCGGGTGCGGAGCGGGGAGCCCGCGTGGGTGCGGGGCGCCACCGGCGGTTCGGTGGCGCGCTGGGCGGCGAAGAGCAGTACGCCGGTCATCAGCAGGGTCGCCGCGACGAGTGTTCCGGCCTCGGGGAAGAGCACCGAGCACAGCAGTGCGGCGAGGGCCGGGCCGAGCATGAAGCAGAGTTCGTCCGCGGCCTGTTCGAAGGAGTTCGCGGTGTGCAGGGCGGCCGGGTCGCCCCGGTGCAGATGGGCCCAGCGGGCCCGGGACATCCCGCCGGTGTTGGGGGTGGTGGCGGTCGCGGCGTAGGAGGCGAAGAGGGTCCAGGCCGGGGCGTCGTAGTGCACGCAGAGCAGCAGGGCCAGCGAGCCGAGCACGGCGATCGCGGTGGCGGGCACCGCGACCCGCGCCTGCCCGTACCGGTCGACGAGCCGGGCCGTCCAGGGGGCGACCAGCGCCGTGGCGGCGAGGCCGGTGGCGGTGACCGCCCCGGCCAGGGCGTACGAGCCGCGCGTCCCGGCGATCATGATGACCGCGCTGACGCTGAACATCCCGCTGGGCAGCCGGGCGATGAGATTGCCCGCGGTGAAGGCGCGGGCGCCCGGGGTGGCGAGCAGCCTGCGGTACGGGTTGGTGGACGCCCGCCGGGCGGGGGCGGTGCGGGCGGCGATGACCAGCAGGTCACCGGAGACGGTGAGCAGGGGAGTGGTGGCGGGCTTTCTCTCGTACGGCATGGATCAAGCCTCGGGGCGTGCGGTCCCCGGGGTCCAACACCTTCTCCGCGCCGATTGACGCATCTGTGTTGTAAATTCTGGTGTGGCCTCCTCCGCCGCCGATCCGGGCACCCCGACGCGTACCGTCCGCACCCACACCGACCCCCGGCTGCTCCACGCCTTCGTCGCGGTGGCCGAGGAACTTCACTTCACTCGTGCCGCCGCCCGGCTCTACCTCGCCCAGCAGGCGCTGAGCCGCGACATCCGCAGGCTGGAGCGCGAGCTGGGCGCCGAGCTGTTCGTACGGACCACCCGGCAGGTCGCCCTCACCGCCGATGGCGAGAGGCTCCTGCCGTACGCGCGACGGGTGCTGGACGCGCACGCCGAGCTGGCCGAGGCCTTCGACGACCCCGCGGCCCGGCCGCTCTTCGTCGACCTCAACACCGACGGCATGACCGCCGCCCGGGTGCTCGCCCGCGCCCGGGAACTGGCCCCGGCGTGCGAGCTCATGGCGCGCTTCGAGAGCGGCCTGACCTGGGCCGCCGAGGAGATCCTCGCCGGGCGGCTCGATGTCTCCTTCGGTCGCGCCGCCGGACTCGACCCCGCGGTGCGGGCACGGCTGGGCACACAGCCGGTGCGGTACGAGCCGATGGCCGTGCTGCTCCCCGACGAGCACCCGCTCGCCGCGCGCGAGGCCGTGGCGCTCGGCGACCTGGCCGGTGAGACCGTCTACGCGGGCGCCGGGAACCCGCGCACCACGGAATGGACGGACTTCGCCCGGCTGCTCTTCGCCGAATGGGGCGTCGCACTCGCGCCGCCCATGCCGCTCGCCATCGGCGTGGCCGAATTCCAGCGGGTCATGGCCAAGTCCCGGAACCCGGTGCTGGCCGTCGTCGACTTCCCTCCGATACCGGGCACCGTGGTGCGTCCGCTGGTCCGGCCCGTGCCGCTCTCGCCGCTGCTGCTGGTCTGGCGCAAGGGGCTGCGCCACCCCGGCCTCGATGCCCTGCGCGAAGCCGCGGCCCTGCTGGGTTCCGAGGAGGGCTGGATGGTGCGCCCCGAGGGCAGCTGGCTTCCCGGTCCCGACGCGTCGCTGATGCTGGGGTCCGGCTGAGCAGTGCCGGTGGTGGTCTTGGGGCGGGCGCCGTCACCCCTGCCGGTCGTGGGCCGGGCAGTGGGCGGGCGTCAACCGTGCGTATACCTTCTCGCCGGAACGGGTTCCGCCGCGTCCGTGCCCCCGGAAGCCGCTGCTCAGCGGTGCCGGGGCAGAATCATGACCGCCCGATGTCATGTGCCGTAACGGGCGGGAAATGCGGGTGAACCAGCCCTGTCACGCATCCTTGGCAGGCTCGCCCCTCGGCATCATCGGGCAGCAGCGGGACGAGAGCCGGGAAACCACATGCACGAGGACGAACAGCAACAGCGCGGGCCCCTCGCGGGCTTCACCGTCGGGGTCACCGCCGCACGGCGCGCGGAGGAGTTCGGCGCGCTGCTGGAACGACGGGGCGCCACGGTCCTGCACGCGCCCGCCCTGCGGACCGTGCCGCTCGCCGACGACGGCGAACTCCGCGCCGTCACCCGGCAGATCGTCGAATCCGCCCCCGACGTGGTCATCGCCACCACCGCGGTCGGCTTCCGCGGCTGGACCGAGGCCGCCGCGGACTGGGGCCTCGGCGACCGTCTGCTGGCGGCCCTGCGCGGCGCCGAACTGCTGGCCCGCGGCCCCAAGGTCAAGGGCGCCGTCCGGGCCGCCGGGCTGACCGAGACGTGGTCGCCCGCCTCCGAGTCCCTGGCCGAGGTGGGGGACCGGCTCCTGGCGGAGGGCGTGGCGGGCCGCCGGATCGCCCTCCAGCTGCACGGCGAACCGCTCCCCGGCTTCATCGAGTCGCTGCGCGACGCGGGCGCCGAGGTCCTCCCCGTACCCGTCTACCGCTGGACGGACCCCGAGGACATCGCCCCGCTCGACCGGCTGCTCGACATCACCCTCGCCCGCGGCCTGGACGCGCTCACCTTCACCAGCGCCCCGGCCGCCGCCTCGCTGCTCGGCCGGGGCGAGAAGCGCGGGCTGCTCCCGGAACTCCTGAGCGCGCTGCGCGACGACGTCCTCGTGGCCTGCGTCGGACCGGTCACCGCCGCGCCGCTGCGGGCCCGCGGCATCGGCACGATCCAGCCGGAACGCTTCCGGCTCGCCCCGCTCGTCCAGCTCCTGTGCCAGGAACTTCCGGCCAGGGCACCCGCGTTGCCGGTCGCCGGACACCGGGTCGAGATCCGGGGGCACGCCGTGATCGTGGACGGCGAGCCGCGCCCGGTGGCGCCCGCCGGAATGGCGCTGCTGCACACCCTGGCCCGTCGGCCGGGCTGGGTGGTGGCCCGCGCCGACCTGCTGCGCGCACTGCCCGGCGGCGGTACCGACGAGCACGCGGTGGAGACGGCCGTCGCACGGCTCCGTACGGCGCTGGGTGAGCCCCGGCTCATCCAGACGGTCGTCAAACGCGGCTACCGGCTGGCGCTGGACCCGGCGGAGGACGGCGGGGGCCGATGAGTCCGCTGCCGGGCCGGTTGCCGGTCCCGCCGTCGGTCCGGCCACCGGTCCCGTCTCCGGTTCCGACTCTTGTTCCGTCTTCTCTCCGTGCCCGTTGTCAGTGCCTCTTGGTAGAACGGGGGAGGCAGGGGAGGACCAGCGGAAGGGGGCCCCGTGGGTACCTGGGGCAGCGGGAATTTCGACAGTGACACGGCCGCGGACCATCTGTCGGGCATCACCGGGCGGCTTCTCTCGGAGATCGAGGAGGCGATGGGCGGCGACCCGGTCGTCCTGGAGCCCGACGAATACGACGGCGTCGCCGTGCCCTGCAACATCGAGCTGCTGGCCCTGATAGCGGAGCAGGGCCATGTCGGCGTGACCATGCCGGAGCCGGCGGTGGTCGAGGGCTGGAAGAAGACGTTCATGGACGTGTGGGAGCGGACCATCGACGGTCTGGAACCCAAGCAGGAATACAAGGAGGACAGACGCGCCGAGCTGATCCGCACCTTCGACCGGCTGGCGGCCCTGGCGGAGCGGCACCACGCGGCGTAGTGAGGGGCGGGGTCCGGGCGTGGGACGGGGGCGGGGGCAGCCGTGGGCCGGAGGACCGCACCGGGATAGCGTGCCGGGATGATCCATGACATCCACCGGCTCGACGCGGAGGTACGACTCCGTCCCGTCACCCCGGCCGACGCCGCCTCCCTCGCCGACTCGCTGACCCGCAGCCGCGCGTACATGCAGCCCTGGGAGCCCGTGCGGCCCGACTCCTTCTACACCGAGCAGGGGCAGCGCGAGCGGCTGGCCGGGCTGCTCGCCGACCGGGACGCCGGGCGGTGCATGGCCTGGGTGCTCGCCGACGAGGCGGACCGTGCGATCGGCGGGTTCAACCTGAACGGCATCGCGCTCGGGCCGTTCCGCAGCGGCACGCTCGGGTACTGGACCGATGTCGAGTACGCGGGCCGCGGTCTGGCCACGGCCGCCGTGCGACGGATCTGCGAGGTGGCCAGGGACGGGCTGCGGCTGCACCGGGTCGAGGCCGGGACCGTGGTCGACAACGCCGCCTCCCAGCGGGTGCTCGCCAAGTGCGGCTTCGAGCAGTTCGGAATGGCCCCGCGCTATCTCCACATCAACGGCGAATGGCGCGACCACCGCCTGTTCCAGCGGATCCTGCACGACGGCCCGCCGACGGGCTGAGCCACCGGGCGGCCGGAGACGGACGGCTGCGGGAGGACATTCCCGGTGCCTACGGGAGGACGTTCCCGGTACGCATGGGAGGACATTCCCGGGTACCTACGGAAGAACCTTCCCCGTACGCCGTGTCCCACCGGCACACAGACGCACGTGCCGGTGCCCGTCGCGCGGCCACGGCGGCCGCGCCGGAAGCACCTCCGCGAAGCCGTATCCGCTCTTCTCCGCGACCCGGCACGACGCCTTGTTGTCCACTTGGTGCATCAGCTCCAGCCGCGTCAGCCCGTCCCCGGCGAACGCCCCGAACGCCCAGTCGCCGAGCGCCCCGAGCGCCAGCGGCGCGATCCCGCGGCCGCGGGCGGGCGCCGCCGTCCAGTAGCCGACCTCCGCGCTGCCGGAGCCGGGGCCCGGGTACTTGAGCGCCACGTTTCCGACCAATGCGCCGCCGTGATCGCGGTCCACCACCGCGAAGCCGAAGCGGCTGCCGGACTTCCGGCCCCGCCGCTGCTCCCGCAGCCACTGTTCCGCCTCCGCCTCGTCCGTGATCCGCGTCAACAGCATGGCGCGCATCGTGGGGTCACGGTGGGCCTCGATCAGGGCCGGGGCGTCCTCGGCAAGCCAGGGCCGGAGCAGCAGCGGGCCGGCCGACAGGGTGAAGGTGCCGGGATCGTCATCCATCCGGACACCGTACGGCCCCGCGTGCGACGACCCGTGGGACGGCAGGGGTTCCGGGGCGGGCCCGCTGGGGGCACTCTGGGGGAGGCCCCATCGGTGAACCGAGGCGGTGACATGCGCATGACGGTCGGCAGGAGTGCGTGCGACTGGCGGTTCGACTCCGGTCGGCCCTGCCTCGACCTGGTGGCGACGGGGATCGGGACCACCGGCGCCTGCGAACTGCTCGACGGCGCCGAGCGGCTCGCCGACTGGCTGGTCGCCGCCGGACTCGTACCGGACGGCACGCGCCTCGACGCCGTGGACGAGAGCTGGGTGGTGCGTTTCCGGCAGTTGCGGACCGGTGTGGACCGGCTGCTGACGGCCGAACTGGGCGGCCGCGGAGCCGGGAGCGCCCTGGACCGGGTCAACGCGCTCGCCGCCGAGGCGCCACCGGGGCTGCGGGCGGTGCGTGGCAGGGGCGGCAAGCTGGTGCGGGCGCTGAGCGCCGACCCCGACTGCGGGGCGCTGCTGGCCGCCGTCGCCCGGGACGTCGTGGAACTCCTCACCGACCCCGTGGCCCGAGCCGCACTGCGCCGCTGCGAGGCGGGCAACTGCCGCCGCATCTATCTGGACACCTCGCGCGGACGCCGGCGGCGCTGGTGCTCCAGCGAGGTGTGCGGGAACCGCGAACGGGTGGCCAGGCACCGGCGCCGCGCGGCGGCCGTGGCGGTGCGGGACGCGCCCGTCGCGGTGCCGGACGCGGCGGTGTCGTGAAGCAGGGCCCGGCAGCGCCGTAGAGACGCAGCGCCGTAGAGACGCAGCGCTGTAAAGACGCAGCGCTGTAAAGAAGCGGGGCCCGGTGGTGCCGTAGACGGCGGGGGAGAGACACCGACCGCTTCGGGGCGCGCAGGTCCGGCGGCGGAGGACCGGCCGGGGCCGATGCCGGACCGAGATCGCCGGAGCATCATTTCGATATGCGCGGCAGGTGCGCGGCGGGTCCCCCTTCGCATAAGGTTGACGGCTGCCCAATGCACGTCAGAAGGGGGCCTCGGTGGCCGCGCAGGATGCCGCTGTCGATTCGTTGCGGGACCGGGAAATCGGTGTCGAGCAGGAACATCTCGACCGTGTGTACCACCGCCTTGAGGAGAAGATCCACGAGGCGGAATTTCTCATGAATGACGCCGTCAAGCGTGGCCAGGTCGGTACCCCGGGAGCGCTCGCCGAGCGCGACGCCCAGGTGTTCCGGGCCGGAATCCACCTCAACCGGCTGAACAGCGAGTTCGAGGACTTCCTCTTCGGAAGGATCGACCTGCTGCTCGGCAAGGACGGCGAACGCGGCCCGGACGGCGCGTACACCTCCGTCGAGGCGGCCGACGACGCCGTCCGCGACGACAACTCGGCCGATATCGCGGAGACGCTGCACATCGGCCGGATCGGGGTCCTCGACTCCGACTACGCGCCGCTGGTCATCGACTGGCGCGCACCGGCCGCCGCACCGTTCTACCGCTCGACGCCGAAGGAACCCGGCAGGGTCGTACGCCGCCGGGTCATCCGCTCCAAGGGCCGTAAGGTCCTCGGCGTCGAGGACGACCTGATGCGCCCCGAGCTGACCGCGTACCTGGACGGCGACAAGCTGCCCGTTATCGGCGACGGCGCCCTGATGGCGGCGCTCGGCCAGGCCCGCAGCCACACCATGCGGGACATCGTCTCCTCCATCCAGGCCGAACAGGACCTGGTGATCCGGGCCCCCGCCGCCTCGGTCACCGAGGTCTCCGGCGGCCCCGGCACCGGCAAGACGGCCGTCGCCCTGCACCGCGCCGCGTACCTCCTCTACCAGGACCGGCGGCGTTACGCGGGCGGCATCCTCGTCGTCTCGCCGACCCCGCTCCTGGTCGCGTACACCGAAGGCGTACTGCCCTCGCTGGGCGAGGAGGGGCAGGTCGCGATCCGCGCGGTCGGCTCGCTCTCCGACGAGGCGGCGGGCGTCGAGGGCGCCACCACCTACGACGAGCCCGCCGTCGCCCGGATCAAGGGCTCCTCGCGGATGCTCCAGGTGCTGCGCAAGGCCTCCCGCGGCGCCCTGGAACAGCCGGGCACCTCCCGCAGGCCGGCGGACCGGGACGGCCAGCTGTCCTTCGGCGACGGGGACGGGGACGCGGAAGCCGGCGCCGCCCCGGTCACCCCCACCCGGCTGCGGGTCGTCGCGTTCGGCGCCCGCGTCGAGCTGAACGCCGACGAGCTGCACCGCATCCGGCAGTCCGTCCTCGGCGGCACCGCCCCGGTCAACCTGCTGCGCCCGCGCGCCCGCAGAATGCTCCTGGACGCCCTCTGGAACAAGTCCTCGGGCCGCGGCCGCTACACCGACCCCGAGCTCGTCGCCGAACTGCGCTCCTCCTTCGACGAGGACGTCTCCACCGAGACGGACTTCCTCGACTTCCTGAACGCCTGGTGGCCCGAGCTCACCCCGCGCGGGGTGCTCGCCGCGATGGCCGACGAGAAGCGGCTGGGCCGCTGGGCCCGCCGGGTCCTCAACCAGGGCGAGGTGCGCCGCTTCGCGCGCTCCCTGAAGCGGCTCGACCGCGAGGGGAACGGACCGCTGTCCGTGCACGACGTGGCCATCCTCGACGAGCTCCAGACGCTGCTCGGCACCCCGCACCGGCCGAAGAAGAAGCGCGAACTCGACCCGCTGGACCAGCTCTCCGGTCTGGAGGAGCTGATGCCGCAGCGCGAGGAGACCCAGCGCGAGCGCGCCGAGCGGCTGGCCGCGGAGCGCACGGAGTACGCGCATGTCATCGTCGACGAGGCGCAGGACCTCACGCCCATGCAGTGGCGGATGGTCGGCCGCCGCGGCAGGCACGCCACCTGGACGATCGTCGGGGACCCGGCGCAGTCCTCCTGGTCCGACCCGGACGAGGCCGCCCGCGCGCGCGACGAGGCGCTCGGCAACCGGCCGCGCCGCCGCTTCACCCTCACGGTCAACTACCGCAACCCGGCGGAGATCGCCGAGCTGGCCTCGAAGGTCCTGGCGCTGGCGATGCCCGGAATGGAGTCGCCCGCCGCGGTCCGCTCGACGGGCGTGAAGCCGCGCTTCGAGACCGTACGGGACGGCGATCTGGCCGCCGCGGTGCGCGAGGAGGCACGGCGGCTGCTCGCCGAGGTCGACGGCACGGTGGGCGTGGTCGTCGCGATGAACCGCCGGGCGCAGGCCCGCGACTGGCTCGCCGAGCTCGGCGAACGGGTGGTGGCGCTGGGCAGCCTGGAGGCGAAGGGTCTGGAGTACGACGCCACGGTGGTCGTCTCGCCCGCGGAGATCGCGGACGAGTCCCCGGCCGGCCTGCGGGTGCTGTACGTGGCGTTGACGCGTGCGACGCAGCAGCTCACGGTGGTCTCGGGGGAGCGGGACCTCCCCGACGAGGACGGCGTCCCCGACCTGCTGAGGGACTGAGACGGGCTGCTGAGGGACTGAGACGGGGCCGGGCGGGGCGGCGGGGCCGCGTCCGGCACTGTTTTTCGGGTCAACCTGTGCTGCGGGGAATCACTTCTTCGGGGTCTTTGTTAGCCTGGTGTCGGCACCGGCTCGATCCAAGCCCCCGGGCCCAACCTTCGTCGCTACGAGCGACCACTTGCCGCGAGGCGAGCATGGCGGGTCGGTGCCGCTTGACCAAGAAGACAGACCCGCGTCACCTTCCGGTGGCGCGGGTCTGTTCTTGTTTCCGGAGGCGGTGCTCATCGCGCGGGGCCCCGGCGCACGGACATGGCCGATACCGATCCGGCCGGGGCCATTCGGGGGTTCCGCTGAGGCGGTCATATCTCGTATGGTGGAAACTACTTTCCGAAGAGTGGCAGTCATTACCGGCTACCGGCCAGTAGGTGCGACGATCGGGAAGCGTGTCCGAGGTGAGCGCCCCGGTCGCGCGGCAATGAAGCTAAGGAAAGCGAAGGACTCGGCCATGGCAACGGCGCCCAGCGTCTCGTACTCGATGACGGTCAGGCTGGAGGTGCCCGCGAGCGGCACAGCGGTCTCCCAGCTCACCACGGCCGTGGAGTCCTCCGGCGGATCGGTCACCGGCCTCGACGTGACCGCCTCCGGTCACGAGAAGCTGCGGATCGACGTCACCATCGCGGCCACCTCCACCTCGCACGCGGACGAGATCGTCGAGGGCCTGCGCGGCATCGAGGGCGTCGTCCTGGGCAAGGTCTCCGACCGTACGTTCCTGATGCACCTCGGCGGCAAGATCGAGATGGCGTCCAAGCACCCCATCCGCAACCGTGACGACCTCTCGATGATCTACACCCCGGGCGTGGCCCGGGTCTGCATGGCGATCGCCGAGAACCCCGAGGACGCGCGCCGCCTCACCATCAAGCGCAACACCGTTGCGGTCGTGACGGACGGTTCCGCGGTGCTCGGCCTCGGCAACATCGGCCCGATGGCCGCCATGCCGGTCATGGAGGGCAAGGCGGCCCTCTTCAAGCGCTTCGCCGACATCGACGCCTGGCCGATCTGCCTGGACACCCAGGACACCGACGCCATCGTCGAGATCGTCAAGGCGATCGCCCCCGGCTTCGCGGGCATCAACCTGGAGGACATCTCCGCGCCCCGCTGCTTCGAGATCGAGGCACGGCTGCGCGAGGCCCTGGACATCCCGGTCTTCCACGACGACCAGCACGGCACCGCGATCGTCGTCCTGGCCGCGCTGACCAACGCGCTGCGCGTGGTGGGCAAGGGGATCGGGGACGTCCGGGTCGTCATGTCGGGCGCCGGAGCGGCCGGTACGGCCATCCTGAAGCTCCTGATCGCCGCGGGCGTCAAGCACGCCGTCGTCGCCGACATCCACGGCGTGGTGCACGCCGGCCGCGAGGACCTGGTCTCCGCCGACGCCGACTCGCCGCTGCGCTGGATCGCCGACAACACCAACCCGGAGTCCATGACCGGCACGCTCAAGCAGGCCGTCGTGGACGCCGACGTCTTCATCGGCGTCTCCGCCCCGAACGTCCTGGACGGCGCCGATGTCGCCGCCATGGCCGAGGACGCGATCGTGTTCGCGCTCGCGAACCCGGACCCCGAGGTGGACCCGGCAATCGCCCGCCAGACCGCGGCAGTTGTCGCCACCGGGCGCTCCGATTTCCCGAACCAGATCAACAACGTGCTGGTCTTCCCGGGTGTCTTCCGCGGCCTGCTGGACGCTCAGTCCCGCACCGTCAACACGGAGATGATGCTCGCCGCGGCGAGGGCCCTCGCCGACGTGGTCGCCGAGGACGAGCTGAACGCGAACTACATCATCCCGTCGGTCTTCAACGACCGGGTCGCGGGTGCGGTCGCCGGTGCCGTCCGGGACGCCGCGAAGGCGGCCGGCGGCGCCGCGAAGACCTCGGGCGAGCTCGGCTGACCCCGCCCCGTCGGCAGGGCCCGGTGCGGGCTCCTGCCGGCATCGTCCGCGCCCGCGGCGGCCAGCTCGGCCCGGCCTACGGCGCGTCGCGGGTCGCGGCGCCCCAAACGCCCCTTTAGGGTGGGCGGGCGGCGCGTCCCCCCAAGGCCCGCAACCGCTGCGGAACGCTTTCGGAGAGTCGACGGAACGTCACCACGAAGAGGCGCTGGTGCTTTTCGTGTGACTCCGGAGGGTGCCGGATTGGCGTTACCGCCGCAGGTGGGGGCAGGATGCGTAATCGGGCGCGAGGGTCTGACGACAGACCCGGGTCCGGGGACTGTCCGAGGGCCCTGGCAGCATCGGCTTCGATCTCACGCCTCACAGGCAAGAAGAACACGGGAGTAACAACATGAACCGCAGTGAGCTGGTGGCCGCCCTGGCCGACCGCGCCGAGGTGACTCGCAAGGACGCCGACGCCGTGCTGGCCGCGCTCGCCGAGACCGTCGGTGAGATCGTCGCCAAGGGCGACGAGAAGGTCACCATCCCCGGCTTCCTGACCTTCGAGCGCACCCACCGTGCCGCTCGCACCGCTCGTAACCCGCAGACCGGCGACCCGATCAACATCCCGGCCGGCTACAGCGTGAAGGTCTCCGCGGGCTCCAAGCTCAAGGAAGCCGCCAAGGGGAAGTAAGCCCCACAGGCGCGACGAAGGGCGGTCACCCCACCAGGGTGACCGCCCTTCGGTGTACCGGCCCGAGAGGCCCCGTTCTGGGCCTCTACGGCCCGATATCGAGGAACCGGGGCCCGGGGACGGGGAAACGAGGGCCCGATATCGGGGAACGTGAGCCCGGGAACGGGAAAACGGGGGCCCGGGGCAGCGCCCCGAACCCCCGTCAGCAGCCGTCCGGCGCGCGGTCTCAGACCAGCGCCCCGCCCGGCAGCTCCACCTTCGCGCCCAGTTTCTCCAGCTTGTCCATGAAGTTCTCGTAGCCGCGGTTGATCAGGTCGATGCCGTGCACCCGCGAGGTGCCCTCCGCCGCCAGCGCCGCGATCAGGTACGAGAAGCCGCCGCGCAGGTCCGGGATGACCAGATCCGCGCCCTGCAGCCGGGTCGGCCCGGACACGACCGCCGAGTGCAGGAAGTTGCGCTGGCCGAAGCGGCAGTCGGAACCGCCCAGGCACTCGCGGTAGAGCTGGATGTGTGCGCCCATCTGGTTGAGCGCGGAGGTGAAGCCGAGCCGGGACTCGTACACCGTCTCGTGGACGATGGACAGGCCCGTGGCCTGCGTCAGGGCCACCACCAGCGGCTGCTGCCAGTCGGTCTGGAAGCCGGGGTGCACGTCCGTCTCCAGGGCGATGGCGTCCAGCGCGCCGCCCGGGTGCCAGAAGCGGATGCCCTCGTCGTCGATCTCGAAGGCGCCGCCGACCCGGCGGAAGGTGTTGAGGAACGTCATCATCGAGCGCTGCTGTGCGCCCCGCACGTAGATGTTGCCCCCGGTGGCCAGCGCCGCGGACGCCCAGGAGGCCGCCTCCAGGCGGTCCGGGATCGCCCGGTGGGTGTAGCCGTCCAGCCGGTCGACACCGGTGATCCGGATCGTCCGGTCGGTGTCCATCGAGATGATCGCGCCCATCTTCTGCAGTACGCAGATGAGGTCCTCGATCTCCGGCTCCACGGCCGCGTTGGACAGCTCGGTGACGCCCTCGGCGAGCACGGCCGTCAGGAGCACCTGCTCGGTGGAGCCCACCGAGGGGTACGGCAGCCGGATCTTGGTGCCGCGCAGCCGCTGCGGGGCCTCCAGGTACTGACCGTCCGCCCGCTTCTCGATGGTCGCGCCGAACTGCCGCAGCACGTCGAAGTGGAAGTCGATCGGCCGGCCGCCGATGTCGCAGCCGCCGAGCCCCGGGATGAACGCGTGGCCGAGCCGGTGCAGCAGCGGGCCGCAGAAGAGGATCGGGATGCGCGACGAGCCCGCGTGGGCATCGATGTCGGCGACGTTCGCGCTCTCCACATGGGTCGGGTCCAGGATCAGCTCGCCCGGTTCGTCACCCGGCCGGACCGTCACGCCGTGCAGCTGAAGCAGACCCCGGACCACCCGCACGTCGCGGATGTCGGGCACATTGCGCAGCCGGCTGGGCCCGCTGCCGAGCAGCGCGGCGACCATTGCCTTCGGCACCAGGTTCTTGGCGCCTCTGACGCGGATCTCGCCCTCCAGCGGGGTTCCGCCGTGGACAAGCAGGACATCGTCTGTGCCGGTCATGAATCTCGCGTTCCGGAGTGGTCGGGCAGGGGGCCAAACGAAAGAGTAATGGCCCCCTGCCCTCATTCAGTAAGAGAACGGGGGGTGTACGAACGTCATGAATCCGCCACAACACGCTCCGCTTCCCCGGCCTTGCGGAGGGTTACCGTCCGCATGACCCTCCGGAAAGCGCGCTCCCCGTGCACCCGTGCGCCCTGAGCTGCGCCGCGGCCCGGCCGCTGACCGGGTGGCCCACTTGGTCCCCGCGGGGGCCGAAGATGCGGGATCATTTCTGCCATGACCGAGGTGTCCTCGCTCACAGGGCGACTGCTCGTGGCCACACCCGCGCTCGCGGACCCGAATTTCGACCGGGCGGTGGTGCTGCTCCTCGACCACGACGAGGAGGGCTCACTCGGCGTGGTCCTGAACCGTCCGACCCCGGTCGGCGTCGTCGACATCCTCACGTCCTGGGCCGGCCTGACCGGCGAGCCGGACGTCGTCTTCCAGGGCGGCCCGGTCTCGCTCGACTCGGCGCTCGGCGTCGCCGTCATCCCCGGCGACGAGGGCCCGCTGGGCTGGCGCCGGGTGTACGGGGCGATCGGCCTGGTGGACCTGGAGGCGCCGCCGGAGCTGCTGGCCGCGGCGCTCGGCTCGCTGCGGATCTTCGCCGGGTACGCGGGCTGGGGCCCCGGCCAGCTGGAGACCGAACTGACCGAGGGCGCCTGGTACGTGGTCGAGTCCGAACCCGGGGACGTCTCCTCCCCGCGCCCGGAACACCTCTGGCGCGCGGTCCTGCGCCGTCAGCGCAGCGAACTGGCGATGATCGCCACGTATCCGGACGACCCTTCGCTGAACTGAAGCTCCCGGCTGTCGGTACCCTTGGCGGTTATGAGCACTCTTGAGCCCGAGCGCGGGGCAGGTACCGGAACCCTCGTGGAGCCGACGCCGCAGGTGTCGAACGGCGACGGCGACCACGAGCGCTACGCCCATTACGTCCAGAAGGACAAGATCATGGCGAGTGCCCTGGAGGGCACCCCCGTGGTCGCACTCTGCGGGAAGGTCTGGGTGCCGGGGCGCGACCCCAAGAAGTACCCGGTCTGTCCCATGTGCAAGGAGATCTACGAGTCCATGGGCGCCGGTGGCGACAAGGACAAGGGCAAGGGCGGCAAGGACAAGAAGTAGTCCGGAACCGTCCGGCGGTCATTGCTTCGGCCCCCGGGGGCGCGCGTCGAATCGCGCCCCCGGGGGCCTTTTGCGTTGCACGGGCTGCTTCCCCGGGTCACAGAGTGGTAGAGACCACTTGTCGGCGTCTGCGTGCGCACCTACTCTCCTGCCAGTTGTGCAGTACGAAACGCACGTTGCGTATGTTGCAACGCCTACCGGTAGAGGTTCCCAGATGAAACTGTCTGCCCGAATTGCCGCCCCGGCCGCGGCGCTTGTGCTGGCGGGTCTCACCGCCACCGGCTGTGCGCCGCAGACGTCCGACACCGGAGCCAAGGGGGACGAGAAGACCGGCACGCTGCGGGTCTGGCTGTTCCAGGAGGTCGGCAACAAGCCCAAGGAACAGGTCGTCGACGCGGCGGTCGCCGACTTCAAGAAGGCGCACAAGGACGCGAAGGTCGAGATCGAGTACATACCGGTCGACACCCGTGCGCAGCGCATCAAGGCGGCGTTCAACGACCCCGAGAGCGCCCCGGACCTCATCGAGTACGGCAACACCGACACCGCCGGATACGTCAAGGACGGCGGACTCGCCGATGTGAGCGCCGAGTTCGCCGCCTGGGACGAGGCCAAGGACACCGACCCGACCGCCAAGCAGTCCGTGACGGTCGGCGGCAAGGTCTACGGAGCCCCGCTCTTCGTCGGCGTACGGGCGCTCTACTACCGCACGGACGTCTTCGAGGACCTGGGGATCGAGGCCCCCAAGACCCAGGCCGAGCTGATCTCCACCGCGAAGAAGATCCACAAGAAGAAGCCGGACCTGTACGGGCTCGCGGTCGGCGGCGCGTACACCTACGGCGCGATGCCGTTCATCTGGGCGGGCGGCGGCGAACTCGCCGACGAGAGCGGCGGCACGTACAAGGCGGCCATCAACAGCGACAAGGCCCGCAAGGGCATCGAGGCCTACACCTCGCTCTTCGGCGACGACAACTGCCCGGCCGCCAAGTGCGCGGCCATGGGCGGCAACGCGACCGTCACCGCGTTCGCCTCCGGCAAGGCCGCCATGGCGATCGGCGGCGACTTCAGCCACACGGCCGTCGAGGCGGGCTCGGTGAAGGGCAAGTACGCGGTGGTGCCGCTGCCCGGCCTCACCGAGGGCTCCGTCGCCCCCGCGTTCGCGGGCGGGAACAACATCGGCGTACTGAAGAGCAGCTCGCACCGCACCCTCGCCGTGGACCTGATGAAGTCCCTGACCGGCAAGCGGACACAGGCGAAGATGTTCGACGCGATGGGCTTCCTGCCGACGTACACCGACGTACGGGCCGCGGCCGCGAAGAAGGAGCTGTTCGTCGAGCCGTTCGTCAGGACGCTCGGCGCGGGCGCGAAGTTCGTCCCGGCCTCGCCGGGCTGGGGCCAGATCGACTCCTCGCTGATCCTGCCGACGATGTTCCAGGAGATCGTCAGCGGCCGCAAGGACGTGGCGAAGGCCTCGGACGACGCCGCGAAGAAGATGGACGCCGCGTTCGCCGACGCGGGCTGACCATGACCGCGAACAGTACGGCGTACAAGGCGCCCGGCACGTCCGGAGCGGGCGGCACCTCCACCCGCCCGCTCCGGCGTCGCCCGGCCCCCTCCGCGCGCCGCTCCGGCTGGACCCCCTGGCTCTACCTCCTGCCCGCACTCGTCCTCCTGGGCGGGCTGCTCGTCTACCCGATCTACCAACTCGGCCTGATCTCCTTCCTGGAGTACACCCAGGCCCAGGTCAGCGGCGGTGAACCGACCACCTTCCAGGGCTTCGGGAACTACGCGACGCTCTTCGGGGACAGCCAGTTCTGGCAGGTGCTCCTGGCGACCGTGGTCTTCGCCGCCGCCTGCGTACTGGCCACCCTGCTCGTCGGCTGCGCCCTCGCCGTCCTGCTGACCCGCATCCGGGCCGTGCCCCGGCTCGTCCTGATGCTGGCCGCGCTCGGCGCCTGGGCGACCCCGGCGATCACCGGCTCGACCGTCTGGATGTTCCTCTTCGACCCCGACTTCGGCCCGGTCAACCGGGTGCTGGGGCTCGGCGACTTCTCCTGGACGTACGGGCGATACAGCGCCTTCGCCCTGGTGCTGCTGGAAGTCCTGTGGTGCTCGTTCCCGTTCGTGATGGTGACGGTGTACGCGGGCATCCGGGCGATCCCCACCGAGGTGCTGGAGGCGGCCGCGCTGGACGGCGCCTCGCAGTGGCGGATCTGGCGGTCGGTCATGGCCCCGATGCTGCGGCCGATCCTCGTCGTCGTCACCATCCAGTCGATCATCTGGGACTTCAAGGTCTTCACCCAGATCTACGTGATGACGGCCGGCGGCGGCATCGCCGGCCAGAACCTGGTGCTCAACGTGTACGCGTACCAGAAGGCGTTCGCGTCCTCGCAGTACAGCCTCGGCTCCGCGATCGGCGTCGTGATGCTGGTGATCCTGCTGGCCGTCACGCTCGTCTATCTGCGCCTGGTGCGGCGCCAGGGGGAGGAACTGTGAGCGCACGGAGCATGCTGCGCATCCGCCGGCCCGGCCGGCTGGCCGCCGAGGCGGCGGCCCTGCTGATCGCCGCCGCGGTCGCCTTCCCGCTGTACTGGATGGTGCTCTCCGCCCTCAAACCGGCCGGGGAGATCCAGTCCACCGACCCCCGCCCGTGGACGCTGTCGCCGTCCCTGGACTCGTTCCGCCGGGTCTTCGGACAGAACGACTTCGGGCGGTACTTCCTCAACAGCCTGATCGTCGCCGGAACGGTCGTCATCGTCTCCGCGCTGATCGCCTTCCTGGCGGCGACGGCCGTCACCCGGTTCAAGTTCCGCTTCCGCACCACCCTGCTGATCATGTTCCTGGTCGCGCAGATGGTGCCGGTCGAGGCGCTGACCATCCCGCTGTTCTTCCTGATGCGGGACTTCGGCCAGCTGAACACGCTCGGCTCGCTGATCCTGCCGCACCTCGCCTTCTCGCTGCCGTTCGCGATCTGGATGCTGCGCGGCTTCGTCAAGGCGGTCCCGGAGGCGCTGGAGGAGGCCGCGTACATCGACGGCGCGAGCCGCGCCCGCTTCCTGTGGCAGATCCTCTTCCCGCTGGTCTTCCCCGGCCTGGTGGCGACGAGCGTGTTCTCGTTCATCTCCACCTGGAACGACTTCCTGTTCGCGAAGTCGTTCATCATCAGCGACACCTCCCAGTCGACGCTGCCCATGGCGTTGCTGGTCTTCTTCAAACCCGATGAGAACGACTGGGGAGGGATCATGGCAGCCTCGACGGTGATGACCATTCCCGTGCTGGTCTTCTTCGTACTCGTACAGCGCCGCCTGGTCTCCGGACTCGGCGGGGCGGTAAAGGACTGACGCCATGGCCACGGACAACGACATGGACCCGACCCCGGCGCCCGCGCACCTCATCCCGGCGCCCGTGCGCACGGGCGGCGAAGGGCGGTGCGGCTTCGTCTTCGACCCGTCCACCACCATCACCGCCGCTCCCGGCACCGAGACCACCGAACGCTGGCTGCGCACCACGCTCGGCGCCGCCTTCGGCCTGCCGCTCGCCCCGGGGGCGGTTGCCGAAGACGGTGAACCGGTCGCGAACACCGTCCGGCTGGCCCTCGATCCTGCGCTGGAGCCGGAGGGCTACCGGCTGAGCACCGGGACCGGCACCGGCGTCGAGATCACCGGAGGCAGCCCCGCCGGGGTCTTCTGGGGCGCGCAGACCCTCCGTCAGCTCCTGGGCCCCGAGGCCTTCCGCCGCGCCCCCGTGCGCCCCGGCGCACGGCGCGCGATCCCCTTCACGGACATCGAGGACAGCCCCCGCTTCCCCTGGCGCGGCATGATGCTCGACGTGGCACGGCACTTCATGGCCAAGGACGACGTCCTGCGCTACCTCGACCTCCTCGCCGCGCACAAGCTGAACGTCTTCCACTTCCACCTCACCGACGACCAGGGCTGGCGCATCGAGATCAAGCGCTACCCCCGGCTCACCGAGATCGGCTCCTGGCGGTCCCGCACCAAGCACGGCCACCGGGCGTCCGAGCTGTGGGACGAGACCCCGCACGGCGGCTACTACACGCAGGACGACATCCGCGAGATCGTCGCGTACGCCGCCGAGCGGCACATCCGCGTCGTCCCCGAGATCGACATCCCGGGCCACTCGCAGGCCGCCATCGCCGCCTACCCCGAGCTGGGCAACGCCGACGTCGTCGACACCACCGCCCTGTCCGTCTGGGACACCTGGGGCATCAACGCGAACGTACTCGCCCCCACCGACAACACCCTGCGCTTCTTCGAGGGCGTCCTCGAAGAGGTGCTCGGCCTCTTCCCCGCCGACACCTCGCCGTTCATCCACATCGGCGGCGACGAGTGCCGCAAGGAGCAGTGGAAGGAGTCGCCGGTCGCCCAGGCCCGGATCGAGGAATTCGGCCTGGCCAACGAGGACGAGCTGCAGTCCTGGATCATCCGGCACTTCGACGCCTGGCTCACCGCGCGCGGACGCCGGCTGATCGGCTGGGACGAGATCCTGGAGGGCGGCCTCCCGGCGGGCGCCGCCGTGTCGTCCTGGCGGGGCTACGGCGGAGGCATCGCCGCCGCCGAGGCGGGCCACGACGTCGTCATGTGCCCGGAGCAGCACGTGTACCTGGACCACCGTCAGCACGGCGGCCCCGACGAGCCGATGCCCATCGGCTTCGTCCGCACCCTGGAGGACGTCTACCGCTTCGAACCCGTACCGGCGGGCCTCTCCGCGGAGGCGGCCCGTCACATCCTGGGCACCCAGGCCAATGTCTGGACCGAGGTGATGCAGAACCGGGCCCGCGTCGACTACCAGGTCTTCCCGCGCCTCGCGGCGTTCGCGGAGGTCGCCTGGTCGCCGCTGCCCGCCTCCGCCGAGCGCGACTTCGCGGACTTCGAGCGCCGGATGGCCACGCACTACGCCCGACTTGACGCCCTGGGCGTCGACTACCGGCCGCCGTCCGGCCCGTTGCCCAGGCAGCAGCGCCCGGGGGTGCTGGGACGACCCATCGACGGGACGCCCCCGAACGTGTGATCCCGGCTGCGGCCGGTTCCCGGCCGGCGTGCTCCGAGAGGGCGCGCCGGCCGGCGCTTTTTGTCCGGAACTCGCCCTGCGGAAACGGAACGCTCGGAGCGGGAAGCAGGGCCGGTGGAGTGGTGGGCCGACGGGCCGGAACAGCGGACCGCGGCGAGGCGCCGCAAGGCGACTTCAGAACAGAACAATCACACCAGGACACCTCCAAGCGCTGCAATTCACACTCTGCGCCGAAGCGGTCCGAAACGGGAACATTCCCCTGATCAGGGATGGATGCGTCCTTCGCGGACCCTCGCGTCGGTCCGATCCGAAGATGTGCCAGAGTTGCCACGTCCAGGCTTTGAGCACGTACCGTACGGCGAAACAGCCGGACAGCCGGGACACCGGGAAGGGGCAGCTGGGTTGACCACGCACGCACCGCAGGCGACGCAGTCCGTGACGCTGCCGGCCTCGCTCGACGAGGCCGTGGCGGCGCTCGGCGCCATGCCCGCCGCCGTTCCCGTGGCAGGCGGAACAGACCTGATGTCGGCCGTCAACAAGGGGCTGCTGCGCCCCTCGGGCCTGGTCGGCCTCGGCCGGATCAGCGAGCTGCGCGGCTGGCACTACCAGGACGGCCACGCCCTGCTCGGCGCCGGGCTCACCCACGCGCGCATGGGGCGGCCCGACTTCGCCGCCCTCATCCCCGCCCTGGCCGCGTCGGCCCGCGCCGCGGGCCCGCCCCAGATCCGCAACGCCGGAACGCTCGGCGGCAACATCGCCACCGCGGCCCCGACCGGCGACGCCCTGCCGGTGCTCGCCGCGCTGGAGGCCGAGCTGGTCATCGCGGGGCCGGACGGCGCCCGCCGCGAGATCCCGGTCTCGCACCTGCTGGCCGGCCGCGACATGCTCGAACCCGCCGAACTCATCGGCTTCGTCCGGGTACCGCTGCTGCACGCCCCCCAGGTCTTCCTGAAGGCCACCGGCCGCACCGGCCCCGGCCGCGCCACCGCGTCCGTCGCGATCGTCCTCGACCCGGCCCGGCGCGGGGTGCGCTGCGCGGTCGGCGCCATCGCGCCGATGCCGCTGCGGCCGCTGGAGGCCGAGCGCTGGATCGCCTCACTGATCGACTGGGACGGCGAACGAGGCCTGGCCCCCGACGCGCTGGCCGCCTTCGGCGAGTACGTCGCGGCGGCCTGCATCCCGGACCAGGTACCGCCCGCCGACGGGGGAGAGGCGCCACCGCTGCCCCCCGCCGTACTGCATCTGCGGCGGACCGTCGCCGCGCTGGCCCGACGCGCGCTGGGGAGGGCACTGTCGTGAGCAACGAGGACCACAACGAACAGCACGGGCAGCAGGAGCACCTGCGGCACGGGAGCTGGGAGCCGACGCCGCAGGGCGGCGAGTACGACGACGGGGCGACCGCCTTCGTCCACCTGCCGCCGGAGGACCTGGCGAACATCCCGCTGGCCGCGCCCGGCCAGGGCTACGTACCGCCGATGATCCTGCCGCTGACACCCGCGGCCGGGCTCGACCCGTCGGCCACGGGCAGCTGGGTCATGCAGACACAGAACCAGCAGGACCGCGGTGCGGGAGCGGAACAGCCTCCCCCCGAGGCGGTCCACTGGCCGGACCCGAACCAGCAGCAGGGCCCGTACGACTACGACTACGAGTACCCGCGGTCCTCCGGCGTCCCGCAGGCCCCGCACGATCCGTACGCGCGGGAGCGGTACCGGGAGACACCGGCGGCCACGGGCCAGTGGAACTTCACCGAGTCCACGGAATTCGGCGTCCACACCGGCCAGACCGACCACACCGGCCAGACCGACCACACGGGCCAGACCGACTACACAGGCCAGACCGACTACACAGGCCAGACGCACCACACGGGCCAGACCGACTACGCGGGCGAGGCCGACTACGCGCGTCACCCTGGTCTCGGCGACCACGCCGGTCACACGGGTCAGGTCGACCACACAGGTCAGGTTGATTACACGGGCCAGGTCGACCACACGGGTCAGGTTGACCACACGGGTCAGGTCGATCTGACCGGTCATGGCGACCACACCGGTCAGAGCGGCCACGTCGACCCCGCCGGCCACGCCAGTCACGTCGACCCCACCGGTCACACCGGTCACACCGGCCACGCCAGCCACGTCGATCCCGCCAGTCACACCAGCCACGGTGGCCACGACAGCCACGTCGATCCCGCCAGCCACGGTGGCCACACCGGTCAGTGGACGATTCCGGTCGCCGACGGCGATCTGCCGGAGGAGTCCGGCGAGTTCGCCGCCTCGGCCCTGGCGGCCCAGTGGTACGGGGACCGCACCCCGCCGGCCACGCTGCCGGGCGGTGCGCCCGCGCCGTGGGCGACGCAGCAGCCGACCCCGGAGCCCGAGCCCGAGGCCGGGCTCCACGCCGGACCCCAGCCCGAGTTCGTGGCGGAGCCCGCCCCCCTGGCGGACATCGAGCCGGAGCACGCGCCGGGAGCCGAGTTCGAGCGGGCCCCCGATCCGGCACCAACCCCCGGGGCCACGCCGGAGGCGGAGCCTGTCGAGGACCGCTCCGTAACTGCTTCCGTAACCGCTCCCGTGACAGCCCCCGGAGCCGACCTCGCGCCGGAGACGGCGCCTGACACTGCCTCCGGCACGGCCCCCGACACCGCTGTGGGCGACGCTCCCGCCGAACACCCGGCGGAGCCCGCGCCCGAGCCCGAGCAGTACCCGGCCGCACAGGCACCGGCGCAGACCCCGTCCGCCGACGAGCCGCACGACGTCGCCTCCGAGGCCGCGTCGCTCCCCTCGGCCGACCCGGTACCGGCGGCCGTCCCCGACACGCCTCCCGCCCCACCGCTGGAAGCGCACGCCTCCGACGGCACAGAGCCTCAGGAACCCCAGCCGACCGACTCCGGAGCGACCGACTCCGAGCCGGTCGAAGCAGGCCAGTCCGAACCAGAGCAGGCCGAACCAGGGCGGGTCGACGCCCAACCGGCCGACTTCCAACCGGTCGAATCCGGCCCGGCCGAGCCCGGACCAGTCGATTCCGAGCCACTCGAATCCAGTCCGCTCGAATCCGATCCGCTCGGCATCCCCGACGAGCACCCCGCCGCCTCCTACGTCCTGCACGTGAACGGCGCCGACCGCCCCGTCACCGACGCCTGGATCGGCGAGTCGCTCCTCTACGTGCTCCGTGAGCGCCTCGGCCTCGCCGGCGCCAAGGACGGCTGCTCGCAGGGCGAGTGCGGCGCGTGCAACGTCCAGGTGGACGGCCGGCTGGTCGCCTCCTGCCTGGTCCCGGCGGCGACCGCGGCGGGCAGCGAGGTCCGTACGGTCGAGGGCCTGGCCGTGGACGGCGAGCCGTCCGACGTCCAGCGCGCCCTGGCCAAGTGCGGCGCCGTCCAGTGCGGCTTCTGCATCCCCGGTATGGCCATGACCGTCCACGACCTGCTGGAGGGCAACCACGCCCCCAGCGAACTGGAGACGCGCCAGGCGCTCTGCGGAAACCTCTGCCGCTGTTCCGGCTACCGCGGCGTCCTCGACGCCGTCAACGAGGTCATCGCAGGCCGCGAGGCGACCCTCGATCCCGCCTCGTCGGACTCCACGTCCCCGGAGCCCGACGAGGCCCGCATCCCGCACCAGGCGGCCCCCGGCGCCGGTAGCGTCCAGCAGCCCCACCCGCAGGACGGAGGCATGGCGTGAGCAACGACGCAGCCACCGCTGCCAACGCGACCAGCACACGGATCACCACCCCGACGGCCGAGGTCCCCGAAGCCGAAGCGCCCGTACTCGGCCTCGGCGTCTCGCTGCCGCCCGCCGACGCGCGCGCCAAGACCGAGGGCACCTTCCCGTACGCCGCCGACCTCTGGGCCGAGGGCCTGCTCTGGGCGGCCGTCCTGCGCTCCCCGCACCCGCACGCCCGCATCCTGTCCATCGACACCTCGGCCGCCGTCGCGATGGCGGGGGTACGGGCCGTCATCACGCACGAGGACATCCCCGGGGAGCGCGCGTACGGCCGCAGGATCGTCGACCGCCCGGTCTTCGCGTCCGACCTGGTCCGCCACCACGGCGAGCCGATCGCCGCGGTCGCCGCCGACCACCCCGACACGGCCCGCCTCGCCGCCGCGGCCATCGCCGTCGAGTACGAGGTCCTGGAACCGGTCACCGACCCGGAGAAGGCGTTCGCCGCCGAACCGCTGCACCCCGACGGCAATCTGATCCGCCACATCCCGCTGCGCTACGGCGACCCGGAGATCACCGGCGAGGTCGTCGTCGAGGGCCTGTACCGCATCGGCCGTCAGGACCCGGCCCCGATCGGCGCCGAGGCCGGGCTCGCCGTGCCCCGCCCCGACGGCGGCGTGGAGATCTACACCGCCTCCACCGACCCGCACACCGACCGCGATCTCGCCGCCGCCTGCTTCGGCCTCGAACCGGAGCGGGTGAAGGTCGTCGTCACGGGTGTCCCCGGCGCGACCGGCGACCGCGAGGAGCCCGGCTTCCAGCTGCCGCTCGGCCTGCTCGCCCTGCGCACCGGCTGCCCGGTCAAACTGACCGCCACCCGCGAGGAGTCCTTCCTCGGCCACTCCCACCGCCACCCGACACTGCTGCGCTACCGCCACCACGCGGACACCGACGGGCGGCTGGTGAAGGTCGAGGCACAGATCCTGCTCGACGCGGGCGCGTACGCCGAGTCCTCGTCCGAGTCGCTGGCCGCGGCGGTCGCGTTCGCCTGCGGCCCGTACGTCGTCCCGCACGCGTTCATCGAGGGCTGGGCGGTCCGTACGAACAACCCGCCCTCGGGCCATGTGCGCGGCGAGGGCGCCATGCAGGTCTGCACGGCGTACGAGGGCCAGATGGACAAGCTGGCCGCCAAGCTTGGCATCGACCCGGCCGAACTGCGCCTGCGCAACGCCCTGTCCACCGGCGACATCCTGCCCACCGGCCAGACGGTGACCTGCCCCGCACCCGTCTCCGAACTGCTCACCGCCGTACAGGACTTCCCCCTGCCCGTTCTTCCCAAGGACGCCCCGGAGGACGACTGGCTGCTCCCCGGCGGCCCCGAGGGCGCGGGCGAACCCGGGGCGGTGCGCCGAGGGGTCGGCTATGCGCTCGGCATGGTCCACATGCTCGGTGCGGAGGGTGCCGACGAGGTCTCCACGGCCACGGTCAGGGTCCACGACGGCATCGCCACGGTCATCTGCGCGGCGGTCGAGACGGGTCAGGGTTTCTCCACCCTCGCCCGCCAGGTCGTCCAGGAGACCCTGGGCATCGAAGAGGTCCATGTGGCATCCGTCGACACCGACCAGCCACCGGCCGGTCCGGCGACGCACGGCCGCCACACGTGGGTGTCGGCCGGGGCGGTGGAACGCGCGGCCAGGATGGTCCGTACCCAGCTCCTCCAGCCCCTGGCCCACAAGTTCGGCATGTCCACGGAGCTGCTGCAGATCGCCGACGGCAAGATCACCTCGTACGACGGTGTGCTGTCCACGACGGTCACGGAGGCGATGGACGGCAAGGAGCTCTGGGCCACCGCCCAGTGCCGCCCCCACCCGACCGAGCCCCTCGATGAATCCGGCCAGGGCGACGCCTTCGTCGGCCTCGCCTTCTGCGCGATCCGCGCGGTGGTGGACGTCGACATCGAGATCGGTTCCGTCCGGGTCGTGGAGATGGCGGTGGCCCAGGACGTCGGCCGGGTCCTCAACCCGTCCCAGCTGGCGACCCGCATCGAGGCCGGCATCACCCAGGGCATCGGCGCCGCCCTCACCGAGAACCTCCGCAGCGCCCGTGGCCTGATCCGCCACCCCGACCTCACCGGCTACGCGCTCCCGACGGCCCTGGACGCACCCGAGATTCGCATCGTCAAACTCATCGAGGAGCGCGACGTGGTGGCCCCCTTCGGTGCCAAGCCCGCCTCGGCGGTCCCGGTGGTGACGTCCCCGGCCGCGGTCGCCGCAGCCGTGCGCGCCGCCACCGGCCGCCCGATCAACCGCCTCCCCATCAGGCCCCAGGCGGCGGTCGCGGCGTCCAACTCCTGAGCCCTGCCCCTGAGCCCCGCCTCCTGATCCCTGCACGAATGGCGTGATCCGGGTTGCACCTGCAACCCGGAAGTGCGCAGTGTCACCGCTGCTCACTAAGGTGAACCCCGAAGCCGAGGGCCGATGCGCTGATCGTCTCTCGCCGAACGGGGGAGGCGCTGTGCGACCGAACGAGCCGGGGGCGAAATCACCGACGTACCCATGGAGTGTCATCGGTGCCGTAGGAGCAGCCGGGGCGATCTCCCCGGGCGCCGCGGGCGAGCTGTTCACCGAACTCTCGTCGTTCACGAAGTTCCGTGACCGCATCGACGGCCTCCTCCACGACCTCAAGACCTCTCCGGCGGGCCCGGGGAAGGTCGGCGAAGACACGATGGGTCGCGAACGGTTCGGCGGCGGCAAGGGCGAATGGTCGGAAGCGGACGCTCTGCACGGCTCGTACTCCAAGGTCATCAAGGAGCTGGAGGAACTGTCCCAACTGCTCTCCGACTCCATCGAGGGCATGAGCATCGCCGTGCTCGGGGCTCATAAGGGCTACGAGAACGTCGACTTGGAGGTCCGCGGCCGCATGGTCGCGATCCAGGACAGCATGAGGGCCCATCACAAGGCCGAGCAGCGCCACACGTCCAACGGCACCGCCTTCTGACACGGGCACTGACGCTGATGTTGTTCTGTGGGCGGATCATGAGGACGGGGAGAGGGACGACGCCATGGGTACGGATTTCGACAAAAAGACGCACGAGCAGATGCTGGAGTGGCTGGACCACGCCAACAGCGGCGAGATGCAGGCCGCGTCGGATCGTCTTGGGAAGGCGGCTTCCGAGATCCGCAAGATCGCCGAGGACTTGAAGGTCCGCCCGCAGTGGGTGGAGTGGAAGGGCCAAGGAGCCGACGCGTTCCGTACATGGAGTGCGGATCTGGCCAATGCGACGCTGCGCCTCGGTGACTACAGCGAGGGCGTCTCCAAGTGGCTCGGCGAGGCATCGAACGCGGTTGCGTCGGCACAGGCATCCATTCCACGGACGGAGGCCGGCGCCCGGGTAAACCTGGAGACGGCTCTCGCGGCACGGAACGATCCGGATGCTTCGGACGTGGCGAGGAAGTCCGCGGAGACGCTGATCGAGTCCGGGAAGAGGAACCGCGACGAGGCGGCCGCGCAGATGCGGAGGCTGTCGCAGACGTACACCTTCTCGTCGTCGCAGATGCTGTCTCTGGAGAAGCCGGTGTTTCCGGCTGTGCCGGGGGTGATCGCGCCACCTGTTGTAGGTGGGCGTGGCGGAACGCAGGGACAGCATCTCGGGACTGGAGCCGGACACGGATCACCTGCGGGATACGCGAGCACGGAGGGGCAGGGCCCAGAAGCAGCGCTCGTGACGGCCTCTTCGGCTGGGGTGGCAGGTCTCCCTTCGCACTCTGTCTCGCCCCCTACGTCCGGGCCGGTGGGTATGGGCATCGACGGGGTGGGCGTGCTGCCGGACACTCAGCCCACATCGGCTGTGAACCCAGCGGCGCCGCCAACCGGGCCAAGGCCTGACAGCGCCCCCTCGCTGAAGCCGGGCATGATTCCGCCTGTTCTCCCTATCAGCCCCTCCGCACCCCGCAGTACGAGCGGGCGAGGAAGACCGACAGGGCTGCCACGTCCACCAGCGTCTGCCCCTGGAGTGACTCCGCCTGGTCCAGGGCTGGTAGGTCGTGCCCCCGGGCCGAACGGGATCACTGGCGGCCGCGTGGTACCCCCAGAATCAGGGCGCTCTGCCGTGGGTATTCCCCGTGGAGCGGTCATCGGCAACGAGAACCCACATGGCACGGCGCCTATGGGACGCGCCCCAGGCATGGGCGGCGGTATCGGTCCCAGAGTCTCTCCGATCACAGGCGGCAGCGCCCGTCGGCCGGCCGGGGAAGCGGGCGGCGTGGTGGGCGGCCGCCAACAGCAGGGGCAAGGGGCCACGCGCCCATTCACCGCTGGAGGGTCCGGTCTGGTGAGGGGCGGAGCCTCGGAAGGCTCGGTGCGTAGAGGCTCCGGGGCGCGCACGACGGGGCGGGACAAGAACGGCGAGCGGCCGGACTATCTGGTCGAAGACGATGAGACCTGGCAGCAAGGTGACCGACGCGTAGTCCCGCCGGTCATCGACTGATCAGCAGTGAACTCACGAAGGACTTGCATGCACATCAGGAGTGAAGGACTGACACGACGGCGATCCGTGGTGGCGGCTGCGCTGGGCCTACTCCTGGTAGGCGGTTCTGCTGTGCCCGCGTTTGCTGACTCCACGCGTTCCATGCAGTGGCATCTCGATGTCATGAAGGCAGACGAGATGTGGAGGACGAGTACGGGCAAGGGCGTTGTCGTCGCTGTGATCGACAGTGGTGTGGACCAGGCGAATCCGGACCTGGTGGGGCAGGTCCTCAAGGGAAAGAACCTGGAGCCGGACGTCAAAGGTGACGAGCACACCGATTACGACGGCCACGGCACGAGCATGGCTGGACTGATCGCAGGAACAGGCCGAAGCAATGGAGGGAACGGTGCGTTCGGGCTTGCGCCGGGAGTCAAGATTCTTCCGGTCCGCATGCCTGAGTCCGGAGTCGGGGCAAATCAAGCGGTCGAGAATGAGGAGTTCAACAAGGTTGCTCCTGTTGCGATCCGCTACGCGGTCGACCGTGGCGCAAAGGTCATCAACATTTCCCTGGGGACGTATGCAGGATCGCAGGCTCTTACGGATTCAGTGAGGTACGCGCTCGACCATGGCTCTTTGGTCTTCGCAGCTGCCGGTAACAGTGGTGAGGGCTCCAACATGGTCGAATACCCGAGTGGAACACCAGGAGTAGTCACAGTCGGCGCTATCGGTCACGACGCGAAGAAAACCGACGAGTCCCAGTACGGGCCGCAGATCGATTTCACGGCACCGGGAATCGACATGGTCCATCCCTGCAAGGGCGGAACTCAGCTGTGCAAGACGAGCGGGACCAGCGACGCCACCGCCATCGCCTCCGCCTCCGCCGCCCTCATCTGGTCGAAGCACCCCGACTGGACCAACAACCAGGTCCTCCGCGTCATGCTGAATACAGTCGGCAAGCCGAAGAGCGGCGCAAAGCGTGACGACTACGTCGGATACGGCGCGGTCCGCCCCCGTATCGCCCTCAAGACCCCGGGCGACCCCGGCCCGCCCGATGTGTACCCGCTCCCCGACCTCGCTGCGGCCGAGCGTAAGAGCCCCAGTGCTTCCCCCAAGTCTTCCAAGGCGACCGGGGGTTCAGAGAATTCCGACAAGTCGGCCGCAGCAGCCCCCGCCTCCGCCTCCGGCGACAGCAACAACACGGGCCTCTGGATCGGTCTGGGTATCGGCGCCCTCGCGCTCATCGGCGCAGCCACGTCAGGCGTGGTCCTCCGCTCCCGCCGCCGTAAGTCCAGCGCCGCATCAGCCCCGCCCGCGTACCCGCACCAGCCCCCGTACCCCAACCCGTACCAGCAACCACAGCCTCAACACCAAACCACACCCACGCCCTTCGGCCCGCCTCCTGCTGCTCCTCCTGGTAGCCAATCATCCTGCGAGGGCCCTCTCAGGTAAGCGATCCCTGTCCGCGGACATCTCGTAGTCGTGCCCTTCATTTCCCCGTGCTCGGTCCCGCGTTCTTGAGGCGAATGCCGGAACTGGGGGCGCTTCGTGACGCGGCGGCCGCACGGCGGAATGCTGTGACACCGAGACAGGACATGCCGGGGATCCGACTCGGGAACGCTGATGGATTTCACCGTCCCCCTTGGATGTCGGCGGCATCGGAAACGCTTCGGTCAGTGCGGGACTTGGTGGTGCCGAGAACTCTGTGATGACTTGTCCAACGGGGACCCCGGCGAACGCCGCGCTGTGTCCCGGGAGAGAAGGGCGGGCGAGGACGTGATGGTGGCTGTGGGCGGAGAAGGAGAGAGGGATCGGGCTGCGGCCCGCGGCGGGCCAGGCCCCGCCGTCGTTCTCATCACCGGGGTGATGGCCTCCGGGAAGTCCACCGTGGCCCAGGCCCTTGCCGAGCGGTTGCCGAGGGCGGCTCATGTGCGGGGGGACGTCTTCCGGAGGATGGTGGTGTCCGGGCGGGCCGAGATGGTGCCGGGGGCGTACGAGGAGGCCGCGGCTCAGCTCCGGCTCCGGTACCGGTTGTCCGCGATGACCGCCGACGCGTACGCGGGTGAGGGCTGGACCGCTGTCGTCCAGGACGTGGTGCTGGGGGAGGAACTGCGCCGGTACGTCGAGCTCGTACGGACGCGGCCGCTGTACGTCGTCGTGCTTGCTCCCGGGCCGCGGGCCGTTGCCGAGCGGGAGGCCGGGCGGGGCAAGAGCGGTTACGGGGCTGGGTGGACCGTGGAGTCGCTGGACCGGGTGCTGCGGGAGGAGACGCCGCGGATCGGGCTCTGGCTGGATACGTCGGGGCAGACCGTGGAGGAGTCCGTGGACGCGGTGCTCGCGGGGCTCGACCGGGCGCGGGTGGATCCTGGGGCGGCGCCGGGCCGAGGGACCGGGTGAGAAGAAGGATCGAGGGAGGGGCGGGCGTGCGGAAATGGCTGCCCCTTTGTTGTGGGGCAGCCATTTCCATTGCTCGGAGGCCGTGACCGGATTCGAACCGGTGTAACTCGAGTTGCAGTCGAGCCCCTGAACCACTCGGGCACACGGCCGTGTGCTCCTCGTCGTGGTTCGACCGTAGGGCCGGGGGCATCGTCGCTCAAGGGCGCGGGGTGGGGTGCAATGCGACTGCCATACCGCGTTCACGATCGGCGTCGTGGTCCTACGACCAACGGAGGACCGGGGGACCCGTCTCGCGACAGGGTTCAAATGAGATCTTGCCCCTTACTCTTGAGCTCATGAGTGCCCTGGAACCGCGTGACGACGTCGATGCCCCGCCGCTTGCCGCGGAGGCTCCTGTCGCCGCCGAATCCGGAGGGGTGCTCGGGCGGACCTACCGGGCGCTCAGTGTCGGCATCGTCTCCGTCGTGTTCCTGATCGCCTTCGAGGCGACCGCCGTGGGGACCGCGATGCCGGTCGCCGCGCGTGAACTGCACGGCATTCCGCTATACGCGTTCGCGTTCTCCGCGTACTTCACGACCAGCCTCTTCGCCATGGTGCTCTCCGGGCAGTGGGCGGACCGGCGCGGCCCGCTGGGGCCGCTCGCCGCCGGGATCAGCGCGTTCGCGGCGGGGCTGCTGCTCTGCGGGACCGCCGGGACCATGTGGATCTTCGTCGCGGGCCGGGCCGTCCAGGGGCTCGGCGGCGGGCTGGTGATCGTGGCCTTGTACGTGGTGATCAGCCGGGCCTATCCGAAGCGGCTGCAGCCGTCGATCCTGGCCGCCTTCGCCGCGAGCTGGGTGATCCCCTCGGTCGTCGGGCCGCTCGCCGCCGGGAGCGTGACCGAGCACCTGGGGTGGCGCTGGGTCTTCATCGGCATCCCCGTCCTCGTGGTGTTCCCGCTGGCGCTCGCGCTGCCCCAGATCCGACGGCGGGCGTCCGGCCCGGCCGACCCCGAGGCGCCCGTGGAACCGTACGACCGGCGGCGCATCCGGCTCGCCCTGGGGATCTCGCTGGGCGCGGCGCTGCTCCAGTACGCCGGGCAGGAGCTGAACTGGCTCGCTCTGCTCCCGGCGGCCGTCGGCTTCGGGCTGCTCGTCCCGGCCGTGCGCGGTCTGCTGCCCCCGGGGACGGCTCGCGCAGCGCGCGGGCTGCCCTCGGTGGTGCTGCTGCGTGGCGTGGCGGCCGGGTCGTTCATAGCCGCCGAGTCGTTCGTACCGCTGATGCTGGTGACCCAGCGTGGACTCAGCCCGACGATGGCCGGGTTCTCGCTCGCGGCCGGCGGCGGGACCTGGGCGCTCGGTTCGTACGTACAGTCCCGGCCGCGCCTGGAGCCGTACCGGGAGCGCCTGATGGTGGGCGGCATGGTGCTGGTGGCCGCGGCGATCGCGGCCGCGCCCTCCGTGCTGATCGACTCGGTGCCGGTCTGGACCGTGGCCGTGGCCTGGGCCTTCGGGTGCTTCGGCATGGGCATGGTGATCGCGTCGACGAGCGTGCTGCTGCTGAAGCTGTCGGCGCCGGAGGAGGCGGGGGCGAACTCGGCCGCGCTCCAGATCTCCGACGGGCTGTCCAACGTGCTGCTGCTCGCCGCGGGCGGAGCGGCCTTCGCGGCGCTCGGCGGCGGCACGGTGGGCGCCGTGCACGAGGCGGCAAAGACGGCGGCCACCGGGTCCCATCCGGGGGCGTTCGCGGTGGTCTTCCTGCCGATGGCGGGGGTGGCGCTGGTGGGGGCGTGGGTGGCGGCCCGGGTGCGCACCCGGTAGGTGGTACCAGTGTGGCCCCACCGAGTGGTGCTGTTTTGGTAGGGCCATGAACCTGCGTCTTCGTGACGACCAGACCGAAGCCCTCCAGCGGCTCGAATGAGCTGTGTCTACCTGACGTCCGGGTACGCCTCCTCGCCGAGCATGCCCGCTCGGACACGCACGTCGTCGTGCGCGATGTCGGTCTCCTGGCATCGGCGGCGCACCGCCCCTCCGCGGCCGTGTTCGGCGAGGAGGCGTACCCGGACGTGATCGGCAAGGCTGCCGCGCTCCTGCAGTCCTTGGCGATCAATCACCCGCTCTTCGACGGCAACGAGCGCACCGCCTGGCTGTCGTGCGTGACCTTTCCGGCGATGAACGGGGTGGATCTTCGTCCGGACATCGGTGCTGCGGAACGCCTGGTCATCGCGGTGGCCACCGGTGAAATGGACGAGGTGAGGACCATCTCCCAGGGGCTGCGCGAACTGGTCGTCGAAGGCGTGTGACAGCCGTCGCAATTCGGTGCGGGGCGGCGTAGTTCGAGGCGGTCCACGCGCCGCCCCCCGGTAAGGTGGCCCGGTTGTCGTATCGCGTGCGGGTCCGTCCCGGCCGTGCGGACAGCACCCCACGTACCCGAGAGACCCGAACCGGAGACCGTGACTACTACCGCCTCCCACCACCTCTCACCCGCCTTCCCCGGCCGCGCCCCCTGGGGCACGGCCGGCAAGCTGCGAGCCTGGCAGCAGGGCGCCATGGAGAAGTACATCCAGGAGCAGCCGCGCGACTTCCTCGCGGTCGCCACCCCCGGCGCGGGGAAGACCACCTTCGCGCTGACCCTCGCGTCATGGCTGCTGCACCACCACGTCGTGCAGCAGATCACCGTCGTCGCGCCGACCGAGCACCTGAAGAAGCAGTGGGCCGAGGCAGCGGCCCGGATAGGGATCAAGCTCGACCCCGATTACAGCGCGGGTCCGCTGAGCAAGGAGTACGACGGCGTCGCGGTCACCTACGCGGGCGTCGGCGTCCGGCCGATGCTGCACCGCAACCGCTGCGAGCAGCGCAAGACGCTCGTCATCCTCGACGAGATCCACCACGCCGGTGACTCGAAGTCCTGGGGCGAGGCGTGCCAGGAGGCCTTCGATCCGGCCACCCGGCGGCTCGCGCTCACCGGTACGCCGTTCCGGTCGGACACCAACCCGATCCCCTTCGTCGTGTACGAGGAGGGCAACGACGGAATCCGGCGGTCCTCGGCCGACTACACCTACGGCTACGGCAACGCGCTGGCCGACGGCGTCGTCCGGCCCGTGATCTTCCTCAGCTACAGCGGCAACATGCGCTGGCGCACCAAGGCCGGTGACGAGATCGCCGCCCGGCTCGGCGAGCCGATGACCAAGGACGCCATCGGGCAGGCCTGGCGCACCGCCCTGTCGCCCACCGGCGAGTGGATCCCCAATGTGCTGAGCGCCGCCGACAAGCGGCTGACCGAGGTACGCAAGGGCATCCCGGACGCGGGCGGGCTGGTCATCGCCACCGACCAGGAATCGGCGCGCGAGTACGCCAAGATCCTCAAGCGGGTGACCGGCGAGAAGGCCACCGTGGTCCTCTCCGACGAGAAGGCCGCCTCGAAGAAGATCGACCAGTTCAGCGCGGACGAGTCCCGCTGGATGGTCGCGGTCCGCATGGTGTCGGAGGGCGTCGACGTGCCCCGCCTCGCCGTGGGCGTGTACGCCACCACCATCTCCACGCCGCTGTTCTTCGCCCAGGCCGTCGGGCGTTTCGTGCGCTCGCGCAGGCGTGGCGAGACCGCTTCGGTCTTCGTACCGACCATTCCGATGCTGCTCGACTTCGCCAACGAGATGGAGGTCGAACGGGACCACGTCCTCGACAAGCCCAAGAAGGGCAGCGACGAGGAGAACCCGTTCGCGGAGGAGGACAAGCTCCTGGCCGACGCCGAGAAGCTGGAGGACGAGGAGACCGAGGAGCAGCTGCCCTTCGAGGCCCTCGAATCCGACGCGGTCTTCGACCGGGTGCTGTACGACGGTGCCGAATTCGGCATGCAGGCGCACCCCGGCAGCGAGGAGGAGCAGGACTACCTGGGGATTCCGGGGCTGCTGGAGCCCGACCAGGTGCAGCTGCTCCTCCAGAAGCGGCAGTCCCGGCAGATCGCGCACAGCCGCCAGCGGCCGGCCGAGGAGGCCGACCTGCTGGAGAAGCCGGCAGAGGCGCGACCGGTGGTCACGCACAAGCAGCTGCTCGGGCTGCGCAAGCAGCTCAACACGATGGTGTCGGCGTACACGCACCAGAGCGGCAAGCCGCACGGGGTGATCCACACCGAGCTGCGGCGGGTGTGCGGCGGGCCGCCGAGCGCGGAGGCCACGGCCGGGCAGATCCAGCAGCGGATCAAGAAGGTCCAGGAGTGGGCCACCCGGATGACCTGAGCCGTCGGGTGTGCCAGTGCGGGTGCCGGCCCGGGGTGGGGACAGTGGTCCTCGCCCCGGGCCGGTTCTGTGCGTGCGTGCGGATGGGGTGGCGCGACTACCGGACGGACGGCGCTGCTACCAGACGAACGGCGCCGACTGGTTCGCCGTGGCCACACACGGAACCGTGGCCGACGTCGGGGACGAGGCCACGATCTGCAGTGACCAGTTGGTGGCGCTCGGCGGGGAGGCCAGCACCACGGAATTCGTGCTGTCCCCTGCCGCCAGGGTGCCGGAGGTGAGCTTCAGCGGGCCCAGGGTGATGGGGTTGCCGCCGCTCAGGCCGGGGTTGGTCTTCCCGGAGAACTGCACCTGACTGGTGACGCCGCCCGAGGTCTTGGTGAGCTTGAGCGTCGTCGTGATGCTGTTCGGGTCGGCGCTGGTACCGGCCGGCATGGTGATCGCGGTGGACGTGATCTTTATGGACTTGGACGTGCCCGAGTCGGTGGCGGTCAGGGTGGCGAGACCGCTGCCCCAGGACCCGCAGTCGTAGGTGGCCGTCGCGGTGAGCGGAGTCACCGCCTGGGCTGCCGGAGCCAGGGCGAGGGCACCGGCCACGGAACAGGCCGCGGCCAGTACGAGCGGGATACGTCTTCGATTCGACGACATGACGGGGGGAACTCCTTCCGGTTCTGAATTCCGCAGATTCACCGAAGAACTGAAGAAGTGGATCTGCGTGCCGGGCCCGGCATGTCGGGTGCAGTGAAACGGCGGCCTTCGGAGAAGTCAAGAGATGTCCGCAGGAGCACTTGAAATTCCCGTGGAAATGCTCTTCGGGCATTTCAGATAAGGATCAATCGGTTCTCTCTTGACTTCTTGGCACCCGGCCTCCTCAATGTGCGCAATCAATGGGCCATGGAGGGGTGTCTGGTGATACGACGACGAAGACCCGGCGTGACCGGTCTGCTCGCAGCCTGCTTCGTGATGTCGCTGAGCTGCGCCGGGGCCACCGCCCAGGCCGCGCCCCCGGCCGGAGCGGGGGCCGCCGATGCGGTCACCCCCACCGTCCACTGCATCCTGCCCGCGGGCCAGGGCGAGGCGACCGGGCCGCAGCAGATGACCGTCGAACTGTCGCCCGCGGT
The DNA here is from genome assembly GCF_900091725.1 of Streptomyces sp. DvalAA-43. Lineage (GTDB taxonomy): Bacteria > Actinomycetota > Actinomycetes > Streptomycetales > Streptomycetaceae > Streptomyces > Streptomyces pulveraceus. The sequence goes on along the minus strand of NZ_FMBW01000033.1, from coordinate 94,024 downwards.
CGTCGCCCCGGGCGGGAAGGTGCACGCCAAGGTCACGCTCGGCCCGTCCCCCGCCACCAGTGGCCTCGCGCTGGAGGACGTACCGACCATTCCCAGCCTCGACCTCGCCATGTCCGGCGGGGCGAGTGGCACCGTCACGGTGCGGGGTGCCGAGATCACCATGGACATCCCGGCCGGGAAGCCCATCGAACTCCCGCCGTACGAGGGTGACTTCCTGGTTCCCGCGAACGCCTCGGGAGACATCTCGTTCGCCCCGGTCCGCACACTGACGCAGACCAAGGTGCTCGGGTCGGTCTTCGAGACGCCGTGCGATGTCGTCGACGGCGGCGGCTCCATCGGGACCGTCACGGCGGAGGGCACCGGCTCCGAGCCCGCCACCCTGAGCGCGCCCGCCGGCCCGGTGCGGCCCAACACCGCCGTGGCGCTGGCTGGTTCGGGATGGACGCCGGGTGGTGCGCCGGTGCCCTCGCTCTGCGCGGTGGGCGGTGGTGGCTGCGATCCGCTGAAGTTCAAGGACCACGCCCTCACCATCGACGGCGGCGGGACGCTGCACGGCACGGCCACCCTCGCGGAGGCCGGCGCGGTGCCGGACGGCGCGTACGAGGTGAAGGTCAACGACGGTACGAAGGAGGCCACGGCGCCGCTCACCGTCAGGGCCGTCGCCGCCGGGGACCGTGAGATCGCACTGTCGCGGAGCAGCGGTCCGGTCGGCAGTGTGATCACGGTCAGTGGCAAGAACTACAACCCGGACCGCTGGATCAACGTCATCGGCCTCGACGCGACGGGCACCGGGCTCGACGACAGCGCGGTCTACGTCAAGAGCGGCCCGGACGGCACCTTCGCCGTGGAGTTCACCGTGATCTCCGACGCCGTCGTCGCCGTCCAGGCCGACGAGGGCAACGACCCGGCGACCGTACGGACCGTCCCGTTCACCGTCTCCACGGGCGGGGGAGGCGGCGGCAGCGCCGACCAGAAGCTGAACACCACGGTCCGGGCCGGGACGCTCTCCATGGTCCAGGACGGCGACACGGTCGACTTCGGCACCACCGTCCTGGGCACCGGCAGCGGTGTGCAGCGCTCCCGGCTCAACCGGGTCGAGGTGGAGGACGCCCGTGGCGTCGACAGCGGCTGGTCCCTGACCGCCACCCTCACCGGCTTCACCGGCACCGACGGCGGCACCATCCCGGCCGACGCCGTCCGGTGGACCCCCAGATGCACGGCGCAGAGCGGCAGCGTGGGCGTACCGGTCGCCGGATCGCCCGCCGCGCTCGGGAGCGGGGCGGCGAGCCTCTGCCGGATGGATCCGGACGGCTCCCGCCCGTTCACCGGCGGCCGGTTCGACGCCGACGCCGATCTCACCCTCACGGTTCCCGGAACCACCCGGCCCGGGGATTACAGCGCCACGCTCACGCTCACGCTTCTCTGAGCGCGTACCAGCACGTCTCTCCGAGCACGGAATCGAAAGCACCGGAGGCAACGAAAGTACCGGAGGCGCCCGCCCGCTCCGTATCGCACGGAGCGGGCGGGCGTCGCCGTTCCGGATCGCGCAGAATTCCCGCGGCCGTGCCGCAGCCGCGGGCGACACCCATGGAGGAGCCGCATGTCCGTCCGACAACCGAGAAGAACCGAGAGACCGGGTGCGGTGTTCCGCCGTGCCGTGGCCCTCACCGCCGGGGCGGTGCTCGTCTGGACCGGTGGCACCGTCGCCCTCGCGCCCGCCGCCGGGGCCGCCACCGTCACCCCGACCGTCCACTGTTCCCTGCCCGCCGGACAGGGGGAGGCGACCGGGCCGCAGCAGATGAGCGTCGAGCTCTCGCCGGGGATCGTCGACCCGGGTGGCAAGGTGCACGCCAAGGTCAGCCTCGGCCCGTCCCCCGCCACCAGTGGCCTCAGCCTGAGCGACGTACCCACCACGCCCAGCATCGACTTCGCGATGTCCGGCGGCGCCACCGGCACGGTCACCGTCACCGGCCCCCAGATCAACCTGAACATCCCGTCCGGCAAACCCATCGAAATCCCGCCGTACGAAGGGGACTTCATCATCCCCGCCAACGCGAGCGGCCCGATCTCCTTCACCCCGGTGCGCAATCTGACGCGTACGAAGGTGCTCGGCTCCACCTACGAGACCCCGTGCGACGTGGTGAGCGGCGGCGGGTCCATCGGCACGGTGACCGCCGAGGGCACCGCGGGCCACCCGGCCACCCTGAACGCGCCCGCCACCGCCGTCCGGCCGTCCACCTCCGTCGCCCTGTCCGGCAGCCTCTGGACCGCGGGCGCCACTCCCGTACCGTCGCTGTGCGCGGCGGACGGCGGCGGCTGCGACCCCGGCAAGTTCGTCTCCGGCACGCTCGCGATCAGCGGCTCGGGAGAGCTGACCGGCAGCGCGGTGCTCGCCGCCGCGGGCGCCGTGCCCGACGGCTCGTACCTGGTGAAGGTCGGCGACGGTACGAAGGAGGCGACCGCGCCCCTGACCGTCAAGGCGTTCGTCCCCGCCGGGCCGCGCGCCATCGCGCTCTCCCGTGCCGGTGCCCCGCTCGGCAGCGTCATCGAGGTCACCGGCAGCAACTACTACCAGGACCAGTGGATCAACATCGTCGCCCTGGACGCGAGCGGGGCCACGCTCGACGACACCGCCGTCTATGTGAAGAGCACCCCCGACGGCACGTTCAGCGCCGAGTTCACCGTCTCCGACCCGGCCATCGCCTCGATCCAGGTCGACGAGGGCAACGATCCGGCCACCGTGCTGACCACACCGTTCACCGTGACCGAAGCCTCCGCGACGCTCTCCGCGGGCGCGGCGAAGGTCAAGCCGGGCGGGACGATCGCCCTCTCCGGCGGCGACTGGCCGACCGGTACCACGCCCACCGCCACGCTCTGCGGAGCCGACGGCGGCTCCTGCGACAGCTCCCGGATCAGCGGCTCCACCCTCCGGATCGGCGCCGACGGGACGCTCGCCGGCACGGTCACCGTCGCCGGGTCCACTCCGCGTGCCGAGTACGCGCTCCAGGTCACGGCCGGGGGAGCGCAGGCCCTCACCCAGCTGACCGTCGCCCCGTCCTTCATCGTGCTCTCCCCGTCGTCCGGCCCGAAGGGCACCGCCGTCACCGTCGTCGGCCAGGGCTTCGCGAAGGTCGCGACCGTGTCCATCGTCGGGCTGCGGGCCGACGGCTCGCAGACGTCCGATGCGGTGAAGACCAAGGTGGTGGGGCTCGACGGGGCGTTCTCGCAGACCTTCAAGGTGAACGCCGCCGACACCGTCGCCATCCGGGTCCGGGAGGTCCTCGTCAACCCGCGTACCGAGACGGCGGCGTTCACCGTCCAGGACGGCACCGTTCCCGCCGGACCGTCCTTCGCGCTCTCGCCGCCCGAGGGGCCCGTCGGCACGGCGGTCCAGGTGACCGGGCGCGGATTCGCCCCCGTCGCCACGGTCTCGGTGACCGGCCGCACCGCCGACGGGAAGCAGACCGCCGATCCGTATGTCACCCGGGTCATCGGACTCGACGGCACCTTCGCCCTCGAATTCACCGTCCGCGACCCGGCGACGAGGTCGATCCGCGCCTGCGAGGTGCTCGTGAACGGAAAAATTGTGCAGCAGTCCTTCACCGTGAGTTAACGGAAGTTCACTTCCGGTGCGTCGAGCGCCGTGAAGGCGTCGGCCGACCTGGACGCGCGTAGACCTCCAGGCTTCGGCCGACGCCGCGCTGACCGGCACTTATGCTTCTTCAAGACAACCTTGCCCCGGACAACGCCCGGATTCTGGACGAGGCCTTCCGCTGAGCGGACTCGCTCGCTACTGTCCAAAAAAATGAACGCCCCGTGGCAGAGCCGCCCCGGGGCGCAGCCGGTGCCTGGTTAGGCCGGCGGCCTCTCCGTGCGTCGCCGCTGGGACCGGCGGCGCACATTCCGTGGGAACCAGCCGCTGCCGCTCATCAAAGAGGAGAGGGCGTCGTGACCGCGGAAACCTCCCAGACGCTCGACCGGGGCCTGAGGGTCCTCAAACTGCTTGCCGACACCGACCACGGCCTGACCGTCACCGAGTTGTCCAACAAACTCGGGGTCAACCGCACCGTGGTCTACCGCCTGCTCGCCACCCTGGAGCAACACGCCCTGGTCCGCCGTGACTTGGGCGGCCGGGCCAGGGTCGGCCTGGGCGTGCTGCGCCTGGGCCGCCAGGTGCATCCGCTCGTACGGGAAGCCGCGCTGCCCGCGCTGCGGTCGCTCGCCGAGGACATCGGGGCCACCGCCCACCTCACGCTGGTCGACGGCAGCGACGCGCTGGCCGTCGCGGTCGTCGAGCCGACCTGGACGGATTACCACGTCGCCTACCGGGCGGGTTTCCGCCATCCGCTGGACCGGGGCGCCGCCGGGCGCGCGATCCTCGCCGCCCGCCGGAAGCCGGTCGGCGAGACCGCCTTCACCCTCACCCACGGCGAGCTGGAGGCCGGGGCGAGCGGGGCCGCGGCGGCGCTGGTGGGGGTGACCGGGGTCGAGGGCAGCGTGGGTGTGGTGATGCTCGCGGACTCCGTACCCGAGCGCGTCGGCCCCCGGGTGGTGGACGCGGCCCGCGAGGTCGCGGACGCGCTCCGGTAGCGCGCCCGGCCCGCGCTCCGGTGGCGCGGGCTCGGCGGGCCCATGGCCTGTCGGCGCGCCGGGTGCGGCCCCGGGGTGCGGTGGGGGCCGGTTAGATTGGGCGGGTGCTCACTCGTCTCTCGCGTCCCCGTGCCCTCGCCCTGTGCGCCCTGCCCGTCCTCGCCCTGTTCGGTGTGGCCGCCTTCGCGCCGCTGCCGTTCACCCTGGCGCAGCCCGGCACGACCGCGAATGTGCTCGGGGACGATCACGGCACGCCCGTGATCAGCATCAAGGGCACGCCGACCCGCCCCACCAAGGGCGAGCTGCGGATGACGACGATCGTGGCGACCGGGCCGACCGCCGATGTCGGCGTCGGCGATGTGATCGACGGCTGGTTCCGTACGGACCGGGCGGTCCTTCCCCGGAACTCCGTCTACCCGACCGGCGGCTCCGAGAAGGAGATCGAGAAGCACAACCTCGACGACATGGTGAAGTCGCAGGACTCCGCGGTCGACGCCGCCCTGAACTACCTCGGCAAGAAGCCCGGTTCGGTCGATGTGACCCTGCATCTCGCCGACGTGGGCGGCCCGAGCGCCGGACTGTTCTTCGCGCTCGGCATCGTCGACAAGCTCGACGGCGACGGCTCCGGCGGCGATCTCACCGGCGGCCGCACCGTCGCGGGCACCGGCACCATCGAGGCGAACGGCGCGGTCGGCGCGGTCGGCGGGGTCTCGCTGAAGACCCAGGCCGCACGCCGTGACGGGGCGACCGTCTTCCTCGTACCGAAGGCGGAGTGCCGGGAGGCGGGCGCCGAGCTCCCCAAGGGGCTGCGGCTGATCCCGGTCACGACCCTGAAGGACGCGGTGTCCTCGCTCCGGGCACTGGAGCAGGGGCACAAGGTCCCGAGCTGCTGACCTCGCCGGCCGGCGACGGCACGGCCGTACGGCTTGCCTCGGTCGCCGCCGCCGTCCTGGTCACCTCCACCGCCCCGTCCATCGTGCGCCACGCAGGGAACACCAGCGGGCTCAGCGTCGCCAGCAGGTACACCCCGCCCATCGCCAGCAGCGCCCCCCGCACGCCCGCGCTCTCCACCAGCAGACCGGCCGCGAGACCACCCACCGGCATGGCCAGTTCGCCGCCCGCCGTGAGGACCCCGGAGACCCGGCTGCGCAGCTCGTCGGGGACCGTTCCGTAGATCACCGTCGTCAGGATCGGGTTCAGCACCCCGCCCGCGAGACCGCTCAGCGCCATGGTCACGGCGAGCGGCAGCGTCGTCCCGGTCAGCGCCGCGACCACGTACCTGGGCGCACCGCACAGCACCACGCACACCGTGAACACGGCCCGCCGCGAGAAACGGTGCCCGACCGCCCCGTACAGCAGCGCCCCGGTCAGCCCGCCCGCGCCGAACAGCGCGGTGAGCAGCCCGATGTCCTTGGCCCCGCCCAGTTCGGCGGCGGCGTGTACCGGCAGCAGGACGGCGTTCCAGCCCTGGTCGGTGCCGTTCATGAACAGGACCATCACCACGACCGCCAGCAGCAGCCGGTTGCCCAGCAAGTAGGCGAAGCCCTCGCGCAGTTCGGCGCGGTACGCGCGCAGCGAGACGGGCGCCGCGGCCTTGTGGGGTTCGGCCGCACGCACCCCCCGTACGCCCGCCGCGATCAGCAGCGCGGACGTCAGGAACGTCACCGCGTCCAGCAGCAGTACGCTCTCGGCGCCGACGAGCGCGATCAGTACGCCGGCCAGCGCGGCCCCGACCATCCGGGCGCCGCGCGAGACGGCGTCGAAGAGGCTGGCAGCGCGGGCGAGGGTGGTGCCGGCGTGCTCGGCGAGATCCGGGACGAGGACGTAGCGCGCGGTGTTGCCGGGGGTGTGCAGGAGTCCGCCGACCGCCATCAGTACGCACAGCATCCAGAAGGCGAGCGCGTCCGCGTAGTGCAGCAGCGGAATGGCGGCTACGGAGAGGCCGCACACCAGGTCGGAGGCGACGGAGACCCGGCGCCGTCCGATCCGGTCGATGACGGGACCGCCGATCAGGGCGGAGACGACGATCGGCAGGGTCGCGCAGAACGCGACGACCCCGGCCCGGCCGGCACTTCCCGTGGTCTCCAGGACGAACCACGGCACCCCGATCAGGGTGAGTGAAGTGCCGGCCGTGGATATGGAGTTGGCGGACAGTACGGCGATGAGCGGGATACGGCTCCGGTCCCCCCGACCGGTCACGCCGTACCGGCCGCGAAGGGGCTGCGGCGGGGCAGGATGCGCAGCCCCAGGTCGACCAGGGCCCAGCCGAGCCGGGTGCGCAGGCCGGTGCGGGAGGCGGTCGGGGTGAGACCGAACTCCGCTGTGTGTCCGCGTAGTTCGGCGGAACGCAGGCGGTGGAGCAGCAGATGGGTGTCGGAGTGCATGGCGGTGTCCTTCCGGTCGGGAGGGGCTCGTTGCGCGGGGTCGACGAGTCGAGGGCTGGTTACTCCGGGGGGCGCGGGAAGAAGTGCACATGGCTGCGGACGGTGGCCGATCCCTCGGTGCCTTCCGGGACCCGGCCCTGGTAGCTCTCGATGAGGTCGTGGATCTTCCGGATCAGCTCCTCGGAGAGATCGGGGGTGAGGCGTACCTGGAAGTCGCTGATGTCCCAGCCCTCGCGCCAGTTCTCGGGCCATTCCCGCATGGTGCCGATCCAGGTGTTCAGCTCCCTGGCGTGTGCGGTGGCCATCTCATGGAGTACGACGTCCACCGCGCCGCGCACCTCGGGGTCCGGGTGGCTCAGGAATCTGCCGCTGTCGAAGATGGTGCCGCGGTGTGCGGCCCGCCACCAGCGCTCGCGGCCCTTGCCGCGCTCCGGGTCGTCCTCGACGAATCCGTATGTCGCCAGCTGTCTGAGGTGGTAGCTGGTGGCGCCGCTGGACTCGCCGAGCCGGTCGGCGAGGCCGGAGGCGGTGGCGGGGCCGTACTCCCTCAGTGCGGCCAGCAGGCGCAGCCGCAGGGGGTGGGCCAGCCCGCGCAGGGTGCGGGCATCGACCTTGTGGATGTTCTCGGTTTCGGCGGGGTGCTGGGCGCCGTCCTCTGGTGCGGGCATGGGATAACCGTAGAGTTGCAAAGTTCTCTTTGCAACATGTTCTTTGCATCAGATTCTTTGCAACGGAATCTTTGCTTGTGAGCGGGCGGCGCGGGGGAGGGCGGCGTCGGAGGGGCGCGGCTCAGGGGGAAGAGGAGGAGGCGACGGAGGCCCCCGGCTCAGCCCTGCTTGATGAACCCCTCCTGGATCAGCCAGTCCTTCGCCACCTCGTGCGGGTCCTGCCCGTCCACGTCCACCTTGGCGTTGAGCACCTGGGCGACCTCGGTGGTCAGCTTCTTGCTGACCGGGTCGAGCAGCGCGGCGATCCGCGGGTACTTCTCGAAGGTCTTGGTGTGGATGACCGGCGCCGCGTTGTAGTTGGGGAAGAAGTGCTTGTTGTCCACGAGCACGTCGAGGTTCATCGCCTTGATCCGGCCGTCCGTGGTGAACACCTCGCCCAGCAGACAGGAGCCGGACTTCGAGACCTGGGTGTAGATGATCCCGGCGTCCATCTTCTTGATGCTGGAGGCCGGCAGCGACATCCCGTAGGCCTTCTCCATGCCCGGCAGTCCGTCGTCGCGGGAGGCGAATTCGTTCTCCACGCAGATCGTCACCGCCGACGGGTCCTTCTTCGCCAGCGCCGCTACGTCGGAGAGCGTCTTCAGGTGGTACTTCGCGTTGTTCTTCCGGCTGATGGCGAGCGCGTAGGTGTTGTTGAGCGTGGACGGCGTCAGCCAGGTCACCCCCGTCGCGCGGTCCTGGTCGCGGACCGCCTTCCACTGCTCGATCGGGTCGGGGATCGGCTTCGCGTGGCCCAGATAGGTGATCCAGCCGGTGCCCGTGTACTCGTACATCGCGTCCGCGTCGCCCTTGACGATCGCCTCGCGGGCGCTGATCGAGCCGGGCAGGTTCGTCCGGTCCAGGACCTCCGCACCGGCGGCCTTGAAGACCAGGCCGATCATCTGGCCCAGGATGATGTTCTCGCTGAAGTTCTTCGAGGTGACGGTCAGCGAGGCGCCGTGCAGCGGCTTCCCCCGGCCGACCGAGCCCGGCTCCACGTCGTCCACCATCGGCGAGCCGCTCTTCAGCCCGCACCCGGAGAGCGCCAGCACCAGCAGCACCGCCCCCGCCAGGGCGGCGCGCACCTTCCGCGGACCCATCACCCCACCTCCAGTCCGCGCGGTGTCAGCGCCACCTCGACCAGGGAGGCCAGCCAGTCCACCAGCAGCGCCAGCACCACCGTCAGTACGGAACCGAGCACCAGTACCGGCATCCGCTGGGTCTGGATGCCCGAGGTGATCAGGTCGCCGAGGCCGCCGCCACCGACGAAGGTGGCCAGGGTCGCCGTGCCGACATTGAGCACCAGCGCCGTGCGCACACCGGCCAGGATCAGCGGTACGGCGAGCGGCAGTTCGACCTTGGTGAGCGTCCCCGTCGCCGACATGCCGATGCCCCGCGAGGCCTCGACCAGATTCGGTTCGATCGCCTTGAGGCCGGCCACCGTGTTGGAGAAGACCGGCAGCACCGCGTAGATCACCATGCCGATGATCGCCGTCGAGGGCCCGATGCCCAGCCAGATCACCAGCAGCGCCAGCAGGCCGATCGCCGGGGTCGCCTGCCCGATGTTGGCGACCGCCGTGACCACCGGGGCCCCCTTGCTCAGCCCGCGCCGGGTCAGCGCGATGCCCAGCGGAATGGCGATGATCAGCACCCAGAACGTCGAGATCGCGGTCAGCCGCACATGCTGCCACCAGCGCAGCCGCACATTGCCGCCGGTGAGCGAGTTCCGCGCGATCGAGTCGAGGTGGACATTGGTGATCCACAGATAGGTGATGACCAGCACGAGCGCGAGCACGACCGGCATCACCACCAGCTTGCGCCAGGTGAACCGGCGCGGCGGACCGGCCGGCGGCGGCGCGGGCTCCTCCTCCTCGTCCCGGAAGGCATGGCCCTTGACGTCGTGTTCGCCGGGCGGGCGGTCCTTGTCGGAGGAGGGCACGGGAGGAGCGGAGCGCGTCCGGCGGGAGGATTCGGGGTTCAGCGGCGAATGGGGAGTCATGCGCCCGCACCGCCCTCCAGCTCCGCCTCGGTCTGGTGGCTGCGCAGCTCCTCCAGGTCGTGCTGGTGCTCGATGGCGGCCAGCCGGTCGGCCTCCAGCAGTTCATGGACGGAGTTCATCAGGGTCTGCATGTCGACGACCCCGATGAACTCGCCGCGCCGCCCGGTCACCGCGACCCGCCCGCCGCTGTCGGTCAGCACCGCCTCCAGCGCGTCGTGCAGCGTCGCGTCCCGCGTCACCGTGTCGTGGACCAGCTGCCCGGCCCGCGCCAGCGAACCCCGGGCCCGCATCAGGTCGCCGCGCCGCAGCCATTTGTACGGGCGGTTCCTGCGGTCCAGCATGAGCAGTTCGTTGTGCGGCCCGCTGCGCAGCTTGTTGAAGATCGACTGGAGCGGGTCGTCGACCGTCACCGTCGGGAACGCGGCCATCTCCACATCCCGAACCCGGGTCAGGTTGAGCCGCTTCAGCGCCGCACCGGCCCCGACGAAGCCCGAGACGAAGTCGTCCGTCGGATTGGTGAGGATCGCCTCCGGGGTGTCGAACTGCGCGATGTGCGAACGCTCCCGCAGCACGGCGATCCGGTCACCCAGCTTGATCGCCTCGTCGAAGTCGTGGGTGACGAAGACGATCGTCTTGTGCAGTTCGTGCTGGAGACGGATCAGCTCGTCCTGGAGGTGGTCGCGGGTGATCGGGTCGACCGCTCCGAAGGGCTCGTCCATCAGCAGCACCGGCGGATCGGCCGCCAGCGCCCGCGCCACGCCCACCCGTTGCTGCTGACCGCCGGAGAGCGCGCGGGGATAGCGCCCGTGGAACTCCCTCGGGTCGAGCCCCACCAGATCGAGCATCTCCTCGACCCGGTCCTTCACCTTCGACTTCGACCAGCCGACCATCTTCGGTACGAGTGCGATGTTCTCGGCTACCGTCATGTGCGGGAAGAGCCCGGACGACTGGATCGCGTACCCGATCTTGCGGCGCAGCTTCACCGCGTCGATGTCGGTGACGTCCTCGTCGCCGATCCTGATCCGCCCGGACGACGGCTCGATCAGCCGGTTGATCATCTTCAGGGTGGTGGACTTCCCGCAGCCGGACGGGCCGACGAAGATCACCGTCTCGCCCGCCTTGATGTCCATCGAGACGCTGTCCACCGCCGGGTTCGGATTGCCCGGGTAGTGCTTGGTCAGGTCCTCCAGCTGGATGGTGGCGCCGGACGTGGTCCGCTGCGTGCCGGCGCCCTCGGCGGCCGTGCTCCCGGTGGCGGTCTCAGACACGGATCCCCCTCGGAATCTCAGACACGGATCCCCCTTGCGGTCTCAGACACGGATCCCCCTGGGAATGGTGAGCCGCCCGAGCAGTACGTACGCGGCGTCGAAGAGCAGCGCGAGGACGACGATGCCGAGCGTGCCCGCGAGGACCTGATTGAGCGCGTTGGCACTGCCCAGCGAGGCGATGCCGCGGAAGATCTCGTTGCCCAGGCCGGGGCCCGAGGCGTACGCGGCGATGGCGGCGATGCCCATCAGCATCTGTGTGGAGACCCGGATGCCGGTGAGGATCGGCGGCCAGGCGAGCGGCAGTTCCACCCGGCACAGCCGGGCCGGCCGCGACATCCCGATGCCCTTCGCCGCGTCGACCAGCGCCGGATCGACGCCGCGCAGCCCCACGATGGCGTTGCGGACGATGGGCAGCAGCCCGTACAGCGTCAGGGTGATCACCGTGGGCGCCACACCGAGGCCGACGAGCGGGATGAGCAGACCGATCGCGGCGAGAGAGGGGATGGTGAGGATCGTCGCCGTCGAGGTGATGGCCAGTGACCCCGCCCAGCCGCTGCGATAGGTGACGACCCCGATCAGGATGCCCAGCACGGTGGCGATGACCATGCACTGGAACACGGCGCTGACGTGCTGGTACGCGTCGGTGAGCAGCTGTTGGTGCCGGTTGCCCAGGTACTCCCAGAAGCTCACGCGTCACTCCTCGGCTCAGTCGTGGTCCTCCGCGGCCTGCTCGACGAGCGGGATGATCCGCAGCGGGACCGGGTTCTCCATGACGATGGCCGTGGAGGCCCGGACGATGCCATCAAAACCGACAACCCGGTCGATCACCCGCTGGAGATCGGCGTTGGAACGCGCGACGAGACGGCAGAGCATGTCGCCGTGCCCGGTGGTGGTGTGCAGCTCCAGCACTTCCGGTACGCCCGCCAAGTGGGCCCGCACATCGGCCCCTTGGCCCTGTTTGATCTCCAGCGTGGCGAACGCGGTCACGGGATATCCGAGCGCCGCCGGATCGACCGCCGGGCCGAATCCGCGGATGACTCCATTCGACTGAAGCCGGTCGAGTCGCGCCTGCACCGTCCCGCGGGCCACGCCGAGTCTGCGCGATGCTTCCAGGACGCCGATGCGGGGTTCGCGGGCCAGCAGCACGATGAGCCGGCCGTCCAGCCGATCGATCGCCATGGTCTTCTCCGAAGGGTCGACGTGATGGTCATCATGTACAGATAGCCCGCCCATCATCCCCATCCGCTGTACAGATTGCCCAGCAGATTCGCAAACTATTGCGCACCTTGCGAAGCGGCGAGAGCCTTCGCACATGACTGAGACTCTGCACACCACCCCCGAAACAGCCCGGCAGGCCGACCCCTTCCCGGTCAAGGGAATGGACGCGGTCGTCTTCGCCGTCGGCAACGCCAAGCAGGCCGCGCACTACTATTCGACGGCCTTCGGCATGAAGCTGGTCGCCTACTCCGGACCGGAGAACGGCAGCCGCGAGACGGCGAGTTACGTACTGACCAACGGATCGGCCCGCTTCGTCTTCACCTCCGTCATCAAGGCCGCCACCGACCACGGCCGCTTCCTCGCCGCCCATGTGGCCGAGCACGGCGACGGCGTAGTCGACCTGGCCATCGAGGTCCCGGACGCCCGCGCGGCCTACGCCTACGCGGTCGAGCACGGCGCCCTCGGCCTCGACGAGCCGCACGAGGTCAAGGACGAGCACGGCACCGTCGTGCTCGCCGCGATCGCCACGTACGGCAAGACCCGGCACACCCTCGTCGAGCGCTCCGGCTACGACGGCCCCTACCTCCCCGGCTACGCCACGGCCGCCCCGATCGTCGAGCCCCCGGCCAAGCGCACCTTCCAGGCCGTCGACCACTGCGTCGGCAATGTGGAACTCGGCCGGATGAACGAGTGGGTCGGCTTCTACAACAAGGTCATGGGCTTCACCAACATGAAGGAGTTCGTGGGCGACGACATCGCCACCGAGTACTCCGCGCTCATGTCGAAGGTCGTCGCCGACGGCACCCTCAAGGTCAAGTTCCCGATCAACGAACCGGCGATCGCCAAGAAGAAGTCCCAGATCGACGAGTACCTGGAGTTCTACGGCGGCGCGGGCGTCCAGCACATCGCGCTGGCCACCAACGACATCGTCGCCTCGGTACGGGCGATGCGGGCGGCGGGCGTCCAGTTCCTGGACACCCCCGACTCGTACTACGACACCCTCGGCGAGTGGGCGGGCGAGACCCGGGTGCCGGTGGAGATCCTGCGCGAGCTGAAGATCCTCGTCGACCGCGACGAGGACGGCTACCTGCTCCAGATCTTCACCAAGCCGGTCCAGGACCGCCCGACCGTCTTCTTCGAGATGATCGAGCGCCATGGCTCGATGGGCTTCGGCAAGGGCAACTTCAAGGCCCTGTTCGAGGCGATCGAGCGCGAGCAGGAGAAGCGCGGCAACCTCTGACCCCCTCGGGCCGGTGTGCCCCGGGCCCCGGGCAGCTCAGCGGCTGCCCGGGGCCTGCGGCGTTGCGGCGGGCTGCTGCGGTCCGGGGCTCTTCGACCGTTGCTGCTGCGACTGCTGTGGCTCCGTTTGCCGCGGCGCGTGGGACGCGGCCGCCGGTGCGGCCAGGGCGGCCTGCTGCGGCTGCCGAGGAGCCGGTGGCTCCGGATCCGGCGCGGGCCGCGCGTCCTGCGGGTCGTCCTCCGGGGGAGTGGTCAGGATGTCCAGGGCCTCCTGGGCGGCCGGACCGGCCAGGGGCGAGAACCGAGGGTTGGCGCGCAGGGCCTCCGTCAGATTCCGGCGCGCCGGACCGTACTCCCCCAACGCCTTCTGGATCACGCCCAGGTGATACGCGTACGAGGCGTTGTATCCACCCGTGTCGACCGCGCGGGCCGCGTACTCCAGCGCGGCGGACGGGTCGCCGGAGCGGTGCAGGGCCCAGCCCAGCGCGTCCGCCACCGCCGCGCTGCGGTGCGCGCGCCCCCACGCGGCGTCCAGCACCTCGACCGCCGCCGCCGGATCCCCGTGATCGGCCTCGAAACGGCCACGCAGAAGGGTGTTGTCCACCCCCTGGCCGTCGTCATGGGCGAGTACCCCGCGCAGCCGCGCGTACTGCTCGGCGGCATCCGATTCCCGGCCCAGCGACTCGTACAACTCGCCCAGTTCCAGCATGTATTCGGGCCGGGGGAGCCGCGCCAGCGCCGCCCGGTAGTCGCGCTGCGCCTCGTCCGTACGGCCGAGCGCCACCAGCGCCCTGGCCCGGCCCGCCAGCGACGGACGGTGGTCGTGGTCGGCGCCCAGCGCCGCGCCGTACTGCCTGACCGCTTCCGCGGGATCGCCCCGCTCCCAGGCCAGTTCGCCCAGCAGGGACAGGCACTCGGCCTTCTGCGCGGGAGTGGTCGCCCGGCCCGCCGCGTCCCGCGCTGCGGCCAGCGCCTCCTGGTGCCGGCCCCGGTCCCGATGCATCCTCGCCGTCTGCAGGAGCGCCGGGACCCCCGCGCGCAGCGCCGTGAACCTCTCCACCGCCGTGCGCACCGCCCCGCTTTCCCCGAGACCGCTGTACGCGTCGATCAGCGCCGGATACACGGCCCACTCCTCCGGCCGACGCGCCCGGACCGCCTCGCCCCACTTCTTCGCCGTGCCGAAGTCGTGCCGGGCATCGGCGAGCACCGCGAGCCCCACCCAGGCCGCCGTGTTCCCGCTCTCACCCGGCTGGACGTCCAGCGAGCGCTTCAGCGCCTGCTCGGCCCGCCCGTAGTACGCCGCATCGGCCGAGCGCCGCCCCCACTCCACGTAGGCCGTACCGAGCACCGCCCAGGACCGCGCGTCGGACGGATGCGTGCCCACCCACTGCTGCCGGTCCCCGATCAGCGCCGTCAGATCGGAGAGCGCGGCCGGGGCGCCCGAGGCCGTCGCCGCCAGCGCACGCGAGACCGGGCCGGGCACGGGCGGTGGCGCGGCCTTCTTCCCGTCCTCCGGAACGGCCACCACCGCACCCGTCACCAGCACCGCGCCCGCCACCACGCCCAGGGCCGCCCTGCGCAGGGTCGTACGCAGTGAGAGGGGCGGGAGCTCGGCCGGCGGCGCCGGGTCGGAGAACGAGGAGAGTGCGGAGGCACCGGAGAAGTCGGAAACCTCAAGAGGACGGCGGCGGCTCGGACCGGGGGACTGCGGAGGCTGGTGCGGCATGACATCCATGCCGATCACTCTGCGTCAGTAATAAGAGCACACCACGTTGCGCGTAGGCCGCCGCAGACGGGTTCACACCAATGGGCCCGGGTGCCACGCTGGGATCATGAACGGTCTTCTCGAACACCTGCGTGCGGGGCTGCCTCCCGAGGCCCTCATCACGGATCCCGACGTCACCGCCTCGTACGCCCACGACATGGCGAGCTTCTGCGACGCGGGCACCCCCGCGGTCGTCGTGCTCCCGCGCACGGTCGAGCAGGTCCAGCACGTCATGCGCACCGCCACGGCGCTGCGCGTCCCGGTGGTCCCGCAGGGGGCCCGTACCGGCCTGTCGGGCGCGGCCAACGCCTCCGACGGCTGCATCGTGCTGTCCCTGGTGAAGATGGACCGGATCCTGGAGATCAGCCCGGTCGACCGGATCGCCGTCGTCGAGCCGGGCGTCATCAACGCGGTGCTGTCCCGGGCGGTCGACGAACACGGCCTGTACTACCCGCCGGACCCCTCCAGCTGGGAGATGTGCACCATCGGCGGCAACATCGGCACCGCGTCCGGTGGTCTGTGCTGCGTGAAGTACGGGGTCACCGCGGAGTACGTGCTCGGCCTGGAGGTCGTCCTCGCCGACGGGCGCCTGCTCACCACCGGCCGCCGCACCGCCAAGGGCGTCGCCGGATACGACCTCACCCGGCTCTTCGTCGGCTCGGAGGGCAGCCTCGGCATCGTCGTCAAGGCCGTGCTCGCGCTGAAACCGCGGCCGCCGCGGCAGCTGGTGCTGGCCGCGGAGTTCCCGAGCGCGGCGACCGCCTGCGACGCGATCTGCCGGATCATGGAGCGTGGTCACACTCCGTCACTCCTCGAACTGATGGACCGTACAACGGTCCAGGCCGTCAACCGGATGGCCGGCATGGGCCTCCCCGACACCACCGAGGCGCTCCTGCTCGCCGCCTTCGACACCCCGGACCCGTCGGCCGATCTGGCCGCCGTCGCCGAGCTGTGCACCGCGGCGGGCGCCACCGAGGTGGTCCCCGCGGAGGACGCCGCCGAGTCCGAAATGCTGCTCCAGGCCCGGCGGATGTCGCTCACCGCGCTGGAGACCGTCAAGTCGGCCACGATGATCGACGACGTCTGCGTACCCCGCTCGAAGCTCGGCGCCATGCTGGAGGGCACCGCGGCCGTCGCCGAGAAGTACGGCCTCACCATCGGTGTCTGCGCGCACGCGGGCGACGGCAACACCCACCCCGTCGTCTGCTTCGACCACACCGACGCCGACGAGTCCCGGCGGGCCCGGGAATCGTTCGACGAGATCATGGCGCTCGGCCTGGAGCTCGGCGGCACGATCACCGGAGAGCACGGCGTCGGCGTCCTGAAGAAGGAGTGGCTCGCGCGCGAACTCGGCGAGGTGAGCGTCGAGCTGCACCGGGGCATCAAGCAGGCCTTCGACCCGCTGGGGCTCCTCAACCCCGGGAAGGTGTTCTGACGGCGGCGGGTACGACGGGCATGACGGGTACGGCGGCCGGGCGGAGCCGCGCCCGCTCACGCGTCGCCGTCCTGCGACTCGTCCGACGGCCACGGGTCGCGCATCCACAGGTCGTCGGCCGGCAGCGGCGCGAGCAGCTCGGCGAGACCCTCGTCGATCCCGAGCAGCTCGGCCTCGGTGCCGGGCGGGACCACCCGCAGCGTCCGCTCCACCCAGGCGGCCACCGCGGCGGACGGCACCTCCAGCAGCGCGTCCCCGTCGGGCGAGGTCAGCGCGACGAAGATGACGTTGCGCCGCTCGACCTTGGTCGGCCAGATCCGGACGTCCCCGTGACCGCACGGCCGGAACACCCCCTCGACCAGCAGATCGCGGGCGAAGGTCCAGTGGACCGGGAAGTCGGAGCCGATGTGAAAGGCGACGTGCACGGCGTACGGGTCCGCCGTGCGGTACGTCAGACGGGCGGGTACGGGGATGCTGCGCTCGGGCGACAGGACCAGCTTGAGTTCCAGCTCGCGTTCCACGACGGTGTGCATGAGTGCGTCCTTCCAGTGCCTGTGGGCCGGTCCCATGACCGGTCCGCACAGGGAGAGAGCGCCCTCCCCGCCGGCTATTACGCGACTTCCGGAAAAAATTTCCGGGCGACGGGAAACTGCCTCAAACCCCGGGAGTGGCCCAGGGGTACGCGGGCGTCTGGTAGATGTGGACCCGTTGCATTCAGGCCTCGACGAGATACGGGACCACGGTGATGAGCGCCCCAACCCCGGCACCCGGTGACGAAAGCCCCCGCGAGGGGTACTACCCCGACCCGTCCATTCCCGGATACGTCCGGTACTGGAACGGCGCTTCATGGGTCCCCGGCACGAGCCGCCCCGCTCCCCGGCAGGGTGAGTCGATGCCTGCGGCACCTTCCGGAGCGGAGCCCGCCGCACCGGCGGGCGAGCCGCAACCGCAGTCGCCGGCCCCGGCGGCGGTCGACGAGACCGGTCCGGTCTTCCTGGACGAGGAGCCGGACGCGGGCAACCGCCCCGAACCGGCCACCGCCTGGCAGGCCGACGCCTCCCGGCAGACCGGCTTCGGCGGGGAACGCGACCGAAGGGTCTCCTGGGGCGGCACCGGACAGCCCGGCGAACTGGGCGGACAGAGCGGCCCGCTCCGGCCGTCGGGGCCGGAGTCCGGGGCCGGTTCGGAGCCCGGCCACGATCCGCGTACGCCCGTCGACCGCTTTCCGGCGCGCCGCGCTCCCGCCGGCCTCGTCCCGGTGAATCCCGCCCCGATGGGTCCTGTCCCGGTGGACTCGGCCCAGGGCGGCCAGGTGCCGGACGGCCGGGGCCCCGCGGTCCGTACGCCCGCCGACCGGGCCACCTCGGACCCGCGGCAGCCCGCCGCCCTTCCTCCTGCTTCCCCCGTGGCCCCTTCCCCCGCGCCGGACCCGGCGGCCGGTGCGGTGCCGGGCGCGCGTGGCGCCGGTGTGCAGGTTCCCGAGAACACGGTGGCGATCCGGGTCAGCCGCCGGTCCCGACGGGCACCGGAACCGGCGGCCGCGGAGGGCACGATGGCGATCCGCGCGATCACCCCCGGCACGAACCCGCAGACCCCCGCTCCGGCTGCCCCGGCCCAGAACCAGGCCCCGGCGCAGAACCAGGCCCCCGCGCAGGGCCAGGTCCCGGCGCAGAACCAGCCTCCCGCGCAGAACCAGCCCCCTGCGCGGAGCCAGCCCCCCGTGCAGGGCCAGGTCCCCGCGCAGAGCCCCGCCCCCTGGGCGCAGCAGGCCGGTCCGCCCGCCCAGTCCGCCCAGTTCACTCCGCCCGCCCAGGCGGCCCGGCCCCAGCCGCAGCTTCCGGCCCAGCAGCACCGGCCTCAACTCCAGCCGCAATTCCAGCCCCAGCAGCCACATCCGCCGCAGCTCCAGCAGCACTTCGGCGCTCAGGGTGCGCAGGGTGCCCAGCCGGACCAGCCCGTCGTGCCCTGGAAGCCGCCGGTCGACGACCCCTTCCAGCAGCTCGCACAGGCCCAGGCGGCGGCCAGGCCGGCCGGGCTCGGCAAGCGGTTCGCCGCCCGGCTGATCGACACCGTCGTGCTGATGGCGCTCGTCGGCGCGATCGGCTTCCCGCTCGTCTCGCGGGCACTGGACCACATCGACGGGAAGATCGACGCGGCGAAGCTGTCCGGCGAGACGGTCACCGTCTGGCTGGTGGACTCCACCACGGCCGGTCTGTTCGGCGGGGTGCTCGGCGCGTTCCTCGTGCTCGGCGTCCTGCTGGAGGCGCTGCCGACGGCCAAGTGGGGGCGCACGCTCGGCAAGAAGCTCTGCGGGCTCGAAGTGCGGGACATCGAGTCCCACGGCGCCCCGTCCTTCGGCGCCGCGCTGCGCCGCTGGCTGGTCTACGGCGTGCTGGGCATTCTCGCGATCGGGGTGGTCAACGTGCTCTGGTGCCTGATCGACCGGCCGTGGCGCCAGTGCTGGCACGACAAGACGGCACACACCTTCGTGGCGGGCTGACCGCACCCGTCCGGCCGACGGCCCATCGGGTGAGGGGCCGTCGGGGCCGCCCGTTCCCCCGAACGCACCTGAGCCGTTGCGGGTACCCCCGGGCCGGGGTGCACTGCCCCCATGAGCAATGATCAGCCGACGTCCGGTCAGCCGCCCGAGGACGACCCGTTCCGCAAGAAGCCGCACGAGCCGCCGCCGTCTTCGGGTTCGCCGTACGACAGTGCTCCCCCGCCCCCGCCGCCGCCGTACGATCCGGGGCCCTACGGCGGCGGTGGACCGTACGGTGGCCCGGACCCGCTGGCCGGCATGCCGCCGCTGGCGGAGCCGGGCAAGCGCATCCTGGCCCGGCTGATCGACTTCCTGATCATCTCGATCCCGCTCTATCTGATCTCACTCCCGTGGGGCGGCGCGGTCGAGATGTCGGACAACAACGGCAACGGCAGCGGCGTCAGCGATGTCTTCAGCCAGACGTACAGCGGGCACCAGCTGGTGTGGTCGCTGATCGGGCTGGTCGTCTACGTCGCGTACGACACGTACTTCACGCACAAGGACGGCCGGACCCTCGGCAAGCGGCTGCTGAAGCTGCGGGTCGCCATGCTCAACGACGGGCGGGTGCCGGACACCGGCGCGTCGTTCCTGCGGGCCGTGGTGCTGTGGCTGCCGGCCCTGTTGTGCTGCCCGTGTCTGTGGTGGCTGATCAACATCGTGCTCATGTTCACGGACAAGCCGTACCGGCAGGGCCTCCAGGACAAGGCGGCGAAGACCGTGGTCGTCCAGAGCAACTAGCCAGGGACCGCCCGGCGGTTCAGCGTCGTACGGAGTGCTGGTTCACGGGCCGCTCCGCGGGGGCCGCGGAGCGCCGTGCGGTCTCGCGGGGTGCGAGGGTCCGGGCGTCGTCGCGGGCTAGGCCCTCGGCCTCGACGGCCGCGGAGACCGTGTCCTGGTTCACCCGGATCGCGGAGCGGGCCTTGGCCCGCTTCGTGGTTTTCGCGTGGGACGGCTGGGGTACGGTCACGGCCACCAGCAGACCGAGCGCGAGCGCCGCGGTTCCGATGGCGGCGATGCCGAGGCCCGAGCCCGTACGGGAGAGCAGCAGCATCGCGAGGGTCGCGAAGACGACGGTGACCGAACCGTAGGAGAGCTGTGCGGCGGTGGGACGCGGCATGGCGGTATCCGTCCTCGGGGCATCGGATGGGCAGTCTCTCAACACGGTCGCACTGTCAATCGACTCTACGACGGTGGATGCCCGAGAGGGGCCATCGGTAAGCGTGGCCTAACCCCCGGTGCCGGTGCACAGGGGGCGCACGGAGGCATATTCCGCTCCGGCTGTGGCCCCCTACGCGCTGGTCACCCGTTCGATGAACGTCCGGATAACGGAAGCGTTCTCCTGCATAGTGCACTTGGCCTGTGCAAGTCAAGATCTGTCTTTTCTCGCGTAACTCCGGTCGAATGTCGTCACTTGTGACGCGTATTCGCGCGCGGCCCCACATTCACCCTGGCCGCAGCGGCGAGTGCCGGGGAGGACTACATCAAGTGACCAGGAACAGACGGGCGCTTCGCGCTGCCGCGGTTGTCGTGGCCATGGCCGCGACGGCCGCCACGGCGTCAGCCTTCGCCACGGCCCAGGCCGATGACAAGGCGTCGGGAGCCAAGAACACCATCGTCGACCGCCGTGACCCGGGGTCGGCCAAGGGCAACGAGCACGACCTGAAGGGCCCGTTCACCGAGGAGCGGGACGCACAGCGTCAGGCCGCCCTGGAGCAGGTCATATCGGGCGACAAGAAGATCACGAAGCGGGGCGGCTCCCAGGTCGTCAAGCTCGACGACAAGAAGTACGTCGAGCTCGGCCGCGAGAAGACCGACAAGATCTTCACGGTCCTGGTGGAGTTCGGCGACAAGGTCGACAACACCACCATGTACGACCCGGACGGCGACGGCCCGAAGCCGGCCGTCCCGAAGTACGGGGGCACGCCCGGCCCGCTGCACAACAAGATAGCCAAGCCGGACCCCAAGAAGGACAACAGCACCGCCTGGCAGGCCGATTACAACCAGGCCCACTTCCAGGACCTCTACTTCGGTACGGGTGCCGGCAAGGACTCGCTGAAGACGTACTACGAGAAGACGTCCTCCGGGCGCTACTCGGTCGACGGCGAGGTCTCCGACTGGGTCAAGGTCCCGTACAACGAGGCCCGCTACGGCTCCAACTACTGCGGTTCGACCAACTGCGCCAACGCCTGGGACATGATCCGGGACGGCGTGAACGCCTGGGCCGCCGACCAGAAGGCCAAGGGCCGTACGCCCGAGCAGATCAAGGCCGATCTCGCCCAGTACGACCAGTGGGACCGTAACGACTACGACAACGACGGCGACTTCAACGAGCCCGACGGCTACATCGACCACTTCCAGATCGTCCACGCCGGTGAGGACGAGTCCGCGGGTGGCGGCGCCGAGGGCACGAACGCCATCTGGGCGCACCGCTGGTACGCCTACGGCTCCAACGCCGGCGCGACCGGTCCGGCCTACAACAAGGCCGGCGGCACCGAGATCGGTGACACCGGCATCTGGGTCGGCGACTACACCGCGCAGCCCGAGAACGGCGGCCTGGGTGTCTTCGCCCACGAGTACGGCCACGACCTGGGCCTGCCGGACCTGTACGACACCACCAACACCGCCGAGAACTCGGTCGGTTTCTGGTCCCTGATGTCGGCCGGTTCCTGGCTCGGCACCGGCAAGAACTCGATCGGTGACCTCCCCGGCGACATGACAGCCTGGGACAAGCTCCAGCTGGGCTGGCTCGACTACGCCCAGGCCAAGGCCTCGAAGAAGTCCACCCACAAGCTGGGCGTCTCCGAGTACAACACCAAGAACAAGCAGGCGCTCGTCGTCACGCTGCCCGAGAAGCCCGTCACCACCGCCGTCACCAAGCCGGCGGAGGGCTCCAAGCAGTGGTGGAGCGACATGGGCGACAACCTGAACAACACCCTCTCCCGCTCGGTCGACCTGACCGGCAAGTCCAAGGCCTCCCTGGACCTGTCCGGCTGGTGGGACATCGAGAAGGACTACGACTTCCTCTACACCGAGGTGTCGGACAACGGCGGCACCAGCTGGACCGCGATCGACGGCACGGCCGACGGCAAGGCGATCCCGCGCGACGCCAGTGACAAGCCGGCCCTGACCGACGTCTCCGGCAAGTACCAGAAGCTCTCCTTCCCGCTGGACGCCTACGCGGGCAAGAAGATCGACATCCGCTTCCGCTACACCACCGACGGCGGCGCGGGCGGCATCGGCTTCGCGGCCGACACCATCTCGGTCACCGCCGACGGCACCGTGCTCTTCTCGGACAACGCCGAGGGCGACGACAACGGCTGGACCGCCAAGGGCTTCTCCCGCGTCGGCGAGTCGTTCACCAAGGACTACGCGCAGTACTACATCGCGGAGAACCGCCAGTACGTCAGCTACGACAAGACCCTCAAGGTCGGCCCGTACAACTTCGGCTTCTCCAAGACCCGTCCGGACTGGGTCGAGCACTTCCCGTACCAGAACGGCCTGCTCGTCTGGCTCTGGGACAAGTCCCAGAAGGACAACAACGTCTCGCAGCACCCGGGCCAGGGCCTGATCCTGCCGGTCGACGCGCACGCCAAGCCCCTGAAGTGGGCCGACGGCTCGATCATCCGCAACAAGATCCAGCCGTTCGACGCTCCCTTCAGCTGGTACGCGACCGACGCCTTCACGCTGCACAACGCGGACGTGCCGGTCCGGATCAAGTCGCAGCACGGTGTCCCGGCCTTCGACGACCACAAGGGCACCTACTGGTACAAGGAGAACCCGACCGGAAGTGTTCAGGTCCCTGACACGAACACCCGGATCTCGATCGTCAAGGAGCCCCGCAGTGGCTCGACGATCACCGTCAAGGTCGGTCCCTCGCACAAGTAGTTCCGTATAACCGCAGGTCAAAGCATGATCGGCCGTCGCCCTCTAGCGGGCGGCGGCCGATCGTGTTTAGGTGCGTCTTGTTCAGATACTTATTGACACAACGTCTCACGGGGGAGCGCGGAGCATGGCAGGCGGAGGATTCTGCAAGTTGCCGAACGGCAGTGTGGTGGTGGCGATCACCCTGGCCAGCCCGACCGACGGAGCCGGTCCCGGCGCCCCGGTCCGGGTCCTGGTGCACGCCGCCAACCGGGCCCGCGCCCTGACCAGGCTGCGCAACGCGGGCCTGCGCGCGGTCTACCTCCGGGGCAACGCCGAGCCGCCCACCCCCGACGAGATCACCGCCGTACTGCACCACCCCGACGGGCTGCTGTGGCGGGCGAGACCCCAGCGGGCGCAAGAGCTCTGGCACCCGATCCGGGCCCTGCTCCGCCCCGCCGTGCCCGTGCGGCGCCCGGCCTGAGGCGCGGGGCCTGCCCGGCCTGGGGCGCGGGGCCTGCCCGGCCTGGGGCGCGGGGCCTGCCCGGTTACACCACCGGCTTGCCGGACAGCTTCACGCCTGCCCTGCGGAGCTCCTCCAGAGCCCGCTCCGTGGTCGTCTCGGCGACCCCCGCGGTCAGGTCGAGGAGCACATGCGTCGTGAAGCCCGCCCGGACCGCGTCCAGCGCCGTCGCCCGCACACAGTGGTCGGTGGCGATGCCGACGACGTCGACCTCGGTGATCCGGTGGCCGTGCAGCCAGTCGGCCAGCCCCACGCCGTTCTCGTCGAGGCCCTCGAAGCCGCTGTACGCCGCGGCGTAGGCACCCTTGTCGAACACCGCGTCGATCGCCCCCGAGGCGACCGCGGGGGCGAAGTTCGGGTGGAAGCCCACGCCCTCCGTGCCGGCCACGCAGTGCGCCGGCCAGGAGTGCTCGAAGTCCGGCTGGGCGGAGAAGTGGTTGCCCGGGTCGATGTGGTGGTCACGGGTGGCCACCACGTGGTGGTACCCGGCCTGGGCCTCCCCGATCAGATCGGTGATGGCGGCGGCGACATCGGCGCCCCCCGCCACGGCGAGGCTGCCGCCCTCGCAGAAGTCGTTCTGAACGTCGACGACGATCAAGGCGCGGTGCATGGCTGGTGTCCTTCGGTGGGGGACTTCGGCGGTCGTAGGGGTGGGGCCGGGCCTGTCGTGGGGGGTGTGTCGGGGCCTGTCGTAGAGCGTGGGGCCGGGCCTGGCGTGGGATGGGTCCGAACCCGCTGGGGGGGATGTGTCCGAGCCTAGAGACTCCGGCCCCGGACAGGGAGGGGACGGAACGAGGACCTTGCGGTGGCCGGGGGCGCGGTGGCGAGCGGACCCGCCCGCTAGCCACCGCGCCCCGCGGTCACACGTACTCCGTGGGGATCACCGGCTCTCCGCGCGACAGCTGCAACGCCGACATCGGCAGCCCCGCCCGCGCCGCGATGTGCCGCTCGCGCGCCGCGTCCAGCGGCTCCCGGGCGATCACCTCGCCCTCCCTGACCAGCTCGACCAGCAGCTGCCGGTCGGCCAGCTCCGGGGGCACGGCACCGGTGCCGACCACCTCCGCCTCGGCCACCCCGTGCTCGTCCAGCCGGCGCGCGGCCCACTTGCGACCGCCCACCGACGACTTCGCGCCGAGCGACTTCTTGGCGACCGGACGCAGCGGCTCCGCGGGATCGGCGGACCCGGCACGGGCGACCAGCTTGTAGACCATCGAGCAGGTGGGCTGCCCGCTGCCGGTCACCAGCTGCGTGCCCACCCCGTACGCGTCGACCGGCGCCGCGGCCAGTGAGGCGATGGCGTACTCGTCCAGGTCCGAGGTCACCACGATCTTCGTCTCCGTGGCGCCCAGCTCGTCCAGCTGCTGCCGCACCCGGTGCGCGACCAGCAGCAGATCGCCGGAGTCGATCCGCACCGCGCCCAGCTCGGTCCCGGCGACCTCGACCGCCGTACGGACCGCCTCGGTGACGTCGTACGTGTCGACCAGCAGCGTCGTGCCCCGGCCCAGCGAGTCGACCTGGGCCCGGAACGCGTCGCGCTCGGTGTCGTGGAGCAGTGTGAAGGCGTGGGCGCTGGTCCCGACGGTGGGGATGTTGTAGCGGAAGCCCGCCGCGAGGTCGGAGGTGGTGTGGAAGCCGCCGATGTACGCGGCACGCGCCGACGCCACCGCGGAGAGTTCATGGGTGCGTCGTGCACCCATCTCGATCAGACCACGCCCGCCTGCCGCCGCGGACATCCGCGACGCCGCGGCGGCGATCGCCGAGTCGTGGTTGAGGATCGAGAGGATCACCGTCTCCAGCAGCACGCACTCGGCGAAGGAGCCCTCGACCCGCAGGATCGGCGAGCCGGGGAAGTACACCTCGCCCTCGGGGTAGCCCCAGATGTCACCGCTGAAGCGGTAGTCGGCCAGCCAGGCGAGCGTGGGCCCGTCCACGACGTTCTGTTCGCGCAGGAAGGTGAGCATCTCGTCGTCGAAGTGGAAGTTCTCCACCGCGTCCAGCACCCGTCCGATGCCCGCGACGACGCCGTAGCGCCGCCCCTCGGGAAGCCGGCGCGTGAACGCCTCGAAGACCGAGCGCCGGTCGGCCGTGCCGGCCTTCAGCGCGGCCTGCACCATCGTGAGCTCGTACTGGTCGGTGAAGAGCGCGGTCGACGGCACACCGACCCGTCGCCCAAGGTCCGCAGAGTTCATGTTCCGGATGCTACCCCTATTTCGTCAGAGTGACGAGATCTCGGGTCGTTTGTGCGATGCCCCCTCCCGGGTGGCAGCATGGGGTGGGTGAGCGTCGCCCCCGCAGAGATCACGCGTCCCGAATCGGCCGAGGAGACTCTTGTCGTCCCCGAGCCCGACGTCCCCTGGGTGACGCTGGTCCACAACGACCCGGTCAATCTCATGAGCTATGTGGCCTATGTCTTCCAGGCCTACTTCGGCTACTCCAAGGACAAGGCGCACAAGCTGATGCTGGACGTCCATCAGAAGGGCCGCGCGGTCGTCTCCAGCGGCAGCCGCGAGGAGATGGAGCGTGACGTCCAGGCCATGCACGGCTACGGGCTGTGGGCCACGCTCACGCAGGACCGCAACTAGCCCGATCCGTCCCCCGCCCCGCCCGACCCACCATCGGAGAGAACCCATGGCCGGCCACTTCGAGGCCACCCCCGGCGGCGGCGCGGCCGTCGCGCTCGACGAGGTGGAGATCGCGATCCTGCGCTCCCTCGCCGTCCAGCTGCTGGAACTGATCGGTCCCGGCGACGAGCCCGCCGAGGGCGCGGACCCGCTCGCCGCCCTCTTCGCGGAGGGACCCAGCGAGCCGCCCGCCGATCCCGCCCTGGCCCGCCTCTTCCCCGAGGCGTACGGCGACGAGGACGGCGAACTGCGGGCCGCCTCCGCCGAGTTCCGCCGCTTCACCGAGAACGACCTGCGCGCCCGCAAGCGCGAGGACGCTCTCGCCGTCGTGCGCACCCTGGACGCGCTCACGGTCGCCGACAACGGCGGCGCCGTGCTGGAACTCACCGCCGACGAGTGCCGCCACTGGCTCGGCGCCCTCAACGACCTCCGGCTCACCATCGGCACCCGGCTGGAGGTCTCCGACGAGGACGAGAACGACTCCGGCTCGCTCTACCGGCTCCCCGACAGCGACCCGCGCAAGCCGATGGTCATGGCCTACCTCTGGCTCGGCGCGCTCCAGGAAACGCTGGTGGAGACGCTGATGCCGTAGCGGCATCCCCCCGGGATGCCGCCGGACGCGCGCGGGCGTTCGCTCAACAGACGCTCAAATCCGAATAACGATCCCGTCACCCGAATGGCCTTTTTGCTGCGGCAGGAAACCCTTGTCCGCTTTTTAATGTGGTGTGCACCACATAACGCCCGGTGGATCGCCCGGGTGGCCGTGATAAATCTTCACGACCACTCGGGCGACACCACACCTGTTCCCGAGGACGCCACGAGCCGGCCACCACCGGCGGCACTCCATCCATATCCGGGGGGATCAGGACCCGATCCGCGGCCTCGGCGGCGCGGATCGGCGTGGAGAAAGGCGCAGCACATGACATCGGCACAGGTCGACAATGGGCAGGGCGGCCGGCGGGCCGTGGAAGTCGCGGATGCCGGCCCGGCGGGCGAGGGGTACCAGCGGGCCCTCGGTTCCCGTCAGATCCAGATGATCGCCATCGGCGGAGCCATCGGCACCGGGCTCTTCCTCGGTGCGGGAAAGGCGATATCCAAGGCCGGACCCAGCCTGATCCTGGCCTACGCCGTCGCGGGCCTGGTGATCTTCTTCATCATGCGGGCCCTGGGCGAACTCCTCATGTACCGCCCGGTCTCGGGCTCCTTCTCCGAGTACGCCCGTGAATTCATCGGCCCCTTCGCCGGATTCGTCACCGGCTGGACCTACTGGCTGTTCTGGGTCGTCACCGGAATCACCGAAGTCACCGCGGCCGCCCAGTACATGACGTTCTGGTTCAGCATTCCCCCCTGGGTTTCGGCGCTGATCTTCACCATCATTCTGTACGGCGTGAACCTGATCTCCGTGAAGCTCTTCGGGGAACTCGAATTCTGGTTCTCCATGGTCAAGGTGACCGCCATCGTCGGCATGATCCTCATCTGCGCCGGAATTCTCACCCTCGGCTTCTCCGACGCCGGGGACACCGCGTCCGTCACCCATCTCTGGGCCGACGGCGGATTCTTCCCGCACGGCATCAAGGGCACCCTGATGACCCTGCAGATCGTGATGTTCGCCTTCCTCGCCGTCGAACTCGTCGGCGTCACCGCGGGCGAGTCCAAGGACCCGAAGACCGTGCTGCCCAAGGCCATCAACACCGTGCCGTGGCGCATCGCCGTCTTCTACGTCGGGGCCCTCGTCATGATCCTCTCCGTGGTCCCGTGGACCGCGTTCTCGCCGGGCGTCTCCCCGTTCGTCGAAGCCTTCGACAAGATGGGCCTCGGCCTCGGCGCCGGGATCGTCAACTTCGTCGTGCTGACCGCGGCGCTCTCCTCCTGCAACTCCGGCATGTACTCCACCGGCCGCATGCTGCGCGACCTCGCGCTCAACGGGCAGGGGCCGAAGCTCTTCACCCGGCTCACCCGGAGCGGCACCCCGCTCGTCGGCACCACCTTCTCCGCCGCCCTGATGCTCGTCGGCGTCTGGATCAACTACCAGTGGCCCGGTGACGCCTTCACCTACGTCGTCTCCTTCGCCACCATCTCCGGCATGTGGGCCTGGATCATGATCCTGGTCAGCCAGATCCGCTACCGGCGCCTCGCCGACCGCGGCGTGCTCCCGCAGTCCGCCTTCCGGGCCCCCGGCGCCCCGTACACCAGCGTCTTCGCGCTGGCTTTCATCGCGGTGGTCGTCGTGATGATGGGCATCGACAAGGACACCAGGATCTCGCTGTACTGCGCCCCGCTCTGGGCCGCCCTCCTCGGCGTCTCCTACCTGGTCCTCAGGGCCCGCAACCCGGAGAACAGGGCCTTCGCCAAGAGCTGAGAGCCGCCGCCCCGCCTGCCTCTCGGCGGCCCTGTCCACCATGCGGGCCCTCACGTACCACAGTCCGGTACGCGGGGGCCCGTCCGCCTATCCTGGCGCCATGCTGACCATCACCCAGGCCCTCTACGACCAGATCGTCGCGCACTCCCGCGCCGACCACCCCGACGAGGCGTGCGGCGTGGTCGCCGGTCCGGCGGGGACCGGCCGCGCCGAACGGTTCATCCCGATGCTCAACGCCGCCCGCTCGCCCACCTTCTACGAGTTCGACTCGGCCGACCTCCTCAAGCTCTACCGCGAGATGGACGACCGCGACGAGGAGCCGGTGATCGTCTACCACTCCCACACCGCGACCGAGGCCTACCCCTCCCGCACCGATGTCACCTACGCCAACGAACCCGGCGCCCACTACGTCCTCGTCTCCACGGCGGACACCGACGACGCGGGCCCCTTCCAGTTCCGCTCGTACCGCATCGTGGACGGCGAGATCACCGAGGAGGACGTCGAGGTCGTCGAGGCGTACGAACCCGCCTGACCGCGTCCTGCCGCCGGACGCCGGCAGGCCGCCCACCGGCCGGACGGGACCGGGCCCACCACGGTCCCGTCCGCCTGTCGAACACCAGCCATCCACCAGGTGAGATCACACTCGGGATTACGGACCGGGAATCGATACGATGAGCGCATGGTTCCCCATGACGTGAGCGACAAGACGCCGGGCATGCTGCTCGTCGCGCGCCTGCACGTCGACCTGTGCAGGCTCTCCAGCGCGATCTGTACCTGCCGCCTGCCCGCCGGCCGCAAGGCCTGAGCCGGGCCCGCGGCCCGAGCAGCACACGTACGCACCGACCCCCGCGCGGGGGCTGAGCCGCGCGCCCCACGCCACCTCTCCGCTTCCGACAGGAGCCCACGCCATGGCCATCGAGGTCCGCATCCCGACCATCCTCCGCACCTACACCGACGGCGCCAAGGCCGTCGAAGGCAACGGAGAGACCCTCGCCGACCTCTTCACGGACCTGGAGAGCCGCCACACCGGCATCCGCGAGCGCATCGTGGACGGCGACGAACTCCGCCGCTTCGTGAACGTCTACCTCAACGACGAGGACGTCCGCTTCCTCGACGGCATCTCCACCAAGCTCAGCGACGGCGACAACGTCACCATCCTCCCGGCCGTCGCCGGCGGCATGAACTGATGCGGTACGACAGCCCGCTCGCCGCGGTGGGCAACACCCCGCTCGTCCGCCTGCCGCGGCTGTCACCCTCCGACGAGGTCCGCATCTGGGCCAAGCTGGAGGACCGCAACCCCACCGGCTCGATCAAGGACCGCCCCGCGCTCCACATGGTCGAACAGGCGGAGAAGGACGGCCGGTTGACCCCCGGCTGCACCATCCTGGAGCCCACCAGCGGCAACACGGGCATCTCGCTCGCCATGGCGGCCAAGCTCAAGGGCTACCGCATCGTCTGCGTCATGCCGGAGAACACCTCCCAGGAACGGCGCGACCTGCTCGCCATGTGGGGCGCCGAGATCATCTCCTCCCCGGCGGCGGGCGGCTCCAACACCGCGGTACGCGTCGCCAAGGAACTGGCCGCCGAGCACCCCGACTGGGTCATGCTCTACCAGTACGGAAACCCGGACAACGCGGGCGCCCACTACGCCACCACCGGCCCGGAGATCCTCACCGACCTCCCGTCCATCACCCACTTCGTGGCGGGCCTCGGCACCACCGGCACGCTCATGGGCGTCGGCCGCTACCTGCGCGAACACAAGCCGGACGTCAAGATCGTCGCCGCCGAGCCGCGCTACGACGACCTGGTCTACGGGCTCCGCAACCTCGACGAGGGATTCGTCCCCGAGCTCTACGACGCCTCGGTCCTCACCACCCGCTTCTCCGTCGGCTCGGCGGACGCCGTCACCCGCACCCGCGAACTCCTCCAGCAGGAGGGCATCTTCGCGGGCGTCTCCACCGGCGCCGCGCTCCACGCCGCGATCGGGGTGGGGAACAAGGCCGTCAAGGCGGGGGAGAGCGCCGACATCGTCTTCGTCGTCGCGGACGGCGGCTGGAAGTACCTCTCGACGGGCGTCTACACGGCCCCGACCACCGAAGCGGCCATCGAGACACTCCACGGCCAGCTCTGGGCGTAGTCCCGGTCCGGCGGCGGGCCGGGGCCACCCCGACAGGAACCGGCCCGCCCCGCCCGTTCTTCCCGCTCCACCTCGCCGGACGAGCTGGAACCCAGCCCGTCCGGCGTTCGCGTGCCCGGCCTCAGCCGAGCCCCCGCACCCGCTCCCACACCGTCGCGTCCACGACACCCACCCGACGCCGGAACCCCCGCACGGCGACCTCCCGCAGTTCGTCCGTCTCCAGGAAGCTCGCCCGGCCCCGCGCGTCGCCCACCGTCCCCGCGGGCAACGCGATCACTCCGGGCCGCTCCGCGTGACGCTTGCTGGTGATCTTCGCGACGAGCGCCGAGTCGCCCCGTACCGACAGCACCAGGCAGGGCCGGTCCTTCGCCCCGGGCCCGTCCTCGTACGGCACCTCGGCCCACCAGATCTCGCCCGCCCGCGGCCGCCGCTCCGGCCCCGGCCCGCGCCCGGGGCCCGCCGGCGGACGGGTCCGTCCGCCCGGACGCCCACCGGAACGCGTCCCCGCCGTACGCTCCGGCCCACCGGAACGCCCACGGGGCCGACGCCCGCCCCGCCCCCGGCCATCGGCGACCGCCGCGACGAGCGCGAGCAGCACGACAAGAACGAGCGCGATCCACCACCAGGACATGTCCATGCTCCGACCGTACCGGCGGTCCCACCGCTTCCATCGAACCGGTGACAGCACAGGTGAGTTCCCCCACAACGGACGGCCGTGGAGGAGCGACCGGCTGTTTCGCGCCTTACGCTCGACAAACCGCTCAACAGACCGCACGAACCCTCCCCGTTCCCACGTCTCGGAGGTTCACGCTCCATGAAGCTCACCGTCGTCGGCTGCTCCGGCTCGTTCCCGTCCGCGGGATCAGCGTGTTCGAGCTACCTCGTAGAGGCCGACGGCTTCAGGCTGCTCCTCGACATGGGCAACGGCGCCCTCGGCGAGTTGCAGCGCCATGTCGGTCTCTACGACCTCGACGCCATTTTCCTCAGTCACCTCCATGCCGATCACTGCATCGACATGTGCGCGTACTTCGTCGTCCGTTATTACCGGCACGACGGGGGCCGTCCCGCCCCCCTCCCGGTCTACGGCCCGGACGGCACCGAGCAGCGGCTGACCACCGCCCACGCCGACACCCCGTCCGAGCACGCGATGAGCGAGGTCTTCGACTTCCACACGCTGAAGCCCGGATCGTTCGAGATCGGCCCCTTCTCGGTCCGTACGGAGAAGGTCTGCCACCCCGTCGAGACGTTCGCGATCCGGATCGAGCACGGCGGCCGCTCGCTGGCGTACTCCGGCGACACGGGGACCTGCGAGGCCCTGGACGAACTCGCCGAAGGGGTCGACCTGTTCCTGTGCGAAGCATCGTTCATCCATGGCAAGGAGGACATCCCGGACCTCCACCTCAACGGCCGCGAGGCGGGCGAGACCGCCGCCCGCGCCGGAGTGGGGCGCCTCGTCCTGACCCACATCCCGCCGTGGACCGACGCCGCCCGCAACCTGGCGGACGCCCGCACGGTCTTCCACGGACCGGCGGAGGTGGCGGTGCCGGGGGCGGTGTACGAGGTCTGAGGGCTGTCGTCGCACGCCCGCCGGATATTTCCGGACAGCCCTCGGGGTCTTTTGGCCACGCACGAAGCCCTCATCTCCCGCCGTGGGAGATGAGGGCTTCGTCGTGCGGCGGGCGAGGGCTACTTCGCCTCGGCCTTGAGGAGCTCGGCGAGCTCCTCGTCGGACTCACGGCCCGGAGTGGGCAGGTTGAACCTGGTGATCGCGAAGCGGAAGACCGCGTAGTAGACCACCGCGAAGCAGAGGCCGACCAGCACCAGCAGCCATGGCTTGCTCGCGATGCCGAGGTTCAGGAAGAAGTCGACGGCGCCCGCGGAGAAGCCGAAGCCGTCCTTCATGCCGAGCCCCCAGGTGAGGGCCATCGAGACACCGGTGAGCACCGCGTGGATCGCGTACAGCACCGGGGCGATGAACATGAACGTGAACTCGATGGGCTCGGTGACACCGGTCACGAACGCGGTGAGCGCGAGCGAGAACATCATGCCGCCGACGACCTTGCGGCGCTCCGGGCGGGCGCAGTGCACGATCGCGAGACAGGCGGCCGGGAGGGCGAACATCATGATCGGGAAGAAGCCGGTCATGAACTGTCCGGCCGTCGGGTCACCGGCCAGGAAGCGGTTGATGTCGCCGCTCTTGCCGTGGTACTCACCGGCCTGGAACCACGGGAACGAGTTCAGCAGGTGGTGCATGCCGACGGGGATCAGCGCACGGTTGGCGACACCGAAGATGCCCGCGCCGACCGCGCCGGAACCGACCAGCCACTCACCGAAGTTGTGCAGCCCGGTGCCGAGGACCGGCCAGATGTAACCGAAGACGACGCCGATGACCAGGCCCGCGAAGGCGGAGAGGATCGGGACCAGGCGGCGGCCGCCGAAGAAGCCCGCCCAGGCGGGCAGCTTCGTCCGGTAGAACTTCTGGTAGAGCAGCGCCACGACGATGCCCATCACCACACCGCCGAGGACCTTGGCGTCCACGGGGGCGTCCGTCATCACTATCTTGCCGTCGACCACCGTGGCGACCTGCGGAAGGTTGCTGTCGGTGAAGGTGGCGAGCACCTTCTGGAAGACCAGGTAGCCGGTGACGGCGGCGAGCGCGGTCGAGCCGTCCGACTTCTTGGCGAAGCCGATCGCGATGCCGACGGCGAACAGCAGCGCCATGTTGTCGAGGATCGCGTTGCCGCCCGCGTCCATGAAGCCGGCGATCTTGGTGATGAAGCCCGGGAACGAGGCCCTGCCGAGCATGTCGTCGTGGCCGAGACGCACCAGGAGCGCGGCCGCCGGCAGCACCGCGACCGGCAGCATGAGGCTGCGGCCGATGCGCTGCATGACCGACATCACGCCGGCGCCCTTCTTCTTGGTGACCGCGGGTGCGGTGTCTGCCGTGGACATCAACTTCCTCCATGGGGGCAAGGCGCCGCCCAGGTCGTTGAGGGGGGGGAGGCGACGACTCGACATACGCGGCAGAACGCCACGTGGTCTGGACCACTCAGTGGTGTAGACCAGTTGTAGCACGGTGAGGGTTGGATAAGGAACCTGCGAATCCCCACCAATTCGCATGAGCTATCACACACGCTCGGCGACATGCCGAAGGCCCCCGGACCACATGGGTCCAAGGGCCTTGGAGGGTCTGCTCAGGATGGGCCGAAAGCCCTTCCGACCTGCTACTTCGTGAGGTTCCTCTCGATCTCCTCCTCCAGCTCATCGGGCTCGCGGCCCGGCGTCTGGAGGTTGAACCTGGTGATCGCGAACCGGAAGATCACGTAGTAGACGGCGGCGCAGACCAGGCCGATCGGAATGATCAGCCAGGGTTTGGTCGCCAGGCTCCAGTTGATGACGTAGTCGATCAGGCCCGCCGAGAAACTGAAGCCGTCCTTCACCCCGAGCGCCCACGTCACCGCCATCGAGACACCGGTCAGCACCGCGTGGATCGCGTACAGCAGGGGTGCGACGAAGAGGAACGAGTACTCGATCGGCTCGGTGATGCCCGTCACGAACGAGGTCAGTCCGACCGAGAGCATCATGCCGCCGACCGCCTTCCGGCGGTGCGGTTTGGCGCAGTGGTAGATCGCCAGTGCCGCCGCGGGCAGGGCGAACATCATGATCGGGAAGAAGCCCGAGGTGAACTGACCGGCCGTCGGGTCGCCCGCCAGGAACCGGTTGATGTCACCGTGCACGACGGTGCCGTCCGGCTTGGTGAAGTCGCCGAACTGGAACCAGACGAAGGTGTTCAGGAACTGGTGGAGGCCGATGACCAGCAGCGCGCGGTTGGCCAGACCGAAGATGCCGGAGCCCACCCAGTCCAGGTCCACCAGCCACTTGGAGAAGCTGGTCAGGCCGTCGCCGATCGGCTGCCACAGCCAGGCGCACAGGCCCGCGAAGAGGAGGCCGACGAACGCCATGATGATCGGGACGAGCCGGCGGCCGTTGAAGAAGCCCAGCCAGTCCACCAGCTTGACCCGGTGGTACCGCTGCCAGAACCAGGCGGACAGCAGGCCCATCACGATGCCGCCGAACACCCCGGGGTTCTGGTACTCGGCGGCCGTGACCTTGGCGTCGCCGGTCACACAGGTTCCGAACCAGGTGCCGCCCGAGGTGAACGTCGAACCCGGGGCGCAGTCCACCGGGAAGGCGTGCAGCACCGCGTAGTAGACGAGGAAGCCGGCCACCGCGGCGAGCGCGGTCGAGCCGTCGGACTTCTTCGCCATGCCGATCGCGACACCGATGCAGAACAGCAGCGGGAGGCCGAGCCCGGAGTCGAGCAGCGCGCCGCCCGCGGCCGCGAACACCTTGGCGATGTTGTTCCAGCCCAGGCCCTCGTCGCCGAATACGTCCGGCTGGCCCAACCGGTTGAGGATGCCGGCCGCCGGCAGCACGGCGATCGGCAGCTGGAGACTGCGGCCCATCTTCTGGAGGCCCTGGAAGAGGCCGTTCCACCACGTCTTCTGTGGCACGGCGGCGCTGCTTGAGCTCATCGGCGTCCTCCCGGAACACGGCGCGTTCGGCGGTCGTTGCACACTGGTGTAGACCAGTTGGGGTACGGTGCCTAACCCGGCTGGAAGACAGGTCACCAGTGATCGTCATCATTGGGGACGGTCCGGTCACCCGCCCGTGAAGCTGGGCCAAACGTGCGTTACGGTGACGAAACGGACCCAGGGTGGGCCGTCGCACGCATGTGAAGAACCAGGGAGAAGGCCATGGCCA
Organism: Streptomyces sp. DvalAA-43; assembly: GCF_900091725.1. Taxonomy (GTDB): domain Bacteria; phylum Actinomycetota; class Actinomycetes; order Streptomycetales; family Streptomycetaceae; genus Streptomyces; species Streptomyces pulveraceus. The sequence goes on along the minus strand of NZ_FMBW01000033.1, from coordinate 58,615 downwards.
GCAAGGCTGAGAAGATCGTCGCCGGGCTCGGCGGTATCGAGAACATCGACGAGATCGAAGGCTGCATCACCCGCCTCCGCACCGAGGTCCACGACCCGAGCAAGGTCGACGAAGCCGCGCTCAAGGCCGCCGGAGCCCACGGCGTCGTCAAGATGGGCACCGCGATCCAGGTCGTCATCGGCACCGACGCCGACCCCATCGCCGCCGACATCGAAGACATGATGTGACCGGCCGCCGAGCCCACCGCTGAGCCGACCGCTCGGCCCCCGTACAGGCCCCGCCCCCACCCGGACGGGGCCTGTGCCGCACCCGAACGGACGCCACCCCCGCACCCGATAAAGTCGACGCCATGTCTCGTATCGACGGCCGCACCCCCGAACAGCTCCGCCCCGTCACCATCGAACGCGGATGGAGCAAGCACGCCGAAGGTTCCGTACTCGTCTCCTTCGGCGACACCAAGGTCTTCTGCACCGCCTCCGTCACCGAGGGCGTCCCGCGCTGGCGCAAGGGCAGCGGCGAAGGCTGGGTCACCGCCGAGTACTCCATGCTGCCCCGCTCCACCAACACCCGCGGCGACCGCGAGGCCGTACGCGGCAAGATCGGCGGCCGCACCCACGAGATCAGCCGCCTCATCGGCCGCTCCCTGCGCGCCGTCGTCGACTACAAGGCGCTCGGCGAGAACACCATCGTCCTGGACTGCGACGTCCTCCAGGCCGACGGCGGCACCCGCACCGCCGCCATCACCGGCGCCTACGTCGCCCTCGCCGACGCCGTCACCTGGGCGCAGCACAAGAAGATCGTCAAGCACGGCCGCAAGCCGCTGACCGACACCGTCTCCGCGATCAGCGTCGGCATCGTCGACGGCACCCCCCTCCTCGACCTCTGCTACGAGGAGGACGTCCGCGCCGAGACCGACATGAACGTCGTCTGCACCGGCGACGGCCGCTTCGTCGAGGTCCAGGGCACCGCCGAGGCCACCCCCTTCGACCGCAAGGAACTGGGCGCCCTCCTCGACCTCGCCACCACCGGCTGCGCCGACCTGACCGCCATCCAGCACGAGGTCCTCGCCCACGCCCTGGGCGAATAGCCCCTACGTCCCGCGGGCCACGGGTCGCGGGGGCCACGGGGCGGCGGGTCGCAAGTCGCGGGTCGCGGGTCACAGGTAAAGAAGCAACCAAATAAGCACCACAGCGCGTCGTTACGAACACGGGCGCACGGGTCGAACCGTGCGCCCGTCCGCGTATCCGCATCCGGGGAGGAACCGCACCATGGCCAAGGCCGCACGCCACCGCCGCATCACCGTCGCGCTGACCCTGACCGCCCTCACCCTCACCGCCGCCGCGGGCTGCGGTGCCGTCGACAAGGCGCTGGACTGCGTCCGCACCGCCGACGCCATAGCCACCAGCGTCGACAACCTCCAGCAGGCCGTCTCCAACGCCACCAACGACCCCACCCAGGCCTCCGAAGCCCTCGACGACATCCAGAAGTCACTCGGCGAGCTCGGCGACAAGACCGACAACGCCGACCTCGGCAAGGCCGTCGACGACCTCCAGGCGGGCGTCGGCAACGTCCGCGACTCCATCGACAAGGGCGACGCCACCCCCGACATCACCCCGGTCACCGACGCCGCCACGGAGATCGGCAAGGTCTGCACGCCCTGACCACCCCCGATACTGGGGGGCATGACCCGTCTCATCCTTGCCACCCGCAACGCCGGGAAGATCACCGAACTCCACGCGATCCTCGCCGACGCCGGTCTCACCCATGAGCTCGTCGGCGCGGACGCGTACCCCCACATCCCCGACGTCAAGGAAACCGGCGTCACCTTCGCCGAGAACGCCCTGCTCAAGGCCCACGCCCTCGCCGAGGCCACCGGCCTCCCCGCCGTCGCCGACGACTCCGGCCTCTGCGTGGACGTGCTCGGCGGTGCCCCCGGCATCTTCTCCGCCCGCTGGGCCGGCACCCACGGCGACGACCGGGCCAACCTGGACCTGCTCCTGGCCCAGCTCTCCGACATCGACGCACCCCACCGCGGCGCCCACTTCGCCTGCGCGGCCGCCCTCGCCCTCCCCGACGGCACGGAACGCGTGGTCGAGGGCCGCCTGACGGGCACCCTGCGCCACACCCCGTCCGGCATCAACGGCTTCGGCTACGACCCGATCCTCCAGCCCGAGGGGGACACCCGCACCTGCGCGGAACTGACCCCGGCGGAGAAGAACGCGATCAGCCACCGGGGCAAGGCGTTCCGGGCGCTGGTGCCGGTGGTGCGGGAGCTGGTGGGGTGAGACGGCGAGGGCCGCCACCTTCGTTTCGTAGGTGGCGGCCCTCTTGCGTCTGTGGGCCCGGTGGGATTCGAACCCACGACACACCGGACCTAAACCGGCGCCCTCTAGCCAGCTGGGGTACGGACCCGACGGTCCCACTCTACTGTGTGACGTTGCGTCGCTTCGAGAAGGTTTCGGTCTGGCTGTGGCAGGACGGGCACAAGTACCGCAGATTCTTCTGGCGGTTGTCGAGCCGGTCGCCGTTGACGTGGTCGATCTCTAGGACGAGACGGTTCCCCCGCCATGTTTCACCGGTACCGCATCGCGCACATTCGTGGGGGACCCCGATGTCGTCGAGAGCTCGCCGCAGGAGCGCTGTGCTCGTGCGGGGCGCACCGGGCTCCAGGCGCTGGAAGATCTCGGCTGCGGGTTTGCGGTTGGGGGAGCGTCTGCCCCGGCCATGGGCCTGGCCGGAGAAGTGCGCGGTCGACAGGCCATAGGTCTCGATGTCCCGCTTCAGCCGGGCGCGAGCGGCGCCGCTGTCGACCTGCCCCAGAGCGCGCAGGGCCCCGGCCATGCTCCGAGACTCTGCGACGGCAGCCATGAGTTCGGCGCGCGGCAGGGGAGGCGTCCCGCACGCGCGTCCGTTGGTGAAGTGGGACGTGTCGATGCCGAGCCGATCAAGCTTTCTGCGTAGGTAACCGTAGGGACCTTCGCACGGCGGCAGGCCCATGTACTCGAACATCTCCCGGATGCTGTGCGAGCGGGCGGCCGCTTCGGCAAGAAGCTCCTTCGGGTACGTACGGTGCTCTCGGTGGGGCAGGGCCTCTTCTGCGAAGTGGGACGTGTCGATGCCGTAGTGCTCAAGTCGGCCGCGCACGTAACGGCGTGATCGACTGCCCAGCGGTGCGCCGAGGCGGCGCAGGACATCGACGAGGCTGGTCGCAGTGGCTGCGGTTCGTTCGAGCAGGTCGCGAGGGTAGTTGTTCCGGCCGCTCATGCCGTCCCCCTGCGTTTGCGGCCGCGATAAGTGTCCGTCGCGGCGTGGCAGTTGGGGCAGAGGAGCCGCAGGTTCCCCAAGCGGTTGTCCCACCAGTCGCCGTTGACGTGGTCGACTTCGAGTCGGAGCGGCCGACCCTGCCACTCTCCTTCGTTGCCGCACTCGGCACACACGTCCTGAACTCCGCTGCGGATCATTTCGCGCCGCAGCCGTTCTCCCGGAATCCGCCCGTCCGGCGGAGAGCCGAGGGCCAGCGGGTTCCCCAAGGCGCCTTTGGCTCTCCGAGGAGGCGTGCGCAGGAAATGCGATGTGTCGATGCGCAGTGCCGCAATGCGACGGCCGATGTGCGCCTGATTGCCGCCCACAGGGCTGATGCCCAATCGGCGTACCACCTCGGCCACGCTCTTGGAGCAGGCGACGAGTTCGCGCAGGGCCGCTTCAGTGTGGCGCACCCTCGTGTCGGCGAAGTGTGAGATGTCTATCCCCCACTCGGCCATCTTGCTCCGCAGGTAGCTCCGGCTTCCCGGCGTCGGTGTTCCTCCGCACCAGCGGACCGCGTCGTTCGCGTTCGTGGTTTTCCGCGCCGCTTCTTCGAGGAGTTCGCGGGTGTATCGAGCAGTCATGTTCCCCTCCGCGCCCGGCCGCACGTTCGCGGCCTCGTACGGAAAAACGAACTGCTTATCGGAGAGTTACGTCCGATATCCGACAAGATGCGGAACGGCTCGTCCCGTTTCAGTGGTGACTGAGGCGGGGCGAGCCGTTCCCTTGGAGCTTCGGTCAGAACTTCGGATCCGGGGTCTGGGAAGCGGCCAGTTCCGCCGCCTCCTCCTCCGTCTCCACCGACGGCGGGGAGCCTGCCAGGGGCTTCTGGGCGGTCTCCTTCATGCAGGCCACCGCGATCACGCCGACCAGGGCCGCCGCCATCGCGTAGTAGGCGGGCATCAGGTTGGTGCCGCTCCAGCTGATCAGGGCCGTGATCACCAGCGGGGTCGTACCGCCGAAGAGGGAGGCCGAGAGGTTGTAGCCCACCGAGAGGGAGCCGTAGCGGACGTGGGTGGGGAAGAGGGCCGGGAGGGCGGCGGACATGGTGCCGAGCATGCAGACCAGGGAGAGGCCCAGCATCAGCATGCCGGTCGTGATGGCGGGGATGCTGCCCTGGCGGATGAGGAGGAAGGCGGGGAGGGAGAGGAAGAAGAAGCCGAGCATGCCGGTCATCAGGAGTGGCTTGCGGCCGAAGCGGTCGGAGAGCTTGCCGACCTGGCTGATGATCAGCATCAGGAAGACCATGACGGCGAGCAGGATGAGCAGACCGTGGGTCTCGCTGTAGCCGAGCTCGTCGGAGAGGTACGTCGGCATGTACGACAGCAGCATGTAGTCGGTGATGTTGTACGCGCCGACCAGGCAGATGCAGAGGATCAGCGTCGGCCAGTACTGGCGGAAGATCTTGGCGAGGTCGCCCTTGGCGGTGGTCTCGACGCCGTCGGCGGCCTCGGTCGCGTGAGCGGTGCCGCCCTCCAGCTTCTGGAAGGCGGGCGTCTCGTCGAGGCGCAGTCGCAGGTAGAGGCCGACCAGGCCGAGGGGGCCCGCGACGAGGAACGGCACGCGCCACCCCCAGGCCTCCATCTGGCCGGAGTCGAGGATCGCGGTCAGCGCGGTGACGAGTCCGGCGGCGCCGACGTAGCCGGCCAGCGTGCCGAATTCGAGGAAGCTGCCGAAGTAGCCGCGCCGTTTGTCGGGGGCGTACTCGGCGATGAAGGTGGAGGCGCCGCCGTATTCGCCGCCGGTGGAGAAGCCCTGGACCAGACGGAAGAAGATCAGCAGGGCGGGGGCCCAGAGGCCGATGGAGTCGTGGGAGGGGATGACTCCGATCGCGAAGGTGCCGACCGCCATCATGATCATGGTGAGGGCGAGGACCTTCTTGCGGCCGATCTTGTCGCCCATCGGGCCGAAGAACATTCCGCCGAGGGGCCGTACGAGGAAGGCGACGGCGAAGGTGGCGAAGGAGGAGAGGAGCTGGGTGGTGTCGTTCCCGGACGGGAAGAAGACATGGCCCAGGGTGACGGCCAGGTAGGAGTAGATCCCGAAGTCGAACCACTCCATGGCGTTCCCGAGCGATGCCGCCTTCACCGCCCGCTTGACCGCCCGGTCGTCGGTGACGGTGATGTCCGTCCGGCGCAGCTTCGGATTCCTTCGCTGCCGGATGGCGCGGAAGAGGGTCGGGTGGCGTTTGACCGCTTCCGGATCGGCCGCCTGATGGGGGTCGGAGGCCGCCATGGCCGGGTCCTTTCCTCGGGTGGGTGTTCCAGGAAGGGCTTCTGCGCGGTCATGGCGGCTGCAAACCGATTCGATGACCGAATGGGATGTCCCTCACATCGTCTCGGCCGTCCGAGTCGGTCCTCGACGGGCTCGGGTCAGATGCCGAGGTCCCTGATGATCTTGGCTACGTGGCCGGTGGCCTTGACGTTGTAGAAGGCACGCTCGACCTTGCCCTCCTCGTCCACGACGACTGTGGAGCGGATGACGCCCGTCACCGTTTTGCCGTAGAGCTTCTTCTCGCCGAAGGCGCCGTAGGCCTCCAGGGTCTCCTTGGACGGGTCGCCGACCAGGGTGACCTTGAGGTTCTCCTGCTCGCGGAACTTGGCGAGCTTCTCGGGCTTGTCCGGGGAGACGCCGATGACGTCGTATCCGGCGCCGGCGAGCAGCTCCAGGTTGTCGGTGAAGTCGCAGGCCTGCTTGGTGCAGCCGGGGGTGAGGGCGGCCGGGTAGAAGTAGACGATGACCTTGCGGCCCTTGTGGTCGGCGAGCGAGATCTCGTTGCCGTCGGCGTCGGGAAGGGTGAAGGCGGGGGCGGTGTCGCCGGGCTGGAGTCGCTCGCTCATGGTTCTCCTCAGGGGTGGTACGTGGGGTGTACGGGACCGAGCGTAATAGGGGTGCCGCCGGGTGCGCGGGCGGTCGAGCTGACAGACTGTCGATGAAGGTTTACCGGACGAGGACCACGGAGGCGGCGCAGTGTCGGATGCCAGGACCCCTGCGCAGATCGAGGCGGACATCATCAGCAGGCGCGAGCAGCTCGCGGTGGTGCTCGATGAGATCGGGGTGCGGGTGCACCCGGATACGATCATGGGTGAGGTGAAGGCCAAGGCCGCCGAGGCCGTGGACCGGACGGCCGGGCGGGCGTTCGTCGCGGTGAACCGGGCGGTGTCGGACGTGAAGGCACAGTTCGTGTCCGAGGACGGCGCCCCGCGGCTGGAGCGGGTGATTCCGGCGGCGCTGCTCGCGGTGGGCGTCGTGGGTCTGGTCGTGAGGTCGAAGCGGCGCCGCAAGGGCTGACGCGCGGTCCGTGCACCCCGGAGGGGTGCGCGGGCGCGACGGGCAGGTAGGTTGCGGGGCGTGAGCGAGAACACCGACGACAAGCTGCCCATCCGCATGCTGCACGACCGTGTGCTGGTGCGGTCCGATTCGCCCGAGGGCGAGCGGCGTTCCGGCGGCGGCATTCTGATTCCGGCGACGGCTGCGGTCGGCCGTCGGCTGGCCTGGGCCGTGGTGGTCGCGGTGGGCCAGAACGTGCGGACGGTGGAGCCGGGCGACCGGGTGCTGTACGACCCCGAGGACCGTGCCGAGGTCGAGGTGCGTGGTGTGGCGTACGTGCTGATGCGTGAACGCGATCTGCACGCGGTGGCGGCGGACCGGTTCGAGGGTTCGGTGGATTCGACCGGGCTGTATCTGTAGCCCCCACCCGTGGTCCTGTCCGGCCGTCGTCCCTGTTTGGCCTGGTGACCGGTGTCACCAGGCCTTTCGTATGTTCTTTGCTACGGTGGAGCGACCCCGACGAGACGCGCCGTACCGGGCTTGGAAAAGACGACGCACCCGTGTTGTTCGCGTGTTCCGTCTCGTCGGAGGTGCCGTCATGGCGTGGATTCTGCTCGTGGTCGCCGGTCTGCTGGAAGTGGCCTGGTCGATCGGGATGAAGTACACCGAGGGGTTCACCCGGCTGTGGCCGAGTGTGTTCACCGGCCTCGGGATCGTGGCGAGCATGGTGATGCTGTCCCATGCGGCCAGGACGCTGCCGATCGGTACGGCGTACGGCGTGTGGGTCGGTATCGGTGCGGCCGGTGCGGCGATCCTGGGCATGGTGGTGCTGGGTGAGCCGGTGACCGCCGCCCGGATCTTCTTCGTCTGTCTGCTGCTGGTCGCCGTCGTGGGGCTGAAGGCGACCTCGGGTCACTGACGGGTGGCCGGGGTGCCCCGGGGGCCGGGGAAGTAGCCGTAGTCGCCCCCGCCCCCGCCCCCGCCGCCACCGTCCGCGCCACTGTCACTGCCGCTCGCGCCGCCGTTGTCCCCGCCGCCGTTCTGTGCGCCGCCGTTGTCCGCGGTGCCTTCGGTGGGGGTGTTGGTCTCCGTGCCGCCGGTGCCCGGTTCGCTGGAACCGGGGGTCGAGGGCTCGCGGGGCGGGGTGGAGCCGGGAGTGTTCGGCGGGGTGCTGGAGGTGGTCCCGGGGGGTGTGGTGGTGCCCTCGGGACTGGTCTGTTCGTCGGTGGGCGGCGCGGATTCCTCGGCGCCGCTTTCGAGTTCGAGGTCGAAGTCGGTGGCCGGGGTGGAGCGCAGGGCGGCCTCGGTGTACTGGGCCCAGGTCTGGGCGGGCGCGCCGCCGCCGTTGATGCGGGCGAGTCCGAGTGCTCCGTACAGCGGTTTCTGTACGCCGGTCTCGGGGTCCTGGCCCATGACGGCGATGACGGTGGTGAGGTCGGGGGTGTAGCCGGCGAACCAGGCCGCCTTGTCCTCCTCGGCGGTGCCGGTCTTGCCCGCGGCGGGGCGCCCCGCGGCCTGGGCGGCGGTGCCGGTGCCGCCCTCGACGACGCTCTGGAGGATGCCGGTCGTGGTGTCGGCGGCCTCGCGGCTGACCGCCGGATCGCTGTGCCCGCTGTCGGGGAGCTCCAGGTCCTCGCCGTCCTTGCTGATCCGGTCGACGAGGACGTACGCGCTGTGCCGGCCGTGGTTGGCGAGGGTGGCGTACGCCTCCGTCATGTCCAGGACGCTGGCGGTGGAGACGCCGAGTGCGATGGACGGGGTGGCGGTGAGGTCGGGGGTGTTCTTCGGGATGCCGAGGCCGATGGCGGTCTGCTTGACCTTCTCCGGGCCGACGTCCTCGGCCATCTGGGCGTAGACGGCGTTGACGGACTTGTCGGTGGCGGTGGAGACGGTGATGGGCCCGTAGTCGATGTCGTCCTCGTTGGCGGGGGCGTATCCGGTGGATCCTCCGGGGCCCTGGACCATGCGTTTGTTGGTGCCGTCGTAGAGGGTGTTGGGGGTGATGCGCCGGCCGTCCTGGGTGGTGGAGCGGTTGGCGACGGCCGAGGTGAAGACGAAGGGCTTGAAGGTGGAGCCGACCTGGTAGTCGCGGCGGGTCGCGTTGTTCACGTACTGCTTGGTGTAGTCGATGCCGCCGTACATGGCGAGGACCCGGCCGGTGCCGGAGTCGATGGAGGCGCCGCCGACCCGGACGTTGCGGTCGGCCGGGCGGTCGGGGCTGGTCTGGGACATGACGTTGTCGTCGACGGCCTTGACGAGTGCGTCCTGCTTCTTCTTCTCCAGGGTGGTGGTGATCCGGTAGCCGCCGGTGGCGAGGGTGTCCTCGTCGATGACGTCGTGTCCGGTGAGGTAGTCGTCGACGGCCTGGACGAGGTAGCCGCGCTGTCCGGAGAGCCCGGTGGAGGGCTTGACCTTGCCGGGCACGGGGAACTTCATCGCGGCGCGTTCGGCCGCGCCGAGCCACTTCTCCTTGACCATGCCGTCGAGCACGTAGTTCCAGCGGCCGAGGGCGGCTGGCTTGTTCTCGGGGTGGACGACGACGTCGTACGCGCTGGGGGCGTTGAGCAGGGAGGCCAGGTAGGCGCCCTGGGCGGTGGTGATGTGGCCGATGTCCTTGGAGTAGTAGGCCTGGGCGGCGGCCTGGATGCCGTAGGCGTTGCGGCCGAAGTAGCTGGTGTTGAGGTAGCCCTCGAAGATCTGGCTCTTGGTTTCCTCGCGGTTGAGTTTGACCGCGATGAAGAATTCCTTGATCTTGCGGATGACGGTCTGTTCCTGGCCGAGGTAGTAGTTCTTGACGTACTGCTGGGTGATCGTCGAGCCGCCCTGTTTGCCCTTGCCGGTGAGTGTGTTGAAGGCGGCGCGGGTCATGGCCTTGAAGTCGACGGCCCGTTCGGAGTAGAAGTCGCGGTCCTCCGCGGCGAGGACCGCGTGCTGGACGGTGAGCGGCACCTGGGCGAGCTGGACGTTCTCCCGGTTGATCTCGCCGGAGCGGGCGAGGACGCTGCCGTCCTTGTAGAGGTAGACGTTGGACTGCGCGGTGGCGTTGGCGTTGGCGGGCGGGATGTCGACGAGTTCGTACCCGGCGATGAAGCCGCCGATCAGGAGCACGGCGGCGACGAGGACGGCACCGAGGACCATCCGCCAGGTGGGGACGGCACGCCGCCATCCGGTGCGCTTGGGCCGCTTGCGCTTCTTGGGCTTCTTGGCCTTCCCGCTCGCGGTTCCGCTTCCGTCGCCGGGATTGCCGGGATCGCCGGACGCACCGGCGGGGCCGTGGGCAGCCGGATCCCTGGGGGCCCAGCCCCGGGGGCCCTGGTCCCCGCTCGGCTGCTGTGGCTCGTCGCTCATGTCCGTGCAGACTCCTCGGCCGCGGTCAGTTCCCTCATAGTGCCCTTTTCTAGGGAATAAGCATCGGATCGACCCCGGATCGACCCCCGAAAAGCGGTCGCGGGGGCCGTTCCCGGTGGACTAGGGTCGTGCGCTTTGGTGTCCGAGACCGTTGGGCACCCGGGCGATGGGGGTGCGTACGGTGCGGCTTTACGCGGTGGTGGCGGCGGGAGGGTTCCGCCGCCACGCCACCTACCGGACCGCCACGGCGGCGGGAGTGTTCACCAACACGGTCTTCGGGTTCATCCTGGCGTACACCTATGTGGCGTTGTGGGACGAGCGCCCGCAGCTCGGCGGTTACGACATGTCCCAGGCGCTCAGCTACGTCTGGCTGGGGCAGGCGCTGCTGATGACCTGTTCCATGATGGGCGGCGGTTTCGAGGACGAGCTGATCGAGCGGATCCGTACCGGTGACATCGCGGTCGATCTCTACCGGCCCGCCGACCTCCAACTGTGGTGGCTCGCGGGAGACCTGGGCCGCGCCGCGTTCCATCTGCTGGGGCGCGGCATCGTGCCGATGCTGGTGGGATCGCTCGCCTTCGATCTGGCGCTGCCCTCCTCGCCGGGCGTCTGGCTGGCCTTCCTCGTCTCGGTGGCGCTCGGTGTCGTGGTCAGTTTCGCGATCCGCTACCTGGTGGCGCTCTCCGCGTTCTGGCTGCTGGACGGGGCGGGGACCGCGCAGATGGCCTGGCTGGCCGCGATGTTCTTCTCCGGGATGCTGCTCCCGCTGACGCTGTTCCCCGGGGTGCTGGGGGACGTGGCGCGGGCGCTGCCGTGGTCGTCGCTGCTCCAGGTGCCGGCCGATGTGTTCCTCGGCAAGTACCCGGGGTGGGAGCTGGGGAAGGCGTACGCCTTCCAGGCGGGCTGGGCGCTGGCGCTGTTGCTGGTGGGGCGGATGGTGCAGTCGGTGGCGACGAGGAGGGTGGTGGTCCAGGGTGGCTGACAGTACGACGGGTGTGGCGGAGGGGCCCGGGGCGGCGGAGGGGCCCGGGGGCCGGGCCGCCGACCGGTCCGGGGTGGTGTTCGCCGAACGGCCGGGGCTCGTCGAGGGCGTCCGGGCGTACGGGCTGATCGTGATGATGTGGCTGCGCTCGACGATGGCCTACCGCGCCTCGTTCGTCATGACGGCGTTCGGGAACTTCGCGGCGACCGCCTTCGACTTCGTCGCGATCCTGCTGATGTTCTCGCACGTGGACGAGTTGGGCGGCTACACGCTGCCCGAGGTCGCCCTGCTGTACGGGGTGTCGGGCACCGCGTTCGGTCTCGCCGACCTGGTGCTGGGCTCGATGGACCGGCTGGGCCAGCGGGTGCGCGACGGCACGCTGGACACCCTGCTGGTGCGGCCGGTCCCGGTGCTCGCCCAGGTGGCGGCGGACCGGTTCGCGCTGCGCAGGCTGGGGCGGGTGCTCCAGGGGGTACTGGTGCTGGGGTACGCGCTGGTGACCCTGGACATCGCCTGGACGCCGCTGAAGGTGGCGATGGTGCCGATGATGCTGCTGAGCGGGGCGGCGATCTTCGGGGCGCTGTTCGTGGCCGGGGGAGCGTTCCAGTTCGTCGCGCAGGACGCCGCCCAGGTGCAGAACTCCTTCACGTACGGCGGGAACACCCTGCTCCAGTACCCGCCGTCGGTCTTCGCGAAGGACCTGGTGCGGGGGGTGACGTTCGTGGTGCCGCTGGCCTTCGCGAACTGGCTGCCCGCGCTGTACGTGCTGGGCCGGGAGTACCCGCTGGGCCTGCCGGACTGGGTGGCGTTCCTGCCCCCGGTGGTGGCGGCCCTGTGCTGGCTGCTGGCGGGCCTGGCCTGGCGCTCGGGCCTGCGGGCGTACCGCAGCACAGGAAGCTGATCCGGAACATCGAGCGAGGCAGGGCAGGGGACATGGACTTGGACTCGGACGTGCGCACGGACGTCGAAACCACCACCGGATTCATCGAGCTCGACAACGTGGAGAAGGTCTTCGACGTGCGTCGCAGGACCGGTTTCATGCGCGGCGAACGCCGCCGGGTACGGGCGGTCGACTCGATCAGCTTCCGTGTCGCGCGCGGCGAGATGGTCGGCTACATCGGCCCGAACGGCGCGGGGAAGTCGACCACGATCAAGATGCTGACCGGCATCCTCACCCCGAGCGGCGGCCGGCTGCGGGTGGCGGGCATCGACCCTTCGAGGGAACGTACGAGGCTGGCGCACCGGATCGGTGTGGTGTTCGGCCAGCGCACCACGCTCTGGTGGGACCTGCCGCTGCGCGACTCGTACCGCCTGATGCACCGGATGTACCGGATCCCCGACGCGCGCTACCGGGAGAATCTGGACCGCTGTGTCGAACTCCTCGATCTGGGCGAGCTGTTGGATGTTCCCGTGCGGCAGCTGTCGTTGGGGCAGCGGATGCGCGGCGACATCGCGGCGGCGCTGCTGCACGATCCCGAGGTGCTGTATCTGGACGAGCCGACGATCGGCCTGGACGTCGTCTCCAAGTCCAGGGTCCGTGGATTCCTGCGGGACCTGAACGCGGAGCGCGGCACGACGGTGCTGCTCACGACCCATGATCTGACGGACATCGAGCAGCTCTGCAAGCGGGTGATGGTGATCGACCACGGCCGGCTGATGTACGACGGTGCCCTCGCCGGCCTGCACGAGGTGGGCGAGAGCGAGCGGATGCTGGTGGTCGACCTGGAGCGTCAACTCCCGCCGATCCGGCTGGAGTCGGAACCCTCGGTCCGTACGGTGAAGGTGGAGGGGCCGCGGCAGTGGCTGGCCTTCCCGGCCTCGGAGTCGGCTGCTCCGCTGGTCGCCCGGATCGCCGCGGAGTACCCGTTGGTCGACCTGTCGGTGCGGGAGCCGGACATCGAGGCCGTGATCGCGAAGATGTACGAGTCGGCCGGCGGCATGTAGCGGCATGGAGTGGAGTGGCATACAGGTGCCCGGTCGGGGCGCGTAGGGCTGTGACGGGCGTGCGGACGTTCAATAGGCTGCGCGGTATGACAAGTGACCTTCCGGAGATGCGTGCTTCCGATGCCGAGCGCGAGCGTGTCGCCGAGATCCTGCGCGAGGCGGTTGCCGAGGGCCGGCTGGAGATGGACGAGTTCGAGCAGCGGCTCGACGCGACCTACAAGGCCCGTACGCACGGGGAGTTGGAACCGCTGGTCCGGGATCTTCCGGCGCCGGGTGCGGCGGTGGCCCCGGTGGGGGCGGCTCCGGCGCGGACCGGGTCGCAGAAGCGGTGGGCGGACCGGATCGGCAAGCCCGCCACATCGGGCGGCGCGTTCGCGTTCTGGGGCGGCTTCGGGCGCCGTGGGAACTGGACGGTGGGCCGGAAGTTCACCGCGTTCGCGATGTGGGGCGGCGGTGAGATCGATCTGCGCGAGGCGAACTTCGAGGACCGCGAGGTCGTCATCCGCTGTTTCACGATCATGGGCGGCATGCAGGTGACGGTTCCGCCGGAGCTGAATGTGGAGGTCCGGGGCATCGGCATCATGGGCGGTTTCGGGGAGCGCTCGAAGGATGACGGGGTCCCGTCGCCGGACGCCCCGCGGGTGCGGATCACCGGGCTCGCGCTGATGGGCGGTGTCGGCGTGGAGCGCAAGCGGAGCAAGGCGGAGCGGCAGCGGCTGAGGGACGTGGAGCGGGAGCGGCTGCGGGAGCTGGACCGGGAGCGCGGGCGTGGGCGGGGGCGGCTGGAGAAGGGCGGGTCGGACCGGTCGGATCGTTCGGACGACTGACCGGTCCGATGGCCGACGGGTCGGAGCCGGCCGGTCCGCCGACTGACCGGCCGACTCGTCGGGCGTTGGACCGGTGTGACGGCCGACTCATCCGCCGGTCCGATGGCCGACCACCGTCCGACGGCCTGCCGGGGCGCCCCCGGAACCCGCCCCTCAGAGCTGGTCGGACCGGGGCTGCTCGTGCACCAGCGCCGTCAGGTCCACCAGCGAGCCCAGCAGCCGGTAGCCCGCGTCGTTCAGATGGAGGTGGTCGCCGCTGTCGTAGGCCGCCCGGAGCCGCGTCGGGCGGAAGGGGTCCCGGGCCGCCGCGTCGAAGTCGATGACGTGGTCGAAGACCCCGCCCGCCCGGATCAGCGCGTTGACCCGTTCCCGTACCCCGTCGCCCGCGGGTGTCCAGCCGCGGTACCCCTCGTACGGCATCAGCGTCGCCCCGACGACCCGCAGTCCGCGGGCGTGGGCGCGCTGGGTCAGGGACCGCAGGGCGTCCGCGATGCGCTGCGGGTCGGTCTCCTGCGGGGGCCGCTGCACATCGTTGATGCCGAGCGCGATGACGACGGTCCTCACCCCGGCGACGTCCAGTACGTCGCGCTCGAAGCGGGCGGTCGCCCGTACGCCGGTTCCGTCGCGCAGCAGGCGGTTGCCCGCGATGCCCGCGTTGGCCACCCCGTACCGGCCGCGCAGCCGGTCGGCGAGGACATCGGGCCAGCGGCTGTTGGTGTCGAGGGTGGAGCCGGTGCCCGCGGTGAGCGAGTCGCCGATCACGGCGATCGTTCCGGCGGCGGTCGTGGTGTGCACGTCGACGGCGGTGAGGTAGCGCCAGTCCTGGGTCCGCCGACTGCCCCACGCGGTGTCCACGTACGAGGTCTGGTGGCCGCGCTCGTGGACGGTGGCGGGCCCCTCGGCGGTGGGGGTGCGCAGGGTGACCACGAGATCGGAGTCAGCGGCGACCGGGACGGCGACGGGGTCGCTGACGGTCTGCCCGCCGGCCGGGACGGTCACGGTGCGGGAGCCCCGGAAGGTCACGGGGCGGCTGCTCACGGTGGCGCGGTCCACGACCAGCGGACGGGTGCCGAAGAGGTTGGAGAGGGTGATGCGGGCCGCGTCCCCGCCGATGCTGGTGTGCACGACGTTACGGATGGTGCGCCGGTTCAGGGCGCCGCCGTCGGAGGAGTCGGTCACCCCGTCGATGGGTGCGGCCGTCCAGGTGGCGGCCCAGAGGCCGGTGGAGTGGGCGGGGGCGGCGGGCGTCCGGGCCACGGACCGCGGGTCGGGTGCGGTGAGCTGCTGCGGCCGGGCGCCGGAGCCGGAGAACAGCAGGGAGCCGGCGAACGCCACGGCGGCGGCGAGCGCGGCGGTGCCCGCCACGAGGGCGATGAGCAGGGCGTACCCCTGGCGCCTGGGCATGGGCGGTGTGTCTCCTCGTGATCAATCGGACTGATCCCATGATGGGGCAGGGCTTCGGGAACTCGACGGGCGGCCCGGGAGTAGGTCAGGCAGGGACAATGCGTACGGGACACCGGGGGCGAGGCGTACGCGGACGGGTGGAGCGGATGGAACGGATCGATCGGACGGAACCCGGGGAGCCGGGCGCGCGGCAGCGGGAGCGTGCCGGGGAGCGGACGGCGGGTGAGGCCCGTTCCGTCCCCGGTGGCCGGGCCGCTCCCCTGGCGTCGTTCGCGTACACCGCGGCCGACGAGGAGAAGCGGCGTGGTGTGCGCCGGATGAAGACCACGGCCACGGGCCTCCTTCTGCTGGTCGCGCTCGTGTACGTCCTCGCCACCTGGGCGAAGAGCGCGGGTGTGGGCGGCTGGCCGGGCTTCGTCGCCGCGGCCGCCGAGGCGGGGATGGTGGGTGCGCTGGCCGACTGGTTCGCCGTCACGGCGCTGTTCAAGCGTCCGCTCGGCCTGCCGATCCCGCACACCGCCATCATCCCCACCAAGAAGGACCAGCTCGGGGCCTCCCTGGGTTCCTTCGTCGGCGAGAATTTTCTCTCCGGTGATGTCGTACGGGGCCGGATCCACGCGCTCGGCGTCGGCCGTCGTGTCGGTGCCTGGCTGGCCGAGCCGGAGCACGCGGACCGGGTCACCGCCGAGCTGTCGACCGCGTTGCGCGGTGCGTTGAGGGTGCTGCGGGATTCCGATGTGCAGGCCGTGGTGGGTGAGGCGATCACCCGGCGGGCCGACGCGGCGGAGATCGGGCCCGGTCTCGGCAAGATGCTGGAGCGGATCGTCTCCGACGGCGGCCACCGCAAGGTGGTGGACCTGATCTGCGTACGCGCCCACGACTGGCTGGTGCTGCACGGCGATTCGGTGATGGACGCGGTGCAGGGCGGGGCCCCGGGCTGGACGCCGCGGTTCGTCGACAAGCGGGTGGGGGAGCGGGTCTACAAGGAGCTGCTGCGCTTCGTCACGGAGATGCGGGACATGCCGGGACACCCGGCGCGCGCCTCGATCGACACCTTCCTCACCGACTTCGCGGCCGACCTCCAGACGGACTCGGACACCCGGGCCCGGGTGGAGCGGCTGAAGTCGGAGATCCTGGGGCGCGGCGAGGTGCAGGACGTCATCGCCTCGGCCTGGGCATCCGTACGCACGATGATCATCGCGGCCGCGGAGGACGAGCAGAGCGAGTTGCGGCTGCGGGCGCGGTCCTCACTGATGGCGCTGGGCGCACGGCTGGCGACGGACGACCGGCTCCAGGCGAAGCTGGACGGCTGGCTGGAGGACGCGGCGGTCTATGTCGTCACGACGTACCGCGCGGAGATCACCTCGCTGATCAGCGACACGGTCGCGAGCTGGGACGCGGATCAGACGTCGAAGAAGATCGAGGCGCACATCGGCCGCGACCTCCAGTTCATCCGGATCAACGGCACAGTGGTGGGCGCGCTGGCGGGGCTCCTGATCTATACGGTCTCGTGGGCGCTGGGGGCGTAGAAGCACCTGGCCCCGGACGGGGGAGCGTACGTACGCGGAAGGGGTGGGGGCTTCCGGGCCTCCGCCCCTTCCGCTTCTGCGTACGGGCGTACGCCGGTACGCCCGTACGCACGCCGGTATGCCCGTACGTGCTTCAGGCCGCCCGGCGGGTGACCGCCCAGGACGCGGCGGCCATGCTGCCCGCCACGGTGAAGACGGCGGGCCAGGCGCCGACCTTCTTGGCCAGCGGGTGCGAACCGGCGAACGCGGCGACGTACGCCGCGGTCAGCCCGGCGGCCGCGCGCGGCCCGGCCTGCCGGTTCCACTCGTACGCGGCGACGGTGCCCGCGGCGGCGAGGGCGACCCCGCCCAGCGGCCGCTTCCTGGTCCACCGCGCCACGGCGTACCCGCCGACCAGCCCGCTCGCCGCCACCGCCGCTGCCGGAACCTTCGCCATCGCAGCCACCTTCGCCTTCTCGTCCGTGTGTTCCGGGCCCGCGGCCCGGGACTCCGAGGCTAACGCGGGGCTCCCGGTTTCGGTCGCCGAGGGGGTGCACAAGCGTTTACCCTGGGGTGAACACGCGTGCACCCCCGCGCCGCACCCTCGCGCCCCGCACGACGCCCCTTGCCGCCGAGCACCGTACGGAGAGCCATGCCCGCGGACATACCTGCCCCGGCCACCGCCGCCGAAGAGGCCCCGCGCCACCCCCGTTTCGCCGTCGGTGTCCTGGCGTTCTGCGGTGTCGTGGTCGCGGTGATGCAGACGATCGTCGTCCCGCTGCTCCCGCACATCCCGGCCCTCACCGGCGCGAGCCCGGCCGCCGCGAGCTGGCTGGTCACCGTCACCCTGCTTACCGGCGCCGTCTTCACGCCGGTCCTGGGCCGGGTCGGTGACATGTACGGCAAGCGCCGGGTGCTGGTCGCCTCGCTGATGGTGCTGGTGGCGGGGTCGGTGCTGTGCGCGGTCAGTTCCCACATCGGGGTGCTGATCACCGGCCGCGCCCTCCAGGGTGCGGCGCTCGCCGTCCTGCCGCTGGGCATCAGCATCCTGCGCGACGAACTCCCGCCCGAGCGCGTGCTGTCCGCCGTGGCGCTGATGAGCTCGACGCTCGGCATCGGCGCGGCGGTCGGGCTGCCGGTCGCGGCCCTCGTCGTCGAGAACTTCGACTGGCACACGATGTTCTGGGTCTCCGGCGCGATCGGTGTCATCGACATCGTGCTGGTGCTGTGGTGCGTACCGGAATCGCCGCTGCGCACCCGTGGCCGCTTCGACGCCCTCGGCGCGCTGGGGCTGTCCGGGGCCCTGGTCTGCCTGCTGCTCGCGGTCACCCAGGGCGCCGACTGGGGCTGGACCTCGGCTCGGACGGTCGGCCTGCTGGTGGCGGCCGTCGTCGTGGCGCTGTTCTGGGGCGCGTACGAGCTCCGCGTCGCGTCGCCCATGGTCGACCTGCGGGTCTCGGCCCGCCCCGCCGTCCTGTTCACCAATATCGCCGCCCTGCTCATCGGCTTCGCCTTCTACGCGAACTCCCTGGTCACCGCGCAGATGGTGCAGGAGCCCAAGGAGACGGGGTACGGGCTGGGCGCCTCACTCGTCGTCAGCGGCCTCTGTCTGCTGCCCGGCGGCGTGATGATGGTGGCGCTCTCACCGGTCTCGGCGCGGATCTCCGCGAAATACGGCCCGAAGGTCAGCCTGGCGCTGGCGGCGGGGGTGATCGCGGCCGGTTACGTGGTGCGTTACTTCACCAGCCACAACCTCTGGCTGATCATCGCCGGCGCGACGGTCGTCGCCTCGGGCACGGCCATCGCGTACTCGGCGCTCCCCGCGCTGGTCATGCGCGGTGTCCCGGTGAGCGAGACGGGCGCGGCCAACGGCCTCAACACACTGATGCGCTCGATCGGGCAGGCGTTCTGCAGCGCGACGGTGGCCGCGGTCCTCGCCAACATCACGTTCCGGGTGGGCGGCCGGACGGCCCCGACGCTCCACGCGTACCAGCTGGTCTTCCTGGTCGCGGCGGGCGCGGCACTCGCGGCGCTGCTGGTCACGCTGTTCCTGCCGGGCGGCCGTACACCCGCGACGGGTACGGTCGAAAGGAACCGCGACGTCCCGGGCGACCGGAAGGACGGTGTGCGGACGATCCCGATCCAGGAGGGCGCATGACCAGCGGCCAGGCCACCGCTTCGGCTCGGGCTTCGGGCTCGGCCTCGGCTCCGGTGCGGGCTTCGGCTTCGGCGTCGGTACCGACTTCGGCCCCGGCCCCGACTTCGGCCCCGGCCCCGGTACGGTCCGCTGCCGATCCGGGCAGCGGCCGGGACGCGATCCTGCGCGCGGCCCGCCGGGCGTTCACACAGCGTCCGTACGCCGAGGTCACCATCAGGGGGATAGCGGCCGACGCCGGAGTGAGCCCGTCCCTGGTGGTCAAGCACTTCGGCCGCAAGGAGGAGCTCTTCAACACCGTCGCGGACTTCGGCCCCGCCGCCGCGGAACTCCTCGACGCGCCACTCGCCACCCTGGGCCGCCACCTGGTGGTGACGCTGGTGAGCCGCCGCCGCGAACGGCAGTCCGACCCACTGCTGCGCGTCGTCTTCTCGCTCGGCAACCGCGACGAACGCTCCCTGTTGCGCGACCGCTTCCACGAACAGGTCACCGACGCCCTCACCGCCCGCCTCCACGGCCGCGAACGCGCCCTGCGCGCCGAGCTGATCGCCGGCCACCTCCTCGGCCTCGGCGCCACGCTCAGCCTCCACCGCGACGGCGCCGGTGCGGACGCCACCCCCGAACACATCGCGGACCTGTACGCACCCGCGCTGCAATCCCTGATCGACGGCTGACGCGGAACGGGCCGGAGGGGGAGAGACAGGCGGAGAGGTAGGGTCTGGCCAACGGGACGAGGGGGGCCTCATGTCTATCCGTACCGACGCGCGCCGTGCCGCGACGACCGTGGCCGCGGCGGTCGTACTGGGAGCGCTCCTGGTGGGCTGTTCCGAGGAGGCCTCGCAGGGGCATGAGGCGCGCCGCGCGGCGGCATCCGAGGCCGCGGCCGACCCGCAGGCGGAGGTGCAGGCGGAGGCGTTCACGTCCGCCGGGACAGGGGAAGCCGCCTTCAACAGGCCGGAAGCCGTACGCGACGCCTTCGCGGGCCTCCAGGCCACGCTGAACGAGGACTGCGCCCCGGGCTCCTCCGACTGCGCCTACTTCCTGGGCCGGGTCCACGACGAACTGCTCCGCCTGGACAAGTCCATGAAGGCGGACGCCCAGGGCCCCGGCCACTTCAAGGAGCCGATCGCCTGGATCGCCACCCTGCGCCGGACGCTGAAGGACGACACCTCCACGGACAACCTGGAGAAGCACCGCTCCGAACTGATCGGCACCCGCGACCGCATCAACACCTGGATGCAGGGCCACCCGGAGGACTACCGCTGACCGGCGGACGTCGCCACGGGCGGTGGAGCCCGGCCGTTGGGCTTCGTCACGGGTGGTAGAGCGCCCGGCACCGCACCTGGTCGAGCGCCTCGTCCTCCCGGACCGGCAGGAAGTACGCCACCTGCCACGCCTGCGTACGTTCGGCCTGGCGGTTGGGCGCCGTCACCCACGGCGGATAGACGCGGAACGCGCGCTTCCCGCCGATGCCGTTCCTCGACACGATGTCCCGCTCGCGGAGCACGTCTCGCGGGAACACGAACTGCCCGAAGCCGTCGGCGTCACGGGTGCTGACGACGAAGAGGTCGACGGGGTCCCCGGAGTCGTAGGGCCGGATCGGCCCACCACCCGGGGCCCGCTTCCACACCGTCACGAACTGCCCGGCCTTCGTCGGCGTGGTCCTGGCCACCCGGAACCTGACGGCGGAGCCGTCCACGGTGAACGCGTGCGCCCCGTACTCGGCGCTCTCCGCCTCGGGCACCGGCCGCGTGCACACGAGCCCGCTCGGGTCGTAGACCAGCGTCTTCGCCGTGAGGAGTTCGGGGTGCAGCGGCTCGCCGCACTGCCAGGGGTCGGGCTGGCGCTGGGGCTCAGGAGGTGTTGCCATTTCGCCCATTCTGTCAGCGACTGTTCCACCGTCGGACCGTGGGCGGGCGATGAGTTTCCCCGGCGGCCGGAGTCCTGCCACTGTCACCGCAACGGCACCGCGACCGCGGTCCGGGCGATCGAGGAAGGACCACCGGCATGACCGTCACCCACACCCTCCACGTCCCCGGCGCGCACCTGCACTACGAGGTGCGCGGCGCGGGACCGTTGCTGCTGGTCATGGGGTCACCGATGGACGCCGGGGCCTTCGCGCCGCTGGCCGACGCGCTCGCGAACGACCACACCGTCGTCACCCACGACCCGCGCGGCATCTCCGGCAGCACCCTCGACGACCCCGAGCAGGACTCCACGCCCGAGCAGCGCGCGGACGACGTGGCGGCGATCCTCGACGCGCTCGGGGCCGGCTCCGCCGATGTGTTCGGCAGCAGTGGCGGCGCGGTGACCGGGCTCGCCCTCGTCGCACGGCATCCGGCCCGGGTCCGGACGCTCGTCGCGCACGAGCCGCCGGTCATGGAACTCCTCCCCGACGCGGCCGAGCAGCGTGCCATGACCGAGGACATCATCGAGACCTTCCACCGGGAGGGACAGGGCGCGGCCTGGATGAAGTTCATGGCCGGTGCCGGATTCGACCACGAAGGCCGCGACGACGGCGCCCCCGCCGCGCAGCCGGACGAGCCCTCGCTCCAGGACATCGCCAACGGCGCCCGCTTCTTCGGCCACGACCTGCGGGGCACCGCCCGCTTCGTGCCCGACATCGCCGCGCTGACCGTGGCCCCGACCCGCGTCGTCGTCGGGGTCGGCGCCGACTCGGGAGGCCTGGTCACCTACCGGACGTCCGTCGCCCTGGCCGAACTGCTCGGGACGCCGCCGGTCGAGTTCCCCGGCGACCACGGAGGCTTCCTGGGGCAGCCCGAGGAGTTCGCCGAGGCCCTGCGGCGGACGCTGACGGTGTGACGTCCAGGCGTGACCTCCAGGCCTGACCGTCAGGCGTGACCTCCAGGCCTGACCCCTACCCGTCCCGCTCGACCTCCGCGGCCCGTTCCGTGAGCAGCGTGAGTACCTGCCCGAGCTGCTCACGGGCGCCCGGATCGGTGATGACCCCGTCCAGTCCAGCAGGTTCCTGAACGCCGCCGGCAGGGTCCCCGCGTGGTCCGGCGTGCAGACCAGAACACCGAGCGGAGCTCCAGCCGCTCGGAGGCGTGCCCCCCGTGCGTCCGCCGCGCTGCAGGGCTGTACGACCCCATGACTCCACGGCTGTACCGCTGTACGGCTGTACGGCTGCACCGACCCGCCGGCGGGTCCTAGTGTGGCCCGGTGAAGACGCAGATGATCGTGCTCAACGGTGGGTCCAGCTCGGGGAAGTCCGGCATCGCCCGGTGTCTTCAGGAGGTGTTGCCGGATCCATGGCTGACCTTCGGGGTGGACACACTGATCGAGGCGATGCCCGCGTCCATGAGCGAGTCGGACGCGGGCATCGAGTTCGCTCCGGACGGCGAGGTGGTCGTCGGCCCCGAGTTCCGTACGTTGGAGACGGCGTGGATCGAGGGGATCGCCGCGATGGCCCGTGCGGGAGCCGGGGTCGTCGTCGACGAGGTGTTCCTCGGCGGCGCGGACTCCCAGCAGCGGTGGCAGAAGGCGCTCGACGGGATCCGGGTGCTGTGGGTCGGAGTCCGGTGCGAGAGCGCCGTCGCCGCCGCGAGGGAGGCCGCACGGGGCGACCGGGTGCTTGGCATGGCGGCCGCACAGGCGGACCTGGTCCACCAGGGCGTGAGGTACGACATCGAGGTGGACACGACGCGGCGGGAGCCGATGGAGTGCGCGCGGATCATCGCAGCACACCTCGGGTGACGGGTCGCGGCCCTGTCGCCCGCACCCCCACCGACGCCCCCTCATCAACCCCCAACCCCCACCCCCCAAGACACTCCAGGGCGCCCCACTGATCGTTTCCGGCCACAGCACTACGCGCCACTACGCGCACTTACGCGCCCTTGCACGTCGCCGAGCTCCAGCTCACCGACGACCTGATCCCCGCTCATCTCCCCGGTCAGCCGGAACCCGAGCTTGGAGTAGAACCGCTCGGGCCCGTGCTCACCGGGAACCCAGCTCACCGTCGCCCGTGTCCGCCCCCGCCGCCGGATCTCCTCGCACACCGCCTCCACGGCGAAACGGCCGTACCCCTGCCCCTGGTGAGCGGCGTCGATGTTCAGCCGCCAGAGCCCGGAGCGGAGCCTGTTGTCGTTCGGGTCGTCCGGGTAGAACCGGACGTCGAAGAAGGCCATGACGAAGCCGACGAGCCGCTCTCCGTCGAAGACCAGCCGGGGCCAGGCGATGTCAGGGGTCGCGTAGGCCTGAGCGAGCGACCAGGCGACCGGCTTCACGAGCCCGTCCTGGTCGGGTCGTACGTTCAGTCCGCAGGCGGCCTCGACGTTGTCCGCCGTGACCTTTTCCAGACGCAATGATGGGGAAGACATGCGGGCAACCTACAGAGCGATGCCCTGCCGCCTCGAACGGGTATTTTCTGCGCCATCGCTCCGCCTTCCTGCCCCCAGAACGCAGGGATGCCCGGTGCCGCCGAAGTGGCGGCACCGGGCATTCAGCCAACTCCCCTTACGAGCGGTTCAGTTCGCGGGAGCCTGGTAGAGGCCCCGGCCGGCGCGGTGGGCCCGGGAGGTGGCGACGAGCCGGTCGAGGGTGCTGCGTACGGTGTTGATGCCGTTGGGAGTGAGCTCACG
The DNA here is from genome assembly GCF_900091725.1 of Streptomyces sp. DvalAA-43. GTDB lineage: Bacteria > Actinomycetota > Actinomycetes > Streptomycetales > Streptomycetaceae > Streptomyces > Streptomyces pulveraceus. Next base: position 35,273 of record NZ_FMBW01000033.1, on the reverse strand, counting down.
CCCGAGGGCCTTCGTCACGTCGCGGGCGCGCACGGGGGTGTCGCCGGACTCGGCGAGCACCTTCATGGTCAGCTCGGTGAGGCTGCCACTGTCGTCGACGGCCGGCGCGGCGGTCGGGGCGGTGGCGGTGGCAGCGGCCTTCTTCGGCGCCCTGGCCTTCGCGACCTTGGTGGCCTTGGTGGACTTGGTGGCCTTCGCCGGTGCGGCGGGCTTGCTGTCCTTGACCGTCTTGACTGCCCTGGTCGCCTTGGCCGTCTTCGCGGGTGCGGCGGATTCCGCGTCCTTGGCGCCCTCGGCGTCCTTGATGTCCTCGGCGGCCTTTGCGGCGACGGCCTTCTTGGCCTGGCCGCGCTGGGCCCTCGGCTTGGCGGCAGCCTGCTTGCGGCCCTTGGGCGCGGCGGGCGCCTTGCGGGCGGTACGGCGTGCGGGGGTGGCCGGCGCCTGCTCCTGCGGCGCTTCCGCCTGGACGGCGGACTCGGTGGACTCGGCGGATTCAGCGGAGGCGGAGGAATCTGCGGTGTCGATGGAGTCCTGTGCCTGCTGCGGAATCCTGGGAGCGGCAACGGTCGCCGCCGTGGCCTTGGCGTCCTTGGACTCGCTCGGCTCCGTCACCTTCGGCTCCGCCGACGCGTCCGCGGTCGCGCTCGCGGCGGGAGCCGGGGCGGGGGCGGCCGACAGCGCACGCAGCGCCGTCAGCGCGGTCCGCACCGACTCCAGGCGCTCGGTGACCGTCGCGAGCTCCTTCTCCAGAGTCTGCTGGTGCTGCTCCAGGCGGGGAAGTTCCGCCTCCAGCAAGGAAGTTGTGGCATCGATGGTGACCAGTGTGTTGGTCTCGGAGGTCATGTTGTCGCCCTTCTTTTCCGGCCGACCGTTGGTGACCGATGTATCGCAGGGTAAGGGGTGTTGTGTTGTGGCCGGAAATCGCCTCTCGCTGTGAGCTGTTCAAGGCGCACCGCCAGCAATGACCGTCAGTCTCCCGAAAGTCCTGGCATCGCGCCCAGGAGATGGCCCGGGAGGCACTCTTTTGGCCGCACCCCGTACACCCTGCACCCCCGCACCCCGCACCCCCGCGACCCGAACAACGCGGCGGGCGGCAGGGCCCGTCAGTCGCCCCGACTCACAGCCTCGGCCCCAGCGACATCAGCGGCACTGACAGCGCCGGCGACGCCGGCGTCACCAGCGGCACCAAGTGTGGCCGCACCCTCCGCCCCTCGCCCTGCACCGACGCGCTCCCACCGCAACCGCAGACCCATCACCATTACGGCAGCCACCGCGAACCCACTTCCGACCCACGCGAGTTGGCGCGCACCGTACTCCGCCAGCACCCAGCCGCCCACCGCCGTCCCCACGGTGATACCGAGGTTGGAGAACGAGATGAAGAGGCTGTTGCCGAACTCGGGCGCGTCACTCGCGTCCCGCCCCAGCCAGCTCTGGCTCACGACGAGCCCGCCCGAATGCACGGCACCCCAGATCAGGACCGCCAGGATCATCGGTGCGAGCAGCGGCCCGACCGCGTACAGCAGGACGTAGACCACCAGGCACAGCACCGGATAGGCGACGGCGGTGCCGACGAGGCTGCGCCGCAGCAGGCTCCCGAAGGCGAAGTTCCCGAGGATCATCACGATGCCGAACGCCATCAGCATGGCGCTGACCCACGTACCGTCCATGTGCGTGACCTGCCCCAGGTACTCGGCGAAGTAGCCGTAGACCGAGAACATCGCCGCGAAGACCAGGGCGACGGAGGTGATGGTGAGCCACATCCGAGGCCGCCTGAGCACGTTCAACTGGGCGCCATAGGACAGGCGTTGGCCGACGGGCATCGACGGGACGAACCGCAGGATGCCCAGGAAGGCGATCAGGTTGACGAGCGCCCCGAACCAGAAGGCCGAAGCCAGCGACAGATGCTCCGCGAGGTACGAGGTCAACGGCACGCCGAACGCGAAGCCGACGGTGACCCCCGCGAACACGGTCGTCGTGGCCCGGGTCGCGTCCTTCGCGGGTACCAGCCGCGCGGCGGTGGCGAGCGCGACCGCGAAGAACACGGGATGGAAGAGGGCGGGAACGACGCGGAAGGCGAGCATCACCTCGTACTGCGTGGTGAGCGCGTAGACCGCGTTGGAGAGGGCGAACACCGCGATCGCGGCGGCGAGCACCTTCTTGCGGTCGATGCCGGAGGCGAGCAGCGTGGTGAATGGCCCGGACACCGCGATGACCAGGGCGAACACCCCGACGAGCCAGCCGGCGGCGGACGGCGTGACACCGAGCTCGGCCGAGACCCGGGGCAGCACGCCGACCATGCCCATCTCGGTGGTGATGATCCCGAACACGCCCAGGGCGAGTACCAGGACGGTGAGGGAGGTCTTTCTCATCGGAACGATCAGAACCTTTCATCAAATCTAGAAAAGTAGATGCATAGGACTGCGGCTCGACGCCGCACGTGCGTGTGTGTGGGGGGCTACAACTCGTCGCGGACGTACGCGGCGAACTCGTCGATCACCGGTTCATTGCGCCGGTAGTACGTCCACTTGCCGATCCGTTCCGAGGTGAGCAGCCCCGCGTCCCTCAGGGTCTGCAGATAGCCGGACACCACCGACTGCGCCAGACCGGATCGCTTCTGGATGTCGCCGACGCACACGCCGATGTGGAAGCCGAGCCCCTGCTGTTGGTAGGAGTCCTCGTCGAAGTGCTTCTCGGGTTCCTTCAGCCACTGCATGAACTGCAGGCGTGCGGGATTGGCGAGCGCCTTGTGTACGGCCAGGGGATTCATCGCGCCACCCTCTCACTCACACTCTCTCCACTCACGCTCTCTCTCCACGTTACGCATCTAGCTTTCGCGATATGTAGTGACAAGTCAAATTGCCCCGTCCAGGCGCTGGGCTCACCCGGGTGACTGACCTGACCGCTGCCGGGAGTGAAGTCCCGTGCGCGTGGCAGCAGATGAGGAAGATGCGGTACGGTGACGAAATCGTCACGCTCTGTGTGTTCACGCGCACATAGGGCGGCCCTCAGCGGTGCGCCAACACCAATCCGAGGGCCTACACAACCAGTGGAGAATGGACCCACCGGAAATGCTGCGTCATGCTATCGCGCCGTCCGCGCGCTATACGAAGGCATCGAACGATGTCGTCCGCCACCCCCGTCTGAGCAGTGACGCGAAGATCCTGCTCCTGTACGTCCAGGGCCTCCCCGACACCACCACCTTCAAGCCCTTGAGCGAACTGGCCAACAAGCTGGGCATCAAGGGCCGCGCGTACCAGAAGGCGAAACAGCAACTGGTCGAGAACGGGTACGTACACGAGTGGCGCAGCCAGGCCGACGGCGGCCGCTGGATCACCGAGCAACTGGTCGCGAACACCGCCCTGACGAGTGAGCAGGCGACCCACGTACGGGGAACTCCACCGCCCCTCTCCCTCGCCGCCGCGCCACCGAGTACGCACTTCCCGACGGTCGGCGAACCGGCTGCCCGGACGGCCGGTGGCTATGAACCGGTAGAAGACCACAGTGATAAAACCACTCCCCACCCACCCTCCGAGCCCTCCGAGCCCTCCGAGCCCTCCGAGCCCGGCGGGCCCGCCGGGCCCGCCGGGCCCGCCAGGCCTCCCGAGCCCTCCGCGCTCTCCGCACCTCCCGCCCCGGAGCGCCCGAGACCAACTGCGGACGCCACCCTCCTGGCCCGCGCCGAACGCGTCCTGCTCTCCCTGCGCCACACCCGCCGCGAACTGCACCTGGGTGCACGCGAAGCCGCCCAACTGGCCGTCGAGGCCGTCAAGTGGCTGGAACGCGGCCTGAGCGCATCCGACCTGCGCCAGGCCCTGCTGGCCGAACGCCCGAAAGAAGGCGTGCGCTCAGCAGTCGGCTTCCTCCGCTACCGCCTGGCCCAAAAGCTCCCCGAACCCCGTACAACCCCCCAGTTCTACGAGCCCACCCGCCCCCGCGAACTCATCGAATGCCAGGCCCCAGGCGATGCACACACCTTCCGCCCCCTGCTGGACGAGACGGAATGCACCCCATGCCGCCTGATCGCCGCGAACACCATGTACGCCACATCCCCCTCCCCGGAACCCGACCACCTGCCCTGGCGAGAACGCTTCGCACAGATCAACACAACACCGACGACCGCGCCGGGCGTGGGCTGACGGCTACCGTGCCTTCTCCAGGTAGTAGGCGTTGTGGTTGTCAGGATCGCTGTAGAAGAAGTTCAGGGCCAGCGCCTTTTCGCGGCGCTCCAGTTCCAGGGTCCAGGTGTACGAGTCCGGAGCGGGCTCCCCGGAGTTGCCGTCGACGGCTACCTCGTCCGCCGCATCCGCCGGCTCGCGCCATGCGGACGACGTGCGCCGAGTGACGCTCAAGGGCACGTGCTGACCGTCGCTCCAGCCCATGGGCCGGTCGGTGAGCTCCCACGTCCCGGTGCCGGACATCCGCCATTGGCTGTCGAAGTCGAATTCCTGCCCGTCCAGCTGCTTCACAGCGGCGGTACCGTCCGCCCGCATGGTGACTTCCGTGCCATCGACGCACCGCCAGGTCCCGACGATCTCCGCAGCCGTGGCCCTGGTGACGGCCGGCACGTCCGCGTACTGCCCAGGCACACACCCGGACAGCGGCAGCAGAACAAGCAGCACGGCACCCAGCCCGCGCAATACACCACGACGACCACTGCCTACGCCTGTGCCGAGCCCTGCCCTCATGCCCACCCCATCCATCCGCCGCCGCGTTCAAGGGCGGACAGTGATCATCTCCTCCAGAGGACCTTCAAGCGCGAGGCCTGATGACTGGAGACGCGGCAGTACGCGAGTGCCGAAGTCACGGATGCGTCGGAGCGTCGACGGTTGCTGACGGCGGACGCTACGGCCGATGGGACGTTGACGGCCTACGAGGCGCGGAGAGAAGCGACGAACCGTGCCCATGCGCCACTGCTACCGGTGTGAGTCCTCTTCCGTCACTGGAGGAGAGGTGGTGCGGGCGCCCTCCGCTGGAGGCGGTCTTTACGCGCCAAGCCGTTCATGCTGTACGGCAGAAAGGAACCCCTTCCACGACGCGTTGCCGAACATCAGCATCGGACCGTCAGGGGCCTTTGAATCGCGCACCGCGGTGGACTGAGGGAGGCGGGCAGCCTCAACACACTCAGTCGTGTTCGCTCCGCTGTAAGACGATTTGAACCAGTGGAGAGACTCGGGGGAGTGAGGTACCAGAAGCATTACATCTCCTTGCGAACGCGCTCGATCAAGGCCGACGACGCGGCCATGTCCAACGCTTGTGCACGCAGGTAGTCGAACGCAAGTCTGTATCGGTCGAGTTCTTCGTCCGTCTCCATGAAGAGTGGGCCGACATGCAGGTCGACATACACAACGTCCAGGCTCGCTTCGGCACCACCGAGGATCACGAAACTGCCCAGGGCCGCGCCGTGAGCGCCCTTGGAGAAGGGCAGGACCTGCAGGGTGATGTGCTGCGAGTTGTTGGCTTCGACCAGGTGGCCCAGCTGATCGCGCATGTTCGCGGGCGATCCGACCACACGCCGGATCACTGACTCATCAAGGATCGCCCACAGGTGAGGCGGTTTCGGCCGGCTCAGGATCTCTTGGCGCTTCATGCGGATGTCCACCAGACGCTGGATCTCCTCGGGTGCCAGCCGCATCTCGCTGGCGCCTTGAATCGCCGTGCTGTAGTCCCGCGTCTGCAGGAGGCCGGGTACGTAAGTGCTGGAGAAATGGTCCTCGCGCACGGCCTCGTCTTCGAGTGTCAGCAGGAGGTTCATGTCAGCGGGGATGGAGTCGGTGTACGGCCCCCACCAGCCCTGCTGCTTCGCGTCCTTCGCCAGGGCAACCACAGCGTTCCGCTCCGCGTCGGTCGCGTTGTACTGCCGGCAGAGCGCGTCGGCGATGGGCCACTTCACGGGCCCTTCCTGGGTCTCGTAGCGGCTGACAGTGGCCTTCGAGATGCCGACGAGCCGACCGGCCTCCTCCAGCGTCATGCCCTTCCGCGCACGCAACTTGCGCATCATCGCGCCGAGCTGCCGGCGTCGTGTAGTGGTCCTGACGGACATGGGTGATGGCCTTCCGTTCCGTGTGCGCTGGGGCCCTCCGGCGCCAACCAGGCTATGCCGGCCGCTAGTTGCGGCTATCCGGATTCACCCGATCGATTCTCGTGAGAAGTTTCATGAAGAGACTTCTTGCTGACATACTCGCAAGCCTGACCACTCAGCGCAGTCGTCTGGATACGACACGTGCAGGGCTGATGTGGCGCCGGAAGGAGAGTCCATGTCCGGATACGAAAGCAGCTCGCGACTCCGCAGCGTTCTGCCGTTCGAGGCCGAGCCCGCAGCGGTCCGGGACTTGCGGAGAGCCGTCAGAGGGCAGCTTGTGGAGTGGCGCCTGCCGGCGTTTACCGAAGAGGCCGAGCTTGTGGTAAGTGAGCTGGCAGCCAACGTGATCAAGCATGTCGGGAGAGGTTCCGCAGCCACCCTGGTGATGGAGGCGGCAGGGGGCCGATTGCGGATCGAACTCCATGACAAGAGCTACCGCGTGCCAGTTGTCGGACCGGCGGCCTGCGACGACGAGTGCGGCCGGGGGCTGCATCTGCTTGCTGGATTGGCTGCGGACTGGGGAACGTTGCTGACTGCGACGGGAAAGGCTGTCTGGTGTGAACTGTCAGCAGGCCTGGACATCCATTGCCAGCGGGTGCGGCGGGCCGAGGCGGCCCTGTCGAAATACCGGCGCGATGTCGGAGCACCTCCTCTGCTGAGAAGTCGCTCTGCTCAGATCCTTGAGGAATCCGCCACAGACCTCATCGCGGATCTCCTGCACTGGGTCGCTGCACGGGGTGGCGACCCGGACGGGTTGCTGGACCGCGCGCAGATGCACTTCGAGGCGGAAGCGGTGTGACGAACGCAGTGCACGAGTCAGCGGCGGGAGGCTACGCGGTTCCAACCGCTCTGGCCGCCTTCTCGACCTCGGCCCGCAGGTCTGCGGGAGTACGCCACGATGCTCCACGATGGCCTCGGTGGCACATGCGGTGGCAGTTGGCACAGAGAAACGCGAGGTCTTCCAGCCTGGTCTCGCGCGGGCCTGAGAGGTGGAGGGGAAGGACATGGTGCACTTCGATGTAACCCTCACCGAGGGTGCCGTACCGCCGACCGAAGTCGAACGCGCACACAGAACACTGGAGGGGCTCCCTGAGCCTGCGCGCTTGGGCGATCTTGCGTTTGCGCAGTGCAGGATTCCGCTCGCGGAAGGTTGCCCAGCGGGTCAGGAGGCGCCCTTCGGCGGCCGGGACTCCGTCCTCATCGACCTCGTTGGGCTGCTCAGGGATACGGACGAGCTCACCGGACGAGATTCCGTCCTCAATTGCCTGCGCGGCGAGCAGCATCTCCGTCTCACGTTCCGTGAACGCCTCAGCTACGAGTCTGGTCAGTCGGCCGCCTCTGGTGGCGGGGCCCGTGTAGTCGGGGCGACCTGTGATCAAGTCCGCGCTCTTGCGGCTGATGCTGGCGGCCGACCGGAACTCGGGCACATCGTGTGCCGCGTTCCCGTGAAGGGGCAGAGAGCGGAGCAGGTCGGCGAGGTCGCGTGTGGGCTGCTGGTACGACCTGAGCTGGCCCCAGTCGTTGCTCACAACGCGCGAGCAGATCAGCAGCAACTCGTCCCAGGTCCAGTCAGGGCTACGCATGGGCAATATCGTATGTGCGTTCCCTGTAGTGCGGGGGTGTCTGAGGAAGGTCGGCTCGTGCCGCACACTGGAGGACGGTCGCGATGTCAGTGGGGTCTGTCACCCTCTGTAAGGGCGGAACACAAAGAGTGCCCGCCATGCAAGTCTGTAAGGAGGGTGCATGACCAGCACTGAGAAGAAGTTCACCTCGGTGGAGATCTGCGCTGGGGCGGGAGGCCAGGCGCTAGGTCTGGAACGTGCCGGGTTCGAGCATGCACTCCTGATCGAGATGGACAAGAGCGCGTGCGAGACGCTCCGCCACAACCGCCCACAGTGGGAGGTGCACGAAGGCGACCTTCGTGACTACGTAGAGAGCGGAGCCGCGCGGACTCTCAAGAGCAAGATCGAAATCGACTTGCTGGCTGGTGGCGTACCGTGCCCGCCATTTTCTCTGGCGGGTAAGCAGCTTGGCCGCGAGGATGACAGGGATCTCTTCCCCACCATGATCAAGTTGGCCGGACAGTTGGACCCGCCGGCCGTCATGATCGAAAATGTTCGCGGGCTGATGCAGTCGAAGTTTGAGAGCTACCGCGAAGAGATCATGGCCGAGCTCGGAGATTTGGGTTACGAATGTGACTGGCAGGAGTTGCAGGCCGGGGACTTCGGAGTCTCGCAACTGCGGCCGAGGAGCATCCTCGTAGCGTTGAAGCCGGAATACTGGAAGCGATTCGATGTAGAGGGCTGGTATCTGCCCCCTGCCAATCAAGCGCCTGCGCTTTCGGTTGGCGAACTCCTCTCGGCCTCTATGAAGAAGCGGGGCCTGCAGGGGAAGGCGTTTGACGATTGGTTCGAGAAGGCGTCGAATGGGATTGCCCCGACTCTCGTCGGTGGATCCAAGAAACATGGCGGCGCAGACCTCGGACCGACAAGGGCCAAAAAGGCATGGGCTGACCTCGGAGTTTGCGGGTTGGGTGTGGCCGATGAGCCAGACAAGGAAACGGGAACGACAAAAAACCCGCGCCGAGATCTCGGTACGGGAACGGATAATGGGCCCATGCTCACTGTCTCTCAGGCGGCGATGATCCAAGGGTTTAATCCAGAACCGGAAGAGAAGCAGTGGGTATTTAAGGGAGGCAAGACTGCTGCATATCGACAGGTTGGTAATGCCTTTCCTCCGCCTGTCGCCAAGGCGGTTGGCCTGCAGATCATGAAGGCACTTGAAGCATATAGGGCAGAGGCGAGCGAAAGCTCATCCTGCGTCCCTCTGCCGACGGAGCCTACCCACAGCGAGAACGATCTGGTCAGCGCATTCCCCAGGTGACTCGTGTTCCCAGAAGCGGAGAACGGTCCATCCTGCATCGGTTAGTTGCTGGTTCGTGTCGCGGTCGCGAGCCATGTTCCGCGCTACTTTGTCAGACCAGTATCCAGGATTAGTCTTGGGCGGAACGTAGTGCTCGGGGCATCCGTGCCAGTAGCAACCATCAATGAACACGGCGACCTTCACTGGGCGGAAGACCATGTCTGCCGTTCGGCGGAGGTCCGGCAGGGGCTTCGCTCCGACCCGATAGCGAAGCCCCTGTGCGTGTACCAGCCGACGAATCAGTCGTTCTGGTTCTGTGTCGCGACTCCGGATCGCTTGCATATTGCGGCGCCGCCCTGCAGACGAGGCCCAGGAACCCACTGGTGGAACCCAGTGCTTTTCGGTGTCCACCTAGGCTTCCTTCCCGATTTTTCTAATTCGACTTTTTCTTCTTGGTTTCTGGCAGGAGCGGCGCCTCCTGTACTTCGTCGCCCGAATCGGCAACTACCCAGTACCGGCCGTCCATGAGCGCGCGAACTCGGCTGCCATGCCGAGGCTGGGCCTCGACGACTCGTGCGCTGACGAACTCGCCCTCCTGCGGCACTGGCAATCCTAGCTGCTCGGCGGCAGTTTGATGATTCGGATAGTCGCCGAAGATGAGGATCCCTTCCTTTTGGAGAGCGCCCCGTGAGCCGCCGTTGTAGCGGACTCGTTTCATGTAGTCCTTCTGCTGGGCAAGAGTACGGACCACTGTCCGGTTGATACGTCGATGCTGGACCCTTCGGAACAGCTCGGAAACCTTTGCTTGCCCTGGACTTCGGCGGGACGACGAGCCTGCGGTCAGGATGAAATCAAGGCGCTCTGGGTCGATATGAAGAAGAAGGTTTTCTTCGAGTTCCTTGTCTTCCCAGATCCATTGAACCAATGAGTGATGTTCCTTAGTCAGGCGAAACTTTCCGTCCCGGTTTCCTTTCTTGGTGATTTTGCCGCTAGTTGTGAGCTTCTCGCGATCTGCGCGCAGTAGGCCTGCACTCCACTTACTTTTATGGTCATCGGCCCAGACTACGAGACAGATTTCCCCGAGAGCCTCGGGCGGAATCATCCACTGATAATTTCTCTGCGAGAACTTACAGTCAACCTCGATGCCGCTGATGAGATAGTCCATGTCATGCCCGCTGGCGAAGTTGAATTCGCGCAGAAGGTTGATTTCGATAAGAGTTCCAGCGTGAGTCTTTTCTGTCTTGTGCAGATCGTTCCAGTCGAATCGGCCAGTATGTTCGCCGTCAAGGAGTTGATCAATGGTGTCCCGGAGGACGGTGGCGAAACGTTCCCCCGTGGGATCTTCTCCCAGAAGATATTTTCGTACGGTAGCCATCTCGGCATCGTCGGCGGCTGGTGGCGCTGATGAAATATTTTCTGCGGCTGAAGAGTCCTGAGGGAAGAAGGGGAGCAAGAGGAACCTCATCTGTGTATTGGAGTGTTACTAGCTGGGCTGGCTGAGGAATTTGACACCAGGGTTTCGTCAGGCCTCGGACGATGTGAGTCGGATGTAACCGAGACCCGGCCGCCCGCTCAGCTGGACCTCTTCTCCCGTGGGGACGAAGCCCGTGCGGGTCAGGACCGTGCGGGAGGCCGTGTTGTCGAGGGCTGCTGCCGCGCGGAGTGTGGTCAGGCCGTATTCCGTGGCTGCCAGGGTGCAGAGGTGGAGGACGGTGGCCGTGGCGAGGCCGCGGCGGGTGGTCTTCTCGGCCATGCGGAATCCCAGATCGGCGGAGTCGTCCGCGACGTCCACCAGGTTGAAGCGGCCCAGGATCTCGCCGTCGGTGTCCACCAGGACGTGGAAGTGGCAGAGCCCGGCGGCCTGTTCGGTGAGCAGGGCGGTGTGGCGGGCGTCGAAGTCGGCGAAGTAGGCGTCGCCCCGGTCCGGGATGGATGCGGCGAAGAACGCGCGGTTCTCCTGCTCGAAGGTGAACAGGGCGGGCGCGTGGTCGGGGCGGAGACGCTGGAGCTCGGGCATGGCAGAACCATACGTAGGCGGCTTCCGCTGGTGCGGGGGAATTTTCTGTCCGGAGCGCGTACGTCTCCCGGTGTTCGTTCGCGCCCCGATGGGTGCCGTTGGGGCGTGATGAGTGACCGCCGGGGCACGTCCGGGGTCCTGCGGCGCCGTGGTGTCTTCCTCGGGGCTTCCCGGCTTCGTATCTTCCGCGGTGGGCTCGGCGCGTCGGCCGGCATGGCGGGGAGAGCGGCAGCGGCGACCGGGGAGGTCGGACGAGGGCGGTTCCGGGGAGGGATCCCGCCTCCCGCCGTGCCGGTGCCGGTGCTGGTTCTGTGCCGGGTGCGTGTTGTGCGCCCGCGCGCGTGCCTGTTCGTGCGGGCGGAGCGGCCCCGCCGGGCCGGGCCGCTCCTCCCGCACCGCCCTGTTCAGTCCGCCCCGTGGCACTCCCGGTAGGCCCGCCCCGACCCGCACCAGCAGGCCGCGCTACGGGCCGGGGGCCAGGGGGTTGCGCGGCCCCGGGCGGCCAGGGTGGTGGCGTACTGGGGGAGGAGGTCCGGGTTGGTCGGGGTGGTGGCCTCCGAGGCGGCGAAGGCCTCGTACGAGGGGACCGTGCCGGTCACGATGCCGAGGTTCGGGGTGCCGGCCTGGTGGAGGTCGCGGAGGGCGGCCTCCAGGCGGGCCAGGTGCTCGGGGTGGGAGGGGTACTCCTCGCGCAGGTCCGGGTAGGCGGCGAGGAGTTCGGCGAGTTCGGCGGCCGGCCAGTGCAGCACCGCGACCGGGAAGGGCCGGGACAGTGCGGTGCGGTAGGTGCCCAACTCCGCCCGGAGTCGGGTGATCTCGGCCCGCAGTTCGCCCGGGTCCGAGGAGCCCAGCGACCACAGGCGCTTCGGGTCGTGGAGCTCGTCCAGCGGGACGGCGGCGGTGTGGAGGGTGTCGGCCAGCTCGTCCCAGGCGTCGTGGTCGACGCCCATCAGCCTGCGCACCCGGTGTCGGCCGAACAGCAGCGACTGGGTGGCGTACGGGACTTCCTCGCCCGGCGCCAGGAGCAGTGTCAGCGCGGTCGAGAAGTAGTCGTGGGCGGCTTCGAGCTCGTCGTGGGCTTCCAGGGTCTCGGCCGCGATCTCCCAGGGGCCGGGGTCGAGCGGGCCCGCGGTGCGGATGCCTTCGATGATCGCGCGGGCCTCCGCCTCGTGGCCGTACTCCCACAGGTTGGCCGCGTTCAGGGCCTTGACCAGGTGGGGGTGGTCGAGGTCGGAGGCGGCGAGGAGTTCGTCGTAGAGGGTGGTGGCGCGGGCGCGGTCGCCGGCGAGTTCCAGATGGGCCGCGGCCTGGAGGAGCAGCGGCTCACGGTCCTCGGGGTACCGCGCCGCGGCGCGTAGCAGGCGCTCGGCTTCGGTGGTGTGGTCGGCAGGCGTGTCGGGGCGCATGGACCACACCGTACTGCTGTACGGCTCCGGGGCGGAGGCTTGTTCCGGGCGCGGAGAGTTACGGGCCGGCGGGCCGGTGGGGCGATGGTTGTTCCAGGCGTCGGGTCAGGTGTGGTGTGGAGCGCTGTGGGCCTTGGTCGGTTCCAGGTGTGGAGAGTTGCGGGCCATGGGCCTATCGTGCGGGCCGTGCGGGAGCGGATACCGGTGGTGGTGCAGCGGAACGCGCGGGGGCGCAGGGTCGCCGCGCGCGGGCTCTGGGTGGGCGCCGAGCTGGTGGTGACCCTCGGCGTCGTCCTGTTGTTGCTCGTCGTTCATCAGCTGTGGTGGACCAACCGGCAGGCCCGTGCCGGAGCCGAGCACCAGGTACAGGCCCTTGAGCGGGAGTGGGGGCAGGAGCGCGGGGGAGCGGGGGCCGCGGGCGATGGTGACTCCGGCGGTGGTGCCGACAAGCCGGGTGGGGCCGGTGGGATCAGTGGGGCCGGAGGGGCCAGTGGGTCCGGTGGGTGGTCGGCTGACGGTGGTGCCGCGCGCTCCGTGCCCCGTTGGGACCAGGCGTACGCCGTCATCCGTATCCCGCGCCTCGGGCTCGTAGCCCCCGTAGCCCAGGGCGTCAGCAAGAGTGGCGTCCTCGACAAGGGGTACGTCGGGCACTACCCGGGCACCGCGCAGCCCGGCCGGGCCGGGAACTTCGCGCTCGCCGGGCACCGCAACACCCACGGCGAGCCGTTCCGGTACATCAACCGGCTGCGGCGCGGGGACCGCGTCGACATCGAGACCCGGGACGCCGTGTACACCTACACCGTCGACCGGACGCTCGCGCGGACGAGTCCACGTGACGGCGGGGTCATCGCGGCCGTTCCGCGCAGCAACGTGAAGCCGTATCCCGGGTACACCGAGGCCGGTTCCTATGTGACGCTCACTACCTGCACGCCCGAATTCACCTCCCGGTACCGGCTTGTCGTATGGGGAAGACTTGTGGATGTCCGGTCGCGGTAGCGGTGTCGCACTAAGGTTCCCTGACGTGCTCAGACGACGTCCGCAGTTGTTGTGGTTGCTGGTCCCCTACGTGCTGTACCTGGGGGTGCTGCCGCTCGTGAACCGGGTCCACCCGGTGGTTCTCGGGCTGCCGTTCCTCTTCGTGTGGCTGCTCGGGGCGACCCTGCTGACCCCCGTCGCCGTATGGCTGACCCGGCGGGGGGACCGCCGGTGAACGCCACGGTCGCGACCTCCGTCTTCGGGGTCTTCATGGCCGCCACCGTCGCCCTCGGGCTGCTCGCGACGCGCGGGCGGCGGAAGGGGAACGGCGAGGGCGGCGGGCTCGCCGAGTGGTCCGTGGGCGGACGCAGTCTCGGCACCGCGTTCATCTGGGTACTGATGGCCGGCGAGGGCTACACCAGCTTCAGCTACCTCGGCGCCGCGGGATGGGGCTACAACTACGGGGCCCCGGTGCTCTACGTGGTGGCGTACATGTCCTGCGGGTACGCCATCGGCTACGTCGTCGGCCCGATGCTCTGGGCGTACGCGCGCAAGCACGGACTGGTCGGGATCACCGACATGGTGGCGCACCGCTTCGGACGGCCCTGGCTCGGCGCCCTCGTCGCCGTCCTCGCCACCGTCTTCCTGCTGCCGTACGTCCAGCTCCAGATCACCGGCATGGGCGTGGTCGTCTCGACCATCTCCTACGGTGCCATCAGCCTGAACTGGGCCTACTTCATCGCCTTCGCCGTCACCACCGGCTTCGTCGTGGTGAGCGGGCTGCGGGGCAGCGCGTGGGTGTCGGTGCTCAAGGACGTGCTGGTGATCGCCACACTCGGGTTCCTCGCGTTCTACGTGCCGCTGCACTACTTCGACGGGTACGGGCCCTTCCTCGACCGGCTCGTCACCGAGAAGAGCGAGTGGCTGACCTTCCCCGGGCACGGGGACAGCGGCCTCGGACAGGCCTGGTTCATCACCACCTCGTTCCTCAACTCGCTCACCGTGGTGATCTTCCCGACGACCGTCGCCGGGTACCTCGGCGCGAAGAACGCCGATGTGCTGCGCCGCAACGCGATGCTGCTGCCCGCCTACAACGTGCTGCTCTTCGTGCCGATGCTGCTCGGCATGGCGGCCCTCTTCGTCGTGCCGGGGCTCGTCGGGGCCGAGTCCAACCTGGCGCTCTTCAAGCTCGTCGTGGACTCGCTGCCGGCCTGGGCGGTCGGCGTCATCGGGGTGGCGGCCGCGCTGTCCTCGATCGTGCCGATGGCCGTCTTCATGCTGGTCATCGGCACGATGTGGGGGCGCAGCGTGCTCTCGCTCGTACCGCGCCTGGAGCGGCGGCAGAAGGGTGCCGCGCAGGTGGTCGTGGTGATCGCGGGGAGCCTCGCGCTGCTGCTCACGTACACCGCGCCGAACACGCTCGTGCGGCTCTCCCTCATCTCGTACGAGGCCATGGCACAGCTGCTCCCCATGGTGCTGCTGGGGCTGATGTGGCGGCGGCTGACCCTGCTCGGGGCGATGAGCGGGCTGGTCGTGGGCGTCGGTGTGGTGTGCGGGTTCGTGTTCACGGAGAACGATCCGGTGTGGGGGGTGAACGCGGGCATCGTGGCGCTCGGCGCCAACCTCGTCGTCGCGCTCGCGGTGACGTACGCGGGGCCGCGCGAGCACGACGACCGGCCGGACGAGGAAGTGCTCGCACGGGACGAGATCGGGGCCCCGGAACGGGCGGCGGAGCCGGACGGCGCTCCTGCGGGAACAGGCCACTGACCCCGCCGGGCCAGCCGGTCCGCCCGACCCATCGTGGATATCGGCCGGCCCGGCCCATCGTGTATAACGGCTGGAGAGCATCGGACGCGCACGTGTGCGAACGACACATGGGCGCGAGACCGGCCGACCGGCCGTGAAGGGGAAGAGGGGAGGGGCCGATGAGGGGTGACGCCAGCCGTCTGCGCAGTGGTCTCGCCCGGCTGCTCCGCCCCGCCGGGCTGCTGCTCTTCCTCATCACCGAGGTCCTCCTCGCCGAGGGCGGCAGCCTCTCCGCCGCCGTCGCGCTCGCCGCGACCGCCGCCGCCGGTTCCGCGCTCGCCGTCGCCTCGGTCATCAGCGCCCGCTGCGCCGCCCCGGTGCCCCGCACCCGGGTCCGCACCGCCATCCGGGACCGGGAGAAACGCACCGCGTTCCTGCCACAGCGCGATCCCGACGCCAAGGGGCGCAGGCGCCCCCGAGCCCCCGGCCGTGCCCTCCCGACGGCCGCGTAGGGGCTCGCAGCAGCAGCCACTCCTCCCGTAGGTGCGCCATGGGCGCCCCGCGCGGTCCGTCATGCCGAGTCCGTTCTTTCTCCCGGCACGACGAGACCCCCGGAGGGCTCATCCATGTCCGTCTTCATGTCCGCATTCGCCGGTCTGGTCGGCGCGCTGGCCGACGCGCTGCACCCGCTCTTCCAGACCGCTTCCACCGCCGCCGCCATCGTGCTGTTCACCGCACTCGTACGGCTCGCCGTGCACCCCCTGTCGCGGGCCGCGGCGCGCGGGCAGAAGGCCCGTACCCGGCTCCAGCCGCAGATCGCCGAACTGCGCAAGAAGCACGGCAAGAACCCCGAGCGCATGCAGAAGGCGCTGATGGAGCTGCACAAGGAGGAGAAGGTCTCGCCGCTCTCCGGCTGCCTTCCCAGCCTGTTGCAGATGCCCGCCTTCTTCCTGCTCTACCACCTCTTCTCCAGCCAGAAGATCGGCGGCGACCCCAACGAGCTGCTCGGGCACCAGCTCCTCGACGCCCCGCTCGGCGAGCGCTGGCACGACGCACTCGCGCACGGCGGGCTGTTCGGCGCGCAGGGCATGGTCTACCTCGGCCTGTTCGCGATCGTCGCCGCCGTGGCCACGTTCAACTTCCGGCGTACGAAGCGGCAGATGGCCGCCAACCCCGTCACCCCGGCCACCGGCCCCGACGGCCAGCCGGTGCCCGGCATGGGCGCGATGACGAAGCTGATGCCGCTGATGTCCTTCGCCACCCTCTTCACCGTGTCCGTGGTGCCGCTCGCCGCCGCGCTGTACGTCGTCACGAGCACCACCTGGACCGCGATCGAGCGAGCTGTCCTCTACCGCGACATGCCCGCCGCCGGGACCGCCATGGCCACCGCGGTGTGAGCGGGACGGCGGCCGCGCCGGTCCAGTGTGTGAACAGGGTCTTGTGGAGTGATCGGATGTCTTGGACGATCGGACAGTCCTGCGGTGGCCGCCACCCATCCGACGGGCCCGATCTCGACCAAGGGGAGACAGAGAGTTGAAGCTGCTTCGTGTGGGTACGGCAGGCGCGGAACGACCGGCCCTGCTGGACGGGGACGGAACCCTGCGTGACCTGTCGGGAGTCGTCTCCGACATCGACAGCGCCCTGCTCGCCGACGAGCCGGCGCTCGCCCGGGTACGGGCCGCCGCGGCCGCGCCCGGCGAGCTGCCCGAGCTCGACGCCGAGGGGCTGCGGGTCGGGCCGCCGCTCGCCCGGATCGGCAAGATCGTGTGCATCGGGCTGAACTACCACGACCACGCCACCGAGACCGGAGCGGCGATTCCCACCGAGCCGATCCTGTTCTTCAAGGCACCGGACACCGTCGTCGGGCCCGATGACACGGTGCTGGTGCCGCGCGGCAGCGTCAAGACCGACTGGGAGGTCGAGCTCGCGGTCGTCATCGGGCGCACCGCCCGCTACCTGGAGTCCGCCGAGGAGGGGCTCGCGCACGTCGCCGGATACGCGACCGCGCACGACGTCTCCGAGCGCGAGTTCCAGATCGAGCGCGGCGGCACCTGGGACAAGGGCAAGAACTGCGAGACGTTCAACCCGCTGGGGCCGTGGCTGGTGACGGCGGACGAGGTCGCCGATCCGCAGGCGCTGTCGCTGAAGCTCTGGGTCAACGGTGAGCTGAAGCAGGACGGCACGACGGCCGACCAGATCTTCCCGGTGGGCGAGGTGGTCCGGTATCTGAGCCACTTCATGACGCTGTACCCGGGCGATGTGATCAACACCGGGACGCCCGCCGGGGTCGCCCTGGGCCAGCCCGAGCCCAAGCCGTATCTGCGGGCCGGGGATGTCGTGGAGCTGGAGATCGCCGGGCTCGGGCGGCAGCGGCAGGAGCTCAAGGACGCGTAGCGGGGGCGTGGGGCGGAGGCTGGGGCGGTTGCCGGTGGGTTGTTCGGCGGTCGCCCCGCGCTGAGGAGCGTCGCCCCGCGCTGAGGAGCGGTTGCCGGTGGGCCGGTGGGTTCGGCGGTCGCCCCGCCCTCGGGCGCCTTTGCCGTCCGGCGTTGTCGCGCACGGCTCCGGCGGCTCCCGCGCCTCGGTCAGGCTCGGAGCGCCGGGCTCATGCGGACCGCCCCTCCGCACCGGAAGCCGCGGAACCGGAAGAGCCGGAACCCGAAGGCGCGGCGAGCTTCACGGTGACGCCCTCGCGGGCCGAGCGGCGGGCCGCTTCCAGGACGTCCAGGGCCGCCGCGGCCTGAAGGGCGGTCACCGGGTTCTCGCCCTTGCCGCGCAGCGCGTCGGCGACCGCCGCGTAGTACGCCGGATAGTCGCCCGGCAGCGTGCGGACCGGGGTGCCGCCGCCGGTCAGCGGGGACTCGCCCGAGCCGATCCGGCCCCACAGCTCCTCCGGCTCCTCGCCCCACGGCCGGCCCGCCGTCGGGCGCTCGCCCGCGCGCAGTGCGGCCTCCTGCGGATCGAGGCCGTACTTCACATAGCCGGCCCTCCGGCCGAGCACCCGGAAGCGCGGGCCGAGCTGGGCCGTCGTGGCGCTGACGTACAGATGCGAGCGGACCCCGTTCACATGCGTGATCGCGAGGAACGTGTCGTCGTCGGCGGCGGCGCCGGGGCGGCGCACGTCGGACTCCGCGTACACCAGCGCCGCCGGGCCGAAGAGGGTGAGCGCCTGGTCGACGACATGGCTGCCCAGGTCGTACAGCAGCCCGCCGATCTCCTGCGGGTCGCCCGACTCGCGCCAGCCGCCCTTGGGCTGCGGGCGCCACCGCTCGAAGCGGGACTCGAAGCGCTGTACGTCGCCCAGCTCGCCGTCCGCGACCAGCCGGGCGAGAGTACGGAAGTCGTTGTCCCAGCGGCGGTTCTGGAAGACCGAGAGCAGCAGCCCGCGCCGCTCGGCCAGGGCCGCGAGCCCGCGCGCCTCGGCCGCCGTACCGGCGATCGGCTTGTCCACGACGACCGGCAGACCGGCCTCCAGCGCGGCGGTCGCGATCGGGACATGGGTCTTGTTCGGCGAGGCGATCACGATCAGATCGAGCGGGTCGAGCGCGTCGGGGCCGTCCGCCGCACGCTCCCACAGCTCCTGCGGCGACGCGGCGAACCGCACGCCGGGGAACTCGGCGCGGGCCTGCGCCCGCCGCCCCTCGTCCGAGGTGACGATCGTGTCCAGGGCCAGACCGTCGGTCGCGGCGATCAGCGGGGCGTGGAAGACGGAACCCGCCAGGCCGTAGCCGACGAGCCCGACGCGCAGGGGGGTCCCGGACGGTCGGGGCGTCTCGTGAGTCGCGTTGCCAGTCATGTCCGCCACTTAAGCAACGCTGTTGCCATAGTGCAAGCGACCGGGACAATGGGGTGGTGAACAGGAGCAACAGCGGTGTGAACCTGCCCGCGCTGCGCACCCACAACGCGGCGCTGGTACTGGATCTGCTGCGGGTGGCGGGCGCACGCGGCATCAGCAGGCTCGAACTCGCCGAGCGCACGGGACTCACACCGCAGGCCGTCAGCAAGATCACCGCCCGGCTGCGGGCCGAGGGCCTGGTGGCCGGGGCGGGCCACCGGGTCTCCACCGGGGGCAAGCCGCGCACCGTGCTGCGGCTGGTGCCGGACGCCGGGTACGCGGTCGGCCTGCACCTGGACCGCGACGGGCTGACGGCGGTGCTCGTCGACCTGTCCGGCGCGGTCGCCGGGAGCCGCACCGCCCCGCTGGACCTCGGCGCCCCGGCGGACGAGGTGCTCGCGGCGGCGGCCGACGCGGTGACGGCGGTACGGGACGGGGGCGCGGTGGCGGCTGCCGGAGAAGGGGGCGCGGGGTCGGCGGTACGGGGCGGGGGCGCGGGGCCGGTGGACCGGCCGGTGCTCGGGGTCGGAGTCGCGGTGCCGGGCCCGCTCGACCACCGGGGCGGGGTGCTGCACCGCGTCACCGGGTTCCCGCAGTGGGACGGCTATCCGCTGCGGGACGCGCTGGCCGTACGGACCGGGCTCCCCGTCGTCGTCGACAAGGACACCAACGCCGCCGCCCTCGGGCTCGCCCTGCGGGCGGAGGGCGGCGGCGACTTCGCGTATCTGCACCTCGGGACCGGGCTCGGTGCCGGGCTGGTCCTCGGCGGGGCGCTGCATCGCGGGGCCCGTACCGGGGCCGGTGAGTTCGGGCACCAGACCGTTCAGCTGGACGGGCCGGTCTGCGGCTGCGGGGGGCGCGGCTGCATCGAGGCGCTCTGCCTCGCCGCGGTCGCCCGGGGCGATGCGGCGGAGGCCGCCCGGGTGCTGGGGACCGGCGCCGCCAACCTCGTCGGGCTGCTCGGCATCGACCGGGTGGTGCTGGGCGGCCGTACGGTGGCCGCGGACCCCGACACCTACGTACGGGGCGTCCGCGCCGTGCTCGACGAGCGCGCGGGGCGGGGCGGGCGGGGCGGTGCCGACGTGCCGGTCGCCGCCGCCGGGGGAGGGGACCGGCCGGTCGCGGAAGGGGCCGCCCAACTGGTCCTGGCCCCGCTGTTCGGGCGGGCGGGCGGTGCCGGGGAGGCGTGAGCAGCGGCGTGGGACGCGGGGTGGCAGGGGGGCCTGGGCGGCGGAACGGCTGGGCAGCGGAGGAGGCCGGGGCGGCGGAACGGCTGGGCCGATCGGCTGGATTCCGGCGGCCGGGCGGGCGGCCCCTCGGCATGTCGGGGCGGGCCGTCTCGCGCGTGCGTGGCAGCGTCCGGAATCCCCAGGTCGGCCGAGCCCCACGCCGTTGGCCGCCTCGTGTGTGCGGGGCAGCGTCGCGGTCCGGAACCGGTGAACCCCGGCGCACGGGGTGAGCCGACCGTTTCGCGAGCAGCGAAGGATGATCCCCCCGATGTCCCCCACTCCGCCCCCGTCCGGCACGCCTTCCGGTTCCGCGCCGGGCCGCGTGCTCGGTGCGATGCCCGGCCGCGCCGCCGGTCCCGCCCCCACCGCGAGGCCCGTGAGCGCGTCGGCCCCGGCGTCCTTCCCCACCGCCAGTCCCACGTCCGTACCCGTCGTCACGGCCGCGTCCATCCCCGTGTTCACCGCCTCCGCACGTCCTCCTGCGGCCTCGGCCGCACCCTCCCCCTCGGCCTCGCCTCCGGGGCCGACCGGGCGCCCCCGGCACGGACTCGCACTCGGGCTGGCCGCCGCGACCGTCGTCCTCGGCGGCACATCCGTCACACCCGCCTCCGCCGCCTCCTCGGCCACCCCGGTCTCGTCGCCCGGCTCCACCACCGCCGACCAGCAGCCCGCCTGCGGCGATCCGGCGGCGAAGGACTTCCCCATCAGCACCCGCATCCACGGCGGCCCGGACACATACGCGTCCGGCGGCGGCTACGGAACCTGGTTCCTGGACCTGACCAACACCACCACCGAGTCGTGCCGGGCCATCCACCCGGTGCTCGTCCTCACCGACGAGGACCGCAAGCTGACCTCCGACCAGATCCAGCTGAATTTCTCCGAGCAGGCCCGCCCCGGTACGGAGCACCGCGTCACCTGGGAGACCACCGACCAGGACGAGCAGATCGGCGTCTTCGGAGGCACGGCCGGCGACACCTTCGGCGGCTTCACCGTCCCGGCGGGCCGCACCGTCACCATCCAGGTCCGGATGGCGTTCACCTCCGACACGAGCCCCGGCAGGATCACCGCCAACGCCGCCGTCGTCCAGCGGCAGCGCACGGCGGGCGGCAAGGACGACGGGGCCTGGGTCGGCGAGTCCGAGGAGTACCCCTTCACCGTCGTCGAGGACAGCGACGGCGGCGAGACCGGTGAGCCCACAGGGACCAGTGAGACCACAGGGACGGGTGAGCCCACAGAGACCGGCGATACCGCAGACGCCGGTGAGACCACAGGCACCGGCGAGGTCGGCGGTACCGGGAACACCGGCGACACCCCGCGCGATCCCCTGCCGGACGGAACCCGGCCCAGCACCTCCGCCACCGACGACACCCGGCGGCCCGCCGATCCCGGCCGGACCCCGGAACAGGACGGCCGCCCGGAGCTGGCCGCGACCGGCGCGGGCTCCGTCCCCTCGACCGGCCTCGCCGTCACCACGCTCCTGATCGGCGGCGGGGCGATGGTGGTCAAGGCCAGACGGCTGCGCCGCGCACACCCCGCACCGCCCCCGGGCTGAACCGCCCCACACCCCGGCCCCACCACAGAACCGCCCATTGCGCGCCCGGACGTTCACCGTTGTTCATGTCCGTCTGCCACCATCGGGCCGTGGACTACCCGCACGACCAGGTACCTGGCGCACCCATCCGTTCCGGCATCCCCGAGCACGGCCGTATCCCCAAGTACTACGCCGTCAAGGCCCATGTCTCCGTTCTCATAGACGAGTTGGGCGAGGGTGGCATGCTGCCCACCGAGCGCGATCTCGCCGAACGCTACGAGGTCTCGCGCGAGACGGTGCGCCAGGCGCTGCGCGAGCTCCTGCTGGAGGGGCGGCTCGCCCGCCAGGGGCGCGGCACCGTCGTGGCCGGTCCCAAGCTGGAGCAGCCGCTCTCGCTGGCGAGTTACACGGAGGGCGTACGCCGCCAGGGCCGCAAGCCGGGCCGTCACCTCATCGGCCTGGAGCGGTTCCCCTGCCCCGAGGCGCTCGCCGCCGACATCGGGGCGGAGCGCGGCGACCCGGTCTGGCACCTGGAGAGGGTGCTGCTCGCCGACGACGACCGGGTCGGGCTGGAGAGCACCTATGTCTCCGTCGCCCGGGTGCCCCGTCTGGACACGGAGTTCGACCCCGACTCGTCCTTCTACGGCTACCTCCGCGACCGGCTCCAGATCCCCTTCGGCGACGCCGACGAGCGGATCGAGACGGTGCTCGCGACACCGCGCGAGGCGCTGCTCATCGGTACGCCGCCCGCGCTGCCCATGCTGCTGATGCACCGGATCTCGCGCGACACGGCCGGGCAGCCGCTGGAGCGCGTACGGACCCTCTACCGCGGCGACCGGTTCTCCTTCACCGCGCACCTGGGCCCGCAGGCCGGTCACTGAACGACCGCACCGTACGGATGGCGATGACTCCTGCCCCCGACCGCCCCCGCGACCCGGCCATCGAGCCCATCGAGATAACGAGAACATAACGGGTCTAGGCCAACCTTGGGATCCAGTTCACCGTCCCGTTGCCGTACCGATCCGTACGGGTCACCCGCTCCGAGGAGCGTAGCCGTCGTGAGAGTCATCGTCGTAGGAGCCGGCGTGGTGGGAACCATGCACGCCTGGCACGCAGTGAACCGCGGCCACGAGGTCGTACAGATCGAGCGCGAGAGCGAGGCGCGCGGAGCATCGCTCCGCAATTTCGGACAGATATGGGTCAGCGGCCGGGCCGGGGGCGAGGAGCTGGAGACCGCGCTGCGCGCCCGTGAGCTGTGGGAGGGCATCGGGGCACAGGTCCCCGGGCTCGGCTTCCGGGCCTGCGGCTCGCTCACCCCGCTCCGCACCGAGCTGGAGCTCGCCGTCGCAGAGGCGGCCGTCGCCCGCCCCGACGCGGCGGCCCGCGGCTACAAGCTGCTCACGGCCGACGAGGCCCGTGCGGTCAACCCCGCGCTGCGCGGTGACTTCGCCGCCGCCCTGTGGTGCGAGCGGGACGCCGCGGTCGAGCCGCGCACCGCCCAGCTCGCCCTGAAGCAGGAGCTGCTGAAGTCCGGCCGGTACACCTTCCTCGGCGGGCGCGAGGTCCGCGAAGTGGTGGGCACCGCCTCCGTCCGCGACGACCACGGCGACGTCCACACCGGCGACGCGGTGATCCTGGCCACCGGCGCCTGGCTCGGCGGCCTCGTCCGCGAACTGGCCGGCCCCGATCTCCCGGTGCGCCGCGTCCGCCTCCAGATGATGCAGACCGACCCGCTCGGCGAGCCGCTCGCCACCTCCGTCGCCGACGCGGACAGCTTCCGCTACTACCCGGCCTACAAGAGCCCGGCGCTGGACGCCCTCAACGCCGGGCAGGCCCAAGCCCCCACGGCCGCTGAACACCGCATGCAGCTGCTCATGGTGCAGCGCCGCGACGGCGGACTGACCATCGGCGACACCCACGAGTACGAGCACCCCTTCTCCTTCGACACCGTCGAGGAGCCGTACGAGCACCTCACCGGCGTCGTCGAGTCCTTCCTCGGCCGCCCGCTGCCGAGGATCCGCCACCGGTGGGCCGGGGTCTACGCCCAGTGCACCGACACCAGCCGGGTCGTCCACCGCCAGCAGGTACGGGACGGCGTCTGGCTGGTCACCGGACCGGGCGGCCGGGGCATGACCTGTTCGCCCGCCATCGCCGAAACGACCGCCAACGAACTGGGCTGGTGAAGAAGTTGACCACGCACAACCCCCACGACCTGATCGTCCTCGACATGGCCGGCACCACCGTCGCCGACGGCGGCCTCGTCGAGCAGGCGTTCTCCGCCGCGGCCGGCCGCCTCGGCGTCGAGCCCGGCTCCGCCGACCACGCCGAGAAGCTCGACTACGTCCGCGCCACCATGGGTGAGTCCAAGATCTCCGTCTTCCGGCACCTCTTCGGCGACGAGGACCGGGCCCAGCAGGCCAACACCGCCTTCGAGGAGGCGTACGGGGGCCTGGTGGACGGCGGCCGCATCGCCCCGATCCCCGGCGCCCGCGAGGCCATCGAGCGGCTCAAGGGCGAGGGCCGGACCGTGGTCCTGTCCACCGGGTTCGCCCGCACCACTCAGGACGCCATCCTGGCCGCGCTCGGCTGGCAGGACCTGGTCGCCCTGACCCTCTGCCCGGCCGACGCGGGCGGCCGGGGCCGCCCCTGCCCGGACATGGTCCTCGCCGCGTTCCTGCGCACCGGCGCCGTCGACGGCGTCCAGCAGATCGTGGTCGCGGGCGACACCTCGTACGACATGCTCAGCGGCGTGCGCTCCGGCGCCGGGATCGTCGCTGGGGTGCTCACCGGCGCCCACGACAAGGACCAGCTGACCCGCCACGGCGCCACACATGTGCTCGGCTCGGTCGCCGAGCTCCCGGACCTGATCGCGCGGGCCGAGGCATGACGGGCGGAGAGCGGTCCGTCCGCAGCGGAATCAGGTTCGACCAGGTCAGCGTCGCGTACGGCGGCAACACCGTCCTCGACCGGCTCGATCTGACCGTCGAACCCGGCGAGGTCATGGCCCTGCTCGGCCCCTCCGGGTCCGGCAAGACCACCGCCCTGCGGGCCGTCGCCGGATTCGTGCAGCCCGCCTCGGGCCGGGTGTACCTCGGCGACCGCGACGTCACCGGGCTGCCGCCGCACAAGCGCGGCATCGGCATGGTCGTCCAGCAGTACGCCCTCTTCCCGCACATGCGGGTCCAGGACAACGTCGCCTTCGGGCTCAAGGCCCGCAAGGTCGCGAAGGACGGGATCCCGGAGCGGGTCGCCGAGGCCCTCGACATGGTCGGCATGGCCGCCTACGCCAAGCGCTACCCGCGCGAACTCTCCGGCGGCCAGCAGCAGCGCGTCGCCATCGCCCGCGCGCTCGCCATCCGGCCCGGCGTCCTGCTGCTCGACGAACCGCTCTCCGCCCTCGACGCCCAGCTGCGCTCCGGAATGCTCGCCGAACTGGCGCGGCTGCACCGGGAGCTGCCGGACGTCTCCATCCTGTACGTCACCCACGACCAGGTCGAGGCGCTCACCCTCGCCGACCGGATCGCGGTCATGGACAAGGCGAGGCTCCAGGACTGCGGCACCCCGCAGGACCTGTACCGCCGCCCCCGTACCGAGTTCACCGCCTCGTTCGTCGGCAACGCGAACCTGCTGCCGGTCACCGTCGCCGACGGCGCCGACACCGTCGACTTCGCCGGACGCGCACTCGACGTACCGACCGGCGAGGTCTCCCGAGGGGCCACCGCCACCCTCTGCGTCCGGCCCCACCTGGTCGGCCTCGGCGACGGACCCAACGCCCTGAACGGCACCATCACCGAGGTCCAGTGGCGCGGCTCCACCCACCGGCTGTACGTCGACATCGACGGGCACCGGGTCAAGGCGGACCTGAAGGAGCTGCGCGAGACCCCGGCGCTCGGTGACCGGGTCACCCTGCACTTCGCGGCCGAGGACGCGGTGCTGCTGCCCGCGGGCGCCGCGGAGGGAGCCGGGGGAGGGACCGATGGCTAGCACCGCGCAGCCCGTCGCACCGGGCATCACGGCGACGAAGAAGCCCCACCGGAGCACCGGCCCGTCCGGGACGACGCCCCCGCGGGCCCCCGCCCGCGAGGCCCGCCGGATCCCCCGCTTCGTCTGGGCGCTGCCGCCCGTCGCCGTCCTCGCCCTCGTCTTCCTCTACCCGCTGGCCCTCGTCGTCCAGCAGTCCTTCAGCCCGGACGAGGGCGGCACCTCGATCGCCCCGTACGGCGATGTGTTCGCCTCCGAGTCGTTCCGCTCGGCGCTGACCACCACCGTCTGGCTGGCGGTCGGCTCCACGGTCGGCTGTCTGGTGCTGGGCTTCGTCCTGGCCATGGTCATCGCGTTCGTGCCGTTCCCCGGCGGCCGGGCGGTCGCCAAGTTCATCGACGTCTTCCTCTCCTTCCCGTCGTTCCTGATCACGCTCGCCCTGCTCTTCATCTACGGCAACGTCGGCCTGGCCAACGGCGTCTGGACGGACCTCACCGGGGCATCCAAAGGTCCCTTCGACTTCCTCACCACCCCGTGGGGCGTACTGCTCGCCGAGATCACCTACTTCACGCCCTTCGTGATGCGCCCGCTGCTCGCCGCGTTCTCGCAGCTCGACAGCGCGCAGCTGGAGGTGGCGTCCTCGCTGGGAGCC
This sequence comes from Streptomyces sp. DvalAA-43, assembly GCF_900091725.1. Taxonomy (GTDB): domain Bacteria; phylum Actinomycetota; class Actinomycetes; order Streptomycetales; family Streptomycetaceae; genus Streptomyces; species Streptomyces pulveraceus. Next base: position 8,963 of record NZ_FMBW01000033.1, on the reverse strand, counting down.
AGGCCGGCCCGGATCGTGCGGCAGGTGATCCTCCCCGAGGCGCTCCCCGCGCTCGCCGCGGGCGGCAGCCTCGTCCTGGTGATGTGTCTCAACGAGTTCGGCATCGTGCTCTTCACCGGCGCGAAGGGTGTCACGACCCTGCCGATGCTCGTCTACAGCAAGGCGATCCTGGAGTCCGACTACCCGGCGGCCTGTGTCGTCGCCGTCGTCAACATCGCGATCTCCGTCGGTCTCTACAGCCTGTATCGGATGGTGAGCCGCCGTGTTGGTGCATAGCCGTACGGGGAAGTGGGCCACCTGGGCCGTGTTCTTCGTGCTCTTCGTCCCGCTGTTCGCGGTGCCGCTGCTGGTCATCCTCGCCGCGTCGTTCACCACCAACTGGTCCGGCGCCTTCCCCTCCGGACCGACCACCAAGCACTACACCGCGGCGACCGGCGGCGACTCCCTCCAGGCGCTGACCACCAGCCTGATCACCGCCGTCAGCGCCAGCCTGCTCGCCCTGACCATCGGTTCCTGGGCCGCGCTCGCCGCCGCCTCGATGCGTAGGCGCGGCAGGAGGTTCCTCGACGCGCTGTTCATGCTGCCGGTCGCCGTGCCCTCGGTCGTCGTCGGCCTCGCCGTGCTCGTCGCGTTCAGCAAACCGCCGATGCTGCTGAACGGGACGCGCTGGATCGTGATCCTGGCGCACACCATTCTTGTCACTGCGTTCGCCTATTCGTCGGTTTCGGCGGCAATAGTGCGTCTCGACCCGATGTACGAACAGGCGGCGGCCAGTCTGGGCGCCCGTCCCGGTTACGTGCTGTGGCGCATCAAGCTGCCGCTCCTGCTGCCGTCCCTCACGGCGGCCGCAGGGCTCTGCTTCGCGCTGTCCATGGGCGAGTTGAGCGCCACGATGATGCTCTACCCGCCGGACTGGACACCGCTCCCGGTGCAGATCTTCGCGGCCACCGACCGTGGCTCGCTCTTCACCGGAGCGGCCGTCGCCGTGGTCCTGATGGGAACGACGCTGCTCGTACTGCTCGGCGTCTCCCGGATCCGCACCAGGGCCTCGTACCGCTGATCCGCCGACACACCCCCGTACTGACTCCGGCCGGCTCCCCGGCCGACATCCAGGAGATACGACTGCCATGCGCAAGAACCACCTCAAGCCCATAGCCGCCGTCACCGGCTGCCTCGCCCTCGCCGCCACCCTCTCCGCCTGCGGCGGCTCCTCGGCCGCCTCCGACGAGAAGGTCGTCACCGTCTACAGCGCCGACGGCCTCAAGGGCGAGAACGGCGACGGCTGGTACGACAAGGTGTTCAAGGACTTCGAGAAGAAGACCGGCATCAAGGTCAAGTACGTGGAGGGCGGCTCCGGCGAGATGGTGCAGCGCGCCGTCCGCGAGAAGTCCAACACCCAGGCGGACGTCCTCGTCACCCTGCCGCCCTTCATCCAGCAGGCCGACGGCAAGGGCCTCCTCGCCGCGTACGCCCCGGCCGGCTCCGACCAGGTCGACGGCGCCGACAAGGCGTCCGACTCCAAGTGGACCTCGGTCGTCAACAACTACTTCGGCTTCATCTACAACAAGAAGGAACTGAAGTCGGCGCCCACCACCTGGGAGGAGCTGCTCGACGGAAAGTTCAAGGACAAGATCCAGTACTCCACCCCCGGAGTCGCCGGTGACGGCACGGCCGTACTCATCAAGGCCATGCACGACTTCGGCGGCAAGGAGCCGGCGATGGCGTACCTGAAGAAGCTCCAGGCCAACAACGTCGGCCCGTCCGCCTCCACCGGCAAGCTGGCCCCCAAGGTCGACAAGGGCGAGCTGCTCGCCGCCAACGGCGACGTCCAGATGAACTACGCGCAGTCCAAGGACATGCCCAACCTCGGCATCTGGTTCCCCGCGAAGCAGGGCGGCAAGCCCACCACCTTCGCCCTGCCGTACGCGGCCGGCCTGGTCAACAAGGCCCCGCACAGCGCCAACGGAAAGAAGCTGCTCGACTTCATGCTCTCCGAGCAGGCCCAGAAGGACGTCAGCGAGGTCGGCGGCGGCTTCTCCGCCCGCAAGGACGTCAAGGGCACCGACGCCAACGCCGTCGAGCTCGCCAAGCTGATGGACGGCGTGGAGGTCTTCGAGCCCGACTGGTCGGACATCGACACCAACCTGGACACCTATGTCGAGGCCTGGAAGTCGGCCACCGGCAGCTGACCGTTGCCCGACGATTCACCGCAGGGGTATGGACCTCCGGCGGATCATCGCGGAAGGATAACGGGTCTAGTCCCATGTGCAACTCCCCATCGGAAGGCGGGGAGTTGCACGTGTGCCCCCCCCCACCGTCTTGACGGAGGACCCGTGACCACAGGCATGTCCCGCCGCACTCTCCTCATGAGCGCGGCCGCCCTCGCCGCCGCCGCAGGACCGCTCGCCGCCGCCACCACCGCACGGGCCGCGGCCCGTACCCCCAAGGTCCTGGTCATCGGCCTGGACGGCGCCCTGCTGAACCGGATCAAGGACGCGGACGCCCCCCACCTGGACGAGCTGATGTCCACCGGACTCACCTCGGTCAGCCCGCTCTACGCCGACCCGATGGCGCCCACCCTGTCCGGCCCCGGCTGGTCCACGATCATCACCGGCGTCTGGCCCGACAAGCACCGCGTCAAGGACAACGCCTTCACCGGCCACGCCTTCGCGCAGTACCCCGACTTCCTCACCCGGATCGAGACCGCGAAGCCGGGGCTGTCCACGTACGCGGTCGCCTCCTGGAACCCCGTCACCGACACGATCTTCTCCGCGAAGGTCGACACCCGGGTCTCCACCCCGGACGCCGAGTACGACACCGGCACCACCAGCAGAGCCGTCGCCGAACTGGCCGCCGGCAACCGGGACGCGGTCTTCGTCCACCTCGACAACGTCGACCACGCCGGGCACAGCCACGGCGCCGCGAGCACGCAGTACCTGGACGCCATCCACGGCGTGGACGCCCAGGTCGGGCAGCTGGTCGCCGCCGTACGGGGCCGGGCCACCCACGGCTCCGAGGACTGGCTCATCATGATCACCGCCGACCACGGGCACACCGACGCGGGCGGCCACGGCGGCTCCAGCGCGGCCGAACGGCAGACCTTCCTCATCGCGAGCGGCGGCACCGTCACCCCGGGCTCCACCCGCTACGACATCAGGATGCCGGACGTCGCCGCCTCCGCCCTCGCCCACCTCGGCATAGCCGTCGACCCGGCCTGGAACCTGGACGGCCGGCCGCTCCAGCAGCCCGTCCCCGACGCCTTCGACGCGCTGCGCCCGCAGCTCGGGACCCGCGTCGACGAGACGGGAATCGGCGGGTCCGTCGTCGGCTTCACCCACACCCCGCCCGCCGGGTGGTCGGTCGACAACAGCGCGATGGGCACCGGCGGCGTCACCGAATGGCGCGGCTGGACCTTCACCACCGACGAGTTCTGGACATCCGCCGAGCGCAACCAGTGGCGCGAGACCAACGTCCGGGCCCGCAATGTCTTCGCGGTCGCCGACGGCGACGAATGGAGCGACAAGAGCGTCACCGGCACCTTCGACTCCACCCTGATCAGCCCCGCCTGGCCGGTCACCGGCGGCCGCACCGCCACCCTCGCCTACACCACCCACTACCGCCAGGAAGCCCCGCAGAAGGGCCAGGTGCTCGTCTCCTACGACGGAGGCACCCCGGCCGTCGTGAAGACGTACACCGCCGACACCGTCGCGAAGACCGAATCGCTCACCCTCCAGGTCCCGCCCGGCGCCACCACCGCACAGGTCCGCTTCCGCTACACCGGCGGCAACAACTGGTTCTGGGTGATCGACGGAGTGACACTCACGACGCGGTGATCCGGCCGTTCCGGCAGATCGAACGGACGGCCTAAAATCGGGGGCGTCGGCGCTGCACAACGCGGTGCCGCCGGCGTCCCCGCACACGGCGTACGGCAGGAGTCCCACACATGGCAGAGCGCAAGCCGATCACATCCTGGCTCACCGACATGGACGGAGTCCTGATCCACGAGGGGACGCCGATCCCCGGAGCCGATGCCTTCATCAAGCGGTTGCGTGACTCGGGGCTGCCCTTTCTGGTCCTCACCAACAACTCCATCTACACCGCCCGCGACCTGCACGCCCGGCTGAACCGCATGGGCCTGGACGTGCCCGTGGAGAACATCTGGACCTCCGCCCTGGCCACCGCCCAGTTCCTGGACGACCAGCGGCCCGGCGGCACGGCGTACGTCATCGGCGAGGCCGGTCTCACCACCGCCCTGCACGACATCGGCTACGTCCTCACCGACCACGAGCCGGACTACGTGGTACTCGGTGAGACCCGCACCTACAGCTTCGAGGCGCTCACCAAGGCGATCCGGCTGATCAACGGCGGCGCCCGCTTCATCTGCACCAACCCCGACGAGACCGGCCCGTCCGCCGAGGGGCCGCTGCCCGCCACCGGGTCCGTCGCCGCCCTCATCACCAAGGCCACCGGCAAGGCCCCGTACTTCGCGGGCAAGCCCAACCCGCTGATGATGCGCACCGGGCTCAACGCGATCGGCGCCCACTCCGAGTCGAGCGCCATGATCGGCGACCGGATGGACACCGATGTGCTGGCCGGTCTGGAGGCGGGGATGCAGACCTTCCTGGTCCTCACCGGTCTCACCACGGTCGCCGACATCGACAAGTACCCCTTCCGGCCGTCCACGGTCGTCGACTCGATCGCCGATCTGGTCGGTCTCGTCGAAGCGGGCTGAGCCCCGGCCGGGCACAGCAGAAAAGGGCGCGGGGGCGGGGTCCGGGCGGCCCCCGGGGGCCGTACCCCCGCGCCCCTGCGGATGCGAAAACCCTCCGGAGGCGTGAACCTGCACAGAGGAGGTTCACGATGCGTTTGATACCCCTCACGTTCTGTGCCGCCGCGGTCGTCGCGGCGACCCTGGTGCCGGCTTCCGCCGCACTGGCCGACTCCGGCTCCGGGTCCGCCCAGGAGAAAGGCCGCGTCTCCCTGACGGCCACCCCGTCCTCCCTCGTGCCCGGCGGTGAGACGGACCTGCGGCTGGAGGGCTGCGAGGGCGACGAGGCCACGGGCCGTTCCGATGCCTTCGTCTCCGAGGCGCGCTTCTCGTCCGCCGCGGACGGCGGCCTCGTCACCAGAGCCCGGATCAGCTCGGACGCCTCCCCGGGCGACTACGACCTCCGGGTCGACTGCAAGGACGGCAAGGGCACCACGGGAGCCACCGCCACCGGCACGCTCACCGTTGTCGACCGTGGCCGGGCCACCCCGCTGGCCCCGGTCGCCGCAGGTGGCGGCGGTGCCACCCTGTTCGCCGGCCGGGACGCCCGGCAGGAGGGCCCCGGCACCGTGCACGCGGTGATCGGACTGGTCCTGGCGGCCGTCGCGGCCGTCGCCGTCGCGTTCCGCAGCGCCCGCCGCCGTCCGGCCACGGACTGACATGTCCGCCCCGGACGGCACCGCGGGCCACGGCAGGCTGCTCGCGGGAGTGGCCTGGGCCGTCCTGCTGCTGGGCCTGTGGCTCTGGGGCCGCGGCATCACCGACGGCTCCGGCGCCAGCTCCGCCCCGACCACGGGCGACATCGCCGCGGTGGGCCGCCCTCTCGGCGTAGCGCTGCCCCCGCCGCACGACCCGATCGAGGGCGCCGTGCCGGAGCGGGTGGAGATCCCCTCGATCGGCGTCCGGGCGCCCGTGGTCGCCCGGGACCTGGACAAGGACGGGGCGATCGAGCCGCCCCCGTTCGACACGCCCCAGACCGTCGGCTGGTACGGCGGTGGCACCGAGCCCGGCGCGAAGGGCCCCGCCCTCCTCGTCGGCCATGTCGACACCGAGATCCGGCCGGCCGTCTTCTACGGGCTGAGCGCGGCCCGCCCCGGCGCCAAGGTCGAGGTCATCCGCGCGGACGGCACCGTCGCCGAATTCACCATCGACGACGTCCAGGTCTTCACCCGGGCACGCTTCGACGCCGACAAGGCGTACGGCCCCCGCCAGGACGGCCGGGCGGAGCTCCGCCTGATCACCTGCGGCGGGACCTTCGACCGGACGTCGCACGAGTACGACGCGAATGTCGTCGTCTCCGCCTACCTGACCGGCGAGAAGCCCGCGGGCGACAAGGCCTGAGGCCTGAGGCCTGAGGCCTGGGGCCTGGGGCCTCAGGACGACACGGCTGCGACAGCGCACCGGCGCCCGTACCGAGGGCAGTTCACGGTCCAGCTGGCCCGGGGCCGCGACTCCACGTGGGCGGGCAGCCATCGGTCCTGAAGGGGCGGCAGGTTCACCGACCGCTCCTGCGTGGTGACTCCTCGGTCAACTGCGCCGGTGGTCATGGCCCGTGCGTTCCCGCGAGTCCGGAGCGGACCACCGGAACGTCCCCTTGGCAGTCCCCTCGGCGGTCCCAACTGTTCGGCCCCTCAGCCTGGTTGGAGCGGACGATCACTGAACGGATGGTCCGACCCCGACCCCCGACCCCGACCCTCGACCCCGGACTCCGACCTTGGACCCCGACCCCGCTCGCAAGGGAGGAAAGGGTGGGTTGCAGGTCGTATGTGCGATATGCCTACCCCTTGTGGAAGGGTGCACGGAGGTGTATGGAATCGGCCTTCGCGCCGCTGTGTGACCGGTTGGTGACTGTGTGACAGCTATGAAATGACTGTGCGCCGTCTGTGCGGGTAGTGGTTCAGGGTGGCGTCGCGGAGGGCGCCGCGGGGCGCAGGCCCGGCGCGAGGCTTCGGTGCGGGAGGCTTCGGCGCGGAGGGTTCACCTACGAGCAAAGCCCCCTCACGCATGGTGAGGGGGCTTTGACTCTGCGTGCGCCGCCAGGGACTCGAACCCCGGACCCGCTGATTAAGAGTCAGCTGCTCTAACCAACTGAGCTAGCGGCGCCTGCTGACCTGGAGAACTCTACCCGAAGACGGGGGGTGCTCCTGACCATTTACCGTCCATCACGGCCTGTCGGATGGTCGTTTTTTCACTTCTGTCCGTCAAAATGCGATATGTCAGGAGAGTTGAGACACTGGCGCCCGTGCAGATGCGCCCAAAGATCTTGACGAGTGCGGAGGGGAAACGCATGACTGTGCCGGCTTTCGAGGAGTACGTGCCCGCCATCGACTGCGCCTGTGCGGGGTGCGCCGCCCAGCGGCGGACCGCCGCCAGTGCCCTGCCCGTGCGGTACGGAGGTCATCCGGCCGCACACGGCGCACGCCGCGCCCTGGTGCTGGCCACCGCGGCCGGGGTGGTGCTGAGCACCGGCGTCGCCGAGGCGGTGGGTGCGCCGGGTGTGACGGGTACGACGGGCGACCGGGCCGCGGGGGCGGCCGGGTCCGCCCGGACCGACCCGAGCGGGGACAGCCCGCAGGGCGGGCCCGGACCGCTGCGGGGCGGCGGCGCCTCCGGACCGCCCTCGTCCACGACGACCACGCCCAAGCTGCGCACGACCAGCCGGGCCGACATCATCAACCGCGCGAAGAAGTGGGTGTCCGCGCAAGTTCCGTACAGCATGACCAAGTACTGGAACGACGGTTACCGGCAGGACTGCTCCGGCTTTGTGTCGATGGCCTGGAACCTGCCCGGCAACGAGTGGACCGGCAGTCTCGCCGCATTCGGGACGCGGATCTCGCGGGCGGAGCTGCAGCCCGGCGACATCCTGCTCTTCCACAACCCGGCCGACCCCTCGAAGGGCTCGCACGTCACGATCTTCGGCGGCTGGACCGACTACACGCACACCCACTACACCGCGTACGAGCAGACGAAGCCGCACACCCGCAAGAAGACGACGCCCATGGCGTACTGGAGCAACTCCGGCGGCTATGTCGCGTACCGCTACAAGGGCCTCGGCGGCGGCAGCGCCGGCGGCGGCTCGTCGTCGACCGGGTTCCCGGGCGCCGGGAAGTTCGGTCCCGGTGTCAGCAACGCCTATGTCACCCAGCTCGGCAGGATGCTCGTGGGCCGGGGCGGCCAGCGCTTCTACTCGGTCGGCCCCGGGCCGGGCTGGGGCGACGCGGACCGGCGCGCGACCCAGGCGTTCCAGAAGGCCCAGGGCTGGAAGGGCAAGGAGGCCGACGGCATCCCCGGTGCCGAGACCTGGCGGCTGCTGGCGAGCGGCACCGGCCGCGACATCCCCGGCGCCGGAAGCGGCGACAGGAACGGGACGCAGGCCGGCCACGGCGACTCGAACCCGGGTTCAACGTTCCCCGGGCGGGGCTATTTCCGGCCCGGACAGTCCAACAGCCATGTCGACAAGCTCGGCAAGCAGTTGGTGAAGAAGGGTTTCGGCACGCATTACACCTCGGGGCCCGGACCCCGGTGGACCGAGGCGGACCGGCGCAATGTCGAGGCCTTCCAACGGGCTCAGGGCTGGCGGGGCGGAGCGGCCGACGGCTACCCCGGCCCGGAGACCTGGCGGCGACTCTTCGGGTGACACGACGGACATGACGGAGGCGGGTATGCGATCCACGGTGTCGGACAGCTCCGGAACCCCGGAGAACGGCAGGCCGGACGAGGGGGAGCGGGAGCGGGATCCGGTCAGGGCCTGCGGGCCGGGCCGGGTGGTGCCGCCCGGACGGGAGGGCGGCGGCCAGGGTGCGGGGGCGGGGCCCGGGCCGGGCGGCGGCCCGGACTCCGTGGTCGACCTCGTGCTGGATCTGGTCCCGGGCGAGGAGCCGGACTCCGCGTTCGGCGCCACCTCGGCCTCGGTGTCGGTGCCGGGGGCCGTACCCGTCGTCCCGTCCTCGCCGTCGGCCCGCACGGCCCCCGACACCGTCTTCGACTCCCTCCCCGTCTCCGGGGGCGACGGGGACGGGCGGTCCGGTGCCGCGCCGTGGGGGACCGGGCGGCGCCAGGCGGTCATCGCCAACGAGCGGACCGCGACCATCCCCGTGCATCTGCTCTTCCGCGAGGACGCCGCGCGCGCCGAGGCGGCCGCGCTCCCCGTCGGCGCGCAGGGGCGGGGAGCCGCCGGCGGCCGCCCGCCGGTGGG
>NZ_FMBW01000078.1 GCF_900091725.1 Streptomyces sp. DvalAA-43 | reverse complement strand
GAGTACCCCTGTCGAGCCCGAGCAAACAAATGTGCTGAACATCCCTATCAACTCCGGGGAGCTGAAGCAATCGAGGGCCTGGGGGCTGTGGACGGACTGTTACAGGGCCGTTGAAGCACAGCACGGGCCATGAGGTGCGAAGACCGGCGCACTTGACCGGAGCGCGGAGGGCGGGGAGTCCTTCCGGCGTAGCGGGGCTCCCGAAGATCTCCGGCCGATCTTCACATCGCATGCACGAGGGGGTGGACAGTGGGGCCGTGTCGGAGATGCGCGTCGACCGGAGTGCCTGGAAGAAATCGGTGATCTGCACGACCGGCCCCGCGTCAACCGCGCTCGGCACGCCACTCCCTCGTCAGGTTCCCCTTGTCGTCCCACTCGGTGATCTCCAACTGCCGCAGTCCGTTCTCGCTCATGAGTACGCGCGCGGCCAGCCGCCCGTCGGGGTGCCAGTCCTTGGACTCACCGACCGGGAACCCGCCTCGCAGCACCCCGTCGGACCTCGGGGTTCCCTCCATGTACCACTCCTTGGAAGGGCCGTCCTCGATCCCGTCCTTGTAAGTGACAAGACTGACGAGCGCACCCTTCTGGTACTCGACCACCTCGCCGGTGAAACGCTCTCCTCGATAGAAGACGACCTCGCCTTCGTTCACGTCGAATTCAGGGTCGTCGATGTCGATTCGGGGGAGCGTCATGACGGAATCCAGTTCTCAGATCCGGACGGGTTCTTGAGGAAGTGCCCGAGGCTAATGGGAATGCCATCGGCGTATGGGGAGCGAGGATCTCCGGTCGATCTCCACACCGTGCACACTCGTGAGTGACAGCCGACCGCCTGCGGACCTGGTGGGTCATCGGGATCCGGTGAGCTTCTTCGTCGTGGATTCGATGAATGCGGCGGCTTCGATCTCGGTGATCTGTATGTGATCGCCCTCGTAGTGGCCGAGTTCGTGCAGTCTGAGGCATTCGGTCGGTTCCCAGTGGAGGTCGCGTGTGAACGCCTCGTCATACGCCTGGCCGTCGTCGATCCGGCGCCGGACGATGCCGCGCGGGCTGCTCGTCGGGTGGCCTTCGCCGGTCTTCGCGTAGTACGTGATCTGGCCCTCGGCGTCCAGGGCGTCGAGAGTCGCGGGGGCAAGTGTGAGGAAGGGGCGGGCGGTGAGGTTGCTCTCCACCGTCCCGAGCCGCAGCATCGCGCCGTTGAGGTCGATGAACTCCTCGACGAAGTAACCCCCGCCGCGCTCGTACATGAGGAGGAGTGGCTCGTAGGGGTCATCCGGAAGACCTGGGGGCAGCTCGCGTCCGGCGCTCCGCAGCACGGCCCACCGAACGGCGCCCCGGCACGTCTTCTTGAGCGAGGACGGAGCCGGGCCGACGAGCACCTCTTCCAGTTCGGCGGTGACATCGGACGGCGTCCGGACCTCGGGTGCGACCTGCTCCGCGATGTCGGAGAACGGCCACGACTCCTCGACGCCGTACGCCTGAGCCCACCGAGCCGCACGACGCAGACACTCGCGCATCAGCAGAGCACGCGAAGTCGCGTGCTCGTACGCCGCGGAGTCGTCGCTCCAGTCGGTGGCACGCAGCCGCTCGATCAGCACGCGGGCACGGTCGTCGGTCACTTCAGGTCCAGCCCTTCACTCTCGGGCAGGCCGGGCATCGCGATGTCGGCCCGCGCACGGAGCTCCGCGAGCCGCACGGCGCATGCGCTCGCGCATCAGCAGGGTGCGCGAGCGCTCGTGGGCGAACCAGTCCCTGGCCGCTGTCACTCCGCTGCCGACGGGCTACTGCCCCTGGCTCGCGCGCCAGTTCTTCGTCGGTTGCCCCTCTTCGTCCCAGCGGTGCTCGGCGAGCATGGTCATACCGTTCTCGGAGAACTCCACCTCGGCGGCGAGCACACCGTTCGGATGCCATTCCCTGGACACGCCCACCGGACGTCCCTCGCGGGCCGTCGCCTCGGACCGGAGCGTGCCGTCCTTGTACCACTCGCGGCTGGGCCCGTGCTGTACCCCTGACACGTAGGAGTCCAGGCTGACGACGGCATCGCCCAGACGCTCCTCGACCTCGCCGGTGAAGAGTTCCCCCCTGTACAGCAGGCGCTGCCCCTGATCCATGTCGACTTCGGGGTCGTCGATATCGATTCGTGTCACGTCGGGCATCACGGAGTCCAGAGTTCGTCGGTCGGAGGATTGCCGGTGAACCTGCCGTGCAGGCTGTCCACGCCCTTCAGCATAAAGTTGCAGTTTGCGCAGAAGGCCGCAGGGCGCCCGGGGAGTTCGGTCTTCATGTGCGGCAGGTACGGGAACTCGACCGATGCGCGAAGCTCGGAGAGTGCCGCCGCATCCGTGGGCAGCCCCAGCTTCTGCCGCTCCCAGAGCAGCTCGTTAGCCGCTTTGACCTCGGCGTGGCCGAGCGGGTTGTCCGGTGCCGGCGGGGGGTCCCCGATGGCGTTGTGCCTCGCCTCGATGGTCGGGTGAACCCGGTCACCGGGGATGACGTTGTCGAACTTCCCGTTGATTCCTTCGAAGATCATGCCCGTGCGCAGGTCCATGACCGACCCGACACAGGCGCCGACCTGCTTCCTGGGGAAGGTGCCGAGCTCCTTGGCCTCCTTGTACGCGGCGCCGCGCTGGAAGGAGAGGTCCTTCAGGAAGTGCTCGAAGTTGCGGCCGTCGACATGGGTGATCAAACCGTTCCCGTCGCGTGTCAGACGGCTCTCCGGCAGCTGGCCGAGGAACTTGCTGCCGGGACCGGGGGGCGGCAGAGGGTCGTCCCCGATCCGGATGATCGGGTCGGCGGCGCGTCGGGCGGCGTCGTCGGCGAGCGAGCCCCCGGGCTCCCGGACGTCTCGGTCGGCGTGCTGTGTGCCGTCGTCCGTGTGGTCGTGGGGAGACGTCCCGTCGTGGTCGTGCCCGCCCGGACCGGACTCGTGGGGGTCATGATCGCCGTGGGGCGCCCCGTCGTCGGACCCGTGGTGCGGGGCGCTCTCGTCCGCCCCGTGGTGCGCGGCGTCGTCGGCGTGGCTGTTGGGGCCGTGGTCGTTGTGGTGCGGCGGGGTCGGATCGTGCGGTCCGCCCGGCCCGTCGCCGTGGCCGCCCGGCCCGTCGCCGTGACCGCCGCCGTGCCCGCCGGTGGGCGGTTCGTGGCCGGCGGAGGGGCCGTGGCCGAGGTCGTCGGCGTGGCCGCCCGGGAGGTTGTCGCCGACGTGGCCACTCGGCAGGTGGTCGCCTGCGTGTCCGCCGGGGAGGTTGTCGGCCGGGTTGTGGGCGGTGGGCAGGTCGTCGGCGAGGTGGATGGGGTCGGTGAGGTCGCTGCCGACGTGGATGACGTTGTCGCCCGCGTTGGCGCCGACGTGTGCGACGTTGTCCGCGGTGTGGGCGCCCGCGCCGACCAGGGCAGGTTCCCTGCCCGGGGAGTTGGGGTGCGGGGTGGTGGGGTCTGTGGTGTTGGTGTGGGGGGTGGTGGGGTCCGGGCCGTCGGTGTGGGGGACGGTGGGGGAGCCCTCCTTGGGGGCGTCCTCGGCCTTCTGGACGATGTCGCCGTGTTCGTCGAGGAGGTTGCCGTCGTGGTCGAAGTACTGGACGGGGACGTCGGTGTGGGTGGGGAGCTTGGTGGTGTTCTCGGGCAGAAGAGGGGCGTCGTCGGGGAACTTGACGTTGCCGTCGGGGAGTTTGACGCCGCCTTCGGGGATCGCCGCGCCCTCGGGGATGTGGACGGTGCCGTCGGGGAGCTTGAAGGAGCCCTCGGGCAGGGTGATCGCGTCGTCGGGGAGTTTGGGGATCTCGATGTTGCCGATGCCCTTGAGGCCCTTGGTGATGTCGCCGATCTTGGAGAGTCCTGCGCCCGCGCCCTTGGCGATGTAGGTCATGGGGTCGATGACCTTGCCGGCCTTGCCCGCGACGGAGAGTACCTTCGCGACGGCTCCGGCTTTCCCGGCTCCTGCGGCGGCGCCGCAGGCGCCTCCGGTGAACACGGTCGTCAGGACGTTGAAGGTGACGGCTCCGGCGGCCCGGCCGGGGTTCTTGCCCCATTCGTCCCAGGCGACGAGTGCTTTGCCGGTCTCCTTCATCGCGGTGCGTGAGTCACGCAGCCAGGAGGGGAGTTTGTCGTCCGGGAGTGCCCAGAAGAGGGTTCCGGCGCCGGGGATC
>NZ_FMBW01000027.1 GCF_900091725.1 Streptomyces sp. DvalAA-43 | reverse complement strand
CGCGGGCCTCGCCCACCGGCTCCGCGAACGCGCCGGCTGGCAGGCGAAACTCCGCGAACTCGTCGACGAGGCCGCCGAGTCCGAAGCTCGCGCCACCGTCTGCCTGGAGCGCGCCCGCGCCGCCGACGAGGACCGCCGGGCCGCCCAGCGCGCCGCCGACGACGCCCGGCGCACGGCCCGCGCCCTGCGCGCCGAACGAGCGGAGATCGCGGGCGCCCCCGAACAGCTCCCGGAGCCCCGGGACGACGAGAACCCGCGCCCCGCGCTCCCCGCGCTGCGCGAGGCGTACCGGGCCGCCTCCCAGCTGTACGAGAAGGTCGGCGTCGGCGCTGATCTGCGCGCCGAACAGGCCCGTGCGGAGAGCGACGAGAGCGCCGCCCTCGCCGAGCTGGACCGGCTCACCAACAAGGTCCGCACCCGCGCCGCCCTGCTCCTCGAAGGCACCGACGGCGCGGACGGCCCCTCCCGGCAGGCGGCCGCCGCACGGGCCGAGTCCCTGGTGCAGCTCCTGGAGACCAGGGCCTCCACGGCGAGCGAGCAGCTGGGCCGGCTCCGCGGCGAGACCGAACGCCTGGCCCCGGACGACGGCGAGTCCCACCACACGGAACTCCCCGACGAGCTGGTCCCCGCCGACGCCGACCAGGCCCAGACCCTCCTGCGTACCGCCACGGCCGAGCTGGCCGCCGCCACCGCGACCCTGGACACCGCCCGCGCCGCCCACGCCGAACTGCTGCGCGCCCACCGCACCGCCGAGGACTCGGCAGGCGGCTTCGACGAGACGGCGGCGCTCCTGCGCGACCTGCTCAGGGACCACGGCACGGAGGACGACAGCGAGGCCCCCGAGCCGTACCCGGGCAGTCTCGACGAGGCCCGGCAGTCCGCCGCCGAGGCCCGCCGCTCACTGCGCGGCTGTGCCGCCGACCTCTCCGCCGCCGAGAGTGCCGTCCGCGAGGCGAGCGACGTGCTCGTACGGCACGCCAACTCCACGCGCTACGAACAGGTCCGCACCCCCGCCCGTCAGCAGATCCGTGAGCTGCCGGCCGCGGCGCTGCCCGAGCACGCCGAGAAGTGGGCCGCCGCCTTCGCGCCCCGGCTCCGGGTACTCACCGACGAACTGGCCCAGTTGGAGCGCAACCGCGACTCCATCGTCGACCGGCTCCGCGGTCTCGTGGAGTCCGCCCTCACCACCCTCCGGTCCGCCCAGCGCCTCTCCCGGCTGCCCGAAGGGCTGGGGGAGTGGTCCGGCCAGGAGTTCCTCCGGATCCGCTTCGAGGAACCCGATCAGGCGGTGCTCACCGAGCGGCTCGGCGAGGTCGTCGACGAGGCGACCCGCGCCGCGCTGAAGAAGAACTCCGATCTGCGCAGGGACGGCATGTCCCTGCTGCTGCGCGGTGTGCAGGCGGCTCTGGAGCCCAAGGGCATCGCCGTGGAGATCCTCAAGCCGGACGCCGTGCTCCGCGCCGAGCGCGTCCCGGTCGGACAGATGGGCGACGTCTTCTCCGGCGGCCAGCTGCTCACCGCCGCCATCGCCCTGTACTGCACGATGGCCGCGCTGCGCAGCAACGACCGGGGCCGTGACCGGCACCAGCACCGGCACGCGGGCACCCTCTTCCTGGACAACCCCATCGGCCGCGCCAACGCCACCTATCTGCTGGAGCTCCAGCGCGCGGTGTCGGACGCCCTGGGCGTGCAGCTGCTCTACACGACCGGACTGTTCGACACCACGGCGCTCGCCGAATTCCCGCTGGTCATCCGGTTGCGCAATGACGCGGATCTGCGTGCCGGGCTGAAGTACATCAGCGTGGAGGAACATCTGCGCCCCGGGCTGCCGCAGCAGGACCCGAACGGTGAGACGGTCCACGGAGAGATCACCGCCACCCGGATGTTCAAGCGCGCCCCGGCTTCCCCCGACACCGCCGAGATCCCCGTTCCCGTCTCCTCCGCCTCCGACGAGTAGACGACCCGGGGAGGGAACGACACGGGAGCGACGAGCAGGATCGAGCAGCGACACGAGTGGGGACGGGCCAGTCGGGAACGTGCGGGGACGACCCGGCCGGGAACGTGCGGGGGCGGGCGCGGGCACGGACCGTGGGCACTCAGGCCCGTGACAGGCTTCCCGCGCCCCGGCGGCGTATCCGCGCCTCGTCCCGCTGCGCGGACCGCTCGGCCCGCCGTGCCCTGCGTCGCTCCCGGCGCAGCTGCCGCGCCGAACTGCTCGGCACCGAAACCACGCCGTTGCGCTGATTCCACACCTGCCGGGTGACCCAGACGTCCAGCACCGACCAGGTCGCGACCACGGTGCTGCCCACACTGCTCAGCACCATGGGAAAGGCCAGCCAGGACCCGGCCAGCGTGCACAGGAACGCCACCATGGCCTGGATGATCGTCAGCGACATGATGAGGACCGCACGCACCGCGGAGCCGCGCACCGGGTCCGGCATCCGTCGCCGGGTCGCGGGTTCCTCCACCCACAGCTGCTGGCGCGGGATCCTCGCCCCGCCCCCCGCCGAGCTCGCCGTCGCGGCCGGTGCCGACCACACCGCACCTCGACGCTGTTCCGTTTTCAAGGACTCTCCACTCCCCACCACAGTCCGACTTCAGGGTTGCTGCCCGGCATGCGCCGTTTCTACGCGGGCGGATCGGGCCGTCCTTGCCCCGTGGCGTCCGCCCCGCGCCGCCCGCCCGGCGAACCGGGCGGTCCGGCCCGACCATGATCCCGCTGAACGGGTCGGCCCGACCCCGCCATGATCCCGCTGAACGGGCCCTGGCTCTCCCCGTGTTGCCCCTGTCCCGTACAGAGAGACGAGTGGACGACCGTGAAGATTCCCTCGAGCCGTCGAGAAGCGAAGAGTTCCAGCCAACTGCCCTACCGAACAGAATGCGGCCCTGGCTGGTCTCTTCTGCCGCTTTCGCGAATTTCTTTGCACGTAATACCAGGACAACCCATGACCAACACCGGATAGCACGGCTGAAAATCGTCCGGACAGCCCTTCGAGTTGCTACTCCGTCAGTAGTAGGCTCGCGCCGTTTGTTGACGAAACACGACCGCCGCTCCGCGGGGTCGAGCTGGGGGAGTCCATGCGCTTTCGCGGGAAGTCCATCCGCAGGAAGATCGTGGCGCTGCTGCTGGTGCCGCTCGTCTCCCTCACCGGACTCTGGGGATTCGCCACCTATCTGACGGGGCGCGAGGCCCGGCACATGCTGAGCGCGAGCACGATCATGGAGAAGGTCGGCCATCCCCTGGAGAACACCGTCCGTGCCCTGCAGGACGAGCGCCGCCAGACGCTGGTCTTCCTCGCCGACCCCCGGGCCTCCGACGCCCTCCCGCTCCTGCAACGCCAACGCGCGGCCACCGACCGCGTCCTGACCGGCGTCAAGGACAGCGCCCGGCAGAACGACATCCGCGACGCGCTCAGCTCCGAGGACGGCGCACGGCTGAACTCGATCTTCGGCACCGTCGAGGGGCTGGGCGCGCTCCGTGAGTCGGTCGACAGACGCACCATCGACCGTTCCAAGGCGATGGATTTCTACGGTCGGCTCATCGACCCCTGCTACCGCTTCCTGACCGGCCTCCGCACGATGGAGAACGTGTCCATGGACAAGCAGGTCCGGGCACTGGTCGGCGTCTCACGGGCCCGCGAAATGCTCTCCCGCGAGGACGCCCTGGTCTCCTCGTCACTGATCGCCGGACGGCTCACCGCCGCCGAACTGCGCCAGATCTCCGACCTCGTGGCCGGCCGCGAGCTGCTCTACGAGATCAACGTCGACGCGCTGCCCGCCTCGGAGCGCCGACGCGTGGAGCAGTACTGGGCGAGCCCGGACAGCGAGCCGCTGCGGACGGCGGAGAAGACCCTCATCGAGGACGGACCCACCCAGGACCCGCGCGCCGTCGACGCCGAACGCTGGCAGGAGGCGGCCCCTCCGGTCCTGGAGCGGCTGGCCAACGACTCCACCGAGATGAACCACCGCTTCCAGGACCGCGGCAAGCCCGCCGGCTACCGTGTCCTGATCCAGGCCGGTATCGCGGGCGTCCTCGGATTCCTCGCCCTGATCGCCTCGGTGTTCGTCTCCGTACGCATCGGCCGTGAGCTGATCCGCGACCTCTCCCGGCTCCGCAAGGACGCCCACGAGGTCTCCGGCGTGCGGCTGCCCAGCGTGATGCGCCGGCTCGCCGCCGGGGAACAGGTCGACGTCGAGACGGAGGCCCCGCACCTCCAGTACGAACGCGACGAGATAGGCCAGGTCGGCCAGGCCCTCAACACCCTGCAACGGGCGGCCGTCGAGGCGGCTGTCAAGCAGGCGGACATGCGACGCGGCGTGTCCGAGGTCTTCGTCAACCTCGCCCGCCGCAACCAGGTGCTCCTGCACCGGCAGCTGACCCTCCTGGACTCGATGGAGCGCCGTACCGAGAACACCGATGAACTCGCGGACCTCTTCCGCCTCGACCACCTCACCACCCGCATGCGCCGCCATGCCGAGGGCCTGGTGATCCTCTCCGGCGCGGCCCCCTCCCGCCAGTGGCGCAAGCCGATCCAGCTGATGGACGTGGTGCGGGCGGCGGTCGCCGAGGTCGAGGACTACGAACGGATCGAGGTCCGCCGCCTGCCCCGCATCGGTGTGGGCGGCCCGGCCGTCGCCGACCTCACCCATCTGATCGCCGAACTCCTGGAGAACGCGACCGTGTTCTCGCCCCCGCACACCGCGGTCCAGGTGCACGGCGAGCGCGTCTCCAACGGCTTCACGCTCGAAATCCACGACCGGGGCCTCGGCATGCCGCCGGACGTCCTCCTGGACGCCAACCTCCGGCTCGCCGAGACACCCGAGTTCGAGCTCTCCGACACCGACCGGCTCGGCCTGTTCGTGGTCAGCCGTCTCGCTCAGCGCCAGAACGTCCGCGTCTCGCTGCAGACTTCTCCGTACGGTGGTACGACCGCCGTGGTCTTCATCCCGGCGGCGTTGCTCACCGACGCCCCGGACACGCACGGCACCGGGTTCCGCCTCGACCGCCGGGCCGAGCGGGCGATCGGCAGCGGTGGCAGGGCGGCCGGAGAGGCGTCCGGCAGCGACCGGGGCCGCAAGGACGGCGCGGCGGACCGCCGGGCCGCCGGGCTCGCCCCCGTTCCGACCGGCCTGGTGGACCCGGCCCTCCTGGACGGACCCGTCGAGCTCGAAGGACCCGTCGGAACGCTGGGTTTCGAGAGCGACCCCTTGCTCGATCCGCTGCTCGACCCCCTGCTGGGCGGCTCCTCCGACATCGACGACACCGAGAGCGAACGCGGCGGCATCTTCCGCGCCCGCGACCTCCGGCGCGACGCCGATCGCGATCAGCACCAGCAGGCCGACGACCAGGCGGCCGAGCCGCCGGCCGGCGTACGGCCGATGCGCCCCGTCGGTCCGGTGCCGCTGCCCCGCCGCAAGCCGCCGACCCTGATCACCGACAACGGCCGCCGGGTCGACGGGACGGGCCGCGCCCATCCCGCGACCGCCGAGCACGCCGTCCCGCCGGGCCCCGCCGACGCGGGTGGCCCCTCCATCGACAGCACGCCCCCCGACGCCGGCCGAAGGCGTCCCGGGGCGGCCACCGAACCCCGGCAGCCCACCGGCTTCCGGAAACCCACCGAGCCCGCCACACCCGAGAAGCCCGCGTCCCCCGGTGCCCCGAGCACCCGGGAGACCGTGGGCGGACTGCCCCGCCGCATCCGGCAGGCCAGTCTCGCCCCGCAACTGCGCGAGGAATCGGGCGTCCGCGATGCCGAGCCGGCCCGAACGGAACCGGATCAGGACTTCGAGCGTGATGCGGAGGAGGTGCGCAGCCGTATGGCTTCGCTCCAGCGTGGCTGGCAGCGCGGCCGTCGGCAGAACGCCGAGGACGTGACCGGTCCCGGTGACACAGCACAAGGAACCACTCCGGGAGGGGACGGTCGATGACCGCACCGAACGTCGCAGCAACCAACGCCGCACGCCAGGGCTCCGGCCAGCTCAACTGGCTCCTCGACGAACTCGTCGAGCGCGTCGCCAGCATCCACAAGGCGCTGGTGCTCTCCAGCGACGGCCTCGCCACCGGCACGTCGAAGGACCTGACCCGCGAGGACAGTGAGCATCTGGCGGCCGTCGCCTCCGGATTCCACAGTCTCGCCAAGGGTGTCGGGCGGCACTTCGACGCGGGCCGGGTCCGCCAGACCGTCGTCGAACTCGACGAGGCGTTCCTGTTCGTCACCGCTGCCGGTGACGGCAGCTGTCTCGCGGTCCTGGCCGACGCGGACTCCGACGTGGGCCAGGTGGCGTACGAGATGACGCTGATGGTCAAGCGCGTCGGCGCCCATCTGGCCAACGCCCCCCGGACGACCGGTCTGTCCGCCGGGGGGTGAGTGGACGGTGAGCGCCGACTCCTCCAGATCTCAGGCAACGCCCACCGACCCCCAGGCCTCGCGCTGGTACGACGCCGACGCGGGACCGGTGGTCCGTCCGTACGCGATGACCCGGGGCCGTACCAGCAGCGCCTCCCGCCATCGGCTCGACCTGATCGCGGTCGTCGTGCCCGAACCCGAGGCCGACGACCCCGGCCGGGACCAGACGCTCTCACCGGAACACGTGGAGATCGTCGAACTCTGCAGTGGCATGCCCCAGTCGATCGCGGAGCTCGCGGCCGGCCTGGATCTCCCCGTCGGGGTGGTCCGGGTGCTGGTCGGCGACCTCGTCGAGGACGAGCTGGTGCACGTAACCCGTCCCGTTCCGCCGGCCGAGCTGCCGGACGTGAACATTCTTCGCGAGGTGATCAATGGCCTTCGGGCGCTCTAGCCGCAAGAAGCGGCCCGTGGAGCCCGTTACCCTGAAAATCCTGGTGGCGGGCGGCTTCGGAGTGGGCAAGACGACTCTGGTCGGCGCGGTCAGTGAGATCAGGCCGCTGCGCACGGAGGAGAGACTCAGCGAGGCGGGCCGTCCGGTGGACGACCTGGCGGGGGTGGAGACGAAGACCACCACCACCGTGGCCATGGACTTCGGCCGGATCACCCTCCGCGAGGACCTGGTGCTGTACCTCTTCGGCACCCCGGGGCAGGACCGCTTCTGGTTCCTGTGGGACGAGCTGGCCCAGGGTGCGCTGGGCGCGGTGGTGCTCGCGGACACCCGGCGGCTGGAGGACTGCTTCGCGGCGGTCGACTACTTCGAACGCCGCAAGATCGCGTTCACCGTCGCCGTCAACTGTTTCGAGGGAGCGGACACGTTCGCCACCGAGACGGTGCAGGCGGCGCTGGACCTGGACCCGGAAGTGCCCGTGCTCATGTGCGACGCACGCGACCGCGGCTCCGTACGGGACGTGCTCGTGGCCGTCGTCGAGCACGCGGTGGCCCGTGTGGAACGCGTTCCCGAGCCGGCCACGACATAGGGCCTTTCGTTTGGATCAGGCCGGGCTGGCGGGGTCCGGCACGCACGCTCGCACACACCGGACCCCGCTCCCTGATCCGGCCGGATCCAAACGAAAGGCCCTAGCGCCGACACGGCCCGCACCCCGACCGGGGTACGGGCCGTGCGTCGTCACGGGACCGGTCCAGGAGACCCCTCCCGCGATGACGGACGGTCAAGACCCCTGGCACTCCTGGCCGCAGCCGTTCTCCGCGAGCCACTTGACGGCGGTCTCGGCCAGCTCGTGGTCGCGTCCCGCCAGCATCATCCGGATCATCTGCACATCGCCGCGGAGCGACCAGGCGGGATGCCCGAAGGTGGCCGGATTGTTCTTCTCGATCAGGAAGTGCGCGGGCCAGGCGGTCCCGTACCCGATCAGCGGCAGCGCGGCCGCATACCTCTTGCGCCCCCGTGCCAGAGCGTAGGCGGTGACCGCGAGCCCGGTCAGCGTGCCGGTCAGATGGACCCACCG
Organism: Streptomyces sp. DvalAA-43; assembly: GCF_900091725.1. Taxonomy (GTDB): domain Bacteria; phylum Actinomycetota; class Actinomycetes; order Streptomycetales; family Streptomycetaceae; genus Streptomyces; species Streptomyces pulveraceus. Next base: position 9,762 of record NZ_FMBW01000027.1, on the reverse strand, counting down.
GGTCGCGGCCTTCGAATGCATCGCCACGTAGTAGGGCCAGAACTCCTCGTACGAATCGAACGTCTGCTGTGACATACGGGCACCGTAACGGCTCGGAGCGCAACCGGAAACGGCCGGGCCGCGTCGGAGAAGAAGGAGCGGACGGCCGGGGCCCACGGGGGTGGTTCCGGCCGTCCGTCTCCGCTCGGCGGCGTCAGTGCCCCGCGACGGAACGCCGGGCTACGGGGAAGTCGAAATAGGTGTCCGGGAACAGTTCGGGCGTGAAGGTGTAGTGCCACCATTCCTCCGCCAGATTCACGAAACCGGCGTCCGTGAGCATCTTCTTCAGGAACTGCCGATGGGCGCGCTGCGTCCCCTGGACGCGCGGATCATCGGTGTGCGAGAGCGTGTCGAAGCAGTCGAACCCGGTGCCCATGTCCACGGAATTGTCCGGGAACCGCTCGGCCGCGGGCGCGTAGCAGGGCACCCGCGGGCTGCCGGGCCGGTACGGCGGGGTCGGCGCGGCAGGCAGCTTCACCAGCGTCAGATCCACCGTGCTGCCGCGGCTGTGCCCGGACTTCTCGGCGATGTAGCCGTCCGCGAACAGCCGCGTCTTGTCGACCCGGGGGTAGAACTCGCCCTTCATGGTCTGGTCGTCGAGATCCTTCGCCCACCGTACGAAGTGGTCGACCGCCCGCTGCGGCCGGTAGCAGTCGTAGACCTTCAGCGAGTAGCCACGGCGCAGCAGTCGGGTCTGCGCGTCGTGCAGGGCCCGCGCCGCGGGCCGGGTCAGGATGCAGAGCGGCCGGCGGTACCCGTCCACCGGGACGCCCATGAAGGTGTGGGCGGTGGGGTAGCGCATCTCCTGGATGATCGTCGGGTCGACCGAGCCGAGCGCGACGAACTCCTCCGGCGCCTTCGGCTCGGGCCTCGCCCCGGCCGCGGGGGCGGCGGCGGTCGAGGCGAGCAGGGCGGCGGCGGTGGCCGCAAGAACACGGAAAGCGGAAGCGAGACCTGTCATGGGCACATAATCCAGGAGTACGGGGGAGCCCGCCGGACGATCGGATACAGTCCGCGCGTGTCCGCGCCCGAGAACCACTCCGAGAAGCCGGCCAGGAACTCCCACTGCGGCAGCTGCGGAGCGCCCTACGCCGCAGCCGTCACCTGGCCCCGCACCTGCACCGCCTGCGGCACCACCGCCTACCGCAATCCGCTGCCGGTCGCCGTGGCCCTGCTCCCCGTCACCGGCCGGCACGGCACCGGCCTCGTCGTGATCACCCGCACCATCCCGCCCCACCGCGGCGGCCTCGCCCTCCCCGGCGGCTACATCGACCACGACGAGGACTGGAAACACGCGGTCGTCCGGGAACTCGGCGAGGAGACCGGCATCGGCGCCGACGCACGGGAGGTCCGCCTCGCCGACGCCCTCAGCGCCCCGGACGGCCACCTCCTCCTCTTCGGCCTCCTCCCGGAACGCGCCGCGGCCGCCCTCCCGCTCTCCCGCCCCACCGACGAGACCTCCGGCTTCCGGCTGCTCCGGGAACCCACCGAGCTCGCCTTCCCCCTGCACACCCACGCCGTCCGCACCTGGTTCGACGGCGGCTACCGCTGACCGCCCCGCCGCACACCACGGACCCGCCTACAGGCCCCGCACCCGCACCGGGCACCCCACCGGCCCCTCCACACCCTCCCGTTCGACCAGGACCCGCCCGTCCACCCACCGCGACGTGTACCGCTCGACCTCCGCCCGCTCCCAGCCGTCCCCCGCGTCCCGCACCACCAGCCCGCCCCCGCCGCGACCCGCCGCCGGAGCCCACACCTCCAGCTCCGCACCACCGTCCGCACCCCGCACCGGCAGCACCGCCCCCGCCCGCGCCAGCACCGGAATCCGAGACAGCGGCGCATCGAGCAACACCTGACCCGGTCCCTCGTACACCTCACCGCTCGCCGTGTCGTACCAGCGCCCCCGCGGCAACCGCACCGCCCGCCGATCCGCCCCGCGCTCCAGCACCGGCGCCACCAGCAGGGCGTCACCCAGCAGGAACGCGTCCTCGCAGTCCCGCAGCGCCCGGTCCCCGGGCGCACCCCACCACAACGGCCGCACATACGGGGCACCGGTCAGCGAGGCCAGCCGCGACAGCGTCACGAAATACGGGTGCAGCCGCTCCCGCTCCGCCAGCGCGGCCCGCGCGTGTTCGAGCACCTGCGGCCCGAACTCCCACGGCTCCCGCCGCCCCGCGTCGATCGCCGCATGGGTACGGAACAACGGCAGATACGCGCCCAGCTGGAACCACCGCAGATACAACTCGGGCGACGGCGACCCGTCGAACCCGCCCACATCGGGCCCCGAGTACGGCACTCCGCACAGCCCCAGCCCCAGCACCAGCGCCAACGAGGCCCGCAGCCCCGGCCAGCCGGTCGCCACATCACCGGACCAGGTGCCCCCGTACCGCTGCATCCCCGCCCAGCCGGACCGCGAGAACAGGAACGGACGCTCCCCGGGCCGCAGCCGGCGCAGCCCCTCGTACCCGGCCCGCGCCATCGCCAGCGCATACACATTGTGGGCCTCGCGATGATCACCCCCGCGCCCCTCCAGAGCGTGCCGCGCCGACCGGGGCAGCGTCGGATCCCCGAACGCGGCGAAGGACACCGGCTCGTTCATGTCGTGCCACACCCCCGAGAACCCCTGCGCCAGCCGCTCCTCGTACAGACCGCCCCACCACTCCCGCACCCCGGGATCGGTGAAATCCGGGAACACGCACTCACCCGGCCACACCTCCCCGCGCACCACACGCCCCCGCGCGTCCCGGACGAACGCCCCGCCGTCCCCGACCGCCGCCCCCGCGTCGAACACCGCGTTCCCCGGCTCCGCCTTCACCGCGGGATCGACGATCGACACCAACCGCACGCCGTCCTCCCGCAACTCCTTCGCCAGGCCCGGCAGATCGGGAAAGCGCCCGTGATCGACGGTGAACACCCGGTGCCCGTCGTAGTGGTCGATGTCCAGATGCAGCACGGACAGCGGCAGCCCCCGCTGCCGGTAGCCGTCGACGACCCGCCGGACCTCCCGCTCGCTCCCGAACCCCCACCGGGCGTGCTGCGGACCCAACGCCCAGGACGGGGGCAGCGCCGGGGCGCCCGTGAGAGCCGTCCAGCCCTGCAGCACCCGGGCCGGCGTACCCGTCACCACCCAGCAGCGCAACGGCCCCCCGTCCATCCGCACCTCGCACATCCCCGGCCGGTCATGGCCGGAGCCCGCCCCCTCCTCGCCCTCGCGCAGCGTCACCCGCCCCGGCCAGGTGTTGTCGTGGAACACCAGATGCGTCCCCGCGTCACCCACCACGAGCTGCACCGGCATCGTCAGATACAGCGGATCGTCCCCGGGCCCGAACCGCCCCCCGGGATCGGTGTTCCACAGCCCGTACGCACCGTCCCGCAGCCGCGGCCCCGACGCCCGGCCGCCCAGCCCGAAGAACCGGGCGTCGGCGGGCACCTCGGAACGCTGTACCCACCGGGCATCACCACCCGCCACCGGCTCCCACCAGCGCGGCGGCAGCTCGCGCCGGAGCACCACCCCGCCAGGAGTACGCAGCTCCACCGCCCCGTGCCGTGACACCGCGACGGTCAGCCGCTCCGAGACCACCTGCCAGCCGCCGTCCTTGTCCGGCTCCAGCACCGCCCGCAGATCCGGCTCCGGCGCCGCACCGGGCAGCGCGTACGACGGCAGCGGCTCCGCCCCGTCCCACCCCCAGAACACCGCACCGCCCACCGCCACCCGCACCCGCAACTCCGAACGGGCGAACCGCACCACACCCCCGCCCGGCTCCGGCTCCGCCCCCACCACCGGACCGGGCACCCGCGCCCGCTCCGCACCGCGCGGCGGCAGCGCCCGCGCATCCGCACTCCGGCGGCGCCAGGAGGAGCGCCACGCGCGCAACCCCCGCACCGAACCGACCATCTTCACCGAGCGCACCAGGTCACGACCGTCCATGCAGCTCACCCTGCCATCCGGCGGGGCGGATGCGGGCTCCGTTCAACTTCCGTTCACCCGTGGCCGGACCACATGACCGGACCCGCGACCATGGGCGGGGAACCCTGGTGCGAAGGACGATCACATGGCATCGTCCGTGAAAGCCGCCTCACGCGCACACCCCAGCACGTGCGCGCGACCCACGCCCATCCCGCGTACCCGTACAGCCAGGGAGCCGCCCCATGACCGCCGCAGCCAACGAAACCCCCCTCTGGCAGCCCGGCCCCGACCGCATCGCGGCCGCCGCCGTCACCCGCTTCCAGAGCTGGGCCTCCCAGCGCTACGGAGCACCGGCCGACGGCGGCTACCCGGCACTGCACCAGTGGTCCGTGGATGAACTCGACACCTTCTGGCAGGCCGTCGCCGACTGGTTCGACGTACGGTTCTCCACCCCGTACGAGACCGTCCTCGGCGACCGCACCATGCCCGGCGCCCAGTGGTTCCCCGGCGCCACCCTCAACTACGCCGAACACGCGCTGCGCACCGCCGAGGATCCTCTGCGTGCGGACGCCCCCGCCCTGCTCCACGTCGACGAGACCCACACCCAGGTCCCCGTCTCCTGGTCCGGACTCCGCCGCCGGGTCGGCTCGCTCGCCGCCGAACTCCGCGCCCTGGGCGTCACACCGGGCGACCGGGTCAGCGGCTACCTCCCGAACATCCCCGAGGCCGTCGTCGCCTTCCTCGCCACCGCGGCCGTCGGCGCCGTCTGGACGTCCTGCGCCCCGGACTTCGGCGCCCGCAGCGTCCTCGACCGCTTCCAGCAGGTCGAACCCGTCGTCCTCTTCACGGTCGACGGCTACCGCTACGGCGGCAAGGAACACCACCGCGCCGACACCGTCGCGGAGCTGCGCCGCGAACTCCCCACCCTGCGCGCCGTCGTCCACATCCCGCTGCTGGGCACCGAGGCCCCCGAGGGCGCCCTCGAATGGTCCGCCCTCACCTCCGCGGACACCGAGCCCGTCTTCGAGCAGGTCCCCTTCGACCACCCGCTCTGGGTGCTCTACTCCTCCGGCACCACCGGGCTCCCCAAGGCGATCGTGCAGTCCCAGGGCGGCATCCTGCTGGAGCACTTCAAGCAGATCGGCCTGCACTGCGACCTCGGCCCCGAGGACCGCTTCTTCTGGTACACCTCCACCGGCTGGATGATGTGGAACTTCCTCGTCTCCGGCCTCCTCACCGGAACCACCCTCGTGCTGTACGACGGGAGCCCCGGCTTCCCGGACGTCAGCGCCCAGTGGCGCGTCGCCGAACAGACCGGAGCCACCCTCTTCGGCACCTCGGCCGCCTACGTCATGGCCTGCCGCAAGGCCGACGTCCACCCGGGCCGCGACTTCGACCTCTCCCGCATCCAGTGCGTCGCCACCACCGGCTCCCCGCTCCCGCCCGACGGCTTCCGCTGGCTCCACGACGAGGTGGCCGAGGATCTGTGGATCGCCTCCGTCAGCGGGGGCACGGACGTCTGCAGCTGCTTCGCCGGCGCGGTCCCCACCCTCCCCGTGCACATCGGGGAACTCCAGGCCGCCTGCCTGGGCACGGACCTCCGGTCCTGGGACCCCGCAGGCGAACCGCTCATCGGCGAGGTCGGCGAACTCGTCGTCACCGCGCCCATGCCCTCCATGCCCATCCGGTTCTGGAACGACCCCGACGGCAGCCGCTACCACGACAGCTACTTCGACATGTACCCCGGCGTCTGGCGCCACGGCGACTGGATCACGATCACCGAACACGGCTCGGTCATCATCCACGGCCGCTCCGACTCCACCCTCAACCGCCAGGGTGTACGGATGGGCTCCGCCGACATCTACGAGGCCGTCGAGCGGCTCCCCGAGATCCGCGAATCCCTCGTCGTCGGCCTCGAAGAGCCCGACGGTGGCTACTGGATGCCGCTCTTCGTCCACCTCGCCGAAGGCGCGCGGCTCGACGACGAACTACGCGACAGCATCAAGCGGACCATCCGGGAGAATCTCTCCCCGCGCCATGTCCCGGACGAGGTCATCGAAGTTCCCGCTATCCCGCACACCCTGACCGGCAAGCGCATCGAGGTCCCGGTCAAACGCCTCCTGCAGGGCACGGCGCTCGCCAAGGCGGTCAACCCCGGCTCGATCGACAACCTCGAACTCCTCCACTTCTACGAGGACCTCGCCCGCAAGCGCCGCTGAGCGGTCCCGCTGTCAGTGCCCCTGATTACTCTGAGTGAGCAATGATCGACAGCGCACTGGGGGAGTCATGGCGCACAACAGGAACAACGGAAACGACGGCAGCGGAAATCACGGCAGGACCGCCGGGTACCGCCGGTCCGCCACATCCATGCGACGCACGCTGCGCCGCGAAGCACCCAGCACCATCGGCCTCCTGGCCGACGAGCAGGACTTCGCGGCGATGCGGCGCTACCGCACCTTCACCTTCGACGACCACACCGTCTATCTACGGCAGGTCGAAACCCTGCTGAAGGACCTCTGCGCACAGGGCGCCCACGCCACGGTCGCCCTCTTCGACCCCGAGGAGTACGCGGAGTTCTGCGCCGAGTCCGGACTCGCCCCCGACGACCCGGCCAGCCGCAGCCGCTTCACCGCCGAAATCGCCTCGGCCGGCGCCACCGTCGCCTACGCCGGACAACCCATCGACACCCTGATCCCGCTCCTGGTCAGCCGAGCCGTCCGGAGGGCCACCTGGGAGTACGCCACGACGCTCCTGGCCGGCCTCGGCCCCTGCGCGGACTGCGGACAGGACGTCGGCCACGCCGCCTTCGACCGGGCCTCGCACCTCCTGCACCGCATCCTGGAGACGGCGGGCCCCGGCACCCACCACCTGGTCTGCAGCACCCCCGCCGATCAGGAGCACCTGCTCGCCGTCCTGCACACCGAGCGCGATGCCGCCGGGCCCGCCCGGCTCGAATCCGAGGAAGGGGCTGAGTTCGTCACGGTGCTCGCCGTGGGCATCGCCCTGGAGAAACCCGGGGGAGTCGTGCTCCGTACGAGCAGCCCCGGCGCCCAGGACCGGGTGCATGGCTGGCGGCTGATCCGCGGCGGCCTGGTCCCGCTCAGCGCCGGTGAGGTCTTCAGCGCCTACTGCACCGACGCCGACGCCGACACCGGCGAACCCGTCGCCCCGGAGTCCCACGTGGAGTACTGCGCCGGCTTCGACCTCGGCGCGGACGAACCGGAAGCGCACCACTGACATGCCGAAGGGGGCTCCCCGCCATCCTCGGCGGGAAGCCCCCTTCACGACGGAACGCCGTGCGACCTACTCGCCCGACAGCACCGCCTGAGCCGCGACCCGCGCCTCCTCGGCGGAGTCCGCCGCCCGAGCGGCGGAAGCGGCACGCTCGCACTGCGCGAGCGTGTACTTCGCCAGCGTGGCGCGCACGTAGGGAATGGACGCGGCACCCATCGACAGCGACGTCACACCCAGCCCCGTCAGGACACAGGCCAACAGCGGATCGGAGGCGGCCTCACCACAGACACCACAGCTCTTGCCCTCGGCCCCGGCCGCCTCCGCCGACAGCGCGACCAGGTCGAGCAGTGCGGGCTGCCACGGGTCCTGCAGCCGCGACACCGCACCGACCTGACGGTCGGCGGCGAAGGTGTACTGAGCCAGGTCATTGGTCCCCAGCGAAAGGAACTCCACCTCCCGCAGGATCGAGCGTGCCCGCAGCGCGGCGGACGGAATCTCCACCATCGCACCGAACTTCGCCTGGAGACCCGCCTCACGGCAGGCATCGGCGAAGGCCCTGGCATCCGCACGGTCCGCCACCATCGGCGCCATGACCTCAAGGTGGACGGGCAGCCCCTGGGCCGCCTTCGACAGCGCGGTCAGCTGGGTGCGCAGCACGTCCGGGTGGTCCAGCAGGCTCCGCAGCCCGCGTACGCCCAGCGCCGGGTTCGGCTCGTCCGCCGGAGTCAGGAAGTCCAGCGGCTTGTCGGCCCCGGCGTCCAGTACCCGCACGACGACACGCCCCTCGGGGAACGCCTCCAGCACAGCCCGGTACGCCGCGACCTGCTTCTCCTCGGACGGCGCCCGCTTGCTGTCGTCCAGGAACAGGAACTCGGTACGGAACAGCCCCACGCCCTCCGCACCGGCCTCGACCGCCGCCGGCACATCGCCGGGCCCGCCGACATTGGCGAGCAACGGGACCTTGTGGCCGTCGGAGGTCGCACCCGGACCGGACGAGGCCGACAGCGCGGCCTTGCGCGCCGCGGCAGCGCTCTCCATCTCCGCACGCTTCCCGGCGCTCGGCTCGACGAAGATCTCCCCGGTGCTCCCGTCGACGGCGATGACCGTGCCCTCGGCGAGCTCACCGGCACCGGGGAGCGCCACGACGGCGGGCACCCCGAGCGCGCGGGCGAGGATCGCGCTGTGGCTGGTCGGCCCGCCCTCCTCGGTCACGAAGCCGAGCACCAGAGCCGGGTCGAGCAGCGCCGTGTCGGCGGGCGCCAGATCCCGCGCGATCAGTACATAGGGTTCGTCGCTGTCCGGCACACCGGGCATCGGCACACCGAGCAGCCGGGCCACGATCCGGTTGCGCACGTCATCGAGGTCGGCAACGCGCCCGGCCAGGTACTCCCCGGCGTTGGCGAGCAGCGCCCGGTAGGAGGCGAAGGCGTCGTAGACGCCACGCTCGGCGGTGCTGCCGACGGCGATGCGCCGTTCCACGTCCGCCATCAGCTCGGGGTCCTGGGCCATCATGGCCTGGGCCTCCAGCACATGCTGAGCCTCGCCGCCGGCCAGGTTGCCGCGCGCGGTCAGGTCGGCCGCCACGGCTTCCACGGCCTGGCGAGCGCGCCCCTGTTCGCGCTCGGCCTCCTCGGCGGGAATCTGCTTCGCCGGCGGTTCGAGCACCGCCGTACCCATGTGACGGACCTCGCCGATCGCCACTCCGTGGCTCACACCGACGCCTCGCAGCGTTGTCTCCATGTCACCCGTCTCCGGTCGTGCGGCGGTCCGTGACCCCGCGGTGGATATCCAGTCGGCCGTCATCGCGCCGAACTCGTCACTGCCAACCGAACAAGGTGTCGCCGACCTTCACATCGCCGTCCTCCCGGACGTCGGAGAGGGAATCGGCGGTGGCTTCCAGGGCCACGACCGGACACACCGGCGACTTGCCGGCCGCCTCGACGGCCGCGGGGTCCCAGCGCACGATGCCCTGACCGCGGGTGACGGTGTCCCCCTTGTTCACGAGCAGCTCGAATCCCTCGCCGTTGAGCTGAACGGTGTCGATACCGAGGTGCGTGAGCACTCCGTGGCCCGACTGGTCCACGACGACGAACGCGTGCGGGTGCAGGGAGACGATGATGCCGTCGACCGGCGACACGGCCTCGGACGGCTCGCGCACGGGGTCGATGGCGGTTCCAGGACCCACCATCGCGCCGGAGAAGACCGGGTCCGGTACCGCAGCGAGCCCGATGGCACGTCCGGCAAGAGGGGACGTCACAGTGGTCATAGGGAGCCTCCCAGGGGTGGAGCTTGATGGGCGCCGTCACAGCCTGTGGGCGACGGCGTGCTGTTCAGCAGCGTAAGTCATAAGAAGTGACGGTTCCGCCCGAGTGCTGCCGGTTCGCGGCCCTAGGGTCACACCGGCAACGATTTGCCTCGGCTCCCGGCGGCCTGTACTGTCGTACTCCTGCCTGGCCCCAATACGACTTTAAGTCGGGGGCTGGCGGCGACTTTTAAACCCTGACTTTAACCCGGACTCGGCACCTGCATGTCTGCAGGAGCTGGTCAGGGAAAGCGAAAAGGGCTGATAGAGTCGGACT
>NZ_FMBW01000075.1 GCF_900091725.1 Streptomyces sp. DvalAA-43 | reverse complement strand
CAGATGGAGAAGGACGGCATCGCCTCGGGCGAGCCCGAGGTCTCCGTCAGCTGAACCACGGCATCGGCCGGACCCACGACCCGCACCACCGCGCCCCGCCGGACGGACACCGACCGGCGGGGCGCCGCCGTGAGCGACCTCACGGCCGGTGCGCGGGGCCTCTTCGCAGGCACGGGCGGCACGGATGAGCCGCTTCGGTTACAGTGCGGAAATCAGCAGACCGTATGGTGAGGCCCCCTCGTGTTGACGCAGACCACCACCCGGGTCCTCGAACCCAGCGACCTCGGTGCCGCTCTCGCCGTCCTGGAGAGCGAGCCCGTCGCCAACGCCTTCGTGACCTCCCGGGTCCAGATCGCAGGACTCGACCCCTGGCGCCTCGGCGGCGAGATGTGGGGCTGGTACGCCGACGGCCGGCTCCGCTCGCTCTGCTACTCGGGCGCCAACCTCGTCCCCATCTGCGCCACCCCCGAGGCCGTCCGCGCCTTCGCCGACCGGGCCCGCCGGGCCGGCCGCCGCTGCTCCTCCATCGTCGGCCCCGCCGAGCCCACCGCCCAGCTGTGGCGGCTGCTCGAACCCGGCTGGGGCCCCGCCCGCGAAGTCCGGGCCAACCAGCCGCTGATGGTGACCGAGAGCCCGTCCGCCGACGTGACCCCCGACCCCCTGGTCCGCCGGATCCGCAAGGACGAGATGGACGTCCTGATGCCGGCCTGCGTGGCGATGTTCACCGAGGAGGTCGGCATCTCCCCGCTCGCGGGCGACGGCGGACTCCTCTACCAGGCACGCGTCGCCGAGCTCATCGGATCCGGCCGCTCCTTCGCCCGGATCGAGGACGGCAAGGTCCTCTTCAAGGCGGAGATCGGTGCCGCGACCTCGCAAGCCTGCCAGATCCAGGGCGTCTGGGTCGCCCCCGAACACCGCGGCCGCGGACTCTCCGAAGCGGGCATGGCCGCGGTCCTGCGCTACGCGCTGGCCGATGTCGCCCCCGTCGTCAGCCTCTACGTGAACGACTACAACACCCCCGCGCGCCGGGCCTACGCCCGGGTCGGTTTCCGGGAGACCGGCGCGTTCATGAGCGTGCTGTTCTGACCCCCCGGCGGGCAGGGCCACCCACCCGTACCCCGCATCCCGCCCCGGCCAGTAGGGTCGGCGCATGGCAGCACTTCCCGGGGGCGGCCCCCGTACCCCCAGCGTCCGGATCGGGCCGATCGATCTCGCCGCGCGCGTGGACGAGGCGCTCGCCGTGCAGGCCGTCGCCTTCGGCCTGGGCCCCGAGGAGATCGAGGTACGGCGCCACATCGTCCTCAGACACCTCGACCACCCCTGCGCCCGCGCCCTCGGCGCCACCACCACCGGCGAGCGGCTCGTCGGCTTCGTCTACGGCATGCCGAACGAACGCGGCCAGTGGTGGTCCACCGTCGTCGAGCCCTACCTCCGCGCCACCGGCAGCGTGCACTGGCTCGACGACTCCTTCGTCATCACCGAGCTGCACGTCCTGCCGCAATACCAGAACCGAGGCATCGGACGCACGCTGATCACCACCATCACCGACGCCGTCGACCAGCCCCGGTCCATCCTCTCCGCCATCGACACCGACAGCCCGGCACGTGGCCTGTACCGCAGTCTCGGCTACCAGGACCTGGCCCGGCAGGTGCTCTTCCCCAGCGCTCCCATGCCGTACGCGGTCATGGGAGCCCCGCTCCCACTGCGCCGCAGGGGCTGAGAGCGGGAACAACGGATTTCCGCCCACCCGCACCGCCCGGCTAACCTCCTGCACATCACCCTTCCGAGCAGGAGTTCACCATGGCCCAGGTCCAGCGCATGTCCCGATTGATGATCAAGACACTGCGCGACGACCCGGCCGACGCCGAGACGCTCAACCACAAGCTGCTCGTCCGGGCCGGTTACGTACGTCGCACCGCGGCCGGAATCTGGACCTGGCTGCCGCTCGGCAAGAAGGTCCTGGAGAACATCACCCGCGTCGTCCGCGAGGAGATGGACGCCATCGGCGGCCAGGAGGTCCTGCTCCCCGCGCTCCTGCCCAAGGAGGCGTACGAGGCGAGCGGCCGGTACGACGAGTACGGCGACCTGCTGTTCCGGCTCAAGGACCGCAAGGGCGCCGACTACCTCCTCGGCCCCACCCACGAGGAGATCTTCACCCAGGTCGTCAAGGACATGTGCTCGTCCTACAAGGACCTGCCCGTGATCCTCTACCAGATCCAGACCAAGTACCGCGACGAGGCCCGTCCCCGGGCCGGCGTGCTGCGCGGCCGCGAGTTCCAGATGAAGGACTCGTACTCCTTCGACACCACCGACGAGGGTCTCGCCGAGGCGTACCAGCTGCACCGCGCCGCCTACATCCGGATCTTCGAGCGGCTCGGCCTCGACCACCGCATCGTCTCCGCCGTCTCCGGCGCCATGGGCGGCTCGGCGTCGGAGGAGTTCCTCGCGCCCGCCCCGGCCGGTGAGGACACCTTCGTCGACTGCCCCTCCTGCGACTACGCCGCCAACACCGAGGCCGTGACCTTCAAGGCCACCCCCGCGGACGGCTCGGCGCACGGCCCCGTCGAGGAGCTGGACACCCCCGACACCCCGACCATCGAGTCGCTCGCCGCGCACCTCGGCGTCCCGGCCTCCGCGACCCTGAAGAACCTGCTGGTCAAGGTCGACGGCGAGATCGTGGCCGTGGGCGTGCCGGGCGACCGCGAGGTCGACCTCGGCAAGCTCGGCGAGCACCTCGCCCCCGCCGTCGTCGAGCTCGTCACCGCCGAGGACTTCGAGGGCCGCCCCGACCTGGTACGCGGCTACGTCGGCCCGCAGGGCCTGGAGAAGGTCCGATACATCGCCGACCCGCGCGTCGCCCCCGGCACCGCCTGGATCACGGGTGCCAACAAGGAGGGCAAGCACGCGAAGAACGTCGTCGCGGGCCGCGACTTCGAGGTCACCGACTCCCTCGACGTCGTCGTCGTCGAGGCGGGCGACCCCTGCCCCGAGTGCGGCACCGGCCTCCAGGTGGACCGCGCCATCGAGATCGGCCACATCTTCCAGCTCGGCCGCAAGTACGCCGACATCTTCTCCCTCGACGTCCTCGGCCAGCAGGGCAAGCCCGTCCGCGTCACGATGGGCTCGTACGGCATCGGCGTCTCCCGTGCCGTGGCCGCCCTCGCCGAGCAGACCGCCGACGACAAGGGCCTGTGCTGGCCCCGCGAGATCGCCCCGGCCGATGTGCACGTGGTCGCGGCGGGCAAGGCGCTCCAGACCGAGCTGGCGCTCGACGTCTCCGAGAAGCTGAACGCCGCGGGCCTGCGCGTCCTGGTCGACGACCGTCCGGGCGTCTCGCCCGGCGTCAAGTTCACCGACTCCGAGCTCATCGGCGTCCCGCAGATCCTGGTCGCCGGCCGCCGCTCGGCCGAGGGCGTCCTGGAGCTGAAGGACCGCCGCACCGGCGAGCGCGAGGAGCTCACGGTCGACGAGGCGATCGCCCGCCTCACCGCCTGACACCGGGAAAACCGCAGGCCCCCCGCGCACCGCGCGGGGGGCCTGCGGTCTGTCTCGCGCCCTACAGCCAGCTCGCGAACTCCAGCGTCAGCTCGCCCTCCTGGCCGCGGCCGCCCTCCAGCGCACGGGTCCCCGACTCCACCGCGCGGAACAGCGTCCAGCCGTGCAGCCGCTCCCGGTCCACGTCCAGCGAGTCGGCGAGCTTCTTGATCCGCCGACGGGCCGTCACCGCGCCGCCCGGCGAGGCGATCAGGTCCTCGACGCGGTCGCGCACCAGCCGCGCCAGATCGTAGGCACGCTCACCGACCAACGGCTCGGGACCGACCGTCAGCCACGGCGCCCGCTCACCGGCCAGCACCTTGCTCTGGCGGAAGTTGCCGTGCAACAGCAGCAGCTCGGGGGAGTGGGCGACCAGCTCATCGCGGGCCGCGAGCGCCGCGGAGACCAGCGGCTCCAGGCCCGGATCGGCCGCCGCACGGGCGAGCATCGGCCCGACCCGGCGCCCGGTCCGCTCGGCGACCGTCTCGAAACCGTGCCCGGCCGGCGGCTCGACCCACAGCCGGCGCACCGTCCCCGCCGCTTCGAGCAGCGCCTTCGCTTCCGGCAGCGAGCGCAGCGACACCTCCGGGTGCAGCCGCTCCAGCAGCAGCGCGCCGGGCCCGGCGGCGACGAGCTGTGCCGCGCCCCAGCCGTTCCAGTGCGCCAGCGCCGCCCGCTCCAGCTCCGGAGCGGCCTCGGGCGGTGCGATCTTCAGGGCGGCCGGGGTGCCGTCGGAACACGTCACCAGCAGGACCAGACTGCTGCGGCCGCCCGGGGCGGCGACCCGCTCCACTGCCGGCTCCCGGCCGGTGGCGGACAGCGCTTCCTCGGTCAGTGCGGGAAGCCGCGCGAGCCAGTCGGCGGCGGCCTGATCCCCGTACGACTCGCCCAGCGCCCGCACCAGACGCTGCGGCGGTTCGAAACCCATACGTGCCTTGTTCCCTTTCAGAGCTTCTTCAGTGCGCCGCGCCGGACCCGTTCGTCATATCGGCCCCGCCCTTCGCACCGGACCCGGCGTTCGCGGCCGTCCCCGTCTTCGTGTCCGTGGCGTCGGCGGTCCGCTCGGCGAGCCCGGGAAAGGGTACGCCGCTGCCCCGCCAGCGGACGGAGCGCACCGCGGCCTCCCGCAGCGCGTCGGCCGCCTCCCGCCTGAGCGAGCCCTCGGCGGCCCGGACGAGATCGGAGTACACGCCCGCGACCCGGTCCTCCAGCAGGGCCGCCAGCCGCACCGCCGCGGCCGGGCCCGGCACCGCGAACGGCAGAGCGTACGCGGCCTGCGCCGCCACCGGCTCACCGCCCAGTCCGCGCACGGTCCGCACCAGCGCGTCGCGCCGGGCCCGGTGCGCGTGATGGGCCGCCGTGGCCTCGGCCCGGCGGCCCTCGGCGACCCGGCCGCCGACCACCCCGTACCCGTACACCGCCGCGTGTTCGGCGGCCAGGGCCGCCTGCGCGGCTTTCTGTGTCCCGGCGCTCATGACGAGGTCTCCTTGGCCAGTTCGGTCAGCAGATAGGCGTGGGCCGCGTCGGCCGCCGCGATCGACGCCAGCAGCCGGGCCAGCTCCGGCGGGGCCTCGACGAGGGCCGCCAGATGCGCGTCCGCGGCGCGGCGCTCCGCGGCGGCCAGTTCCCGGACGGCGGCCCCGGCATCGGTCGCGCGTGACCGCGGGAGCACGGGCGCCTGCCCGCCGGAGGGCGCCAGCGCCTTGGCATGGGCGCGTACGGCATCCCTCAGCGGCGCCAGCCCGGCGGCGGTCGCCGGATGGGCCCGGACCACCTGCTCGTACCCTCCGAGCAGCTCCAGGCTGGTGCGCGCGGCGGCCGCCCGGATCCTCCTGTCCGCCCGTGCCGCAGAGGCCTGCTCGGCCGTGGTCGCCGCCCCGGACCGGCCGGAGCCCTCTCCTCCGCCGGACCCGTCACCGCAGCCGGCGAGCACCGCCCCCAGGGCGATCGCTCCCGTCGCGGTGAACACACCTCTGCGCGTCGTCCCCGTGCGCCGCACCTGTTCTCCTTCGGGCTTGGCCCTGTCTTGACTGGATCTGTCCTGAAGTGATCACCGCAGGCGAGCGTACCTGCGGCTGCGGAGGAGGCGGACGGCAACACCCCTCGGGACCGGATACCCTTTGACCTGACACGCGACGATCCCCACAACAGCACACGCGGCCGAGGAGTCACCCGGATGAGCACCACCCAGAGCGAGAGGCTGCGCGGGCTGCTCGAACCGCTCGTCAGCGCCGAACAGCTGGATCTCGAAGAGATCGAGGTGTCCCGGGCCGGCCGCCGCCGCGTGCTGCGGATCATCGTGGACTCCGAGGAGGGCGTCGAGCTGGACGCCTGCGCCGAGCTGAGCCGCGCGATCTCCGAGAAGCTCGACGAGACCGACGCGATGGGCGACGAGGAGTACGTCCTCGAAGTCAGCTCCCCCGGTGCCGACCGTCCGCTGACGGAGCACCGCCACTACGTACGCGCCACGGGCCGCCTGGCAAAGCTGCACCTGCGCGAGGGCGGCGAGCTGGTGGCCCGCATCCTCGCCGTGGACGAAGAGGGGCTCGACCTCGAAGTGCCGGGCGTCAAGGGCCGCAAGCCCACGTCCCGCCGGGTCGCCTTCGACGACATCGCCAAGGCGCGCGTGGAGATCGAATTCAGCCGCAAGGACAAGAAGGAAGAGGAGGCGTAGCCGTGGACATCGACGTGAAGCTCTTGAAGGGCTTGGCACAGGACAAGGAGATCCCCTTCGACGTGCTCGTCGAGGCGATCGAGTCGGCCCTCCTCATCGCCTACCACCGTACCGACGGAAGCCACCGCCGCGCGCGGGTGGAGCTCGACGAGCGCGGGCATGTGACGGTGTGGGCGAAGGAGGACCCGGCCGACCTCGAAGAGGGCCAGGAGCCCAAGGAGTTCGACGACACCCCGTCCGGCTTCGGCCGGATCGCCGCGACCACCGCCAAGCAGGTCATCCTGCAGCGGCTGCGCGACGCCGAGGACGACAAGACGTTCGGTGAGTACGCCGGCCACGAGGGCGACGTCGTCACCGGCGTCGTCCAGCAGGGCAAGGACCCGAAGAACGTCCTGGTCGACATCGGCAAGCTGGAAGCGATCCTGCCGGTGCAGGAGCAGGTGCCGGGCGAGGAGTACACCCACGGCCTGCGGCTGCGTACCTATGTCGTACGGGTCGCCAAGGGCGTGCGCGGCCCGTCCGTGACGCTGTCGCGGACCCACCCCAACCTGGTGAAGAAGCTCTTCGCGCTGGAGGTCCCGGAGATCGCCGACGGTTCCGTCGAGATCTGCGCGATCGCCCGCGAGGCCGGTCACCGCACCAAGATCGCGGTCCGTTCGACCCGCTCCGGGCTGAACGCCAAGGGCGCCTGCATCGGCCCGATGGGCGGCCGGGTGCGCAATGTCATGGCCGAGCTGCACGGCGAGAAGATCGACATCGTGGACTGGTCGGACGACCCCGCGGAGATGGTCGCCAACGCGCTGTCGCCCGCACGGGTGAGCGAGGTCGAGGTCGTCGACCTCGGCGCCCGGTCCGCCCGGGTCACCGTGCCGGACTACCAGCTGTCGCTGGCGATCGGCAAGGAAGGGCAGAACGCCCGCCTCGCCGCCCGTCTCACCGGCTGGCGCATCGACATCCGTCCGGACACCGAGACCGACGCCGAGCGCGACGTGGCGGACCGGGAGCGGGCCGAGCGCGCACGCGAGCGTTCCGAGCGCCGCTGACCCGGTCCGCAGGGAATACATCCCGGCGGCATGCCGCTGAGATCACGACAACATCCGTTCGATTTTTGCCCCAAAGGGGTGAGGTCGGTGCGGGGAGGTAGACTTAAACGTGTCTGGCCGGACGCACGCCCGCGCTTGCCCTGAGCGAACCTGTGTGGGATGCCGGGAGCGGGCGGCCAAGAGCGAGCTGCTGCGCATCGTCGTGGACGGGGACGCCTGCGTTCCCGATCCTCGCGGTACGCTGCCCGGCCGGGGTGCCTATGTACACCCCGTCTCTGTCTGTCTGGACCTGGCGGTTCGC
The DNA here is from genome assembly GCF_900091725.1 of Streptomyces sp. DvalAA-43. Classification (GTDB taxonomy): domain Bacteria; phylum Actinomycetota; class Actinomycetes; order Streptomycetales; family Streptomycetaceae; genus Streptomyces; species Streptomyces pulveraceus. Next base: position 797 of record NZ_FMBW01000075.1, on the reverse strand, counting down.
CGCCGGGCCTTCCCCCGGGCCTTCAAGGCCAAGGGGCCGTTCGACCCCGCCGCAGTGCAGCGGTTCGTCGAGCGGGTGACACCGTAAGAAGTGAACGGCACGGGACCCCGTGCGGTCAGGTACCTCGCGAGTTGGAAGTAGGTCGAGATTGCGATGAGCACTCGATGAGTACGCGATGAGTACGCCCATGAAGTAGCGACGGTCCGGCGGTAACCCGGACCTAAAAGGAGCGAAGTGGCTAAGGTCCGGGTATACGAACTCGCCAAGGAGTTCGGCGTCGAGAGCAAGGTCGTCATGGCCAAGCTCCAAGAACTCGGTGAATTCGTCCGTTCGGCGTCCTCGACGATCGAGGCGCCGGTTGTACGCAAGTTGACTGACGCACTGCAGGGGCCCGGCGGCAACGCCGGCAAGTCCGCTGCAAAGCCTGGCGCGCCCCGCAAGGCGACGCCCGCAAAGCCCGCAGCGCCCTCCCCGGCCGCTGCGGCACGTCCCGCTGCCCCGAAGCCCGGCGCCCCGGCCCCCAAGCCGGCCCCCGCCGCCCCGGCGAGCAGCGCCCCCGCAGCGCCTTCCGCACCGGCTGCCGGCCCGCGTCCGGGCCCGAAGCTCGCGCCGAAGCCCGCTCCGGTCACCCCGGTGCCCGCCGCCGAGTTCTCGGCTCCGGCTCCGGCCCAGCCCGCTGCCCCGCAGCAGCAGGCCCCGCGTCCCGCGGGTGCCACCCCCGGACCTCGTCCTGCCGGTGGCCATGCCCGTCCGGCTCCGGCCGGCGGTCAGCGTGACGGTGGCCAGCGCGATGGCGG
>NZ_FMBW01000034.1 GCF_900091725.1 Streptomyces sp. DvalAA-43 | reverse complement strand
CCCGCACCCGGAGCATCGCGTCGGCGCCGGCGCAGTAGTACGCCCGCTCGCCGGCCCCGCACTCGTGCACCACACCGACGGTCTTCCGCACGGAGCCGTCGGTGGAGCCCGGCAGATCGATCATGAGGCGGTGCGCCCCGGCGGCGAGCAGCGCCTCGCGCAGGGTGGGCACACCGCCCCGGGTCAGCTCGGTGAGCTCCTCGTGGGTCAGCCGGTCGAGCCGCACGTCGTGGCCCCACAGCCGCTTCAGTGTGGCGTCGTGCAGCAGGACCGGTACGCCGTCGCGGGTGACCCGTACATCGATCTCGACCGCGTCCGCCCCCCTGCCGAGGGCGGAGCGGATCGAGGGGAGGGTGTTCTCGCGGACCCGGTAGGGATCGCCGCGGTGGGCCACGGCGATGACTGAGGTGACCATGGGGTCATTGTGACCACGGGGGTCACTGGCCCGCGCGCTCCAGCCAGTTCGTCGTGTACGTGTCGATCTCGGCGGCCAGCCTCCGCTTGCCGGCCGCGTCGAGGTACGACGCCTCGACCGCGTTCTTCGCCAGCGACGCGAGACCCCGCTCGTCCAGACCGAGCAGGCGGGCGGCCACCCCGTACTCGTTGTTGAGGTCCGTGCCGAACATCGGCGGGTCGTCGCTGTTGATGGTGACGAGGACGCCCGCGGCCACCATCTCCTTGACCGGGTGCTGCTCGATGTCCGCCACCGCGCGGGTCGCGATGTTCGAGGTCGGGCAGACCTCCAGCGCGATGCGGTGCTCGGCGAGATGGGCCAGCAGCTTCGGGTCCTGGACGGCGCTGGTGCCGTGACCGATGCGCTCGGCGCGCAGATGGGTCAGGGCGTCCCAGATGGTCTGTGGCCCGGTGGTCTCCCCGGCGTGCGGCACCGAGTGCAGGCCCGCGGCGATCGCCCGGTCGAAGTAGGGCTTGAACTGCGGGCGGTCCACACCGATCTCCGGACCGCCGAGGCCGAACGAGACGAGTCCCTCGGGCCGCAGGTCGACCGCGAGCCGGGCGGTCTCCTCGGCGGATTCGAGCCCGGCCTCGCCGGGAATGTCGAAGCACCAGCGCAGCACGACACCCAGCTCGGCCTCGGCGGCCTTGCGGGCGTCCTCTATGGCCTCCATGAACGCCTGCTCGGGGATGCCGCGCCGGGTCGAGGAGAACGGGGTCACCGTCAGCTCCGCGTAGCGGATGTTCTGCCGCGCCATGTCGCGGGCGACCTCGAAGGTCAGCAGACGGACGTCCTCCGGGGTGCGGATCAGGTCCACGACGGAGAGGTACACGTCGATGAAGTGCGCGAAGTCCGTGAAGGTGAAGTAGTCGGCGAGCGCCTCGGGGTCGCTGGGGACCTTGGAGTCGGAGTGGTGCGCGGCCAGCTCGGCGACGATGCGGGGCGAGGCGGAACCGACATGGTGGACATGCAGTTCCGCTTTGGGCAGCCCCGCGATGAAGGGGTGCAGATCGGTCATCGGACTCTCCGCGGCGTGGGACGGTTCGGGTGCCGGGCACGGTCGGCCGGGCAGGGGACGGGGATCATCGTAGGCCGGGGCCATCGGCGGGCAGCGGGGCCGTAGCATGACGGGACCACGATGGGGGAGGCCCATGTCAGACAACACAGAGCAGCCCGAGGGCGGGGCCGCGCCGCGCGATCCGTGGGCTCCGCCGGACAGCAAGGTGCCGCTGGAGAAGCAGGTCGGCGATCCTCGCCCGCCCGCGGTGCACAGCCAGCCCACGGTCGTCTCGGTGCCGGGGGCCGGGGAGGGCCCCGAACCGGCCGACGCACCGCCGGGATTCGGTGCGCCGGTGCAGACCGGGCCGGTGCCCGGAGCCGGCTTCGGCCCCGGTGAGGTACCACCGCCGCCGGTCGGACCGAACGGACCGGGCCAGCAGATCCCGTCGGCCCCGCCGGTCGCCGGACAGTACGGCTACCCGGCCGCGCCCGCCCCTCAGTACGGCGGATACCCGGGGTACCCCGGGTATCCGCAGGCGCCCTGGGGCGGTCCGCCGCCCGCCAACGGCATGGGCACCGCGGCCATGGTGCTCGGCATCCTGGCCATCTGCATGTTCTGCATCTACGGGATACCCAGCCTGATCCTGGGCGCGCTGGCCCTGATCTTCGGGATCCTCGGCCGCAAGCGGGCGCAGCGCGGTGAGGCGACCAACAGCGGTCAGGCACTCGCCGGGATCATCATGGGGTCCATCGGCATCGTCTTCGGTGTGGCGATCATCAGCTTCTTCATCTGGCTGTTCGTCGCCCACGGCGATGAATTCGAGGACAGTGGCTACAACGACGACCCGTACTCCACGTCGCTGGTCGTCGACGTCACCCGCTGAGGCCCTTCGCCGGGATCATGCCGGACCCCGCGGGCCCGGCATGATCCCGGCGAGACGCCCCGGCACCCCGCCCGACAGCCCGGACCCGCCGGGCCGCCGGGCGTCCGGGCCGCCTCATGACGTGCGCAGCTCCACCCGCGCGTCCATCAGCGCGAACCCCAGCAGATTCAGCCCCCGCCAGCTCGCCGGACTCGCCGCCCGCGGATCGTCCGCCGCCAGGCCTATGCCCCAGATCCGGTCCATCGGGCTCGCCTCGACCAGCACCCGGTCCCCGGTGTTCAGCAGGAACTCCCGCAGCTCCGGATCGCCGCCGAACTTGTGCACGCTGCCGGCCACCACCAGGGCGAACCGCTTCCGCTGCCACACCGCGTCGTCGAAACCGCGGACCAGCCGGCCCACCTTCTTCGCCGCCGCCGGGCTCTTCGCCGCCACCGCCGCGGCCTCCGACTCCGCATCGCCGAACAGGCGGGCCTTGCCCGCCATCATCCAGTGCTCCGACGACGCGTATCTCACGCCGTCGACCGTGAACGGCGACGGCCACCACTGACTGAGACAGCTCGCGCCGATGCGGCCGTCGGGCCGTGGACGGTGCCCCCAGAAGTGCAGGTACTTCACCTTCTCGCCGCGTGCGGTCCGCGCCAGAAGATCGTCCATGTGTTCCATGACATGCGATTCTGGCATTCGCCACTGACACTACGTACGGGGATTTCCGTACCGACGCGACACATGGTCGACAGATTCCGTCGCGTAACCAAAAGGCAACAACGGAATCACTTGTTGGGGTTGTTCCCCTCTGTCAGGATCGGCACTCAAATCGAGCAGAGGCTACGCCGCCCCCGCATTCCGGGGTACGCGGCGGAGGAGATCGTCATGGGCAACGGCATCCAGGTGCGGGACCGCTTCGCGGACGGCGCACAGTACATCGGCGGAAAGCTGCGGCCCGGAACATCGGGACGTCACCACGACGTGGTGAACCCGGCGACGGGGGAGACCGTCCACACCTACGAGCTGGCGGGCACCGCCGACGTGGACGCCGCCGTGGCGGCCGCCCGCGAGGCGTTCCCCGGCTGGTCGGGCGCGACGCCCGCCGAGCGGGCCGAGGCGATGCACCGCTTCGCCGCCGTCCTCGCCGAGCAGGCCGACGACTTCGCGTACGTGGAGTCCCTCCAGTGCGGCAAGCCGATCAAGCTCGCCACCGAGTTCGACGTGCCCGGCACCATCGACAACACCTCCTTCTTCGCCGGGGCCGCCCGCCATCTGGAGGGCAAGTCGGCCGCCGAGTACGACGGCGACCACACCTCGTACGTACGCCGTGAGGCGATCGGTGTCATCGGCTCCATCGCGCCCTGGAACTACCCGCTCCAGATGGCCGCCTGGAAGATCCTCCCGGCCGTCGCCGCGGGCAACACGATCGTGCTGAAGCCCGCCGAGATCACCCCGCTGACCTCGCTGATGTTCGCCCAGGCGGCCACCGAGGCGGGCATCCCGGACGGTGTGATCAACATCGTCACCGGCGCGGGCAAGGACGCCGGCGAGCACCTCGTCGGCCACCCGGACGTCGTCATGACCTCCTTCACCGGCTCCACCGCCGTCGGCAAGCGGGTCGCGGAGATCGCCACCTCCACCGTCAAGCGCCTCCACCTCGAACTCGGCGGCAAGGCCCCCTTCGTGGTCTTCGACGACGCCGACCTCGAAGCCGCGGTCAACGGCGCGGTCGCCGGAGCGCTCATCAACACCGGCCAGGACTGCACCGCCGCCACCCGCGCCTACGTCCAGCGCCCGCTGTACGACGCCTTCGTGCAAGGCGTCGCCGCGCTCATGGAGACCGTCCGGCTCGGCGACCCCTTCGACCCGTCGACCGACCTCGGCCCGCTGATCAGCCACGCCCAGCGGGACCGGGTCGCCGGATTCGTCGAGCGCGCCCGCGCCTACGCCACCGTCGTCACCGGCGGCGAGGCCCCCGGCGGCGAACTGGCCGCCGGTGCGTACTACCGGCCGACGCTGGTCGCCGGAGCCGCCCAGGACAGCGAGATCGTCCAGTCGGAGATCTTCGGCCCGGTCCTGGTCGTGCTGCCCTTCGACACCGACGACGAGGGCATCCGCCTCGCCAACGACACCCCGTACGGACTCGCCGCCTCCGCGTGGAGCCGCGACCTGTACCGCGCCAACCGCGCCACCCGCGAGATCAAGGCGGGCTGCGTCTGGATCAACGACCACATTCCGATCATCAGCGAGATGCCGCACGGCGGATACAAGGCCAGCGGCTTCGGCAAGGACATGTCGTCGTACTCCTTCGAGGAGTACACGCAGGTCAAGCACGTCATGTACGACAACACCGCGGTCGCCCGCAAGGACTGGCACCGCACGATCTTCGGGGACCGATAACCCGGCCGACCCCCGGCCACACACACCCGAAAGGGCAACGCGCATGGAGCAGTACGAGCCGGAGCGCCTCTCCGCGGCCCAACTCGCCGCGATGCGACGCAGCCTCACCAGCGGCCGGGGCGCCCTGACCCGCCGATCGCTCCTCCGCGCCTCCGGCATGGGGGCGCTGGCGATCGGCGGGCTGGGCACGCTGAGCGCGTGCGGCATCCCGCCCGCCAAGCGGGAGGGCGACGCCGCCGCGGCCTCCGACGACCACTCGGCCGAGGAGAAGCAGATCAACTTCTCCAACTGGACCGAGTACATGGACGTCACCGACGACGGCAAGCACCGGCCCACCCTGGAGGCGTTCACCGAACGCACCGGGATCACGGTCAAGTACACCGAGGACATCAACGACAACGTCGAGTTCTTCGGCAAGATCAAGCCGCAGCTCGCGGCCGGCCAGGACACCGGCCGCGACATCATCTGCGTCACCGACTGGCTGGCCGCCCGCGTCGTCCGCCTCGGCTGGGCGCAGAAGCTCGACGCCTCGCACCTGCCGCACGCCTACGCCAACCTCTCGGCCCAGTTCCGCTCCCCGGACTGGGACCCGGGCCGTGCCTACTCGTACCCCTGGGCGGGCATCCCCGCCGTCATCGCCTACAACTCCAAGGCGACCGGTGGCCGCAAGGTCGACTCCGTCAGCCAGCTGCTCGACGACCCGAAGCTCAAGGGCCGGGTCAGTTTCCTCTCGGAGATGCGCGACACGATCGGCATGACCCTGCTCGACATGGGCAAGGACCCCGGCACCTTCACCGACGCCGACTACGACGCCGCGATCGGCCGGCTCCAGAAGGGCGTCGACAAGAACCAGATCCGCCGCTTCACCGGCAACGACTACACCGCGGACCTCGACAAGGGCGACATCGCCGCCTGCGTCGGCTGGGCCGGCGACATCATCCAGCTCCAGGCCGGGAACCCGGACATCAAGTACGCGATCCCGGCCGCCGGGTACGTCATATCCAGCGACAACCTGCTGGTCCCGGTGAAGGCCCGGCACAAGACCAACGCCGAGAAGCTCATCGACTACTACTACGAGCCGAAGGTCGCCGCGAAGCTCGCCGCGTACATCAACTTCGTCTGCCCGGTCGACGGGGTCCGCGACGAGCTGGCGAAGATCGATCAGGCGATGGCCGACAACGTCCTGATCCTCCCGGACCAGGAGATGGCGTCCCGGTCGCACGCCTTCCGCTCCCTGACCAGCAAGGAAGAGACGGCGTACGAAGAGAAGTTCGCCAAGCTGATCGGCGCCTGACCGCCGCGTCCTCCCCGCCCCACCCGATCCCCTGATCTCCCCTGATCTCCCTCTGACACCACTGGGACCGCGATCCATGACACAGCAGCAGACCGGCGGCGACGTCCGCCTCACCGGGATCAGCAAGACATACGGCTCCTTCGCCGCCGTCAAGCCGCTCGATCTGACCGTCCCGCAGGGCTCCTTCTTCGCGCTGCTCGGCGCGTCCGGCTGCGGCAAGACCACCACCCTGCGCATGATCGCGGGCCTGGAGGAGGCCACCACCGGCACGGTCTCGCTCGGCGGCCGGGACATCACCGGACTTCCCCCGTACAAACGGCCGGTCAACACGGTCTTCCAGAGCTACGCGCTCTTCCCGCACCTCGACATCACGGAGAACGTCGCCTTCGGTCTGCGCCGGCGCGGCATCAAGTCGGTGAGGAAGCAGGTCGACGAGATGCTGGAGCTCGTCCAGCTCGGCGACTTCGCCAAGCGCAAGCCGCACCAGCTCTCCGGCGGCCAGCAGCAGCGCGTCGCCGTCGCCCGCGCCCTGATCAACCACCCGCAGGTGCTGCTGCTCGACGAACCGCTCGGCGCACTCGACCTCAAGCTGCGCCGCCAGATGCAGCTGGAACTCAAGCGCATCCAGACCGAGGTCGGCATCACCTTCATCCACGTCACCCACGACCAGGAGGAGGCCATGACCATGGCCGACACCGTCGCGGTGATGAACGGGGGCCGGGTCGAGCAGCTCGGCGCCCCCGCCGATCTGTACGAGAACCCGAGGACGACCTTCGTCGCCAACTTCCTCGGCACCTCCAACCTCATCGAGGGCGAGGTCGTCTCCGCGGGCACGGAGATCGTGGTGGCCGCGGGCGGCGGGAAGCTCCGGCTGCCCACCGACCGATGTACCGCCCCCACCACCAACGGCGGCAAGCTGCTCCTCGGCGTCCGCCCGGAGAAGATCTCGCTCGCGCACGCCGACGACGCGGACGCGATCGCCGACGGCCGCAACCGGGTCACCGGCCGGATCGTCGACTCCAGCTTCATCGGGGTGTCCACGCAGTACGTGGTGGAGAGCCCGGCGGGCAAGGCGCTCCACGTGTACGAGCAGAACGTCGAGAGGCGCGCGGGACTCGTGGTCGGCGCCGAGGTCGTCCTGCACTGGAACCCGGCGCACACCTTCGGCCTGGACGCCGCACAGGACATCGACGCCGGTGTGGAGACGGTGGAGGACGCGGCGTGACCATCACCGAGGAGGCACCACCGGTGCCCGTCGCGGAGCCGGAGATACGCAGGCCCTCCACCCGCAAGCGCCTCGTCCCCTACTGGCTGCTGCTCCCCGGCATCCTGTGGCTGCTCGTCTTCTTCGCGCTGCCGCTGGTCTACCAGGCCTCGACCTCGGTACAGACCGGATCCCTGGAGAAGGGCTTCGAGGTCACCTGGCACTTCCAGACCTACTGGGACGCGCTGACCGACTACTACCCGCAGTTCATCCGGTCCCTGCTGTACGCCGGCACCGCCACCCTGCTCTGCCTGCTGCTCGGCTACCCGCTCGCGTACCTCATCGCGTTCAAGGCGGGCCGCTGGCGCAATGTCGTCCTGGTGCTGGTCATCGCGCCGTTCTTCACCAGCTTCCTGATCCGCACACTCGCCTGGAAGACGATCCTCGCGGACGGCGGCGCGGTCGTCGACGTACTGAACACCCTGCACGTCCTGGACGTCACCAGCTGGCTCGGCTGGACCGAGTCCAACCGGGTGCTGGCCACACCGATGGCGGTGGTCTGCGGTCTCACGTACAACTTCCTGCCGTTCATGATCCTGCCGCTCTACACCTCGCTGGAGCGGATCGACGGCAGACTGCACGAGGCGGCCGGCGATCTGTACGCCACCCCCGCCACCACCTTCCGCAAGGTGACCTTCCCGCTCTCCATGCCGGGTGTCGTCTCCGGAACCCTGCTCACCTTCATCCCGGCCAGCGGTGACTACGTCAACGCGGAACTGCTGGGCTCCACCGACACGAAGATGGTCGGCAGCGTCATCCAGACCCAGTTCCTGCGGGTCCTGGACTATCCGACGGCGGCCGCGCTCTCCTTCATCCTCATGGCGGTCGTCCTGATCATGGTCACCGTCTACATCCGCCGCTCCGGGACGGAGGACCTGGTCTGATGCCCGTACTGCGCTGGATTCGCCGGAATCTGATCGTCATCGCGGGTCTGCTGACCCTCGCGTACATGATCCTGCCGAACGTCGTCGTCATGGTGTTCTCGTTCAACAAGCCGAACGGGCGCTTCAACTACGCCTGGCAGCGCTTCTCCCTGGACGCCTGGAAGGACCCCTGCGGCGTCGCCGACATGTGCGGCTCGCTCTCGCTCTCCCTCCAGATCGCCGTCTGGGCCACCGTCGGCGCGACCGTCCTCGGCACGATGATCTCCTTCGCGCTGGTCCGCTACCGCTTCCGGGCGCGCGGCGCGATCAACTCGCTGATCTTCCTGCCGATGGCGATGCCCGAGGTCGTCATGGCCGCCTCGCTGCTCACGCTCTTCCTCAACATGGGCGCGCAGCTGGGCTTCTGGACGATCCTGATCGCGCACATCATGTTCTGCCTGAGCTTCGTGGTGACGGCCGTGAAGGCGCGTGTGATGTCGATGGACCCGAGGCTGGAGGAGGCGGCCCGCGATCTGTACGCCGGGCCCGTGCAGACCTTCCTGCGGGTGACGCTGCCGATCGCCGCCCCCGGAATCGCCGCGGGAGCGCTGCTGGCCTTCGCGCTCTCCTTCGACGATTTCATCATCACCAATTTCAACGCGGGCTCCACCGTGACCTTCCCCATGTTCGTCTGGGGATCGGCACAGCGCGGCACGCCCGTGCAGATCAACGTCATCGGTACGGCGATGTTCATCATCGCTGTCATGGTGGTGGTCGTCGGCCAGCTGATCGCGAACCGGCGCAAGAACAGCGCACGATAGAAAGCCCTGAAGGAGTTGGAAACCATGGCCCCAGCTGCCATGCGTACTGCTGCACGATCACTCTCCGACGCGAAGCCCGTCTCGTTCTGGCTGGACGACCCCGGCAGGCCCGAAGCGCTGCCCGCGCTCACCGGAGACGAGCACTGCGACCTGCTCGTCGTCGGCGGCGGCTACAGCGGACTGTGGACCGCGCTGATCGCCAAGGAACGCGACCCGGAACGGGACGTCGTCCTGATCGAGGGGCACGAGGTGGGCTGGGCCGCCTCGGGCCGCAACGGCGGATTCTGCGCCGCCTCCCTCACCCACGGTCTGCCCAACGGCCTGGAGCGCTGGCCGGAGGAGATCCACAAGCTGGAGGAGCTCGGGGAGCACAACCTCGACGCCATCGAGGCCGCCGTCGCCCGGTACGCGATCGACTGCGAATTCGAGCGCACCGGCGAGATCGACGTCGCCACCGAGCCCCACCAGCTCGAAGAGCTCCATGAATGGCACCAGGAGGCCGAGAAGCTCGGCTTCACCGGCTCGGAGTTCCTGGACCAGGACGCACTGCGCGCCGAAGTCGACTCACCGACATTCCTGGGCGGCCTCTGGGACCGGCGCGGCGTCGCCATGCTGCACCCCGCCAAGCTGGCCTGGGGCCTGAAGCGGGCCTGCCTCGACCTCGGCGTGCGGATGTACGAGCACACCCGGGGCCTCGAACTCGCCAGGTCCACCACGGGAATGGCGGTCCGCACCCCGTACGGACGGGTCTTCGCACGCCGGGTCGCACTCGGTACGAACATCTTCCCGTCGCTGGTCAAGCGGGTGCGCCCGTTCACCGTGCCGGTCTACGACTACGCGCTGATGACCGAGCCGCTCACCGCGGACCAGCTCGCCTCCATCGGCTGGAAGAACCGGCAGGGCCTGGGCGACAGCGCCAATCAGTTCCACTACTTCCGGCTGTCGTCCGACAACCGGATCCTGTGGGGCGGCTATGACGCGATCTATCCGTACGGCGGCCGGCTGAGCGCCGATCTCGATCAGCGTCCGGAGACCTTCCTGAAGCTCGCCGGTCAGTTCTTCGAATGTTTTCCGCAACTGTCGGGGATTCGTTTCAGCCATGCCTGGGGCGGGGCGATCGATACCTGTTCGCGCTTTTCCGCGTTCTTCGGCACGGCCCATCAGGGCCGGGTCGCCTATGCCGCCGGATTCACCGGACTCGGGGTCGGCGCCACCCGTTTCGGGGCCGATGTGATGCTCGATCTGCTGGCCGGTGAGCAGAACGAGAGGACCGCGCTGGAGATGGTCCGCAGCAAGCCGATGCCGTTCCCGCCCGAGCCCTTCGCCTGGGCCGGGATCGAGCTCACCAAGAGGTCCCTGGCCAGGGCCGACAGCAACGGCGGCCACCGCAACCTCTGGCTGCGGACGATGGACCGGCTGGGGCTCGGCTTCGACAGCTGAGCCCGGCGGCCCGGTCACCTCTGGAGGTGACCGGGCCGTTTTCTTTCGTATTCACTGCCCGAACCCGCGTAATCGATCGGCGCCATCCCTCTCCCTCATGTGAACGCACCGGTCATGCAAGGCCGGTGCATACGGATGGGAGACAGATCATGGCCGGCACGGGGGTCACAGCAGCAGTCGAATGGCTCGTATCGGTGGCGCCGGATCCAGAGGCCTGCCGAGGGGAATGGGAGCGCAATCCCCGCGGGGTGGTGCTCCTTCCCGCCGGGCGGCGCTGGGACGTGCTGATTCTTCCGGGGGAATTGGGCCGTCCCACCCTCGACGTACTGACCCGCCTCATCGACAGGCCCGGTCCCGTTCTCTCCGACTTCGGCGACGCCCGCATGGGCTTCTTCGTGGAGCCGGGCACCGTCAGCCGCTGGCTCGGCACCGGTGTGCGGGGCGCGGGACAGGGCACCTGGCTCGTCGTGCCCCATCCGGGGAGGGCGTCCAACGGCGGGGTGCGGTGGCTGATCCCGCCCGACGGCTCGGGAACCCTCACCGACACGACACTTCTGGAACTCGCGATGCACGAGGCGGCCGCCGGGCCGGCCGAGGGCGGCGGTGACTGACGGCGGCAGGCTACGGGCGGCGGCGGGGAACGGGCGGGGAACGGGCGGGAACGGGCGCGGTGACCGGGTGGTCGGGCGGGCCCAGGGCTGTCAGAGGTCTTGACAACCTGATTGGTCTGGACCATGTTGTGGCGGCCGCACTCAATTCCCCCATGCACGGAGGCCGTTGTGGAACGCACGGGACCCCCCGCCCGCCTGACCGGAGCCGTGGCCGCCTTCGCGGCGGCCCTGCTCGCCGCCGGCGGTCTGACCGCCCTCGCCCCGTCCGCCGCCGCGGCCGACGCCGACCAGGCGCGCAACGGCGGCTTCGAGTCCGGCCTGGACGGCTGGAGCTGTACCGGTGGCAGCGGAGCCACCGTCGGCACACCGGCCCACAGCGGCACCTCGGCGCTGAAGGCGACCCCGGCCGGCAGCGACAACGCCAAGTGCTCCCAGAAGGTGACGGTCCAGCCGGACTCCACCTACACGCTGAGCGCCTGGGTGCAGGGCTCCTACGTCTACCTCGGCGCGGAGGGCACCGGCACCACCGACGTGTCCACCTGGACCCAGTCCTCCACCGACTGGAAGCAGCTCACCACCACGTTCAAGACGGGACCGTCCACCACCAGCGTGAGCGTCTACACCCACGGCTGGTTCGGCACCCCCGCCTACTACGCCGACGACCTCACCCTGATCGGTCCGGGCGGCGCCCCGGCCGAGCTCCCGGCCACCCCCACCGGACTCAAGGCCGGCACGGCCACCTCCTCCTCGGTCGACCTCTCCTGGACCGGCTCCGCCGGGGCCACCGGCTACAACGTCTACCGGGGCGGCACGAAGGTCGCCTCGGTCACCGGCACCTCCACCACCATGACCGGGCTCGCCGCGTCGACCGCGTACAGCTTCCAGGTCGCCGCGACCAACTCCGCCGGGGAGTCCGCCAAGTCCGCCGCCGTCACGGCCACCACCACGGCGGGCGGCGGCGGGGGCACCGGCGGCGGCCTGCCCGCCCACGCGCTCGTCGGCTATCTGCACTCCAGCTTCGCCAACGGCTCCGGCTACACGCGGATGGCGGACGTGCCCGACTCCTGGGACGTCATCGACCTCGCCTTCGGCGAACCGACCTCGGTCACCTCCGGCGACATCCGCTTCTCGCTCTGCCCGGTCACCGAATGCCCGAACGTGGAGTCCGTCGCCGAGTTCAAGGCGGCCATCAAGGCCAAGCAGGCCGCCGGCAAGAAGGTGCTGATCTCCATCGGCGGCCAGAACGGCCAGGTGCAGCTCACCACCACCGCCGCCCGCGACACCTTCGTCTCCTCGGTCAGCAAGATCATCGACGAGTACGGTCTGGACGGCCTCGACATCGACTTCGAGGGCCACTCGCTCTCGCTGAACACCGGGGACACCGACTTCCGCAACCCGACCACCCCGGTCGTGGTCAACCTGATCTCCGCGGTGAAGACCCTCAAGGCCAAGTACGGCGAGAAGTTCGTCCTGACGATGGCCCCCGAGACCTTCTTCGTCCAGCTCGGCTACCAGTACTACGGCTCGGGCCCCTGGGGCGGCCAGGACCCCCGGGCGGGCGCCTACCTCCCGGTCATCCACGCGCTGCGCGACGACCTGACCCTGCTGCACGTCCAGGACTACAACTCGGGCTCCATCATGGGCCTGGACAACCAGTACCACTCGATGGGCGGCGCGGACTTCCACATCGCCATGACCGACATGCTGCTCACCGGCTTCCCGGTGGCGGGCGACCAGACCAAGGTCTTCCCGCCGCTCCGCCCCGACCAGGTCGCCATCGGCCTGCCGGCCTCCACCCAGGCTGGCAACGGCCACACCTCGCCCGCCGAGGTCACCAAGGCGCTGAACTGCCTGACGAAGAAGACCGACTGCGGCTCCTACGCCACCCACGGGACATGGCCCGCGCTGCGCGGACTGATGACCTGGTCGATCAACTGGGACCGGTTCAACAACGGGGAGTTCTCGAAGAACTTCGACGCGTACTTCGGCAGCTGAGCCCCAGCGGCAGGAGCAGGATCCCGCACAGGAACCAACTGCCCAGCACATCCAGCGGCCAGTGGTAGCCGCGCAGCACCAGACCGATGCCCGTCGCCGTGGTCAGCAGGACAGCGGCGACGGGCATCATCCACGACCACGGCCGCCTCGCGTACGGCGCGAGCAGCAGCGCCGCCGCCCCGTACGCCACCGCGGCCGTCGCCGCATGGCCCGACGGGTAGTAGCCGGTGGCGTCCGTCAGCGGTCCCGGACGGGCGATCCAGTCCTTCAGCGGAACGACCAGCAGGGGCACCGCGCCCATGGTGAGCGCCGCGTACAACGGCGCACGGCGTGCACCGCGCACCAGCGCGAGGACGAGGGCGCAGCCCAGCACCGGGAGGGCGACCTGCATATTGCCCAGATCGGCGAGGAATTCGGTCAGTCCGGCGGGTCCGTGCCCGACGACGGCCCGGCCCGCCCGCTCGTCGAGTCCGCGCAGCGGGCCGTCGGCCGCGATCTGCCAGGTGGTGAGCGCGAAGAGAGCCAGGAGCGGCAGCACCAGGAAGAGGAGAAGAGCCGGCCGCCCGGGAACAGGGGGGGTGGTTCCGGGGCGGCCGGTCGGACCGGTTTGCCGCACGCCCCGGGGGGTCTGGGGCGAGCGGCCATCCGATCGGTGAGGAGTTCCGGAGCCGGAGGCTCCAGCGGTGTGCGCGAAGGCACGGCCAGGACGGCGCTGGGGAAGCTCCGGCCCGGCATCGCCCGCAGTCCCCTGCGGGCGGGGTGTTTCTCTCATCTGCAGAAACCGTACGGCAGGCGATGGGGGACCGACAGCGGGAAACGGATCCCGCCATCGGCCCCCCACACGTTCTTCACAGGCCCTCACGCGGGCCCCTCGGATCCCCTGCGCAACCGCGTTCCGGAGCCGCCGGGGTTCGCACAGGTCAGATCTGGCCGAACGCCTGCTCGATGACATCGAGCGCCTCGTTCAGCAGGTCCTCGCCGATCACCAGCGGCGGGAGGAAGCGCAGGACATTGCCGTACGTGCCGCAGGTGAGGACCAGCACGCCCTCCGCGTGGCAGGCCTTGGCGAGCTTCGCGGCGGCCTCCGGGTTCGGGTCCTTCGTGCCGGACTTCACCAGCTCGATCGCGATCATCGCGCCGCGGCCGCGGATGTCACCGATGATGTCGCCGTTGCCGAGCTTCGACTGCATCTCGGCGAGGCGGCCCTTCATGACCTCCTCGATGCGCTTCGCCTTCCCGTTCAGGTCCAGCTCGCGCATCGTCTCGATCGCGCCGAGCGCACCCGCGCAGGCGACCGGGTTGCCGCCGTAGGTGCCGCCGAGGCCACCGGAGTGGGCGGAGTCCATGATCTCGGCGCGGCCGGTCACGGCGGAGAGCGGGAGACCGCCCGCGATGCCCTTGGCGGTGGTGATCAGGTCCGGGACGATGCCCTCGTCCTCGCAGGCGAACCACTGGCCGGTGCGGCAGAAGCCGGACTGGATCTCGTCGGCGACGAAGACGATGCCGTTGTCCTTGGCGAACTGGGCGATCGCCGGGAGGAAGCCCTTGGCCGGCTCGATGAAGCCGCCCTCACCGAGCACCGGCTCGATGATGATCGCGGCGACGTTCTCCGCGCCGATCTGCTTGGTGATCTGGTCGATGGCCTGGGCGGACGCCTCGGCACCGGCGTTCTCGGCACCCGTCGGCCAGCGGTAGCCGTACGCCACCGGCACCCGGTAGACCTCGGGCGCGAACGGACCGAAGCCCTGCTTGTACGGCATGTTCTTGGCGGTCAGCGCCATCGTGAGGTTGGTGCGGCCGTGGTAGCCGTGGTCGAAGACGACGACCGCGGTGCGCTTGGTGTGGATGCGGGCGATCTTCACCGCGTTCTCGACGGCCTCGGCGCCCGAGTTGAACAGCGCGGACTTCTTGGCGTGGTCGCCCGGCGTCAGCTCGGCGAGCTGCTCACAGACCTCGACGTACCCCTCGTACGGCGTGACCATGAAACAGGTGTGGGTGAAGTCGGCGAGCTGCGCGGACGCGCGGCGCACGACGGCCTCGGCGGAGGCGCCGACCGACGTCACGGCGATACCGGAGCCGAGGTCGATCAGACGGTTGCCGTCCACGTCCTCGATGATCCCGCCACCGGCGCGGGCGGTGAACACCGGCAGGGTGGAGCCCACACCCGCGGCCACCGTCTCCAGACGGCGGGCCTGCAGCTCCACCGACTTCGGGCCGGGAATGGCAGTGACGACGCGGCGCTCCTGCGGGATTGCGGTCATGAGGGGCTCCTGTGGGGGTGTTTCGGACGCTTCTTCGTGCAGGCTATGGGCGGGGCCCCGGGTCCGGCATGTTCCGTTCGGGAGTGGTGTTCGCGCGCGGTTGTCCGCCGCGGACATAGCGAGGGGGTACGGGGCCTCGGGGAGCGGCGAAGACATCCCGCCGGAGCGCGTCCGACCGGGTGGTACGGGGCACTAGATTGATGGCTCCGGGCGCCCGCGCCCGGAGTAACCGGTCGGCGCTGGTCAGGGGACGAGGGACAGCACATGGACACCGAGGGCACACACGACTCACGCGGCACCCGCTCCGGTCATCCGGTGCCGCGCCCGGCCGGCCCTCCCCCTCCCGAACTGCCGCCGAGGCCCGGCCACGCCCCGGCCCCCGGCCCCTCCCTGGGCGACTGGCTGCGCACCCCGCGCGCGGCGGCCGAACCCGGCCTCTGGCGGTTCGGCCACACGCCCCGGCCCGAGGCCGACCCCGACCGGGTACCCGACCGGGCGCTGCTCGGCGGCGCGGTCGTGGCGCTGCTCGCCGCCATGCTGGTGTGGTCGCTGTGGCGCAACGGATATGTGCCGCACAGCCGGATCCTCCTCGAAGTGGTCACCCCGTCCGACTGGTGGGGGCTCGAACGCCCCGCGGCGGCCCTGACCGCCCTCGCCGTCTACAACAGCCTGGTCGCCGCCCTGGTGATCTGGGGCTTCGGGCGGCTGGGCAACTGGCGCGAGGTGTTCCACCGGTACGCGGCCGACCACCCCCAGCCGCGCCGGGCGCTGGGCACCGCGCTGGCCGGAGCCCTCCTGGTCTGGTGCTTCGTGAACGCCGACGAGCTGCTGCCCTTCGACGACCTGGCCCTGGGCCTGACCCCGTACTCCTGGCTGTACGGCGGCACGGCCGAGGAGACCCTGGACCGCGTGGAGACCTTCAAGACCGTCTACCACCTGGTGGGCGCCGCCGCGATCCTCCTGCCGGTCGCCCGCGCCGGCGGCTGGTTCACCTTCGTACGGGAGCTGCGCGGCCGGGCGAAGAGCGCGCCGGAACCGCAGAAGACCCCGGGCGCGAGCCCCGCCGACTGGCCGCAGCTGCGCGCGGCGGGCCGGCACGAGGCCGCCGACCGGCTGGTGGCGGACGAGCGGGCCGGACGGATGAACGACGTCGACTGCGTACGGATCCGGCGCGCCTGGCGCTCCGTGGAGGCCGACTCCTCGCGCGTCGGCCCGTTCACCGAAGCCGTGCTCGGCCAGGGCGCACGGGCCTGCCCGCACCCGTCGGGCGACCGGGACCTGCCGGCCCGTGCCGCCACCCATGACCTGCTCACCTCCCAGGTGAGGCTGGGCCGGTACACCGACTCCGAGCGCAACCCGGTGGCCCGGCGGGGCGTGGGGGCCGCCGTCGACCCGGCGTCCCTGGGCTCCTCGCTGCTGGCCGTCGGGCCCTTCGGCTCCGGCAAGACCAGGCACCTGGTGCGGCCCGTCGTGGAGTCGCTCGCCCTCCAGGCCCTCGCCGGGAAGGCCGTGGTCGTGGCCGTCTGCGCGGCGGGCACCCCGCTCGGGGCCGACGCGGGCTACGACGTCGTGATCAGACCGGGCGACCCGTCCTGCGCCCACGACCTCGACCTGTACAGCGGGACCGACGACGCCGACGAGGCCGCCGCCCTGCTCGCCGAGGCGCTCGCCGGAGACCTGGCCGACATCGACGCACGGCGGGCCACGACCGCACTCGCCCAGCTGCTCGGCCCGTACCGGGCGGTCCACGACCGCTTCCCGTCCGTCCCGGTGCTGCGCGAGCTGCTCGACGGAGCCCCCGACGCCCTCGCCGGGCTCCGGGCCCGGCTCGACGGCGAGGCGCACCGCTCCTACCTCCGTGAACTCGACGCCCGGTCACGGCAGGCGGGTGCCCCCGGCGACCCGGGAGTCCTGCTCGCCGACCGGCTCGCCGCCCTGGACCGGCCCGCCTTCGCGGGGTTCTTCGACACCACCGGCACGAGCCGGCCCTTCGCTGTGCGCACCCTCGAACACCCGCTGCGGGTCCGCATCGACCTGCCGGAACGCGCCCACCCCGAGGCCGCGCGCCTGATCGCCCGCCTGGTGCTCGCCCAGTTCACCGCCGGGGCGGCCGCCCGCGCGGACCGCTCGCTCTTCGCCTTCCTCGCCCTGGACGACGCCACGCGCACCGTCACCGCGGAGTCCGTACGGGCCGTGCAGCGGCTGCGGAACTGCAACGCCGGGGTCCTGCTCACCCTGCGCGGGCTGGACGACGTGCCGGAGGCCCTGCACACGGCGCTGCTCGGCTCGGTCGGCTGCCACATGGCGTTCTCCGGCGTCACGACCTGGGACGGGCGGCTCTTCGCCCAGGCATGGGGCACCGAATGGGTGGAGACCACCGAGGTCGCCAAGCACACCGTCTTCGCCGACCAGCCGCTCACCCGGGCCGTGCACGCCCTGCGCAAACTCGTCACCGGCAAGGCGGTCACCACCGACGCGGTGACCGTGCGCCAGGTCGAGCGGGAGCGCTGGTCGGCCTCCGAGCTGGCCCACCGGGTGCCGGCCGGACACGCGGTCCTGTCCCTGACGACCGTACGGGGGGAGCACGCGCCGCCCCTGCTGGTGGATCTGAACGGCTGAGCGGCGCGGGGTGCGGCCCGCGTCCTTGGTCGTGGTCATGCCGGACCAGGCCAGCCTGGCAGAATTGGCAGCAGCCGTTCATACGGGACGGCGAAAACCGACTTCCCGAGGTCCAGCGGTCCCCATGCCCCTCACTCTCGCCTCGCTCGTCCAGCGTTCGGCTCTCAGACTCACCGTGCGCGCGGGGGCGGACCGGCTCGACGCACCCGTGCGCTGGGCGCACGCCAGCGAGCTGGCCGACCCCGTTCCGTACATGGAGGGCGGCGAGTTCCTGCTCGTCACCGCCACCAACCTCGACGCCGAGAACCCCGAGGCGATGCGGCGGTACGTGCGGCGGCTGGCCGGGGCCGGAGTCGTCGGCCTGGGCTTCGCCGTCGGCGTGCACTACGACGAGCTGCCGCAGGCGCTGATCGACGCCGCCGAGGAAGCCGGGCTGCCGCTCCTCGAAGTGCCGCGCCGCACCCCGTTCATCGCGATCGCCAAGGCCGTCTCCTCGGCGATCGCCGAGGACCAGTACCGGGCCGTCACGGCCGGGTTCGAGGTCCAGCGGGAACTGACCAGGGCCGCACTCTCGGGCGACGGCCCCGGCGAACTCCTCACCCGGCTCGCCGCCCACCTCGACGGCTGGGCCGCGCTCTACGACGCGGCCGGCCAGGTCGTCGCCGCGGCCCCCGAGTGGGCCGCCCGCCGCGCCGCCCGGCTCACCCCCGACGTGGAACGGCTGCGGGACCGCCCGGCTCCGGCCAGCATCGTCGTCGGCGACACCGACGACCGGGTCGAGCTCCAGTCCCTGGGCACCGGCCGCCGGGTCAGGGGCGCACTGGCCGTCGGCACCGGCGCGGCACTCGGCACCGCCGAGCGGTACGCCGTGCACTCCGCCGTCGCCCTGCTGACCCTGACCACCGCACGTTCACGGTCCCTCCAGGGCGCGGAGCAGCGCCTCGGCGCGGCGGTGCTCCGCATGCTGCTGGCCGGCCAGCCCGACCACGCCAGGGCCGTCGCCGGGGACCTGTACGGAGGGCTGCTCGACGCCCCGTTCCGGCTGCTCATCGCGGAGGCGTCCGACCCCGCCACCCCCGCCGCGCTCGGCGAGGCCATGGAGGCGGCGGCCCTGCGGACCGGCGAGACCCTGCTGACCGTCCCCGAGGGCGACCGGCTCGTCGTCCTCGCCGCGGACGGCGGAGCGGCGGTCGCGGCCTGCACGGCGTACGCGGAGGCCCAGGAGGCGCGGACGCCCGCCGGAGGGGCGAAGACGGAGGAGGGCCAGGTGGTCGTGGGCCTCTCCGCACCGGCGGGCCCGATCGCCGTCTCCGCCGCGTACAAGCAGGCCGAACAGGCCCTCTCGGTGGCCCGCCGCCGGGGCAGGGCACTGGTCGAGCACGAGGAGCTGGCGGCCGGTTCGGTGCTCCCGCTGCTCGCGGACGACGCGGTACGGGCCTTCGCAGACGGAATGCTCCGCGCCCTGCACGAGCACGACGCCAAGGGCCGCGGCGACCTCGTGGCCTCGCTGCGGGCCTGGCTCGCCCACCACGGGCAGTGGGACGCGGCCGCGGCGGACCTGGGCGTGCACCGCCACACCCTGCGCTACCGGATGCGCCGGGTGGAGGAGATCCTGGGCCGCTCGCTGGACGATCCGGACGTCCGGATGGAGCTGTGGCTGGCCCTGAAGGCGACGAGCACCCCGCGGACGCCGGAGCCGTAGGGCCGGTCCGGCGGATCATGGCCGGGGCCACGGCGGCCGAGCCGGCCGGGGCCCCGACCCGTGGCCGCCCCGACGCGGCAGCGCGTTCCGGCCGCACCCGACAATCCGGAGCGTCCCCGCCGCGCACTGCTCCACCCCGGACAAACGCCAGGGCGGCCGCGCGGCCCTACGGTGGGGCAAGACACCCCCACCGCTCCGAAGGGCCGGAACCTCCATGACTTCCACCCACGCCTTCTGGCTCGCCGGCCGCCAGGCCACCGGCGAGGACAGCTTCGACGTCACCAACCCCTGGGACGGCCGTCTCGTCGGCACCGTCAGCGTGCCGACCGACGCCCAGATCGAGGAGGCCGTCGCGGCCGCGCACGCCGTGCGCGAGGAGTTCGCCGCGACCCCGGCGCACGTCCGGGTCGCCGCACTCGACCACGTCGTACGGCGTCTGGTGGAGCGCACCGAGGAGATCGCCCAGCTGATCTCCGCCGAGAACGGCAAGCCCATCAAGTGGGCCCGCGGCGAGGTCGGCCGCGCCGTCTCCGTCTTCCGGTTCGCCGCGGAGGAGGCCCGCCGCTTCAACGGCGGCGACGCCCAGCGCCTGGACACCGACGCCGGCGGCACCGGCCGCCTCGGCCTGACCCGGCGCTTCCCGCGCGGCGCGGTCCTCGGCATCGCGCCGTTCAACTTCCCGCTGAACCTGAGCGCCCACAAGGTCGCCCCGGCCATCGCCGTCGGCGCCCCGATCATCCTCAAGCCCGCCCCGGCCACCCCGATCTCCTCGCTGATCCTGGGCGAGCTGCTGGCCGAGACCGACCTCCCGGCCGGCTCCTGGTCCGTGCTCACGGTCCCCAACGACCGCATGCCCGCCCTGGTCCAGGACGAGCGCCTGCCCGTGATCTCCTTCACCGGCTCCGGCCCGGTCGGCTACTCGATCATGGAGTCGGTGCCGCGCAAGCACTGCACCCTGGAGCTCGGCGGCAACGGCGCGGCGGTCGTCCTCGGCGACTACGCCTCCGACCAGGACCTGGACTGGGCCGCGACCCGTATCGCGACCTTCTCCAACTACCAGGGCGGCCAGTCCTGCATCTCCGTGCAGCGGGTCATCGCGGACGCCTCGGTCTACGACCGGCTGCTCCCGAAGATCGTCGCGGCCGTCGAGGCCCTGGTCACCGGCGACCCGTCGGACCCCACCACCGACGTCGGCCCGCTGGTCAGCGAGGACTCCGCCAAGCGCGTCGAGTCCTGGGTCGACGAGGCCGTGCAGGCCGGCGCGCAGCTGCTCACCGGCGGCAAGCGGGACGGCGCCACCTACGCGCCGACCGTCCTCACGGAGCTCCCGGACGGCGTCACCCTCTCCTGCGAGGAGGTCTTCGGACCGGTGATGTCCGTGCAGAAGGTGGACGGCGAGGCCGAGGCGTTCGAGGCCGTCAACTCCTCCAAGTACGGCCTCCAGGCAGGCGTGTTCACGCACGACCTGCAGACCGCCTTCCGCGCCCACCGCGCCCTGGAGGTCGGCGGCGTGATCATCGGCGACGTCCCCTCCTACCGCGCGGACCAGATGCCGTACGGCGGCGCCAAGCAGTCCGGCGTCGGCCGCGAGGGCGTCCGCTACGCCATGGACGACTACACCTACGAGCGCGTGCTGGTCCTCACCGGCCTCGCCCTGTAGCCCCCGGACAGGATCGAAGAGATCCACCGACGTCGCCCGTGTTCCGCCTGGACAGCACGACAGCGGGCGACAACGAGACGGCCGGAGCCCACTGTGCGGGGGCTCCGGCCGTCTCCGCGTTCCCGCGGCGTCCGCCACCGCAGGCGGGTCAGTGGAGTGGCTCCCGACCCGATCGGCGTCCGGGGGATGGTGGGCGTGTCGGGAATCGGGTACATACGGACGAGTAGAGCCGGTTGGTACCGGTGGGCGCACCCCACGCGGACCGACCGCGTCCCCCCACCCACGAACGCGGCGAGGTGAGCTCCTCATGTCCGCACCATCCGCACCGAAGAACACGCCCCGGGTCACCGAGCGCGAAGCGCGCCAGGTGGCCGAGGCCGCGCGCGAACAGGACTGGCACAAGCCGAGCTTCGCCAAGGAACTCTTCCTCGGGCGCTTCCGGCTCGACCTGATCCATCCGCATCCGCTGCCGCCCGCCGACGACGTGCGGCGCGGCGAGGCGTTCCTCGCCCGGCTCCGCGAGTTCTGCGAGACGCGGATCGACGGCGCCCTGATCGAGCGCGAGGCGAGGATCCCCGACGAGGTGATCCGCGGTCTCAAGGAGCTCGGCGCGCTCGGGATGAAGATCGATCCCAAGTACGGCGGCCTCGGCCTGACCCAGGTCTACTACAACAAGGCCCTCGCCCTGGTCGGCTCCGTGAGCCCGGCCATCGGCGCGCTGCTCTCCGCCCACCAGTCCATCGGGGTGCCGCAGCCGCTGAAGCTCTTCGGCAGCCAGGAGCAGAAGGACGCCTTCCTGCCCCGGCTGGCCCGTACCGACATCTCGGCGTTCCTGCTCACCGAACCGGACGTGGGCTCCGACCCGGCCCGGCTCGCCACCTCGGCCGTCCCGGACGGCCCGGACTACGTCCTCGACGGGGTGAAGCTCTGGACGACCAACGGCGTCGTCGCCGACCTGCTCGTCGTGATGGCCCGGGTACCGAAGTCGGAAGGCCACAAGGGCGGCATCACGGCCTTCGTCGTCGAGGCGGACTCCCCGGGCATCACCGTCGAGCACCGCAACGCCTTCATGGGCCTGCGCGGCCTGGAGAACGGCGTCACCCGCTTCCACCAGGTGCGGGTCCCGGCCGCGAACCGCATCGGCCCCGAGGGTGCCGGGCTCAAGATCGCCCTCACCACGCTCAACACCGGACGGCTCTCGCTGCCCGCCATGTGCGTCGGCGCCGGGAAGTGGTGCCTGAAGATCGCCCGCGAATGGTCCGCGGCCCGTGAGCAGTGGGGCAGGCCGGTCGCCCGGCACGAGGCCGTCGGCGCCAAGATCTCCTTCATCGCCGCGACCACCTTCGCGCTCGAAGCTGTGGTCGACCTCTCCTCGCAGATGGCGGACGAGAACCGCAACGACATCCGCATCGAGGCCGCACTCGCCAAGCTGTACGGCTCCGAGATGGGCTGTCTGATGGCCGACGAACTCGTCCAGATCCGTGGCGGGCGCGGCTTCGAGACCGCCGAGTCACTCGCCGCCCGCGGCGAGCGGGCCGTCGCCGCCGAACAACTCCTGCGCGATCTGCGGATCAACCGGATCTTCGAGGGCTCGACCGAGATCATGCACCTGATGATCGCCCGCGAGGCCGTCGACGCCCATCTGAAGGTCGCCGGCGACATCATCGACCCCGACAAACCCCTCTCCGCCAAGGCGAAGGCGGGCGCGAACGCGGCCGGCTTCTACGCCCGCTGGCTGCCCCGACTCGTCGCGGGACCGGGACAACTCCCGCGCACCTACGCCGAGTTCAACCCTCCAGGCCACCCCGATCTCTCCGCCCATCTGCGCTACGTCGAACGCTCCTCGCGCAAACTCGCGCGCTCCACCTTCTACGCCATGTCGCGCTGGCAGGGCCGGATGGAGACCAAGCAGGGCTTCCTGGGGCGGATCGTCGACATCGGCGCGGAACTCTTCGCGATGAGCGCCGCCTGTGTCCGCGCCGAGCTGCTGCGCTCCTCGGACGACCACGGACGCGAGGCCTACCGGCTCGCCGACGTGTTCTGCCACCAGTCCCGCGTCCGCGTCGAGGAGCTCTTCACCCGCCTCTGGTCCAACACCGACGACCTGGACCGGCACCTGGTCGACGGCATCCTGTCCGGCGCGTACACCTGGCTGGAGGACGGCGTCGTCGACCCGAGCGGCGAAGGCCCCTGGATCGCCGACGCCACCCCGGGGCCGTCCGCCCGGGAGAACGTCCACCGGACCATCGGCTGAACCACCGCCCGCCGGGCGGGGCACGCCCACTCACCGGACGCGCCCCGCCGGGCACCGGCTTCGACGACCCCGGTCGCGTACGGAAGACGTTCCCGGGGCCCCACGAAGCCTTCGCCGCCTTCGCGGGGCCCCGCCCGCCGACAGGGCCCCCGGCCACCCCGTGCGCGGGACGCGCTGTCCACGCCCACAGGTGATGCGGCAACAATGGGGGGCATGAGCGACAGTCCTGCCCCCCTCGCCGACCCGCACCTCGTCTTCGACGCAGCGGAAGGCCGCCGGGATCTCGTCATCCTCGGCTCCACCGGATCCATCGGCACCCAGGCCATCGACCTGGTGCTGCGCAACCCCGACCGCTTCCGCGTCACGGCGCTCTCCGCCGCGGGCGGACGGGTCGCACTCCTCGCCGAGCAGGCGCGGCAGCTGCGGGTGCGCACCGTGGCCGTCGCCGCCCCGGACGCCGTACCGGCCCTGCGCGAGGCGCTGCGCGAGCAGTACGGGGCGGGCGAGCCGCTCCCCGAGATCCTGGCAGGGCCCGATGCCGCCGCACAGCTGGCGGCGAGCGACTGCCACACCGTGCTCAACGGGATCACCGGCTCGATCGGACTCGCGCCGACGCTCGCCGCGCTCGAAGCCGGCCGCACGCTCGCCCTGGCCAACAAGGAGTCGCTGATCGTCGGCGGCCCGCTGGTCAAGGCGCTGGCGAAGCCCGGCCAGATCATCCCGGTCGACTCCGAACACGCCGCGCTCTTCCAGGCGCTGGGCGCCGGCACCCGCGCCGATGTGCGCAAGCTCGTCGTCACCGCCTCCGGCGGCCCCTTCCGGGGGCGGACGAGGAACGAGCTGGCGGACGTCACCCGCGAGCAGGCTCTCGCCCACCCGACCTGGGCCATGGGACCGGTCATCACGATCAACTCCGCCACCCTGGTCAACAAGGGGCTTGAGGTCATCGAGGCCCATCTCCTCTACGACATCCCGTTCGACCGCATCGAGGTCGTCGTCCACCCCCAGTCGTACGTCCACTCCATGGTGGAGTTCACCGACGGCTCCACCCTCGCCCAGGCCACGCCCCCGGACATGCGGGGCCCGATCGCCATCGGTCTCGGCTGGCCCCTGCGCGTCCCGGACGCCGCCCCCGCCTTCGACTGGTCGAAGGCCTCCAGCTGGGAGTTCTTCCCCCTCGACGACGAGGCCTTCCCGTCCGTGGGCCTGGCCAGGCACGTCGGCACGCTCGGCGCCACCGCCCCGGCCGTCTTCAACGCCGCCAACGAGGAATGTGTCGACGCATTCCTCGCCGGACGGCTGCCGTTCAACGGAATCATGGATACGGTCACGGCGGTGGTGGCCGAACACGGCACCCCCGCCACGGGAACTTCGCTCACGGTCGCAGACGTCCTGGAAGCGGAGACCTGGGCACGCACCCGGGCCCGTGAACTCTCGGCGAAAGCGACAGCGGAGGCGCGCGCATGAGTATTACGACGGTCCTGTTGACGATTCTGGGCATCGTCGTCTTCGTCATCGGTCTGCTGTTCTCGATCGCCTGGCACGAGCTCGGGCACCTGTCGACCGCCAAGCTCTTCGGCATCCGCGTACCCCAGTACATGGTCGGCTTCGGGCCGACGGTCTGGTCGCGGAAGAAGGGCGACACCGAGTACGGGTTCAAGGCCATCCCGGCCGGCGGCTACATCCGCATGATCGGCATGTTCCCGCCGGGCGAGGACGGGCGCGTGGAGGCGCGGTCCACCTCGCCGTGGCGCGGCATGATCGAGGACGCCAGGTCCGCCGCCTTCGAAGAGCTCGAACCGGGTGACGAGAAGCGCCTCTTCTACACGCGCAAGCCGTGGAAGCGCGTCATCGTGATGTTCGCCGGACCGTTCATGAACCTGGTCCTCGCCGTCGCGATCTTCATCGGTGTGGCGATGTCCTTCGGCTTCCAGACCCAGACCACCGAGGTCGCCGGTGTCCAGAAGTGCGTGATCGACCAGAGCCAGAACCGCGACACGTGCAAGAAGTCCGACCCGGTCTCGCCCGCGATGGAGGCCGGGCTCAAGAAGGGCGACCGGATCGTCGCCTTCGACGGCCAGAAGGTCGACGACTGGGACACGCTCTCCGAGAAGATCCGCGACACCATCGGCCCCGCCACCCTCACCGTCCGGCGCGACGGCCAGGAGAAGACCCTCCACGCCGTGCTCCAGAAGAACTCGGTGGCGAAGAAGGACTCCAAGGGCGAGGTCGTTCCCGGCAAGTTCGTGGACGCCGGCTACCTCGGCTTCGCCGCCCAGACCGAGATCGTCCCGCTCTCCTTCGGCGACTCGGTCGTCCGCATGGGAGACATGGTCGAGAACGGCGTCGACTCGATCATCGCCCTCCCGTCCAAGATCCCGGGCCTGTGGGACGCCGCCTTCGGCGACGGCGAGCGCGCGGCCGACTCCCCGGTCGGCGTGGTCGGCGCGGCCAGGATCGGCGGCGAGGTGATGACGCTCGACGTACCGGCGCAGAACCAGATCGCGATGATGCTGTTCCTGCTGGCGGGCTTCAACCTCTCGCTGTTCCTCTTCAACATGCTGCCCCTGCTGCCGCTCGACGGCGGGCACATCGCCGGAGCGCTCTGGGAGGCCCTGCGCCGCAATGTCGCCCGGGTCTTCAAGCGCCCCGACCCGGGCCCCTTCGACGTGGCCAAGCTGATGCCGGTCGCCTATGTCGTCGCCGGTGTCTTCATCTGTTTCACGCTGCTGGTGCTCGTCGCCGACATCGTGAATCCGGTCAAGATCTCCTGACCCACCGGCACCCCGTGCACCACGGGTGACGGCCCGGCACACAGTGTGTGTCCGGGCCGTCGCTTTTGTACGGCGGTCCCGGACGCGGTGTGCTCCGGGCCGCCGCCGGTGCCGTAACCTCGAAGGCCGGAGCCCGCCGATCTCGGGACCTTGATCCACACCTTGGGGATGCTCAGCGCATGACTGCGATTTCTCTCGGAATTCCGTCCGTTCCGACCAAGCTCGCCGACCGGAGGGTCAGCCGCAAGA
>NZ_FMBW01000096.1 GCF_900091725.1 Streptomyces sp. DvalAA-43 | reverse complement strand
ATGGGTAGGGGAGCGTCGTGTGCCGGGTGAAGCAGCCGCGGAAGCGAGTTGTGGACGGTTCACGAGTGAGAATGCAGGCATGAGTAGCGATACACACGTGAGAAACGTGTGCGCCGATTGACTAAGGGTTCCTGGGTCAAGCTGATCTGCCCAGGGTAAGTCGGGACCTAAGGCGAGGCCGACAGGCGTAGTCGATGGACAACCGGTTGATATTCCGGTACCCGCTTTGAAACGCCCAGTACTGAGCCCATTAATGCTAAGTCCGTGAAGCCGGCCCGATCTCTTCGGAGTTGAGGGTAGTGGTGGAGCCGACGAACCAAGGTGGTAGTAGGTAAGCGATGGGGTGACGCAGGAAGGTAGTCCAGCCCGGGCGGTGGTTGTCCCGGGGTAAGGGTGTAGGACGCACGGTAGGCAAATCCGTCGTGCATATAAGTCTGAGACCTGATGCCGAGCCGATTGTGGTGAAGTGGATGATCCTATGCTGTCGAGAAAAGCCTCTAGCGAGTTTCATGGCGGCCCGTACCCTAAACCGACTCAGGTGGTCAGGTAGAGAATACCGAGGCGTTCGGGTGAACTATGGTTAAGGAACTCGGCAAAATGCCCCCGTAACTTCGGGAGAAGGGGGGCCATCACTGGTGATTGGATTTGCTCCATGAGCTGGGGGTGGCCGCAGAGACCAGCGAGAAGCGACTGTTTACTAAAAACACAGGTCCGTGCGAAGCCGTAAGGCGATGTATACGGACTGACGCCTGCCCGGTGCTGGAACGTTAAGGGGACCGGTTAGCTGACTTTCGGGTTGGCGAAGCTGAGAACTTAAGCGCCAGTAAACGGCGGTGGTAACTATAACCATCCTAAGGTAGCGAAATTCCTTGTCGGGTAAGTTCCGACCTGCACGAATGGCGTAACGACTTCTCGACTGTCTCAACCATAGGCCCGGTGAAATTGCACTACGAGTAAAGATGCTCGTTTCGCGCAGCAGGACGGAAAGACCCCGGGACCTTTACTACAGTTTGATATTGGTGTTCGGTTCGGCTTGTGTAGGATAGGTGGGAGACTTTGAAGCGGCCACGCCAGTGGTTGTGGAGTCGTCGTTGAAATACCACTCTGGTCGTGCTGGATGTCTAACCTGGGTCCGTGATCCGGATCAGGGACAGTGTCTGATGGGTAGTTTAACTGGGGCGGTTGCCTCCTAAAGAGTAACGGAGGCGCCCAAAGGTTCCCTCAGCCTGGTTGGCAATCAGGTGTTGAGTGTAAGTGCACAAGGGAGCTTGACTGTGAGACCGACGGGTCGAGCAGGGACGAAAGTCGGGACTAGTGATCCGGCAGTGGCTTGTGGAAGCGCTGTCGCTCAACGGATAAAAGGTACCCCGGGGATAACAGGCTGATCTTCCCCAAGAGTCCATATCGACGGGATGGTTTGGCACCTCGATGTCGGCTCGTCGCATCCTGGGGCTGGAGTCGGTCCCAAGGGTTGGGCTGTTCGCCCATTAAAGCGGTACGCGAGCTGGGTTTAGAACGTCGTGAGACAGTTCGGTCCCTATCCGCTGTGCGCGTAGGAATATTGAGAAGGGCTGTCCCTAGTACGAGAGGACCGGGACGGACGAACCTCTGGTGTGCCAGTTGTTCTGCCAAGGGCATGGCTGGTTGGCTACGTTCGGAAAGGATAACCGCTGAAAGCATCTAAGCGGGAAGCCTGCTTCGAGATGAGTATTCCCACCTCCTTTGAGGGGTTAAGGCTCCCAGTAGACGACTGGGTTGATAGGCCAGATGTGGAAGCCCGGTAACGGGTGGAGCTGACTGGTACTAATAGGCCGAGGGCTTGTCCTCAGTTGCTCGCGTCCACTGTGTT
>NZ_FMBW01000019.1 GCF_900091725.1 Streptomyces sp. DvalAA-43 | reverse complement strand
GGAGCACTGCTGATCGTGTGCGGGGACCCGGAGCGGATCAACGCGGTGCTCGGCGCCGGCGTCTGATCCCCGGGGTAGACCGGACCGTGGCGGCCCGGCTGCCGGAAAGGGCGGCCGGGCCCGCGGCCACGGATCAGCGGGCCGCGGTGCGTCGCAGCGCGTGCGCCGCACCGCCGCCGGTGCGCAGCGGAGCCGGTTCCCGGTCGAGCGAGGTGTCGGCGAGAGCGGGCGGCTGCGACATGGAGTGGGGACGACGGCCGCCGCGGCCCTCGCCCAGCACCTGCCAACCGCCCCGGGTCAGTGTGATGTACGCGCCGCACCGCAGGCCGTGCAGTGTGCACGCGTCCCGCAGGCCCCACATCCACGCCCCGTCCTCCTCCGTCCAACGCTCGTCGCCCTCACGGCAGTAGAGAAGCACCGCGGTACGGACGGGCGTGCGGCGGCGGAGATCGTGCGGGATGACCCGGCGCAGATGCGCCAGCAGCGCGTTGCGGAACTCCCAGCCGTCGGCGGCCGCGGGGCGGCGGGCGAACGAAGCGCTGGCCGTGAGGCGCTCCTCATGGTCGAGCACGGCGACCACGGCGGTCCCCGGGGTCGGCCGGTGCCGGGCGTGCAGGCCGCTGACGATCTCACGGGGGCTGCGCAGCAGCGGTATGCCCGCTTCGGCCCACTCGGCCGGTTCGAGCATCCTGGCGAGACGGTTGGCGGAGTCGGCGGACGCCGACATCGAAGTGGCTGCGGACGGAGCGAATCCGAAGGTCACGATCCTCCCTTCGCATACGCGCCCATGGTGCGGGCAGGGTCGAGTGAGGGCGCACCGCGGCACAGCCCTTCCGGGCCGCGAAAGGGACTCTGCGGGGAGCGAGTCCGATTCTTCCTGGCGTACCGGCGGGCGGCAACGAGCAATTGGCTCAGGTGACGGGAATCAGCCGGAATGACTCTGATATCCCTGCCCACGCCCTGCCCGGACGACGCCTTTCGCCCCGCTCGAACGGCGAGGACCAGCGGAAACATCCCATCCGCCCCGGCCGCCCGCCCCGGCACCGCCCTCACGGCCGACGTGCGGCTTGCGTGCGGCCGGAGTCCTGGAGACCGTCCGGCCGTCGCACGGGGCGGATTCGCCGATTGTCCGTGCCATCGGGTTGCATGGGGGGCATGGACAACCTGGAGCTCCGCACCGAAGCCGATGCCATTCTCGCCGAGCTCGTCGGCGATCCGGGGGGTACGGCACGGCTGCGGGAGGACCAGTGGCAGGCGGTGGCGGCCCTGGTGGAGGACCGCCGGCGCGCGCTGGTGGTGCAGCGCACGGGCTGGGGCAAGTCGGCGGTGTACTTCGTCGCCACCGCTCTGCTGCGCCGTCGCGGCTCCGGGCCCACGGTGATCGTCTCGCCGCTGCTGGCGCTGATGCGCAACCAGGTCGAGTCGGCGGCGCGGGCCGGTATCCGGGCGCGCACCATCAACTCGGCCAACCCGGAGGAGTGGGACACCATCTACGAGGAGGTCGAGCGCGGCGACACCGACGTCCTCCTGGTCAGTCCGGAACGCCTCAACTCCGTGGACTTCCGCGACCAGGTGCTGCCCAGGCTCGCGGCCACCACCGGTCTGCTGGTGGTGGACGAGGCGCACTGCATCTCCGACTGGGGACATGACTTCCGGCCCGACTACCGCAGGCTGCGGGCGATGCTCGCCGAGCTCGCCCCCGGCGTGCCGGTGCTGGCCACCACCGCGACCGCGAACGCGCGGGTCACCGCGGATGTGGCCGACCAGCTGGGCACCGGTGCGGGCGAGGCCCTGGTGCTGCGTGGTCCGCTCGAACGGGAGAGCCTGCGCCTGGGCGTCGTCCAGCTGCCGGACGCCCCGCACCGGCTGGCCTGGCTCGCCGAGCACCTGGACGAGCTGCCGGGCTCCGGGATCATCTACACCCTCACCGTCGCCGCGGCCGAGGAGGCCACCGCCTTCCTGCGCCAGCGCGGCTTCCGCGTCGCCTCGTACACCGGACGGACGGAGAACGCCGACCGTCTGCAGGCCGAGGTCGACCTGCAGGAGAACCGGGTCAAGGCACTGGTCGCGACATCGGCCCTGGGCATGGGCTTCGACAAGCCGGACCTGGGTTTCGTGGTCCACCTCGGCTCGCCGTCCTCGCCGATCGCCTACTACCAGCAGGTGGGGCGTGCGGGGCGTGGGGTGGCCCACGCCGACGTACTGCTGCTGCCGGGCAAGGAGGACGAGGCGATCTGGCGCTACTTCGCCGATACCGCCTTCCCGCCCGAGGCCCAGGTCCGGCAGACCCTCTCGGCCCTCGCCGCAGCGGGACGGCCGCTGTCCGTGCCCGCCCTGGAGGCGGCGGTGGATCTTCGGCGCACCCGTCTGGAGTCGATGCTGAAGGTGCTGGACGTCGACGGCGCGGTCAAGCGGGTGAAGGGTGGCTGGACGGCCACCGGAGCCGAGTGGGTGTACGAGGCCGAGCGCTACGCGTGGGTGGCGCGGCAGCGGGCGGCCGAACAGCAGGCCATGCGCGATTACGCGAGCACGTCGCAGTGCCGGATGGAGTTCCTGCGCCGACAGCTGGACGACGAGGGGGCGGCCCCGTGCGGCCGCTGTGACAACTGCGCGGGGCCCTGGGCCGATACGGCCGTTTCGGCCGAGACCCTCACGGGCGCGACGAAGGAACTGGACCGCCCGGGAGTGGAGGTCGAGCCGCGCCGCATGTGGCCGACGGGGATGCCCGCGCTGGGCATCGACCTCAAGGGCCGTATCCCGGCCAAGGAGCAGTGCTCCACCGGGCGTGCCCTGGGGCGGCTCTCGGACATCGGCTGGGGCAACCGACTGCGGCCGCTGCTGGCGGAGAACGCCCCCGACGGGCCGGTCCCGGACGATGTCCTGCGGGCCGCGGTGGCCGTTCTCGCTGACTGGGCGCGCTCCTCGGGCGGCTGGGCACCAAGTGTTCCCGATCCCTCCGCCCGGCCGGTGGGTGTCGTCGCCGTACCGTCCCTTACCCGTCCGCAACTGGTCGGTTCCCTCGCCCAGGGGATCGCGACCGTCGGCCGACTGCCCTTCCTCGGCACCCTGGCGTACACCGGGCCGGACGGTGCGCACGCGGCCCGCCGCAGCAATTCCGCCCAACGCCTCAGGGCTCTCTCCGGCGCGTTCGCCATCCCCGAGGAGCTGGTCGGCACCCTGGCCCGCACCCCCGGCCCCGTCCTGCTCGTGGACGACTGCACCGACTCCGGCTGGACACTCGCCGTCGCTGCCCGCCTGCTCCGCCAGGCAGGCGGCGAACAGGTCCTGCCCCTGGTTCTCGCCGCGGCGGGCTGAGCCCCTTCGTGCCCCGGCCGACTGCCGGAAGCCGGCCGGGCAAGGCGCTCTCCGCCATCCTTCCTGGCGCCCTCGAGCCACCGTGAGTGCACCGAACAAACCCCTGCCCCGGGCCCGGTGCTGGCCGATGACGGTCGGTCATGCCCCATGCAACCCCATGGGTACGGCACATGGCGAACGGCCCCGCGACCCCTGTGGACAAAGTTATCCACAGGGGTCGCGGAATTCGGCCGCCTGCGGGACGGTCATGCCATGAACCAGCACCACGAATCCACCGGTCCGGTCGACGAGCAGCAGATCACCCTGCGAGGGCCTGCCGAACTCGCCGATGCCCTCCCCTATCTCATGGGATTTCACCCGAACGACAGCGTGATCATGGTCGCCCTGCACGGCGGCAGGGGCCGCTTCGGCGGCCGGCTCAGGCTCGGCATCCCGCAGTCGCCCCAGGAATGGGCACCCGTCGCCGAGCAGCTTGCCGAGTGCTTGATCAAGGGCAGCGAGCGTCGGGGGGAGCGACCTGATGCGATCGTCATCTTCCTCTGTCAGGATCCCGCCGAGGGCGAGTCCGGCAGCCAGCTGATGGAGCGGCTGCGGCCGCTCGCCCAGCGCTTGCGTAGGGCCTGCGGCGCCCTGGACGTGCCGGTGCTCGAAGCGCTCTGCATCTCCGACGGCCGGTACTGGTCCTACTGCTGTCCGGACGCGCGCTGCTGCCCGGCGGAGGGAAACCAGCTGGCCATGCCCGGCACGTCGGTGATGGCGGCCGCCGCCGCGTACGCGGGCATTCAAGTACGCGGATCGCTGCGGGAGATGGAGACGCGGCTCGCACCGCTGAAGACCTCGGCGGCGGCAGGTCAGCAACACGCGCTCGATTCCGCGGGCGCTGAACTGATGCCCAGGCTCCTCGACGAAGCGGGACGCGAGGAAGTGGCCCGCGAGACCCTGGACCTTGCCCGGCGGCTCATGAAACGCCTCAGGGAGGCACCGGTGGCGGCGCCGTCCGCCTGCGACATCAACGACGACCGGCTGATCGGCCATGACGAGGCGGCCGCGGTGATTCTCGGACTCCAGGACCGGGAGACCCGCGACAGGGCCGCGGAATGGATGGAAGGCGAGGAAGCGGATTCGGCGTTGCGGCTCTGGCGCGCACTGTCCCGTCGCTGCGTGGCGCCGTACGAGGAGCATGCCGCTGCGCCACTGACCCTGGCCGGATGGGTCTCGTGGTCGATGGGCGATGAACCGAGCGCGCGGGTTGCGCTGGGCCTCGCCCTGCGGATGGACCCGGCGTACACCTTCGCCCAACTCCTTCATGAGGCGTGCAACCAGGGCCTCGACCCGGAGACCCTGCGCCGGTGTCTGCGCGGGGAGCGCAGTGCGCGAACGGGGCGGCGCGGGCACCGGACCGTCCGGAGTGCGCGACCCCGCGCGGGGCGGCCGGCCTCCCCGCGGAGGAAGAAGGCCCCGACCGGCCCCGCCCGTCCCGAATCCCCGGCCGCCCGGCGTCGTTCCGGACGAGCCGCTCCCAGCCGGCGTGCATCCGATGGTGAGGGATGACCGGAGGCCGCGACGACGCGGGACACGAGGTGGGGAGGGCGGGGACCCGGTATGGAGCGGACGGGGAAGAGCTCCTCGAAGAGCATCGCGAAGGGAGTGTTTATCGTCAGGCAGACGACTATGATCACCGCATGCCGCCCTACGACCCGTCGACTTTCCCGCCCTTCGCTGTCACCGTCGACCTGGTCGTGCTCACGGTGCGCCGCCATGCGCTCTGCGCGCTGGTGGTACGCCGTGGTGAGTCACCGTTCCAGGGGCGATGGGCACTGCCCGGCGGGTTCGTCAGAGCCGATGAGGATCTCGGAGCCGCAGCAGCGCGTGAGCTCGTCGAGGAGACCGGCCTGTGCGC
Organism: Streptomyces sp. DvalAA-43; assembly: GCF_900091725.1. Classification (GTDB taxonomy): domain Bacteria; phylum Actinomycetota; class Actinomycetes; order Streptomycetales; family Streptomycetaceae; genus Streptomyces; species Streptomyces pulveraceus. Next base: position 136,977 of record NZ_FMBW01000019.1, on the reverse strand, counting down.
CCAGGACCCGGCCGCCCCGGCGATCGGGAACGGCGCCCACCTCGAACAGCTCGCCACCTACGGCGACCCCGGTCGTGATCCCCGGATGCGCGTCGTCAGCGTCGCGCATCTCGCCCTGGCCCCCGATCTGCCGGCCCCACGGGCGGGTGGCGATGCGAACAGCGCGCGATGGTCGCCCGTCGAAGACCTGCTCGGGGCGGAGGGGAACCTCGGCCACGAGGACGAGAACCAGGCCCCACTGGCCTTCGACCATGCGCGGATCCTTGCCGACGGTGTCGAACGGGCCCGCTCCAAGATCGAATACTCCTCCCTGGCCACCGCCTTCTGCCCGCCGGAGTTCACGGTGGGCGAGCTCCGGCGGGTGTACGAGGCGGTGTGGGGAGTGGTTCTCGATCCGCGGAACTTCCATCGCAAGGTCACCGGCACCCCTGGCTTCCTGGTGCCCACCGGCGGGACGACCACACGCCAGGGCGGACGCCCGGCCCAGCTCTTCCGGGCCGGTGCGGCCACCGTGCTCAACCCCCCGATGCTGCGGCCGGAAGTCTGACCTCGCGGAACGCCCACAGGGCTGGAGCTGCACGGAAAGTCGGATATGTCGCGTTATCTTTCTGCGGTACCCGCCCTGCCGCCGAGCGGTTTCACCTTCCGCGAGAGAAGCGATGCTCCAGGCCATCGGACTCACCAGCGCCCCCCGCCGTGGTCTTCCGGCCGCCGTGGACGATCTCACCTTTGAAGCCGGACCCGGCCGGGTCACCGCGCTCCTGGGCACCCCCGGCTCGGGCAAGACGGCAGCCCTCCGCCTCATGCTCGAACTCGACTCGGGGCGGGGTGTCACCCACTTCCGGGGCAGACCCATGCACCGGATCCCGCACCCCGCGCGCGAGGTGGGCGTGCTGCTCGGAGACGTACCGGGCCACCCCGCCCGTACCGCCCGCGGCCAGCTCCGGATGCTCGGCGCCGCCGCGGGCGTACCTGCCACGCGGGCCGATGAACTGCTCGAACTCGTAGGTCTCGCCGGGCTCGGGGAGCAGCGCATCGGCTCCCTCTCGCTCGGCATGGACCGACGCCTCGCCCTCGCTTCGGCGCTGCTCGGTGATCCGCACACGCTCGTCCTCGACGATCCTGCGGAGGGCCTCGCTCCGCGCGAGGGCTGTTGGCTGCACGGGCTGCTGCGGGCCCACGCGGACCGGGGCGGGACCGTGCTGTACACCACGGCGGACCCCAAGGAGGCCGCGAGGGCCGCCGACCGTGTGGTCACCATCGACGGCGGCCGCCTCGTCGCCGACCAGGACGCCGGTGACTTCTCCCGGACCCGCCTCCGTCCCCGGGTCGCGGTCCGGACGCCGCACGCGGACCGTCTCGCGGCCGTCGTCCGCCGGGAGGCCCGAGCGGCCCGGCGCTCGGTCGAAGTGGTCACCGAAGCCGGTGGCCGCCTCGCCGTGTACGGCTCCACCTGCGCGGAGATCGGCGACACCGCGTTCCGGCACGGGCTCCCGGTGCATCAACTGGCCGACGAGGTCGGCGACACCGGCTCCACGCCCCCCGGGGACGGCACGAGCCCCGCAGGATCCGAGGCTCCCACGGGGTTCGTCGCCCCGGCAGCTGCCGCAGCCGTCCCGGATCCGGCGGTCCCCGCAGAGCCTCACCGCACCCCAGGGGCGGACAGCAGCGCAGGGGCGGGCGGCGGTACAGGGCCGTGCGGTCCGCGATCGGCCATGGAGAGGTCGGGTCCGGAGCTGCCGCCCATCCACCGCCGCCCGGCTCCTGGCCCGCTTCACCCGCTGCGATACGAGCTGCGCCGTCTGCTCGGTGTCAGGACAACGGCCTTGATCATGGCTGCTGTTCTGGTCGTCTCCGTCGGGCTCTCCGTGCTCCTCGCCCGCTCCGGTCATGCTCCGTTGCCGAAGGTGCTGGCGGCCTGGCCGTCGCTGCTGCCTCTGCCGCCCGCGGCGATCGGGGCCGGACTGCTCGGCGCCCTCGCGTTCGGTGACGAATTCCGCTACCCCGCGCTCGCTGCGGGCCGGGGCACCGTGCCCCGCCGCCTGGGGCTGCTTCTGGCCAAGCTGGTGGTGTCCGCGGGCGTCGCCGTGGTGCTCGCCCTGGCCGTCGTGCTGGTCTCCGCCGCAACCCTTCACGTCGTGTACGGCGGCGGTGTGGTCCACGTCCCGCCGAATCCGGTTTTCCTGGGCGCGAGTTGGGTGGCGCTGACCGTCGGCTGCGCCTGGGCGGGCCTCCTGGCCGCCGGGGTCTTCCGGGTGACGACGGCCGGTGTCGCCGCGGTACTCGCCGTCCCCGTGCTTGTCGTGCCGCTCGTCCAGAAGGTGCTGACGGCACCGGGATCCCGCCCGGTCGCCGGGCTTCCGGCCGGGCTTCGCGAGCTGATGTGGCCGCGCTGGCCGTACGAGACGGACCGATGGGTGGCGGCTGTCCTGGGGGTCGTGGCGCATCCGGTGGGGGCCGCGCTGGCGTTGTCGCTGTCGGTCCTGGTCTGCGCCTATCTGTTCACCAGCCTTCATGGCGGGGCTCGTTGGCGCTCTCAGGGCGCCGCCGGATCGGGTCCGACCCCGTAGCCCTCAATAGAACGCCCGGTTTATACCAGTAAAGCGTCAATTGGGGGGCTGGCGGCGATCACCCTTTCGTGTGCTTTTCACCAAAGACCTCAAGAGCCGGGTGAGCTGCGCCGACAAAGGATGCGTGAGTACCCTTGCGCACACCATGATGACCGCCGCCCGCTCCGCCGATTCCGGCCTCGCCGGCCCGGGTGAACTCGATCGCTACCCGTATGCGGAGGCGCCGGCCGGCGAGCGTGCCGCTCTTCGTTCCTGGGACGGCCCCGACGCCGACCTCGGCCGGGTGACCCGGCGGGGCTCGGCCAGCCGGGGCCGCGGCCTCCACGGTCAACTCGTTCAGCAGCTGGGTCAGATGATCGTTTCCGGCGACCTGGGCGCCGACCGCCCCCTCGTGCCGGAGGAGATCGGTCAACGTTTCGAGGTCTCCCGCACCGTCGTACGCGAATCGCTGCGTGTTCTCGAAGCCAAGGGCCTGGTCAGCGCCCGTCCCAACGTGGGCACCCGGGTCCGCCCCGTCAGTGACTGGAACCTGCTGGATCCCGACATCATCGAATGGCGCGCCTTCGGTCCTCAGCGTGAGGACCAGCGTCGCGAGCTCGGGGAGCTCCGGTGGACGATCGAGCCCCTGGCCGCGCGTCTCGCCGCAGGCCACGGCCGCGAGGACATCCAGCAGCGCCTCGGCGACATGGTGGAGATCATGGGGCACGCGGTCACGCAGGGGGACGCCATCACCTGCTCCCGGGCCGATGCGGAATTCCACTCCCTGCTCATCCAGGCGGCGGGCAACCGCATGCTGGAGCACCTCTCCGGCATCGTTTCCGCGGCACTGCAGGTATCGGGCGGCCCGGTCACGGGCTGTGACCGCCCCGGCGAGGCGTCCCTCGGCCATCACGCCCGGATCGTCGAAGCCCTCGCGTCCGGCGACGCGGCGGGCGCCGAAGCCGCCATGCGCCAACTGCTCGTCGTCCACTCCGAGGTGGAGCGTGTGGTACCCGCGCCCCGCGAGCACTGAGCACAGCACGGCCGGGGTGTGCGAACCGCGTGTCGTCGGGCTGCCATGGTCCGGCGACACGGCTGCACGGTTTTGCGCCCTTGGTCACGTTCGTCGCAAATGAGGTGTGACTCGGGCCACGCGGATTGGGCGTAACACTCCTCGAGACAGTGCGATGACTTAAGAGGTGACCGCCGCGGAAGGAATACAGCAGCCGTTCAGTGCGCTGTGCAGTTCTGAGGCCAAACCCGCGCCGCCGGTACATTCCCAGCCCGGCGGTCGTCGGCTCAAGCCCTTTTCGGGGCCGGGCCGGAAGCCGTTTCCATCGTTCCGAGAGGTTGTTCGTGTCGGCCAGCACATCCCGTACGCTCCCGCCGGAGATCGCCGAGTCCGAGTCTGTGATGGCGCTCATCGAGCGGGGAAAGGCTGATGGGCAGATCGCCGGCGATGACGTGCGTCGGGCCTTCGAGGCTGACCAGATTCCGCCAACCCAGTGGAAGAATGTTCTGCGCAGCCTCAACCAGATCCTCGAGGAAGAGGGTGTGACGCTGATGGTCAGTGCCGCGGAGCCGTCCAAACGTGCCCGCAAGAGCGTCGCAGCGAAGAGCCCGGTCAAGCGCACCGCCACCAAGACCGTCGCGGCCAAGACGACCGTGACCAGGACGGTCGCGGCCACTGCCGCCCCGTCGGCAGAGACCGTGGACGTGGTGGCTGACGACGCTGCCGCGGCCGGCCCTGCGAAGAAGGCGGCAGCCAAGAAGACGGCTGCCAAGAAGACCGCCGTGAAGAAGACGGCGGCCAAGAAGACAGCAACGAAGAAGTCCGGAAAGCAGGACGACGAGCTCCTCGACGGCGACGAGGCGGCCGAGGAAGTAAAGGTCGGCAAGGGCGACGAAGAGGAGGGCGAGGGCGAGAACAAGGGCTTCGTCCTCTCCGACGACGACGAGGACGACGCCCCCGCGCAGCAGGTCGCCGTCGCCGGTGCCACCGCCGACCCGGTCAAGGACTACCTCAAGCAGATCGGCAAGGTTCCCCTCCTCAACGCCGAGCAGGAGGTCGAGCTCGCCAAGCGCATCGAGGCCGGTCTGTTCGCCGAGGACAAGCTGGCCAACTCCGACAAGCTCGCTCCGAAGCTCAAGCGCGAGCTGGAGATCATCGCCGAGGACGGCCGCCGCGCCAAGAACCACCTGCTGGAGGCCAACCTCCGTCTCGTGGTGTCGCTGGCCAAGCGCTACACCGGCCGCGGCATGCTCTTCCTGGACCTGATCCAGGAGGGCAACCTGGGTCTGATCCGTGCGGTCGAGAAGTTCGACTACACCAAGGGCTACAAGTTCTCCACGTACGCCACCTGGTGGATCCGGCAGGCGATCACCCGCGCCATGGCCGACCAGGCCCGCACCATCCGTATCCCGGTGCACATGGTCGAGGTCATCAACAAGCTCGCCCGTGTGCAGCGCCAGATGCTCCAGGATCTGGGCCGCGAGCCCACCCCGGAGGAGCTGGCCAAGGAACTCGACATGACCCCCGAGAAGGTCATCGAGGTCCAGAAGTACGGTCGTGAGCCGATCTCCCTCCACACCCCGCTGGGTGAGGATGGGGACAGCGAGTTCGGTGACCTGATCGAGGACTCCGAGGCGGTCGTTCCGGCCGACGCGGTCAGCTTCACGCTCCTCCAGGAGCAGCTCCACTCGGTGCTCGACACGCTCTCCGAGCGCGAGGCGGGCGTGGTCTCGATGCGCTTCGGTCTCACCGACGGCCAGCCGAAGACCCTGGACGAGATCGGCAAGGTCTACGGCGTGACGCGTGAGCGCATCCGTCAGATCGAGTCGAAGACCATGTCGAAGCTGCGCCACCCGTCGCGTTCGCAGGTGCTGCGCGACTACCTCGACTAGGTCGCAGGAGTACACGGACCGAGGGCCCGGATCCCCGAAGGGGGAGCCGGGCCCTCGGCCTATCAACGCGTGCGGTCGGCGACCAGCGGGATGACTCTGGGTGGGAATGGTTCACCACAGAGTCAGGAGCACGCATGTCCCGTACTGTCTTCCGCGCCCTGACCGGGGCGTTCGCCCTGGTCGCCGCCACAGCCCTCATACCGCTCGGATCCTCCGCCCAGGCGGCCGAGGGCGGCATCGTCATCGGTGGTCAGCCCGCACACGTCAAGGACAGCCCCTGGGTCGTGGCGCTGTCCAGCCGTGACCGGTTCGGAGAAGCGCGCGCCGGCCAGTTCTGCGGCGGTGTCGTCGTGGCGCCGAAGAAGGTGCTGACCGCTGCGCACTGCCTGAGCCGGGAGGCGCTCGGCGTCGATGTCGCCGGCGTGCGCGATCTGCGGGTCATCACGGGCCGCGATGCCCTGCTCGGGACCGGAGGCCAGGAGATTCCGGTACGCGAGACCTGGACCAATCCTGGGTTCAACCCTGCCACGAACGCGGGGGACCTGGCCGTGCTCACCCTCGCCGACGCGCTTCCCGCGAAGAGCGCGATTCCGATGGCCGAATCCGGTGACGCGGCGTACGCGCCGGGCACCGAGGCCGTCGTCTACGGGTGGGGTGACACGACGGGTAACAGCGACTACGCGTCGTCGCTGCGGTCCGCGAAAGTGAGCGTCCTGTCGGACACCGCGTGTGCGCAGGCCTACCCGGGCGGCAGGAACGGCATGTACGACGCCTCGACGATGCTCTGCGCGGGCGAACTGCTGGGCGGGTACGACGCATGCCAGGGCGACAGCGGCGGGCCGCTGGTGGCCCGTGGACGGCTCATCGGGCTGGTGTCCTGGGGGAACGGCTGCGCTCAGGCGGGCAGCCCCGGCGTGTACACGCGGATCTCCGCCGCGATCGGATGGATGCCGAAGACCGGCTGAACGACACCACCGCGGGTACGAGAACGGGCGGCTCCCCTTCTGGGGAGCCGCCCGTCGGCAGGTCCGGGACCTGGCCCTTGCTCGTCGTGGATGCGAGGTGTCAGTGTTGTTCCTCTTCGGCGGCTTGGGCCTGCACAGCCGTGAGCCGGTCCGTCTCATCCTGTATTTCCGCGGCGATCTTCTTGAGTTCCGGCTCGAACTTGCGACCGTGGTGGGCGCAGAAGAGCAGTTCACCGCCGCTGATCAGGACGACGCGCAGATATGCCTGGGCGCCGCAACGGTCACAGCGGTCTGCTGCGGTCAGCGGGCTCGCGGGGGTCAGAACAGTAGTCACGTCGCCTCTTCTCTAGCTCGACGAGCTGTCGTACCAGGGTCAACATCCAACCAGGCCGAAAACGTTCCCGCTCGTGGCTTTTCTTCGAAACTTCTTCTCAAGATGGCTGTCTGTTGCCGGTTGGCGGCGAATGTGCCGTATTGCGTAGCGCTACGGTTTCGCGTTGCTTGTCTTGGTGGGATCCTCCCGGCTGGCTTGCCGGTTTGTTATGAGGACGTGCCCGGAGCCTAAATGGTTCATGCGTGGAAGGGAACGTGATGTTCGCGTCACTCCTACGAGGGATCGAACGTGTATGCGAGGCTGGACTAGTGTGAGCGTTGTCGAAGGGTGGCGTTACAACCGCTCTACCAGGCCTCGGTACCCTCTCAGCGGCGACCGAAGCCGAGCCCGTTACCCACTGGGCCCCAAATGAAATTCAGCGAGGAGCGAACCGCGTGACCGCCGATACGTCCGTGCCGTCCACTGCGCTGCTGACCGGAGCAGACCGAGACGGTTCCAACTACACCGCGCGGCATCTGCTCGTACTCGAGGGGCTCGAAGCGGTTCGCAAGCGCCCCGGGATGTACATCGGGTCCACCGACAGCCGCGGCCTCATGCACTGCCTCTGGGAGATCATCGACAACTCCGTCGACGAGGCCCTGGGCGGTTACTGCGATCACATCGAGGTCATCCTCCACGACGACAACTCCGTGGAGGTCCGGGACAACGGGCGGGGCATCCCCGTCGATGTCGAGCCCAAGACGGGCCTGTCCGGCGTCGAGGTCGTGATGACCAAGCTGCACGCCGGCGGAAAGTTCGGCGGCGGCTCGTACGCCGCGTCGGGCGGCCTGCACGGCGTCGGTGCCTCCGTCGTCAACGCGCTCTCCGCCCGGCTCGACGTCGAGGTCGACCGCAACAGCGCGACACACTCGATCAGCTTCCGGCGCGGGGTTCCGGGAATCTTCACCGAACAGGGGCCGGACAGCCCGTTCGACCCGGCCAACGGCCTGCTCAAGGGCAAGCGGGTACCGAAGACGCGCACCGGCACCAGGGTGCGTTACTGGGCGGACCGGCAGATCTTCCTCAAGGACGCCAAGCTCAACCTGGAGACGCTCCACCAGCGGGCGCGGCAGACGGCCTTCCTTGTTCCCGGCCTCACGATCGTCGTCCGTGACGAACGAGGGCTCGACGGCGAGGGCAAGACCGAGGAGACCTTCCGCTTCGACGGCGGGATCAGCGAATTCTGCGAGTACCTCGCTCAGGACAAGGCGGTCTGCGACGTCCTGCGCCTGACCGGGCAGGGCACCTTCAAGGAGACCGTGCCGGTCCTGGACGAGCGCGGTCACATGACGGCGACCGAGGTCACGCGTGAGCTCACGGTCGACATCGCCCTGCGCTGGGGCACCGGATACGACACCAATCTCAAGTCCTTCGTCAACATCATCGCCACCCCCAAGGGTGGCACGCATGTGACCGGATTCGAGCGCTCCGTGACCAAGACGGTCAACGAGGCCCTGCGTTCCGCCAAGCTGCTCCGCGTCGCCGAGGACGACATCGTCAAGGACGACGCTCTGGAGGGCCTCACCGCCGTGGTCACCGTGCGGCTGGCCGAGCCGCAGTTCGAGGGGCAGACCAAGGAGGTGCTCGGCACCTCGGCGGCCAACCGCATCGTCGCCAATGTCGTGGCCAAGGAGCTCAAGGCGTTCCTGACCTCGACGAAGCGCGACGCTAAGGCCCAGGCCAGGGCGGTCCTCGACAAGGCCGTCGCGGCCGCACGGACCCGCATCGCGGCCCGTCAGCACAAGGACGCGCAGCGTCGCAAGACGGCGCTGGAGTCCTCCTCGCTGCCGGCGAAGCTCGCCGACTGCCGCAGCGACGACGTGGACCGCAGCGAACTCTTCATCGTCGAGGGCGACTCCGCGCTCGGTACGGCGAAGCTCGCCCGGAACAGCGAGTTCCAGGCGCTGCTGCCGATCCGGGGAAAGATCCTCAACGTCCAGAAGGCGTCAGTCTCGGACATGCTGAAGAACGCCGAGTGCGGCGCGATCATCCAGGTCATAGGAGCCGGGTCCGGGCGGACCTTCGACATCGACGCCGCTCGCTACGGGAAGATCGTCCTGCTGGTGGACGCCGATGTCGACGGCGCGCACATCCGGGTCCTGCTGCTGACGCTCTTCCAGCGGTACATGCGTCCCATGGTCGAGGCGGGACGGGTCTTCGCCGCGGTGCCCCCGCTCCACCGGATCGAGCTGGTCCAGCCGAAGAAGGGCCAGGACAAGTACATCTACACGTACTCGGACAACGAGTTGCGCCAGCGGCTGCTGGAACTACAGCGGAAGAACGTCCGGTACAAGGACTCGATCCAGCGCTACAAGGGCCTGGGCGAGATGGACGCCGACCAGTTGGCGGAGACCACGATGGATCCGCGCCACCGCACCCTGCGGAGGATCAACATCGGAGACCTGGAAGCGTCCGAGCAGGTCTTCGATCTGCTGATGGGCAATGAGGTGGCGCCGCGCAAGGAGTTCATCACCAGCTCCGCCGCCACTCTGGACCGTTCGCGCATCGACGTCTGAGCCGACGCGTGCATCGATTCGACGTGTGAGCCGACGCACTCACCATGTCTGAGCGGAGCCGTCTCCACCCACGGGTGGAGACGGCTTCTCCACCCACGGTCAACCCCTGAGCCGATGCCCCTGACCCGGCCGTTTCCGTAGCGTCGAAGGCGTTCAACCTTCCCGCACCCCGGAGGCCGCCATGTCAGGGCTCGTCAACATTCTGGTGATCGGCGCAGTGATCGCTGTCGTCGTCGTGCGCCAGTGCTCGGCACGACAGATCTCGGACGACCGGCGCTGGTGGATCCTGCCGGGCATCCTCCTCGTCCTGTCGCTGCGCGAGCCCGGACTGGTGGACCCGCATCACACCGCGTTGTCCATGGCGGTCCTGGGCGCGGAGCTGGTGGTGGGGCTCGTGACGGGCGTCGCCTGGGGCTGGACCACCCGGTTGTGGCGCGAGGCGGACGGCTCGCTGTGGAGCAAGGGCACCAGGGCCACCGTCTTCGTCTGGATCGGGGGACTGGTGCTGCGGGCGGCCCTCTACGGGGCCGCCGCGCTGATGGGCATGGACCAGGGCACCCCGGCCCTGCTGTCGGCCCTCGCGGTCACGCTGGCGGCGCGCGGCGGTGCCCTGATGTGGCGGGCAGGGCGGATGGCTCCGGCGTACGGTGGCTCCGCCGGGGGGACGACGCCGCGACCGGCGTGGAAGGACCGCGTGTGACGCGTACGACCTGGACCAGTTGGCCGACCCGAGAAGCCCTGACGAGGGCGGCCCGCACCCGTCCGCGCAGGGTGCTCACCTGGTCCGTCCGGGTGGGGCTGCTCACCGCCATGCTCTGGGGCACGTTCAGCGGTGGACGGTTCGGGCCCTGGGGGGTCGCGCTCGGGCTGCTGGGCGTACTGGGGTGCGCGTTCGCCGCGTGGGCCTTCTTCCGGACCAGTCTGGAGCACCGGCTGTGGCCGTCGCTCGGACTGCTGACGCTGTTGATGGTGACGGCGCTCGGGGCGCAGCAGGCCGGTGCCGATCTGCTCGCGCTGATCCTGTGGGGCGGCTGCGCGGTCACCGCGCTGGAGCGGTTGCCGCTCGCGGCGGGTCTCCCGGCGACAGCCGTCGCATTCGGCGCCTACGCGGCCGTCAACACCGGCGGCTGGCTCTCCACCGCCATGTCCACGGCCGGGCTCTCGCTGGCGGGCTACGTGCTCCGGCTCGACGCCGAGGCACGGGGCAACGCCCAGCGGCTCCTCGCGCAGGAGCGGGCGGCCCGGGAGGCGGAGGCCGAGACGGCCGCGCTGGACGAGCGGGCCAGGATCGCGCGGGAGATCCATGATGTGCTCGCCCACAGCCTCTCCGCCCAGATGGTGCATCTGGAGGCGGCGCGGCTGCTGATCGAGCGGGAGCCCGCGGGGGAGTTCCGGGACCGGGTGCTGGAGCGGGTCGTGGCAGCGCGCTCCATGGCGCGTGAGGGGCTCGCGGAGACCCGTCAGGCTCTCTCCGCGCTCAGGGGTGAGGTCTCTCCCGTGGAGGACTTCCTGCGGCAGCTGGTGGCCGTGGAGCCGGCACAGGTCAGTGTGGTGGGTGAGCGGCGGACGCTGACCGCCGAGGCGTCGCAGACCGTCCGGAGGGTGGCGCAGGAGGCCCTGACCAATGTGCGCAAGCACGCACCGGGGGCCAGGGTGCTCGTACGGCTGGAGTATCTGCCGGACGAAGTGGCCCTGGAGGTCAGGGATTCGGGTGGACACAGGCCCGAGGGCGCCCTGTCCGGGAGTGGCTCCGGATACGGTCTGCTGGGGATGAGGGAACGGGCCGAGCTGATGGGCGGGACGCTGGAGGCCGGCCCCGGTGAGGAGGGTTTCGTGGTGAGTCTGCGGGTGCCCGCGTGAACGCGCGGGTCGTGGTCGCCGACGACCAGTCGGTGGTGCGCGAAGGGATCGTGATGCTGCTGGGGCTGCTGCCCGGAATCGAGGTGGTCGGATCCGCGAAGGACGGCGAGGAGGCCGTGGCGCTCGTGGCCGAGCTGTCCCCCGATGTCGTGCTGATGGATCTGCGGATGCCCCGGTGCGACGGGGCGGAGGCGACCCGGCGGATCCGCAGGGACCACCCGGGGACCCAGGTGGTGGTGCTCACGACCTTCGCGGACGACGACTCGCTCTTCCCCGCGCTGCAGGCCGGAGCCCGCGGCTACCTCACCAAGGACGCCGGGGGCGAGGAGATCGTGCGGGCCATCCAGGCCGTGCTGTCCGGCGAAGCAGGACTGTCGCCGAGCGTGCAGCGCCGTCTGCTGGAGCGTGTGACCACGGACCCGCCGCTGCCCTCACCGGAGCCCGAGGCTGAGCTGCCCGACGGCCTGACACCACGTGAACTGGAAGTGCTGGTGCTGATCGCGGAGGGCCTGTCCAATCTGGAGATCGCCCGCGGACTGCACATCTCGCAGGCGACCGTGAAGAGCCACATCAACAATCTCTTCGCCAAGGCCGGAGTGCGTGACCGGGCACAGGCCGTTCGCTACGCGTACGTTCGGGGCCTCGCACAACCGCCCGGTTCGTCCGTCACCTGAAGAGGTGAAGACCGGCACATGGGGCGCCCGCGATCTTCCCGATCTGCCCATTCTTGGGTACACGGCCGAAGTGGTCCGTGGACAAGGGGAGTTGTTCCGTGGAGAAGGAAGCAGGGCGCGAGGCCGCAGCGATGCGACTCGATGACCCGTGGTACGACACGTCGGCCTCCGGACGGGGCGAGCCGGACGCTACGGGGAGCTTCGCTCCCGCCGGACCACCCGGGCCCGCGGACCCGCGGCGCGGCCACAGCGCGGCCGACATCTATCTGGAAGTGCAGCGCAGCGAGGCGTTCCAGGAGGTGCGCCGCAGGTACCGGCGGTTCGTCGTCCCCGCCAGTCTCGCCTTCGGCGTCTGGTACCTCGTCTATGTCGTCGCCGCGGTCACCGCGCCCGGACTGATGGCCCGCCCGGTGGCGGGGGCGGTCAATGTGGCGATGGTCGCGGGGCTCGGGCAGTTCCTCACGACCTTCCTCCTCACCGGGGCGTACGCCCGCCACGCACGGCTGCGCAGGGACCGGGCCGCACTCGAACTGCGGTGGGATACGCAGGAGATGACGCGGGGGGTCGGGCGTTGAACGGCAACCATCAGACGCTGGCGCTCCTGCTGTTCAGCGCCTTCATCGCGGTGACGCTCGCCATCACCACCTGGGTGAGCCGCAACCGCCACGGTTCGGCCGAGGAGTTCTACGCGGGCGGCCGTCTGTTCTCCTCCATGGAGAACGGTTTCGCCATCGCCGGCGACTACATGTCGGCCGCGTCGTTCCTCGGCGTCTCCGGTCTGATCGCCCTCTTCGGCTACGACGGCATGCTCTACTCGGTCGGATTCCTCGTCGCCTGGCTCGTCGTCCTGCTGCTGGTGGCCGAACTGGTACGCAACTGCGGCCGGTTCACGCTCGCCGACGTGGTGGCCGCGCGGATGGCCGAGCGGCCGGTCCGGATCGCGGCGGGCACGTCGTCCGTCACCGTCTCCGTGCTCTATCTGGTGGCACAGATGGTGGGCGCGGGCAGTCTCGTCGCCCTGCTGCTCGGCGGAACGAGCGGCGCCGCCCGCTCCTGGACCGTGATCGGCGTCGGCGCGCTCATGGTGATCTATGTGTCGCTCGGCGGGATGCGCGCCACCACCTGGATCCAGATCGTCAAGGCCGTGCTGCTGACGGCGGGCGCGGTCGTGCTCACCGTTCTCGTCCTGGTCCGCTTCCACGGCGACTTCAACGCCCTGCTCGACTCCGCCGCCGAACGGAGCGGGCACGGAAGCCGGTTCCTCGCGCCGGGCCTCCGGTACGGCGGTACGTGGACCGCGCGCATCGACTTCATCAGCCTGGGGCTGGCCCTGGTGCTCGGCACCGCCGGGCTGCCGCACATCCTGTCGCGGTTCTACACCGTGCCCACCGCCCGCGCGGCCCGCCGTTCGGTCGTCTGGTCGATCGGGCTCATCGGCAGCTTCTACCTGATGACGATCGTGCTCGGATTCGGGGCGGCGGCCCTGGTCGGTTCGGCCGATGTGCGGGCGTCCAACGCCGCGGGCAACACGGCGATCCCGCTGCTGGCCATGGAGCTCGGCGGCGGCGAGGGGTCCACCGGAGGCGCGATCCTGTTCGCCGTGGTCGCCGCAGTCGCCTTCGCGACCATTCTCGCGGTCGTCGCGGGGATCACGCTCGCCTCGTCCGCCTCCGTGGCCCATGACCTCTACGCCTCCCTCAGGCGTCCGGGCTCCAGGCAGTACAGCGAGGTCGCCGTGGCCAGAGTGGCCGCGGCCGCGATCGGGGCGGCCGCCATCGGACTCGGTCTGATCGCCCAGGACCTGAACGTGGCGTTCCTGGTGGGGCTCGCCTTCGCCGTCGCGGCCTCGGCCAACCTTCCGGTGCTGCTTTACTCCCTGTTCTGGCGGAACTTCACGACCCGGGGAGCGGTCTGGTCCGTCTATGGCGGGCTGATTCCGGCCGTGCTGCTGGTGCTGCTCTCCCCGGTGGTCTCCGGCAGCCCCGCCTCGCTCTTCCCCGGCGTCGACTTCCAGCTCTTTCCGCTGGAGAACCCCGGACTGGTCTCCATCCCGCTGGGCTTCCTGGCCGGCTGGGTCGGTACGGTCACCTCGGCCGATCCGCCCGACGAGGCCAAGCACGCGGAGACCGAGGTCCGCGCGCTGACCGGAGCGGGCGCGGTGTAGCCCCACCGCGCCACCGCATCCCACGCTGCCGCGTCCCGGGCCCGCAGCCTATGGACGGGACCGGTCAGGTCTGCCCGCCGATGGACCAGGTGTAGCGGTGTTCCGGGCGGCCCGTCTCGCCGTACCGCAGCGTCAGCCGCACCCTGCCGGTCCTTTCCAGCAGCTTCAGATAGCGCTGGGCCGTCTGCCTGCTCATGCCGGCGCTCTCCGCGATCTCCTGCGCGGAGAGCGGCCCGTCCGCGCTGCGGAGCGCCTGGCGGACCAGTTCCGCCGTCGTCGGCGAGTGCCCCTTGGGCAGATCGGATTCGCCCGCCGCCCACAGGGCGCCGAAGAGCCGGTCCACCTCACCCTGTTCGGCCTCGCCGCCGCGTTCCAGCGTGTGGCGCAGCGCCGCGTACGCTTCCAGTTTGGTGCGCAGTCCCGCGTACGCGAACGGCTTGACCAGGTACTGCAGGGCGCCGTACCGCATGGCCTCCTGCACGGTGGCGACATCGCGCGCCGCCGTCACCATGATCACATCGGTGTGATGGCCGAGCCTGCGCAGCTCCCGCACCAGAGCCAGACCGTTGCGGTCGGGCATGTAGTGGTCCAGCAGCACCAGGTCCACGCGCCGACTCTCGATCGTGGCGAGGGCTTCGGCGGCGGAGTGCGCCTGGGCGGTCACCCGGAATCCCGGCACCCTGGAGACATAGGCCGCGTTGACCTTCGCGACCCGGATGTCGTCGTCCACGACCAGGACCTCGATCACTGAGCTTCTCCCGCGATGCCGGTATTCGATTCGGTCATGTCCGGTCCGGTCCCCGAGGCCCAGGCGCCGGCCGTTTCGGATTCCGTCGTTTCCGGTTCCGTCAGCTCCGGGGCGGCAAGGGCCTCCGGCAGGACGACCGTGAATTCGGCGCCGCCGTCCGCGGCCCCGTCGACGGTGACACCACCACCCTGCCGTTCCGCCAGCCGCCGCACCAGGGCGAGGCCCAGGCCGCGCTTGCCGTGCGCCGGGATCTCCTTCGTCGACCAGCCCTCCGTGAAGATCGATTCGCGCTGCCCGGCCGGAACCCCGGGGCCGCTGTCGCGGACCCGGAGCACCACCGTACGGGCTTCGGCGCGCAGGCCCACCTCGACCAGGGTGCCGTCCGCTCCGGCGGCCGCGTCCAGTGCGTTGTCCACGAGGTTGCCGACGACCGTGACCAGCCCGCGCGGGTCCACCAGCCGGTCCGGGAGCAGCGTCCCCGGTGCCATGCGCAGTGCGACACCGCGCTCCGCCGCCACCGTCGTCTTGCCGACCAGGAGCGCTGCCAGCAGTGGATCGTGCACCTTCTCGGTGACTTGCTCGGCGGTCGACCGCTGGACGCCCACGATCTCGGTGACGTACTCCATGGCGTCCTCGTGCATGTCCAGTTCCAGGAGCCCCAGGAGCGTGTGCATCCGGTTGGCGTGCTCGTGGTCCTGAGCCCGCAGCGCGTCGATCAGGCCGCGTGTGGAGTCGAGTTCGCGGCCGAGGTGTTCGAGTTCGGTGCGGTCGCGGAGGGTGGCGACGGCGCCGCCGTCGTCGGTCGGCATCCGGTTGGCGAGCAGGACCCGGGTGCCCTGCACCGTCAACAGATCGTCGCCGAGTACCCGCCCCGCCAGTACGTCGGCCGTCCGGCCCGCGCCGAGCACGGCGTCCAGCGGGCGGCCCGCAGCGTCGGGGCCGAGCCCGAGCAGCCGCTGTGCCTCGTCGTTCAGCAATCGGATCCTGCCCGTCCGGTCAAGTGCGACGACTCCTTCCCTGATGCTGTGCAGCATCGCCTCGCGCTCGGTCAGCAGCGCGGAGATGTCGGAGAACGCGAGATCGTGGGTCTGCCGCTGAAGGCGTCGGGAGATCAGATAGGCGGCCAGCGCGCCGACGGCGAGCGCCCCGCCCGCGTAGGCGAACAGCCCGGGAATCGCGGCGAGGAGCCGGGCGCGGACACTGTCGTACGCGATGCCGACGGAGACGGCGCCCACGATGTGCTGCGCCTCGTCGCGCAGCGGCACCTTCCCACGGGCCGAGCGGCCGAGCGTCCCGCTGTCGATCTCCATGACGTTCCGGCCCGCGAGCGCGTCGCTCGGGTCGGTGGAGACGACCCTGCCGATCTCGTCTGCGTCGGGGTGCGACCAGCGCACCCCGCGCCGGTCCATGACGACGACGTACTCGGCCCCGGTGGCCCGTCTGACCCGCTCGGCCGCGGACTGCACGGGTCCGGTGGGGGACGGGGCCGTGGTGAGCAGCGACTCGGTGAGGTGCGGCTCGGCCGCCGTGCTCTGCGCGATGGCCAGGGCGCGGCGCATCGCCTGGTCGTCGAGCTGGGCGCTGAGCGGGGCCAGGAAGAGACCGGTGGCGAGCACGGTGACGCCGGTGGCGATGGCCAGCTGCATCAGCAGGACCTGGGAGAAGACCCGCTGCGGCCAGCCGAACCGGCGTCCTCTCCTGGTGGTGGGCGGTGGAGCGCTCATCGTATGAACGGTAAAGGGCATTCCGGCGCTTTCCGAAATTCCCTCGCTTCGCCCGGTGCGTGAGCGGGCCCGGCGGGCAGGACCGGTCCAGCCCGCCACCGCGCGGCTATTGCGATGGTTCGCCCGAGGGAACGGGCAGCGGTTGCGGGGGACGGGGGCCGCCGTACTGGCCGCTGGGGCGCATCCGTAGCGGCCGCTCCCCGTACTCCTCCAGGGCATGGGCGATCCAGCCGGCCGTGCGGGACACCGCGAACACCGTCTCACCGGCCTCCGCCGGCATACCGCAGGAGACCGAGAGCACGGCGAGCGCCAGATCGACATTGGCGTGCAGGGGCGCGTGCCGGGCCATTGTGGTGACCACGTCGCGTGCCGCGGCGAGCGCCCCGGCCGCCTGCGGCATCTGGGCGAGCAGGGCGAACAGCGTCCGCGCCCGTGGATCCTCCGAGGTGTAGAGGCGGTGGCCGAGTCCGGGCACCCTGCGTCCGGTACGGAGATGGTCGGCGACCACCGGGGCCGCGGAGCCCCGCTCCAGGACCTCGGTCAGCATCCGGTGCGCCAGCCCGCTCGCCGCCCCGTGCAGCGGGCCCTCCAGGACTCCGAGCCCGGCGGAGACCACCGCGTACGGATGGGCATGGGCGGAGGCGGCGACCCTGGCGGCCAGTGTCGACGCCGCGAGATCATGATCGATCAGCAGGGCGAGGGCGGTGTCCAGCACGGCGACCGACGGCTCGTCGGCCGGGCGGGCGGTGAGCTTCGGCCACAGCTGCCGGGCCAGTCCGGCGCCGCTCGCGTCCGGCGCACCCTCGGCCGCCGACGGTGCGTCCGCGGCCATGGGCAGCGCACCGACCAGGGTCGGAACGAGGCCCCGCGCCGCGGCGAGCACCGCCTCGCGCGAGAGGTCGAAGCGGAGCGGATCGGTGGTCGCCGCGGCGACCACCGCCACGCGCAACCGGTCCGTCGAGCCGCTGTGCGCGGGCAGCGCGTCGACCGCCCGGCGCGCCGCGGCCAGCGCCTCGGCCGGTGCCGTGAACCGGATGCCGGGCCGCAGCTCGCCGGTCCAGAGCCACTCGCCGACCTCCTCGTAGGCGTACCGCCGGGCCAGCTCGGTCGCATCGACGCCGCGGAAGTAGTAGCGGTCGTCCTCGATCAGCGTGATGCCGGTGCGGAAGACCAGGTCGCCGGGGGCGGGGGCGGGGGTCCTGCGGCCGGTGCGCCGGGCCAGCGCGTCGATCTCCGCGGCGTCGAACGTGCTGCCGCGTCCGCCCGGGGCGCGGCTGCTGCTCAGCTGGCCCCGGCTGACATACGCGTACACCGTCTCGGGCTTCACGCCGAGGCGCTCGGCCGCCTCCCGGGTGCTGAGCCGCCGTGGCGAGGTCGCCTCCGTACCGCCGCCGGGCGCTGCTTGATCCTTCATGCCGCCCACCGTATCCATATTGATTAAATCAATGTTGACAGGATTGATATCAATCGTGGATGGTCGAAATCAATATCAGCAAGCCCGGCAGGGACGCCCACGGAGGAAGAGATGCCGACCATGACCAGCGGAACCCCGCTCGACGTACCCCGAGGACTCGCGGGCGTCGTCGTCACCGACACGGCCCTCGGGGACGTCCGAGGACGTGAGGGCTTTTACCACTACCGGCAGTACTCGGCGATCGAACTGGCACGGACCCGCAGCTTCGAGGACGTCTGGTACCTGATGACCGAGGGCACACTGCCCGACGCCGAGGCCCGTGCCGAATTCGCCACCCGCACCGCCGCCCTGCGCCGGCTGCCCGCCGAGGTGCGCGAAGCCCTGCCCGCCATAGCGCGCGCCGGCGGCGCCTCCGGACCCCTGGCCGGTCTGCGCACCGCCCTCTCGCTCCTCGGCGCCTCGGCCGGCTTCCGGCCGGTGTACGACCTGGACGCCGACCGGCGCCGCGCCGACGCACTGGCCGCCTGCGCCGCCGTCCCCACCGTGCTCACCGCCCTGCACCGGCTCGGCCGGGGCCTCGAACCGGTCGAGCCGCGCGACGACCTGCCCCACGCGGCCAACTACCTCTACATGCTCACCGGCTCCGTACCGGACGACGCACGCGTCAGGGCCGTGGAGCAGTATCTGATCTCCACCGTCGACCACGGGTTCAACGCCTCGACGTTCACCGGCCGCGTCGTCGCCTCCACGGGTGCCGATGTGGCGGCCTGCCTGGTGGCGGCCGTCGGCGCGCTCTCCGGACCGCTGCACGGCGGAGCTCCCAGCCGGGCACTCGACACCCTGGACGCCATCGGCACCCCCGACCGCATCGACGGCTGGATCCGCGAACGCGTACGCGCGGGCGAGCGGATCATGGGCTTCGGACACCCCGTCTACCGCACCGAGGACCCCCGCTCACGGCTGCTGCGGGGCATCGCCCAGGGCTTCGGCGGCCCGCTCGTCGACTTCGCCGTCGAGGTCGAGCGCCAGGTCGAGGCGATCCTCGCCGAGCTCAAGCCGGGCCGGGAGCTGCACACCAACGTGGAGTTCTACGCCGGAGTCGTCATGGAGCTGTGCGGGCTGCCGCGCGAGATGTTCACGCCGACGTTCTGCGCGGCGAGGGTGGTCGGCTGGAGCGCCAATATCCTGGAGCAGGCGGAGGACTCGAAGATCATCCGCCCGGCGGCCCGTTACGTCGGTACGCCCCCGCCGCAGCCGGTCCCCGTGCCCTGAGGTCCCCGAGAGAGGTCTCCGTTGAAGCCGTCGTCCCCGCCCCGCAGGCAGCAGATCCCGGTCGTCGTCCTTGCGGGGTTCCTGGGATCGGGCAAGACGACGCTGCTGAACCACCTCCTCCGCAACCGCGCCGGGAACCGGATCGGAGTGATCGTCAACGACTTCGGCTCCATCGAGATCGACGCCATGACGGTCTCGGGGCAGGTCGGCTCCACGGTCTCGCTGGGCAACGGGTGCCTGTGCTGCGCGGTCGACGCGAGCGAGCTCGACACCTTCCTGGAGACGCTGACCGGCCCCGCCGCCCGTCTCGACGTGATCGTCATCGAGGCGAGCGGACTGGCCGAACCGCAGGAACTCGTGCGGATGCTCCTGGCCAGCGAAAACCCGCACATCGTGTACGGGGGACTGGTGGAGGTCGTCGACGCCGCCGAGTTCGACGCCACCCGGGAACGCCATCCGGAGATCGACCGCCATCTCGCCGTCGCCGACCTCGTCGTGCTGAACAAGACCGACCGGGTCCAGAACGCGGAGCGGACCCGTATCCAGGACGTCATCGCCGGCACGGGTGAATCCGCCGGCGGTGCGGCGGCCGTCATCTGCGCCACGTACGGACGCATCGACCCCGAGCTGCTCTTCGACCCGGCGCTGCGGCCGGACAGTGAGGAGAAGGCGCGTCAGCTCACCTTCGAGGATCTGCTCAGGGAGGAGCGGGACGAGGGCGACGACGGGCACGCGCGCCACCTCCACGCCGCGTACGACAGCGTGTCCTTCAGCGCGGACGTGCCCATGAACCCCCGCCGTCTGATGGAGTTCCTCGACTCCCGGCCGCAGGGCCTCTACCGGATCAAGGGGTTCGTCGACTTCGGCGTGGGCGACCGGGCCAATAAGTACGCCCTGCACGCGGTCGGCAGGTTCCTGCGGTTCGACCCACAGCCCTGGAAGCGCGACGAACCGCGCCGGACCCAGCTGGTGCTGATCGGCTCGGGACTCGCTCCGGAGGCCCTGGGCAAGGAGCTGGCCGACTGCCGCGAGAGCGCCGCACCGGGCCCGGACGCGCCGCAGGACGCCGCACATGAGCGAAGCATGTGGGGCGTCCTGCGGTACGTACAACGGCCCGGCGACGACGCGTGGCGCGACGCAGCCGACGAGGCGTAGCGCGCCGCCACGCCCCGCCCGGACGACCGGCTACACCGGGCCTGCGACCACCGCGACCGGCTTGGCCAGCGGCGTCCCCGAACCGTCGCGCCGCGGATCGGGCTCGGGCAGCTCGCTCGGCGTGCCGTTCTGCTGCGCGGCGCGGGCGGGCGTCTCACCGGCCCAGCCGAACACCAGGACGTCCTCGCCCTTGAGGAAGCGCTGGCAGCGCACCCCACCGGTGGCCCGGCCCTTGCGCGGGTACTGGTCGAAGGGGGTGAGCTTGCACGTCAGCACCGAGTCGTCCAGCGTGCCGTGCGAGCCCGCGACCGTGAACACCACCGCGTCCGCCGCCGGATCCACCACGGTGAACGAGATCACCTCGGCGTCCCCGGTGAGCTTGACCCCGGCCATGCCACCGGCGGGCCGGCCCTGCGGCCGCACCTGCGCCGCCGGATAGCGCAGCAGCTGCGCATCGGAGGTGATGAAGACCAGGTCCTCCTCGCCGGTCCGCAGTTCGGCGGCGCCGACGATCCGGTCACCGTCCTTGAGGGCGATGACCTCCAGCTCGTCCTTGTTGGCCGGGTAGTCCGGCACCACCCGCTTGACGACCCCCTGGAGGGTGCCGATCGCCAGGCCGGGGGAGGCCTCGTCGAGCGTGCTGAGGCAGACGACGGACTCGTCGCTCTCCAGCGTGAGGAACTCGGCGACCATCGCCCCGCCCGACAGATTGGGCGCCGCGTGGGTGTCCGGCAGCTGGGGCAGATCGATCACCGCGAGCCGCAGCAGCCGGCCCGTCGACGTCACCACGCCCACATCGCCGCGGGCTGTCGCGGGCACGGCCGACACGATCACATCGTGCTTGGCACGCTTGGCGTCCTCGGCGAACACGATCGGCTCGTCGTTGGCGGTGCGGGCCAGCAGGCCGGTCGAGGACAGCAGCACCCGGCACGGGTCGTCCGCGACCTCCAGCGGCACCGAGGCGACCTGCGCACCGGCCGACTCCAGCAGCACCGTACGCCGGTCGGTGCCGAACTTCTTGGCGACCGCCGCCAGTTCGGTGGAGACGAGCTTGCGCAGCTCGGTGTCCGATTCGAGGATGGCGGTCAGCTCGTCGATCTCGCCGTTGAGCCGGTCCCGCTCGCTCTCCAGCTCGATCCGGTCGAACCGGGTCAGCCGGCGCAGCGGGGTGTCCAGGATGTACTGCGTCTGGATCTCGCTCAGCGAGAAGCGCTCGATGAGCGACTCCTTCGCCTGCGCCGAATTGTCACTGGACCGGATGATCCGGATGACCTCGTCGATGTCGATCAGCGCGACGAGCAGGCCCTCGACCAGATGCAGCCGGTCGCGGCGCTTGCCCCGGCGGAACTCGCTGCGCCGGCGCACCACGTCGAAGCGGTGGTCGAGATAGACCTCCAGGAGCTCCTTGAGCCCCAGGGTGAGCGGCTGTCCGTCGACCAGCGCCACATTGTTGATGCCGAAGGACTCCTCCATCGGCGTGAGCTTGTAGAGCTGCTCCAGAACGGCCTCCGGCACGAAGCCGTTCTTCACCTCGATGACCAGGCGAAGGCCGTGCTCGCGGTCGGTCAGGTCCTTCACGTCCGCGATGCCCTGGAGCTTCTTCGCCGAGACCAGATCCTTGATCTTGGCGATCACCTTCTCCGGACCGACGCTGAAGGGCAGTTCGGTGACGACCAGACCCTTGCGGCGGGCCGTCACGTTCTCCACCGAGACGGTCGCGCGGATCTTGAACGTGCCGCGCCCGCGGGCGTACGCGTCCTTGATGCCGCCCAGGCCCACGATCCGGCCACCGGTGGGCAGATCGGGACCCGGCACGAACCGCATCAGGGTCTCCAGGTCCGCGCCCGGATGCTTGATGAGATGACGGGCGGCGGCGATGACCTCGCCCAGATTGTGCGGCGGCATGTTCGTCGCCATGCCGACCGCGATCCCGGACGACCCGTTGACCAGGAGGTTCGGGTACGCGGCGGGGAGAACGGTCGGTTCCGTCTCCTGGCCGTCGTAATTCGACTGGAAAGCGACGGTGTCCTCGTCGATCGACTCCGTCATCAGTGACGTCGCGTCGGCCATCCGGCATTCGGTGTACCGCATGGCGGCCGGCGGGTCGTCGTTTCCGAGCGAGCCGAAGTTGCCGTGGCCGTCGACCAGGGGGAGGCGCATGGAGAACGGCTGCGCCAGACGGACCAGCGCGTCGTAGATCGACGCGTCCCCGTGCGGGTGCAACTTGCCCATGACCTCGCCGACGACACGGGCGCACTTCACGAAGCCCCGGTCGGGGCGCAGGCCCATCTCGTTCATCTGGTACACGATGCGGCGGTGCACCGGCTTCATGCCGTCGCGGGCGTCGGGCAGGGCCCGCGAGTAGATCACCGAGTACGCGTACTCGAGGAAGGAGCCCTGCATTTCGTCGACGACGTCGATGTCAAGGATCTTCTCCTCGAAGTCGTCCGGCGGCGGGGTCTTCGTGCTGCGGCGGGCCATCGCTGCTGCGACTCCTTCACGGATTCTGTTCGGGCAACCTCAGGTTCTGACGCGGACCATTGTGGACCGCCGCGCTGACATCGCCGACCTCGACCCGTCCCAAAGGGCGTTCCCGGCCCCGGCCGGGGCGGTTTTCCGACCGGTCGCGCGGGGCGCGCGCCCCCCTTTCACGCGAACTTCCGCCGTACGGGAACTTCGCCAGGTGTCCGTCCGCTTGCTTAAAGTGGCAGGTCTCGCAGGAAATCCAGTATCGCGATCGAAGGGACGTACATGCCCATGGGTCACACGGCCACCGCTCAGGCCGGCTCCGGCGGCTTGACAGCGACCGAGCACCGCCTGGCCAACGGCCTGCGCGTGGTGCTCTCCGAGGACCATCTGACCCCGGTCGCCGCGGTCTGCCTCTGGTACGACGTCGGTTCGCGCCACGAGGTCGAGGGGCGCACCGGCCTGGCTCACCTCTTCGAGCACCTGATGTTCCAGGGCTCCGGCCAGGTCAAGGGGAACGGCCACTTCGAGCTGGTGCAGGGGGCCGGCGGTTCACTCAACGGCACCACCAGCTTCGAGCGCACCAACTACTTCGAGACCATGCCCACGCACCAGCTGGAGCTGGCCCTCTGGCTTGAGGCCGACCGCATGGGCTCGCTGCTCGCCGCGCTCGACGAGGAGTCCATGGAGAACCAGCGCGACGTCGTCAAGAACGAGCGCCGCCAGCGCTACGACAACGTCCCGTACGGCACGGCGTTCGAGAAGCTGACGGCGCTGGCCTACCCCGAGGGCCACCCGTACCACCACACCCCGATCGGCTCGATGGCCGACCTGGACGCCGCGACGCTCGAGGACGCCCGCACCTTCTTCCGTACGTACTACGCGCCCAACAACGCGGTGCTCTCGGTCGTCGGCGACATCGACCCCGAGCAGACCCTCGCCTGGGTCGAGAAGTACTTCGGCTCCATCCCGTCCCACGACGGCAAGCAGCCGCCGCGCGACGGCACGCTCCCCGAGATCATCGGCGAGCAGCTGCGCGAGGAGGTGCACGAGGAGGTCCCGGCGCGGGCGCTGATGGCCGCCTACCGGCTGCCGCACGACGGCACCCGCGCGTGCGACGCGGCGGACCTCGCGCTGACCGTGCTCGGCGGCGGCGAGTCCTCGCGGCTGCACAACCGCCTGGTCCGCCGCGACCGCACGGCCGTGGCGGCCGGATTCGGGCTGCTGCGGCTGGCCGGCGCGCCCTCGCTCGGCTGGCTGGACGTCAAGACGTCAGGCGGCGTGGAGGTGCCGGAGATCGAGGCCGCGGTCGACGAGGAGCTCGCCCGGTTCGCCGCCGAGGGTCCCACGCCCGAGGAAATGGAGCGTGCGCAGGCCCAGTTGGAGCGCGAGTGGCTGGACCGGCTCGGCACGGTCGCAGGCCGCGCCGACGAACTGTGCCGGTTCGCCGTGCTGTTCGGTGACCCGCAGCTTGCCCTGACCGCCGTGCGGCGGGTGCTCGACGTCACCGCGGAGGAGGTCCAGGCCGTCGCCAAGGCCCAGCTGCGCCCCGACAACCGGGCGGTGCTGGTCTACGAGCCGGTCGAATCGGCCGAGCCCGCGGACGCGGCGGACACCGACGAGACCGACGCCGACGACACCGACGCGCACGAAGGAGCGGGCAAGTGACCGACGCTGCCGCGACTGGAGTTTCGATGCAGTACCACCCGCAGCCGGCCCCCGGCACCGCCCGGCCCTGGGCCTTCCCCGCGCCGGATCGCGGCGCCCTGCCCAACGGCCTCACGGTGCTGCGCTGCCACCGCCCCGGCCAGCAGGTCGTGGCGGTCGAGATCTTCCTCGACGCTCCGCTGGACGCCGAGCCCGAGGGTCTGGACGGCGTGGCCACGATCATGTCGCGGGCGCTGTCCGAGGGCACCGACAAGCACACCGCCGAGGAGTTCGCCGCCGAGCTGGAGCGCTGCGGCGCCACCCTCGACGCGCACGCCGACCACCCGGGCGTCCGGGTCTCCCTGGAGGTTCCGGCCTCCCGGCTGGCCAAGGCACTGGGGCTGGTCGCCGAGGCGCTGCGGGCGCCCGCCTTCGCCGACAGCGAGATCGAGCGGCTGGTGAGCAACCGGCTCGACGAGATCCCGCACGAGCAGGCCAATCCGGCCCGGCGTGCCGCCAAGCAGCTCTCCAAGGAGCTCTTCCCGGCCACGTCGCGGATGTCGCGTCCGCGCCAGGGCACCGAGGAGACGGTGGAGCGGATCGACTCGGCGGCCGTGCGTGCCTTCTTCGACGCCCACGTACGGCCGTCCACGGCGACCGCCGTGGTCGTGGGCGACCTCACCGGCATCGACCTGGACGCCCTGCTCGCCGACACCCTCGGCGACTGGTCGGGCGAGGCCGCCGAGTCCCGCCCCGTCCCGCCGATCACGGCCGACGACACCGGGCGTGTGGTGATCGTCGACCGTCCGGGCGCGGTGCAGACGCAGCTGCTGATCGGCCGGATCGGCGCCGACCGCCACGACAGCGTGTGGCCCGCCCAGGTGCTCGGCACGTACTGCCTGGGCGGCACGCTCACCTCCCGCCTGGACCGTGTGCTGCGCGAGGAGAAGGGCTACACGTACGGCGTACGGGCCTTCGCCCAGGTGCTGCGGTCCTCGGCTCCGGGCTCCGCCTCGGGCGCGACCGGCGCCGCGATGCTGGCCATCAGCGGTTCGGTGGACACGGAGTCCACCGAACCGGCGCTCAAGGACCTGTGGACGGTCCTGCGGACGCTGGCGGCCGAGGGACTGACCGACGAGGAGCGCGAGACGGCCGTGCAGAACCTCGTGGGTGTCGCGCCCCTGAAGTTCGAGACGGCGGCCTCGGTCGCGGGCACCCTCGCCGACCAGGTCGAGCAGCACCTTCCCGACGACTACCAGGCGCACCTGTACGCCCGGCTCGCCGAGACCGGCACGGTCGAGGCGACCGCCGCGGTGGTCAACGCCTTCCCGGGTGACCGGCTGGTCACGATCCTCGTCGGTGACGCGGCGCGGATCGAGGAGCCGGTCCGGGCTCTGGGCATCGGGGACGTCTCGGTGGTCACCGGCTGACGACCGGCACGGCCCGACGCGCACCTGTCGGTCGAAGTGATCCGGCATATCGCCACATAGTGATGCAAAGAGAAGACCCCTGCGGGCAGGATCCCGCCGGGGTCTTCCCTTTTGTCCGTTCTGATGGGGAGGTTGCCTGTCTGCCCTGTGGGATGCGCTACAAAACGGCCTGTCCGTTTGGTGAATGAAAGTGGCCCCGCTTAGCGTCGGCTCGACTGTCCGCCACTCGTATGCCGCATCCGTGACGTACCGGACAGTCATCGCCGAGTCCCCGTCAGGCGCGAGCCTGGGGAGCCGGGGACCCACGCAGTCCCTGGGGTGAATCGGACGCCCGACTCTCGATGAGGCCGGGGCGTCCGTAGGAGACCTTCCTGCTCCGAACCCGTCAGCTAACCCGGTAGGCGAGAAGGAAGGAAAGGACCAGCCACTTCATGGCGTTCACCCGTGCCACCGGGAAGCACCGTGCCCCGAGCCGACTGACGCGCAGGAGCGCGAAGGCCGTCGGCGTCGCGGCTCTGGCCACCACCGGCGTCATCGGCGGCCTGGCCACTCCCGCCCTCGCCGCGGACTCCGAGGGCGCCGCCATGGCCGATACCGGCCTCAACCAGGTCATCGCCATCGACAAGACCCTCGCCGAGCGGATCGACGCCCAGGCCGACGCGCAGAAGCACCAGGCCGACGCCGCGGCGAAGGTGAAGGCGGAGGCCCAGCGCAAGGCCGAGGCCAAGAAGAAGGCGGATGCGAAGGCCGAGGCGGACGCGAAGCGAGCGGCCGAGGCCCGCGCCGAGAAGGTGCGCGCCGCCCGGTCCGCCGAGCGCACCCGGCTGGGCTCCTTCCAGCTCCCGGTCGCCGGTTCCTACGTCAGCACCGGTTACAAGTCCAGCGGCTCGCTCTGGTCCTCCGGCAGCCACTCGGGCATCGACTTCCACGCCGCGTCCGGCAGCTCCGTCGTCGCCGTCGGCGCCGGTACGGTCGTCGAGGCCGGCT
Organism: Streptomyces sp. DvalAA-43; assembly: GCF_900091725.1. Taxonomy (GTDB): domain Bacteria; phylum Actinomycetota; class Actinomycetes; order Streptomycetales; family Streptomycetaceae; genus Streptomyces; species Streptomyces pulveraceus. The sequence goes on along the minus strand of NZ_FMBW01000019.1, from coordinate 110,129 downwards.
GGGGCGGCGCGTACGGCAACAACATCGTGCTCCGGATGACGGACGGCACGTACACGCAGTACGGCCACCTCTCCTCGATCGGTGTCTCCGTCGGCCAGAGCGTCGGCGCGGGCCAGCGGATCGGCCTCTCCGGCTCGACCGGCAACTCCACCGGGCCGCACCTCCACTTCGAGGCCCGGACGACCCCGTCGTACGGCTCCGACATGGACCCGGTCGCGTATCTGCGTGCCCACGGTGTCAACGTCTGACCGACGCCGCCTCGTAGCACCTCGTCGAAGGCCCCGGCGGCATGCCGGGGCCTTCGGCATGCCCGCAGCGTGCTCCGGGCCGCGACTGTCCGCCGAACCGCCCGTGGCCAAAAGATATTCATGAATTCCCGCCCGGCATCGGAAATGCGGCCCTATTGCCATAGAGTCGCAGAGCAGGCGTCGGCCGTCCGCGTTTCGCGGGGATTGAGGCGGAGGTTCGGACATGCGCATTCCGGCGCAATCGGTATGCACGGCAATACGCGACGACATCGTCTCCGGTGTCTTCGGGCGCGGCAGCCGTCTCACGGAGGAACTGCTGGCCCGCCGTTACGGGGTCTCCCGCGTGCCGGTCCGGGAAGCGCTGCGCACCCTGGAGTCCGAGGGCTTCGTGGTCACCCGCCGGCACGCGGGCGCCTGCGTCGCCGAGCCCACCGAGCGGGAGGCGGCCGACCTCCTGGAGGTCCGGACGCTGCTGGAGCCGCTCGGTGCCGCGCGCGCCGCGCAACGCCGCACCGAGGCTCACCTCAAGGTGCTGCGCGGTCTCGTCCGGCTCGGCCAGGAGCGGGCCGGACGGGGTGAGGACGAGGATCTGCGCTCGCTGGGCGGCTGGTTCCACGAGACGCTGGCGCAGGCCTCCGGCAGTCCTGGCCTGATCGCCCTGCTCGCCCAGCTGCGCCACAAGATCGCCTGGATGTACGTGGTCGAGCAGCCGGCCCGGCCGGTGGATTCCTGGGCCGAGCGCGGGGCCATCGTGGACGCGGTGGCACGCGGCGACGCGGACCGGGCCAGGGCACTGGCCGCCCGTCACGTGGAACGGGCCGCGGCCGCGCACCGGCTGCGCCGGCCGTCCACCGCTCCCCGCACCGGCCGGGTGAGGACCTCGCAACATTCCGTAAACACCGCAGGCGTCCGGCATTAACAATTACGCCGTATAAACATGACGTCGCCCGTGCAGAGATGTGATTCCGGCAGGGGTCTATTCCGCCTCGACTGGCTTTCGCGTGCCGGAATTCGGGACGAACGTAAAGGGCCGCAGGCGAATGCGGAGATCTGTGGGTCAACGCAAAGAGCCGCGGCTCCGGTTCAGGCGGGTGCCGCGGCTCTTTCGGAAAGCGTGGTTCAGACGGTCTCCGGAAGCTCCTCGAGACCCTCGGCGACCAGCTTCGCCAGGCGGTCCAGGGCGGCCTCGGAGTCGTCGGCCTCGGACGCGAGCACGATCTCCTCGCCACCCTGTGCGCCGAGGCCGAGGACCGCGAGCATGGAGGCGGCGTTCACCGGGTTGCCGTCGGCCTTGGCGATCGTCACGGGGACGCCGGAAGCCGTGGCGGCACGGACGAAGATGGAAGCGGGGCGGGCGTGCAGGCCCTCGGCCCAACCGACGTTGACGCGGCGCTCAGCCATGGTTCTGCCCTTCACGAATCAACAGTTGTCTAGACCAGTCTCTCACGCGGTGCGCAGTGCTCCGGCCGACCGGTGAACGCCGGTAAACGCCTGGTGCACCGCCGATCGGCCCTCTCAGACTGCCCCGGCCCCGGGACCTACGCGACCGCTGACGGAGCCGTAGTCTTTGCCCATGGAGCCCGTGCCGGAGCAGAGCCAGCATCACGCTTATCCCGACCACTGGGAAGCGGACGTGGTGCTCCGCGACGGGGGCACCGCGCGCATCAGGCCCATCACCACGGATGATGCCGAACGGCTGGTCAGCTTCTACGAGCAGGTCTCCGACGAGTCGAAGTACTACCGGTTCTTCGCCCCGTACCCGCGGCTGTCCGACCGGGACGTGCACCGCTTCACCCATCACGACTACGTCGACCGGGTGGGCCTCGCCGTCACGGTCGGCGGCGAGTTCATCGCGACCGTCCGCTACGACCGGATCGACGAGCGCGGCAGGCCCGCCTCCGCGCCCGCCGACGAGGCCGAGGTCGCCTTCCTCGTCCAGGACGCGCACCAGGGCCGGGGCGTGGCCTCGGCGCTGCTCGAACACATCGCGGCCGTCGCCCGCGAGCGCGGCATCCGCCGCTTCGCCGCCGAGGTGCTGCCCGCCAACAACAAGATGATCAAGGTGTTCCGGGACGCCGGATACACCCAGCAGCGCAGCTTCGAGGACGGGTCCGTCCATCTCACCCTGGACCTCGAACCGACCGCCGAGTCCCTCGCCGTCCAGCGCGGCCGTGAGCAGCGGGCGGAGGCGCGGTCCGTGCAGCGCCTGCTGGCCCCCGGCTCCGTCGCCGTCATCGGCGTCGGCCGGACCCCCGGCGGCGTCGGCCGCACGGTCCTGCGCAACGTCCTCGGCGCCGGGTTCACCGGCCGCGCCTACGCCGTGAACCGCTCCTTCGCCGCCGACCAGGCCACGGTCGACGGCGTCCCCGCCCACCGCTCGATCGGCGAGATCGGCGAACCGGTCGACCTCGCGGTCGTCGCCGTCCCCGCCGACCGGGTTCCGGAAGCCGTCGCGGACTGCGGTGAGCACGGCGTCCAGGGACTGGTCGTCCTCTCGGCCGGATACGCCGAATGGGGCGCCGAGGGCAGGGAGCGGCAGCGTGAACTGGTCCGCCAGGCCCGCTCGTACGGAATGCGGATCATCGGCCCGAACGCCTTCGGCCTCATCAACAACGCGGAAACGGTCCGGCTGAACGCCTCACTGGCCCCCGAACCGCCCGCCCCCGGACGCATCGGCCTCTTCACCCAGTCCGGAGCGATCGGCATCGCGCTGCTCTCCGGGCTCTACCGGCGCGGCGCGGGCCTGTCCACCTTCATCTCCGCGGGCAACCGCGCCGACATCTCGGGCAACGACTTCCTCCAGTACTGGTACGAGGACCCCGACACCGATGTCGCCCTGCTGTACCTCGAATCGCTCGGCAACCCCCGCAAGTTCACCCGACTCGCGCGGCGCACCGCGGCCGTCAAGCCGGTGGTCGTGGTGAAGGGGGCCCGGCACAGCGGCTCCACGCCGCCCGGCCACGCCGTGCCGGTCAGCCGGATCCCGGACGCGACGGTCTCGGCGCTCATGCGCCAGGCGGGCGTGATCCGGGTCGACACGGTGACGGAGATGGTCGACGCCGGGCTCCTCCTCGCCGACCAGCCGCTGCCGGCCGGCCCCCGGGTCGCCATCCTCGGCAACTCCGAATCGCTCGGCCTCCTCACGTACGACGCCTGCCTCGCCGAGGGGCTGCGTCCGCGTCCGCCCCTCGACCTCACCACCGCCGCCACCCCGCAGGACTTCAGGAACGCCCTGGCCGAGGCGCTCGCCGACGACGGCTGCGACTCGGTGGTCGTGACGGCGATCCCGTGGGTCGGCGAGGACGGCGAGGCGGAAGCGGGCGACGGCGAGGTCCTCGCGGCCGCGCTGCACACGGCCGCCGCGGCGGGTCCAGCCAAGCCGGTGGCCGTCGTGCACGTCGAGATCGGCGGGCTGGCGGAGGCCCTTGCCGCGGCCACCAGCACGGTCGCGCAGCCGCGCCCCCCGGCACCAGCCCCCCTCGGCCGCGACCGCCACGCGCACCGGAGCCACCACGACCGACCGCGACCCGACGGCCCCCCTCACCGACGCGGATACCAACGCCAACAGCAACGGCGCCGACGCCCCCGGTACCGACGACGGCACCGGCACCGACGCTCCCGCCCCCGACGCCCCCGGTACCCGCGCAGGCCGGATCCCCGCCTACCCCGCCGCCGAACGCGCGGTGCGCGCTCTCGCCGAAGCGGTGCGGTACGCGCAGTGGCGACGCCAGGCCGCCGTGCCCGGCAAGGTGCCCGAGTTCCTCGACGACACCATCGACGAGCAGGGCGCCGCCCACCTCATCGAGACCCTCCTCGGCCCCGACCCCGACCCGCGCGGCCGACCGCTCGCCCACGAGGAGGCCCGCGAGCTGCTGGGCCACTACGGCATCACCGTACGGCCGACGCTCCCGGCGCCCGACCCGGACGCCGCTGTCGCCGCGGCGGCCCGGCTCGGCTATCCCGTGGCGCTCAAGACCACCGCGCCGCACCTGCGCCACCGGGCCGATCTCGGCGGGGTCCGGCTGGACCTCGCCAACGAGACCGCGCTGCGCCGGGCGTACGGCGAGCTGACCGAGCTGCTCGGCGGGCCCGCCGAACTGCAGCCCGTCGTCCAGGCCATGGCGCCGCGCGGTGTCGACACCGTCGTACGGGCCGCGATCGACCCGGCGGCGGGCGCCGTCCTCTCCTTCGGCCTCGCGGGCGCGCCCTCCGAACTGCTCGGCGACACCGCCCACCGTCTCGTCCCGGCCACCGACCGCGACGCCGCCGAACTGATCCGGTCCATCCGGGCGGCCCCGGTGCTGTTCGGCTGGCGCGGCGCGGCGCCCGTGGACACCGCGGCCCTCGAAGAGCTGCTGCTCCGGGTCTCCCGGCTGGTCGACGACCACCCCGAGGTGGTCTCCGTCGCCCTGGAACCGGTCGTGGTCGCCACCCAGGGGCTGACCGTCCTCGGCGCGAGCGTCCGCCTCTCGCCGCCCCCGGCCCGCACCGATCTCGGCCCCCGCCGCCTCCCCAACTACTGACCCCGGCGGCACCGAGGCCCCGGGCGCCGTCCCGCCCGGGGTCCCGGTCCGCCGTGCCGCACAACGTCCCCGGCAGTCATCCGCCCCCCGTAGGATGGTCCTCATGGCTAAGACCGGTACGACGACCCAGGGGCTGCGCGCGGCGATCGAGCGCAGTGGCTACTACCCGGCCCTCGTGGCCGAGGCGGTGGAGGCCGCCGTGGGCGGTGAGCCGGTCGCTTCGTACCTGGTGCACCAGGAGACCACGTTCGACTCCAACGAGGTGCGCCGCCACGTCACGGTCCTGGTCCTGACGGACAACCGTTTCATCGTCAGCCACACCGACGAGCAGAACGCCGACACCAGCTCCCCGACCCCGTACGCCACCACCTCGACGGAGTCGGTCAAGCTCGACCGGATCTCGTCGGTCGTGGTCAGCCGTGTCGTGGCCAACCCCGAGAAGTACGTACCGGGCACGCTGCCGCGCGAGGTCGTCCTCACCATCGGCTGGGGCGCGGTCTCCCGGATCGACCTGGAGCCCGCCGCCTGCGGCGACCCCAACTGCGAGGCCGACCACGGCTACACCGGCAACTCCACCGCCGACGACCTGAGCCTGCGGGTCAGCGAGGCCGGCGACGGCCCGGACACCGTGCGCCAGACCCTCGCCTTCGCCCAGTCGCTCTCCGAGGCCACGGCCGCGACCGCGGCGACCGGCCGCTGATGGCGCAGCCGGCCTGGCAGGAGCCCGATCCGCTCACCGTCGAGAGCGCCCCGGTCCCGGAGTACGGCAGCGGATCGCTCGCCGACCTGCTGCCCACGCTCGTCGCCGGGCAGGGCGTGCCCGGCTTCACCGCGGCGATCCCCGAACTCACCCCCGCCGACCGGAACTGCGTGTTCCTGATCGACGGCCTCGGCTGGGAGCAGATCAAGGCCCACCCCGACGAGGCACCGTTTCTGCACTCCCTGCTTCCCACCTCGCGCGGCGGCACCGGCCGTCCGATCACGGCGGGCTTCCCGGCCACCACGGCGACCTCCCTGGCCTCCGTGGGCACCGGGCTGCCGCCCGGCGCCCACGGCCTTCCCGGCTACTCCGCACGCAATCCGGAGACCGGCGAGCTGATGAACCAGCTCCGCTGGAAGCCCTGGACCTCCCCGAAGGCCTGGCAGCCGTACCCCACCGTCTTCACGCGCGCCGACGCCGCGGGCGTGCGCACCGCCCAGGTCTCCGCCCCCGCCTTCGAGGTGACCCCGCTCACCAAGGTCGCGCTCAGCGGCGGCTCGTTCCTGGGCCGGCTCTCCGGCGAGGAGCGGATGGACACCGCCGCCGAACGGCTTGCCGCGGGCGACCGCTCGCTCGTCTACACGTACTACAGCGAGGTCGACGGCAAGGGGCACCGCTTCGGCGTCGACTCCGACGCCTGGCGCGGACAGCTGATGTACGTGGACGGACTGGCCCGGCGCCTGGCCGAACAGCTCCCGCCCCGCTCGGCGCTGTACATCACCGCCGACCACGGCATGATCGACATCCCGTTCGACGAGCAGTCCCGGATCGACTTCGACGAGGACTGGGAGCTCCGCGCAGGCGTCGCCCTGCTCGCCGGCGAGGGCCGGGCCCGCCATGTGTACGCGGTCCCGGGAGCCGAGAGCGACGTGCTGACCGTCTGGCGGGAAGTGCTCGGCGAGCAGTTCTGGGTGGCGAGCAGGGACGAGGCGATCGCGGGCGGCTGGTTCGGGCCGACGATCGACGAACGCGTGTACGGCAGGATCGGCGACGTCGTCGCGGCCGCCCACGACGATGTGGCGATCACCGCCTCCGTCCAGGAGCCGCACGAGTCCGCGATGGTGGGCCTGCACGGCTCGATGACCCCCGTCGAGCAACTCGTCCCGCTCCTCGAAGTACGCTCGTAACCGCGTTTTCTCCGCCCACCACCGCTGCCCCGCCCGAAAGGTGCTCAACCCCTCATGCCCGAGCTTGTGTTCTTCTCCGGAACGATGGACTGCGGAAAGAGCACGCTGGCCCTGCAGATCGGCCACAACCGTTCGGCACGCGGCCTGCAAGGCGTGATCTTCACCCGTGACGACCGGGCGGGGGAGGGGAAGTTGTCCTCGCGTCTGGGGCTGGTCACCGAGGCCGTCGAGGCCGATGAGGGCATGGACCTGTACGCCCATCTCGTCGACCGGATAAGCCGGGGCGGCCGGGCGGACTACGTGATCGTGGACGAGGCGCAGTTCCTGGCCCCCGTCCAGATCGACCAGCTCGCCCGCATCGTCGACGACCTCGACCTGGACGTCTTCGCGTTCGGCATCACCACCGACTTCCGGACCAAGCTGTTCCCCGGATCCCAGCGGCTGATCGAGCTCGCCGACCGGGTGGAGACGCTCCAGGTCGAGGCGCTCTGCTGGTGCGGCGCACGCGCCACGCACAACGCCCGGACGGTCGGCGGCGAGATGGTCGTCGAAGGCGCCCAAGTGGTCGTCGGCGACGTCAACCAGCAGGCGGGCGAGGTCGGTTACGAGGTGTTGTGCCGCCGCCACCATCAGCGCAGGACAACCAGCGCGAGCGCCAGGGCGGGAGCGCTCTCGCCGGACGTGCTGCCGGTCTCCTCCGCCTGAGCCGCCCCGTCGCCGTCCGCGCGGGGCTGCTTAGGATGACGCTGTGAACACGGTGAGCGGAGCAGATGCCGGGTCCGGACCGGGCCCGCTGGGCAAGGTGCAGCCCCGACAGCTGATCGTGACCGTCTACGGGCTGTACGCGCGCGACACCGACGGCTGGATGTCGGTGGCCTCGCTGATCCAGCTGCTCGCCGACCTCGACATCGAGGCCCCGACCGTACGCTCCAGCGTCTCCCGGCTGAAGCGGGCCGGGCTGCTGGAGGCCCAGTCGGTGTCCGGGGCGGCCGGGTACCGGATCTCGCCCGAGACCGAGAGGATCCTGCGCGACGGCGATCCGCGCATCTTCGCCGCCCGGCGGGCCACCGTGGACGAGGGCTGGGTGCTGGTCGTCTTCTCGGTGCCCGAGTCCGAGCGCGCCAGGCGGCACACCCTGCGCACCCAGCTCACCCGGCTCGGCTTCGGCTCCGTGTCCGCCGGAGTGTGGATCGCCCCGGGACATGTGCACGGCGAGGCGGAGTCCATGCTGGCCAGGCACGGGCTGCGCGCGTACGCCGACCTCTTCCGGGCCGGCTACCTGTCGGCGGGCGGGGGCGACGGCGACGAACTCGCCGCGAAGGTCCGTTCCTGGTGGGATACCGACCGGCTGGAGCGGCTGTACGCCGAATTCCTCGCCACGCACGGCCCGGTGGCCGAGCGGATCGCGAACGGCGCCCCGGTGACGGACCGCCAGGCGTTCACGACGTACATCGGGGTCCTCACCGACTGGCGCAGGCTCGTCTACCTCGATCCCGGTCTCGCGCGTGAGCTGCTGCCCGACGCATGGAGCGGAACGCACGCCTCCGAGCTCTTCGACGAGATGCACGCCCGGCTGGCCGGCCCCGCCCGCCGCCATGTCGCACGGGTCCGGGCGCTCTGACGCCTCAGCGGCCGGCCGACCGCACGATCGTGAACACCGCGCCCTCCGGGTCCGCCACGGTCGCCACCCGGCCGCCCGACCCCTCCCGGGGCGGCTGCAGAATGTATCCGCCGAGCTCCACCACGCGCCGCGCCGCCTCGTCGGTGTCGGAGACCTCGAAGTACGTCATCCAGTGCGGGCCCCGGTCGCGCGGCAGGGCATGGCCGACGCCGTGCAGCGAGGCCACCGGACGGCCCTCCAGATGCAGGGTCTGGTAGTCGAAGTCGGCCGAGACGACCGCCTCCGCCTCGTAGCCGAAAACCGTCTGGTAGAACTTGCAGACCGTGGCGGTCTCACGGGTCACCAGCTCGTTCCAGACCGGTGTGCCGGGAGCCCCGGCGAGTGCCGTGCCGACATGCGCGGCGGCCTGCCAGATCCCGAAGACGGCACCGCTGGGGTCGGAGGCGATGGCGAGCCGCCCCGCCTCGCCCGCGTCGAGCGGACCCACGGCGACCGTGCCGCCGCAGGACCGGATGGTCTCCGCCGTGAGGTCCGCGTCGTCGGTGGCCAGATAGGTCGTCCAGGCGACCGGCAGATGCCGGTCGGGCGGCAGCTGTCCGACGCCCGCCACCACTTTCCCGTCGATCAGTGCCCGGACGTACGGGCCCAGTTGGTCCGGACCCGGCACGAATTCCCAGCCGAACAGATCGGCGTAGAAGTCCTGGGTGGTGCTCAGGCCATGCACGATCAGACTCACCCAGCAGGGTGTTCCGGGCGTACGCGGCGTGGCAGCCTCGGTCATCGTCACTCTCTCCTCGGACCATCGGGGTGGCCGTACGGGGGGAACGGGGCCGGCGTGCCGCCACGCGGTACGGGATGTGTACGCCCCGTGCAGATGTTTGCACCACCCGGCGTGCGAAACGCTCCGGCCGCGCCGCACTTTCCGGGATCTCGACCGAGGGAGGTCGAATTGAGGTGGTACGTCCTTTTCGGAGGTGTCACGGGTGGGGCGGCTCCTGCGCGAGGATGGCACCCATGAAGCCCATCATCACCGCATCCGAATACGCGAGCGAGTCGGCGGGGCCACGTCCGCCGGTGCTCCTGGACGTACGTTGGCAACTGGGTGGCCCGCACGGGCGGCCCGACTACGAGGCCGGACACCTCCCCGGTGCGGTCTTCGTCGATCTGGACGCGGAACTCGCCGGTCCGGCAGGCAGCGGCGGACGCCATCCCCTGCCCGATCCGGAGGAGTTCGGGGCGGTGATGCGCCGGGCCGGTGTCTCCCGGGACACTCCGGTGGTCGTGTACGACGGCGGCCAGGGCTGGGCGGCGGCCCGTGCCTGGTGGCTGCTGCGCTGGACGGGCCACGAGGACGTCCGGGTCCTGGACGGCGGTCTGGCCGCCTGGCCGGGGGAGATCCAGAAGGAGGTCCCGGCCCCGGCCGAGGGCGATTTCCGGCCCGTTCCCGGCGCGCTGCCGCTGCTGGACGCGGACGGGGCGGCGGCGCTGGCCCGCTCGGGTCTGCTGCTCGACGCCCGCGCCGCCGAGCGCTACAGGGGCGATGTGGAGCCGATCGACCGGGTGGGCGGCCATATCCCGGGCGCCGTCTCGGCCCCGACCTCCGAGAACACGGGGGAGGACGGCCGGTTCCTGGACGCGGAGGCGCTGGCGGCGCGCTTCGAGGGGCTCGGCGCCGACCGGGCGGATGAGATCGGTGTCTACTGCGGCTCCGGGGTCTCCGGCGCCCATGAGGTGCTGGCCCTGGCCGTCGCGGGCATCCCGGCGGCGCTGTACGCGGGCTCCTGGTCCGAGTGGTCCGGCGACGCGTCCCGCCCGGTGGCCACGGGGCCCGAGCCCCAGTAATCGGACGGGCGCCGGCCCCGGCCGCCGCGCCCGGCCCCGTAAGCGCGAGGCGCGCCGGACGCAGACGGCACGAGGGCCCGCACGCAGGGGCGTACGGGCCCTCGTCACGCTGCGGCCACCCCGCTCAGTCCTGCTTCTTGCGGCGGGTACCGAAGACGATCTCGTCCCAGGTCGGTACGGCGGCCCGGCGGCCGGGCCGGACACCGTCCGCCTCTGCCTGGCGGTCCGTCGTACCGGTCAGCCGGTCGCGATGACCGGCCACCGCGCGCGGCATCAGCACATCCGCATAGGCGGAACCGGCGCCCGCGGAGGCTGCCGCGGCCGGCGACTCGTCGGCCTCCGGCCCCTGTGCGGCGGGCTCGATCGCGGGCGGCTCCGGCGGAGCCGGGCGTTCCGGCACCACCATGTCGCCGCGGAAACTCGGCACCGCTTCCAGCAGGCTGGTCAGCGAATCGCGCTCACCGGCCGAGATGTGGTCCTCGGGCTCGGGCGGGGGCGGCGGGGCCGTGGGCCGCTCCATCTGGCGGTCCAGGGCGCGGTCCAGTGGCCGGTCACGCGGCAGCCGGGCGATCCGGGGCACGAACGGGAAGCTCGGCTCGGGCGCGGCGACATCGTCGGTCTCGCCGATCAGCGAGCGCGCCTCGTCGTCCACGGCCTGGACCAGGCGGCGCGGCGCGTCGTACGTCCAGCTCGCCGAGTGGGGCTCGCCCGCGACCCGGTAGACCAGGAGGACTTCCCAGGTGCCGTCATCCCGGCGCCAGGAGTCCCACTGGACGGTCTCCTTGTCGGCGCCCCGCAGCAGCAGTCGTTCCTGCACCGCCTCGCCGAGCTGGGGCCCGGTGTTCTCGCCGGGACGGCGCACGGGGGTCTTCCGGGCCCGCTCGGCCATGAAAGCGCGCTCCGCGAGCACGGGGCCCTCGAAGCGGCGGACACGGTCGACGGGGATCCCGGCGAACTGGGCGACCTCCTCCGCGGAGGCACCGGCTCGTATCCGGGCCTGGATGTCGCGGGGGCGGAGGTGGCTCTCCACCTCGATCTCGATCTGGCCGAGTCGCGCGCGGTCGTTGCGCACGGCGGCTCGCAGCCGCTCGTCGATGGGAAGCGTGTACTCCGTGCTGTCCGCAGACTTGAGCACCAGTCGTGTGCCGTCGTTGGAGACGGCCACGACACGCAGTTCGGGCATGGGGACCTCCCGGGTGGTGCCTGCCGACGTCACGTGCGTCGCTGCTTCCGCTAGTCGAGTGTGGCCTGCCCGGGTGCAGCCTGCCACAACATTGCCGTGTTGCCCGGCGTGTCGGGCGTGAGCCCTTGATCGCCGGTATGACACGGTGACCTATTCTGCAACAGAAAGTGACTGTTGGTCACCTCTTGTGGCCAGTCCCCGTGCGATGCCGTGGCGCCGCCGGATCGAGTGCCTCCTTCGGCCCCCTCCCGAAGATCCCGGACACCCGTACGGGAGTCCGGCCCCAGGGCTCGCCACAGTACTCCATTCGGGCCACCGGGGTGGACCGCCGCGCCGTCGAAGTTCTCGTGAGGTGCGGGAGCCGGGTCGCCGGGCCGGGGGTGGTGCGCCCTTCGCGCGTGTCCTGCTTCACAGAACCCACAGAAACGGAACTAATCACTTCGCTCATATGTCCCTTCCTGTTGCATGGTGGGAGAGATGTCAATCAAGGGCTGGAAATGGTGCAGAAGCCGGAAAGTGACATAGAACCCAAGGAAAGGCGTATCGATCTGAGCCTGCCGCAGGTGGCGGGCAGCGCCGTGGCAGCCGTCGCGGCAGCGGTGGCGGCCTCCCAGCTGGGTGTGTACGGAACGATCCTCGGTGCCGGAGTGATGAGCGTCGTCGCCACCTGCGGCGGTTCGGTCTTCCAGCACTTCTTCCGCCGCACGGGCGAGCAGATCCGCGAGGTCACGGTCCAGGTGAAGCACCCGGACCGCGAGGTGACGGTGCATACGCGTGAGACGAGCGGTGCGCGTACGGCGAAGGGTCGGCGCCGGCCACCGGCCGGAACTCCGACCGAGAACCCCGCCAGCGCCGCGGACGCCACCACCGTGCTGCGCGGAGCGGGCGACGGGCAGGCGCCGCGTCACCCGGCGGACGATCCGGAGCGCACACGGATGCTGCGGCCCCTGGACGCGACCCAACTGCTCACCACCGCGCGCCCGGACCCGGACGAGGAGTTCTCCGAAGCCACCACGCACGGCACCCGGATCCGCGGCTGGAAGCGGTCGGCGCTCGGGGCGGCCGTGGTCTTCGTCCTCACGATGGCCGGAATCACCACATTCGAGCTGATCTCCGGCAACGACCTGAGCGGTGGCCGGGGCACGACCGTCGGGTCCGTGGTGCGCGGCGGGGAGCGGGGCTCCGGGGCGGAGGATCCCGCGCCCTCGACGAGCACCGATTCCGGTGGGGGCGGCACGCCGGGCCAGGAGAACGGCGCGACACCCGGTACGGACCCGCAGGGCGGCCGGAGCCAGAGCCCGGACACCGGTCGGGGCGACGGGTCCTCGGCCGACCCGACGACCGGCCCCACTCCGTCCGGCGACACCGGCGACCGTACGAGCCCGTCCCCGTCGACCACTCCGTCCCCGGCGGCGTCCGGCGACGGCACCACCACGGGCACGGACTCCGCGGGCGGGGGCGAGGCCCCGGCACAGGGCGACGGCCTCACCGCGGGCACGGACACCGGCCGGTGACCGGACACCGAGCGGCGGACGGCCCCGGCGCCTCGGGCGGTCTGCCCGGGAGCCGGGGCCGTCCGCCGCCCGGGAGGACCTACTCGCCCAGGACCCGGCGCAGGTAGTCGTTGCCGAAGAGGCGGTCCGGGTCCAGCCGGTCGCGTACGGCGGTGAACTCGCCGAACCGCGGGTACACCCCGGCGAGATACTCGGCGTCGCGGGTGTTGACCTTGCCCCAGTGCGGGCGCCCGGCGTGGGCGGTCATGATCCGCTCCACCGCCGTGAAGTACGCCTGGTAGGGCGTGCCCTTGTAGAGGTGGACGGCGATGTACGCGCTCTCGCGGCCCGAGGCCGTGGAGAGCGCGATGTCGTCCGCGGGGGCGGTGCGGACCTCCACCGGGAAGCTGATCCGCAGCGGCGAACGCTCCACCATCGCCTTCACCTCGCGCAGCGCCTCCACGGCGGCCTCGCGCGGCAGCGCGTACTCCATCTCCACGAAGCGGACCCGGCGCGGACTGGTGAAGACCTTGTACGGGATGTCGGTGTAGGTACGGGCCGACAGGGCGCGGCTGGAGAGCTTGGCGATCGACGGAATGGTGGCGGGGACCGCCCGGCCGAGCGAACAGGCCACCTGGAAGATCCCGTTGGAGAGGAGCTCGTCCTCGATCCAGCCGCTGACCTTCCCGGGCGGCGCGGCGGGGCCCGCGCTGCGGTTGTTGCGCTTGGTGTTGCAGTTCCCGGTGTGCGGGAACCAGTAGAACTCGAAGTGCTCGTTCTCGGCGACCAGCTCGTCGAAGTCGCCCAGGACCCGGTCGAAGGCCATCGGCTCCTCGCGGGCGGTCAGCAGGAAGACCGGCTCCACGGCGAAGGTGATCGCCGTGACGACACCCAGCGCGCCGAGCCCGATCCGGGCGACGGCGAAGACATCGGCGTTCTCCTTCTCCGAACAGGTCAGCACCGTGCCGTCGGCGGTGACCAGTTCGAGGGCGCGGATCTGCGCCGATATGGACGCCGAGTCGCGGCCGGTGCCATGGGTGCCGGTCGAGGTGGCGCCGGCGACCGTCTGCTCCATGATGTCGCCCATGTTGGTGAGCGAGAGGCCCTCGCGGGCCAGGGCGGCGTTCAGCCGCTTCAGCGGGGTGCCGGCCTCGACGGTCACCGTCATCGCCTCGCGGTCGATGCTCCGGATGCCGGTGAGCAGGTCCGGGCGGATGAGCACGCCGTCGGTGGCCGCCGCCGCGGTGAAGGAGTGCCCGGTGCCGACCGGCTTCACCCGCAGACCGTCCTCGGACGCCCGGCGCAGCACCTCGGCGAGCTCCGGCACGGAGGCGGGGGACACGGCCCGTACCGGACGGGCGCTGACGTTCCCCGCCCAGTTACGCCACGCGTTCGTCGTCGTCCGTGCGTCGGTGTCGGTCATCTTCCGCGCGCCCTTTCTCGGGGACCGGCCCGCTGAGCCGGCGATACCCCAGGAACGCCACCGCGGCCGCGAGCGCTCCCGCCACGACGGGTACCACGTACCCCGCCTCGGCCCCCGACGCGTCGACCACCCAGCCGGCGGCCGAGGAGCCGAGCGCCACCCCGACGGCGAGCCCGGTGCTGGTCCAGGTCATGCCCTCGGTCAGTTCGGTGCGCGGTACGTGCTGTTCGACGAGGGCCATGGTGGAGACCATCGTCGGTGCGATGGCGAGACCCGCGACAAAGAGCGCCACGGCCAGGAACGGCAGGCTCCCGGCCAGTTGGAGGGGGATCATACTCACGGCCATCGCGCACATGCCCACCAGCCACCGGGTGGACGTCCGCCCCTTGAGGTGGAGCAGGCCGAAGACCGCTCCGGCCAGGCAGGACCCCAGCGCGTACACGGCCAGTACGAGACTCGCCGAGGCCTTGTGGCCCTGTTCCTCGGCGAAGGCCACCGTGACCACGTCGATGGAGCCGAAGATCGCGCCGACGGCCACGAAGGTCGCCACGAGCACCTGGAGACCCCGGGAGCGCAGCGCGGAGCCCCTGGTGTGCTGCGCGCGCGGATGCGGAACCGGCTCGGTGGCCCGCTGCGAGGTCAGCCAGACGACGCCGACCAGCAGGAATCCGGCCGCCAGGAGCGGCCCCGCCTCCGGGAACCAGGCGGTGGACAGCCCGATCGAGATGATCGGCCCGAAGATGAAGCACACCTCGTCGACGATCGACTCCCACGCGTACGCGGTGTGCAGCTCCCGCGGCGAACCGCGGTAGATCTCCGCCCAGCGGGCCCGGATCATCGAACCCACGCTGGGGACGGAGCCGACACCCGCCGCGAAGACGAAGAGCGTCCAGTCGGGCAGCCGCTGCTGCGCGCAGATCAGGAGTCCGGTCACCGCCGCCAGCGCGACGAGGGTGGCGGGCCGCAGGACGCGGCGCTGCCCGTGCCGGTCGACGAGCCGGGAGATCAGCGGCCCGAGCACCGCCGCCGACATCGCCAGCGTCGCGGAGAGCGCGCCGGCGAGTCCGTAACGGCCGGTGAGCTGGGAAATCATGGTCACCACACCGATGCCCATCATGGACAGCGGCATCCGGCCGAGGAATCCGGCCGCCGAGAACCCCTTGGTGCCGGGGGCGGCGAATATCGCGCGATAGGGACTGGACAAGAAGGGCTCCGGAACGGCGTGATCACACACGCCTGTCATGCGTGAACTCAGCCGACACAGCTTACGGCCGGGGCGGCCGGTCCGGCCGCTGGATGGGCCCGGGAGCCGATGTCGGTGGGAGGGCCGTCGGAGGCGAGTGGCAGGATCGGTGTCATGTCCGATCTGCGCGATCCCGCTCCCTACGACGCCCTGCTGCTGCTCTCCTTCGGCGGCCCCGAAGGCCCGGACGACGTGGTCCCGTTCCTGGCGAACGTGACCCGTGGCCGGGGCATCCCCGAGGAGCGGCTGAAGGAGGTCGGCAAGCACTACTTCCTGTTCGGCGGCGTCAGCCCGATCAACGCCCAGAACAGGGCCCTGCTGGACGCCCTGCGCAAGGACTTCGCCGAGCACGGACTGGACCTGCCGGTGTACTGGGGCAACCGCAACTGGGCGCCGTACCTCACCGACACCCTGCGCGAGCTGACCGCCGCCGGGCATCGCCGCATCGCCGTCCTCGCCACCAGCGCCTACGCCTCCTACTCCGGCTGCCGGCAGTACCGCGAGAACCTCGCCGAGTCGCTGGCCGCCCTGGAGGCGGAGGGGCTGCCGGTGCCCCGGGTGGACAAGCTCCGGCACTACTTCAACCACCCCGGGTTCGTGACGCCCATGGTGGACGGCGTGCTCGCCTCGCTGGCCGACCTCCCCGAGGACGTACGGGCCGGGGCACACCTCGCCTTCACCACGCACTCCATCCCCACCTCGGCCGCCGACACCTCCGGCCCCGTGGAGGCGCACGGCGACGGCGGCGCCTATGTCGCCGAGCATCTCGACGTCGCCCGGCTGATCGTCGACGCGGTGCGCGAGGAGACCGGCGTCGAGTACCCCTGGCAGCTCGTCTACCAGTCACGCAGCGGCGCCCCGCACATCCCCTGGCTGGAGCCCGACATCTGCGACCACCTGGAGGCGCTGCACGCGGACGGCGTGCCCGCCGTGGTGATGGCCCCCATCGGATTCGTCTCGGACCACATGGAGGTCCTGTACGACCTCGACACGGAGGCCACCGCGAAGGCTGCCGAGCTGGGGCTGCCGGTGCGCCGGTCGGCGACCGTGGGCGCCGACCCCCGGTTCGCCGCGGCCGTGCGCGAACTGGTGCTGGAGCGCGCCGCCACCGAGCGGGGACAGGGCCGGGAGCGGTGCGCGCTGGGCGCGCTCGGACCGGGCCACGACCTCTGCCCGGTCGGCTGCTGCCCGGCCCGCGCTCCCAGGCCCGCCGCCGCGGGTGCCGACAGCCCGTACGCGTAAGAGCCCTGCCGTACGCCCACAGACCCCCTGGAGAGCCGTGACCGACCCGACCCTGTCCGAACTGCTCGACCTCGCACTGGAGGCCGCGGGCCGCGCGGGCGCGCTGCTCCGCGACGGCCGCCCGGCCGATCTGGGCGTGGCCGCGACCAAGTCCAGCCCGATCGATGTCGTCACCGAGATGGACATCGCCGCCGAGAAGCTGATCACCGGCTTCCTGAGCGACCGGCGCCCGCAGGACGGCGTCCTCGGCGAGGAAGGGGCCAGCGCCGAGGGCAGCAGCGGTATCCGCTGGGTCATCGACCCGCTCGACGGCACCGTGAACTACCTGTACGGACTGCCCACCTGGGCCGTCTCGATCGCCGCCGAACGGGACGGCGTGCGGGTCGTGGGCGTGGTGGAGGCCCCGATGCGCCGCGAGACCTACCGGGCGGTGCTCGGCGGCGGTGCCCACGCCCGGGGCGGCCCGTACGGCGACGGCGCCGCGCTGCGCTGCCGTCCCGCGCCCCCGCTCGACCAGGCGCTCGTCTCGACCGGTTTCAACTACGTCGGCGAGGTCCGTACGCACCAGGCGGACGTGGCCCAGAAGCTGATCCCGCGCCTCCGTGACATCCGGCGCGGCGGCTCCGCCGCCGTGGACCTCTGCGACGTGGCCGCGGGCCGCCTCGACGGCTACTACGAGCGCGGGCTCCACCCCTGGGACCTGGCGGCCGGCGACCTCATCGCCCGCGAGGCGGGCGCGTACACCGGCGGCCGCCCCGGGCTGCCCGCCGACGGAGATCTGACCATCGCCGCGACACCGGGCGTCTTCGAGCCGCTCCAGGCCCTCCTGGAGGACTTCGGCGCCTGGCACGACTGAGGGATGGCGGGACACGGCACGAGTAAGGGCCCCCGACGCCGGTCACGGCATCGGGGGCCCTTACTCGTCGATGTGCTCAGACGCTGGTGGCGCCGATCTCGACACCGTGTTCGGCGGCGAGGCGGTGAAGGTCCTCCAGCTCGCTCTGCTCGACATCCGCGAGGAAGTCGTCGCCCGTCTCCCGAGCTCGGGTGAGGTCGTACTCGGTGGTCCTGATCCGCTGCAGCAGACCTGCGGTGAAAGCGTCCATAATGCGCCCCCTCATCGTGGGTCGGTGGCACGGGGGTGTGCCCGGGGTTTCCCTCCGCGCGGAGGCGGTAGGGCGGGTGATCACGCGCTCTCCGGGGACGGAGTGGCCAGTGGTACGCCACATTCAAGGCGTGATCGCGGGTGTGAATTCGTCCTCCCCGGGCCCGGTACCGGAGAAACCTCAACTGGTCGGTAAATCCGGCGGATTCCGTTGCGTCCCAGGTGGGGCAGCGTCGTCTTACCGCCGGTTTATGCGCGTTGCGGGCAGGATGGAGCCGCACAGACCAGTGCCGACGGGTATCCGGATCACGGACCGTGGGCACTCCGAGACGTTCTGAAGTTTCTAAGGAAGGACAGCGCCGTGCGCGTACTCGTCGTGGAGGACGAGCAACTGCTCGCCGATGCGGTGGCCACCGGATTGCGCCGGGAGGCCATGGCCGTCGATGTCGTGTACGACGGTGCGGCGGCCCTGGAGCGCGTCGAGGTCAACGACTACGACGTCGTGGTGCTGGACCGGGACCTCCCGCTGGTGCACGGCGACGACGTCTGCCGGCGGATCGTCGAGCTGGGCATCCCCACCCGGGTGCTCATGCTCACCGCCTCCGGGGACGTCAGCGACCGCGTCGAGGGCCTGGAGCTGGGTGCCGACGACTATCTGCCCAAGCCGTTCGCCTTCAGCGAGCTCACCGCCCGGGTGCGGGCGCTCGGCCGGCGTACGACGGTGGCCCTGCCGCCCGTCCTGGAGCGGGCCGGGATCAAGCTCGACCCCAACCGGCGCGAGGTCTTCCGGGGCGAGACGGAGGTGCAGCTCGCGCCGAAGGAGTTCGCCGTGCTGGAGGTCCTGATGCGCAGCGAGGGCGCGGTCGTCTCGGCCGAGCAGCTGCTGGAGAAGGCCTGGGACGAGAACACCGACCCGTTCACCAACGTCGTCCGGGTGACGGTCATGACGCTGCGCCGCAAACTCGGCGAGCCGCCCGTGATCGTCACCGTGCCCGGCTCCGGCTACCGGATCTGACGGCCGATGCCCTCCGCCCCCGCGCCGCCGACGGCGCCTCCGAAGCCCACCTGGGAGCCCAAACAGCAGGAGCCGCCCTACTGGCTGCGGCCGACCATCCGGATAAGGCTCACGCTGCTGTACGGCGGCATGTTCCTGATCGCGGGCATCCTGCTGCTGTCGATCATCTACATGCTGGCCGCGCAGGCCCTGCACGTGGGCAGCGAGCTGCCGTTCAAGATCGTGAGCGGTCAGGTCCGCAGTGACGTGTGCAACTTCAACGACAAGTCGACGCCGGACGCCTTCAACGCGGCGATGAACTCCTGCGTCAACCATCAGCGGCAGCAGGCACTCGACACGCTCCTCAACCGGTCGCTGCTGGCCCTGGTGGGCCTGAGCGTCATCGCCTTCGCCTTCGGCTACGCGATGGCCGGGCGCGTGCTCTCGCCGCTGGGCCGGATCACCCGCACCGCCCGCCGGGTGGCCGGAACCGATCTGTCCCGCCGGATCGAGCTGGACGGCCCGGACGACGAGCTGAAGGAGCTCGCCGACACCTTCGACGAGATGCTCGACCGCCTGGAGCGGGCCTTCACCGCCCAGCAGAGGTTCGTCGGCAACGCCTCGCACGAGCTGCGTACGCCGCTCGCGATCAACCGCACGCTGCTGGAGGTCCATCTGTCCGACCCGCAGGCCCCGCCGGAGCTGAAGCAGCTCGGCAAGACCCTGCTGGCCACCAATGAGCGCAGTGAGCAGCTGGTCGAGGGCCTGCTGCTGCTGGCCCGCAGCGACAACCAGATCGTCGAGCGAAAACCGGTCGACCTCGCGGAGGTCGCCTCGCGCGCGATCGACCAGACGCGCGGCGAGGCCGTGGAGCGCGGTGTGGAGATCCGCGGCGAGCGGGCCCCCGCCGTCGTCCAGGGCAACGGCGTCCTGCTGGAGCGGATCGCGCTGAACCTCGTACAGAACGCCGTGCGCTACAACGTTCCCGAGGACGGCTGGGTGGAGGTCACCACCGAGCTGCAGGGCGGTCAGGCCCTGCTGGTGGTCTCGAACACCGGTCCCGTGGTTCCCGCCTACGAGATCGACAACCTCTTCGAGCCCTTCAGACGGCTGCGTACGGAGCGAACGGGCAGCGACAAGGGGGTCGGGCTCGGCCTGTCGATCGCGCGCTCCGTGGCGCGCGCCCACGGGGGCCGTATCATCGCGGAGCCCCGCGAAGGCGGTGGTCTTGTGATGCGCGTCTCACTGCCGGTCTGACGGTCCGGACGGAGCGATCCGCGCACTCATGAGTTTGTTCGCTTTGAGCGGAATTTTCGGGACCTGTGCCCGGATCGTCCGTGTGTGATCGATCACAGAAGCGAATTTCCGGCCGTCAACGCTCCGTGACCAGGGCCGCCACCGGAAAACCCGCAAAAGTCGGGGTTTTCGGGGCCCGATATCACGGGAAGTACACGGGGTGGCGCCCGTGAAGCGCGACACCGGGACCGTGTACGGTCCCCATCGCCACCCAAGCCGACCGCTCCCGAGCGGTCCTCTTGGGTGTCGATTGAGTAACAGACCTTGATGTGAGGCAAAATCTCCGCCTCGGGTCGGGCACAAGTCCGGCCTCTCACGCGTTACGTGCGCTGAGACACCGCAGACACCCAGAGGGGGAGAGCGACTATGGCAACGGATTACGACACCCCACGCAAGACCGATGACGACGTCGACCAGGACAGCCTCGAAGAACTCAAGGCTCGCCGGAGCGACAAGACGGCGTCCGCCGTCGACGTCGACGAATTCGACGCGGCCGAAGGACTGGAGCTGCCCGGCGCAGACCTGTCCAACGAAGAGCTGGCCGTCAGGGTCCTGCCCAAGCAGGCCGACGAGTTCACGTGCATGAGCTGCTTCCTCGTACACCACAGGAGCCAGCTGGCGCGCGAGAAGAACGGCCAGCCGATCTGCCGCGACTGCGACTAGGTCGTACCGACCGTGGCAGGCGACACACCGT
The DNA here is from genome assembly GCF_900091725.1 of Streptomyces sp. DvalAA-43. Classification (GTDB taxonomy): domain Bacteria; phylum Actinomycetota; class Actinomycetes; order Streptomycetales; family Streptomycetaceae; genus Streptomyces; species Streptomyces pulveraceus. The sequence continues at coordinate 89,335 of NZ_FMBW01000019.1, read as the reverse complement.
TCCGGAAGCGGCGCTTGCGGCGCAAGAGGTCGTCGGAGGCGTATCAGGGCGGCACAGGCCCGGCAGAAGGCGTAGCAGCGTCTGCCGAGCGGTCCGCCCTGCCACCCTCCCCGGACGAGCGGGACGACGAGCGGGGCCGGTCGGCCTCGCTCGAAGCGGTGGTCGCGGCCACCGAAGGAGTCGACGCGGCCGATGGGGCCGGACAGGTCGACAGGACGGAGCCCGTGACCGGGGCAGGCCGTCTGAGTTCAGTGAAACGGGGCGTACGCAAGGGCGGGGAGAGCGCCAAGGCAGCGATCGGTCATATCGCCGACCTGATCATCGAGAACGCTCCCCGCGTCCCTGTGCGCGACCTCGCCACCCTGCGCAAGCAGTTCCCCGGCCTCGGCCCGGAGGAGCTCGCCGACAAGCTCATCGCAGGCGCGAGCAAGGGCACCGCCGCCGTGGGCGCCGGAATCGGCGCGGCGGCCATGATGCCCGTACCGCCCGCCATGCTCGCCGAGCTGGCGGCGGAGATCACCGGCGTGGCCGCGATCGAGATGAAGCTCGTCGCCGAGCTGCACGAGGTCTACGGGCAGCGCCCGCCGGGCGGCCTCGGCCAGCGTTCCACCGCCTACCTCACGTCCTGGACGGAGGAGCGCGGAATCGACGTGGCCCACCCCACGACGGTCAACGCCGCGCTGGGCGGCCAGATGAAGCGCGAGCTGCGCCAGCAGATCATGAAGCGCACCGTGCGCGATCTGCCGAACCTGGTCCCGTTCATGGTCGGCGCCGCCGTCGGCGCGATGATGAACCGGCGCGACACCCGAAAGCTCGCCGAACGGGTCAGGAAGGACCTGCGCAAGCGCCAGATCCCCTGGGACCGGCTTCCCGAGCTGCCCCCGCTGGAGCGCCAGGTGGGCCCCCGCAAGGCCCTGCCGGGTGAGCTGGAGGCCTAGGGGGCCGTCAGACCCCCGCGGAAGGGGACTGGGCTCGTCCGGCCGTGAGCGCCGCCACCAGGGCCTGCGGCTCGCGGGTCGACAGATAGGCGTACGGAGTCGGGTCCTGCGGGTCGGTGATCTCCACCCGGACCGCCGTCGGGATGTAGCTGCGCAGCAGCATGAACGCCCGGGTGTCCGCCTTGTACGAGCGCCACGCGCGCGCCTCCTCCGCGTCCAGCACCTCGGCCTCGCCGAGCGCCGTCACCGGGATCCGGGCGTCGCCGGCGACCAGGGCGCCCGCCACGACCCGGATCCTGGCCGAGCCGTAGGAGCTCACCGCGACCGCCGCCAGGGCGGTGCCGCCCACCAGGCCGGCCAGCAGCGGAAGGGTGCCGAGCGGCAGCAGCATCAGCGCGCAGGCGATGCCGACCAGGAAGGCGATGAGCCACCACGAACGGGGCGCGGTCAGTCGTTCGTCGAAAGGCGGGGTGGAAGGCTGCATGAACCCAAGCTTGGCACGGCGCGACCCGCGGGTGGCCGCGCGGGTAAGGTCTGCGCCTGTGAGTGGAACATCTGCGGCTCTGAAGCCCCCGGCCGACGCGGTGAAACCGGTCCGGCACCCCGACGCCCCGGCCCCCGGCGAACTCCTCGGCGCGCACTACGAGCACTGTTTCGGCTGCGGCGAAGGACAGCAGCACGGGCTGCACCTCCAGGCGCGGGCCGGTGACGGTGTCAGCGTCACCGCCGAGTTCACCGTGAAGGCCGCCCACCAGGGCGCCCCGGGCCTCGCGCACGGCGGCATCCTGACCACCGCGCTGGACGAGACGCTCGGCTCGCTGAACTGGCTCCTGCGGGTGATCGCCGTGACCGGACGGCTGGAGACCGACTTCGTGCGTCCGGTGCCGGTGGACACGGTGCTGCACCTCGACGCCGAGATCACCGCGGTGCACGGCCGGAAGATCTACTCCCGGGCGACCGGCCGGATCGGCGGCCCGGACGGGCCCGTGGCGGTACGGGCCGAGGCCCTCTTCGTCGAGGTCGCGGTCGACCACTTCATCGAGAACGGCCGCCCGGCCGAGATCCGGGCGGCGATGGCCGACCCGGATCAGGTCCGGCGTGCCCGAGCCTTCGAGGTGAACCCCTGATGCGCCGTCCCGTGGACGTACTGATCCGCCGGGTCGACCCGGACGTGCCGATTCCGGCCTACGGGCACCCGGGCGACGCCGGGGCCGATCTGGTGACCACCGAGGCCGTCGAGCTCGCTCCGGGCGAGCGGGCGGTCCTGCCCACCGGGGTGTCGATCGCGCTGCCCGACGGATACGCCGCGTTCGTGCACCCGCGGTCCGGGCTCGCCGCACGCTGCGGAGTCGCCCTGGTGAATGCCCCGGGGACGGTTGATGCCGGGTACCGTGGAGAGATCAAGGTGATCGTCATCAACCTCGACCCGCGTGAGCCCGTGCGGTTCGAGCGGTTCGACCGGATTGCCCAACTGGTCGTCCAGCAGGTCGAGAAGGTGAGCTTCCACGAGGTGGCCGAGCTGCCCGGCTCGGCCCGCGGCGAGGGAGGCTTCGGATCCACCGGAGGGCATGCTTCCGGTGATGTTGACGGCGTCAGGGGCGGGATCACCCAGGGCGGGAACAGCTACGCTTCGGTCGTACCCGACCGGGAAGGACAGTGACGTGTTCGGACGTCGCAAGAAGAGTGGTTCCGCCGAGGACGTGGCGGACGAAGCGCGCGAGGCCGAGCAGGTCGTCGACGAGCTCGATGACGCAGACGGCGCAGGCAGCGGCACGCGTCGGGTGAATCTCCCGCCGGCGCCCCGGCCGGACGGGCCGTGGGACGTCTCCGAGGTCTCCCAGCCCGGCGAGGGCCGGGTCGACCTGGGCGGCGTCTTCGTGCCCGGAGTCGAGGGCATGGAGCTGCGCGTCGAGGTGGCCGGTGACGCGATCGTCGCCGCGACCGTGGTGCTGCGCGACAGCGCCATCCAGCTCCAGGCGTTCGCCGCACCCAGGAAGGAAGGCATCTGGGGCGAGGTCCGCGAGGAGATCGCCTCCGGGATCACCGCGCAGGGCGGGATCATCGACGAGGTCGAGGGCCCGCTGGGCTGGGAGCTGCGTGCCCAGGTCCCCGTACAGCTCCCGGACGGGACGAACGGAGTGCAGTTGGTGCGCTTCGTCGGGGTCGACGGACCGCGCTGGTTCCTGCGCGGTGTGATCTCCGGCCAGGGCGCCGTGCAGCCGGAGGCCGCCGGACTGCTGGAGACGATCTTCCGGGACACCGTGGTCGTCCGTGGCGAGGGCCCGATGGCTCCGCGCGACCCGATCGTCCTCAAGCTGCCCAACGATGCCCAGATGGTGCCCGAGGGCGTCCAGCAGGAGAGCCAGGAGGGCTCGAAGTTCTCCGGCGGCATGGGCCAGCTCCAGCGCGGACCCGAGATCACCGAGGTGCGCTGAGCGGGCACGGGCGACCGCCCGGCAGAGCTTCGGCCGGTGGGCCGCATCCCCTTGTGAGGGGGTGCGGCCCACCGGCCGTTCCGCGTCCGGAGAAGAGTCCCCGGGAGGGTTTCGGGCCGTGCGCAAGGCGAGTTCCGGACAAGCGCGCGAAAGGGGCGCGTATGGGGCGCGTACAGGGCACGTATGTGCGCCGTCAAAGGCCCGCCGTTCCCCGTAAGGAAGCCATCAACGCAGGCCAGGACGGCCTTGGCGAGAGGTTTGCTCAAGAGGTCCGAAAAATCCGTACCTCATCTAGGAGCACACGATGGCCGATGTGGCCTTCGTCGTCACCACGATCGCGGTGTTCGCGTTGGTGGCTCTCGTCGCCAAGGGGGTGGCGAAGCTGTGACCGCCGAGAACATCGTCGGCCTGGTCGTGGCAGTCGCCCTGCTGGGCTACCTCGTCCTCGCCCTTCTCTACCCGGAGAGGTTCTGAGCGCGATATGAGCCCCGTCCTCGCCGGTGTGCTCCAGGTCCTCGCGCTCCTCGTGGCGCTGGGGCTGGCGTACCGCCCGCTCGGCGACTACATGGCCGGCGTCTACTCCTCGGACAAGCACCTGCGCGTCGAGAAGTGGATGTACAAGGCCGTAGGCGCCGACCCGAACACGCAGATGCGCTGGCCCGCGTATCTGCGGGGAGTGCTCGCCTTCTCCGCGGTGAGCGTCCTCTTCCTCTATCTGCTGCAGCGGCTCCAGGGCGCGCTGCCCGGCTCGCTCGGCTTCGCCTCGATCGATCCGGACCAGGCGTTCAACACGGCGGCGTCCTTCGTCGCCAACACCAACTGGCAGTCGTACTACGGCGAACAGGCCATGGGCCATGTCGTGCAGACCGGCGGCCTCGCGGTGCAGAACTTCGTCTCGGCCGCCGTCGGCATGGCCGTCGCGGTGGCCCTCGTACGGGGCTTCGCCCGCTCCCGCACCGGCGAACTCGGCAACTTCTGGTCCGACCTGGTGCGTGGCACCGTACGGATCCTGCTGCCGATCGCCGTGGTCGGCGCGTTGTTGCTCGTGGCCTGCGGCGCGATCCAGAACTTCGCCGGCATCCACGAGGTCGGGCAGTTCACGGGCGGTGCGCAGCAGTGGAACGGCGGCGCCGTGGCCTCCCAGGAGGCCATCAAGGAGCTGGGTACGAACGGCGGCGGCTACTTCAACGCCAACTCGTCCCACCCGTTCGAGAACCCCAACGGGCTGTCCAATCTTCTTGAGATCTTCCTGATCCTGGTGATTCCGTTCGCGCTGACGCGGACCTTCGGCCGGATGGTCGGCTCGCTCAAGCAGGGTTACGCGATCCTCGCGGCGATGGGCGTCATCTGGCTGGGCTTCACCACCCTGATGATGTGGACCGAATTCGCCCACCACGGGCCCGCGTTCGACATCGCGGGCGGGTCGATGGAGGGCAAGGAGACCCGGTTCGGGATCGCCGGCTCGTCGATCTTCGCCGTGGCCACGACCCTCACCTCCACCGGTGCGGTGAACTCCTTCCACTCCTCGTACACGGGCTTCGGCGGCGGCATCACGATGCTGGGCATGCAGCTCGGCGAGATCGCGCCCGGCGGTGTGGGTTCCGGCCTCTACGGCATGCTGATCATGGCGATCATCGCGGTGTTCATCGCCGGGCTGATGGTCGGCCGTACACCGGAGTACCTCGGCAAGAAGATCGGCACCCGCGAGATCAAGCTCGCGGCCTGCTACATCCTGATCACCCCGGCGCTGGTGCTCTGCTTCACCGCCGCCGCGATGGCGCTGCCCACCCCGCCCCACTCGATGACCAACACCGGCGCCCACGGATTCTCCGAGATCCTCTACGCCTACACCTCGGGTGCGAACAACAACGGTTCGGCGTTCGCCGGGCTCAACGCGGACACCCAGTGGTTCAACACCACGATCGGTCTCGCGATGCTGCTCGGCCGGTTCCTGCCGATGGTGTTCGTCCTCGCGCTCGCCGGCTCGCTCGCCGGGCAGAAGCCCGTACCGGCGACCGTGGGCACCCTGGGCACGCACAAGCCGCTCTTCAGCGGACTGCTGGTCGGCACGGTCCTGATCATCACCGGGCTGACCTACTTCCCGGCCCTCGCGCTGGGGCCGCTGGCCGAAGGGCTGGCGTCATGACCACTCGTACGGAGCAAGAGGACTCGATGTCCACTGTCACCCCCACCCGGGCACCGCACCCGGACACGCCCACGGGGCACCGGAGCGAAGGACGCGTCGGCGGGGGCCTGTTCGACCCCGCGCAGCTGGTCCGGTCCTTCCCGGACGCGGTACGCAAGCTCGACCCCCGGGTGATGGTCAAGTCCCCGGTGATGTTCGTGGTGCTGATCGGCTCGGTGTTCACGACCGTGCTGGCGTGCCTGGACCCGGGCGAGTGGTTCGGCTGGGCGATCGCCGCCTGGCTCTGGCTGACCACGGTCTTCGCCAACCTGGCGGAGGCGGTCGCCGAGGGACGCGGCAAGGCGCAGGCCGACACGCTGCGCAGGGCCAAGACCGACACCGTCGCGCGGCGGCTGACCGGCGGGAGCGAGGAGCGGGTGCCCGGCACCGAGCTGCGCATCGGCGATCTGGTGGTCTGCGAGGCCGGTGACATCATCCCCGGCGACGGAGATGTCGTCGAGGGCGTCGCCAGCGTGGACGAGTCCGCGATCACGGGCGAGTCCGCCCCGGTCATCCGGGAGTCCGGAGGCGACCGGAGCGCCGTCACCGGGGGGACGAAGGTGCTCTCCGACCGCATCGTCGTCAAGATCACCACCAAGCCCGGCGAGACGTTCATCGACCGGATGATCTCCCTGGTCGAGGGCGCCGCCCGGCAGAAGACACCCAACGAGATCGCGCTGAACATCCTCCTCGCGTCCCTCACCATCGTCTTCCTGCTCGCCGTCGTCACCCTCCAGCCCTTCGCGATATACGCCGGGCAGGGGCAGTCGATGATCGTGCTGACCGCACTGCTGGTCTGCCTGATCCCGACGACCATCGGCGCCCTGCTCTCCGCGATCGGCATCGCCGGGATGGACCGCCTCGTGCAGCGCAATGTGCTCGCGATGTCGGGGCGTGCCGTCGAGGCCGCAGGAGACGTGTCGACCCTGCTGCTCGACAAGACCGGCACCATCACCCTGGGCAACCGGCAGGCCGCCGAGTTCGTCCCTGTGAAGGGCACGACCGAGGCCGAACTTGCGGACGCGGCCCAGCTCTCCTCGCTGGCCGACGAGACGCCCGAGGGCCGCTCGATCGTCGTGCTCGCCAAGGAGAAGTACGGGCTGCGCGAACGCCACCAGGGCGAACTGTCCGGTGCCGCGTGGGTCGCCTTCACCGCCCAGACGCGCATGTCCGGCGTCGACGTGGACGGACGCAAGGTCCGCAAGGGCGCCACCGGTTCGGTCGTCGCCTGGGTGAAGGAGCGCGGCGGCAGCGTCTCGCAGGACGCCCAGTCGCTCACCGACACGATCTCCGGGGCGGGCGGCACGCCGCTGCTGGTGGCCCTGGAGGACGAGCACGGTGCCCGGGTCCTCGGTGTCATCCATCTCAAGGACGTCGTCAAGGAGGGGATGCGGGAGCGGTTCGACGAGCTGCGCCGGATGGGTATCCGTACGGTGATGATCACCGGCGACAACCCGCTGACCGCGAAGGCCATCGCCGAGGAGGCAGGCGTGGACGACTTCCTGGCCGAGGCCACTCCCGAGGACAAGATGGCCCTCATCAAGCGGGAGCAGGCGGGGGGCAAACTCGTCGCGATGACCGGGGACGGCACCAACGACGCGCCGGCGCTCGCCCAGGCGGATGTCGGCGTGGCCATGAACACCGGCACCTCGGCCGCCAAGGAGGCCGGGAACATGGTGGACCTGGACTCCAACCCCACCAAGCTGATCGAGATCGTCGAGATCGGCAAGCAGCTGCTCATCACCCGGGGAGCCCTGACCACGTTCTCGATCGCCAACGACGTCGCGAAGTACTTCGCGATCATCCCCGCGATGTTCGCCGTGGTCTATCCCGGCCTGGACAAGCTGAACATCATGCAGCTGTCCTCGCCCCAGTCCGCGATCCTGTCGGCGGTCGTCTTCAACGCGCTGATCATCATCGCGCTGGTGCCGCTCGCCCTGAAGGGCGTGCGCTACCGGCCCAGCAGCGCCGACTCGATGCTCCGGCGCAACCTCGGGATCTACGGACTCGGCGGTCTGGTCGCCCCGTTCATCGGCATCAAGATCATCGACATGGTCATCTCCCTCGTACCCGGGCTGAACTGAATCTAGGAATCGGCTGACCTGCCATGAACAACTCCGTAGGAAACACCGCCCGGCTGCTCTGGGCCGGGCTGCGGGCCCTGCTCGTCCTCACCGTCGTCTGCGGCGTGCTCTACCCGCTCGCCGTCACCGGCGTCGCCCAGGGCGTCTTCCCCCACCAGGCCAATGGCTCCGAGATATCCGCGAACGGCAAGGTCGTCGGCTCCGAACTCATCGGCCAGCGCTACGACCTGCCGCTGAAGAAGGGGCAGGAGACCGCGGCCCCGGACCTCAAGTGGTTCCAGCCGCGCCCCTCCAACGGCCTGGGCACCAACAGCGTCAACACCCAGTACAAGCTGATCCTCTCCGGCGCCACCAACCGCTCCGGCGACAACAAGGAACTGATCGCCTGGGTCACCGCCGCCAAGGCCGCCGTGGTCAAGGACAACTCCGTCCCCGGCCACCCGGTCAGCCCCTCGGACGTGCCGGCCGATGCCGTCACCTCCTCCGGCTCCGGCCTGGACCCGGCCATCTCCCCGGCGTACGCACAGCTCCAGGTCCGCCGGGTGGCCGAGCGCAACCACCTCTCCGTCGACCGGGTGGAGAAGCTCGTCGAACAGCACACGGACGGCCGGATCCTGGGCTTCGTGGGGGAGCCGAGGGTCAATGTCCTCCAGCTCAACATCGCCCTGAAGGAGTTGGTGAAGTGAGCAGGGTCTGAGCAGGCCCGCGTGGCGGGGCGCCGGGGCCGACCCGGCGCCCCGCCACGTCTGTTCACCGCGCCGGGGTGCCCAGGGTGCCCGGGTACAGGTACTTGTGAGGCGGGATCACCGTGCCGTCCACCCACGCCGCGAAGAAGCCCTTGAGGTCCTTGCCCGAGACCTTCGCCGCCAGCGCCTCGAACTGCCGGAACGAAGCGTTGCCGTACGCGTGGTCGCGGGTCCAGGTCCGCAGCGTACGGAAGAACGCCTCGTCGCCCACCGTGCGGCGCAAGGCGTGCAGCATCATCGAGCCCTTGAAGTACAGTGCCCCGTCCAGTTCCTTGCCCGGTCCCGGGTCGTAGAGCTTGACGGCCCAGAACGACGGATCGTTCCGGTACTGCTCCACCTCGGACCGGTAGTAGTCCTGGTCCAGGTCGGAGCCCTTGTGCTCCTCCCACAACTGCCCCGCGTACTGGGCGAAGCACTCGGCGATGCAGCCGTCCCGCCAGTCCTTGAACGAGACGCTGTCACCGAACCACTGGTGGGTGTTCTCATGGACCACCGAGCCGTCGAAGAGCATGGAGCCGTAGGTGGGGCGGCTCTGTGTCTCCAGGGCCAGTGGGCCGTCGTTGGGCTCCTTCGAGGCCCCGACGACGATGGCCCCCGCGGAGGAGAAGGGGTACGGGCCGAACTTCGTGGTCAGGAAGTCCAGGATCTCCGTCTGCTCGGCCTCCGCCCCGGGGTCGATGACGGCGTCCGGGCTGTACGCCGTGATGACCGGTGTCCCGGCGGCCGTCCGGCCGCGGTGGACGGTGAACCGGTCGATGGCGACCGTGCTGAGGTAGGTGGCCATCGGCCTGTTCTCGAACCAGCGGAAGGTCCTTCGGCCGTCCTTGACGCTCTCGGGGCCGGGCAGGCCGTTGCCGATCGCCGTCCAGCCGTCGGGGACCGTCGCGGTGAGGGCGAAGGTGGCCTTGTCGGACGGGTGGTCGTTGGCGGGGTACCAGGAGGTCGCGGAGTGGGGTTCGCCCGCCACGTTCGCGCCGCCGGTCTCCAGGGTGTGCCAGCCCTCGGGGTCGGGCCGCCCCGCGTACTTCACCCGGACGCCGAACTTCGCCCCCTTCGCCACCGGGCGGGCCGGGGTGATGACCAGTTCGTGGGCGCCCGCCCGGGAGAACTTCTTCGCCGGGACGCCGTCCACCTCGACCGACGCGACGGTGAAGCCCTTGAGGTCAAGGCTGAACCGGTCCAGGCCGGTCAGGGCGCGGGCGGTGACGGTGGTGTCCCCGTCGAGGTGGTCGGTGTGCGCCGGATCGTAGGAGATGCGGACGTCGTAGTGGGAGACGTCGTAGCCGGAATTGCCGTCGTCGGGGAAGTACGGGTCGCCGACCCCCGGGCCGCCGATGGCGGCGGAGGCGGGGACGGTGGCCAGTACGGAGCCGCTCACGACCGCGGCCACCAGGGCGGCGACGGTCCTGCGGCGTCGGTCGGGGATGCTGCGCATGTCTCGTTCCTGGGGGGTCGGGGTCAGTGCCGGGGCGCGGTGGCGGCGAGCTTCCACAGCACGCCGACGATGGCGTCGGTGCTGGTCTTCTCCGTCTTCGGATCCACGTTGGCGAGGTTGTCGCACGCCTCGTGGATGCAGTCCGAGATGCCGGTGCTGAATCCGGACGAGGGGATGCCCGCGTTGCCGAACGACTCGTGGTCCGAACCGCCGACACCGATGTCGAACGTGGGGATGTCCCGCTCGGCGAACCACGCCTCGAACGCCTGCTGGGCCTCGGTCTCGCCGTGTTCGTCGTCGTGGACCACGAGCCACTGCCGGGTGTTCTTGCTGCCCGCCTGGTCGAAGTTGAGATAGACGTCGATCTTGCGGCGGTCGGCCGCGGAGAGCTTGCCGACGTAGTTCGCCGAGCCGATCAGCCCCTGCTCCTCCGCGCCCCACCACGCGAACCGCAGGTGCCGCCGGGGCTTCAGGCCGGACTCGGCCACCTGGAGGGCGGCGGCCAGGACCGCGACCGAACCCGAGCCGTTGTCATTGATCCCCGGGCCCTCCTTCACGCTGTCGAGGTGGGCGCCGGTCATCAGCACATGGTCCGGGTCGCCGCCCGGCCAGTCGGCGATCAGGTTGTAGCCGGTGGCGCCGTCGTGGGTGAAGGGCACCAGCTTCGTGCGGAATCCGGCCCGGTCCAGGGCGCTGCGCACATACGCCACGGAGTGCGCGTACCCCTTCGTGCCGTGCGCGCGGTTGCCGCCGTTGCGGTCCGCGATGCGTTGCAGGGCGCGCAGGTGGGGCATCACCTGCTGCTCGGAGACGGTCGGGGCGTTGGGGGCGGCGGGGGGCCGCGCGTCCGCGGCGGCGGGGACCGCGGTCAGGGTCAGGGACAACCCGACAACCGCGGCCGCCGACCGGGGAAGGCTCCTGCGTGATGTCATGCGCACCCTTTCGAGGACGGGGGCGATGCGCCCCGGTGGACCTTGGTCAGGCTGGTCCGCCGGTGTCAGGAAGTTGTCGGGAAGTTGTCGGAAAGCGGTAGCACTCCGGAGAGGGGCGTGACCGGCCGGGCCGCCGCCATGCCGGCACCCGCCCGTACGCCCGAGAGCCTGTCGGAGGTCACCCGACGGGCTCCGAGAGCCGCCAGGCATTGTCCAGACCTGTACGCATTGCACATACTGGCGGCCGACGGGTTCGAGCACGCACGGGGAGAGACATGACCGAGAGCACCGGCCGGACGGGCACCGAGGGGCAGGGCGGCACCGCGATCGCCGAGGAGCCGGCGGCCGGGCCCATGGTCCGGGTGGAGGACCTGCACCGCTCGTACGGCTCCGGCGCGGGAGCGGTGCACGCGCTGCGCGGGGTCTCCTTCGACGTGCCGCGCGGCGAGCTCGTCGCGCTCAAGGGGCGCTCGGGCTCGGGCAAGACCACCCTGCTCAATCTGCTCGGCGGGCTCGACAGCCCCGACAGCGGCCGGATCACCGTCGACGGCACGGACCTCGCCGAGCTCGGCGAGAACGGGCTCCTGGAGCTGCGCCGGGACCGGATCGGCTTCATCTTCCAGTCGTTCGGCCTGATCCCGATCCTGACCGCGGCGGAGAACGTCGGCGTGCCCATGCGGCTGCGCAAGGCGGACCCGCGCGAGCGCGAGGACCGGGTGGCGCTGCTGCTCTCGCTGGTCGGTCTCGCCGACCACGCCGCGCAGCGCCCCGGTGAGCTCTCCGGAGGTCAGCAGCAGCGCGTCGCGATCGCCCGCGCACTCGCCAACCGGCCCGCGCTGCTGATCGCGGACGAGCCGACGGGGCAGCTCGACGCGGAGACCGGTCTCGCGGTGATGGAGCTGCTGCGGGCGGTGGTCCGCAGCGAGGGCGTCACCGCGCTGGTGGCGACGCACGACGCACAGCTGCTGGGGCTGGCGGACCGGGTGCTGGAACTGAGCGACGGGCACATCGTCGAGCACGCGTAGTCGAGCACGGACGGGGGAGGGCCCGCCCGGGAGCGCTCTTCTGCCCCGAACGGGCCCTCCGCGCCCCGCCCGCGGCGTCAGAATCCTGTCAATTCGGTCCCCCGACCGGCCCCCGGTTCCATTTGTCGACAATTCTCGGGGTAGCTTCGAACCGGCTGCCGCATCGGACGCAGCCGGTTCAAGAGAAGACAATGGGGCCATGGGACGCGGCAAGCTTCGGATCTACCTGGGTGCGGCGCCCGGTGTCGGCAAGACGTACGCGATGCTCTCCGAGGCCCATCGACGGGTGGAGCGGGGCACCGACTGCGTCGTCGCCTTCGTCGAGCACCACGACCGCCCGCGCACCGAGGTCATGCTGCACGGCCTGGAGCAGGTCCGGCGCCGCGAGATCGAGTACCGCTCCGCCGTCTTCACCGAGATGGACGTCGACGCGGTCCTGGAGCGCGCCCCCGCCGTGGCCCTGGTGGACGAACTGGCCCACACCAATGTGCCGGGCTCCCGCAACGCCAAACGCTGGCAGGACGTCGAAGAACTCCTCCAGGCCGGCATCGACGTGGTGTCCACCGTCAACATCCAGCACCTGGAGTCGCTCGGCGACGTCGTCGAGGCGATAACCGGGGTGCGCCAGCGCGAGACCGTCCCCGACGAGGTCGTACGCCGGGCCGACCAGCTCGAACTGGTCGACATGTCGCCCCAGGCACTGCGCCGCCGGATGGCCCACGGCAACATCTACAAGCCGGACCGGATCGACGCCTCGCTCTCCAACTACTTCCGCCCCGGCAACCTGACCGCCCTGCGCGAACTGGCCCTCCTCTGGGTCGCCGACCGGGTCGACGAATACCTCCAGCAGTACCGCGGCGAGCACAACATCCGCACCACCTGGCAGGCCCGCGAACGCATCGTCGTCGGACTCACCGGCGGTCCCGAGGGCCGTACGCTCATCCGCCGCGCGTCCCGCATGGCGGCCAAGGGCTCGGGCAGCGAGATCCTCGCCGTCTACATCGCCCGCAGCGACGGGCTGACCTCCGCGTCCCCCAAGGAACTCACCGTCCAGCGCACCCTCGTGGAGGACCTCGGCGGCACGTTCCACCACGTCATAGGCGACGACATACCGTCGGCGCTCCTCGAATTCTCCCGTGGGGTGAACGCCACGCAGATCGTCCTCGGCTCCAGCCGCCGCAAGGCCTGGCAGTACATCTACGGGCCCGGCGTGGGCGCCACCGTCGCCCGGGAGTCCGGACCCGACCTCGACGTCCACATCGTCACCCACGAAGAGGTCGCCAAGGGGCGCGGCCTGCCCATCGCCCGCGGCGCCCGGCTGGGCCGGGTCCGGATCATCTGGGGCTGGCTGGTCGGGGTCGGCGGGCCGGCCCTCCTCACCCTGCTCCTGGCCGGCCTGGACAGCGGCCCCGGACTCGCCAACGACGTCCTGCTCTTCCTCTTCCTGACCGTGGGCGCCGCGCTGCTCGGCGGACTGCTGCCGGCCCTCGCGTCGGCCGCCGTCGGCTCGATGCTGCTGAACTACTGGTTCACCCCGCCCACCCACACCCTGACCGTGCAGGACCCGGAGAACTTCGTCGCCATCGTGATCTTCTTCGCGGTGGCGGTCTCGGTCGCCTCGGTCGTCGACCTCGCGGCCCGGCGCACCCACCAGGCGGCCCGGCTGCGCGCCGAGTCGGAGATCCTCTCCTTCCTGGCCGGCAGCGTGCTGCGCGGCGAGACGACGCTGGACGCGCTCCTGGACCGGGTCCGCGAGACCTTCGGCATGGAGTCCGTCGCGCTGCTGGAGCGCAGCAGCGACGTCGATCCGTGGACCTGCGCCGGGAGCGTCGGGCCGGGCCCGGTGGCCCGGCCCGAGGACGCCGATGTGGACATGCCCGTCGGCGACCACATGGCCCTCGCCCTCTCCGGCCGGGTCCTGCCCGCCGAGGACCGCCGGGTGCTGGGCGCCTTCGCCGCGCAGGCCGCCGTCGTACTGGACCGGCAGCGCCTGGTCGGCGAGGCGGAGGAGGCCCGGCGGCTCGCCGAGGGCAACCGGATCAGGACGGCGCTCCTCGCCGCCGTCAGCCACGACCTGCGCACCCCGCTCGCCGCCATCAAGGCCGCCGTCAGCTCCCTGCGCTCCGACGACGTCGCCTGGTCCGACGAGGACCAGGCGGAGCTCCTGGAGGGCATCGAGAACGGCGCCGACCGGCTCGACCACCTCGTGGGCAACCTCCTGGACATGTCCAGGCTCCAGACCGGCACGGTCACCCCGCTGATCCGCGAGATCGACCTCGACGAGGTGGTCCCGATGGCGCTCGGCGGCGTCCCCGAGGACAGCGTCGACCTGGACATCCCCGAGACCCTGCCGATGGTCGAGGTCGACCCCGGACTGCTGGAGCGGGCCGTCGCCAACATCGTCGAGAACGCCGTGAAGTACAGCCGCTACGCGGAACGCGTCACCGTGGCCGCCAGCGCCCTCGGCGAACGCGTCGAGCTACGGGTGGCCGACCGCGGCCCCGGCGTCCCCGACGACGCCAAGGAGCGCATCTTCGAGCCCTTCCAGCGCTACGGCGACGCCCCGCGCGGCGCGGGCGTCGGGCTGGGACTCGCGGTGGCCCGCGGCTTCGTCGAGTCCATGGGCGGCACCCTGGACGCCGAGGACACCCCCGGTGGCGGCCTCACCATGGTGCTGACGCTCAAGGCGGCATCGGGATACGTTCCGGTCAGCCCCGACCTGCCCGCACGGGTCACCTCATGACCGCCCGGACGCCGCACCACCACACGGTGACCGGCCGGACACCGCACCACGCGGGACACCCCATGACCGCACAGGTCACCTCATGATCTCCGGTACGTCCCGGAAGATCGCCGCACAGCAGAAAGGCAGGGCCCCCATGACCCGGGTGCTTGTGGTCGACGACGAGCCGCAGATCGTACGCGCCCTCGTGATCAACCTGAAGGCGCGCAAGTACGAGGTGGACGCCGCGCCCGACGGCGCGACCGCCCTCCAGCTCGCCGCCGCCCGCCACCCCGATGTCGTCGTCCTCGACCTCGGGCTGCCGGACATGGACGGTGTCGAGGTGATCAAGGGGCTGCGCGGCTGGACCCGGGTGCCGATCCTGGTGCTCTCCGCCCGCCACACCTCCGACGAGAAGGTGGAGGCGCTGGACGCCGGCGCCGACGACTACGTCACCAAGCCGTTCGGCATGGACGAGCTGCTGGCCCGGCTGCGCGCCTCGGTCCGCCGCGCCGAACCCGTCGGGCAGCAGGGCTCCGACGACATCGTGATGGTCGAGACCGAGGGGTTCACCGTCGACCTCGCGGCGAAGAAGGTCCATCGCGCGGGACGCGACGTACGCCTCACCCCCACCGAGTGGCATCTGCTGGAGGTCCTGGTCCGCAACAGCGGGCGGCTGGTCAGCCAGAAGCAGCTGCTCCAGGAGGTCTGGGGGCCCTCGTACGGCACCGAGACCAACTATCTGCGGGTCTACATGGCCCAGCTCAGGCGCAAGCTGGAGGCCGACCCCTCGCACCCCCGGCACTTCGTCACCGAGCCGGGCATGGGATACCGCTTCGAGCGCGGCTGAACGGGCGCCGGGCCCTCCTCCGTACCGTGCCCAGCTCACCCGTTCGAGTGAGACCGGGACCACCCGCCCGGAGCAGCCGGGACCGGTACCCTTCGGGTATGAGTGCTGTTCCCCGACCCGACAAGCCCGGCAGGGCGGAAAAGCCGTCCGGCCGCTTCCGGCGGATGCTCGACCGGCTGTCCAGCTCCCAGGAGGACCTGGAGTCCGAGGAGCTGCAGGAGGACGCGCAGGCCTCGGGTTGCACGCGGATCTCCGAGTGCACCGACCGCCAGATCGTGAAGGTGACTGGTACCTTGCGGACCGTCACCCTGCGACCGCGCGCCGGAGTGCCCGCCCTGGAGGCCGAGCTCTTCGACGGCACCGCGCCGCTGGACGTTGTCTGGCTGGGCCGGCGCTCCATCGTGGGCATAGAGCCGGGCCGCAAGCTCATCGCCTCGGGCCGGATCGCCATGAGTCACGGGCGCCGGGTGCTGTTCAACCCCAAATATGAACTCCGACCGCTCGGCAAGGAGTAGCCGGTGACGTCTCTCGACAAGCCGACGTCCGAAACGGACCGCACCACCCGTACCGATCAGGAGGCGACCGACGCGAAGGCGGTCACCGAGGCCGCGCTCTTCGAGGCGTTCGGCGGTGTCCGGGGCATGGTGGAGACAGTCGTCCCCGGGCTGCTGTTCGTCACCATCTTCACGATCAACAAGGATCTGAACAGCTCGGCCCTCGCGGCCCTGGCGGTGTCCCTGATCCTCGTCGCCGTGCGACTGATCCGGAAGGACACCGTCAAGCACGCCTTCAGCGGCGTCTTCGGTGTGGCCTTCGGTGTGGTCTTCGCGAAGATGACGGGCAACGCCAAGGACTTCTACCTGCCGGGCATGCTCTACACGCTCGGCCTGGCCCTCGCTTACCTGATCACCACCCTCGCCGGGTTGCCGCTGATCGGTCTGATCCTGGGGCCGGTGTTCAAGGAGAACCTCTCCTGGCGCACCAGGAACCCCGGCCGCAAGAAGGCGTACGCCAAGGCCAGCTACGCCTGGGGGCTGATCCTGCTCGCCAAGTGCGCGATCCTCTTCCCGCTGTACTGGTGGGCCGACACCACCCAGTTCGGCTGGGTCCTGGTCGCCCTGAAGATCCCCCCGTTCCTCCTCGCGGTCTATCTGACCTGGGTCTTCCTCGCCAAGGCGCCGCCGCCCATCGACGTCTTCGCCGAGATGGAGGCCGAGGAACAGGCCGAGAAGGAGCGCAAGGCGGCCGCGGCCGCCGCGGTGCGCAACCAGGAGCACTGAGCACCGGGCCGTCGCCCGACATGCGGAAGGGGCCTGGAACCGTGTCACACGGTTCCAGGCCCCTTCCGTACGTCCGCCCCGCAGATCGGATGAGATCAGATCAGTCGTCCGATGCGCCCCGGCTCAGTCGTCCGAGTCGCCCCGGCGTACCGACAGCAGGTCCTCCAGCTGTTCCTCGCGCGCCTGCGCGGCCACGAACAGCAACTCGTCACCGGCCTCCAGGGTCTCCTCGGTGCTCGGTGTCAGAACGCGCTGACCACGGATGATGGTGACCAGCGAGGTGTCCTCGGGCCAGGCCACCTCGCCGACCCGGGTGCCGGCCAGCGCCGACTCCGGGGGAAGCGTCAGCTCGACCAGGTTGGCGTCACCGTGGCTGAAGCGCAGCAGCCGGACCAGATCGCCGACGCTCACCGCCTCCTCGACCAGCGCCGACATCAGACGCGGCGTCGAGACCGCCACATCGACGCCCCAGGCCTCGTTGAACAGCCACTCGTTCTTCGGGTTGTTGACCCGGGCGACGACCCTCGGCACGCCGTACTCGGTCTTGGCGAGCAGCGACACGACCAGATTCACCTTGTCGTCGCCGGTCGCGGCGATCACGACGCTGCAGCGCTGGAGCGCCGCCTCGTCGAGCGAGGTGATCTCGCAGGCGTCCGCCAGCAGCCACTCGGCCATCGGCACCCGCTCCACCGAGATGGCCGTCGGCGCCTTGTCGACGAGCAGCACCTCGTGCCCGTTCTCCAGCAGCTCGCCCGCGATGGAACGGCCCACCGCACCGGCCCCGGCAATCGCGACACGCATCAGTGACCGCCCTCCTCAGGACCCTCGGCGAAGGCCGCCTCGACCTTCGCGATCTCGTCCGTACGCATCATCACGTGGACCAGGTCGCCCTCCTGCAGCACCGTCTGCGAGGTGGGCAGTATGGCTTCGCCCAGCCGGGTGAGGAACGCCACGCGGACGCCCGTCTCCTCCTGCAGCGTGCTGATCTTGTGGCCGATCCAGGACGGTGTGGTGTGCACCTCCGCGAGCTGCACACCACCGCTCGGATCCCGCCACAGCGGCTCCGCGCCGGAAGGCAGCAGCCGCCGCAGCATCTGGTCCGCGGTCCAGCGCACGGTGGCGACCGTGGGGATCCCGAGACGCTGGTAGACCTCGGCCCGGCGGGGGTCGTAGATCCGCGCCGCGACATTCTCGATGCCGAACATCTCGCGGGCCACCCGGGCGGCGATGATGTTCGAGTTGTCGCCGCTGCTCACCGCGGCGAACGCACCGGCCTCCTCGATACCGGCCTCGCGGAGGGTGTCCTGGTCGAAGCCGACACCCGTGACGCGCCGCCCGCCGAATCCGGACCCGAGGCGACGGAACGCCGTGGGGTCCTGATCGATGACGGCGACCGAGTGCCCCTGCTGCTCCAGGGTCTGCGCGAGAGCGGCCCCCACTCGCCCGCAGCCCATGATGACGATGTGCACCTTGCGCCTACCTCGCAGTCCTGGTCGTCCGGCTGACCTGCGAAAACACCCTGCTCACACTTCTTTCTCAGCTTGCCGGGCAAACAACGGGGCAACGGTCTGTCCCGTTGCCCAGGATGAGCTTATGCGGCCGGGAATGCGAAGCCTCATCCGAGTGCGCTTTCGCCGCGCCCCCGCCCGGTGGACGGCGCGGGCCGCCGATCACGGCCCTTGCCGGACGGCGAAGGGTGCCGATCGCGACCGGTGCCGTACGGACCCTTGAGCACCGAGACCACAGACATCTAACATGTCAGTTCATGGAGACCTTGCGCCCCGTCCGACGGACCCTGCTGCGGGACACCGCCTACGAGGCGATCCGCGACGCCATCGTCCGCGGTGACCTCCCGCCCGGTGCCCCCGTCCGCGACGCCGACCTCGCCGAACGCCTCGGGCTCTCCCGGGCCCCGGTCCGCGACGCGCTGTCCAGGCTCTCCGGCGAGGGCCTCGTCGAATCCAAGCCACAGAGCTACACCCGGGTGACCCGGCTGGTACCGCGCGATGTCCGGGACGCGGCGGCCGTCGTGCGGGCCATGCAGGAACTGGCCGCCAGGACCGCCGTGCCCCGGCTCACGGACGCGGACATCACCGCCATGCGCGCGGCCAACGACCGCTTCCGGGACGCGACCCGTCGCGGCGACGTGGCGGAAGCGCTGCACGCCGACGACCGGCTCCACGACATCCTCGTCACCGCCTGCGGCAACCGCGCCGTGGCCGCCACCGTGGAGCGCTACACCCCCCTGATCCGGCGCCTGGAGTGGCGGCAGTTCGGTACGGCCGGCTCCGCGCACGGCTCCGCGGAACTGCACGAGCGGCTGATCGAGGCGTGCGCGGAGCGCGATGCCGAAGCCGTGGCCCGGATCACCGCCGCGATCTGGCAGAGGCTCGAAGAGCTCGCCGACGAGACACCGGAGTCGCCCGACGAGACGCCGGAGTCGCCCGACGAGACGCCGGAGTCGCCCGACGAGACGCCGGAGCGCTCCGTCGAATCGCCCGAGTAGACCGACGCACACCCGTCAAAGCCCTCACCCCTCACCTCCCACAGCCCCACTTCTCACCGCGTTCTCACCGCGCCACCGCACCCACCCCGTCACAGCGCCCACCCCATCACCGAGCCAGGGAGCCCCCGTGACCACCGCAACGCCAGCCTCCCCTTCCCTCTCCTCCTACGACCGCTACCCCCTCCTCTTCGGCCCCTCGCCCGTGCACCGGCTCGACCGGCTCACCGAGCACCTCGGCGGCGCCGCGGTCTGGGCCAAGCGGGAGGACTGCAACTCCGGCATCGCCTACGGCGGCAACAAGACCCGCAAGCTCGAATACCTCGTCGCCGACGCCCTGGCGAAGGGCTGCGACACCCTCGTGTCCATCGGCGGGGTGCAGTCCAACCACACCCGCCAGGTCGCGGCGGTCGCCGCCCGCGCCGGTCTGAAGTGCGTACTCATCCAGGAGAGCTGGGTCGAGTGGCCCGACGCCGTCTACGACAAGGTCGGCAACATCCTGATCAGCCGCCTGGCCGGCGCCGACGTCCGCCTGGTGCGCGCCGGGTTCGGCATCGGGGTCAAGGAGAGCTGGGAGCAGGCGCTGAGCGAGGTGGAGGAGGGCGGCGGCAAGCCGTACGCCATCCCCGCGGGCGCCTCCGACCACCCGCTGGGCGGGCTCGGCTTCGCCGGCTGGGCGTACGAGGTCGCCGAGCAGGAACGCGCGCTCGGCGTGTTCTTCGACACCGTGGTGGTCTGCTCGGTGACCGGCTCCACCCAGGCCGGCATGGTCGCGGGCTTCGCCGCGCTCGAAGAGGCGGGCGCCCGCCCGCGACGCGTGCTCGGCATCGACGCCTCCGCCGAGCCCGCGCGTACCCGCGCACAGATCGCCCGGATCGCGGCCGCCACCGCACGGCTCATCGGGGTGCGCCGGGAACTCACCGCGGACGACATCGAACTCGACGAGCGCTACCACGCGGGCACCTACGGCATCCCCGACGACACGACACTCGACGCGATGCGGCTCGCCGCCCGTACCGAGGGCATGGTCACCGATCCCGTCTACGAGGGGAAGTCGATGGCCGGAATGATCGACCTCGTGGCACGCGGAGAGATCACCCGCGATTCCACCGTCCTTTACGCACATCTCGGCGGCCAGCCCGCGCTCAATGGGTACAGCGCCCTTTTCGCGGACGCCTGAGCGTAAGGATTCCGATCTCCGGCGCAAGGATTTCGTTAAGGATTCCGTGGCCTTTTCGGCCGGGCGCAGGAGATTGCAGGGCCACGGGGGTGGTGCGTCTGCGGCTTGCATACAGAACGCTTACGATCCTCTGCGTGTCCAAACTGACCGACGTGCCCAAACGGATTCTGATCGGACGGGCGTTGCGCAGCGACAAGCTGGGAGAAACGCTCCTCCCCAAGCGCATCGCCCTTCCCGTCTTCGCATCCGACCCGCTGTCCTCGGTGGCGTACGCACCAGGAGAAGTTCTCCTGGTGCTCTCCGTCGCGGGCGTGTCGGCCTACCACTTCAGCCCCTGGATCGCGCTGGCCGTGGTGGTCCTGATGTTCACGGTCGTCGCCTCGTACCGGCAGAACGTGCACGCCTACCCGAGCGGTGGTGGCGACTACGAGGTCGCCACCACCAACCTCGGCCCCAAGGCCGGCCTGACCGTGGCCAGTGCGCTGCTGGTCGACTACGTGCTGACCGTCGCGGTGTCGATCGCCTCCGGGGTGGAGAACCTCGGATCGGCGATCCCGTTCGTCGTCGAGCACAAGACGGTGTGCGCGATCGTCGCCATCGTGCTGCTGACCCTGATGAATCTGCGCGGCGTCAAGGAATCCGGCAAGCTCTTCGCCATTCCCACGTACCTCTTCGTGGCCGGCGTCTTCATCATGATCATCTGGGGTGCGTTCCGGGGTCTGGTCCTCGGCGACACCATGCACGCCCCGACCTCGGGCTACCAGATCAAGGCCGAGCACCAGGGACTCGCCGGATTCGCGCTGGTCTTCCTGCTGCTGAGGGCCTTCTCCTCCGGCTGCGCCGCCCTCACCGGCGTCGAGGCGATCAGCAATGGCGTGCCCGCCTTCCGCAAGCCGAAGAGCAAGAACGCCGCGACCACTCTCGCGATGATGGGCCTGCTGGCCGTCACCATGTTCTGCGGCATCATCGGCCTGGCCATGGCCACCGATGTGAAGATGGCCGAGAACCCGGCCAAGGACCTGATCAACCACGGCGTCCCGGTCGGCTCCTCCTTCGTCCAGGACCCGGTGATCTCGCAGGTCGCGGCCGCGGTCTTCGGCGACGGCACGTTCTTCTTCGTCATTCTCGCGGCGGCCACCGCACTCGTCCTCTTCCTGGCCGCCAACACCGCGTACAACGGCTTCCCGCTGCTCGGCTCGATCCTCGCGCAGGACCGCTACCTGCCCCGCCAGCTCCACACCCGCGGCGACCGGCTCGCCTTCTCCAACGGCATCGTGCTGCTGGCTGGCGCGGCGATCCTGCTGGTCTGGATCTACGGGGCCGACTCGACCCGGCTGATCCAGCTCTACATCGTCGGCGTGTTCGTCTCCTTCACGCTCAGCCAGACCGGCATGGTCCGGCACTGGAACCGTCATCTGAAGACGGAGAAGGACCCGGCCAAGCGCCGTCACATGATGCGTTCCCGCGCGATCAACACCTTCGGCGCCTTCTTCACCGGCCTGGTGCTCGTCGTCGTGCTCGCGACCAAGTTCACCCACGGCGCCTGGGTCGCGCTCCTCGGCATGGTGATCTTCTACGGGACGATGACCGCGATCCGTAAGCACTACGACCGGGTCGCCGAGGAGATCGCCGCCGACGAGACCCCGTCCGACGAGACGATCCGGCCCTCCAGGGTCCACTCGATCGTCCTGGTCTCCAAGCTCCACCGGCCCACCCTGCGCGCCCTCGCCTACGCCAAGCTGATCCGCTCCGACCAGTTGGAGGCTCTCTCCATCAGCGTCGACCCGGCCGAGACCAAGGCGCTCAAGGACGACTGGGAGCGGCGCGGCATCGACATCCCCCTGAAGATCCTCGACTCCCCGTACCGCGAGGTGACCCGTCCGGTCATCGACTACGTGAAGGGCCTGCGCCGGGAGAGCCCGCGCGACGTCGTGAGCGTGTACATCCCGGAGTACGTGGTCGGCCACTGGTACGAGCACCTGCTCCACAACCAGAGCGCCCTGCGCCTGAAGGGGCGGCTGCTGTTCACCCCGGGCGTCATGGTGACCTCCGTGCCGTATCAGCTGGAGTCCTCCGAGGCGGCCAAGAAGCGTGCCAGGAAGCGCGCCGAATGGAACGCGCCGGGCTCGGTGCGCCGCGGCCCCGTGGAGCGCAGGCCCAAGGAACCCAGCGGCAAGAGCTGACCACCCCTCTTGTCCGCTTCCGCTCGTGTCCCGCTCGTGGTAAGCGGCCGGACGACATCCACGTAGACTCGTGGGTTGTTGTCCGGCCGTTTTTCCCTTGATCTCTGGAGCCACCCCCTCATGCAGAACGAACCCACGTCGTCGCTGGTCGGGGAGGAGTACGAGGTCGAGGTCGGGCCCGTCGCACACGGCGGCCACTGCATCGCCCGTACCTCGGAAGGCCGGGTCCTCTTCGTACGGCACACCCTGCCCGGCGAGAAGGTCGTCGCCAGGATCACGGACGGCGAGAGCGACTCCCGCTTCCTGCGCGCCGACGCGGTACGGATCATCGAGGCGTCCAAGGACCGCGTCGAGGCGCCCTGCCCGTACGCCGGCCCCGGCAAGTGCGGCGGCTGCGACTGGCAGCACGCCAAGCCCGGCGCCCAGCGCCGGCTCAAGGGCGAAGTGATCGCCGAACAGCTCCAGCGCCTCGCGGGCCTCACACCCGAGGAGGCGGGCTGGGACGGCACGGTCATGCCGGCCGAGGGCGACAAGCTCCCGGCGGGCGAGGTACCCGCCTGGCGCACCCGTGTCCAGTACGCCATCGACGAGGACGGCAAGGTAGGCCTGCGCAAGCACCGGTCGCACGACGTGGAGCCCGTCGAGCGCTGCCTGATCGCGGCCCCCGGCGTCACGGAGCTCGGCATCGAGAAGCGGGACTGGCCCGGCATGGCCACGGTGGAGGCCATCGCCGCCACGGGTTCCCACGACCGCCAGGTCATCCTCACCCCGAGGCCCGGCGGCCGGCTGCCCCTGGTCGAGCTCGACAAGCCCGTCTCGGTGATGCGCGTCGACGAGCGCGACGGCGGCGTCCACCGGGTGCACGGCCGCGCCTTCGTCCGCGAGCGCGCCGACGACCGCACCTACCGCGTCGGCTCCGGCGGCTTCTGGCAGGTCCACCCGCAGGCCGCCAACACCCTGGTCCGCGCGGTCATGCAAGGCCTCCTGCCCCGCAAGAACGACATGGCCCTCGACCTCTACTGCGGCGTCGGCCTGTTCGCCGGCGCCATCGGCCAGCGCATCGGCGAAAAGGGCGCCGTCCTCGGCATCGAGTCCGGCAAGCGCGCGGTGGAGGACGCCCGGCACAACCTGAAGGACCTGGACCGCGTCCGCATCGAACACGGCAAGGTCGACCAGATCCTCCCGCGCACCGGCATCACCGAATGCGACCTGATCGTCCTCGACCCGCCCCGCGCGGGCGCCGGCAAGCAGGTCGTCACCCACCTCTCCGCCCTCGGCGCCCGCCGCATCGCCTACGTGGCCTGCGACCCGGCGGCCCTGGCCCGGGACCTGGCTTACTTCCGGGAGGGCGGGTACCGGGTGCGGACGTTGCGGGCGTTCGATCTGTTTCCGATGACGTCACACGTGGAGTGCGTGGCGATTCTGGAGCTTGCGGACAAGGGCGTTTGACCTGCGGTTTAGTGGCGCGTGGTGATCGCTCGACCTGTTTTCCTCCGTGCAGCGGGTTGAGCGGACAGACCGCCTCCTGGAGGCGGTTTGACCTGCGCTTTCATGACGGAGGCAAACGCAGCGGCGTCGATTTCAGGGCCTCGTTTGAAGATTCTTGACGCTCGGATGACGCTGGCCCTGAGGCTCTGGCTGAGCCGCATGGCTGTGGTCACCGGGGCGGTTACGAGGCGATTTCGGTATCTCGGGCCATGGCGGGCTGCTCGGTTTTCGGTGCCCTTGATGCTTCGGGCCGGGCAGCCGGTGAGCCGTGCCGCGTAGCGGGTTCGTGGACGTTGTGGCGGGTGGGCTTGGTAGAGGCGCTAGGTGGCGCGAATGGGGAGGTACTTGTCGACGAAGGCGTCCTGCGCCGCCGTTCTGGCCGGTGATGGCGTAGTAGACGTTGCCGAGGAACTCGAAGGGTATCTTCGACCCTTGCGCGAAGCCGTCGCCGAAGTCCCCCACCCTCCAGCCCGACCTCAGCGGCCTGAGCCCGGAAGACCACAATGGCCCGGGCGCGATCCTGGGGCTCGGGGGCGTCACTTTCTGCCTGGTTTCGGGGTGAAGGTGAGCCGAGGGATCGGTGAAGCATTACTCAGGGGCGTTTTCGGACCCGTCTCGGAGTGCGTGGACTTGGCCGGGTCCGGGTCATGACTGGCTGGCCATTTTTGCTCGTTGCTCGGGGGAAGCGTGCCGTGACAGCATTCGGCGGGTGTTCGATGACGGGGATGGCGTAGCAGAGCCGCTTGTTCGGCGTTCGAAGATCGCTGACTTGGCCGACTGGCCTGCTCCCGAGGCGCCGACGGCACCGCGTGAGGCATTGGAGCCGGTCTCTGCCGTGACGCTGGAGGGAAGTCGGACAGCGGCGGCTCGGCGTGAGTTTGCAGTGTTGCTGGGGGAGTTCCGGCGTACGACGGTGCTGGTGCCGCTGGATGCGGCGGGGGATCTGTGGTCGGCGGCGCAGGGCGGGGTGCGCTGGATCTGTGCGTTCTCGGACGAGGAAGCGCTGGCCCGGTTCGCGCAGGCCCGGGGGGATGCCGAGCGGGAGTGGACATACCAGGCGGTGTTGGGTGCGCGGTTGCTGGATGTGATGGTGCCGATGCTGCCGGGGCCGGCGGGGGTGGCGCTGGATGCGGGCAGTGAGGACGGCATGTTGTTCCCGCCGGTGGCGGGGATCGTGCCGGATTCGGTGGCGGTGGATCTCGGAGGTGTGGGGTGAGCGGGGACGGTTCCGATCTTCATGTGCCGCCTGACGCGTTGGCTGCGATTGCGAAGGGAATCGATCTGGCGCATGCCGAGCTGAAGGATCTCGGGATGGTCGGTGAGGCGTCGGCGGGTCGTGGTTTTTCGGATCTCGGCTTGTCGGGGCTGGAGTTGGGGCATGGCGGGCTGGCTGCGGAGTTCGAGACGTTCTGTGGGCGTTGGGAGTGGGGTGTGCGGGCTCTGACGCAGAAGGGCAACAACTTCGCTGTGGGGGTCGGGCTGTCGGCGGGTTCCTTCGCGGAGCATGAGCAGTACGTCAAAGACTCGTTCAAGATCGGTGTGAATTCGCTGAACGGCAATCCGCACCTGTCCGAGGACGAGGTCAAGCAGATGAGTTGGGACACGATCCGGAGCCAGTCGATGTACGACAACCCGGACTTCAGTGTGGGGTCGGCGCTGGCGGCGTCCGAGGAGGTCAGCCAGGTCTGGCGGGACACCGGCGCTGAGATGGGGATCGGGGGGCCGGACCCCACGGGGAATGCATGGACGGTTAATCCGGCGTTGCGTGAGGCGGTCCTTGAGGCCGAGCGGTCGGAGCGGGGGCAGGGGGACTGATGGTGGACTGGGGGAGGCTCGGGGACGGGCTGGTCGACGGGGCCGGCCGTGTGCTCGACAAGGGCAAGGAGTTCGCCGGCGAGGTTGTCGACACCGGTACTGACATGTTGGGTGCGGGCCTGGACAAGGTCGGGGCGCACGGCTGGGCCGACGGGGTCGAGGACTGGGGCGACGAGACCGCGTCCTCGCTGGGTGCGGAAGTCGGTGAGAAGCAGCTCGGGCAGAGTGAGGACGCGGACGAGCTAATCCATGGCAGGCCGGAGAAGATCGCTGCCACGGTGAAGAACCTCCGGGACTTCCAGCGGGCGTTCGATCTTGTCGGCGGCGGGATGAAGAAGCTCGACTCCGGCCACTGGAAAGGTGAGGCCGCCGACGCGTTTCGGAGGGCGTTCGAGGCCCTGCCGACGGACTGGCTGCGTGCGGCGGATGCGTTCGAGGACGCGGCCAGGGCGCTGGAGACGTATGCGCGGACGGTGACCAGTGCTCAGGGCAAGGCCCGGGAGGCCATCGCCCTGTACAAGGAGGGCAAGCAGGACTACGAGAGGGCTGCCGCTGAGTTCCGGGAGAAGGCGGCGGCGTACAACGCGGTCCGCAACACCGATCATCCGCTGCCGCATCCGGGGAAGTTCTCCGATCCGGGGCTGGCCAAGCGGCAGCATGCGCAGGAGATGCTGCAGCTTGCGAGGCAGGCGCGCAACGAGGCGGCCGAGTCGGCCAAGGGCGCGGTCACCGCGGCGATGGCACACGCGCCGAAAGAGCCCACCGGCCTGGACCGGCTCAAGCAGGAGGTCTACGACCACGCCGTGGGACAGGGCATCGAACTCGCCCACTTCGGCGGCGGCGTCATCAAGGGCGGCGCGGGGCTGGTCAACTTCCTCCGCTCGATGAGCCCGACGGACCCATACAACCTGACCCACCCGGCCGACTACTACAAGGGCGTCAACATGACGCTCGCCGGACTCGTCTCCGCCGGAGCCAACCCCGACCGTGCACTCAAGAATGCCTGGGACTCCGCCAAGAGCGACCCGACCGAATTCATCGGCCGCCTCGTCCCCGAACTGGCCGGCACCAAAGGCGGCGGCCTGGCCAGGGGCGGCCTGCGGGCCGGGATGAGGGACCTCCTCGAACGCCCGAAGGGCAAGAACCGGCACGGACATGAGAAGGGCCCGGACTTCAACTCCCAGCAGTGCAGCAAGGTCAAGTGCGCCGGAGACCCGGTCGACGTCGCGACCGGGCGCATGCTGCTGCTTCAGACGGACATTGTGCTCCCGGGCTCGCTGCCCCTTGTCGTCGAGCGCGTCTTCGACTCTTCATACCGGGCCGGCCACTGGTTCGGATCCGGCTGGTCGAGCACAGTTGACCAGCGCCTCGAGATCGATCCGGAAGGCGTGGTGTTCAGCTGCAACGAGGGCAGCCTGCTGGCCTATCCGCACCCCGCGCCCGGCGTTCCCGTCATGCCCACACATGGTCGACGCTGGCCTTTGGACAGGGTGGTCGACGGCTACACCATCACCGACCCGGAAACCGGACACGTCCGGCACTTCGTCGACCAACCCAATGGCGAGTTGGCACTCCTGGTCCAGATCGACGACCGCAACGGCCGTTGGATCACATTCGAGTACGACGAGTCAGGTGCCCCGACATCTATCGTGCACCACGGCGGCTACCACCTGAAACTCACCACGAACGACGGCAGGATCACCGCCCTGCACCTGGCGGGCGCCGCGCCCGACGGCACCGACCAGGAAATCCTCCGCTACGGCTACACCAACGGCCACCTCACCGAAGTCACCAACTCTTCCGGCAAACCCCTGCGCTTCGGCTGCGACGAACTGGGCCGCATCACGTCATGGACGGACACCAACGGCAGCCGCTACGAGTACGTCTACGACGAACACGACCGCTGCGTGCACCAGACAGGAACCAACGGACACCTCGAAGCCCACTTCACCTGGGACGATACAGACCCCGACACCGGCCTGCGCATGACGTCCATGACTGACGGCCTCGGCCACACCAAGCGGTATGTGATCAACGACCGCTCGCAAGTGGTAGCCGAAATCGACGCGCTGGGGGCCGTCACCCGCTTCGAGTACGACCGCTACCACCGGCTGCTGTCCGTCACCGATCCCCTCGGACACATCACCCGCTCCACCTACGACGAGTACGGCCGCCTCACCTCGGTGATCCGCCCGGACGGCCGGGAACTGACCGCCGACTACAACGCCCTGGGCCTGCCGGTGCGGGTCAAAAGCGCGGACGGGACGATCACCCGACAGACCTACGACGAGCGCGGCAACCGAACCTCGGTGACCGATCCGGCAGGCATGACCACCCGCTTCACGTACAACGAGGCCGGACACCTGACGGCCGTGACCGAGCCGCTCGGCCACACCACCCACATTGTCTGGGACCGGGCCGGACTGCCGTCGGTGGTCACCGACCCGCTGGGCGCAGTGACCCGCTACAAGCGCGACGCCTTCGGCTGTCCCGTCGCCATCACCGATCCGACCGGTGCCACGATCCATTTGGAATGGACCGTGGAAGGCCGGCTCTCCCGCCGTACAGCCCCGGACGGCGCGAGCGAGGCGTGGACGTATGACGGTGAGGGCAACTGCACCGGTCACACCGATCCCATGGGTGGTGTCTCCCGGTTCGAGTACACCCACTTCGATCTGCTCGCCGCCCGCACCGGAGCGGACGGGATGCGCCACGAGTTCGAGCACGACACCGAGCTGCGGCTGACGAAGGTTGTCAACACTCAGGGGTTGAAGTGGAATTACAAGTACGACGCGGCCGGGCGCCTGGCCTCCGAGACCGACTTCGACGGCCGCACTCTGACCTACACCCGCGATGCCATGGGCAGACTGGTCTCCCGTACCAACGCCCTGGGCCAGACGGTGCGGCTCGAACGCAACGAGCTGGGCCAGGTGCTCCGTAAGGACGCGGCTGGTGAGGTCACCACCTACATCTACGATCTGACCGATCAAGTGGCGCAGGCCACCGGACCGAGCGGCAGCACGCTGACGGTACTGCGAGATCGATTCGGCCGGGTGCGCGAGGAGACAGTCGACGGCCGCCTGATGACCTACTGCTACGACGAGTTGGGGCGTCGTACGGGCCGTAGGACACCGTCCGGCGCATCAACGACCTGGTCATACGACGCAGCCGGACGCCGCACCGGCATGCTGGCCTCCGGCTGGGCCATCGACTTCGCCTACGACGAGGCCGGCCGCGAGCTGACCCGCCGCATCGGTGAGACGCTGACTCTGGAGCACACCTTCGACACCCTGGGCCGCCTGACCACCCAGGCGATGGCGGGGGTGGACGGCAGCCTGGTCCAACAGCGCGCGTACACCTACCGCGCTGACGGTCACCTCCTCAGCATCCTCGATCATCTCTCCGGCTCCCGCCGCTTCGACCTCGACGCGATCGGCCGGGTGACGGCGGTCCACGCAGCCAACTGGACTGAGACCTACGCCTACGATGAGGCCAACAATCAAATCCAGGCAACCTGGCCGCCGGGCCACCCTGGCCAGGAGGCAGTGGGCGCTCGCACCTACGTTGGAACCCGCATCACCCGTGCAGGCGATGTCCGCTACGAACACGACACCCTCGGCCGCATCACCCTCAGGCAGAAGACCCGACTGTCCCGCAAACCGGACACTTGGCGCTACGAGTGGGACGCCGAGGACCGCCTCACCTCGGTCGTCACCCCAGACGGCACCCGCTGGCGCTACACCTACGACCCGCTGGGACGCCGCACCGCGAAACTCCGCCTGGCGGAAGACGGTGAAACCGTCGTCGAACGGGTGGTGTTCACCTGGGACGAAACGACCTTGTGCGAGCAGACCACCATGTCCACCGAGTTGCCCCGCCCGGTCACCCTCACCTGGGACCACCAGGGCCTGCAGCCCCTGGCTCAGAGAGAACGCATCACCACCGCCGATGCCCCGCAGGAACAGATCGACTCGCGCTTCTTCGCCATCGTCACGGATCTGACGGGCACACCCAGCGAACTCGTCGACGACGAGGGCCGGATCGCGTGGCGCACACAGAGCACGCTCTGGGGCATGACCACCTGGGCCGCGAACAGCACCACCTACACGCCGCTACGCTTCCCAGGGCAGTACTACGACCCCGAAACGGGCTTGCATTACAACTATTTCCGTCACTACGACCCTGCGACAGCCCGGTACCTGACCTCGGACCCGCTCGGCCTGGAGCCCTCGCCCAATCCCGTCGCATACGTGCTCAACCCGCATGCATGGGTCGATCCGCTCGGTCTGAGTCCCTGCCCGCCTCGTATCAAGGACGGCGGCTGGGACCTGAGGAATCACAACCCGCTTGATATCGTTCCTGGTGACGCCGAAAAGCGAGTACTCACACCGGACGCCAACGGTGGCGCGCAAAAGGGAGTCGAATACAAGTGGAAAGACCCTGAGACGGGAAACACCGTTCGACTCCGGGTGCATGACAAGGACGGAACTGCCCCGGCGGGCTCGAATGCAGCGAATGGGGACGTCTACCGGATCTCGATCGGTGGAAAATACCAAGATGAGGCAGGAAGTTTGTACCATCGACAAGTCCACAACCCGAATAGTCCGCATCACAATCCGGATGCGGCCAACGGTACGCATATCCCCTGGCCGAGTCAGTATCCACTGCCGTATTGATCAAACAGGTTGGGCACATGGAACCCCGTGAATTTATCGACATGGCGCGCAAGGTCCTGGACGCGGAATCAGCGGTGCGTGAACGCGCGGCCGACGAAGTCACCGATCATTTGAGCACCTATTTGCCCGCTCAGGCTTCCTCGTTGGCTACGCTGCTGGCGGCGGCTGCGGCTTCCGAGAAGGAGAACTCGACCCTGGAGGCCGAGCTCCACGCCATCCTCGAATTGATGTCAACCGGTCATGTCGGCGTTGACCATGTAGCACAGCTGCGGGAGATCCGACTCGGGGGGCTGCCATCTGAACTCCGCGAATACATCGACGACTTGATTGAAAGCTGAGCAGGGTCCCGGAGGATGAGCTGTTCAGCGAGGCTGGGCGGCGTGGTCAGGCTACTGCTGTGTCCGAGGCGAGGGAATGTGGGATCCATGACCCGGTGACGAAGAGGCGTTTGAGTACGTTACCGGCTGTTGGCGGGAGGCGTTCGAGGTGGCCATGGGCCGCATCGCGGGCCGGTTCGCCAGGGTCGAGCCCCAGCTGCGGGCCGGGAAGAAGACCCCGCACGGCATGCAGCATCTGTTGTGCCGGGCATCCTGGGACGCCGATGCGGTGCGCGATGACGTGTGCGAATACGTCGTCGAGCATCTCCACGACGAGGCGGCGGGTACTGGTCGTGGGCGAGACCGGCGACGTGAAGAAGGGCGCCCGCACCGTCGGAGGCCAGCGCCAGTACACCGGCCCCGCCGGCCTGATCGAGAACTCCGAGGTCGCCGTCTACCTCGTCTACGCTAGCGCCCGCGGGCACACGGCGGTGGATCGGGAGTTGTACATTCCGCGCACCTGGGCTGCCGACCCGAGCGCTGCCAGGCGGCCGGGCTGGTCGCAGACAGCGGAGCCTCACTGATCCCGCGCGCCATCTGACGGACGCCTATGCTGCTCCCCGCCCCGCCGTCCCCGGCCACCCGCAGGCTGCTCAGTTCCTGCCTGGACCTGATCCACCGATCCACTGCTCGAAGAGGTGCAGGACCGCGAGCCTGCCGCGCCGGCCCGGCTCCGGGAGGTCCATCAGGCCCTGCGTGCCCAGCGCGAGGACCGGCACCGTATCGACGCCCTGCTCTCGCTCATCGGCTACCTGGTGGAGGACTACGGAAACCTGTGATGCCAGAACCGTGGTGGACCTGCCGGCGGTTGTCTGCAGGCAGGCGCGGCGGAGGCCGGCGAGGAGGCTGTGGTCGCTGTCCGCCCGGTCGGCCCGATGGAAACGCTGATGGGTATGGTCGTGACGCTCGTTTGACGCTCTGGGGTGTTCGCCAGGCTGATCAAGGTGGCCGAAACCAGTGCTGACCTGTGCTTATGTCGGCACTCGCCTTCCATGACGTGATTTCGATGACGCATCATGTGGAGTGCGTGGCGATTCTGGAGCCGGTGAAGAAGGAGGCCTGACCTGCGGCTTTCTGTATCAGGGTCGTTTCTCGACCTGTTTCCCCCTGAGTAACAGGTCGGTCAGCCCGAACCGCTGTGACCTGCGCTTTTGGAGTGAGGGCAGTATCGAAGGTTGTCGCGGTGACTGTCTGGCGAACGCTCTTGACGCTCAAGTGACACTGGCTTTGATGGCCCGTTGGGCCTATGAGCGCACCGAGAATACGGTCGCCCAGGCCGTCCGAAGCGCTCCCGGACGGCCTATGTCACTCCTGCCGCACTGCGGATCGCCTGCGTCGGCGTCTCCTCCAGCTGGACCCGACCCACGGGCTCCTCAGGGGACGGCCAGGCTGCCTCACGGGTGAGGCGGACTCGGGTGTTCTGGGCGAGCCAGCGGTGGACGGCTTGTTTGTCGACGGTCACCACCTGCTGGGTGGCCCACTGGGCGGTTTCCCGGTCGGGACAGGAGGCGGAACGGGTCAGCACGGGGGCATCCTCTCAAATCACCTCGTCAGGAGCCGGGCTCCTACGGGTGGCAGACGGTTCAGTAGTCGGAGAAGTTCCAGAACATGCCCACCTCGGTGTCCGAGACCACGATCAGGCCGTAGTCCTCCGAGTACACGCTCAGCGGGCTGTATGCCCAGCCCGACGATGTGAAGTCGAGTGTGCCGCTCACGTAACCGGGCTTGTTGATGTTGGTGTGGAAACTGGCGGTGTCCCCGTAGCGCGCGAGGATCGTGCGCGCCATCGCCCGAAGCTCCTCCTCGCCTTCGGTGAAGCGACTCAGGTTGGACAGGGCGCAGCCGTCGTCCGTAAGGGCGAGGAGCAGGTTCTCGGCACTGTCCCGATCGATATCCTGGAGACGCCTCGCGATGTACTCCGGCGGGTGAGCGACGAAGGGATACGTGGGGGACGCCTCGCGCTCCGGGCTCCGAGCTGCGTTATCGAGGCCAGCCCAGCCGCATCGAGGCCGGCCCAGCCGCGGGGGTCCGGGACCCGTGCCATCAGAGCAAGGACATCGAGGACCCAGTTCTCGTGGCGACGCGAGCCCGTGGCGTCGTACGGATAGGCGTCCTCGTGCAAGTGGCGTACCGCGGCTTCCCAGGACGTCTGGTCGACTGACATGTGGTGCTGGCCTTTCTCGGCTTTCGTTAGGACTTGGAGGGCATCGACGTCATGACGGTGAACGGAGGGTTGCGGCTGCTGTCGTAGCGGAGACGCGTGTCGACGCCGCTCACGTCGTACGCCTTGGCATTCAGACCGCCCTGCTTGTACCCGGACAGCGGGTCGTTGGGGTCCACCGGCTGCTTGCTCACGCTGCGCCCGCTGGTCTCGCCGCTCGGCACCGTGTCGTAGAACGACTTGACGTCGCCGTCGGAGGCCGGCGGAGGCCCCTTGATCCATGCCTTGATGGCGGCCCTGTTCGTGTTGAGGTTACGCTCGGTCGATTCCTCGGCGCGCTGGTAGTTCGGGAAGGCGGAGGAGCCGCTGGGCATCGGCCTGCCGTGTGGCCAGGCCGTTGTCGGGCCGCCCGACTGCTGGTCACGCAGGCGCTGCGCCAGCTGCTCGTCCGTCTTGCCGACGTGCTTGTCCAAAGTATGGACGTTCGCCATGTATTCGTTGGCGGCGAGGTTCAGGTCGTAGTTGCCGTTTGAATCGACCTTCAGCCAGACCTTCGAGTCCTTGAAATCCTCTAGCGCCCGGGTACCGAAGCCGTGCGAACGGGCTACGCCGGCCTCGAACTTGGGTGCGCTCCGGAAAGCCTCGTCCAGTGGCTCCCTCAGCGCCTCCATGCGCGGCGACAGCGTGATCCCGGGTGGGCACCAGGGCCGTCGACGATCAGCACGGTGTCCTTCGCGAACCGCTCGCGGGGCTGGAGGGCGAGCATTGGCCCGAGGTGAACGATGATTCGGTCCGCCACCGATTTGGAAACCCCGAAGAGGGCCGCCAGTTGGCGCATGGTCAGGTTCGTGCGCCGGTACGTCGCGACCAGCGGGGCCCGGTCCTCCAATGGCAGGCTCCACGGCCGGCTCCTGCGGACCGCGTCTGCACCCTCGCGCCGCAGAACCGTCATCAGCTTGGCAAAGGCGCGCGGGCTCAGCCCGGTGAACGGGGCTATCCACGAGGGCTCCGACGCCGTGATCACACCAGCCATACGACAGATCATTTCAGTTGCCGACACGTCTTCCCGCGACTGATCCTGGGCACCGGGCAAGCAAGGAGGAACAGGATGGGGCTCATGCTTTCCCCCGGAGACGACGACGTGACCAGCCCAGACGTCTCCTGGTCCTACACCGGCTTCAACGTGTTCAGGGAGTGGCTGGCCCAGGCGGAAGGGTTCACGCTTGCGGAGATGAACGGATTCGGTGGAGACCGCATGTGGAGCAGCGTCTCCACCACGCTGGCACCGCTACTCGACCATCCGGACGACAACGGCTCTCTCGGGCCCGCTCAATGCGCGGCCATGCTGCCCAGGCTGGAAGCAATCACCGACCAGCGGCGACACGAGGACGGGGACCCCGTCCTTGAGCGACGCATCGACGACGTGCGCCAACTGGTCACGGTCATGAAGTACTGCTTGGAGAAGGAAGTCGAGCTCATCTTCTGCTGACCGCCGCGAGCTGTCTCCCAGCAGTTACGGACAGTCCTTAGCCGACCATGCAGGCCATGTGAAGTGAAGAGGGCAGTTCCCGAGGGCTGTCATTGCGGAGACCTGGCGGAGATCGGCACTCGGGCGGGGCGGTCGCTCAGGGGCTTCCGGAAGCAGCGATGGTCCGTTGATGAATACGTGCTGCTGCATGTCCGGTTCGGAGTGGGGCCGCATCGTGTCCGAGAGGGAGGAGTCCTTGCGCCGCCCCGTGGCGCACGCCTTCGTTGCCGTCGTTCAACAGGCCAGTGAACTCGGGCGGATGGTGCTTGTCGCCGGTGAGTGCCCACCCAGGGGTGGCGAGGGGGGAGTTGCGTAGATGGTGGTGGCGGCCGGCGTGGAGGATGCGGGCCATGTCGTAGCGTTCGTCCACTCCGGTCGCGGCCCTCGAAGGCGTGGCGGTGCTGCTTGCTGCGCGGCAGCGCGCCGTCGCCGTCGGAGTGGCAGAGGGCGGTGGTGTCCTCTGTGAGGAAGGACGTCTCCAACTCCTATGCGGGGTAGGGAAGAAGGCCCGCGTCGATCTTCTCCCAGGCCGCTGCGAGCTCGGCCACCAGTTCCGGTTCGTGCGCCGACCGGTCGGCGCACTCCCGCTGGTCCTGCTCCAGGTCGTAGAGCGCGTCCTTGCCGTTCTTGTGCGGGAACTTGGCTTTCGTCGCGCGGTAGTACTTCCACTTGCCGCGACGTAGCGCCCGCTCTTCACGGGTGCGCCAGAAGAGGTCCCGCTCGGGTGCCTGCTCGTTGCGCAGCAGGTATCCGGTGAGGCTGACGCCGTCCAGAGGGGTGGCCGGGTCGGGGCGAGCCCCGGCGGTGTCGAGGAAGGTGGCGGTCCAGTCCGGAGTGAACACGGGGATGTGACTGATCTGGTGCCCGTGGATCCGGGCCGGCCACCGCATGATGGTCGGCACCCGGATTCCGCCTTCCTGCAGCGCGTACTTGCTGCCGCTGAGCGGCCAGCTGTTGGAGTACCGTTCGCCGCCGTTGTCGCTGGAGAAGACGACGACCGTGTCGCGGTCCTGCCCCGACCGTTTGAGGGCCCGCATGACCTCGCCGACGGAACGGTCCAGGCTCTCGACCATCTGCCGGTACTTGTCCAGGGAACCGCCGTCCATGTGCGCGAGGGCCAGCTGAGCCTGTTCCAGCGGCAGTTCGAGGACGAGCTTCTCCAGCCGCGCGGCCTCCTCCGTGTCGCCCTCGGCGATCCAAGGCCAGTGGGCGGTCGTGTAGTTGAGGTTGAGCAGCCACGGCCTGTCGTGGTCGCGCCCGATGAACTCGCTCGCCCGCTCGGTGAGGATCCGGGTGTAGTAGCGCAGGTCCTTGTAGGGCGTCTCGCCCTCGTAGAGGTCGTACCGCCTGTCGCTGGTGAGCTTCGAGTAGTACTCCAGGGCGCCCCCGAAACTCCCGAAGAACTCGTCCCAGCCCGACCTGGTGGGGGAGTACTCGGGCAGGAAGCCGCAGTGCCACTTGCCGATCATCGCCGTCGTGTACCCGGCTCCGCCCAGGAGCGAGGCCAGCGTGGGATGGGTGGGTTCGAGACCGACGGTGGACTTCTCGATGATCGGCTCCTCCAACCCG
This sequence comes from Streptomyces sp. DvalAA-43, assembly GCF_900091725.1. Classification (GTDB taxonomy): domain Bacteria; phylum Actinomycetota; class Actinomycetes; order Streptomycetales; family Streptomycetaceae; genus Streptomyces; species Streptomyces pulveraceus. The sequence continues at coordinate 53,223 of NZ_FMBW01000019.1, read as the reverse complement.
GCCTCCGTACGCCCCGGATAGCGACCGGTGTAGAGACTGAGCCGGGTGGGCGAGCAGGTGGACGACCCGGCGTAGCCATCGGTGAACCGCACGCCCTGCGCGGCGAGTCGGTCGAGATTCGGGGTCTTGATGTGGGGCGAGCCGTAGCAGGAGAGATCGGCCCAACCGAGATCGTCGGCGAGGACGTAGAGCAGGTTCGGCCTCTTGGACTTGCGGTCAGGCGAGGCCCGGAAGGGCCGTTCCTCGGCGGCGGACCGCGTGCTCGCCGCGGCCTGGGCCTCGGTGGCGGGCAGACCGGCTATCGCGACAGCCGCTCCCGCTCCGACGGCGCCGCCGAACGCTCGGCGGGACAGCTTCTGTTCAGGCTGGGACACAGTTCGCTCCTCTACCGGTCTACCGGGCAAGACGCTATGTGGTGCTGGGAAAGAGTCTGGTCGCGGTGGACGGCGCCGTTTCATTCGGCGTCGCCAGGTTCTGTGCGTTCTCTGGGAGTTCTCGGCCGGCGGTGACGGTGAAATCATCCGGTAACCAGCTCAATTCGGGACAGGAGTGACCTGCGATTTCCAGGAAACTCCCAGGAATTCCCCGGAAGCAGCCATGTGGGGTTGCGAGAGTGCAGCCACGCCGACGGATGACGACACCCCGGCGCGGCATGGGCCGCTTCGAGCACGTGCCGCTCGCCGGGGACTCCACGTGCAGGGCAAGGACCCGACGAGCAGCGCCCGCACGGTCATTCGTTCCGGCAGTCCCCAGATCGCCCCATTCCCCTTCCAGGAGCCACGTGTGGCAGCCACTCTCTACAAACTCGGCCGGTTCGCCTTCCGGTACCGCTATCTCGTGGTCCTGTTGTGGATCTCGCTTCTCACCCTGGGCGGCATGGCCGCCGCGCAGGCCCCCGCTTCCGGTCCCACGAGCTTTGCCATGCCCGGCACCGAATCCCAGCGCGCCTACGATCTGATCGACGAGCGCTTCGAGGGACAGAAGGCCGACGGAGCAACGGCACGGGTTGTCTTCAAGGCCCCCGAGGGCCACAGGATCACTGAACCGGCCCTGCGTGAAGCGATCGGGACCGCGGTCGAGGCACTCGCCTCCGGGGCCGAAGTCGCCCAGGTCACCGACCCGTTCAAGGCGAAGGCCGTCAGCGCCAACCAGGCCGCCGCGTACGCGCAGGTGAGCTACCGGGTCTCCGCGGCCGAACTGTCGGAGGTCTCCCGTGGCGAGCTCGGCGACGCGGTGGGCGAAGCCTCGCGGTCGGGGATGACGGTCGAGGTCGGAGGCGCGACGCAGAAGGGCGGCAAGGGTTCGCACGCCGCCGAAGCCATCGGTCTCGCCGTCGCGGCCGTCGTCCTGCTGCTCACCCTGGGCTCGCTGCTCGCCGCCGGGCTGCCGCTGGTCACCGCGCTCGTCGGTGTCGCCATCGGCGTGTGCTCCATCACCGCACTGGCCTCGACGCTCCAGTTGGACTCCACCACCTCCGTGCTCGCCATGATGCTGGGCCTGGCCGTGGGCATCGACTACGCGCTGTTCATCGTGTCGCGCTACCGCAGCGAACTGGCAGAGGGCCGGCGCCCGGAGGACGCGGCCGGGCGGGCGCTCGGCACCGCGGGATCGACGGTCGTCTTCGCCGGTCTGACCGTGGTGATCGCACTCGCCGGTCTGGCCGTGGTCAACATCCCGCTGCTGACGAAGATGGGCATCGCGGCGGCGGGGACCGTCGTCCTGGCCGTGCTCGTCGCACTGACCCTGGTGCCCGCGCTCCTCGGTATCGCCGGACGCCGGATCACAGCGCCCCGGGTTCGGCACGAGGCAGCACGCGCCGAGGCCGTCGAGGACGCGGGGAGCGCCGCGGCAGTACGGAACATGGGCAGCCGCTGGGCGGCATTCGTCATCCGCCGCCCCGTGGCCGTGCTCGTCGTCGGGGTGATCGCGCTGTGCGCACTGGCTGTCCCCGCGGCGTCCCTCCAGCTCGGGCTGCCCGACGAGGGCTCCCAGCCGGAGAGCACCACGCAGCGCAGGGCGTACGACCTGATCTCGGAGAACTTCGGCCCCGGCTTCAACGGGCCGTTGCTCGCCGTCGCGGACGTGGAGGACAGCGACAACCCGAAGCAGGCCGTCAGTGAGGTGTCCGCCGTCCTGAAGGACGTCGACGGCGTCTCCGCCGTCAGCCCGCCCCGCTTCAACGAGGCCGGTGACACGGCGATGATCACCGTCATCCCGGAGTCCCGGCCGGGCAGCGCCGAGACCGAGGGCGTGGTCCATGCCATCCGTGACGAAGGCGGCGACGTCATGGGCGAGTCCGGCGGCCGGCTGATGGTGTCCGGCAGCACGGCGATGAACATCGACGTGTCTCAGAAGCTGGACGACGCGCTCCTGCCCTACCTGGCTCTTGTCGTCGGCCTCGCCTTCCTGCTCCTCATCATGGTCTTCCGCTCCCTCGCGGTGCCGCTCAAGGCCGCCCTGGGGTTCCTGTTCTCCGTCGCCGCCTCGCTCGGGGCCGTCGTCGCGGTCTTCCAGTGGGGCTGGCTCTCCTCGCTGATCGGGGTCACCGACCCCGGGCCCGTGATGTCGATGATGCCGATCTTCATGGTCGGAATCGTCTTCGGCCTTGCCATGGACTACGAGGTGTTCCTGGTGACCCGTATCCGCGAGGCGTACATCGGCGGCCACACGGCTCACGAGGCGATCGTCACCGGATTCCGCCACAGCGCGCGGGTGGTCACGGCCGCGGCGCTGATCATGATCGCCGTGTTCGCGGGATTCGTCGGGTCCGACGAACAGATGGTGAAGACCATCGGGTTCGGCCTGGCCACCGCGGTGTTCATCGACGCCTTCGTCGTACGGATGACCCTTGTCCCCGCCGTACTCGCCCTCATGGGCGACACGTCGTGGTGGCTGCCGCTTCGCCTCGAAGCCGTACTGCCCCGTGTGGACATCGAGGGGGACGACCTGCGGGCCGAGGACGCACACGACGAGATCGCCGCTCATCCCGGCGCCCATTCCTGACGGCCCGGGACGGAGAGAGCCTGCGATGGCTGCCCCGACAAAGACGGCGAAGACAGCGAAGACGGCGAAGACTACGAGAAATGCGAAGACGATGAGAGCGACGAAGGCGGCAGCGGAAGCGACGGTTTCTGAAAAGGCGTCCGTTCCGAAGGCCCCGGGCACCGTCACCCGCCACATCCTGGAAGGAGCGGCCGCCGCCACAGCCGCCGTCGCCGTGATGACGCTACTCGCGTACGCGGCGCTGAAGGGCCTGCACGCCGAATCGGCCGGGTCGCTGAGCCTGCTGGTGCCGATGATCGTCAGCATGGCTGTGGGCGGCACGTTGACGCTGTCGTCGGGAGGCGGCGGCGCCGTGGGCGGGGGTGATGCCCCCGGCGGCGGCCTGGCCGGTCTCCTGGGCGGCGGGGGAGGGGCCGGGGGCATGAAGCTGGAGGTGGCCGGCGGCATCGACCTCATGCCGCTGACGCTCACGCTCGTCGGCTCCGTGGTGCTCGCCACGCTCTTCTTCCGGCCGCTCAAGGGGCGCGGCAGGCCCGGCGGGGCGCTGTTCGGGGCCCGGTTCGGCGGAGCGGTGGTCGCCGGGGTGACGGCGTTCGCCGTGGCCTCCTCCCAGGCCTCCGGGAAGCTGCGGCTACCGGAATCCGTGACCGAGAAGCTCGGGCAGGGCAGAGGAGGCGGCGGCCGTGGCGGGCAGGTCCTCAGCGACGCCATCAAGGACATCGCCGTCGATGTCGACACCGCCACGGTGGCCGTCCAGGGGCTCGTCTGGATGCTCGCCGTCCTGGGCATCGGCTGCGTCGCCGCCCGCCGCACCTGCCTGCCGCGCTCCTTGGCGATGTCCGGGATCCGGCGCAGATGGAACCCCGCCACCTCGGCGGTCTCCGGAGTCCTCCTGGTCCTGGTTCTCATCCCGTCGGCGCTGTCCGCCGTGCTGGTCGCCCTGCCGCTCACCGGCCGCGAGATGCCGGGCGCCGCTGCGAAGGCCGGCGGAGCGCTCCTGCTCCTCGCGCCCAACCTCCTGACCGTCCTCCTGACCGCCGGGGCAGGTTCCGCCTGGCAGGGCACCATGCAGAGGCAACAAGGCCAGGGTGGGGGAATGGGGGCCATGTTCGGCCAGGGCGGGGCCGCCCCCTCGCCCCCGCCCCGCGTCAAGAACGTCATGGACATCGCGGTCGCGGGCATTCCCCTGTGGGCCATCGGCCTTGCCCTGCTGCTCACCGTGCTGCTCGTCTGCGGCTACCGGACCACAGCCCGCACGCCTGTCCCCACCGCACGCGCGGCGGCGAACGCCCTGCTCGGCTTCCATCTGCGGATCGCGATGCGCATCGGGGTCATCACATCCCTGTGCACCGTGCTGTTCTCCTGGCTCACCACAGCCTCCGGCACCTTCGGCATCAGTATCATGGGCATGCAGATGGGCGGTGCCGAGGCAGACCTGGGCGGGGACTGGCTCTTGGCCTGTCTCACCGGCAGCATCCTCGGCGGCGCCGCGGGGTACGCCGGAAGCCATCTCCACCGTCTTTGCCGGCTCCGCCGGATGCGGCGATCCCCCGCGGTATCCGGGGCGAAGAACCGTCCGGGTCCGTCATCGGATCCGGAGCGTCCACGGCCCCGGGACGCCGCAGCCAAGAACTCATGACCGCGCCGCGAGGCGACCACTGCTGTCCAGGATGCCGAGGATGACCACTCCCCTTCCGGCCACCGGCGGGAATCTGCTCGTCGTCGACGACGAACAGACCGTCCGCGAGCTGCTGCCGACCGCCCTGCGCTACGCGGGCTTCACCGTGGACACCGCCGCCAACGGCGAGCAGGCCCTGGACAGAGCGGCGCAGCACCCGCCGGACCTGGTGCTGCTCGATGTCATGCTGCCCGACATGGACGGCTTCGAAGTCATCCGGCGCCTGCGGGAGCAGCCGAACCCGGCGGCCACCGACCGCCTCGGCCCCATTCCCGTCATCTTCCTCACCGCCCGGGAAGCCACCCAGGACAAGGTCAACGGACTCCTCCTGGGTGGCGACGACTACGTCACCAAGCCGTTCGACCTCGAAGAGCTGATCGCCCGCATCCAGGCCATCCTGCGCAGAACCAAGGGAAACCCCCGGGCGACCTTGATGATCGCCGACCTCGAACTCGACCCGGAGGGGCATCAGGTCACCAGAGCGGGAGTCCCGATCCGGCTTTCTCCCACCGAATTCCGGCTCCTGCACTTCCTCCTCTCGAACCCGGGGAGCACCGTGACCAAGCCGCAGATTCTGGAACACGTCTGGCGCTACGACTTCGGCGGAGACCCCAGCATCGTGGACAACTACATCAGCTATCTGCGGCGCAAGATCGACAACGGGGGTCCGAAGCTCATCCACACGGTCCACGGGATCGGCTACGTCATGCGCGGCCCTCGCGCGTGATCCTGCGTATGGCGAGTTCCAGGGTCCGTCTGGCCGTGAATCGGTATTCCCTCCGTGCCCGCCTGTTGTTCCTCTCGGCGACGCTGCTCGCCGTCGGCCTGCTGACCAACAGTTTCTTCGTGATCAACGCGCTGGACGGCTACCTGATGAAGCAGGCCGATTCCCGGCTCAGGATCACCACGGAGATCTGCGCCCGGCTCCCCGCCACCGCCCTGGAACCCCTGGAGGGCCAACCGCTCCCCTCGCAGTGGAATCAGTTCAGTGGCCTCGTGGTCCTGTACGCGGACGATCAGGGGGAAGCCCTGGACACGCTCCGCCCGGAGAAGGCGCCGCCCGGCGGTGGTCCTGATCTGCCGGTTCTCGACACCGATGCCGTGGTCGCGCGCCAGGGCAGACCGTTCACCGTCGACTCCCAGGACGGTTCGGGGCGGTGGCGGGCCATCGCGGTGCCTCACCGGGCTCCCAACGGCCCCTCCGACGCCTACGAAGGACCCGGCAATGTGATCGTGGCGGCCTCTCTCAGCCAAGTGGACGACACCGTGAACGAGATCCGGAGCATCTCCGCCACGGTCGGCAGCGTCCTGGTCTGCCTCCTCACGGCGGTCGGCTGGCTCGCCGTGCGATCGGGACTCCGCCCCCTCACCCGTATCGAGGAGACCGCCACGGCCATCGCCCACGGCGACCTGTCCCGCCGCGTGCCCGCACTGGCCGGACCGCGTACGGAAACGGGACGGCTCACGGCCTCGCTCAACGGGATGCTCGTCCAGATCGAGACCGCCTTTCAGGCCAGGGAGGAAGCGGAGGCGCGGATGCGTCGGTTCGTGGCCGACGCCAGTCACGAAATGCGCACCCCGCTGGTCGGTATCAAGGGCTACACGGACCTCTACCGCATGGGCGCCCTGCCCACCCGGAAGAATGTCGACGAGACCATGGAACGCATCGCCCGGGAGTCCGAACGCCTGGGCAGGCTCGTCCAGGACATGCTGCTGCTCGCGAAACTCGACGAGAGCAACTTCCTGACGCGGTCGGCACCGCGAACCCCCACTCCGTACCCGCTGGACCTGGCCCCCATGGACCTGCGCACCCTCGCCGTCGACGCCCTGCACGACATCCGGGCCATGGCCCCGAACCGGTCCGTCGGTCTGACCGGTCCCGACGCGGGGAAGGCCACCTCGGCTCCGGCGCTCGCGGACGAGGCGCGGCTGCGCCAAGTGGTCAGCAACCTGGTCGGCAACGCGCTGAACCACACACCGCCCGACAGCGACATACGCATCGGCGTCGGCTCCCTCGACGGCCATGCCGTACTGGAGATCGAGGACGGTGGACCGGGCCTGACGCCGGACGAACAGGAGCGAGTCTTCGAGCGCTTCTACCGGGCGGACAACTCCCGAAGCCGCGTGGCCGGCGGGGGCTCCGGGCTCGGGCTCGCCATCGTCTACGCGCTCGTCACCGCGCACGGCGGCCGGATAGAACTGCGCTCAGCACCGGGCGAAGGCTGCCGTTTCAGAGTGCTGCTGCCCCAGCTGCGCATCGGACCCTGACCTGATGTGGGTCGCACGCGTGTCCGAGGCTGCGGGCTGGGGGTAATCGTGCTGGTTGCGACCTGTTCTCGGTGACGTTCTCATCAATGTGAACGCCGTTTGCCGTGGGGGTTGTTCCCGGTCTTCGTGTGACTCTTCCCCGGGGCCTGAAGCCTTTCCCTGAATGTCCTCGCCTTTTCGTACTCGCTCGTCGGTGGCGGTGTCGGTTTGCAGAAGTCGTGTGCGCTGCCCACGTGTTGCAGGAGACGGTGATCGGGCGTTGGGGGAATGCCGATGGCAGATGCGGCGAATCGTGTGTCCGAGGAACCGTCCGACGAAAGCCGGGGAGACAAGGCGTCCTGGCTCGTTGCGCATGGCGTTCTGCTTGAGCGTGGTCCGCGGCGCACGCTGGCGACCGCCAGCTTCATCAATATGCTCGGCAGTGGTGTGTTCACGCTCAGTGCGGCGGTGTTCTTCACCCGCTCCGTCGGACTGCCGGTGTCCCAAGTCGGCCTGGGCATGGGCCTGGGCGCCCTGGTGGGACTGCTGTCCGGGGTCCCGGTCGGGGGATCGCCGATCGTCGCGGGCCGCGTGAGATCTACATGCTGACCCTGACCGCGCGGGCCGTCGCCATGGCGGTGCTGGTGCTCGTCCACACCTTCTGGCTGTTCACGGCGGTGGTCTGCCTGACCGAACTCGCCAGTTCGGCCGGCCAGGCGGCCCGCGGGCCCATTGTGCGGGGCCTGGCCGGTGAGCGACCCGCCCGGTTCCGCGCCTATCTGCGCTCTGCCGTGAACCTGGCCTCCAGCATCGGCGCCCTGCCGGCCGCGCTGGTCGTGCAGTTGGATACGCATGCCGCGTATCTGTGCCTGGTCCTGGGCAACGCCCTGAGCTTTCTGGCAACGGCTTTCGTCGTGGCCCGTCTTCCTTTCCTGCCTCCTGTTCCGACCCCTGCCGGTGCCGGACGCTGGTCGGCGTTGAAGGACTACCGCTACATGGCGGTCACCGCACTGGACGGCATCATGGCGATGCACGGCTCCGTCCTGGTCTTCGCCCTGCCCCTGTGGATCGTCGGACACACCCACGCGCCCCGCTGGTTCGTCGGAACCAGTGTCCTGGTCAACACCATCATGGTGGTCGTCCTTCAGGTCAGGGCGAGCCGGGACGTCGACAGCAACGCTTCCGCCGCACGCGCCTGGCGCCGTGCGGGCTGGGCCTTCCTGGCCGGGCTGGCCCTGATCGGCTTCGCCTCCGGCCTGCCCGCGTGGGGTGCGGTGCTGCTGATCCTGCTCGGAGTGGGCGTCCACACCCTGGGTGAACTCCTGTACCCGGCAGGCTCGTTCGAGCCGCGCTACAACCTGGCCCCCGCGCATGCCCAGGGGCAGTACTCGGGTGTCTTCCGCTTCGGCAGTGGACTGACGAGTGTTGCCGCACCCTCGCTTCTGGCCTGGGCCTGCCTCAAGGCGGGCACACCTGGCTGGCTTCCGCTGGGAGGGCTCTTCCTCTGTGTCGGGCTGGTGGTACCCCGCACGGTCCGATGGGCGGAGCGACCCCGCCCGGTCCAGCTGTGGGGCGTGGTGGGGTCAACCGGCCTCGGTTCCGGACCCGGCCGTGGACTCGGACCCGGCCTCGGTCCCGGCTTCGATCTCGGTGTCGGCCTCGGTATTGGTCTCCGCCCCGGCCGGAGCGGGCTCCACATCGCGCAGGTTGCGCAGGGGGGAGAAGAGCACCCAGAGTCCGCCGAGGCTCGAACCGATGAGGCCGATCCACAGGGTGGCGCGCAGGCCGTACCAGGTCGCGAACGTGCCGCCGAGGAGGGCGCCCAGCGGGATGGTGCCCCAGACGATCCAGCGCACCGCCGCGTTCATCCGGCCGAGCAGCTCCGGCGGGCAGATTCGCTGGCGGTAGGTGACCTGCGCGGTGTTGTAGACGACGGCGCCGAAGGTGAAGGAGAACCAGCCGATCCCGTACAGGACCACCCGCCAACCCGGGTACGCGAGCGGGGTGAGGAAGGAGGGCAGGCCGAGTGCCAGTGGTGCCAGCCAGATGATCCGGGCCGAGCCGACGGCGCGGGCGAGCCGGCCCGCGAGCAGTCCGCCCACCACGCCGCCGACGGGCCCGAGGGCGAGGAGCAGACCGGCCCGGCCGGGGGAGAGCCCGAGGACTCTGATCAGGAACGGCATCTCCATCGCCAGGGCCATGTGTGCGAACAGGTTCACCGTTCCGGTGCAGGCGACGATCCGGCGCAGCACCGGATGGTGGAGTACGAACCCGAGTCCCTCGCCCATGTCCTGACGGAACGACGGCCGCGGGCCCTCCGGGCGGGCCGGTTTCGGTTCCGGTGTCCGGATCAGGAACAGCGACACCGCGCTGACGAGGAACGACACCGCGTCGGCGGCCAGCGCTCGGGCCCCGCCGAAGGCCGCCACCAGGACGCCCGCCACGGTGGGGCCGAGCGTGGCCGCCGACGAACTGGTCGTGCCCAGTTTGCCGTTGGCGTCGATCAGTGAATCCGTTTCGACCAGGACGGGCAGATAGCTCTGGTACGCCACGTCGAAGAACACCGTCAGGGAGCCCGTGACGAGCGCCACCGCACAGAGGTGGGTCAGCGTCAGTGTGTCCAGGTACCAGGCCACCGGCACCGTCGCGATGACCACGGCGCGCAGTACGTCGCACCACATCATCAGCCGGTGCCGGGCGACCCGGTCCACCACCACGCCCGCGGGCAGCGCGACGAGCAGGAACGCCAGTGAACCGAGCGCCGTGAGCAGACCGGCCTGGAAGTTCGAGGCGTCGAGCGCGGTGACGGCGATGAACGGCAGCGCGAACGGGGTGATCGTCGAGCCGATCTCGCTGACCGTCTGGCCGCTCCACAGCAGCATGAAGTCGCGGTGGCGCAGCAGGGACGGGGGCCCGGTGTCGGGTGGGGTCGCGGTCACAGTATCGATCCGATGGCTCGTAGGGGCTGGGAGGTGAACTCGGTGAGCAGGGTGAGGTATCGCGCGGCGAGGCGTCGCGCGGTGGTTTCCTCGAACAGGTCGGTGCTGTACTCCAGGCGTCCGGTGCAGCCCGCGCCTTCCCGGGTGAGCGACAGGGACAGGTCGACCTTGGCGGTCCGGGTGTCCCCGAACCGGCGGGTGACCCGGCAGTCTGCGAGCCGCAGGCCGGGCGGCGCCGCCGGCTGGTAGCTGAACATCAGCTGGAACAGCGGATTGGCGCCGGGGTCCCGTGCCGGGTTCAGCTCCTCCACCAGGAGCTCGAACGGCAGCGCCTGGTGGGCGAGGGCGCCGCGGCTCTCGTCGCGCGCCCGCAGTACCAGGTCGCGGAAGGCCGTCCCGTCCGGCACCGCCAGCCGGTGGACGACCGTGTTGCCGAACATGCCGATGAGCGAGAAGTGGCTCTCCCGTTCCCGCAGGGCCACCGGAGCGCCGACCACGGCCTCCGGACCACCGCCCTCCTCGCGGACCAGGGCGGCGAACGTGGCGAGCAGCACGGCGTACGGGGTGGTGCCGCAGGCGCGGGCCAGCAGAGCGACCTGCTCGACCACCTCCGGGCCGACCGTGAACGGCACATGGGCGCCGGCGAAGCTCCACACCGCCGGGCGGGGGTGGTCGGACGGCAGGCCCGCCGACGCCGGGATGCCGTCGAGGTGCTTGCTCCAGTGGTCGCGGGAGCGGTTCAGGGCGTTGCCCGCGACCCGGTCCGTCTGCCACCGGGCGAAGTCCGTGTACTGCTCGGTCAGCGGCGGCAGTTCGGGGGTCCGGTTTGTCGTGAGAGCCTCGTAGCAGGTCGAGAGCTCGTTCTCCAGCACGGCGAGCGACCAGCCGTCGCAGGCGATGTGATGGAGTGTCAGAAGGAGTGTGTGACGGTCGGGGGCCGTTGTGAGGAGCAGGGGCCGGAGCACCGGGCCGTCGCTCAGGTCGAACGGCCGGAGGGCTTCGCCTCCGCCGAGCCGTTCCGCCTCGGCCGCCGGGTCCTCGTGTCCGGTCAGGTCCACGAGGGGGACCGCCACCGGCTCCGCGGGCCGGACGGTCTGGCGCACGGCGCCCCGGGCCGTGCGGTAGCCGGTCCGCAGCACCTCGTGCCGCCGGACCAGCTCGGTCAGCGCCCCCTCCAGGGCCCGGACGTCCGGCCGCCCGCTGATCCGGTAGACGAGCGGAACGGTGTAGGCCGGGCAGTCCGGATGGAGCCGGTCCAGGATCCACAGCCGTTTCTGCGCGCAGGAGACCGGGTGGTCACCGGTCACGGGGACACCCCGTCGCAGGCCCCGGCCGGGAGCTGCGCGGACACCTCGGCCGCGAGCCGGACGACCGTCGGGTCGTAGAGGAACTCGCCCAGCCCCACCTGCACCCCGAAGGCGTCGTTGGTCCGGGACAGCAGCCGCATCGCGAGCAGCGAGTGGCCGCCCAGCGCGAAGAAGTCGTCGGTCACGCCGACCGAGGCCAGGCCGAGCAGTTCGGCGGCGAGCGCCGCCAGGTCCCGCTCCAGACCGCTCCGGGGCGACACCGCGGCCCCGCCCTCGCCGCCCGCCGGGACCGCCGCCAGCGCCGCCCGGTCCACCTTGCCGCTGGTCGTCAGCGGCAGCGCGGGGACGACCACGAAGGCGGACGGGATCATCCACTCCGGGAGCCGGCCGGCCAGGAACTCCCGCAGCCCGGTCGGTGACCCGCCGGGGACGGCCGGGGCCAGATGGGCCACGAGCCGCCGTTCGCCCGCCGAGTCGTCGGCGACCACCGCCACCTCGCGGACCTCCGGGTGCAGGCTCAGGGCCGCCGTCACCTCGCCCGGCTCGACCCGGTAGCCGCGGATCTTCACCTGGTCGTCGACCCGCCCGAGGAAGTCGAGCCGCCCGTCCGCCAGGACGCGCACCAGGTCCCCGGTGCGGTACATGCGGGCGCCGTCCTCCGTCGCGTACGGATCCGGCAGGAAACGTTCCTCGGTCTGCTCCGGCCGGCCCGTGTAGCCCCGGGCCACGCCCGGCCCGCCGATGAACAGCTCGCCGGTCGACCCCTCCTCGACCGGCTCCAGGTCCTCGCCGAGGACGTAGCAGTCGGCATGGGCGACGGGCCGGCCGATCGGCACCGAGCGGGCGTCCTCGGGAAGCGTGGTCACGCTGCCGCAGACGGCGAAGGTGGTGGTCTCGGTCGGACCGTAGGCGTTGACGAACCGGGCCGGGCGGGCGGACGGTTCCGCGTCGAGCAGGCGGCGCACCGCGGCGACGTTCAGGACATCGCCGCCGACCAGGAGGTTGCGCAGGCCGGCGAAGCTGTCGGGCCGGTCGGCCATCACGGTGGTGAAGAGGGCTGAGGTGAGGAACATCGAGCTGATCCGGTGCTCCGCGAGGGCCTTGCCCAGTGCTCCTGGTGTCAGCACCGTCGCGGTCGGGATCACGACGACCGTGCCGCCGTTCAGGAGCGCTCCCCACACCTCGAAGGTGAAGGCGTCGAAGGAGGAGTCGGCCACCTGGGCGATGCGCTCGTCCGGGCCGAACTCCATGTAGTCGGCGCCGCGGACCAGACGCAGCACCGAGCGGTGCTCGACGACGACGCCCTTGGGCCGGCCGGTGGAGCCGGAGGTGAACAGGACGTACGCGGCAAGGCGGGAGCCCGTCGCGGGCCGCGGCGGGCCGGCCGCGGCCCCCGTGTCCGCCCGCTCCGCCAGGGACAGTTCGTCGGCCGTGACCACCACGGCCGCCCCGGCGGCGGCCAGCATGCCTTCCTGGCGCTCCCGGGGGTGGCCGGGGCCGACGGGTACGTAGGCGCCGCCGGCCTTCAGGATCCCGAGCACCGCCGTGACGAGGCCGTGCCCGCGTTCCAGCCGCACGCCCACCGGGGCGCCGTCGGTCACACCCCGGCCGCGCAGCAGCCGCGCCAGCCGGTCGGACCGGACGTCGAGCTCCGCGTACGTGAGGCTGTGGTCGCCGTCCACGACGGCCGGTGCGTCCGGCCGGGCCCGCACCTGTTCGGCGAAGACCGCGGGGATGGAGGCGTCGTGCGGATAGGGGGTCGTGGCGCCGCGCAGGATGCTCATTCGTCGTTCTCCGCTTCTCTGTCGAGGGACTCGGCGTGCGCCGCGGCGCACGCGCGCAGCTCGCCGTCGTACCGGATCCGGCCGCCGGGACCGGCCAGCCGCGGTGCGGCGACGGCGGTCCGGCGGATCATCGTGACGCTGTTCTGCCGGAGCTTGTGCGACTCCAGGAGGTTCATGACCTCCAGCTCGCCCGGCCGTGCCCGCTGGAGTCCGGCGAGATAGCGCAGGATCGCCTCGCCCTCCGGATAGGTCATCAGGTAGTGCAGCACCACGACCCCGCCCGCCGGATCGATCCGGTCGAGGAAGTGGTCCAGGAAGTACAGGCAGTCCCACGCGTCGACCCACGCCAGGTCGATCGGCTCGAAGTCCGGCGGCAGCGCGGCGTCCGCCTCGCGCAGCGGCGCGTCCACGACGGTGACCTGCCCGGCGAGCCCGAGTCCGTCCAGCACGTCCTCGACCCGGTCCGCGGAGGACTCGGGGATCGACCGGTCGTCCACCGCCACGAACCGCGGCCGGTACGGCTCCAGATGGGCGGCCGGGGCCGCGAGCGCCGGCTCGGCGCGCAGCCAGTCGTCGTCCAGCGGTGTTCCACCGCTCAGATACGGCCGGGTCTTGGCGGCGAGCAGCCGTGACTCCTGGTCGGCCTCCTCCCGGGCCCCGGCCAGCGCCGCCGCCAGGAACGGGGTGGTGTAGCCCATCCCGACCTCCAGGACCCGGCGGGGCCGCGTCATCCTGATCAGTCCGGCGAGGAAGGGGGCGACCGCCTCGGTGCCCATGCCCGGCACCCGCAGCCGGCCGACCGCCGCGGCGAAGCCGGGGTCGTCCAGCCGCACGGTCTTCTCGACGTGGTCAGCCATGGGCCTGCTCCCGGGCGTTGAGGTCGGCTATCCGTTCGAGACCCTTCAGGACGGTCCCGGCCGGCAGCCCGAAGTCGATCAGACAGGCGATCTCGTCCACCCCGATCCCGCGCAGCCGCTCGATCCCGCGCGCCGCCGTCGCCGGTGAGCCGAGCAGGCCGCAGTCGTCCACGTAGCGGTCGAAGGAGCGCTGTACCAGGAACTCCAGGTCGGCCGGGTGCAGCTTCGCGGGATCGATCCGGCGTCTGCCGTCCAGCCCCGAGCCGAGCAACAGCCCGAGCGAGCCGCGCAGATAGCGCAGCAGCGGTTCCCGCACCAGCTCCCTGACCTGCTCCTCGTCGTCGTCCAGATAGGTGTGCACCATCAGGGCCACATGGCGGCCGCCCGCCGCGCGGTACTCGCCGATCTTGTACGCGAGGTCGTCCAGGTCCTGGCCGAGGAGGTGGGTCAGGATGCCCGCCCCCATGGCCCCGGCGGCCCGGAAGGTCTCCACACCGCCCGCGCTGGTGATCCAGGTCGGCAGCTCCGGCTGCACCGGCCGGGGATGGACGGACACCTTCCGCTCGGTTCCGGTCCCGTCCGGCAGGGTGAGCGACGCGCCCCGCCACAGCTCCCGCACCAGCCGCACCTGGTCCGTCATCAGCTTCCTGCGGTCCGCGTACGCCTCCGGGCGCAGCGCGAAGTCCGCCGCGTGCCAGCCGGACGCGAAGGACACCCCGACCCGCCCGGCGGAGAGGTTGTCCACGACGGCCCACTCCTCGGCGATGCGCAGCGGATGGTGCAGCGGCGCCACGACGCTGCCCGCGCGGATCGCCACGCGTTCCGTGACGGCGGCGACCGCCGCCCCGGTCACCGCCGGGTTCGGGTACAGGCCGCCGAAGGGGTGGAAGTGCCGTTCCGGCGTCCACACCGCGGCCAGGCCGTGGGCGTCGGCGAACCGCGCCCCGTCCAGCAGGAGCCGGTACCGGGGCCCGGTGATCTCCGCGCTGTCGCTGGCGAAGTAGAAGAGGCCGAAGTCCATGCCGCGGGACGGAAAGGGCCCGGCGGCGGGCTGAAGGGGCCGGGTTCCGGGCTCAGGCGAGTGCGTCATCGTTGACCTCACTGACGATTCTGCGGAGCGCGCCCCGGTCCACCTTGCCGTTGGCGTTGCGGGGCAGGGAGTCGAGGTGTTCGAAGCGGCGGGGCACCAGATGGATCGGCAGCGTCCCGCGCAGCGCGCGGATCAGTTCGAGCCGGCCGGTCGCCCGCCCCGTGTAGCAGGCCACCAGGTCGGTGACGCCGTCCCGTGCGACGCCGAGCACCACGGCCTCGGCCACCGCGTCCAGACGGCGCAGCGCGGCCTCCACCTCGCCCGGCTCGACCCGGTACCCGCGGATCTTCACCTGGTCGTCGAGCCGGCCCAGGTGGACCAGCTGCCCGCCCTCGGCCCGGACCCGGTCACCGGTGCGGAAGTACCCGTCGTCCGTGAACCGGCCCTCGTCGTCGCCCGGGGCCAGATAGCCGTCGAACCGCTGGGCCCCGCGTACCAGGAGCTCACCCGTCTCCCCGGCGATCCGGTACTCCAGACCCTCGTACACCCGGCCGATCGGAACGGTCCCGTTGGACGTCACCGGCCACCGTGCGGTGACCTCGGGCAGCCTGAACTCGCTGCAGGCGATGGTCAGTTCGGTGGGGCCGTAGAGATTGTCGAGCGTCGATTCCGGTGCCACGGCGTGCCATGCCCGCGCCTGGTCCAGGGTGAGCTGCTCGCCGCAGAAGACGCTGTGGCGCAGCGCCGAGGGCCGCCCGGTGGTGAGCCGCCCGAAGCCCGCGCCCACCGAGACGGCCGAGGGCACCGAGAACCAGTGGGTGAGCCCCCGGCCGGTCAGATAGTCGACCGGGGCGAACAGCTCGGTGCGGGACGGCACCACCAGCGTCGCCCCGCCGCCCCAGGTGACGAAGAGGTCGTACACCGACAGATCGAAGGTCAGCTCGAAGGTGTGCGACATCCGGCAGTCCGGGCCGACCCCGTAACGCGCGATGTTGTGCGCGAGGAACGGCAGCACCTGGCGGTGGCGGATCGGGATGCCCTTGGGCCTGCCGGTCGTGCCCGAGGTGAACAGCAGATAGGCGAGCCGTTCCGGATCGGCCTCGTGCGGCGCGAGCCGCCCGTCCGGCTCGGCCACCCGGATCTCGTCGTCCGTGAACCGCAGTACGGGACGGCCTGCGGCCCACCCGGTCCCGCCGCGCCCGACGGCGGCGTCGGCCACCACCACGTCGACCCCGGCCGCCTCGCAGATGCCCCGGTTCCGCGCCGCGGGGTAGTCGGGGCCCAGCGGCACGACCGCGGCGCCGAGCCGCAGCGCCGCGAGATAGCCGGTGTACGCGACCCGGCCGCGGGCGGCGAGGAGCCCGACCCGCGCCACCGGGCCGTGCGCGGCGGCGATCCGCTCCGCGACCGCCTCCGCGCCCCGTCGCAGCTCGCGGTAGCCGACCGTGCCGCCGCCCGGCCCGTCCGGGAACTCGACGGCGGCGTTGTCCGGGTACCGCTCCGCGGAGGCCGCGAACACCTCCCACAGTCCGCGGGTCATGCGCCGCTCCGCAGGAACGCCGCCTGCCCCCGTACGGTCGGGTGCTCGAAGAGGTCGGTGGCGCGCAGCTCGCCGGGCGTCAGTTCGTTGAGCTGCTCCCACAGCAACAGCAGCAGCAGCGAGTTGCCACCGGCGTCGAAGAAGCCCACGTCGAGCGGGATCTCCTCGGCGTCGGCGCCCAGGGTCTCGGCCCACAGGTCCCGGATCGGGCCGATCAGCTCGTCCTCGTCGCTCACGTCATGTCCTCCCCCTGCCGGCCGTCGCCGGTCAGTGCTGAGATCCTGGTTTCCGGATCCGCGGTCACCGCGGTGAGCAACTCCTCGTACCGTCCGGCGGCGCGGGCCACGGTCGCCGCGTCGAAGAGGTCCTGGTCGTACTCCCAGATGAACTCGATCGCCCGGGTCTCCGCCCGGTCCCCCTGCCCGATCGTCTGCTCGGCCCGGGGGATCGCGATGACATTGAGATCGAACTTGGCGCTGCCATTGGTGACGCCGGGCGTCACCCGGACGTCGAGCCCGGGGATCCTGGCCGTGCGCGACGGCGAGTCGTGGAAGGCGAACAGCACCTCGCACAGCGGCTGGCGCCCCCGTACCCGGGGCGGGCGCAGCGCCGCGACCACCCGGTCGAAGGGCAGCTCCTGGTTCTCCAGAGCGCCGAAGGTCGTCGTCCGCACCCGCCCGAGCAGCTCCCGGAACGACGGGTCGCCGCGCAGATCGGCCCGGAGCGCCACGGTGTTGACCAGCATGCCGAACAGACCGTCGGCCTCGGGCCGGGTGCGGGCCGCCATGCCCGTGGCGACGCAGAAGTCGTCCTGGCCCGACCAGCCGGTGAGCAGCACCTCGAACGCGGCGAGCATCACCGTGAACAGGGGCACCCGCTCGCGCGCGGCCAACGCGCGTACGGCGGTGGCCAGTTCGGCCGGGACCGTGAAGCGCGGCGCGTCACCGGCGAACCGGCGCACCGGGGTGCGCGGCCGGTCGGTGGCCAGATCGAGGCAGTACGGCACGCCGTCGAGCTGTTCGCGCCAGTACGCGAGCTGCGCCTCGGCGGCCGGACCGTCCAGCCAGGACCGCTGCCAGACCGCGAAGTCGGCGAACTGGACGGCCGGTTCGGGAAGCGGCGACGGCTCGCCCGCGGCGTATGCCCGGTACAGGGCGCAGAGTTCGTCGACGAAGAGGTTGAACGCCCAGCCGTCGTGGACGAGATGGTGTTCCCGGTGGAGCAGGGTCCAGCGGTCGTCGGCGGTCCGCAGCAGCCGCCAGCACACCAGCGGCAGCCGGTCGACCGGGATCTCGGCCCGCACCGCCTCGCGTACCACCTCCGCGGCGTCCCGCCCCGTCCCGCGCAGGTCCTCGACCGGCAGGTCCACCGCGAACGGCGGGTGCACCACCTGGACCGGGCCGTCCGGGCCGTCGGCGAAGGTCGTGCGGTAGACCTCGTGCCGCCGGACCACCTCGGTCAGGGCGGCGGCGAGCACCCCGGGGTCGAGCGTCCCGGTGAGGTCGAGCACCGCCTGGAACTGGTAGGCGAGCATGCCGGGGTGCAGCCGCTGCATGAACCAGAGCCGCTCCTGTGCGCTGGACAGCGGCAGCGGTACGGAACCGTCGCGGGGTACCGGACGGATGGCGGTGACATCGTTCATCCGAGCTCCTCGGTGAGTGCGTCGGCCGGCTCCCCGGCCAGGGCGGCCCAGTCGACCGCCGCGCCCGCCGCCCACAGCCGCCCGGCCGCGGCGAGCAGCACCTCCCGTTCCGTACGGGTCTCCAGACGGCCCGGCAGGGTCTGGACGACCGATGCCACCGCGTCCGCCGGACGGTCCGGGTGCCCCAGGGCGAGCCGGGCGAGTGCCTGGCCGGGGCCGAACTCGATGAGCAGCGGATCGGGCAGGCGCCAGATCTCCGCCAGCTCGTCCGAGAACCGGATGGTCCGGGACAGCTGCCGCGCCCAGTGGGCCGGGCTCGTCGCCTCCTCGTCCCGCAGCCAGGTGCCGGTCACGTTCGACAGGAGGGGGACGGCCGGTGCGGCGAGCGGCACGGTGGCGAGCAGCTCTTCCAGCGGACCGGTCAGCGCCCGGGTCATGGCCGAGTGGTAGGCGTGCGCGGTGGCGAGCCGCCGGCAGGGCACACCCGCCTCGGTCAGCAGCGCGGCGGCCTCCTCGACCGCCTCGACGGACCCGGACAGCACGGTCTGCTGCGGACCGTTGAGCGCGGCGAGCGACAGCGCCCGGCCCGGAGCCGGGCCCAGCGGTACGTCCAGCGCCTCCGGTCCGGCCGCGACCGCGAGCATCGCGCCCGGCGGCAGTTCGCCGACGAGCCCTGCCCGCTCGGTCACCAGACGCAGGGCGTGCCCCAGCGGGAACACCCCGGCGACACAGGCGGCCGTGTACTCGCCGACGCTGTAGCCCGCCAGGGCGGACGGCCCGGCGCCCAGCCCCGTCAGGGCGCGGGCCAGCGCGTACTGGAGCGCGAACAGCAGGGGCTGTGCCACGACCGTGCGGTGGATCCCCTGCGGCTCCGGGCGCCGGTCGAAGACCTCCGCCGGGCCGGGGCCCGGAGTGCCGCAGGAGCCCTCGGGGACCTCCGGCGGGAAGAGGACGGGGCGCAGGTCCAGGCCGTGCTCGTCGGCGAGCATCCGGAAGCAGCGGTCCAGTTCCTCGCGGAACACCGGCAGGCACCGGTACAGACCCGCGCCGAGCCCCGGGTACTGGTCGCCCACCCCGGAGAAGAGGAAGACCCGGGAGGCCCCGTCCTCGGGGCCACCGGTGAAGACCCGCCGGACATCCCTTCTGCGCAGCCAACGTGCCGCGCGTTCCGCCGAGTCGGCGAGCACGGCACGCCGTACCGCGCCCGGCGTCACCGGCGGATCGGGTACGGCGGGCAGCCGTGCGAAGCCCGCCCCGCCCATCGCGTCGAGCCGGTCCGCGAGGTCGTCCGTGGCCCGTTCGAGCAGGTCCGGGGTCGGCGCGGAGAGCGTCAGAAGACGAGGGGGTACGGACACGGGGCCGGGTACGCGTACGGTCACGGCGCCACCGCCGTCCGTACGGCATCCGGCCAGTGCGCGGGGTCCAGGCCGTGGCGGCACAGGAACGCGTAGGCGAAACGCTCCAGCCCGAACCCGGCGCACCCCGTGAAGACGGGCTCGCCCTTCGCGCCGCCGATCCCGAAGGACCTGCCGAAGAACTGCTCGTGGTAGTTGAACGAGCCGACGGACACATCGCGCTCCCCGTCCAGCGGAAGCCGGAGCTCGTACTTCAGCTCCAGCAGCCGCTGCGACCAGGCGCGCGCCGCGGTCGTGTCGTTGAGGAAGAACGGATCACCGGCCACCTCGCACCGCCCGCCCAGACCGAGCGCGTCCACCAGCTCGTACGCCCGCTCCATCAGGCGCCCGCGTGCGTCGAGCACGAACTCCGGCGTCCCCAGGAAGACGATCTCGCGGATGGTGAAGTCCCACAGCCGCTCCAGGGAGCGCCGGTAGCGGGACTCGTTGCGGAACGACTTCCCCCGCGCGGTCACCACCATCGACGGCGCCGGCAGCGGGCCGTCCGCGAACTGGTGGTACGTGTGGAAGCACATGGTGGGCGGCAGACAGTGATCGAAGCCGCCGCTGTGCGCGCTCAGCGCCTCCTGGAGGTCACCGCCGTCCGCGAGGGCGTCGAGGAAGCCGCGGTAGCTGTCGATGTCGCCGTGCAGCCGGGACACCGACATCACCATCTGCGGGAAGGACTCGAAGTAGCCGGTGCGCCGCAGCACATCGGCGGAGACCAGCGTCGGGTAGCGGTACTCCCGGGCGCCGAACTCCTCGACGACCAGGGCGCGCAGGAGCGAGTCCAGGTGGTCCATCAGCGACAGCACGGGCTCACCGACGCCGATCAGGCCCTCGCCCGCCTCCACGGCGCCACCCCGGGCCACCAGCTCGTCGAACGCGTCCGTCACCGGCCCGGAGCCGGCGGCGCGCCAGACCACCTTGGGCTCCGTGATCCGCTGGCCGATCAGGTCGTTCGCCGTCATCAGATTGATCCGGCGCGCGAGTCCGGCCGGATCGACCGCCGTCTCCGTGTCGACGTCGACGTCCACCGCCGTGATCCCGTCCGCCGAGCGGACGAGCGAGAAGCCGGTGATCGTGTCCGAGACGAAGTAGACCCGCTGGGAGAGCTCCTGGGCGAGCTCGACGGGCAGCGCCGGTTCCAGCGGGAGCCTGACCGTGGTGGTCCTCGTGGTCATCGCGGCTCGCCCCCCGACAACGCCCCGCGCACGCCGATGAGTTCGGCGAGGATGCCGCGCTGTACCGCGTTCGCCCCGGCGTAGATCGGGCCTCCGAGGGCGTCGCGCAGCTCGCGTTCGATGCCGTACTCCTCCAGATAGCCCCGGGCTCCGTGCAGTTCCACGGCGGCCCTCGCCGTGTCGACCAGGCCCTCGCTGATGAAGATCTTGGCCATGGTGGCCTCCTGGAGGGCGATCCGCCCCTCCCGCTTCAGCCAGCCCACGCGGTAGAGCAGCAGCTTCGCCAGATCGAGGCGGATCTTCATGTCGGCGATCGGGTGCGACACCGCCTGGTGGGAACCGAGCGTCCGGCCGAACTGGCGACGGGTGTTGGCATGCCGGACACAGGTCTCCAGGAGCCGTTCCATGGCGCCCACCTTCGAGGCGAACATGAAGGACCGCTCCCACTCGATGGTCGAGGAGAAGACCGGGTAGCCGGTCCCCTCCCGGCCGAGCAGATTCGCCGCGGGCACCGGGGTGCCGTCGAACTCGACTACGCCCATCGGGGTGGTCCGCAGCCCCATCTTCGGCAGCTCGCGCTTCTTGATCACGCCGGGCAGATCGGCGGTGACCAGGAACGCCGACAGCCGGTCCTGCCGACCCGGGTCCGTGGCCGTACCGGTCCGGGCGAGGGTGACGAAGACGTCCGCCACCGGACCGTTGCTGATGAAGCACTTGGTGCCGGTCAGCCGGTAGCCGTCGCCGTCGCGCTCCGCGGTGGTGGTCATGCCGAGGACGTCGGAGCCCGCCTCCGGCTCCGACAGGGCGTGGGCGCCGACCAGTGTGCCGTCGCACAGACCGGGCAGGAAGCGCCGCTTCTGCTCCTCGGTGCCGTGCAGCAGCAGATAGATCACACAACCCCAGAGGTGGTTGTCGACCGCGAACACCAGGCCGTTGTCCGGGCAGGCGTAGCCCAGTGCCTCCAGGGCCATGACGGTGGTCAGCGGATCGAAGCCGCGTCCGCCGTACTCCTCGGGCACCGGCCACCCCAGCACACCGAAGTCGGCGCAGCGTCGCCAGTCCTCCCGGGGGAAGCGGGCCTCGCGGTCGGCCCCGGCCGCGTCACGGCCGAGCTCCGTCCGGGCGAACGCGATGATCTCCCGGCGCAGCGCGAGCTGCTCGGGGGAGGGCTCGACGATCACGCGTCGCCTCCGACGAGGGCCTTCTTGCGTGCCACGAACCCCGCGATGGCGTCGATCGACCGGAAGTTGGCGAAGTCGAGGTCCTCGCCCGAGGCCCGCAGTCCATAGGTCCGCTCGACCCACATCACCAGCTGCACGGCGAACAGCGAGTTCACCAGACCCGAGGCGAACAGGTCCTCGTCGTCCTCCACCACCACGCCGTGCACATGCCCGTCGAGGAAATCCCGGATCAGAACCTTGTCTTCGTCAGTCGGCGCGTCAGCCATTGCGTCGTTCTCCCGACTCGTAGGAATGGAAGCCCTGTCCCGTCTTGCGCCCGTGCAGACCGGCGTCGACCAGGCGGGTGAGGAGCGGACAGGGCCGGTACTTGGGATCGCCGAAGTGGTCGGACAGCACCTTCAGGGACAGCAGGACGGTGTCCAGGCCGATGAGGTCCGCGGTCTCCAGCGGCCCCATCGCGTGCCCGAAGCACTCCTTGAACAGGCGGTCCACGTCCGCCGCGGTGGAGACCCCCTCGTGGAGCAGGAAGACCGCCTCGTTGATGGTGAGCATCGCGACGCGGTTGGTCACGAAGCCCGAGGAGTCCTCCACCAGGACATGTCCCTTGCCGACGCCGTCGAGCAGCGCGCGGGTGCGGGCGATGGTCCCGTCCGAGGTGTGGTGGCCGCGGATCAGCTCGACGGTGGGCTTGAGGTGCGCCGGGTTCATGAAGTGCATCCCGATGACGTGCCCGGCCCGGCCGGTGAGCGCGGCGACCCGGGTGATCGGGATCGCGGACGTGTTCACGCCGAAGGGGACCCCGGGGCGGCAGACGGCATCCAGCTCGCCGTACAGCGGCCGCTTGATCTCCCAGTCCTCGGTGACGTTCTCGACCAGGAAGTCCACCCGGCGCAGCCGCTCCGGGTCCACGGTGAACTCGATCCGGCCGGTCACCTCCCCCGGGTCCCGCGCGGGCGTCCCCGGGCGGACCAGCGGAGCGAACCGTACGTTCCTGGCGATCTCGTCCCGCGCGGACGACAAGGCGCGTTCCGCCACGTCCACCAGCACGACCTCGTGCCCGTGCTCCGCGAACAGCTGCGCCACCCCGCGCCCCATCGTGCCCGCGCCCACCACCCCTATGCGGTCCACCCGCACTCTCCCCTCGTCGTCGGTACGGAATCCCGCAGCACACACAGGACTTCGGCCTTTCTCTCGCGGAAGTGGAAGTGGCCCCCGGGCACCACCCGCAGCTCGGTCCCCGCGCGCGTGTGCGCGGCCCAGCCGTCCCGCCAGGACGACCACGGCTCCTCGCTGCCGGCGAGGACGGTGACCGGACAGTCCAGCGGCTCGGCCCGCCGGGGGCGGTACTGGTCGAGCAGGGTGTAGTCGGCCCGGAAGCTCGCGAGCGCGTGCTCCCGGAGCCCGACGTCCTCCCGCAGATGGGCCAGGGGCTCGCCGGTGCCCCGCTCGATCGCGTCGAGCAGCTCGTCGTCCGACAGCTCGTGCACCCGCCGCACGGCGGGCGGCAGGGGCGGGGCCGGGCACGAGGACACCAGCAGCCGCCCCGGCACCTCCCGGCCCCTGCCGCGCAGTTCCTTCGCCACCTCGAAGGCCACCAGGGCGCCGAGGCTGTGCCCGAAGAACGCGAACGGCCGGTCCCGGCCGAAGTCGACCGCCGACACCAGGGCGTCCACCAGCTCGTCCATCCGGGTGTACGGGGGCTCCGCCCGGCGGGTGGTCCGGCCGGGCAGGTGCACGCCCCAGACCTGGATCCCGGGCAGGTCGTCGGACCAGCGCAGGTACTCGCCCGGCAGCCCGCCGGCGTGCGGGAAACAGTAGAGGGAGGCGGCGGCGTCCGGGCGGCGGCGCCGGCGGACGGTCCACCCCGTCACGGCGTACGGCCCTGGGCGAGCCGCACGTCGATCAGCGCGGCGAACTCCTCGGCGGTGGGCGCCGCGAACAGCTCCTTGGGGGAGAGCTCCACCGGATAGCGCTCGCGGACCCAGGCGACCAGCCGGGTCGCGGTGAGGGAATCGCCGCCGAGGTCGAAGAAGCTCTCGTCCGGCTCGACCTCGGGCAGATCGAGGATCTCGGCGAAGAGCTTCGCGACCAGGTCGTACGTGGCAAGCCCTGTCGGCGGTGGCGGCGGCTCGGCGGGCGCGGCGGGCACGGGCGCCGGGGCGCTGCTGACGGACGGCTCCACGGTGAACAGCCGGCGTTCGAAGGGGTAGGTGGGCAGGGCGACCCGGCGCGGCCGCCGGCCCCGGTGCAGCGCTCCCCAGTCGACGGCGGCGCCGCTCAGCCAGAGCCTGCCCGCGGCCTCGGGACCGTCCTGCGGCGCCCCTGAGTCCTGTGCCGGAGCCCGGACCGCGCCGACCGCGGTGACCAGTCGGTCCGGCTCCTCGCCGGTCAGCACGCGCACGGCGTCCGCGGTGTCCCGCACGAGCGCGAACCGCCGGTACGGGTGCTCCCACCGACCGGTCTGGAGCGTCCAGGCCACATCGGCGAGCGGCGTTCCCGGCGCCCGGCGCAGGTGCTCGGCGAGCCGCGCGGTGACGGCCTCCAGGGCCGCCGGGGTCTTCGCCGACAGCGGCAGCGCGTACGGGCCGCCCGCGCTCGGCGCGTCGCCCGGCTCCTGCTCCGACGGCGGCTCTTCGAGCACGACATGGGCGTTGGTCCCGCCGATGCTGAAGGAGCTCACTCCGGCACGCCGCGGAATCCCGTCCGGCTGCCAGTCCTCCACCCGGGCGACCACCCGGAACGGGCTCGCCTCGAAGTCGATCTCCGGATTGGGTTCCGTGAAGTGCAGGCTCGGCGGGATGATGCCGTGCTTCAGCGCCAGGACGGTCTTGATCAGACCGGCCACGCTCGCCGCCGCGTCCGTGTGCCCGATGTTGGTCTTCACCGAGCCGATCCCGCAGAAGCCCCGGCGCCCGGCGCCGTGGCCGTCGTCGCGGTTGTCGCGGTCGTCCCGGCGGAACGCCTTGGTGAGCGCGGCGATCTCGACCGGGTCGCCGAGCCGGGTGCCGGTGCCGTGGGTCTCCACGTAGGTGCACGACTCCGGCGCGATGCCCGCCACCCGCTGCGCCCGTTCGACGACCGCGGCCTGCCCCGCGATGCCCGGGGCGGTGAACCCCATGCGGTCGGCGCCGTCGTTGTTGACGGCGGAGCCGAGGATCACGGCGTCGATCCGGTCGCCGTCGGCCACCGCGTCCGCGCATCGTTTCAGCACCACGACGCCGACGCCGTCCCCGCCGACCAGACCACGGGCGCCGGCGTCGAAGGCCCGCAGCACCCCGTCCGGCGCCTGGATCCCCACCTCGTCGGGCCCGCCCACCCCGGCCGGGACCCGCACGCTGACACCCCCGGCCAGGGCCAGGTCGCAGTCGCCGGTCAACAGCCCCTGGACCGCGAGGTGCACGGCGACCAGCGAGGTGGCGCAGGCGGCCTGCACCGTCACCGTCGGGCCGCGCAGTCCCAGCCGGTGGGCGACCCGGCCGCACAGGAAGTCGGGCCCGTTCGCGACCCGTATCTCCCAGTCGGACACCGATGGCAGCGATGCCCGGTTCGCCTTGAGCAGCTGGGCGTACGTGTTCTCACCACTGCCCGCGTACACGCCGACGGCACCGGTCCGACGCGTCGGTTCGAAACCGGCGTCCTCGAACGCGGCCACGGCGCACTCCAGGAACACCCGGTGCTGAGGATTGATCAGCCTGGCCTCGCGTGGCGAGATGCCGAAATAGCCCGCGTCGAACCACTCGGGGGAGTCCATCAGCCCGCGCGCGGCGACGCCGTCGGGGCCGGTGACCCGAGTGATCGAGTCCTTTCCGTCGAGCAGATTCCGCCAGAATTCGTCGGGATTCTCCGCGCCGGGAAACCGGCAAGCCAGACCGACTACGGCGACACGTCTGTCCATCGCTGTCACGAAAGCCCCCGTTTCGATGCGTGATCAACGGGCGGCCGCGCCGCCCGGACCAGCGAGGGAAAGAGAAGAGAGCGGTTTTTCCACACCGAGGACGAATCCTTTCGCCACGGATCACCGGCGAAGGGTGCCGATGAATCGCGCGATCAGGGAATGGTGTGTTCCGATTCCTCTTCCGGGATCGGTGGCGTTCCATTCCGTCGATTCCCTGCGGCGCCCATGCCGAACTCCAGGGACCCCGCCGTGCGCTGCCGGAGTCCCTGGAGTGGAAGGGGCGGGTACGTCAGCGGGCGGTCGGGGGGATCTGACAGGCCTGGGTGACGGCGTACTCGTCCAGGTCGAGCTCCTCGAAAGCGACCATTTCCTCAGCGGAGGACTGCATCGGAATTCCCCTCTCCTGATACACCTTTCGCCGTGGTCGGATTCCATCGGCGATTCGGTGCTTCGACCATAGTTCCGCGAGGGTGCGCCATCAATAGCGGCCGGACATTTTGATAACTATCGAGAGTGGGCTGCCGGTGCGCCGTCAGGCGACGTAACGGGCGGTTTCCGTGGGGAAGTCCCGGCATTTCCGCAAGGGGCTGGCCAACAGGATCAGCCCGGACAGGGCGAGCGTGATGCAGGAAATCCAGATGGCCGAGCGGGTCGACATGGAACTGGCGACGATACCGGCCAGAAACGCCCCGACGGGCAGCGTGCCGAAGGCCAGGAAGCGTGACGCGGAGGTGACCCGGCCGAGGAGTTCGGGCGGGCAGTAGGTCTGCCGGAAACCCATGGTGAGAATGGAGGAGACCACCGTTCCGGCATTGATGACGAGCCCGCCGACCAGGAAGAGGGCGAGGCCGTATCCGTGGGTGGTCAGGGGGATGAGAAGAGCGAAGGGCATGGCCACGAACTCGGAGATCAGGGTGCCGCGTGCGGTGCCGAAGCGCCGGGCGAAGCGGGTGGTGACGAGTGCGCCGAGCAGGCCGCCGGCGCTGGTGACGCCGATCATGATGCCGACCGCACCAGGGGTGGCGCCGACATCGCGCAGCAGGAAGAGGACGATGATCGCCTCGAATCCGCCCGCCGCGAGGTTGGCGACCGCGGTGTAGAGGGTGAGCGGTCGGAGATACGGGTTGGTGAACAGGAAGCGCAGGCCGGTGGCGATCTCCTGGGCGAGGCTGCTGCTGCGCGGTTGCGGTGGGCCGGGCGCCTTCCCGGGTTCGTCCCCGGGCTTCCCGGTGGGCCGCATCCGTGCCAGGCAGACCGCGGAGACCAGGAAGCTCGCCCCGTCGAGGAGCAGTCCGAACACCGCTCCGAACCACTGCGCCAGCAGGCCGCCGAGGCTCGGTCCGACCAACTGTGCGGTGGATTCGCTGCCTTGGAGCTTCGCATTGCCCTCCGGGACGTCGTCGCGCGGCACCACGGCCGGGAGGAGGACCTGGCAGGCGGTGGTGAAGAAGACGCTGACCGCGCCGATCCCCATCGCGGCTCCGAGCAGGTACTGGATGGTCAGGACGTCGAGTGCGTAGGCCGCGGGGACGCTCAGCAGCAGTGCGGCGGACACCAGGTCGCAGGCGATCATCAGGCGCCGGTGCGGCAGCCGGTCCACCCAGGCCCCGGCCGGCAGGCCGAGCACCAGCCAGGGCAGCCAGACCGCGGCGGAGAGGGCGGCGACGGCGAACGTTCCGGCGTGCAGGACGTTCACCGCGACCATCGGCAGCGCGACGGTGGTGATCGCGGTGCCCACCTTGCTGGCGGTCTCGCCGACCCACAACAACCGGAAGTCGTGATGGCGCAGCAGGTTCCCACCCGGGCGGGGTGCGGGGGGTGCGGTGTCCTGATCGCTGCTCATGGTCACCTCATAGGCAGGGGAAGGTCCGGTCAGACTAACTTCCGAAGAGTCCTTCGGAAAGGCCTCTTCCGAAGAACTCTTCGTAAGCTGACGGGAGTTGGCGGGATCCGGCCCGCGCGAGGCGGTGCTCAGACGAGTAAGCCGACCAGCTCGTTGCCCCGGTCGGTCAGCGCGATGCGCACATGCTGCCCCTGTCTGTTCCGGTTGAGCAGCCCGGCCGCCTCCAGCCGGCTGCAGTGGTGGGTCGTGGTGCCGGGCGAGCACTGGAGCAGGCTCGACAACTCGCCCATGGTGAGAGGACGTCGCAGCGCCCGGAGGACAGCCGCCCGGGGTTCGCCGAGCACCAGCGCGAGCGGATCGCGGTCCTTGTCGCGGGTGCGGTCCTCGCGCTCCCCGGCCGGTGACAGGCTGGACAGCGGATAGGCGATCCACTCCACGGTGTCGCCCTGGTGCGAGAACATGGAGGCCCCGATGCCCGAGGCGACCGGGATGAGCGTGAGCGGGCGGCTCTCGTCCAGCCGGTACGAGCCCGGCCGCCGGTCGGGAATCCGCAGCGAGTTCCCGGCGAGCTGGAAGCGCGGGCCGAGCTGGGCGAGCGCCAGATCGAGTGTGCCGTTGACCGTGGAAGCGCCGATGCGCTCGTACTCGCGCTCGAAGAGCGTGTCGTGGCGGTGCCAGGTGGGACGGATCGCTTCCCAGACGCTCCGCATCACGTGCGCGTAGGACCGGGCCCAGGCCCGGGGCTGGCTGACCACCGGCTGCCAGGCCGACGGGACGTGCTGCGGGAACTCCGCTTCCAGCTCGGTCAGGAGGTCGTCGGGCCTGATGTCGGACAGCTGCTCCACATAGGCGTCGGCCGAATTGTCGGAGGCGGCCACGGGCGGCGCGAGGCAGTCCGGGACCAGCGCGTACGGATGGTTGAAGAGCGGTCGCAGCAGGGCGGTGCAGTTCGAGGGCGCTGCGGCCTGGATCAAGGCGCGGGTCGGTGCGGGAACGCCCTGGAAGCGTCCGCCCAGGGCATCGGCCACGAGAGACAGGACGGTCGCGCCGGGATTCTTGAGCACGCGGATGTGTAGGGCCCCGAGTTTTCCAAGGTCCACGTCTGAATGCGATTCCAATCTGACTCCCCCGTTGTATGAACTTGTTGCGGTGGGCCGTCGAGCCGAGACCCCGATCGGGCGGACGGACCTGCCGGTCCGGCACCGCCCGGGTCTCAGCGCGCGTTGAAGAGCGAGAACTCCCCGGGATCCACCAGGTTCGGTGTGACCCAGCCGTCCAGGTCGTACTCTGCGAGACAGTTGTCCACGAGGTCCAGCATCGACGCCGCGACGCCGGACGTCCGTGCTTTCGCGAGGGTTTGGACGCGGTTTCCCTCGGCGTTGCCGGCGTAGCTGCGTTCGTACAGCTCGTGCCGGCCGCCGAACTCCGTGCCGACCGCGTCCCAGAGCAGCTTCATGATCTTCACCCGCTGCTCGGCGCTCTGGCCGTTCGAGCCACGCAGATAGCGTTCGAGATAGGGGCGGACGTCCTCGCTCCGCCAGTCGGCAGCACCGGAGTTGAGGTAGATGAGGCTGCCGCCCGCGGTGTGCTGGACCAGCTCCTTCATCTTCCCGTAGACCATCGGGGCGATGACGCGGTAGGTGAGCGCGTACTCCTCGCAGGGCTGGACGTACTCGTGCCGCCAGGGCCGTGCGGACTGGACCATGCCGTCGGAGAGGGCCCAGAGCAGGTGGCGCCAGACCATGAGTTCACCGACGTTCGCCTGGACGCTGCGAAACTCGTCGATCCCGCTGATCTCGGCGGCCTTCAGCATCAGTCCGCAGATGAAGTCGAGCTTCACGGCCAGACGGGTCACCCCGTGCAGGGCGAAGCGGGGGAGGAAACCCGATTCGTGGAAGAAGGTGTTCGCCTTCTCGGTGTCGCCGTAGACCAGGACGTTCTCCCACGGGATGAAGGCCTGGTCGAAGACGATGATGGCGTCGTTCTCGTCGAAGCGGCTGCTGAGCGGGTAGTCGAACGGTGATCCGACCCGCGCCGTGGCCATCTCGTAGGAGGTACGGCAGAACAGCTTCACGCCCGGGGCGTCCATCGGGGTCATGAAGACCACGCCGAACCGCCGGTCCTTCACCGGCACTCCGTGGTGGGCGATGAAGTTGTAGTGCGTCAGGGCGGAGCCCGTGGCCACCATCTTGGCGCCGCTGACCACGATGCCGGCGTCCGTCTCCCGTTCGACGTGGACGAAGACGTCCGAGGAGTCCTCGATCGGCCGCTGCCGGTCGATGGGCGGGTGCACCAGGGCGTGGTTGATGTGCAGCACCCGTTCCTGGGCGCGGCGGTACCAGCTGCGGGCGTTGTCCGCGAAGGGCTCGTAGAACTCGGCGTTGGCCCCGAGCGTGGCCATGAAGGATGCCTTGTAGTCGGGGGAGCGTCCCAGCCAGCCGTAGCAGCGGCGCTGCCAGGCCGCGATGGCGTCGCGGGAGGCGGCCAGGTCCTCCCGGTCCCGCGGGGCGCGGAAGAACCGGTGGGTGAAGCCGCCGTTGCCGGTGTCCGTCCCGGTGATCAGCTGATCCCGCTCCGGGGAGTCCCAGAGGGCGTCGTAGAGCCCGGCGATGGAACGGGCGCTGTTACGGAAGGCCGGGTGCTCGGTGACGTCCTTGACCTGCTCGCCGTAGATCCATACGGACCGGCCGTCGCGCAGGCTGTTCAGGTACTCGGACCCCGTGAAGGGCAGGGTGGCGTCGCTGTCGTGGGTGGGCACGGTGGGTCATCCCTTCGTTGCGGCACTGGAAGCTGAAGCGGTGTCCGTGAGGAGGAGCAGGAGCCGTCGCGTCGCTTCCTCCAGATCGGCCGGCGCGAGCGAACTGCAGCACACCCGCAGCTCGTTGGTGCCGCCCTGGCCGGGGTGGAAGTACGACATCGGCGTCCAGAGCACGCCGTACTCCTCGGCGGAGCGTGCCAGCAGCGCCTCGTCCGCGGCGAACGGGACGCGGACGACGACGAAGAAGCCGGTGTCCGGGGTGTTCCAGGAGATGCCCAGGGCGCGGCGCCGGGCCTCGGGCAGACCGTGGTCGAGGCACGACAGGAGAAGGGCGAGGTTGTCCCGGTAGTGCGCGATCCGTTCGGCGTTGGCCTGTCTGAGCCGGCAGTCGCACCGCACCAGCATCCCGCCGATCACGGCCTGCGAGACCGCGGAGGTGTTGACCGTGATCATGCTGCGGATCAGGGCCAGTTCGTCGGCGAGCAGACTGCGCCGGCCGTCCGGATGGCGTACCTCCTGGTCGGCGACGACGTATCCGACGCGCGCACCGGGGAAGCAGGTCTTGGCGAACGTGCCGATGTGGATCACCCGTCGGCGGGTGTCCAGCGTCTTCAGGGTCGGCACCCGGTCCGGGCCGTCGGCCAGGAATCCGTAGGGGTCGTCCTCGATCACCAGGAAATCGGCGGCTTCGGCGACATCGAGCAGCCGGCGCCGCTGGTGTTCGGGCATGGTCAGACCGGACGGGTTGGACGCGGTGGGGACGACGTACAGCGCACGGGGCGTACGGCCGTCCGCCCGGACCTCGGCGGCCACCCGCGCGACCTCGGCCGGGTCGAGGCCGTGCTCGCCCTCGGGGACCGGCACGACGGTGACGCCCAGGAGTTCGGCGACGCCGAGCATGCCGATGTAGCACGGCGCCGTGACGAGCAGGACGTCCTCGGGCCGGTGGCACAGGGCGCGCAGCGTGATGAACATGCCCTCCTGCGCGCCGACGGTCACCACGACGGCGGCCGGATCGACTTCCATGGACTCGTCGTTGAGGAGCAGCCGGGCGATCAGTTCGTGGATGTGGCCCGCGGTGCGTCCGTACTGGAAGAGCCGACGGGTGATCTCGCTCCGGTCCAGGCCCTCCGCGGTCAGGTACTGCTCGAACGCGGCGAGGTGGCCGGTGATGTCGGCGGGGTCGAAGAAGTCGTCGAAGGGCCTGCCCGCCGCGAGGCTGAGCGCCTTGGGGTGGCGCGCGGCGATCTCGTTGAGGAAGACCGCCGACCGCATGACGGGGTGGCCGAGCGCGGGGCTCAGCTCGTCGTGGGAGAGATACATGTCCGGCTCACGACTTTCGGCGGATGAGACGCAGACCGTCGCGTACGGAGAGCAGGACGGATTCCAGGTCCGTCCGTGCGCTCACCAGGTCGTTGAAGCGGCGCATCCCCGCCGCGCCGGGGCGGTCGTCCGTGGGGTCCAGTACGGAGCCGCTCCAGAGGGTGTTGTCCGCGGCGAGGATTCCGCGCTCGGAGAGCAGTGCGACGAGCGGGTCCAGGTAGTCCGGGAAATGCGGCTGGTCGGCGTCGAGCAGGATGAAGTCGTATGGCCCGTCGAGACGTTCGAGGGTGTCCAGGGCGGGTCCGGTCCGGACGTCGATGCGGTCGTGGTACGGGCCGGCGGCGATGTGCTTGCGTGCGATGGCCGCGTATTCCTCGTCGAGCTCGCAGGTGGTGATCCGGGCATCACCGGGCAGCACCTTGGCCATGGAGAGCGCCGAGTAGCCGGTGAAGGTGCCGATCTCCAGCACGCGCTTCGGCTGGTGGGCGAAGAGCAGGAACTGGAGGAAGCGGGCCTCCACCGGGCCGACCATCATGTGGGGCCGGTCGGAGCGGTGGATCGTTTCCTCGGCGAGTTCCAGGAGTTCCTCGGTGTCCGGTGTCGTGTGTTCGAGGATGTACTCCTCGACACCCGGAGCGGTGAGCGGGATGGGAGCAGGCACAGTGAATTCCCCTCGTTCGATACAGGCCGGCCGGAGCGGAATGCGGAATGCGGCAGTCGGGATGAAGGAGGTGCGGAATCGGGCGCGAACAAGAGAAGCGCTTCGTGCAATTGATGCTTTTTATCCGGCCGATTAGCAGTTTTCTGTGCGACCGATTGTTTGAAATTATTTGCCGGGAGCGTAGTACCCCGAAGACTCCTTCGTCAAGCATCGTCCGCCGAGCGGTCGGCAGGCGTACGGCGGCCCTCGTCGGTGCGCGTCCAGATGCCATTCGCGGGTGTTTGACCCATGTTGACCGGGCCGGATCGGGTGAAGCGCCGTAGCTGGATAAGGGGCGCCCACGTACCCTCCCGCTCGCCTGGGGCGACTGCGGAGTGCATTCCTCTAAATGCGTTCCGCCAACGCTTTGAAAACTGTCAAAAATATTGCGCATACCCAATGCCTGGGACAATCTCGGCGATGGTCATGGCGTGCCGGACCAGAATGTACGCGCACCTGGCCGGCGAGGATCCCGCCCGATCGTGTGGAGGCCCCGAACCATGGTTCCGCTGTCGTTCGCGCAACTCCGGCTGTGGTTTCTGAACCGGCTGGAGGACGTCGGCCCGGCATACAACGTTCCGCTTGTGCTGCGCTTCTCCCGCCGGCCGGACGCCGCCGCCCTGGCCGCGGCCCTGACCGATCTGACCGGCCGCCACGAGGTACTGCGCACCGTCTGTCCCGACGAGGGGGGCGAGCCGCGCACCCGGGTCCTGGACCCTGGATCGGCAGCCCTGGGCATGACCGTCCGGGAGGTACCGGCCGGTGGCCGGGAGGCGGCCCTGGAGACGCTGCTGGCCCGGGGATTCGACCTCACCCGGGAACCCCCGCTGCGGGCCACGCTGCTCCGGGAACAAGGGGGCAGCGACACCCTCGTACTGATCCTGCATCACATCGCCACCGATGCCTGGTCGATGGGCCCACTGGCTCGTGATCTGGACACGGCCTACCGGGCCCGGACCGCCGGACACCCGCCCGCGTGGGAGCCCCTGCCCGTCCAGTACGCCGACTACGCGGCGTGGCAGCGCAAGGTGCTGGGCAGCGAGGCCGACCCCGGCAGCCTGATGAGCAGCCAACTCGCCCACTGGCGACGGGTACTGGACGGGATCCCGGAGCCACTGCCCCTGCCGGCCGACCACCCGCGCCCCGCCCGGCGCACCCCGCACGGCGGCTCGGCCCCGTTCACGGTGGACCGGAGCGTGCACACCGGGCTGGTCGCGCTGGCCCGCCGCCACCGCGCGTCGATGTCCATGCTCGCCCAGGCGGCCCTGGCGGTGCTGCTGACACGGCTCGGCTCCGGGACGGACATCCCGATCGGCATGGCGGTCTCCGGCCGGGACGACGAGGCGCTGGACGGCCTGATCGGCTTCTTCGTCAACACGCTCGTCCTGCGCACCGACACCTCGGGCGACCCGACACTGGAGGAGATGGTCGTCCGGGCGCGGGACGGCAGCCTCGCCGCGCTCGATCACCGGGACATCCCCTTCGACCGGCTCGTCGGCGTACTCAACCCGCGCCGTTCACTCGGCCACGGCCCGCTCTTCCAGGTCGCCCTGTCCGTCGAGCCCGACCCCGGCGAGGAGAACGCCTTCGCCGCGCTCGGAGCCACCCCGGAAGCGCCTCCCGTCACCACCGCCAAGTGCGACCTCTCCTTCAGCCTCCTGGAACACACCGACGAGCGCGGCCCCGCCGGAATGAGCGGCGAAGTCGAGTTCTCCACCGACCTGTTCACCCCGGGGACCGGCGCGGCCCTCGGGGAACGCCTCGTCCACGTGCTCACCGCGCTGGCCACGACGCCCGAGCTGCGCGTCAGCCGGGTCGGGGTCCTCACCGGCACCGAACGGGCCCGGCTGGCGGACGAGGCCCGCCGGGCCTCCACCGACGGCTACGAACCCCGCACCCTGCCCGAACTCTTCGAGGCCCGGGTCCGCCACGCGCCCACGGCGACCGCCCTGGTGCACGGTGCGGTGTCCCTGGAGTACGCGGAGCTCGACCGGCGGGCGAACCGGCTCGCCCGCCGGATCGTCGCGGCCGGCGCGGGCCCGGAGGACACCGTGGCGCTGGCGCTGCCCCGCTCTCCGGCGCTGGTGATCGCCGTCCTCGCGGTGCAGAAGGCCGGAGCCGCCTACCTGCCGCTCGACCTCACACACCCGCGCGCACGCATCCGCCACATGATCGACGACGCCGGAGTACGGCTGGTGCTCACCGCCGGCGACCCGCCCGACGGGATCACCACCCTCGCGCCCACCGTGCTACGGGTGGACGACCCGGCACCGGACCCGGACGGGGCCGCCGACGACCCCCGGTCCGCCGCCCTCACCGACGCCGACCGGCTCCGGCCACTGACACCCGCCCACCCCGCCTACGTCATCTACACCTCCGGCTCCACCGGCACGCCCAAGGGCGTGGTGGTCACCCACGCGGGCGTGCGGAACCTCGCCGGGCGGCTGGCCGCGGGGCCGGGGCGACGGGTGCTCCAGCTGGTCCCGCCCGGCTTCGACGTGTTCGTCTCCGAACTGTGCATGGCCCTGCTCTCCGGAGCCGCCCTGGTCCTGCCCCCCGAAGGCCCACTGCTCGGCGACGCCCTCCACGAACTGCTGCGCGCGGAGCGGATCACCGATGCCTCGGCACCGGCCGCGGTCTTCCGGAGCATGCCGGACGGCCCCCTCCCCGAGCTGCGCCGCATGCTGGTCGGCGGCGAGGAGTGCCCTCCCGACTTCGTCGCCCGCTGGGCGGACCGGGCCGAGCTCCTCAACTGCTACGGGCCCACCGAGGCCACGGTCACCACGACGCTGACCGCACCGCTGACCGCCTCCGCCGAACGCCCGCCCATCGGCCGGGCCCTCGACCACGTGGGCGTGCACGTGCTGGACGAGACGCTCCGGCACGTACCGGCCGGAACCGTGGGGGAGCTGTACATCACGGGGGCCGGTCTGGCACGGGGGTACCTGCGCCGCCCGGGGCTGACCGCAGAGCGCTTCGTCGCGTGCCCCTTCGACCCCGGACGCCGGATGTACCGCTCCGGTGATCTCGTACGGATCCGGCCGGACGGTCAGCTCCAGTTCGCCGGCCGCGCCGACACCCAGGTGAAGCTGCGCGGACTGCGCATCGAGGCGGGCGAGATCGAGGCCGTTCTGTCGGCGGTGCCCGGGGTGGCCGAGGCGGCCGTACTGGTCCGCGAGGACCACCCGGGCGACCAGCGGCTCGTCGCCTATGTGGGCGCCGCCGGGCCGCTGGACGTGTCCGCGCTGCGCGACGCCGCGCGGATGAGACTGCCGGGATACATGGTGCCGTCCGCGTTCACCGTGCTGGACCGGCTGCCGCTGAGCGCCAACGGCAAGGTCGACCGGAAGGCGCTGCCCGCCCCGGACATCGCCGACGCGCCCCGCCCCGTCGGCGGACGGGCCGCCGACGGGCCGGGCGAGCGCTTCCTCTGCGAAGTCTTCGCGGACGCCCTCGGGCTGCCCGAGGTGGGCCCGGACGACGACTTCTTCCTGCTGGGCGGCCACTCACTGCTCGCCGCCCGGGTGGTGGGCCGGGCCCGCGACATGTTCCCGGCCCTGGGCATCCGTCACCTGTTCGCCCACCCCAGCCCCGCAGGGCTGGCCGCCGCGGGCCGGGACACGGCGCACGCCGGCCGCGACCTGGACCCGCTGCTGCTTCTGAGGGAGGCCCCGCCCGGCGGGACCGACCTGTTCTGTGTCCACCCGGTGGGCGGCCTGAGCTGGTGCTACGCACCGCTGGCGCACCGCCTCGCCCCCGGGACCAGGGTGCACGGCCTGCAGTCGCCCGTCCTGCTGGGCGCACCGGCCCCCGGCACGGTCGAGGAACTGGCCGAGGTCTACACGGAGCGCATCCGGCAGGCCCGGCCCCCCGGCCCCCTCGCACTCCTGGGCTGGTCGCTCGGCGGGACGCTCGCCCATGCCGTGGCGGCCCGGCTGGAGGCCGCCGGTGAGCGGGTGAGCGGACTGGTCCTGCTCGACGCGCTGCCGGAAGCACCGGTGGCCCGGCCTGCGCGCGAGGCTCCCGAACAGGAGGACGAACTGCTGGAGTTGGCGCTGGCCGGTCAGCCCGCCTCGGTACTGGACGGGCAGGGGCGCGAGCGGGTGGCCGCGGCCACCCGGGCCGCGCTGCGCCTCGGGGGACAGGCCGGTGCCGGGCGGGTCGGGGCGCCGACGCTGATCGTGGAGGCCGTCCCGCCGGGCCACGAGCCGATGGGCCTCGCGGCCGCCTGGGCGCCGCTGCTGACCGGGCCGGTCGAGGCACACACCCTGGCGACCGATCACGCGGGCATCGTCTCCGCCGACGCCGCACGGCTGCTCGGCCCGCTGGTCGACCGGACGCTGCACCGGCCCACGGGCGGCTGAGGCCGGATCAGGGGACCGGGCGGTAGGGGAATCCCTGGAACTGGAGCACGACGTCCTCCACGTCCTGTACGTCCTCGCCGTCCGACCCCTCGGGGGCCTCGGCGCGCCGGGCCTCCCAGCGTTCGAAGAGGGCGGCCAACTCGGTGCGCAGATCGCCGAGTTCGGCGGAGCTCAGCCGGAACCGCCAGTACCCCACGGCTGCGGCCTCCTGCCACCGCGTCGGCCAGTCCTGGTCGGTGAACTCCTCGGCGCGGCGGAACTGCTCGGTGATGACGGCCTTCTTGAGGGTGGAGAGCAGCCCCCTCAGCTCCTGCTCGGAGAGGAAGTCCGACTGCTCCACCCCGATGTACTTGTGCAGCGCGAACCACCAGCGTTCCCGCTTGGTGCCGCGTTCCTTGTCCTCGGCGATGAAGCCGTGCGTGGCCAGCTGGCGCAGATGCCAGCTCATGTTCCCGCTGTCCTCGCCGAGCCGGTTGGCCAGCATGGTCGCGGTGGCGGGACCGTCGGAGCGCAGCACCTCGAGGACGCGGACCCGCAAGGGGTGGGCGAGGCCGCGCAGGGAGTGGGCGTCGAGTCGCATCATGGCCTCGGTCGGTCTGTCCTCCATGGGCGGGACGCTACCCGTACGCAAATGCCTTCGTAAAGGCAGGGACGGCGGTGGGCCGGCCTGGCGGGCAGGCCGGCCCCTGGCTCACGCACCGCGTCCGTCGGCCGGTTCGGCGGGGTGCTCCGTCCGGCCGGGATTCCCGGTCAGTCCCGTGGCTCCGCGCCGATCCGCATCACCACGGCCTTCGGCTCGGTGAAGAACTCGCGGCTGAACGCCCCGCCCTCCCGGCCGATCCCGGAGTCCCCGGCGCCGCCGAACGGCGCGCGCAGATCGCGGACGAAGAAACAGTTCACCCAGACCGTCCCGGCGCGCAGGGCCGCCGAGACCCGGTGGGCGCGGTCCAGATCGGCGGTGAACAGCATCGCGTTGAGGCCGTACGGGGTGTCGTTCGCCGCCACGACGGCCTGCTTCTCGTCGTCGAAGGGCGCCACCGCCACCACCGGGCCGAAGATCTCCTCCCGCCAGAGCGGGGAGTCGGCCGACACCTCGGTCAGGACCGTCGGCCGGACCGACCACCCCTCGCCCAGCCCACCGGTGGCCAGCGTCGCCGCCCTGCCGGGCCCGGCCTCCGCCAGATGACCGGAGACCTTGCGGAAGTGCTGTTCGGAGGCGAGCGGACCGATCTGCGTCTCCGGGGCGAGCGGGTCCCCGACGGACATCGCCTCGGCGGCCCGGACGAAGCGCGCGGTGAACTCCTCGTACACCGGGCGCTGCACCAGGACCCGGCTGCCGGCCAGGCAGATCTGGCCCGCGTTGGAGAAGGCCGCCTTCACCGCCCAGTCGACGGCCAGGTCCAGATCGGCGTCCGCGAAGACGAGGTTGGCGCCCTTCCCGCCCAACTCCAGGCTGACCGGCGCGAGATGGGAGGCCGCCGCGGCGGCCACCGAGCGCCCGGTCCGCGACGAGCCGGTGAAGGTGATCCGGTCCACCCGCGGGTCGCGGGTCAGCGCGGCGCCGGCGTCCGGTCCGAGCCCTTGCAGGACGTTGAGCACCCCGGCCGGCAGACCGGCCTCCAGGGCCAGCCGGGCCAGCAGCGTCGCCGAGGCCGGTGACCCCTCCGCCGGTTTCAGCACCACGGTGTTCCCCCAGGCCAGCGCCGGGGCCACCTTCCAACTCGCCAGCATCAGCGGGAAATTCCACGGGGCGACCGCCGCCACCACACCGGCCGCCTCGAACCGGCCGTAACAGTGGTGGCCCGAGTCCATCGGCAACACCTCGGCGGTGGCCAGTCGGGCGTGGTCGGCGAAGAACCGGAAGTTGGCCGCCGCCCTGGGCACATCGGCATCCCGGCTCTGGGTGAGCGGCTTGCCCATGTCGTGGGTGTCGGCCAGGCCGAGTTCCTGCCCGTGCGCCTCGATCAGGCCGGCGAGGCGGTGCAGCGCCGCGCCGCGCTCGGCGAAACCCATCCGGGGCCACGGCCCGGTGTCGAACGCCCTGCGGGCCGCGGCCACCGCCCGCCCGGCATCCGCCTCCCCGCCGAGCGGGAAGCGCGCCCACGGACGGCGCGTCCACGGATCCACCGAGTCGGCGAAGGCCCCGCACTCGTCCTCCGTCGACTCCCGCCCGTCGACGACATGGCCGAAGAACTCCATCAGGACGCCTCCCCGGGTCCGTCGGCGGGCGCGGCGTTCCGCGCGGCCTCGCGTTCCGCGATCGTCACGTCACCGGCGGCCCACAGGGTCGCCGGAACCTCCCGGACCACGACCCGGACGGCACCGGCCGGTACTCCCAACGACCGCTCGACGGCGGCGTGCACCTCATGGATGAGACCGCGCAACAGCTGCGGCGGACGGCCCTCCACGAGGGTGATCTCGACGAGTGGCATGTCACCTCACCTCCACGGTCCCGAGCCGGCCGAACCGCGCGGTCACCGGGCGGCCGGGGAGCAGCGGCACCGCCGCCGTCATACCACCGGTCAGCACCAACGACCCCGCTTCGACGGCCAGCCCGCGGGCCGCCAGCTCATTGGCGGCCCGAGCCAGCGCCTCGGCGGGCGAGCCCAGCACGTCCGCACCGGTCGCAGCGGCGACCGGCTCCCCGTCGACCTCCAGTCGGCACTCCTCGGCGACCAGGTCCATCGCGTCGGGCGCGAGTTCGCGCTCGCCGAGGACGAAGAGCGCGGCGGAGGCGTTGTCGGCGACCACGTCCGGCAGCGAGAAGCGGAACCCGGTGTAGCGGCTGTCGATGATCTCGATCCCGGCCCGGATGCCACGCACCGCGGCCAGCGCCGCCGCGGCCGTCACACCGGGGCCGCGCAGCCGCTCGCCCAGCACGAGCACCAGTTCCGGTTCGGCCCGGGGCTGGATCAGCCGGCCGTACGGCACCGGCCGGTCCCCGGGCCACCGCATCGCGTCGGTGAGCCACGCCGTGACCGGGGCGTCGATCCCGATACTGCGCTGCTTCGCCACCGAGGTCAGACCGAGCTTGACGCCGACGAGCCGCGCCCCGTCGGCCGTCCGGCGACGCAGGGCGGCGTCCTGGACGGCGTACGCGGTGGGCAGATCGAGGTCCGGCCACTCCTCGGTGAGCTGTCGTACGGCGGTGCGCCGCCGCTCGGCGTCGAGCAGGGTGCCGGCCGCCCGGTCGATCCGCCCGGCATCCGGTGCACCGGCCGGGGCGGTGGTCGCCAGGTCCGGTTCAGCCATGGTGGGTCCAGCCGTCGAAGGCCCCGCGCAACGGCTCGAAGGACTGCATGTCGGGGGCGCGCCAGCCGTCCAGGTCGTACTCGGCCAGGCAGCGTTCCGCGAAGCCCTTGTACTCGTCCAGCTGGCCGGTGGCGCCCTGGATCATCAGGATCTCGGTGCGCACCGACTCGTGGTTGCCCGCGTAGTTGCGTTCGTAGAGGCGGTGGCGGCCGGCGAACTCGGTGCCCACCGCGTCCCACAGCAGCTTCATCAGCTTCACCCGGTCGACGGCCTGGTAGCCGTTGGAGCCGCGCACGTACTTGTCGAGGTAGGGGCGGATCTCCGGGTTGGAGAAGTCCGCGCTGCCGGAGTTGACGTAGATCAGGCCGCTCGCCACGTCCTGCTCGATGATCTCCTGGATCCGCGGATAGCCGATGGTCATGAACCAGCGGTACGCGAGGCCGTAGTCGAGCCGGGGCAGCAGGGAACCGTCGTGCCACGGCTGGGGGTTGCGGGCCGCCGCGTCGCTGAGCGCCCAGAACATGTTCCGCCAGGCCAGCACCTCTCCGACGCGGGCCTGGACACCGCGGAAGTCCTTGCTGCCGGTGACCTCCAGCGCCTTCAGCAGCAGACCGGCGATGAAGTCGATCTTCACGGCGAGCCGGATCGAGCCCTGGAAGGTGAGCCGCTCCAGGAACCCGGACTGCGGCACGAAGTTGCTCACCCGCTCCGGGTCCCCGTAGAGGAAGACGTTCTCCCAGGGGATGAACACCTTGTCCATCACGAACATGGTGTCGTTCTCGTCGAGGCGGCTGGAGAGCGGGTAGTCGAACGGCGAACCCATGGCCGTGGCCATGGCGGAGTAGGAGGGGCGGCAGATCAGTTTCAGCCCGGGAGAGGCCATCGGCACCGTGGCGACCAGGGCGAACCGCTTCTTCTTCAGCGGAAGCCCGTAGTGCGAGACGAAGTTGAAGTGGGTCAGCGCCGAACCGGTCGCGACCACCTTGGCGCCGCTCACCACCAGACCGGCGTCGGTCTCCTTCTCGACGTGCACGAACACGTCCTCGACCTCGTCCGAGGGCCGGTGCCGGTCCACCGGCGGGTGGACGATCGCGTGGTTCCAGTACAGGACCTTCTCCTGCGACTCCCGGTACCAGCGCTTGGCGTTGTCCTGGAACGGCGCGTAGAAGTCCGAGTTGGCGCCGAGCGTGCCGAGGAACGCGGCCTTGTAGTCGGGGCTGCGGCCCATCCACCCGTACGTCATGCGGGCCCATTCGGCGATCGCCTCGCGGTCGCCCACCATGTCCTCGACGGTGCGGGGGGTGCGGAAGAACTTGTGGGTCAGACCGGTGCCCGCGTCGGTGGGGGCGGTGAGGACGGCCTGACGGGCCGGGTCGTGCAGTGCGTCGTAGAGGCGCGCCACCATCCGGGCGGCGTTGGCGAAGGCGGGATGCCGGGTGACGTCCTTGACCCGCTCGCCGTAGAGGTAGATCTGCCGGTCGTCCCGGAGACTCTCCAGGTACTCGTCGCCGGTCAGCGGGCGGGTGGCGGCGGAGCCGGTCCCGGCGGGGGTGGATTCCTGAGGGATGGTCATGTGGCGTGGTCCGTCCGTGGAAGGGGTGGGAGCCGGCCGGGCGGCGGTCAGATGTGCGTCACGCGGGAGATGTCGTCGAGCCGGTGGAACTGCCGCCGGTGGAGCACCAGCGGGTCGTCGTCACGGAAGTCCAGGCGCCGGACCTCCCCGAGGTAGAGCAGGTGGTCACCGCCGTCGTAGCGGGCCCACGGGGTGCAGGACAGGTACCCCAGGCAGTCCCGCAGCCTCGGCGGGCCGTCACCGGGCTCCTCCCAGGACAGCGCGGCGGTCGCGTCGTGACGCTGCCCGGCGAAGTGCAGTGCGGTGTCGAGCTGGGAGGCGCCGAGGATGTTGACGCAGAACGGCTCGTTCTCGAGATGGGCGGCGGCGCGGCTGGTGCGGTTGACCGAGACCAGGACGAGCGGCGGCTCCAGGGAGACCGAGGTGAAGGCGCTCACCGTCAGCCCGTGCGGTCCGTCGGGCGTGCGGGTGGTGACGACCGTGACCCCGCTGGTGAAGCGGGCGAGGCACTCGCGCAGCGCGCGACCGTCGACACTCATGCCATCACCACGGGCTGCTCGGCGACGGACGAAGGTCCGGTGTCCGGGCCGGCCGGTTCGGCGGCCTCCGCCGTGCTCGCCAGCTCGGTCAGATAGCCGCCGATCGCGGCCACCGTCGGGTGTTTCCACAACAGCGTGGAAGGGAGCGGCATGCCCAGCCGCTTCTGCAGCCGGAGCCGGATCGCCACCGTCATGATCGAGTCGAGGCCCAGCTCGACCAGCGGCCGGTCGATGTCCAGCTGGTCCGCGGGCAGCCGCATCTCCTGGGCGGCCTGCTCGCGTACCTGTCCGACGAAGTAGGCGGGCCGCTCGTCCGGCGCCAGCGCCGCCCACGGCAGTACCTGTTCGGCGGCTCCCGGGCCGTCGGTGTCCGGCTCGGGAGGGGTGAGGTCCGCAAGCAGTGGCGGCCGGACGACCCCCGGCGCGGCCGGCAGCGTACGGAACACCGCCGCGTGGCCGAGGCCCTGCCGCCCGGCGGCGTCCCAGGCGCCGAACGCCTCGGCGGCCGTGATGTCGCCGGTGCCACGGGCGGCCAGTTCACCGTCGATCACCTCGGAGGAGGTCGACATGCCGAGCCCCCGCCAGGACGTCCAGGCCAGGCTCACGGTGTCCCGGTGGCCGTCGGTCCGGCGGTGACCGGCCAGCGCGTCGAGGAAGGCGTTGCCCGCGGCGTAACTGGTCTGCCCCGGCAGGCCGAACAGATAGCCGGCCGAGGAGAACAGCACCAGGAAGTCGAGGGTGCCGGGCGGGAACAGCTCGTGGAGCACCAGGGCACCGTCGGCCTTCGGCCGCATCACCCGGCGCAGGGACTCCTCGCCGGTGTCGCGGGCCGGCCTGTTGTCCACCACGCCGGCCGCGTGCACCACGCCACGGATGGGCGGCAGCCCCAGGGCCACGGTGTCCAGCGCCCGCCGGGCCTCGGCGGGGTCGGCGATGTCCAGGCCGACCGACCACACGGTCGCGCCGCCCTCCTCCATGCGCCGCACCGCGTCGATCCGCTCCAGGTCACCGGGATCGGTGACGGACGGCCACTCCGCGCGCGGCGGCAGCGGCCGGCGGCCGGCCAGCAGGATGCGCCGTGCTCCCCGGCCGACCAGCCATTCGGCCGTCAGCAGACCGAGGACGCCGAGGCCACCGGTCACCAGGTAGGTGCCGTCCGGACGGCACTGCAGGGCGTCGCGCTCGCCGCCCCCGTCCCGGCCCCCGCCTTCGACGAGTGCGAGCCGGGCGACCTCGGCCCCGCCGGGGCGCAGCGCGAGGACGTCCTCGCCGTGCCGTTCGCGGAGCACGGTCAGCAACTCGTCCGCGACCGCGTGCGGCTGTTGGGCCGGGAGGTCCAGGATGCCACCGAAGGTGTCGGCGTACTCGGTGCCGAACACCCGGCCCAGGCCCCACAGGGGTGCGTGGTGGAGCGCGGCCGGACCGCTCGCCTCCCGCACGCCACGGGTGACCGCCCACAGCCGGGGCGGTACGGAGTCCTCCTCCCAGGCCGCCAGCCGGCCGGCCGCCTCGGTGAGCAGCCAGGCCGCGGACGCGGGGTCCGGACGGCCGTCGGCGGGCACGGCGGGGGAGACCAGGACGGCGCCGCCGCTGCCCAGGGCGTTGCGGTGGTCCTCCAGGTCCGCCGGGACGGTCGCCGCGACGACGCGGACGGCGGCCGTGTGCCATGCGTCCGCGAGGCGCCCGGCCAGTTCGGGATCGCCCAGTACGGCCACGGTGGTGACCTCGGCGGCGGGACGGCGGGCCGGGCCGAGCGGGCGCCACCCCAGCTCGTGGACGAGCCGCCGGGGGCTGGTCCGTGCGCCGGGGTCGCCGTCCAGCCTGCCGTAGCGCAGGCCGGTCAGCTCGGCGACGACCGTGCCGTCCGGGGCGATGATCTCGACGTCCACCGTGTCCGAACCGGCCGGGCCCGCCGACGTACGGGTGCTGATCAGGGCGGTGGCGGGCGGCGGGCCCGTCACGGCGACGCGCCGGATACCGGCGGGCATCCGCAGCAGCGCCTCGCCGGGGAAGACCACGGAGGCGATCGAGAGGGCCGCGTCCAGCAGCGCCGCCCAGGTGCCGTCCGCACCGTCGGGGACGGTGACCTCGGCGAGCGACGCGCCTTCGCCACCCGACAGCCGCTCGACGTGCCACGGGAAGCCCATGGCGGCCACGCCGATGCCGGCCAGCCGCTCGACCGGGAAACCGGCGTCCAGCGGCTGCGGATGGGCGGCCCACAGCGCGCGGGGGTCGCGCCGGGCGGCGGTGGGCGTGTGGTCGCCGGGCGTCCGGGCCATGGTGTGGGTGAGCCAGAAACGGCCGGAGCCGGGCTCCCGCTCCTGCGGGGGGCGGGAGTTGAGGCGAAGGGTGCCCGACTGCCGGAGGATCTGTACCTCGCTGGGCTCGGAGACGGTGACCGGTGTCCGCAGATCGACATCGGCCAGCGCGTGCGGGCCACCGACGGACGGGTCGCCGTGGGCCGCCGTCAGGAAGGTGTTGAGGAGGACGGCGGCGGGCACGATCTCCACCCCGCGGACCGGGTGCCGGCCCGGGTAGGGGCGGCTGACCTCGTCCAGGGTGGTGTGCCACAGGTCGATCGTGGTGTCCGCGGTGACCGAGGACCGGCCGCCGAGCAGGGTGTGGGTCCGCGGGTCGTGCGGTTCCTGGGCGTCGCCGGACCGCCGGGGCGCGTCCAGCCAGTAGCCGACGTGCTGCCACGCCGTGGTCGGCAGGTCGGCCAGCTCGCCGTCGGGCTGGAGGGCGTGCCAGGCCACCCGGGCACCGGCACAGTGCACCGCGGCGAGGTTC
Organism: Streptomyces sp. DvalAA-43; assembly: GCF_900091725.1. Taxonomy (GTDB): domain Bacteria; phylum Actinomycetota; class Actinomycetes; order Streptomycetales; family Streptomycetaceae; genus Streptomyces; species Streptomyces pulveraceus. The sequence goes on along the minus strand of NZ_FMBW01000019.1, from coordinate 8,400 downwards.
TCCAGCAGGAGCCGCTGCTCGGGCCGGTTCCGGCGCAGGGTCGCCGTCACCGCGCAGCCGCGGACCCCGGCGGACTCCATGGTCTCGTTCACCGAGTGGACCACCACCGGGTGTGCGGAGATCTCCGTGAACAGCCGGTGGCCGTCCTCCAGCGCGGCACCGACCGCGGCGGTCAGACGCACCGGGTTGCGCAGATTGGCCGCCCAGTAGGTCCCGTCCCGAGGGGCGTCGGAGCGCGGGTCGGCCAGCGCGGTGGAGTAGACCGGGATCCGCGGGGGGCGCGGGCGCAGTTCGGCGGCGGCCGCCGCCAGTTCGTCCAGGAGCGGGTCCATCTGCGGGCTGTGGAAGGCCACATCGCTGTCGACCCGGCGCACCATGATCCCCTCGGCCTGCCACTCGGCCACCAGGGCGTCAATCGCGGCGGGACCGCCCGCGACCACGGAACTCCCGGGCGAGGCGCAGATCGCGGCGGCCAGGCCGGTCCGGCCGCGCAGCCGTTCCTCCGCCTCCGCGAACGGGAGCCCGACCATGGCCATCGCCCCGGCGCCCGCGACCCGGCGCAGCAGCCGGGAGCGTCGGCAGACCAGCTGCGCGCCCTCGTCCAGGGTGAGCACGCCCGCCGTGACGTTCGCGGCGATCTCGCCCACCGAGTGTCCGATGACCGCGGCGGGTTCGACGCCGTAGGAGCGCCAGCACTCGGCGAGCGCCACCTGTACGGCGAAGATCAGCGGCTGGACGGTGTCGACGCCGCCGAGCTCGCCGTCCTGGAGGGCCTGCCGGGGGGAGAGGCCGAGCTCGGCGGTGAACGTGTCGTGCAGTTCGTCGAGGACCTTGCCGAAGACCGGTTCGGTGCGCAGCAGGTCCTGGCCCATGCCGGCCCATTGGGAGCCGTGTCCGGAGAAGACCCACACCGGCCCGCGCGCGGCGTCGGGCACCGGCGTCCCGGTGACGACCCCGTCCGCCCCCTCACCGGCCGCCAAGGACCGCAGCCGGGACGCCAGTCGGGCGCGGTCGGCGGCCACCACGGCCGCGCGGTGGGTGAGGTGGGAACGGCGGTGCGCGAGCGTGTGGCCCACCGCGGCCACGGGGACCGCGGCGCCGTCGCCCTCCAGCCAGTCCGCCAGCCGCGCCGCGGCCGCGGCCAGCCCGGCCGCGCTGCGCGCCGACAGGGGGACGAGGGTGTCCGGGGCGGCCTGGTCGGCGTCGGTGCCGGGCCCGGGGAAGTTCGCGTCGGGCCCGGCGGGCGCCTCCTCCAGGATGACGTGGGCGAGCGTGCCGCCGTAGCCGTAGCCGGACACACCTGCGCGGCGCAGCCGTCCGCCGGCCAGCCAGGGGCGCGCCTCCGTGACCAGTTCGAGGCCCGAAGTCTCCCACGGGACAGCGGGGTTGGGGGTGGTGAGGTTCACGCTCGGAGGCAGGTGCTCGCGGGTCAGCGCGAGCACCGTCTTGATCACACCGGCCACCCCGGCGCCTGCTTCGAGGTGCCCGATGTTGGCCTTCACCGATCCGATCAGGCACGGCCGGCCGGGCTCGCGGCCCGCTCCGAGGACGCTGCTCATCGCACCGGCCTCGATCGGGTCGCCGACCCGGGTGCCCGTGCCGTGGGCCTCCACGTAGTCGACCGAGAGCGGGTCGATCCCGTTCAGGGCGTAGGTCCGCCGCAGCAGGTGCCGCTGCGCCTCCTCGCTGGGCGCCATGATCCCTTCGGTCTTCCCGTCCTGGTGCACGGCCGAGCCGCGGATCAGAGCGAGGACGCGGTCGCCGTCCCGCTGCGCGTCGGAGAGCCGCTTGAGGACGAGGACGCCGCCGCCCTCGCCGCGTCCGTACCCGTCGGCGGAGGCGTCGAAGGACTTGGAGCGGCCGTCCGGCGAGGTGGCCCCGGCCGAGTCCAGCACCAGGGTCAGCCCAGGGGCGGCCACCAGCAGGACGCCACCGGCCAGGGCCAGCGGGGCCTCACCGAGCCGCAGGGCCTGGCACGCGTGGTGCAGGGCCACCAGCGACGACGAGCAGGCGGTGTCCAGGGCCATGCTGGGGCCGCGCAGGTCCAGGGTGTACGACACCCGGTTGGCGACCGCGCAGAAGGCCCCGCCGATGCCGCTGCGCGCCTCGACGCCGGGAAGGTCCTCCAGCATCAGGCGGCCGTAGTCGTCCGCGCCGACGCCGATGTACACCCCGGCGTCCGTGCCGGCCAGGGTGTGCGGCGGTATGCCGGCGTGTTCGAGGGCCTCCCAGGAGAGCTCCAGGATCATCCGCTGCTGGGGGTCCATGAGTTCGGCCTCGCGCGGGGATATCCCGAAGAAGGCGGCGTCGAAGCCCTTGATGTCGGACCGGAACGAGCCCCGGCGGGTGGCGCCCGCCAGAGCCCGGCGGGTGTCGGCCCCCGCCGTCTCGTACTCCTTCCAGCGGTCCGCCGGCAGGTCGCCGACCGCGGTGCCGCCGTCCGTGAGGAACTGCCAGAACTCTTCGGGCGAGTTGACCTCCCCGGCGAACCGGCAGCTCATCCCGACGATGGCGATGGCTTCCGGGGGCACCGGCATGCCGGGGTCGTGCTGCCCCGCTCCGTCAGTCTCCGTCACCGGTCTCTCCTCTCCGCGTTCAGGTTGGGGACGAATCGGCTCAGGTGAGAACCGAGGTGAAGCGCTCGTTGACCTCGCGCCCGATGTAGAAGATCCCGGTGGCGAGCTGGTCGGCCGTCCAGGTGATCGTGGGGAAGTCCGGGAAGGTGGTGTAGCCGCCGGAGAACACCTCGTTGCGGTTGCCCGACGGGTCGAAGAAGTAGATGGTCTGACCGCGGGTGATGCCGTGTCGGGTCGGCCCGATGTCCACCGACACGTCGTCCATGGCGAACAGGTCCCCCGCGTGCCGGATCGCGTTCCAGTCCTCCAACTGGTACGCGAAGTGGTGCAGTTTGCTGTTAGGGCCCTTGATGAAGGCGATGTCGTGCGGTGAGTTGCCGCAGAACATCCAGGAGCCGATCAGCTCCTCCGTGCTGTGGTCGGTGATCAGGCGCTCCGCGGGGCGGAAGTCCAGGCACTCGGCGAAGAACCGCTCCAGCAGTGCCGGTTCCTCGGCGGTGATCAGCGCGTGGTCGATCCGGGGCACCCCGACGCCCACCAGGTGGCGGGGGAAGGGCGCGGGGTTGAGGGCGCCGGTCTCGGTGCCGGCGAACTCGATCTCGTGGTACAGCTCCACGACGTGCTCCGACGGCAGCACGATCCGTACTCCGTCGCCCACCGCCAGGTTGTCGCCCCGGCTCATTCGCTTCGTCGTGCAGCCGAACCGCTCGGCGCGCCGCTCGAACACATCCAGGTCGGCGGGGCTTTCCACCTTGTAGCCGAGCTTCACCAGGCCGACGCCGCCCTCCTCCAGGACGACCGAGTGGTGGTCCCACTCGTCCCAGGACTTGAGGTACAGACGGCCGTCGCCCTCGTGCACCACGCGCATCCCGAGGGTCTGCGCGTAGTGCGACCGGGACGCGTCCAGATCGGTGACGCGTGCGTGCACGTACCCGAGCCGCATGACAGCCATGGGTCACTCCTCGATCTCGCGGGATCGCCGCGTGGTGGGTCGGGGCGGGTGGAAGGTCAGGGCCCGAAGAGGTGGTGGAGGCGGCGCAGCCGGTGGTTTCGCAGGCGGACGACCACGTCGCCGATGGGGACGGCGCGGCAGCTCAGGCAGGTGCCCGCGGCGATCTCGGTGTCGTCCAGCACGGTCGCCGCGATGGGCGTCCGGTACTCGACCCGGCCGGACAGCACGTCCATCTTGCAGACGCCGCAGCCGCCGCGGCGGCAGCCGACCCGGTAGCCGAATCCGGCGGTGGAGAGCGCGCTCATGATGGTCTGCCCGGGAGCGGCGCGGACCACCACCTGGTCGGGGGAGACCGTGACGGTGGGCGAGTCGTCGGGGGAGGCCGTGACGGACGACGGGTCGTCGGGGGAGGCCGTGACCGACGACGAGTCCTCAGCGTTCATGCCGGACCTCAGCGTTCATGCCGGACCTCGAAGGACGGTAGAGGATTTCAGGGAAATCAAAAAATCGGTCCGACGGGGCGGCGATTCGGCCCGCACACCTGGTCGGGTAATGCCAGGGGACTGTAATGAATGCGCCGTGCCATTGTCCAGGGTTTCCGTCTAGGCTTTCCGTCCGGGCTTTCCTTGCCGAAGTCCTTTCGCCCCGGGTTCCGGGCGGCGGCCCGAGGGTAATTCGAAATCCTTCAAAAAGTCGGGAGACGGCATGTCCGAGTATCGCGTCGACACCCACCACCACATCGTTCCGCCGAAGTACGCCGAGTGGCTCGGTGCCCGCGGAATCACCGCGGGCGGCATGCCGCTGCCCACCTGGACCCAGGCCGGCGCACTGGCCCTGATGGACGAGCTCGCGGTCCGCACCGCGGTGCTGTCCGTGTCCACCCCGGGGGTGCACCTCGGCGACGACGCCGACGCGCGCCGGATGGCCCGTGAGGTGAACGAGTTCGCCGCCGAACAGGTCAAGGACCGCCCGGAGCGCTTCGGCCTGTTCGCCACCCTCACCCTGCCGGACGTGGACGGCGCGCTCGCCGAGGCCGCGTACGCCTTCGACGTCCTGGGCGCGGACGGGGTGGTCCTGCTCGCCAACTCCGCCGGCCACTACCTCGGCGACGCCCGCTTCGACCCACTGATGGACGAGCTGAACCGGCGCTCAGCCGTGGTGTTCGTCCACCCCTCGCACCTCAACGCCCCGCCGGTGGAAGGCATCCCGCCCTTCCTCGCCGACTTCCTCCTCGACACCACGCGGGCCGCGATCAACCTGGTCCACGCCGACGCGCCGCAGCGCTGGCCGGACCTGAAGATCATCCTGTCGCACGGCGGCGGCATCGTGCCCTACGCGGCCCACCGCATCGCCTACACCCGGACCGGCGACGACCCGGCACCCGAGCGGGTGCTGGAGGGGCTGCGGAGCTTCTGGTTCGACACCGCCCTGTCCACCAGCCCCACCGCACTGCCCAGCCTGCGCGCGTTCGCCCGGCCGGACCGGGTCCTCTTCGGCAGCGACTGGCCCTACGCCCCGGTGCGCACCGTCCGCCACTTCGCCGCCTCCTGGGACGCCGAACAGGCCATCGACCCCGCCGCGCGCGCCGCGGTGGATCACGGCAACGCCGAGGCCGTCCTGCCCCGGCTGAAGGACCTTCGACCGTAAAGGCTTTGAACGGCATCAAATGCATTGCCAGCCCCGGGGAGCCTCTGTAAGACTCCACCGCGGATCAAATGGGATTGCGCCCGGCCCGTCCGGTGCGGAAAACCCGGGCGGCCTTCCAGGTCGTCCGGGTGAATCCCTCCGACCCCGCAGCTCCTTTTCTTTTCCGTGGACCGCGAATTCGCGTGCACATTTCCGCGGTGAAAGCACCGGCCGGATCCGGGCCCGGTGCATCCGGCCGGTACGCCACCCCGGCCCGTACCTCCGATCCACGACCTCGCCCGTCTCGTCAAGGGAGTGCCACGTGTCGACGTCCCCCGAATCCGCGACCGCGTCGGACTTCGCGGCCGACGGGTCCGCCGCGAGTCTCCCCCTCTCGGCCGCGCAGTACCGCGTCCACGTGCTGGGGCAGTTCGAAGGCGCCCGGCCGGTCGCCAACACCGCGGCCGTCCTCCGCGTGCCCGCCCCGGTGGACCCGGGCGCGCTGCGCGCGGCGGTGGCGGACGTCGCCGGACGCCACCAGGCGCTGCGCTCCCGTATCGTCGAGACGGACGACGGCCCACGGCAGTCGGCCGACGACGAGGCCCGGCCCTCCTTCACCGACCTCACCGACGAACCGCTCGGCACACCGGACCCCACCGACGCCGACGGCGTCCCCGACCAGGTCCGCGCCGCCGCGCGCCACCGCTTCGACCCGGCCCACGAACACCCCCTGGCCGTGACACTGTTCGCGCTCGGCACCGACGAGCGCCTGATCCTGCTCACGGCCCCCGGAATCCTCTGCGACGCCCCGTCGCTGGACACGGTGGCCGCCGACCTCGCCACCGCCTACCGCGCCCGGGAAGCCGGCCGGGCCCCCGACTTCGGCGACCCGCCCGCCCAGTTCCCCCAGCACCTGACGGACCGCCTCCGGTCGCTCGGCGACCCGTCCGACCCCGGCACACCGCTCCGGCGCGACCTCGACCACTGGGCCCGCGCCCTCTCGGACGCCCCGCTGCTGTCCGAACTCCCCCGCGACCGCGCCCTCGCGGCCACCCCGAGCTACCGCACCGGCAGCGCAGCCTTCGCACTGACCGCCTCCGACACCGCACGGTTCCACGCCCTCGCGGCCCGGCTCGGCACCGGTACCCGGGCCCTCGCCCACGCCGCCCTGGCCGCACTGCTCACCCGGGTCGGCGGTAACCCCGATGTACTGATCGGCACCTGGGACTCCGGCCGTACCGCCGACGAGCAGGACCTGGTGGGCCCCGTGCGGCGCACCGTGGTGCTGCGCACCCGCAGCAGCGACGACCCGCGGTTCACCGATCTCGTGCGGCACGCGGCCGAGGTGGCCGACGAGGCCGACGACCACGCACACGCGCCGTTCGAGCGGATCGCCGAACTGGTCAACCCGGCCCGCTCCCTCACCCACCACCCGCTCTTCCAGGTGGGGCTGGACGTGTCCGACGGCCCACGGCCCACCGTCGATCTGACCGGTACTCCGGTCCCGGTCGAACGGCTCCGCCTCGGCGAGAGCGAACTCGACCTCTGCCTGCGGCTGAGCGCGGACCCTGCGGGCGCCGACGGCCCCGACACGGCCGACAGCGCGGTGGAGTGCCTGCGCGGCGAACTGGAGTACGCCCTCGATCTCTTCGACCCCGCCACCGCCGAGCGCCTGGCCGGCCTCTACGCCGCCCTGCTGGCCGCCGCCTGCGCCGCCCCGGACAGCCGCATCGGCACCCTCGACCTGCTTCCCGAGGCCGAGCGGAAGCTACTGGACTCCTGGAACGCCACCGGGCTGCCGGTCACCGCGCAGACCCTGCCCGCCGCCATCGCCCGCCAGGTACGGGACACCCCGGACGCGCCCGCCGTACTGGCCGGCGACACCACGCTGACCTACGCCGAGCTCAACGGCCGCGCGAACCGGCTCGCCCGCCTGCTGATCGCCGAGGGTATCGGCCCGGAGGACCGGGTGATGCTCGCGCTGCCGCGTACCGAGGACCTGCTCATATCCGTCTGGGCGGTGCTGAAGTCCGGCGCCGCTTACGTCCCCGTCGACCTCGGCCACCCGCCGGAGCGCATCGCCCGGGTGGCGGCCGACAGCCGACCGCGGACCGTCCTCACCCACACCACCGTGACCGGTCTGCCGCAGGACCTCGGCCGCATCGACCTCGACGCCGGAGAAACCGCCGACCGGCTGGCCCGCATCCCCGGCAACGAGGTGGACCAGGCCGAGCGGACCCGCCCGCTCACTCCCGACCACCCCGCGTACGTCATCTACACCTCGGGCTCCACCGGAGAGCCCAAGGGCGTCGTCGTCGCGCACACCGGCGTCGTCAGCCTCACCGCCTGGGCGGTGGAGACACTGGGCGCCGACCGGCTGCACCGGGTCGTCGCCGGCACCGCGCTGACCTTCGACGTCTCCGTCTTCGAGACGATCGTGCCGCTGCTCGTCGGCGGCCGGGTCGAACTGGTCCAGAACTCGCTGGCGTTGGCGGACCGCCCCGTCGGCAGCGAGGCGACGCTCGCCTGCATCGTCCCGTCCGCGCTCTCCGCGCTGCTCGCCCAGGGCCGACCGCTCGATGTCCCCTTCCTCGCGATCGCCGGCGAGGCACTCAACGGGACGCTCGTCCGCAGCCTGCGGCGCATCTCGCCCGGCACACGGTTCGCGAACATCTACGGACCGACCGAGGCCACCGTCTACTCCACGGCCTACTTCCCCGACCCGGCCACCGCTGCGGCCGATCCCGCCGAGCGCACTCCCATCGGTGGTCCGGTGGGGAATGTGCGGGTGTTCGTGCTGGATGGTGGGTTGTCGCGGGTGGCGGTGGGTGTGGTGGGGGAGTTGTATGTGGCCGGGGTGGGTTTGGCGCGTGGGTATTTGGGGCGTTCGGGGTTGACGGCTGGGCGGTTTGTGGCGTGTCCGTTCGGGGTGGGTGAGCGGATGTACCGGACGGGTGATCTGGTGCGTTGGGTTTCGGGTGGGGTGTTGGAGTTCGTGGGCCGGGTGGATGACCAGGTGAAGGTGCGGGGTTTCCGTATTGAGTTGGGTGAGGTGGAGGCGGGGGTCTCGGCGGTGCCTGGGGTGGGTCAGGTGGCGGTGCTGGTGCGTGAGGATGTGCCGGGTGACCGGCGGTTGGTGGCGTATGTGGTGCCGGACGGGGACGCGGTTGTGGATCCGGCGGTGCTGCGGTCGGTGGTGGCGGGGGTGTTGCCGGAGTACATGGTGCCGTCGGCGTTCGTGGTGTT
>NZ_FMBW01000029.1 GCF_900091725.1 Streptomyces sp. DvalAA-43 | reverse complement strand
GGAATGACACGACTTCGGCGGTACGCTTGAGCCCCGCTACATTGTCGGCGCGGAATCACTTGACCAGTGAGCTATTACGCACTCTTTCAAGGGTGGCTGCTTCTAAGCCAACCTCCTGGTTGTCTCTGCGACTCCACATCCTTTCCCACTTAGCGTACGCTTAGGGGCCTTAGTCGATGCTCTGGGCTGTTTCCCTCTCGACCATGGAGCTTATCCCCCACAGTCTCACTGCCGCGCTCTCACTTACCGGCATTCGGAGTTTGGCTAAGGTCAGTAACCCGGTAGGGCCCATCGCCTATCCAGTGCTCTACCTCCGGCAAGAAACACACGACGCTGCACCTAAATGCATTTCGGGGAGAACCAGCTATCACGGAGTTTGATTGGCCTTTCACCCCTAACCACAGGTCATCCCCCAGGTTTTCAACCCTGGTGGGTTCGGTCCTCCACGAAGTCTTACCTCCGCTTCAACCTGCCCATGGCTAGATCACTCCGCTTCGGGTCTTGAGCGTGCTACTAAAACGCCCTATTCGGACTCGCTTTCGCTACGGCTTCCCCACACGGGTTAACCTCGCAACACACCGCAAACTCGCAGGCTCATTCTTCAAAAGGCACGCAGTCACGACGCACCGAGCAAGCTCGATGCGCGACGCTCCCACGGCTTGTAGGCACACGGTTTCAGGTACTATTTCACTCCGCTCCCGCGGTACTTTTCACCATTCCCTCACGGTACTATCCGCTATCGGTCACCAGGGAATATTTAGGCTTAGCGGGTGGTCCCGCCAGATTCACACGGGATTTCTCGGGCCCCGTGCTACTTGGGTGTCTCTCAAACGAGCCGTCAATGTTTCAGCTACGGGGGTCTTACCCTCTACGCCGGACCTTTCGCATGTCCTTCGCCTACATCAACGGTTTCTGACTCGTCTCACGGCCGGCAGACCGCAAAAGAGAGATCCCACAACCCCGCATGCGCAACCCCTGCCGGGTATCACACGCATACGGTTTGGCCTCATCCAGTTTCGCTCGCCACTACTCCCGGAATCACGGTTGTTTTCTCTTCCTGAGGGTACTGAGATGTTTCACTTCCCCTCGTTCCCTCCACACTGCCTATGTGTTCAGCAGCGGGTGACAGCCCATGACGACTGCCGGGTTTCCCCATTCGGACACCCCCGGATCAAAGCTCGGTTGACAGCTCCCCGGGGCCTATCGTGGCCTCCCACGTCCTTCATCGGTTCCTGGTGCCAAGGCATCCACCGTGCGCCCTTAAAAACTTGGCCACAGATGCTCGCGTCCACTGTGCAGTTCTC
>NZ_FMBW01000002.1 GCF_900091725.1 Streptomyces sp. DvalAA-43 | reverse complement strand
GGGCTCGCACTTCGCCAACTACCGCGAGGCCTGGGAGGCCAACCGGCTGGTCGCCAAGGGGAAGATCCACCCCACCCTGTCGAAGGTCTACTCCCTGGAGGAGACCGGCCAGGCCGCGTACGACGTCCACCGCAACCTCCACCAGGGCAAGGTCGGTGTGCTGGCACTGGCGCCGCGCGAGGGCCTGGGCGTGCGCGACGAGGAGCTGCGCGCGCGGCACATCGACGCCATCAACCGTTTCCGGCCCTGAGCATCCGGGACCGGAGCCGATGAGAACCAGAGGAATAGACGTGCAGGACATAGTGGGACCCGGCCGCGCCGTCGGAATCGTGGGACTCGGGAAGGTCGGCGAAGCGCTGTTGAGCATGGTGGCCGCCATCGGGTGCCCGGTGATCGGCGTGGACCATGACCCCGATGTCATCGCCAGGGTCGAGCAACGCCTCAAGCGCAGAGACATCGACGAGACCGGAGAGTCCGCCTCGCGCACCCTGACCACCGAGATCACTGCGCTGGACGACGTCGGTGTCGTGATGGAGGCGGTGGCCGAGGATCTGGCCGCCAAGCGCGACGTACTCCGCCGGCTGCGTCAGGTCTGCCCGCCCGACACGGCAATCGTCACCACGGCCTCCTCGCTACCTCTCTTTCCGCTCACCACCGCCGCGGGGTGTCCCGGCCGAATCGCCGGCCTACGACTGCTGCGCCCGCCGGCGGTCGGCAGGCACGCCGAAGTCGTACGCACCTCACTGACGTCCGACGAAGCAGTTGACGTGGCGGAACGCCTCGCGACGGTCATCGGACTCGAATGCGTCGTTCTCGGCCGACAAGCGAGCGATTTCGCCACTCGGCTCGTCTACCCGTTCCTCAACCGCGCTGCTGCCATGGTTGCGGAGGGTTTTGCTTCCCCCCGCGACATCGATACCGCGATGCGACTTGGTTGCGGACTTCCGTCCGGTCCGTTGGAGCTGATCGAAGAGCTGGGCGTGGACGAGGTCCACAGCTACCTGGAGTCTCACTGGAATCGCACCGGTGAGGAGGCCTTCCGCCCGGTGCCGCTCCTGACATCGATGCTGCGAAGGGGCATCCCGGCAAGGAGGACCGGTCAGGGCTTCCACGGTTACGACATGCAGGGGCTGCCGGGCGAGAGGACCTCCGTCGAACGGGGTCGTACGGGCTCTCCGTCAACCGGCGAGGCCATAGGCCACGTTGGCGTGTTCGGTTCCGGCACGATGGCACGCGGGATCGCGGAGGTGTGCGCCGCGTCCGGGCACCGCGTCACGTTGGTGGCTCGTAACACCGACAAGGCCCGGAGCGCCGCGGCGGGCATCGAGGCATCGCTGGTCAAGGCGGTGCGTCGGGGCAGGATCACCCCAGCACGAAAGAAGGAGGCGTCCGCCGCGCTCGCCACCGTCGACGACGTCTCGGCGCTCTCCGGCTGCGACCTGGTCATCGAGGCTGTCGCGGAGAATCTCCAGATAAAGCGCGCCGTCTTCGCGCGGCTCGGGGCGGTGTGTCGGTCCGGTGCGATCTTGGCCACCACTACCTCCAGCCTGTCCGTGGCGGCCTGTACTGCTCCGGCCGGCCGTCCCGGGGAGACGCTCGGCCTGCATTTCTTCAACCCCGCGCCCGTGATGAAGCTGGTGGAGCTGGTGCGGACGCCGGACACGGCCGAACACGTGATGGATGTGGGCCGAGAGTTCTGTGCCGACCTCGGCAAGGTCGCCGTGGCCTGCAGCGACCGAGCCGGGTTCATCGTCAACCGCCTCCTTTTCCCCTATCTCGCGGACGCGGTGCGGCTGTTGGATGACGCTGCTCTCGACATCGGGGCTCTCGACACTGCGGTGGAACAGGGATTCGGATATCCAATGGGACCATTCACTCTGCTCGACACCATCGGCCTGGACGTCTCCCTGGCAATTCTGGAACGTCTGCACGCCGAGTTTCCCGAGGCGGGCTGCGAACCACCAACCGTTCTCAGGGAGCTGGTCGGCGGGGGCCATCTCGGACGCAAGGCAGGCCGGGGACTGCGCAGGGCCTGAGGTCTCGCTCAACCCCCGAGAAGTTCTGCCGAGTTCATCGCCACAGGGAGCTCTGCACGGCCCCGCACCCCCAACTTCCGGTAGGTGCGGGTCAAATGTTGCTCGACGGTGCTGGGGGTGACACCAAGCTGCTCGGCGATCTCCCGATTGGTGAGTCCCTCTTGCGCGAGTTGGGCCACCTTGTGTTCGGCCCTGCTCAGCGTATGGAGTTCTTCGGTCACCTCCGAAGGACTCCTGCCGGGCCTCGCGTCGGTGCCGACGCTGCACAACCGGTCGTACAGCACCTGCGCCCGCTTGCGCAGCCACGGGCTGCCCGTGTCCGGCTGTGCCAGTTCCTCCTCCAAGAAGCGTGCCGCCTCGTCCCTGTCACCGAGCTCGGCGAGCGCTTCGGCGGCATAGACTCGCCAGGCCGTGAAGACGGACACCTCGAGCTTCCACGCGGCCATCAGGTCCCGGCACGCGTAGAAATCGCCGAGCGCCGCTCGGTGACGCCCCGCAGCCAGGTGAAGGCGACCGCGTGCCTGCAAGTAGTGCAGTCCGGGCAGGGACTGGAACATCAACTGGGGCACTGGGGTACGTAGGCACTCGGCCGCCGCCTCGAGGTCCCCGAGACCGACGCAGGCGAGCACCTTGGCGGAGAGTGGCAGACCGATGGCCACCCCCCAGGCCGATGCAGGCAGCAGCGTCAGGGCCTGCTCCGCGCGGGTCAGCGCGGTCGTGAAATTGCCCAGCCAACTCTCCAGGGTCGCGCTGGCGGCCAGCAGTATCGCCTGACAGGTGGTCGTGCGCTCCGAGCAGCCCATGACCAACCGGTCGCACCAGCCCGCGGCTCGTTCGAGGCGCGCGCCGCGGATCAGCGAAATCAACGCGGCCATCGTCGGTGCCAGAAGTGGTTGATGCGGCACCTGTGCCTGCAGGAGCTGCTCAGCCGCTCCACACGCGTCGTCGGTGGGTCCCTCGGCCAGCAGCGATGCGAGCACCAGCGCTCCGTCCCACTGCGGATCCACTGACACGATGCACTGGCCCGGATCCTGCGGGGCCTCCAGGGGGCCTTGTCGGTATCGCGCGCCGTAGGTGGGAAAGAAGTACGCGAACCAGACCCGCAATGCGTCGAGGCGGGCCCGTGCGTCCTGGGACAACTCCTCCCGCACGGCATCGAGGTCGGTGAGAAGAACGCTGACCTCCTGTGTCCGCCCCGACCACAACAGATACATGCCCAGCAGTAAGCTGTGTTCCCGGCTCAGTAGGCCGGCTCGGTGCTCATCGAGCAGATCGGCCAGATGCCAGCGAACTGCCCCCGGGTCCACTTCCCACTCCGCCTGAGCCAGTTCGGCCCGGACCACCGCGCGCGCCGAGCCGTCGGCGGACGCGTCGTACGCGGCTCGAAGGAAGGCGATGGCCCGTTCGGCGTCGTGCTCATGCAGTGCCTGCGCGGCCGCTTCCCGCAAGGCGATGACCGCCCAGAGCTCCTGAGCGGGCCGCGCGTGCACCAAATGGCCTGCCACTTCACTCAGTTCGGCGTTGCTCTCACGTAGTGCCAACGCGGCGTTTCGATGCAGCCGCGTCCGTTCGTCGCTCGGGGTTCTGTCCAGCACCACATCACGGGCTGCCTCCAGGTGATAGCGGAGGCCGTCGGTCAGGCCGGCTGCCTGCAGGGCACTGCGTGAACGTGCGGCCGCACTGGCGGACATCCCCAGGTGGTGCAGCAGGCGCTCCACTCGATCCGCGGTAGCCGACTCTCCAAGGACAGCGAGAGCCCGCGCGGTCCGCAACCCGTCCTCTGTCATCAGAGCGTGGACGTACTGAACGGCGAACCGGACCGCGTCGCCACCAAGCGGAGGGGGGACCGCACCCTGGCCCACTTCGCCTGGTGCGCCGGAACCCGACCAGTCCTTCAGAAGCGCGTGCAGCAGAAGAGGGCTCCCCCCGGACGCCCGCCGCCACAGGGACACGGTCCGGTCGCAGACGCCGCACCCCATGTGCTCGGCGAGCACTCTTCTGACACACGAAGCGCACAACGAGGCAAGGCGCAGCAGCGAGCAGCTGGGATTGCGCATGTACTCAGCGGTCAGTACCGGACTCTGCTGGGGAAGGTCGGAACTCCCGGTGAGCAGAATGAGAGCGCGCAGGGGGGCCACACGATGGACGACGTAGAGTAGGCATCGCAGGGACTCACTGTCGATGTCGTGGACATCATCAACGGTGACGACCAGAGGTGTGCGCTCGGAGACCACGCAGATGGCGTCGTGCACCGCGGCGGCGACCTTGGTCGGCGACTCGCACACGGCCGCGATCTCGTCCATGGAGTACCCCAGACTGGACAAGAGTTGGGCGACGACGCCCAGCGGGAACGAGCGTTCCGCCGCCGATGCCGTGGCGCTCAGCACGGTCGCGCCCGCCCGCTCGGCTTGCCCTTTGACGTGGTCGACCACCCCGGTCTTCCCGACCCCAGGGGGGCCGAGAACCAGAGCGGCTTGCCCTCTACCGTCACGGGCCTCTCTAAAAAGACTGTCAAGAAGTTGTTGCGCTCGGCATCGCTCTGCCAACTCCATGACGCACATCGCTCCTTCCAGGGGGCCTGGTTCTGGTCGCCGTGTGCACTGCTCACGCAATCAAAGCATGCCGGGCGACACCCCCCTACCCCGTTGACCCTCGTGCGATTGATGCCCACCCACCGCGGCGACGGACGGGACAAGCTAGGGCTTTTGTTACGTCTCTGGGCAAGTGGCTGTTCTGGTGGTTTCCTGCTGGTATGAGGGGAGATGAACTCGCTTTGTGCCGAGGCTGGTTGGAGGCGCACACCGGGAGGTGTTCGCGCCTTTGGCGCGTGCCGATCAGCGGGTGAAGGGCAGCCTGTATCTGCGGGGTCTGCTGCTGGACGGGCGGCGGAGGCCGATGCAGCCGATGGCCGGACGGCTCGGTGTGGACCATCAGCAGTCGCAGCAGTTCATGACGTCGTCGGCCTGGCAGGTGGACACGGTCCGCACCAGACCGGCCCGCCGGGCGGTGGTGGTGGTCCGGCCGCAGGTACCGGTCGTGTACGACACCGGGTTCCCGAAGGGCGGAACAGCCTCGCCCGGGGTGCCCAGGCAGCACTCCGGCACTTTGGGCAAGGTCGGGAACTGCCAGATAGGGGTCGGTGTCCATGCGGCGTCCGACACCGCTTCGTGCCCGTTGTCCAGGCGGTTGTTCCTGCCCGCCGGGCTGGGACGGCGCCGAGGCCACCGGCCGTCGGGCCCGCTGCCGGATCCTGGAGGAGGAACGTCACCGGCCGAAGTGGCAGCTCGCACTGGACATGCTCGACGAAGTGAGCGCCGTCGGACTGCGGCCCGCGGTGCTGGTCGCGGACACCGGCTACGGGGCGGACGCCGACTTCCGCCACGGGCTGGAAGACCGCGGACTGGCCTACGCCGTGCAGGTCAAGAGCGAGATGGCCGCCCACGCCGAGACTGCCGAACCCTACCAGCCGCCTTGCGGCGGGCTCGGGCCCAGACCGTTGCCTCGCTACCGGACCCGTCCGGTCAGCCTGCGCGAGCACGTCCCGGCCGCCGGCCGTGCCCGAGCGGTCGCGGTCACCTGGCGCAAAGGCTCGAGGACAGTGATGTCCGCCCGGTTCGTGTTCCTGCGTGTCCGCCTGGCCGGCCGCCGCCCGAAGCCGGCTCGGGATGGTGTCATCGCACTGCGGTGGCTGATCGCCCAGTGGCCCGGAGGAGAGAACGAACCGGTCAAGAACTGGGCCTCCGACCTGCCGCCGACATCCCCGCCCGGGACCTGGTCCGGCTCGCGAAACTACGGTGGCGCATCGAGCACGACTACCGCGAGCTGAAGACGACTCTCGGGCTCGACCGCTTCGAGGGCCGCTCGTTCACCGGCCGGCACCGCCACGTCGCCCCACGATGTGGCAGCTCGCGCCGCCTGTTCGGCTGCTCGCCGGCCACCGTGTGCCGGGTCATCCACCGGCCGCTGCCGGCGATCGAGCCGACCACGCGCCCGGCCGACGCCGTGGAACGGCTGTGGATCGTGGACGGCACCCTGATCCCGGTCCGGGACCGGAAGGTCGGCGCCTCCTCACGCAACTACCGGTCCTCCGCGAACGCGCAGGTCATCATCGACGCCGACACCAAGCTCGTCATCGCGACCGCCCCACCGGTGCCCGGCGACACCGCGGATGCCAAGGCATGGCGGGACTCCGGACTCGCAACGATCTGCCAGGACGTGACGGTGCCCGCCGACGGCGCGCTCACACCAACACCGGCCTCGTCATCCCGCACCGGAAACGACCCGGCCGCCCGCTCCTGCCCGGCCAGGAAGCGGACAACGCCGAACATCGACGCGTGCGGGCCCGCGTGGAACATGCCTTCGCCCGCATGAAGCACTACAAGATCCTCCGCGACTGCCGACAACGAGCAACGGCCTCCACCACGCAGTCCAAGCCGTCGCCACCCTCCACGACCACGCCCCGGCCGCATGACCCACAACGTCACAGAACCCGGCTCCGCCTGCCCACCCCACAGCTTTGCGCAACACGCTTTAGGGGGGTCCCCCTAATCGTCAATTCTCTTGAGATCGGGGCCTCTTGCGACACGTCTGGGCATTGGCTAGCGTTCAAAGCCTGGCGGAGTCCCTCTCATTGACAGTGCGGTATGTGCGTTACGTGACGAAGCTTCTTCAGCCGCTCTTCTCATTCCCCCGGATGGGAACTGCCTGAGGAATGCCCGGCCCTACACCGGCTTTGTGGGCCCGGAACCCGACCGGTAGCAGCGAAGGGAAGATGGAACAGTGGACGTATGGGTTACCGGTCTGGGCACAATGACGCCGCTCGGCGGAGGTATGTCGAGCATGTGGGCCGCAATGCGAAGCGGTGCCAACGGAATTGGAAATCTGGAGGACGAATGGGCCCGAGAGTCGCGCGTCCGGATCGACGGGCTTCTTGCGGTGAGCCCCGCCGACTCCCTGGCACGGACGGAAGCCCGTCGGCTCGACCGTGCGGAGCAGATCGCTCTCGTCGCGTCCCGGGAGGCTTGGTGGGACGCCGGCTCCCCGGAACTCCCTCTGAGTATCTCGCGGTGGCCAGGGGCACCGGCATCGGCGGCGCCACGTTCCTGCTGGCCCGGAACCACACGTTCGAGGTCAAGAGGCCGCGGTGGGGCTCACCTCACACCGTGCCCATGCTGATGGCCGACGGCCCTGTTGCGCGGGTCAGTATGACCCGGGCGCACGAGGCGGCGCCCAGGCGCCGGTTACCGCCCCCGCGCCGGGGGCCGAGGTCATCGCTCCGGGCTTGGACGTGGCGGGACAGGTGTGTGTCATGACCCTGCCGCTGCGCGACGCGCGGATCACTGGGGAGGACGTGGGGTACGCCCGTGCCCACGCGACGTCGACGCCCCATGGCGACGCGTGTGGGTCCGATGCCATCGCCCAGGCCATCGGTGCGCATTCCGTGGTCACCGCGACGAGATCCGTCACCGGTCACATGTCGGGGCGTCCGGGGCCATGGGTGCGGCCGTGGCGATCCCCGCGCTTCTCGACGGCTTCGTGCCCGCGACCCGCAACCTGCGGGAGGTGGATGCGTGCATCGACCTGGGTGTGGTGATGGGCGAGCCACGCACGGGCCAGTTCCAGGTCGCATCGGCCAATTCCTTCGGCTTTTGCGGGCGCAACGCCTCACTTGTCCTCGGCCGCGCCCGACATCTACATGCTCCCTCAACTGCCCAGCTGTGAAGGGAAGTTGAGGCATCGGCTGGCGCCACCGTGGCCGAGCGGTACCGCTTTGACTCTTCCAGTGAAGGAAGCCCATGACATCCGATATACATGGAAACCGGTGCCCCGTCCGTCTCGATGTGGATTTCTACAGAGATCCGTATTCTGTCTACCGGACGATAAAACAACGCGGAAACAAACCCACTGAAGTCGTACTCGAAACGGGTATGGCCTACCTGCCGCCGAACTTGCGGGCCTGGATGGTGACGTCCTGCGAGGATGTTGAATTCGTGCTGCGGGATACCCGGTTTCGTAAAAGCTTCGATGAAGCAATGCCATTGTTCGCGGCGAGTGCCCGGGACAGCGGGCAGGAGCAGGACCGAAGCTCTCTGCTCTACGACAACATGGCGAACAACGACCCGCCGATCCATACCGCCCTGCGCAAACCGCTCAACAGCTCCTTCACCGCGCGGGCAGTGGCTCCCAAGCGCCAGGCCATGCGGGAACTGGCCGAATCGGTCCTGGATGCCGTCGCAGGACAGGAGTCGTTCGACCTCGTCCAGGACTTCGCCTTCCCCTACTCGATCGGAGTCATCTGCGAGACGCTCGGGGTTCCGCGCGAGGATCGCGAGACGTTCCACCAATGGGTACAGACGATCACCAGTGACGCGGAACCCGAGGTACTCCGGCGCGATGCGCAGCGGATGGTCGGCTACCTGCGCGGCCTCATCGCACAGCGGCGTGAGACGGGCACCGACGACATCCTGACACAACTCGCCCTCTCGCTGAGCGAGTCGCAGGCGGTCGCCCAGGCGTACGCGCTGCTCGCCGCCGGGTACGAGACCTCGGCGAACCTGATCGTCACGGGGCTGCTGGTGCTGGAGTCGGACCCGGATCAGAAGGCGCGCGTTTGGCGAGACCGGTCGCTCGTGCCGGCCGCCGTGGAAGAGATGCTGCGCCATCAGTCGCCCTTCAACCTGTCGCTGTACCGGTACGCCACCGAGTCGGTCGAGGTGGGTGGGGTGACCATCCCGGCCGGCTCCATCGTGTTCCTGGCCTTCGCCGCGGCCAACCGCGACGACGCGCGTTTCGAGGATCCCGACCGCTTCACGGTCGACAAGCCACGCCGTGAACACCTGGCCTTCGGCGGCGGCATCCACAACTGCATCGGCAAGCACCTTGCACGCCTGGAGGCGGAAGTCGCGTTCGACGTCCTTGTCCGACGCTGTCCAGAACTCTCCGTCCGCACGAAGCCCCAGCACATGGAGTGGAAGGCCAGCCCCACCTTCCGGGGACTCAGGAATCTCGTCGTTGCCCCTGGACCGCAGCGATCCCGCTCGGGCACGGAAGAAGCAGGTGGATCAGGCTCATGACCGCACGGACACACCAGCCGCAACCGGCACCGAGGTATGCGGAACCAGGCGCAGCCCCCATGGCTGTCATCGGTTTGTCGTGTCGCTTTCCCGGCGCCTCCGATCCGGGTGAGTTCTGGCGCAACCTCATGTCCGCGGCGGACAGCGTGGGCAGCGCTCCGCCCGGTCGTTGGGAGGAACGTGTCGGGCCCGCGCCCGCCGAACCCCGCACTCCCATACGGCATGGCGGCTTCATCGAGGGAATCGACGAGTTCGACGCCAGGTTCTTCGGGATCGTCCGACGCGAGGCCGAACACATGGATCCGCAGCAGCGGCTCCTGCTCGAGCTCGCATGGCAGGCGTTGGAGGACGCGGCCGTCCCCGCACACAACCTGCGCGCGACGCGCTGGGGTGTCTATGTGGGGGCGTGCGCCGATGACTTCAAGACGCAGTACTTCGCCTCCGGGCGCCTCGACAGGTTCGGCCACATGGGCTCGAGCCGCTCGCTGCTGGCGGGGCGCATCTCCCACCACCTCGGTTTGCGCGGCCCCAGTGAAGTCATCGATACCGGCCAGTCGTCCTCCCTGTGCGCTCTGCACCGGGCGGTCGCGAGCCTGCGGCTGGGCGAATGCGATGCCGCGCTCGTCGCCGGTGTCAACCTCAACCTCCTGCCGGACGTGACCGACCAGATTCAACTGTGGGGCGGCCTGTCCCCTGACGGCCGCTGTCGCGCCTTTGACGAGCACGCCAACGGATATGTCCGTGCCGAAGGTGGTGGCGTCGTCGTACTCAGGCCACTCGAAGCTGCCGTACGCGACGGTGACCATGTCTACTGCGTGGTGCGCGGCAGTGCCACCAACAACGACGGAGGCAGAGCCGGTCTCGGTGTCCCCAGCCCGGACGCCCAGCGCGAGGTGATCGAAGCCGCCCACCGCGCCGCAGGGGTCACGGGTGCGTCGGTCGGCTACGTCGAACTCCACGGCACGGGCACACCCGTGGGTGACCCGGTCGAGGCCGAGGCCCTCGGCGAGGCCATCGGAAGGCGGCGCTCGCGGACCGCGCCGTTGCTCGTGGGCTCGGTCAAGTCGAACATCGGGCACTTGGAGTCGGCGGCGGGCATCGCCGGATTCATCAAGGCGTGCCTGGTACTGCATCATGGGAAGCTGCCACCGACCCTGCACCATCACCGCAGCCCCGAGGACCTGCCGTTGGCGGACCTCAACCTTCGAGTCGTCGGCGCGGACCAGGAAGAGAGCCTGGGTACCGACGAAGTGGTCGGGGTCAGCTCGTTCGGTATGGGTGGCACCAACGTTCACGTAGTCCTGGCGAGTTCACCCGGCACAACGGATCCGTCCGGTCGACTCGTGTCCCGGAATCCGCCCGAGCGCGTTGCCCTGGACACCGTGTGGTGTCTCTCGGGTCGCACCCGCGAAGCGGTCCGCTCGCTGGCCCGCGCCTTCCTCGAACACTCCTTCCCCATGGAGTGCTACACCGTGAGCGATGTGGCGTGGTCCCTCGCGCAGCGCGACGAGGGCGAGCACCGGGTCGCGGTGGTCGGCGGTTGCTGGGACCAGATGCGCGACGGATTGCTCAAGATCGTGGCAGGCCACGACCTGGCCATACCGGCGGACTGGCTGCACAACGCAGGAGCCGAACGAGCTGCTTGGGTCGCTGTCGCCGGTACCTACGCCGCTCACGGAGACATTGCCGAGGTCGCGGATCGATTGGGAACAGGACTGCGCAAGGTGCCTGGCCTGCCCACGTACCCCTTCGAACGCGACATCTATCACAGACCCGCTCCGCCCCGCTCCGTTGCCCCAACCCCCGAGCCGGCCCCTGCGGTGCCGGAAGAGGCCCTCACCGGCTCTCTGCTCGACGGCTGGGAGCAGACTGCCGATCCTTCGGAACGGCTCTGGCTCATCCGGTCGTTCCTGGAGCACCAATTCCTCGACCTTCTGGGCGAAACAGGTGATGAGTGCCTACGCGTGGATCACGACAGCACCTTCAAGGACCTGGGCGTCGACTCCATGTCCCTGCTTGAGCTCCAGGACCGTCTCGCGGCCGCCACCGCAGTGGAACTCCCGGAGTCCGCGCTCTTCGACCACCCGACGATCAACGACCTCGCGGCACACCTGGATACCGAACTGGAGGCACTCCGTGGCTGAGAAGACAACGGAGCCCGAAGACATAGCCGTCGTAGGTATGGCCTGCCGCTACCCCGGCGGTATGAACACCCCGGAGCGTCTATGGGCCCTGGTCGACGAGGGCCGGGACGCCATCTCCGACTTTCCCGACAACCGCGAGTGGCACACCGAGGCGCTCTACGACCCGAGCTTTGTGCGGCAGGGCGGGTTCCTCCACGACGCGGACCTCTTCGACGCCGACTTCTTCGGGATCAGGCCCGCTGAGGCGATCTCCATGGACCCGCAGCAGCGGGTGCTCCTGCAGGTCGCCTGGGAGGCGATCGAGCGGTCGGGCATCGTCCCGTCGAGCCTCAAGGGTTCACAGACCGGCGTATTCGTCGGGCTGATGCCGAACGAGTACGGGATGCCGCTGTGGAAGTGGCAGGACGAGACCGCCGGTTTCATGGGTACCGGCACCTCACCGAGCGTGGCGTCCGGGCGGATCGCTTACCTCCTGGGCCTGGAGGGTCCTGCCCTGACCATCGACACCGCCTGTTCGTCGTCCGGCGTGGCGATTCACACCGCCGTCCGGTCCTTGCGCAGCGGCGAGACGGATCTGGCGCTCGCCGGCGGCTGCACCGTGCTCACGGGCCCCGGTATGTTCGTGGACTACGCGAAGAAGGGCGCCCTCTCGCCGGACGGACGCTGTCGTACCTTCTCCGACACCGCCAACGGAACCGTCTGGGCCGAAGGCGCGGGCGTCCTCGTCCTCGAACGCCTCTCGGTGGCCCGGCGCAATCAGCGCCGCATCCTCGGCGTCATCAAGGGAACCGCCGTCAATCAGGACGGCGCGAGCAACGGCCTCACCGCACCGAGCGGTAAGGCTCAGGTCAAGGTGATCCAGCGGGCGCTCGCCGACGCCCGGCTCGCGCCCGGCAAGGTCCAGCTCGTGGAGGCGCACGGTACGGCCACCAAGCTCGGCGATCCCATCGAGGCCAACGCCATTCAGGCCACCTACGGAGCGGACCGCGGCGACGAACCCGTGTGGATCGGCTCCTTCAAGTCGAACATCGGCCACTCCATGGCCGCGGCAGGAGTCGGCGGTGTCATCAAGTGCCTGAGCGCGATGCGCGCCGGCACCATGCCCAGGACACTGCACGTCGAGGACCTCAACTCCCACGTGGACTGGTCCTCGTCGGTGAACGTCCTGCGTGAGAGCAGGCCCTGGCCCACGGCACAGGACGGCTTACGTCGGTGCGCCGTTTCCTCGTTCGGTGTCAGCGGTACCAACTCTCATATGATTCTGGAGAGTTGGAAGGAGGAGTCGTCGGTCTCCGCGATCCCGGCGGACGCCCCCGACGCCACGCACGCCCTCACCCTCTCCGCCAAGACGCCGGCGGCTCTGCGTTCTCATGCCGCGAGGGTCGCCGAACACCTCACCTCCGGGACCTCCTCCGTGGCGGCAACCGCCGAGGCGCTCGCGACACAGCGCGAGCACTATGCCCACCGCGCCGTCGCCATCGCAGGAGGACGAGAGCACCTGGCCGCTGCGCTCCGGGCGTTCGCCGACGCCACCGACTCCACAGCGGTCGTCCACGATGAGGCACGGCGCATTCGACGCCTGGTCTTCGTGTTCCCCGGGCAAGGGTCCCAGTGGGATGCCATGGCCGTGCGGCTCCTCAAGGACTCCGAGGTCTTCCGGCTGAGGATCGAGGAGGTCGCAGGAGCCTTCAAGCCCTACCTCGACTACGACTTGCTGGCGTTGTTGGCCGGCAGGGACCAGGAGACGGACCGGGAGCGCACGGACGTCGTCCAGCCCCTCATCTTCGCCATGATGCTGGGCCTCGCGTCGATGTGGGGGCTCGCCGGTATCCGGCCTGCCGCAGTGATCGGGCATTCTCAGGGCGAGGTCGCCGCCGCGTGCCTCGCCGGTGCTCTGAGTCTCGATGAGGCAGCCCGTGTGGTCGCCTGCCGCAGCCGCGTTCTGGAGCACGAGGGCCGCGGCGGCATGGTGGCCGTGGCGCTCGGTGCCGAGGAGGCGGTGACCGCCACACGCGGGGCGAGCGCGCATCTCACCGTCGCGGCGACCAACGGCCCCGATTTCACCGTCTTGTCCGGTGACGACGAACCCGGCATCCGGCGTCTGCTGGACCAGTGCGAGGACCAGGGCGTGTACGCCCGCCGGGTCCCGGCCAAGTGCGCCTCCCATTCTCCCGTCATGGCCGAACTCGAAGGCCGGATCATGGCAGGACTCGACGGCCTCCAGGCTTCCACGGAGGACGTGACCTTCTTCTCCACGGTCGAAGGCGACCGCGTACGGGGACAGGACCTGACCGCCGCGTACTGGTATCGGAACCTGCGTGAGCAGGTCCGGTTCGCCGAGACCGTCACGGCCATGGTGTCGCACGGCTACGACGCCTTCATCGAGATCAGCCCGCATCCAGTGCTCCTCACCTCGCTGCGTCAGATTCTGGAACAGGCCGACAGTGACGCCCCGGTGTGCGCGACCCTCCGCAGGGACCAGGGTTCGTACGAGCGGTTCCTGACAGCTGCCGCCGAGGCCTATGTGAAGGGACACGACGTCGACTGGGCTGCCCTGCACACCGGTGCGTGGTCCGGGAGGCCGGCTCCGGACAGCCTCCCCACCTATCCGTTCGAAGGACGCCGGTTCTGGCTTCCGACACAGATGGAGACCACGGCCGTCTCCGTGTCCGCCGCCGTTCGGCCGAGCACGAGCAGGACGCGGATCGCGGCCGGCGGCCACCCGTTCCTGACTTCCATGGTCGAGACGGTCGACGGCACCATGGTGATGAGCGGGGGCCTGTCCATCCGGAGCCACCCGTGGTTGATGGACCACAGGGTCGAGGACACGCCTCTGTTGCCCGGCACCGCTTTCGCGGAGCTGCTGCTGTCGGCGGGGCGCGAAGTCGACTGCCCCGCCCTCGACGAGATGGTGCTCCGCGATCCACTGCTTCTTCCGGTGGACGGTGCTCAGGTCGATGTACAGGTGACCGTGCGACGCGCCGACGCGCAGGGGAAACGGGCCGTGGCGGTGTACTCGCGCTCGGCGGCCGACGCCGAGTGGCGCCATCACACGGAGGGCTTGGTATCCCCCGAAACCTGCCGACCGGCTCCCGCCGGTCTCACGGCCGAGCCCGGTGCCGGACGCCTGGAAGCCGACGCGCTGTACGCGCAGCTGCGCGAGATGGGGTACGGCTATGGCGACGCGTTCCAAGGCGTACGCGGTGGAGAGCACGGCGACGGCTGGGCCCGCTCCCGGGTGGTCCTGCCGGACACCGCTCGTATCAACCACAGCGGCTTCGCGCTGCACCCGGCGCTGTCCGACGCGGCACTGCACGCCGCCGTGGCCTGCGGCCTGATCGAAACGTCGGCGGCAGGGGACATCGCCGTCCCCTTCGTGTTCAACGGCGTACGTGTCGGTGACGCCGATGATGCCGACCAGTGCTGGGCCGTTGCCCGCCGAGTGGCTCCCGACGCGATCGCCCTCACTCTGGCCGACGACGATGGACACGTGCTGCTGAGTGTCGACCGCATGGTGGTCCGGGGCCTTGAGCGCCCCGCTCAGCAACCGGCGCACGAGGAGGCCACGCTCTACACGACCGACTGGGCGGAGGCCGAGAGCGAACTCGGCGTGGAACGCCGCCTGTGCGTCGTGGGCGCTGACGGGCCGCTCGCCTCGTCCCTGCGCGACACCGCCCGCGGCGGGATAACAGTGGCCACGCTCGACGAAGCCATCATGATCGTCAGGGCTCTGCCCGGAGACTGGCAGGTCATCCTGTCCACCCCGTCGACCGGCCCCGGGACCGCGACCGCGGCTCACGTCCATGACACGGCAGCATGGGCGCTGGAGGCCGTTCAGCAGTGGATGCTCGCCGAGGACCTCTCCGAGCGTGCTCTTCTCACGTTCGTCACCCGGAACGCGGTGGCTGTCCCCGGCGATGACGCGCACGACCTGGCCTCGAGCGCTCTTTGGGGGATGGTGCGTACCGCGCAGACCGAGAACCCCGGTCATATCCGCGTCATCGACGTCGACGACTCGGCAGTCGCCGAACCGGTCCCGATCAAGACGGCGTTGCGACGTTCCGAGGCCCAGCTGGCCGTGCGCGCCGGCTGTGTGCTGCGCCCACATCTGTGGCCTCAGGCTCCCGTCATCGTCCCGTTCCCGGACTGCGGCGACGACACCGTCGTGATCACCGGCGGCACCGGCACGATCGGCCGTGCCCTGGCCCGCCACCTCGTCACCCATAAGTCCGTGCGGTCCGTGGCGCTGCTCAGCCGCAGCGGCGGGCAGGCGCCCGGTATCACGGCCCTCACCTCCGACCTGGAGCGTCTGGGCGCCTCGGTCCGCGTGCTCGAAGCCGATACGACCGACGCGGAGCGCCTGCGCACGGCCCTGGACCAGCTGCGCTCGGAACGTCCGCTGGCAGGTGTTGTCCATGCCGCGGGCCTCCTCGACGACGCCATCGTGCCGAACATGACGCCCGAGCAACTACACCGTGTCCTGGCGAGCAAGGTCGACTCGGCGCTCAACATGGACGCTGCGACGCGTGAGGACAACCTTCGCTTCTTCACCGTCTTCTCCTCCCTGTACGGCGTGCTCGGCGGCCCGGGGCAGGCCAACTACGCCGCGGCGAACACCTTCTTGGACCACTTCGCACACTGGCGCCGGGCACAGGGCCGGCCGGCCAACTCCGTCGCCTGGGGTCTTTGGGACGAGGCGACGGGTATGACGGGGCACCTCGACGAGGCGGATCTGCTGCGACTGCGGCGCAACGGGGTGGCGCCGTTCACGGTGTCGGAGGGACTTGCCCTGTTCGATGCCGCACTCAGCAGCGGCACGACCGCCGTGATCGCGGCGCGTCTCGCGGTGTCCGATGCGACCGAAGACGCGACGACGGACGGCCCGTTCCTGTTCTCCCGCCTCGCGGGGCGCGGGGTGGACCGGACCGAGAAGGTGCGGGCACCTGCACCCACTGTCGCCGCTGCCCCGTCCGTCCCGGCTCCGCGGCTGGAGACGCAGGAGGCACCTCCCGCTCCCGCTCAGCAACGCGCCGAGGCCGACCAGCCCGCCCGTCCACAAGAGGCGGCCACAGTCCTGGACCTCCTGAACTCGACGGACGCATCCCACGACCAACGCGTCGCCGGCCTGCTCACGCTGGTCAAGGAGAGCGTGGCCGAACTGCTCGGCACCGAGCCCCGGCGCGTGGACGCCCAGCAGTCCTTCTACGAGATGGGCTTCGACTCCCTCACCTCCATGGAGCTGCGCGTCCGCCTCGGTCGCAAACTCGACATCCGGCTGGGTGCCACCGTGGTCTTCGACCACCCGACTCCGGAGGCACTTGCCTCACACGTCGTGGATGTGTTCCTGCCCGATGATGGGCAGGAGTCGGACGAGTCCGCGGAGCCCAGCCCAGGCCAGGAGGCTGAGCCAAGCTCCGTTCCAGCCCCGATCGCCGCCCCCGCGAGGCAGAAGACGCAACAGGGCACGGACGCCGACGAGCTGAGGGCAGACGAGCCCTCCATGCCCGACTCCGCCCCGTTTCCCCTGACCAGACTGCAGGAGGCGTATCTCGCGGGGCGCGCCGGCGACTTCGAACTGGGCAACGTCTCGACGTACTTGTACGTGGAGGTCGACCTGACCGGCTTCGACGTGGCGGCGGCCGAGCACGCGCTCGACCGGCTCGTACGGCGCCACCCGATGCTGCGGGCCGTCTTCGCCCCGGAGGCCGGGAGCCAGCGGGTGCTGGGCAGGGTGCCGCGCATATCGATCCCCATCGAGAACCTGACCCGGCTCACGGAGAACGAGCGCGACGAGCGGCTCGCTGCGATACATGCAGAGCTGAAGGCCAAGGAGTTCGACGTCACGAGCTGGCCCCTGTTCATGGTTCGCGCCACGGCCATCAGCTCGACTGTGACGCGACTGCACTTCGGCATCGACGTACTCGTCTCGGACGGCAGCAGCACCTCCGTCCTCTTCAAGGAGTGGGCGCAGCTCTACGACGCCCCGGACTTGGAACTCCCGGAACTCCGGTCCGGGTTCGACGAGTTCACGCTCAAGATCCGCGAGCAGGCGTCGACGGCGGAGAGCGACCAGAGCAGGTCGTACTGGACCGGTCGGCTCCAGAGCCTGCCCCCCGCTCCGGAACTGCCACTCGCAGTCCGCCTTGGCGATGTGCCGCGCCCCGTGTTCACCAACCGCTTCATACGCGTCGACGCACCGGAGTGGGAACAGTTCAAGCGCAATGCCGCGGTAGCCGGTCTGACGGCGTCGGGTGCCGTGCTGGGGGCGTACTGTCACGTGCTTGCTGCCTGGTCCAAGACACCGGACTTCACGATCACATGCCTCGTGTCGCAACGGGACGCGACAGCCGGTGTGGACACATCGAATGTCATAGGCAACTTCTCCTCCACAAGTCTGCTCGAAGTGCGGTTCGATCAGGCCGATCCGTTCCGGGACACGGCCCGCCGGATCCAACGGCAGCTGATGCAGGACATGGAACACACCGCTTATTCCGGCCTCGACGTGCTCAGGGACCTCGGCCGCATGGACGCGAGCGCGGGGCGGGCGCGCATGCCGGTTGTCTTCAACAGCACTGTCGGTGGGGCCGCTGCGGACGGGCAGGAGGCCGGGCCGGTGGGTTGGCTGTGCCGGATGGGCGAGACCGGCACGCCGGTATGGAGTGGGGTCCGTACCCCGCAAGTCATCCTTGACCACACAGCGTTCGAGGAGAACGGCGGTCTGATCCTCAACTGGGACGTGGTGGAGGAAGTGTTCCCGGAGGGCGTCGTGGACTCCATGTTCACGGCATACGAAAGGCTGATTCGTGAACTCTGTCGCTAACTCCGCCTGGCTCGCGCCCACCTGGGCGAACGACCCCGGGCCGGCCCCCGGCGCCGGCAGGCTCCAGCGCACTCCAGAGCCCGATTTCCCCTCGGACCACACCCTCCATGCCCGATTTGTCGAACGAGCCGCGCGTACTCCCGACGCCGTCGCCGTGATCTCACGGGACCGGCGGCTCAGCTATGCCGACGTCGACGCGGAATCGGCTCGTGTGGCCTCTCTCCTGGCAGAGCATGGCACCACCACAGGAACGTTGGTCGGCGTGGTGATGGACAAGGGCTGGGAACAGGTGGTCGGCACCATGGGCGTGTTGCGGTCGGGAGGCGCGTACGTCCCCATCGACCCGCACTGGCCGGCCCAGCGCCTCGCCGCGGTGATCGCCGCCGGGGGGCTGGACACGATCCTCACCCAGCCCGCGCTACGCAACACTGTCCACTGGCCCGATGGCCTCACGATGCTGGACGTCGAGGCGCCCGGCTCGTTCGAGAACACCGTTGTCCACACGGCGCGGGACGTCCCGGTGACACCTCGTGACGTCGCGTACGTGATCTACACCTCCGGCTCCACAGGCGTCCCCAAAGGGGTGGTGATCGAGCACGGACCGGCGGTCAACACGATCCTGGACGTCAACGACGAGTTGTCGCTCACCGCGGACGACCGCGTCCTCAGCCTCTCGGCTCTCAACTTCGACCTGTCGGTCTACGACATCTTCGCCCCCCTCTCCGTCGGTGGCGCAGTCGTACTGCCCGGTCCGGAAGACGCACGCGAACCCGCCAACTGGCTTTCCCTGATGGCTGAGGGGAACGTCACGGTGTGGAACAGCGTTCCCGCGCTGATGGCCATGGTGTGCGAGCATCTGACGTCGTCCGAGGACACAGATCCGTCCCCGGACGCTCCGTCTTCGCTGCGCGCCGTCCTCATGAGCGGGGACTGGATTCCCGTGGTCCTGCCCGTCGAGATCCGGCGGTTCTTCCCTCAGGCGGCGCTGTGGAGCCTGGGAGGCGCGACCGAGGCGTCGATCTGGTCGATCCGGCATCGGATCGTGCCCGAGGATGCGACGTTGCCGTCCATCCCCTACGGCACCTCCATGCGGAACCAGAGGGTCTTTGTGGCGGACACGCTCCACCGGCCGCGCCCCACTTGGGTCGTAGGTGAAGTCTGCATCGCCGGCGCCGGCCTGGCCCGTGGATACCTCGGAGACACAGAGAAGACTGCGAGGAGCTTCACCGTCTCTCCGCTCACCGGAGAACGCGTGTACCGGACTGGTGACTGGGGACGTCTCCTGCCCAACGGCGAGATCGAGTTCCTCGGCCGCGACGACATGCAGGTCAAGGTCGGCGGCTACCGGATCGAGCTGGGCGATGTGGAGGCCGCGCTGCTGCGATGTCCGGAGGTCGCGTGCGCTGTCGTCACGGCCCCGGGCGACCGGAGCCGTAAGCGACTCGTGGCGCACGTCGTGCTGGAGGCGGGTGCCAGGCGAACGGGTGCGGACATCAAGAAGGCCGCCGGAGAATTCCTGCCGCCGTACATGCTGCCGGCACTTGTGACCGTGTGGGACGCACTGCCCCTGACGGCGAACGGGAAGGTGGACCGCGCCTCACTGGCCAGGCACGGGGAGGAGCCGGATGCGGAGGACGAGAACGCTCGCCCCGCCACCGAGGAGGAACAGGCCCTGCTCTCCCTGTGGAAGGGCTTCTTCGAAACGCCCTCGCTCTCCGTCCTGGACAACTTCTTCGAACTGGGCGGAGACTCTCTACGGGCCGTACGTCTGATGGCAGTGGTGAAGAAGGAACTGGACGTCTCATTGCCCGTCTCAGCACTCTTCTCCGCACCAACGATCCGGTCACTGGCGGACCGTGTACAGGAGTCGCGCGGCCGCATGACTGCATAAGTGTCCGGCCGGTTCCGATGGCACCGGCCGGACATGTTCGTCGGGCGCCGGACCGGCGCCTGAGAGACATGTCCTCGTCGGGAAGCCCGGTACGGCGGCGACCAGAGTCAGAACTCGCAACCCTCCTGGTTGCCGACGGATGTCCAGCGCTGATCATGCCGTAGTGCGTGGTCGTGTTGTCGTGACCGGCCTGATGGTCAGGCCGGTCCGAGCAACGACACGGCATCACGGGTGGGCGGCAACCGGGCCCGAGGGGCCCATGCCGCCCAGCGTGGCGGTCAAGGTCTTGTCGTCACTTGGTGAAGACGAGGC
>NZ_FMBW01000024.1 GCF_900091725.1 Streptomyces sp. DvalAA-43 | reverse complement strand
TCGCGGGCGGCTGGCTAGGTGAGGGTGGGTCTCGCCCGGGGGTGATGTGACGGAACGTAAGCAGTGGGCCGGGCGACCGAGGGAACGCACTGCTGTCGTGCGTCAAATCCTGGATCCGGCTAGCTTTGCGTTTCAGCATGCACTACCTCTACGCCCTGAACGCCTCTCAAGAGCCCCGCTCCCCAAAACTCGCCCATCATCAGAAATGAAATCCTTCGAGCGCTGGAAAGGGACTGAATTCGGAATCCGTGAACCCGAGCATTCCGAGTCCGACAGTGCGTCAAAAACCGACCCAGATCTTTTCTGCAATCAGCGCGTACCCCCTCCTTGATTCTCTACGCCGCAAGCTCAGTCGCCCCGGAACCAGGGGACCCGGGGCAACTGACAGCCGCTCAGAAGGGTGCAGGGGCGCCTACGCGGCGAATCCAATGTTGGTGACGTATTCGTACTGGCCCCATTGGGATCCCAGGTCGACGATCGTGTCCTCCCAGGCGTCGTCCAGGGCGTCCCGGTCGTCGGATGCCCAGGCGTCGACGATGCGGTCCCAACGGCGGACGTTCATCGTGCGGTACTCCACCAGCCGTTGGAGCGGGCGCGGTACCTGCGACTGGTTCAGCGGATGGATCTCCACCCGGGTCCCGCCGTTGGCGTTCAGGCGTCGCAGGAGGTGCCGCGCAACGTTCTGGCGGCGCACCTGGCGGTAGGCGTCCTCGATGCGGGCCAGGTTGGCGGCCGACGGCCGGCGCCGCTCTTCCAGCCACGCCTTCAGCGTCCGGTCGGTCACCGTCAGCCCGGCCTCCCTGGCCGCCCTGCGGCTGTGTTCCGTCCGGGTCAGGTAGTGCAGCCGCGCCATCAGACCGCGCTTGACCGTGACCGGGGTGACGATCCCGTCCGCCAGGCCGTCGAGCCTGCGTGCGACGGCGTCACTGCCCTTGATGCCCCGGGCGCCGAACTTCCCGGGGTCGATGGTCCTCTCCGGCATCTGCTCCTCCTCGGTCGTGTGAACTGGTCGCTCTCAGTGGGCGGATCCCCTGTGCGCCTCTCTGTGCGGCGATCTCGGGTCGCCCCGGACTGGGAGGCCCGGGGCGGCTGATCGTCAGGGAGAGGCGCCCTCAGGGGGCTTGAGGGATGGTCAGAAGGGCGGAGGGCCGCTGAAGTCGGTGGAGGCGGGCCCGGATACGGCGGCGAGCTCGGGCATGGGTCTCCTTCCGGGTCAGGTGGTCGGGTCGCTGTCGCGACTCATGTCGCGCAGCCGTGAGTAGTGGAACTGGTGCGCGACGGTGATTGTGCAGGTCGGCCCGTTGCGGTTCTTGCTGAGGATCAGGTCGGACTCGCCTGCCCTGCTGCTCTCGGGCTCGTAGGCGTCCTCGCGGTGGAGCAGGATGATGCCGCTCGCGTCCTGCTCCAGCTGTCCGGAGTCGCGCAGGTCGGCCGTCTGCGGCTTCTTGCCCTCGCGGTGCTCGGAGCCGCGGTTGAGCTGTGCGCAGCAGATGATGACCGCGCCGGTCTCCTCCGCGATGATCTTGAGTTCGCGGCTGACCTCACTGACGCGCTCGTACGGGGTCTGCCGGGAGTTGCGCTGGTCGGTGTACATGAGCTGGACGTAGTCGATGATCACGAGCGGGGGCTGTCCCGTCTCACGGATCAGGGCCTTGATCCGGGTGCGGACGAGCCCGGGGGTGACGCGGGGGGTGTAGTCCACCCACAGGGGCAGGGTCGTCAGGTCCGGCATGGCGCGGGCGATGCGGGTCCAGTCGTCGTCGTTGACGGACGGGCCGCCCTCCATGAGGTGGTGCAGGGCGACGCGGCTCCGGTTCGCGAGGATCCGGTTGGTGACCTCCTCACGGCCCATTTCGATGCTGTGCACGAGGGTCGTACGGCCCGTGGCTGCATTGGCGAGCGCGACGCCGAGTGTCATCGCGCTCTTGCCCATGGCCGGCCGCCCGGCCACGATCACGAGATTTCCCGCCCGCAGCTTCAGCACCTGGTCCAGGTCGGTGAACCCGCTCACCGCCGCTGCTTCCGTCACTGTCTCCAGGCCGTCCAGGTGGTCCTGGAGACCGTCGCCGAACCGGCCGTAGAGCCCGTCGTCGGCGGTCTGGTCGGCGCTCAGGTGCTCCAGCTCGGCCTGGAGCCCGGCGATCGTGTCGGGGACACCGGCCGGGTCGGCCTGACGCGTCATCTGCATGCCCCGCGCGAGGGCCTGCTGGAGGCGGCGCAGCCGGGCGTACCCGTGGACGATCTCGGCGTAGTGCTCGACCTCGACCGCGGGGCACGCCTGGGCCGCGATCTGGGACAGGCCGAGAAATCCGCCGACCCTGGTCAGGTCGCCGGTACGGCGCAACTCGGCCTCGACCATCGGGACGCCGGTCGGCTTGCTCCGGCCGTGCAGGGCCAGGATCGCCCGCCAGACGGTCTCGTGGTGCGGGCGGTACCAGTCACCGCCGTCCGCGAGGATCCGGGCGATGCCGGGCACCGGGTCCAGCCGGGGCGTCGCCATCAGGCACGCGCCGAGCACAGCGGTCTCCGCGCCCACGCTGACCGCGTCCGGGCCCTCGGGGCTCTCGGTCATCTGACCGGGAATGTCCAGGTCCTGATCCATGGTCACCGGGTCTCCTCGATGGTGTCGGCCGTGACGCCCGGGTGGGAGCAGCGGCGCATCGGTGCGTCGTCGTCGTCGTCCAGGACCCAGCCGTTCGGGTCGCAGGCCGGGCATGCGGCCCGCAGCAGGGCCGCGACGTCCTTCGGCGCCTGCCCCGTCGCGGGAGCGGCCTGGGCCGGGGCCCGGTACAGGCGCAGGTCGTCAACCCAACCGGGCAGGCACCTCACCCATGAGGTGGCGCCGCCCGTGTTTTTGAAAATCTCAGCCTCCAGCGCCTGGCGCTGGGCGTCGTCCATGCCCGACAGTGCCGGCCACCCCTGCTCCCGCATCGCACGCAGCAGCCGAGGAGCGCACTTCTTCGCAGTCGCCCGCCCGGCTTGCCACTGCCGCATTCGCTGGAGGAAGTGCTGCGCCGCCTCGATCTCCTCAAGAGCGAGCTCCCGCCCCTCCTCCCTCTGTGACGGAAGTGGCCCCGTGGTGCGCGTGAGGGGGTAGGGGGAGGAGGAATCCTCCTCCTCCGGGGGGTGTGGGGGGGGAACAGGGAAACCGGGTTTTTCCGGATTTCGGCTCTGACCTGCGGAAACGTTGTCCGAGGGAAATCGGGTTTTCCCCGGTTCCGCTCCGGACTCGGGAAAAACCCGATTCCGGCTCTGACCAGGCGAAACAGGGTTTTCCCCGGTTTCGCTCGCGCCCTGCGACTCCGGAACCGGGTTTTCCCCGATTTCGCCGTTGACCTGCGACAACGTGTCAGTGCCCGTCTTGAGGTACGCGGGGTTGTTCGCGGGGTTCCGGTACGCCCGGTAGCGCCACCGCGGGCGCGTCGTCTCGGGGTCGTAGACCGACTCACGGAGCAGGTACCCGGCCCTGGTCAGCCGCTTCGCGATCACCTCGAACCGGTCGATGCTCATCTTCCAGTCCAGCGCGCGCATGCCTGCCGCGATCTCCTTCGCGGTGGCCCGCTGGTCCGCGGGCAGCAGCAGGATGTGTACGAGCGCGCCCAGGTCCTCGGGCTGCAACCCCCGCGTCTCTGCCACCGACCGCGTCACCACGACCTCTTCGGGCGCCTCCTGGGCCCGCTCGAACAGCGAACCGCCGAACTCGCTCACCAGTCCACCCCCGCCCCGGCTTGGGGGCAGGTGTACGTCGTCGTTGGCTGAGCTTCGGTCAGGGCGGCGGGAGCGGCGGCGGTGGTGAGAGTGATGGTCACACTCGCCCCAAGTGCCGATACAGGTGCTGGCGTGACAGTCTGGCTGTGGGAAATGCCGTGGGCCGCGGCCGGGGGCCGGCGGCGGGGGTGGGGCGGGCGGCGCATAGTGGTGGATCTCCCCTTGTAGGGGAGCCGTGACCAGCAGGTGTGACCTGATAGGCGACCCAGGTAGTGGCGGTCCATGGGATGGTCCGCCTATTCTGGGTAAAGGTGACTGCGCGGACCCATGGTCCACGGGGCATCACCCCGGCGAGGTCACCTCACCGGACACGACTCAGAGCTTGGTAGGCCTGCGAGTCGACTAAGAAGCCGCTTTGTCCTTGCCGGGACGAGCGGCTTCGCCCCGTTTATGGGGCGCGTGCGACGTACGTCATGACCTCATCCTGTCACCGGCGGCCACTAGGCCGTGCTTGGCAACTCTGGTCGGTCGCTGGGCAACCCAGCCAGAGACGACACCCGGGTCGTCTGACGTGCGGATGTGCTCGAAGCCTTGGCCCTCGTAGTAGGCGTGCAGCCGAGGGTTCGTCGTCCACGCATCGAGACGCAACCACTTGGCGCCTTGGAGGGCGGCTTGAGTGCCAGCCCAATCGAGAATGCGAGACCCTAGATTGGTTCCCGCGAATTCTCGATCGACTGTCAGTTTATGCACGTAGCGGGCGGGTTGCGAACGTTCTTCGGGAGTCCACAGCCGCTTGTCAGCGTCTTGATCAAGGGTGACCGTCGCGGCAGCGTCTGTGCGGAGAGACTCCTTGATAAGGAAGACTTCGCCAGCGCGGATACTGGCAAGGATGTGTTCAGCCGGGAAGGGCTTTGCCCATTGATCGATTCCCTGAGCTCCCAGCCATGCGGCCGTGTCTTTTCTGAACTTCAACAGCCTCGGAATATCTGCTTCTTCGGCAGGAACGATAATCACTCGGCGCCCCAGTCGGAGCGGGGACGCTCTTCGAAGTCCTGCGGGTCCTTAACACGCTCGTACACGATCACGTGTCGGTCACCAGGCACGATGTTGATGGTGACCTGGACCGGTGAGTCGTCTGCGGCATACGTGGTGACCACGTGCTCCGCGACCGGCGTGCCTGGGCCCAGTTGTAGGCGTCGTACCTCGTCGGGCGTTGGCATCCGCACGTAGATCTCGTCCAGGGCCCTGACGAGTTCCTTCCCCAACTCGGCTAGAACCTGGTTGGTCCCCCGAGCAACATCGGTAGGAGTCATCCACTCGCTGCCCTCAACCAGGGAGAGCGACGCATAGGAGTCGTTGATGTTGTATGCCTCCCCATCGAGGCGGCGCGTGCGGCGACGCACGGCAACCAGCTCAGTGTCCTTGAGCTGCAGGCGAGTCCTGACCGTGGTGGTGGGCTCCACGATCGACACCTCGATGTCTTGGGCTGGACGGCGCTCGTCCCCTTCGGCTGCCAGGAGGTGTGTGTAGATGTCCACTTCGGGCGGCCGGCGCCGAAACTCGCTTTGGGGCCGGTAGACCAGTGGGCGAATCTCTCGTACGAAGTACCCCTTGGGGCGCTGAGGGACGATCAAGCCTTCGTTGACCAAGAGAGACAGGCCCTGCCGGACGGTAGATCGGGCACTAGTGCCGTACTTCTCGCGTAGGTCCGCTTCGGTCGGCAGTCTGCTGCCCGGCGGCAGGGTGCCATCGGAGATCTGCTCGCGCAGGTCGTCAGCGATGCGCTGGTAGATCGGCTTCATAGGTCATATGTACTCCCCCACCCCCCTCATTGTCCAGTCAATGCGCACTGTCTGCGCGTTCGCTTGACGGGTGGCACCTCGGGGTGTCAGCATCATCACGTCGGAACGCATTGTCTGGTCAATGCGCATCAACTGCTTGATGCGTAGCGGCTGGTCATTTAGGTCCGTGCGCCCGGAGGAAAGCCCGCAGGGGTGAGTACGAAGGAAGCGGCCGTTGTTTGAGAACTCCACAGTGCATCCATCACCGCAGTACCGGCCGTGACCACACCGGCCGGAGGGGGTGGAGACCCGTCGCGAGGCGCCATTACCACTGGTGGTGGCAGTCCACGCGCAGACCGCCGGGTGCAGCGTCAGCTGTGACCAGGAAGCAGTAAACGGCCAGGTGATCATTACCGGCGGTCAATGCGGAGGGTGGACACCCTCGCGACGCAAAAGAACGACGCGGCAAACCTTCACCGCCCATACCCGTCCGGACGGATCTCCCGGACGGCTCGCGGTCCGCGTCCCTATGAGATCTGGCCCCACACCGGGGCCGCGCAACGACTTTGCAGCCCCCGCGCTGCCCAGACGCTCACCGCCCGCTCTCGGGCGGTCCGGTGAGCGGTGGAGAGCGCGGTGGACACCCGCTCCGCTCTACCAACGACGAACCCCCGGGGTTGCACCCCCGGGGGCCGTCTTCGCAGCTCACCCTCCGCTGAAGGGGATCTACGCATGCACAGGATGACATCCACCCAGGCCCGGCACACACGCCGGGCCGTACTCCAGGCCACGGTCGACGCCGGCGCCCGCTGCGCCAACGCCGACCCGGACCACTGGTTCCGCGCCGACGACGAGCCGGACGCCGACTGGCAGACCCGCCGCACCACCGCACAACGCCTCTGCGCCGGATGCCCGGCCAGGGCCGCCTGCGAGGAGCTCGCGCTCCGCAACGGCGACGGCGAACCGGACACCGACGAACTGGTCCGCGCCGGATACACCGGCCCCGAACTCGCCGCCATCCGGACCCACCAGGAGCAGCGCCTGGCCGCCGCGGTCGCGGCCGACCAGGACACCGACGGACGCCAGCTGCGAGACCTCACGGTGCTGGTGCAGACCGAGGTCATCTCCAGCACGGACAAGCGGCACGGCCGGGCACGCGTTTCGTCTGCCCAGGTCCAGGCGGAGCAGAACCACTTGGTCCAGATGCTCACCGCCCGGATCAATGAGATCCGGTCCGCCCGCCGCGCGCGGGCCGGTTGGGGGGTGGCGGCATGACCACCACCATCCTCACCCGCCCCACCAACGGCGGCGGCTACGGCGGCATGGAAGACGACGACAACGCCCGTGGCTACGAGCGCGACGAGACCGACCAGTACCACCGACTCGTCCGCCAGCTGGTGGCCGACGGCGACTACCGCGCCCGATCCGCCGGCCGCCACGCGCGCCGCACGCTCGCCGAGATGGCCCCCGGGTACGTGCGCCAGCCCGTGCTCGTCCTGACCCGCCCGCTCCCGATGCTGGGGGCGAACGATGCCTGTGGGATCTGCGGGCGGTGGAACTGCGACCCCAGCAACTGCCCGCCCGGCTTCGCGTCCGCCCCGGCGTCCGCGGCCTCTGCCAGGGCGGCGGTGGCCCGATGAGCAGCTGCGGACACCCGCCGCGCCTGGTGACGGTGAACCACGTTGGTGCCGACGGTAAGCCGTACCAGACCGTGGTGCACGAGCCCTGCCAGTGCGGGGGCGGCAAGTAACACCGTGCATTACATACGAGCCGCTCGGACCGCTCAGCACTGTGCGGTCCGGGCCATCACCGCA
Organism: Streptomyces sp. DvalAA-43; assembly: GCF_900091725.1. Lineage (GTDB taxonomy): Bacteria > Actinomycetota > Actinomycetes > Streptomycetales > Streptomycetaceae > Streptomyces > Streptomyces pulveraceus. The sequence continues at coordinate 21,621 of NZ_FMBW01000024.1, read as the reverse complement.
CGCGGCCTGGCCCACCCGATCACCCTCGCGCTCCTCGCGGTCGCCGCCACGGCGGCCGCGAGGGCGTGGGACGCCGGCCACCGCGTCACCGACACCCACCCCGCACGTCCCCGAGAGGCACCACCCCGCATGCCCAACCAGCAGGCAGACCGCCATGGCTGACAACCTGCACGCTCGCTACATGCAGGCCGCCGCCACCTGGCGCACCCACCTCAAGACTTGCGCCCCCTGCCGGTCCGAACAGCACTGCACGGACGGAGCCCTGCTGTACCAGCGGGCCTCCGACCTCCAGGACGCACACATCAGCCGTCTCCGCTCGGGAGGAAAACAACGATGACACTGACCCTCGACACCTCCACACTCGACCGATTCCGCGACCGGCACGGCGACCCCGCCACCTGGTGCGGCGCCGAGATCGACAGCTACCTGACGATCGGTGAGATCGCTCCGCCGGTCCCGCCGCTCTACTCCTACGCGGAGATGCAGACCATCGCCGCCGACTACGAGCAGTCCTGCGTCTGCCAGCAGGCGACCGCGGACCGGCTGACCGCCGAGGGCCACCACGTGGCGGCTGGGATCTGGCGCCGCGGTGCGCGGGCGTCCCGCGAGTACGCGGCGGCCGCCCGCTTCGGCTACCCGCACTACGAGGCCGTCATCAACGGCTGGTGACAACGGCCTGCAGGTTGCCTGATCCGCGAAACGCTCCTGGTCGCACACACAGCGGCGAGGGGCGTTTCGCGGTGACTGGGAGCCGGACAGCCCGGACCATCGCCACGAATCGGGGAACGCCTGTCTGGGACGCCCCCGGCCGTGACCCGCGGGGCCAGTACGTGACCGACCTACGCCTACGCCGTCACGGTCCCCGCGGACACCATCGCCCAGGCCGGGGACGACGCTCGCACCGCCCGCTTCTGGCCCTTGACCGACCTGCCGCCGCTGGCTTTCGACCACGCCGACATCATCGCCGCCTGACGGTTGCCTGATCCGCCCGCACCGCCCGCCGAACCACGGCGGCCGGGACGGGACTCCCCATGCCCTGCCAGGCCGCCGCAGCCCTCCGGCGCGGCGGCCCGGCAGGTGTTCAGTAAGAAAGGAACCCCGCTGTGACCACCCGACGCCAGCCTCGCAAGGCTGCCGCCAAGAAGACGACGACCACGGCCGCCGGGCCGGCCGCGACGGCGGTGGCCACCGAGCCCGCCCTCGTACCTGCGCCCGAGGCCGGCGTCGAGGCGATCGTGACCGCCGCCCGCGCGGAGGCCGACCAGCTGTTGGCCGCCGCGCGCACCCAGGCGGAGGACCTGCTCGCGCAGGCCCGCCGACAGAACGCCGACGCCGACACGGCCGCACAGAAGGCGCAGGCGGAAGCCGACAGCATCCTCGCCACCGCGACGGAGCAGGCCGAGCGGATGCGCAAGCTGACCGGCGAGCAGATCGCGGCGGCCGAGGAGACCGTGCAGCGCGCCCGCACGATCGCCGACGGCGACCTGGCCGCGGCCGAGCAGACCCTCGCCCGCCGCCGCCAGGCCGCCGAGAAGGTCCAGGCCGAGGCCGAAGCCGAGGCCGCCCGGATCGTGAAGGTCGCCCGTGCCCGCGCGGCACAGATCAAGGACGAGGCCGAGCAGGACAAGAACCGCGTCCAGGCCGAGGCCGACTCCGCCGCCGAGCACGCCGAGCACCTGGTGGAGGAGGCCAAGCAGCGGGCCGACGACCTGGTGGCCGCTGCCGAGGACGACGCCCGCGCCCGCCGCGAGGCCGCGACCGAGATGCGCCAGCAGGCGGAGCAGGACTCCGAGCACCTGCGTACCCGGGCCCGTGAGGAAGTCGCGACGGCGGAAGAGGACGCGGCCCGGCTCCTGGACCACGCCCGCGGCCAGGCCGCCGAGGCGCTGCGTGAGGCCGAGCAGGACGCCGACGACACGCGCGGCGAGGCGCAGCAGGTTCTGGAGGCCGCGCGTGTCCAGGCCGAGGAGGACGTCCTCAAGGTCCGTTCCCTCGCGGAGGCCAAGGCGGCCGGTGCCATTTCCAGCGCGGAGGTTGCCGCGTCCGAACGGATCACGGCGGCCGAGAAGGAGGCGGCCCGCCTGGTCACCGCCGCCAACGACGAGGCCGAGCAGGTCCGGTCCCGCGCCCGTGCCGCGCAGCAGACGGCACGGCAGGAACTGGAGGCCACCCACGCGGAGGTGACCCGGGCCCAGGCGCTCATCGAGCGCCAGGAGCAGCGGGAGAACGTCGTCAACACCTGGGGGCCGCGCGTGGCCCTGGGCGCGACGATCGTCCTCACCGCGTCCGGCGAGTTCGCCCTGGCCAGGCTGAGCGGCTGGCCCGCGGAGGTGGCCTGGGCGCTGCCGCTGGCGATCGACGTCTACGTCGTGCAGGCGTTCCGCCGGCACCGCGACGTCGCCGGGGCACTGATCCTCATGGTCGCCGCGAACGCGATCTACCACCTCGCCGCGGCGGGCCTGGTCGGCGTCGACAAGAAGGGCCACCCGCTGTGGTGGCTCATCGTCTCAGTCGCCGCCATCGCCCCGTGGGTGATGTGGCGCATCCACCAGATCACCAAGGAGCCTGAGACGGACCCCGGTGAGACCGGCACCGGCACCGGGACCGGACCGGATGAGACGAGGCACACCGCACCGGCCCATGAGACCGAACACACCCGGACCGCCGATCTCAGCAGCCCCGGTGAGACGGTCCCCCACCCCCGCACCGCCCCCGCACTCACTGCCGAGACGGACAACAGTGAGACCCGCCCCGCACTTGAGACGGGCTCCACTGAGACCAACAAGCCGATGAGCCCGACTGAGACGGTGTCTCACCCGGGTGAGACACGCAGGTCAGGCCGTGAGACAGCCCCCACGGGCACCGGCGCGACCCCCGTCCCGCTGCGCCCCGCTGAGACCGGCCGCCCCGCACTCGCCCGGGACGCTGAGATCGAGGGACAGATCACCTCGCTGCTCAGTCTCATGTACCGGCGCCAGGGCATCGACTCCGTCTCAGTCGACGAAGCCAAGACGATCCTGGGCGTCTCACGCGCCACCGCCGGACGCCGCCTTGAGATCGCACGGACCCGCTTCAAGCAGGTCTCGTGAGACCACACGCCGCACACGCCCCGCGCATCCGCTGATCCGAAAGTCCGGCACACATCAGTGAAGGCCAGCCCATCCGAAGTGGGCTGGCCTTCGCTGCGACTGCCGGAAAAACAGTCGACAGCCCCAAGTACAGCACTGGAGGTCGCGCACATGAGCACGGACGACGAATTTCACCGCCTGGTGCGGAGTCTGAGAGAGGACCCGGAGCCGGACCGGCGCCCGGTCGAGACCGCTCCCCCAGCCCCGTCGCCCCCGGGGGCGAAGGGGCTGGGGCTGAAGGCGGGGCGGTCGCTGGCCGCGGTGATGACCAACCGGGCGATGGTCCCGGTGGCCGCCGCGGTGGTCGCCGTCGCCCTGTCCGGGGCGTTCCTGGGCTACCAGCACTACGCCACGCAGCAGGCCGCCGAGCAGGCCAGATCGGCGCAGATCGACCTGGAGCGGCAGCGCCTGGAAATCGAGGCGACGAAACACGAGATCGAGGCCAGTAGGGTCGCGCAGGCCGAGCATGCAGAGGAGGCGAAGCGGGCGGAGAAAGCCCGCGCCGAGTGCTACAAAGCGGCACAGGGAATGTCCGACTGGAAAAGGCCGGATTTCCTGGAGAAATGCACGGAGAATGCCGCTTCGAATATGTCGGATGACAGCAGCGGAATGCGGAACACCGCCGCGTCAGGCGGCGGGTCGGGCGGGTCCGGCATGCCGTCCGGGGCGTCCCTGCTCGGCGGTCTCGCCCTGGTCGGCGCGGGCTGGGTCGTCGTCTCCCGCATCAAGGCCAAGCGTCACCCCGCGTAGTCGATTCGGGCCTCTCCCTCTCTCCCTCCCTCTCTCCCTCCCCCTGAAAAGAACCCTCACCCCGCCCGTGAGCGGGGATTCCGGGGTGAGGGAGGGAGAGAGGGAGGGAGGGAGAGCCCACACAGAGTGACAGGAGTCACGGTGGAGATCTTCCTGCTCCTGGCCGTCGGCGCCGCAGCCAAACACACGACCGACTCGGTCCGTGGGTGGCTGGCGAGACGCGACCAGAAAGCGCAGGACGACATGGCCGCCCACGAGGCGACCGTGCAGGAAATCGCCGCAGGGAATTACCCCGGCAGCCCCGACAAGAAAGGAAATATCGACCAGAAGAGCACCGGAAACAACAGTGCGGGAGGCAAGGGAAAGCACCACACTTTACCTGCTTCCAATCCTTCCGGACCCGCCCCGAAGGACGACGGAAAGAAAGAGCGGAAAGACAGCGCGAAGGCCGCCCGGAAAGCCGCACAGGAAGAATCCAAGGCGCGGAAGAAAGCAGCGCGGGACGAGGCCAGGTCACGGAGCAGCGCCGGACGGGCCGGAGCGCCGGGCCGGAGCGGAGCGCCGGGCGGGGGCATGGGACGCGCCCCGGTCGGCGCGGACACGAAAGGCCCCAGGAAGCCCGGCCCCGGGAAGGGAGGCGGTGCGGGATCTTCCGGCAAGGACGGGAAGGGCGCCGCAGGATCCGGCGGCGGCAAGGGCGCCGCAGGGGGATCCGGTGCGGGAACCCCGGCCGGGAAGGACGACACGGCGGTGAAGGACAAGGCCGCCCGCCAGGCCGAGAAGGACGCCGCGGCGAAGGACAAGACCGCACGCGCGGACAAGAAGAAGGCCGATAAGGAAGCGGACCACGCGGACCACGCAGACCGGTTGGAGCGCCGGAAGGAGCGGTCCCGTAAGGCCGGAGCCGCGACGGGACGCGCCGCACGCAAAACGCTGGATGCCCGCCGTGACCGCGCCGCCCGGAAGAAAGCGAAGAAGGAAGCCGCGGACCGGGCGAAGGACAGCAAGAACACCACGACGGACCCGGCCGACCCTGCTGGTCCCGGCGGCACGTTCGCGGGCGACAAGGCCAAGCACGCCGGGACGCGGGCCGGGACCCGCGCCGGCCGCGCCATCCAGTCGGCCCGCGCCTACGGCGAAGGGTTCCTCGAAGGGTTCAAAGCCGCGATGGACCAGGCCGCCCGCGAGCACGCGGCGGCGCAAGCACAAGCAGAACTCGACAGGACAAGGAAGCCCATGACGGACGCAGCCCCGGCCACCCCCGTACCCGTGACCGCCGAGGACTCCAAGACCGGACTCCTCACTCTCGGGAAGGGCGCCACCCGCAAGACCATCAGCCGCGGCGAGGTGAAAACCCTGAAGAACTTCACCGACAGGCTCGGCGATTACGCCTCCACCGCCAGCAGCGCCGCGGACGACTGCAAGGCGCTGACCGGGCAGGCCCAGGAGTACGCCGCACAGGCCACCGCCCTCGCCGAGGAATGCCAGGCGGTCAAGGGCGGCGAGGGCCTCGTCGGCGAATGCCTCGCCCTCGCCGAGGCCGCGACCGTCCAGGGCGGCGCGGCCGACGAGCTCCACGCCCGGATGCTGCGCGCGGTCGAGTCGCTGGAGACCACCTCCGCGAACGCCGGGACCCGGCACGGCGCGATCTTCCGGGCCGTCGCCGACTCCCCGCTGTCGTCCCCCGCCGAGTCCCGCTTCTACAACTCCTAGGGAGAGATCACCATGACCGCACCCACCACGGCGCGTACCGAGGCGGAAGACCTCACCTACCGGCGACTCGTCGCCAAGGTGCAGGAGCTGGCCGCCGGCGTCGGTGCGCACGCCGAGCAGGTCGCCGAACTCGGCCGTGACACCGAGGAGTACGCCAAGGACCTCGCCCGGGTCGCCGAGATGCTCGCCACGGTCGCCGTCGATGCGGCCACGATCGGCGAGTGCCAGGACACCGCGCAGGTCATGACGGGCGCAGCCGAGGCGGCCGTCACCTACGTGTCCGCGACCGACACGACGGCCGCCGCCGCGCGCGCCGTCGGCAAGCGGGCCGCCGCCGACCACGGCGGGATCCAGGAAGCGGTCGACGCCTCGGCCGTCTCCATGGCCGACGCCTCCTTCTACGAGCAGGACTGACACACCAGCACACCGCGGCGGGGCCGGTCACCGACCGGCCCCGCCGCCCCATTCCCCCACCCCCACCCGCACCCCGCCCCGCTTCGCACAGGAAGGACACACGCTCATGACCGAGCCGACGACCCAGCCCGCCCCCGCCCCGGCCCCGGCGAACACCTCCGGCACGGTGGACCTGACCGCCGCCGCCCTGCTCGCCCTGTCCCCCGCGGCCTGCCTGGCCGTCGGCACGCAGATGGACTCCATCCCCGGCGTGATCTCCGCCGCCCTGGTCGCCGGAGCCGGGGCCGGAGTCGTGGCCGGGACCCGGATGGCCACCGGCCGCACCACCCTCAACTTGCCCGAGACCTCGCTCGTCCGCCGCCAGGCGTGGGCGCTGGTCTCGGCCTCCGGAGCATCCCTCCTGTCGCTCCTCGCCGGATGGCTCGACGGCGCGGCCGGCCCCGACGCCCTCCTCAGTACGGTGTTCTCCCCCTCCTGGGCGCAGGCCGGATACACGGTCATGTCCGGTGCCTGGTGGGCCGCCACCGGATTCACCGTGTGGCAGCTGCGCAAGCAGCTCCTCTACCGCCAGCCCGCCCCCGAACCCACCCCCGCCCCCGTCGAGGACCCGGCCGCCCCGACCACCGAGCCTGCGCGCCCGGTCCTGCCGCAGCAGATCAGCCCGACCGGATCGGTGGCCCGGATCCTGCACATGTGGCAGTACATCGGCGGCCCCAACGGCGTCGCCCCCGACCACCTCCTCAAGGACGTCGAAGTCGCCGCAGACGGGTCCTGGACCGGCCGCGTCCTGTCCCCCCTCGGCAAGACCGTCTCGACCCACGTCAGCCAGGGCACCCTCGCCCAGGTCTACGGATGCCCCGACGCCTGGGTCACCGTCGCCGACGGCTTCAACTCCGGCGAGCGAATCGTGTCCGTCCGTGCCACCGCCCCCGCCCCCACGGCCGGTGTCGACGACTCCACCCCCCAGGGCGTCTGGGCCGCATACGTCGCCGCCCCCGGCCGCCCGCTGCCCGGCACCACCCTGGAGAACGTCGGAGTCAACACCGCGGAGCAGGGCGGCGGCTGGCGCGCCTACGTCCGCGCCGACCGCCGCCGCGTCCCCACACCGGACCTCGTCGACCTCGCCGCCGCCCTCGGCGTCGACCGCCTCTCCCTCATCTCCTACGTCACCACGTCCGACCCCACCCGCGCGATCGTCCGCGTCATGGACCGCAACCCCCTGGAGGACGGCATGCCCATCCCTTCCCTCGACGCCCTGAAGGCGTCCGACGGCGGCTACATCTCCATCGGCCGCTACGTCACGATGACCGAGGTCCTGGTCCAGCTCTGCGAACCGGGCGACGGCGCGAAACACATGATGATCGCCGGGGCCACCGGCTCCGGAAAGAGCGCGCTGATCGAGGTCCTCGCCCTGGCCTGCCACGCCAACGGCTACGCGCTCGTGCTCGCGGACCCGAAGGGCAACAGCTTCCGTAAGCAGACCTACGACATGGCCGCGATCCACGGCTTCGGTATCGACGGCTCGATGACCGCCCTGCGCGCCGCCCACGCCAAGCTCAAGCAGGCCCAGAAGGACCTGGAGGGCACCGGGCAGAACACCTTCACGCATACCCCGGAACGGCCGCTGACCGTCGTGGTCCTGGACGAAGCATCGCGCCTTCTCAATAAGAACAGCCCGGTGAAGGACGAAGCGGTCGCCATCGTCGACGACTTCGCCTCCCTCGGCCGCGCGCTCGGCTTCTCGCTGGTGCTCGCCAACCAGATCGTGAACTTGGACCAGCTCGGAGGCTCGCAGGCCGTCCGCACCAACTTGATCGGCGGCGGCACCCTGGTCATGCTCCGCACCTCCTCCGGCCAGAAGCACCTGGCGGACTTGCCGGATGAGTTCGGACTCGTCGACCCTTCCCAGATCCCGCAGACCTGGGTGAGGGAGCTCAGCCTGGACGGGGTCCCGGACGGAGACCCCCGCCGTACCTACGGGCTCGGATACGGCGCCGGCCCCGGAGCCATGGCCGAGATGATGCGCACCTCCTACGCCCCCGACCTCGCCGCCCTCTACGACCCGGCCCGCGTCGTCCAGTTGGATTTCACCGGCATCGACACCACCGCCCACGTCACCCCCGCCGCACCCGCCGCACCGTCCTCGACCCGGGCCTCCTCCACCCCGGCCGGTACCGCAGTCGCCCCGGCGAAGGAGACGGTCGAGGACAAGGTCCTCGCGGTCCTGGAAGAGACCGGCGGCGGCTCCCTGCGCCGCAAGCAGATCCTCGACCTCACCGGAGCGGGCGCCGCCCAGCTCGACCGCGTCCTCAAGAAGCTCCGCGAAACCGGCGCCGTGATCAACCCCGACGGCATCGAGGGCCTCTACGCCCTGCCCGCCGAAGACAACTGACCCACCCACACCACGGCGGCCCGGGGCACACGCCCCGGGCCGCCCCGCACACACCTCTGGAAGGACCGCCCGTGCTCACCCGGATCCGCCCCCTGACGCCCCGGCCCACGTATCCCCCGGCCCCCGCACCGGCCCCCGCGTTCACACCGGACCCGGCGGACATCGCGGCAGAGGCCGCCCAGCACCTGAACGCCCTCACCACCCACATCCCCGCCCCGGCCCCGGCCACCGCCTCCCCCATCGCGGCCGTGCTCGCCGGAGCCCTCCACCTCCTCGAAACCCGCGGCTGGGCCGCCACCGGCCGTACCTGCCGCAATCCCACCGGAGCCCTCTGCCTCCTCGGCGCCCTCCGCGTCGCCGCCGGCAGCACCCCGAACTCATCCGACTCCCTCCCCGCCAGCCGCGCTGCGGCCTTCCTCCTCGACATCGTCCAGATCGCCTACCCCAACGCCCAGACCATCCCGTCCTGGAACGACGGCCAGCCCACCGCACACCAGCCCCTCGCCATGCTCCGCCTCGCCGGCCACCGAGCCCGGATCCTCGGCATCTGACCACCCACCCCCACCGACCCGCCGCCCCGCCCGGACCTTTCCGAGCGGGGCGCCGCACTGCCCTGCGCCATCCACCCCAGCCACCAGGAGACCGGACCCGTGCGCCGCTACCGCTACCGCTGCACCGTCTGCCGCACCACCAGCCCCGTCGTCCATCAGCTCCACGACCTGGCCGCCGAAGGCGAGGCCCACCGCCAGACCATGCACGGCGGCCACTTCCCCGACGACGAAGCGGCCGGCCGCATAGACCGCCTCGGCCGCTGGTACACCGCCCTGACCCCGCTGGCCGCGCTCCACGCCCACCTCGCCGACGCCCTCAGCGACCTCCGCGACCCCAAGGCAATGGGCCACTACTGGTGGGCCAGCGCCGGCGCCGCCCTCACCCTCGGCAGCGTGGCCGCCCTCCTCGTCGCGTTCATTTCCGCCGCCCTCTGACCCCCAACTCCGACCGCCCCGCCCGGCCCTCGGCCCGCCCCCACCACGGCCGAGGACCGGACAGGCCGGACCGGCCCACCCCGCCCCATCCCGCGCCCCGCCGACCAACCCGGCGGGGCGCAGCACTGCCCGCCCCGACGTATGGAGGACCCGCTCGTGCTCCCGTCTCGTCCGCGCCGCAGGACCGGCCGACCGCGACCCGCCCGCCCCTGCCCCCGCTACCCGCTCCCGCCCCACCGGCTCCCCACCCCCTGGACCCGCTGATGGACAACCGCCACCACGGCGACGAGATGGTCGACGTCGACCCGAACGACCCCGGCGACGATTCCTTACCGGTCTTCCGCTGGACGCAGGCCGGACGCACGAACCTCGCGACCCGCCGCCAGCTACGGGACATGGGCCTACGCCCCGGCGGCCAGGAGCCCGCCGCCCGCATCGAATGCCGCCGCGGCGGGCGCTTCGCCTGGCTGTACCGGATCGACCTGGCGAAGCCGAAGCTCCCGATGACGCTCGCGAAGGAAGCCGCGCTCGACAAAGCGATGGCCGCACGCCAGACATGCACCCCCTGCGGCCGACGCTATTTCCACTGTCTCCCGCTCAAGACCTTGGGGTCCTGCCTGGAGTGCTACGACGGCACGCCCGCCGACCCCGCTACCTACATCGCTCCCCCGGCCAAGCACCTGCTTGCCGCCTGATCAGTGAAGGAAGGAGTCGTCATGGCCACCCGCCGCGCGACCAACACGCCCAGGGGCGAGTGCCAGCAATGCTGGTACCACGCCCACGCCAGCCGCGAGGCCCACGCCGGACTCGGGCCCCGCCAGGACTGCCCGCAGTGCGTGGACCACATGCTCCACGGCCACCCCGACCACATGATCGCCAGGTGATGGCGGTGACGCGGGCCAGGAGTCGTCTGCTGGCCGCAGCGAAGCGGCTGAGACGGGGCGCATCGGGCACGGTGTACTCGCCGCCCGCCCCGGTGGACCACGTGACCGCGATCCTGACCCAGAAGCCGAGCCCGCCGCCGGCACGGAAGTCGCGGTCCACCGAGCCTCGTCCGCTGGCGGCATACGAGCTGGCGGGCCGCGAGCCGTGCTGGCGGTGCGGCGAGCCCCCAGTGGAGGGCACGCACGCCTGGGACGACCGCGGCGACTACCAGTTGCTCTCCAGCTACGCCTTCAAATGCGGGGCCGGGCACAGCTGGACGCACAGCACGGACGGGGGCTGACGCGCAGCGCCACCATCCGTTACATCCGATACGGCCCCGGCACATGGTCCGGAGGCGAGGACGTCATCGACGTCTACGAGGTCCCCACCGAGGACCCGGCAGCGCTGTAAGCAGCCGGCCAAGCTCACGCACACCAGCTCCTGACCGCGAAGCGGCCCTCCCCTCCCGGACAGTTCCGGGAGGGGAGGGCCGCCTTTTTGTGTTGAGGACGGGGCCGTCGGTGTGCCCAGTTATTACTGAGTAATAGCCGGGGCGAGGGATCCGAGCCCTGGGTGCGGCTATTACTCAGTAATAATCTGCGCCTCCGTGGTGCGCTCCAGGAGCAGCTCGGTGAGCTGCGCCAGGTCGTCGCTCGGCAGGTAGCGGACGAGATCGTCGGCGATCTGGGCCGGGTTGTGCAGCGTGACCACTGGCATCCCACGTCCATTGTCGATCGCGGCAGCGACGGTAGTGCTGTCCTGCTGACCGGGAATCCCTGACTTCCCCACGCGTGTGGGTTCCGTGTCCGCTACCAGAACCTCCCCCTTGTTCGCGCGGGCCTCCAGCTGGTGTGCCCGGGGTACGCCGGCCACCTTCAGGGCAAGGCGGATGTCGTTGAGCTTCCCGCCGTCCAGCTCCGACTGCAGCGCCGGGGCCAGGCTGTGCAGTGCCTGCTCTGCCGCCTCCTGTTCGTCGCTGGGCAGCTTGGCGAGCAATGCCGCACGCTTCACCTTCAGGTCCCCGGAGAGCACCAGCTCCTGGAGCTGAGGCGTGAGCTTCAGCAGCGCGACACGCTGCGAGACGAATCCCTGCGTCTTCCCGATACCGCTGGCTACCACCGTCTGCGACAGCCCCTGCCCGGCGGGCGGCTTGAGCGTGAGCACGCTCAGCGTCCGGGCCTCCTGCATGGCGTTGAGGCCGACCCGCTGAAGATTCTCCGCCACCGCCCACACCAAGGGGTTCTCTGCCGCGTCGTCATTGACCAGGACCGGCACGTCCTCGCAGCCCGCCAGCCAGGCCGCGTGCAGGCGCCGGTGTCCTGCCACCACGACGTACCGGCGATTGACCGCCTCCGCGTGCTGCGGGTGGTGCGCGACGAACGCCTCGCGAGTGCAGACCGTCAGCGCCTGGGCCACACCGATGCTCGACACGCTCTTCTTCAGACCCTGGAACTCGGGGTCGTTGGGGTCGATGTCACCGCGCGGGTTGTCCGGGTTCGGAGACAGGTCAGCCACCGAGACCCGGAAGTGCGCCGAGACGGCCGCGGGCTTCGCGGCCGCGCCGACGGACGACGCCCGGCCCGTCCCCGTGCCGCTCGCTTCGAGCCGGGCCGCCTGCTTCTCCTCCCACTCGCGCATCTCCCGCTCCTCATCACTCTCCGCCCCGGTAGCCAGGCCGTAGTGATTGAGGATGTCGTTGCGCGACGGTTCGTCAGGGCGGGCTTCCTCGCTCTGGTAGCGGGGCACATTGTCCTTCTTGCTCATGCGGCCAGCTCCTTCGCGATGCTGCGCAGCCCATCCACCAGCTCACAGTCGGGTGCCCATTCGAACAGCGGCTGATGGCGATCTGTCGCGTCACGCTGCTCCTTCAGGTCCCCGAAGACGTGCAGCACGCCGGGGCTCGTGCGCTCCTCCCACTCCTCCCGCTTCTTCTGCACTGACGCACCGCGGCGCGCGTCGTAGGCGTTCAGAACGAATCCGAGCTCATCCACCTGGACCCGGGTCATCTTCATCAACTGGAGACGCTGACTGTCGAACAGGTCGTACGCCTCGAAGCTTGGAGTGTCCGCCCACACCGGCATCAGCACCCCGGACCGGTCGGCGAGCTCCCCCTCGCGCCGCTGCACGTAGTGCATCGCAATATCCATGGACAGGCCGAGGCTCGGAGGACCGTCCAGGATGACGACGTCGTAGCTCTTCTCGACCGGCTCCAGAGCCCGGGCGAGGGACTCCTCGCGCCCCGTGCGCATCGAGCTCATCACCGCGTCGAACAGGAACGCGTCATTGCACGCCGGCAGCAAGTGCAGGCGCCCCTCGAAACGCTCCTGCGGCAGCGCCACGATCGACCGCCGCAGGTGCCGACGCGCCTTGCCCAGCATGTGCTCTAGCAGGCTCGCACCGCTGTCCATCGCGATCAGCTTCTGCCCCAGACGCCGCGTCATGTGGCCCTGCGGGTCGTAGTCGATCAGCAGAACCCTCAGGCCGAGCTCCGCGAACGCCTGCGCAAGTCCGGCCGCCACAAAGGACTTCCCGACCCCGCCCTTCTGCAACGCGACCAAGATCCGCTGCACCGGCTGCGCCAGCAGCCGCTCGGATGGAGACGGGTGCTGCGACAGCCAACGGCTGATCGCCTGAGCGATGCCCTGAACCTTGGTGATCTGGCGACTGTCGCACTCGGCCGCGAACCGGGCGACACCCCCGGCCGGGAGGTAGGTGCCCCAGGACTTCGCGCCTTTCACCTCTACCTGCGGCGCTTCCTGGTTGTCGTACCAAAGAGTGAGAGCGTGGGTAGCGGCATCCGAGACGTTCATGCCCCGCTCCGCAGCTCGGATCTTCAGATCACGCCGTAGCTGGGGCGTGAGGTTAACGATTAGTTTTTCTGTGACTTCTTCGTGGTTGTTGGCTGCCATGCGGGCAACTTACCAGCGACCAAATGACACACAATCACAGACACGAACGCGCTGGCCCGATGGCGCACCCCTCCCCGAGTTCTCCGGGACCGCCTAGTCTGATCAACAACCGGCGAGGGGGCTTCACATGGAGCAGGGGCAGATGTCTGCGCACAAGCTGGCGGTGCAGATTGCGCGGGTGGCCTGATGGAAAATTTCTTCGCGCGGGTGGGGCGGGTCTGGCCTGCGGGCCGCCGTGATCTGCACTGGCACATCCTGCCCACCGTGGCCGAGGCCGGCGCCCTTGCCGCGCCGTACAAGGGGCTTGCCCCGCGGGGGCTGGCGGGTGTGCCGGTGGAGTGGATGCACTGCACTCTCGTGCACGCTGTCGGACTGGGCATCGACGACGTCGACACGGACGCGCTCCTCAAGGAGGTGGGGGACTACGCGGAGACGGTGCAGCCGTTCACGCTGACGTTCGACCGGCCGTCCGTGGGCGCGGTCGCCGTGGAGATCAGCGGATGGCCGGGACGTGTGTTCACCGAGATTGTGGACGCCGTCACCCAGGCGACGGCCCGCAGCACGGGAGCGGCTTTCAAGCCCGCGCCGAGCCGCTACCCCCACATGTCACTCGCCTACACCTCGCACGGTGCCGAGGACGTCGACGCGGTCACCCTCCGGGCCGCACTGGCAGATATTGACCAGCCGCTGTCCGGGACCGTGCGCGTGGATCGCCTGCACCTCGTCGAGCAGTGGCACGACGGCGCGCACATCACGTGGCGGCTGGCCGCCGAAGTGCCTCTCGGCGGCCGCCCTGCCGACTGAGGTCAGGTGGTGTTGCCGCGCTGAAGCGCGGCCTGGCGCAGGCCGTTGATCAGCGGCAGGACATGGTCCTCGGTTGCCTCGCTGATGGCGATGAGATAGCCGATGAGGGAGCGGGCGATGATCGCGGCCTGCTCCGGTGCGGCGGTCGGTGCGAGGGACTTGAGGGTCTCGCTGAGCACGATGGACACCTGCGCGGTCGGATCAGTGTTCAGCTTCTCTGTCGCGGCCGCGAGTTCGTCCGCGGGCATGCCGTCGTGGATGCCGAGCCGGGCGGGCAGTGTTGCCTGCATGATGAGGTCGCCGAGGTCCGCGACCAGGACCGGTGTCGGCTGCTCGCCTGGTTCGTGCCGCAGAAGTGCGGCCATGGCCGTGTCGTCCTCACGCCACACAGCTTCCAGGAAGGCGCAGGCACGCAGGATGCCATCCGGTGTCATCGCATCGGCCATACCGTAATTCCTCTCCTGACAAGCCCAGTTCCCCGCTCGCCCAACTTAGCTGTCGGACCGGACCTAAGATTCAGCAGCACACGAAAGACGCTGCCCCGAGCAGTCCAGCGAGGAGACGCCCGTGACCGACGACCCCGAGACCGACGGCCCCGAGGTCGTCCACGTCGCCCGCAGAGCATGGACCGACGACGAGGTCGCCAAGCACGGCTTGGCCGCGCTGCGCCTGGCCGTGCTTGAGGACTTGATCAGAGAGGCGCGGTGCGGCCTCACCGGCACCGGCGACGTCGCCATCACGCTCAAGCCCTCCGGGTTGGGTACCGTTGTGGGGCGGGCGAGCGCAAAGTGCACGGATCCTGCGTGTGTTGACCTGGCTGCCGCTCAGCGCACGGCCCGACCCTGACCTAGGTCAGGGGACGTCCCCGGCCCAGTCCCACAGGCGGGGCTCGCCGGGACGTGCCTCGTATTCGGCGCGGCCGCCGGCCCCGCACGCGCCGTTGTTCGTGATCAGCATGGCCCCGCCGGCCCGGTCCGCAGGCGCCCAGCGGGTGACGTCGACGAGCTGGCCGTCGAGTGGGCCGCCGACGAGCTCGACGTACTCGTGGCCGGGCTGCTCGTAGGGGTCGGGGTCGTCGTGGTCGGATCCGTACACCCGTCGCCGAGGCAGTGCAGTCATGTGTTCAGGCTGGCACGGGCCGCCCGGCGCCGTCATCCGTTCGAGCGGACTGTCCCGGATCAGGTCGCACCAGAAATCGAACAAGTGCTCTAATCAAGGTATGACGTACCCCTACCCCGACGACCTGGTCCGGGCCCAGTGCGACTGGCTCGCCACCTACCGGCAGCTCGCCGAACCCCGCCTCCGCCACACCACCGTCCTGCGCCGCCGCCTCCTGGACCTGTCCGCCCAGGTCCAGTGGCATCCGTTCTGGTCCACCCCGCCCGGCACACCCGCCGCCCGGGTCGAGCTGCGACGGCTCGCCCACCACCAGGAGCAGCGCGGGACGCGTGCGGCATGACCCGGCCCGACGCCTTGTCCTCCCGGCAGGAAGCGATTCTGCGTGCGATCGGGGACTGGATCGCCGAGACCGGCGAGAGCCCGTCCGTCCGGCAGATCGGCGAGCGGGTCGGCCTGTCCAGCACCAGCTCCGTCGCCTACCAGCTCGGCCGCCTCGAAGCCCGCGGACTGATCAGCCGCACCGGCCACCGCTGGCGCTCCTGCCGCCTGAGCACCTGACCGATTCAGGGGCTGGTGAAGATGTCGTGGGTGCCGATGCGGCGCCACACGATGTGTGCGCCGCGTATCCGCTCCGTTCGCGCTGATCCGCCCGAAGCCCGACCTCGACCTGGTCGCGGCGGAACCGGCCGAAGCGGTCGCCGCCGCCCAGGCCGCCGTCGACGCACCCGATGGGGCACTCACTCGCCGCATGGTCGGGCCCGACCACGAGTCGGCATAGGCCGACCACAGACCCGACCACCGCAGACCAGGGCCGGGCGGCCGGTGACACGTCACCCGTACGATGACTGCGTGACCGCCCGCCGCGCTCTTGGTACCGGCCCCCAGGCTCCCGCGCACAACATCCGCGCCGCCCAGGCCGACCTCCTCGACGCTCTCCCCGGAGAGCGCCTCTCCGACCTCGACGACCTACGCGCCCGAGGCGTACTCGGCACCCGCCCGGCCGCGCCCCCGCCCCCGCGGCGGACCCTCGGGACTGGTAGCCGCGCCGATTGAGCGGCGCCCGACCTGGCGGGGCTCCTGCGGTGTCCTGCTCCTCCGCTCAGCCCTGGCCTGGGCGCACTCGGCATGGCCGCGCGGGACCCTGGAGGTATGGCCCGCACACGGTTCTGTGATTCCTGCGGGGCCCGGCTGCACACGGCGGCGTCGGGCCCAGGCGTACCGGGACCGGAGCGTACGACGGCTCTACGTCACGCTCACCCGATCCCTTGCGGCGACTCCTGGGGCATCCCTTGCGCCTCCTGCTGCGGTATCTCCTGCCCCAGCCTTCCGGGGCGCCGGGCGTCCGTGCTGGTCACCACGCACGCGGAGGCCATGGCGGGTGCTGACATCCCCTCTGCGCACCCCCTGCCGCCCGACCACCGAAAAGAGAGAAGGGGTGGGGGCGGGGCGGGCGGGAGCGCCTCGGGGACCGGTGGCCGGCCACTCCCACTCGCGCGACGGCGGGGCCGCGCGCGTCGGCGCCCCGAGTGGGGATGGCGGCCCGGTGCCTACTCGCGGCAGTGGCATCCCACGCACACCAGGCAGCAGCGGCAGGCGGAGCACTGCTGCCTCATCAGGTCGCCGCACGGCTGGAATGCGCCGCCGTCGTCGTCGGTCGGCCCCGGGCAGTAGCACTCACAGCAGGAGCCGCAGCCGCCGTGTACGCGGTCGATGCGGCGCCCGTCGATCACGGTGGTGCCCCGGTCCCCGCAGTCCCGGCAGCGCCGGGGCACGACCGGCACCGGCTCCGGCAGTGCCTCCATCTCCCGTGCCCACTCCCGCAGTGCCCGGAGATCGGCCGGGGTGATCCCGGTGGCCGGGTCGACGGCGTACGCGAGGACCGGGCCGACCGCGGAGAGGTAGGCGGTGGTCTGGCGGAGCTCCTCCCGGTGGTGGTCCAGGGCCCGCACCCACGCCACCGGCCGGTCGTGGGTACGTGCCCAGGAGGCGATCTCCTCGGCCCGCCAGTGCAGGTCCCCCGCCGCGTCGGGGGACCGTCCGGGGTCCTCCACCCGCATGTAGTGGACGGTGGAGGTGTGCGGCATCGGCACCAGCGGCGGCACCGACTCCCACCCCAGGGCGGGGAGCAGCGGCTCCAGCTCGGCCGGGGTGTACGAGGAGGCCAGGGTGAGCTCGGCCGGGAGGTCCGCGAGGGCCCGGCCGATCGCCGGGTCCAGGGCGAGCCGGAGGCTGCGCGGGCGTGGGTAGACCATCGCGGCCCATTCCTGCCAGGCCGCCGACTCGGCGTCGTGCAGGCGGTGGCCGGCGGGCAGCGGCCCGGCGTACGGGGAGAGCACACCATCGATCTCGATCGCAATATATGGACGCATACCAGGAGAATAGCTACCAACTGGCATTATTCTTATGCTAGTTGGGCATTCGACGCACAAGGAAGGCCGGTCATGGATCACGAGGAAGTCCGCCGCTACTCGTACTGGGGCGAGGTCCCCACCAGCACCTACATGACGAAATCTCAGCTCCAGCGCCTGACCATGCCGCGCCAGCCGGGCGGCCCGGTCCGCGCCAGGGTCGAGGGCCGCGACGGCGCAGGCCGCAAAGGCGTTTTCGACCTGTACCTCGTCTCCGAGTCCGAGCCGACGTCGTCCAGCGTCGCGCAGCTCGCCGCAGCCGCCGCCCGCCGCACGACCGCCGACCGCATCTGCGACGAGTGCGGGGCCCGCCCCGATCAGCCCTGCACCCCGTGGGGCGACACCGGCCGCCCCCTGTGCCAGACCTGCGCCCACATCGAGCGCCTGCGCGCCGCCCAGCACCAGGCCGCCGACCGCCGCGCCCACGTCCAGCGCCAGGCCGCCGACCTCCTGGACCACCAGGCCCTCGCCGTCCTCCACGCCACCTACACCACCCGTGGCACCACCGCGTCCGGCCGACGCCGTCCGCCCTCCGCCGCGCACGTCACCGCGCTCGCCCCGGACGGCCGCACCCTGATCGATACCCGGCTACGCCTCGTGCCGCCCCGCTCGAAGGGCATCCCCGAGGACGCCGTCGACCCGGAGGCCGCCGCCGAGGAGATCCGCGCGGCACTGGCCCCGGCCACCGTCGTGGTCTGGGCCGATGCCCTCGGCGACCTCTCCGCCGGCCTGAGCAGGCTCGGGATTCCGTGGCCGGTCCCGAGCGGCTACGGCCGCCGTCACGACCTGTGCCAGATGACCGCAGCCTGGCGCGGCGACATCGGTCACAAGACCGGGTCGCCCCGCATGCCCGTCGCGCCAGGCCGCGCCGACCGGATGCTGTACCTCCTCCAGGAGATGGCCCAGGCGAGGCCCTGAGAAGGATGCGACCAGCGAGCACATCCGACCGGCTCCATGCCCGCGCGGCCGGCCTGCGCGCGGCGGTCATCCGGGACATGCCGGACCCGCGCACCACACCCCGGCCCCACCGCTGGATCGCCGACTACACGCCTGCGGAGGCCAAGGAGGTATCGCGCGGGCGTCCGGCGTCGCGCGTACCACGATCGACCGGGGCATCCGTAAGGGAGCCCGGTCCCGATAGGGAGGCGACCCGCCCCGGTGCCCGGAGGCGCCAGAGGGGCCCGGATCCCCATCGGATCCGGGCCCCTCTGGCGTTCTGCGCGCCGGCCGTCTACCAGGTCATCCCGAGCTGATCGAGGTCCGCACGGCGCTGCCCGGTGAGCTTGTCGCCGCGCCGCCGGGCGTTGTCGATCCACGTGCCGAGCCGCACCACCACAGCCTCGCCAGCGCCCCCCTGACGGTCTGACGCCGCAGGCTCGACCGCCAGGTGCTCGACGTGCCTCCGGGGCACCCGGAGGTGCCCCTCACGGGCGTGAAAGGCCCGCGCGGCCTCCAGGCCGAGCGCCCACCTCGCGTCGTGCCCCCGTGCCGCCTGCTTCCCGGACGGCTCGACCCCGAGGCTCTCCAGCAGCAGCTGCTGCGCGGGCGCCAGCCGCCCCCACGCCTCCGCGTCCTGCTGAGCGGCGACCCACCGTCCGAGGTCCTCGCCCTGGACGACCACCGCCCCGGCCGTGGCCGGGAGCGCCCCACCGGCCCGGACATGCGCCTGGACAAGCCGCAGGCGCCGCTGCCACGTCGTGTCCCACGCAGGGCACCACCCCGGGTCGATCGCGTCCAGCTCGTCCTGCCGCGCCTTCGTCATCGCCCCGGCCGACGACACCACCGCGCGCCCGGCCGACCGAAGCGCGTCGTTCTCCCGCGCCCGCCGCGCCGCCGCCCTGGCATTCTTCGCCCACACACCGATGGGGTAGTCGCCCCACACCGCCGTAGCCGGGGGCAGGAAATGTCCGTGCGCCTCGGCGTAGAGCCGAGCCACCATCAGGCCGTCCTCCCACGCCGCGTCCCGCTCCGACCACACCATCCCCAGCCCCTCCAGCTCCGCCAGGCGCTCGGCATCCAGCGACCCGTCCGCGTACGCGGTCCGCTGAGTGGCCAGCCACCGCCCCAGCGGATACCCGCCCACCCCCGCCCACTCCACCGGCGTCTCGTACGCGTACGGCACCCGCAGCCGGTCGTTCCCCGTCTCGCGCAGCCACCGGGCCGCAGCCTCGATCCCGCGCCGCCAGTACATCCCCTCCGGGTCGATGACCCGCAGCCGCACGAAGGCGGCCAGCACCGCCGGGTCACGCTCCTCGCCGAACCGCACCAACCCCGCCGCCCCCGCGCTCACCTGGGCCCGCGCCCCGAACTCCTCGGCGTCCTCGGCGTCCTCGTGGTCCTGGCCCTCCTCCTCCTCGGCCGGGTGCTCCCGGCCGCTCCGGGCGCGAGGATCGGCCAGCGTTTCGACGGTGTCCGTGTCGTGCGCCCGCAGAGCACCGAGGATTTTCGCGAGAGTCGAGTAGGCATTGGAGGTGAGCATTTCATCCGCTTCCTCGTCCGGACCGAGGAATACCGGCACGATCAAAGTCGCGAGCTTTCCCCGCCCCGGACTGGTCCGCAGAGCACGCCCGACCATCTGCACGATATCGACCATCGACCCGCGCGCATCCGCGAAAAGCACCGCATCACACTCCGCCGTATCAACCCCTTCCCCGAGGACCTTCACGGAGCTGAGCACACGCAGCGCGGCGGGGATATCTGAATTCCCGTCAAGGAAATCCGAGGAGAATTCTTCCAGGACTTTCCGGCGATGCATGGGGGAGTGCTCGCCGTAGAGCCAGTCCGCCCACACCCGACTCGCCGCCGGGTAGGTGCCGGGGTCCTCCTCGGCCAGGCGCGCCGCCACCCCCACCACCCCGGCCGCCATCGCCTCCGCCTCGGACACCCGGCTGTGAAAAGAGAGCACCCGCCGCACCCGCTCCTCGACCGCAGCCCGCATCAGACCGCTCTGGATCGCCGCCAGCCGCGCCGCCCGCGCCGCCCCCGTCCCCAGCCCGCCGCCCGCCAGCTCGGCGTAGACCTCCGGATCGCGGATGTCCAGGCAGAGCACCTGATACGGCGCCACAATGCCCCGCCGGATCGCCTCCGAAAGCGTCAGCCTGTAGGCCACCGGCCCGAAAATCGGACTGTCCGGGTCCATGCTCGCCACCAGACGCGGCACCCCGCCCTCACGGTCGGGCGCCTCCCAGATCCGCGCCGTCGCCGTCATGTACAGCCGCCGCGCCGCCGGGATCCGGGCCTGATCGTGCACAGCAGCCCACGGCTTCCCCAGCTCGCCACTCGTCCGGTGCGCCTCATCGACCACCACCAGGTCCCACGCCGGGAGGCCCGCCGCGTGCGCCCGCTGAAGCGTCCCCAGCGACGCGTAGGTCGCTACCGCCGTGACCGTCTCCAGGTCCCGCACCCACTCCGTCAGATCGCCGGGATCGGTGGTGCAGGGGATTCCCTCGGACTCCGCGCCCCGTAGCGAGCACACCCCGACGATCGCGCCCCGCCGCCCGCCCCGCCGCCAGGCGCCGGCCATCTGCATCAGCAGATCGAGCGTCGGCACCAGGACGAGCACACGCCGGGCGGAAAGGCGATTCGCGACCTCCACTCCGACCCGTGTCTTTCCCGACCCCGTAGCAGCGATCACCTGCGCACGGAGGCCCTGCTCAGGAACGGGTTCGCCAGGCTGATTGGCGAGCACACGCAGGATCCCATCCACGGCCTCGGGCTGATGCGGCCTCAGCGGCATTGCGGTCACTTTGATTTCCTTTTCTCGCACCGGAAGAGGTGATCTGACGGCAGAGCAGAATTTATCCAGGTCCCGGAAATGACGCGCCTTCGAGAAAGCTGCCCGCGCGGGATTGTGTGGGCATCGTCTTCCCTCGGAGTGACGCCCCGTCCAGGCCCCGGGAGTCTGCCACCAGAAGAGAACCTATCCGGTCGGCAGAGTTGACGCACGTGAAGTCGGAAAGTGTTCGTGGATGACCGGATCTGATCGGCCGTCAAGGCCGTGTCACCCTCAGCCCAGTGGTGACCGGTCACCAAGCGGCAGCCCGGTCCCCCTTCCCCGTAGCCAGCCGCCCGCGT
>NZ_FMBW01000077.1 GCF_900091725.1 Streptomyces sp. DvalAA-43 | reverse complement strand
GAGGCGGGCGGGCCACTGTGGTGTCGAGGGGCCGTCGGGTCAGATCAGGCCCTGGGCCAGCATCGCGTCCGCGACCAGCTCGAAGCCGGCGATGTTGGCGCCGACCACGTAGTTGCCGGGGCTGCCGTAGCGCTCCGCCGTGGTGTAGCAGGAGTCGTGGATGTGGCGCATGATCTCCGCGAGGCGCTCCTCCGTGTGGGAGAAGGTCCAGGAGTCGCGCGAGGCGTTCTGCTGCATCTCCAGGGCGCTGGTGGCCACGCCGCCCGCGTTGGCCGCCTTGCCGGGGGCGAAGGCGACGCCCGCCTCCTGGAGGACGCGTACGGCCTCCGGGGTGGTGGGCATGTTGGCGCCCTCGGCGACCGCCTTCACACCGTGGCGCACCAGGGCCACCGCGTCGGCCTCGTGGAGTTCGTTCTGGGTGGCGCAGGGCAGGGCCACGTCGCAGGGGACGTTCCAGACGCCGGTGCCGGGGACGTACGTGACGTGCTCGCCGCAGCGCTCCGCGTACTCGGAGACGCGGCCGCGGCCCGCCTCCTTGATCTCCTTGAGGAGGGCGAGGTCGATGCCCTTCTCGTCCACGACGTAGCCGGTGGAGTCGGAGCAGGTCACCACGGTCGCGCCGAGCTGCTGGGCCTTCTCGATCGCGTAGATCGCGACATTGCCCGAGCCCGAGACGACGATGCGCTGGCCGTCGAGGGATTCGCCCCGGCTGCGGAGCATCTCGGCGGTGAACAGGACACAGCCGTAGCCGGTGGCCTCGGTGCGGGCCTGGGCGCCGCCCCAGCCGAGGCCCTTTCCGGTGAGGACGCCGGACTCGTAGCGGTTGGTGATCCGCTTGTACTGGCCGAACAGGTAGCCGATCTCCCGGCCGCCGACGCCGATGTCACCGGCCGGGACGTCGGTGTACTCGCCGAGGTGGCGGTGGAGTTCGGTCATGAACGACTGGCAGAACCGCATGATCTCGGCGTCCGAGCGGCCCTTGGGGTCGAAGTCCGCGCCGCCCTTGCCGCCGCCGATGGGCATGCCGGTGAGCGCGTTCTTGAAGATCTGCTCGAAGCCGAGGAACTTCACGATGCCGAGGTTGACCGAGGGGTGGAAGCGCAGCCCGCCCTTGTACGGTCCGAGCGAGCTGCTGAACTCGACCCGGAAGCCGCGGTTGACGTGGATGTCGCCGGAGTCGTCCGACCACGGCACCCGGAAGATGAGCTGGCGCTCGGGCTCGCAGATGCGCTCGATGATCCTGGCGTCCACGAACTCGGGCCGCTTGGCGAGAACCGGGCCGAGGGTCTCCAGGACCTCCCGGACCGCCTGGTGGAATTCCTTCTCGCCCTGGTTGCGCCGGAGGATCTCGGCGTACAGCGGCTCGATGACGCGGTTCTCGGTGGCGTGCGGGGTTACGGAATCAGGGGTGGCCTGCATCAGGTCAAGACCTTCCGTCGATGGGCGTCGCGCGCGAAGACGCCCCCGTCCCGGGAGGCGTCAGCGGTCCCCCTCCCCATTGAGGGCGTCGCCCAGACATCGCACGCTCTGCGGCTCACGGAGGCGACGTACAGAACCGTTGTGGCAGGTCGATTGTCCCAGCCGCCCCGGTGGCCCTCGCAACGGGACCCGCGCAGTGCCGGCCGGGGCTACTGCCGGGCCTCGCGGCGCAGCATCCACAGGCCCGCTCCGGACGCGAGCACGACCACTCCGCTGACCACGCTCAGCGCGATGTGCAGACCGTTCTCCTCCGTCAGGAAGTTCAGTGAGACGTTCGCGGCGATCGCCGCGCAGAGCACGAACCAGAGCAGTGCCTTCATGGGGTTCCTCCGTGGTGGGGACGGTGTCTCGCGGTGGGGACGGTGTCTCGTGATGTCCCCATCCTGCTGGCCGGAGACGGCCGCCACGAGGGGACGGTCCCCCGGGTCCGTGGTGTAGCCAGCTGCACCACGGTGCAGGTGTGCGCACGCCGCCGACCGGTGCGAACGGCGCCGCTAGGGTGTGCCGGTGGGGATCACCGAAAGCACCGGGACGCGCGACGCGGAACGTGGCGGGGAGTGCGGCAGGGAAGACGGGCGGAATCCCACCGGTACGCGCAGGGTCCCGGCGCGGTGGTGGGTGCCGGGGGTCGCCGTGCTCGTCGTCGTGCCGCTGTACCTGCTGTGGGCGCTGGCGCTGGCCACCGGCGGCGGTGATCTGGCGGCGCAGCTCGCCTGGGCCGGCTTCGCCTCCCGGCACCCGGGGTCCGCGTACAACCTCTCCTGGTACGGCGGGATGCACACCGCCAACTACAGCCTGCTGGCCCCGCCGCTCATGGCGGTGTCCGGGGTGCGGACGGTGACCGTCGCCGCCGGGCTCTGCGGCTCGTGGGCGCTGGGGCGGCTCTGTGTACGCGGCGGGGTGCGGTGGCCGGTCGCGGTCGCGGTGCTGGGCTCGCTGGCGCTCTGGTGCAATGTCGCGTCCGGGCGCACCACGTTCGCGCTGGGCGTCGCGATCGGGCTGGTCGCGCTGGTGTACGTACCGCGCCGTACGGGCGTCGCGGCGGGATGCGCGGCGCTGGCGACGGCGGCGAGCCCGGTGGCGGGGCTGTTCCTGGTGGTGGCGGGCGCGGCGTACGGGCTGGACCGGCAGTGGCGGCGGGCAGCCGGGCTGGTCGTGCCGCCGTTCGTGGTGGTGGCCGCGACGACCGTGGTGTTCCCCTTCACCGGCGAGCAGCCGATGGCGGCGGGCAGGCTGTGGGTGCCGTTGGCGGCCTGCGCGGCTCTGTGGTGCGCGGCGCCGCGCGAGGGCGGCTGGCGGGTGGTCCGGTTCGCGAGCCCGGTGTACGCGGCCGGGGTCGTCCTGACCTTCCTGGTCCCCTCCCCCATCGGGACGAACGTGGAGCGGCTGGTGGGGATGGCCGGCCCGCCCGTGCTGCTGGCGGCGTCGGCGGCCCTGCTGCCCCGGTGGGCGCGGGGCGGTACGGCGGTACGGGTACGGGCCGCGCTGCTCGCCGGGACGCTGGTGTTCACCTCGGGCTGGCTGATCGACAAGACCGATGACGATCTGCGGGTCTCCAGCACCGTGCCCGCCTGGGCGGAGCACACCGACGGCGTGGTCGCCGAGCTGCGCCGGCTCGGTGCCGAGCGGACCCGGGTGGAGGCCGTACCGGCCCGCAACCACCGCGAGGCCACGGTGCTCGCCCCGTACGTGAACCTGGCGCGCGGCTGGAACCGGCAGCTCGACGTGGAGCGCGGGCGGCTGTTCTACGGGGAACGGCCGACCCCGGCGGCGTACCGGGCCTGGCTGGACCGGTGGGGCGTGGGTCTGGTCGTGCTGCACAACGGCAGGCCGGACGGGCCCGCCGAGGCGGAGGCGGCGATCGTCCGGCACGGCATCGACTGGCTGCAGCCGGTGTGGCGGGACGCGGAGTGGCGGATCTACCGGGTGCGCGGGGCGGTGCCGCTGGTCTCCGCGCCCGGCGCGGTCGTACGCGGCGACGACGCGTCCCTGGTGGTACGGGTGCCCGCCGCCGGGTCGGTGACGGTACGGATCGCGTACTCGCCGTGGCTGCGGGCGGACGGCGGCGGATGTCTGCGGCGGGACGGCGAGTGGACGCGGCTGACGGTGGGGCGGGCGGGCGAGTACCGGCTGGATTCGCGGTACCGGCTGTGGCCGTTCGGTGCCTGCTGAGGGGGCGGGCGGATGTGGCCTGCCGAGGGGCGGGCGGGGCCTCGCCGACGGAGCCGAGCCCCTGTGGGTGGCCCCGGCCCACGACGCCGAGTCAGGCCCGAGGTCCCGGCGCATCAGCTCCCACATCCGGTCGAGGCAGGGGTCGGCCGCCTTCAGGTCCTCCAGGGCCCGTCCGACGTTCTCGCCGTCGCGGGCGAGGCCACGGTCGAGGCGTTTGGCGGTGGCGTCCCCGGCGGCGAGCACCCGGTTGAGATCGTGGGACGTCTGGAGTATCCGTTCGGGGACGATCATCTGCGCCTCGGCGTAACGGTCGCGGTGGTCGGGGCGGGCCTCTTCCAGCTGGGTGCGCTCCTGCTCCGTGTAGACGCCGTCGCGGATCCGGCGCAGGGCGTCCTTGAGGAGGGTGTGGAACTGCCGGGAGGCCCGGTTCATGGCCGTGCAGTGGGCGCGCCGCTCCTCGAACTTCCGCCGCCCGCCCGCCAGTCGGGCCTCCTCGGCGCGCTGACGCGCGGTCAGCCGTTGCGCGAACACCGGGGCGAGGAGTGTGCCGAGCACACCGACCACTGCGATGATCACGGCGGTGATGGCGGCGGTCATGGCGGCGAGAGCAGTGCGGGGCGCGGGCGGCGTGTGTTCGGTTACCGGGCACATGGTGATGCCTCATCGGCCATGATGCCGTCATGACCATTCCACGGGGTGAGGGACGCTCCCGGAACCTCTCCGTACCGCCTCTGCCGACGGCTCGTGCGGCCCTCCCGCCCACGCCCGGGTACCGCACCGCACCGCACGCACCGCACACGGTGCGCGTACCGCCTCGTGCGGGCGACATGCGCCGCTATCTCGCGGTCGGCCTCGACTGCTATCTCTGCCTGGTCGCCGCCGGCTTACTGGCCCGGCCGTACGTGCATACGGCCGCAGTCACCGAGGCGGTCGGCCTGCTGCTCGGCCCGGCGCTCGCGTTCTCGTTCCTCAACCATGTGGTCCTCACCTCGCTCACCGGGGCCGGCGCGGGCAAACTGATCATGGGGATACGGGTGGTCAGACTGCCCGACGCCGGGCGCCCGGGGCCCTGGCTGCTGCTGCGGCGCTGGCTGTACGGGCTGTGCTGGCTGCCGCTGCAACCCTGGTACGGGCTGCGCTCGTTGCTCTCGGGCCCCGACGCCCTGCCCCGCACCACGCTCTGGAACGGCGGGAACGGCGAGCCGTGCACCGACCCGCTGGGCCTGCGCCAGGTCCGCCACAGCGGCCTCACCGCCCACCGGGCCGCCACCGCGCCGGCCCACCGTTGAGCCGGGCACGCGAGCCCCGGTTCGCAGGCACTGGACCACGACCCTGTCGATGCTCCGCGTCGCGTCGTCGTCACCCCGGCGTCGAGCCGTGGGCGCACGTCAAGGCTGCGCCTCCCCGTCCTGCTCCCGGGGGCGTTCCCACTGGGTGCTGATGTACCGATGATCTCCCACCGGCGCTCCTCCGCCTTCCGGCGGACCGGTTTCGTCCAGGCCTTCCGCGACCCGGCCGCCGAGGACCGGACGGCGGCACTTCGGGCACCGCACCACGCGACAGGTCTGGTCGCGTCCTGGTCCGTGACGCGGCTCAATGGTGCTGATCCATGGGGACAGTTGATGTCAGAACAGTCCAAAGGAACGATTCCCCACCCTCGCTGGGGCGGCCGGACGAGAAGGCCCACGAACGCCGGAGGCGGCGGCACCGCGGATCCGAGGGGATCCGGGTGCCGCCGCCTCCGTACGGGATTCGGGCCGCGCCGGGGATGACGCGTGGAGTCGGACCGGGGTCGGGTCAGGCCTGGGAGCCCGCCGTCCACTCGGCCCAGCTCATGTTCCAGCCGTTGAGGCCGTTGTCGGGGGTGATGGTCTTGTCCGGGGAGTTCTTGACGATGACCACGTCGCCGACCATGGAGTTGTTGTAGAACCAGGCGGCGGGCTGGTTGGCGTCGCCCGCGCCCTTCACATCGGCGAGACCGACGCAGCCGTGGCTGGTGTTGGCGCTGCCGAAGATCGACCGCGCGCCCCAGTAGTTGCCGTGGATGAAGGTGCCCGAGGTGGACAGCCGCATGGCGTGCGGCACGTCCTTGATGTCGTACTCGCCCTTGCCGTCGTCGTCGGTGAAGCCGACCGTCGCACCGTTCATCCGGGTCTCCTTGAACTTCTCGGAGATCACCATCTGCCCGTTGTACGTGGGGTTGGAGGAGGAGCCCGAGGAGATCGGGATGGTCTTGATCGTCTTGCCGTCCTGGGTGACGGTCATCATCTTCGTGTTGGCGTCGACCGTCGAGACCTGGTTGCGGCCGACCTTGAAGGTGACCGTCTTCTGCTGGACGCCGAAGACGCCGTCCGCGCCCTCGACGCCGTCCAGCGCCAGCTTCAGGGTGACGGTGGAGCCGCCCTGCCAGTACTTCTCGGGGCGCAGGTCGAGACGCTGCGAGTTGAACCAGTGGCCGACGACCTGCTGGCCGCTGCTGGACGTCACGGTGATACCGGCCTGGACGGCCTTCTTGTCCGTGATCGCCTTGTTGAAGTTGATCGAGACCGGCATCCCGACGCCGACCGTGGAGCCGTCCTCGGGGGTGAAGTTCCCGATGAAGCTGTTGGCGGGCGAGACGGTGGTGAAGGAGGAGTTCTCGTGCGCCTCGCGGCCCTTGGAGTCCTTCGCCGTCGCGGCGATCTTGTACGTGGTCGAGCGCTCCAGCTGGACGTCCGGCTTCCAGCTCTTGTTGTCGGCGGAGAGCGTGCCCTTGACGGCCGCCCCGGCCGCGGTGGTCATGGTGACTTCGGAGAGCGTGCCCTTGGCGACCGTGACCTTCGCGTCGTTGTTGATGCTCGCGTTGGTCGCGCCGTTCTTGGGCGCGATGGCTATCTGGGCCTCGGACGCGTCCTGGGCCGCCGCCTTGTCGACCTCGGCCGCCTGCGACTTCTTCGAGCCCTCGGCACTGCTGTCGCCGTCGTTGCAGGCGGTGAGCACCAGTACGCCGCCGAGCAGTGCGGACGCGGCCATCAGGCCCCTGCGCCGCTTGCTGTCCGTCATCACACGCTTCTCCATCGTTGCCGAATCCCCAAAATCCCCGAGCGGAAACACCGTCGCCGGCGAAACCCGTCAATGGTCCTAGAACCCATGGAAAGGGTCCTCCGTTCCACATCCAAGAAGGATGTGGGGAACAACACTCATCGACGCGTCCGCGGTGGCGGTGGTTCCCGATGCCGATCGCGTAGGGGCGACCGGCGGACGACACCGGCCCCGGACCGCGTGCGAAGCGGTCCGGGGCCGGTGTTCACCAGCTGCTGGTCCCGCCGCGCGCGGCGACGTGACCGTCGTCGCCCTCACCCATTGTGCGGGACGCGGGCACCACCCTCGGCGTCGTTCTCGAAGTCCGCTTCGTCCTCCTCGCCGTCCTCCTCGTCGTCCTCGTCGTCGAGGTCCCAGGCGTCCGGGTCGTCCGGGTCGTAGTCGACGGTCTCGCTGCTCCAGGACGCCTGGGCGAGCTCGACCCCGGGTACCTCGCTGATCAGGTCGAAGGGGTCGACGAGGGAGGCGAGGGCCTCCGCGCCGTCCTCCCGTACGGCGGTCTCGGCGCGCGTGCGCTCCTCGGCGGACTCGCCGCCCGGTTCCCCGTACTCGGCGGCGATGGACTCCAGTGCGGTGCCGCTGAGGGCGGCGGGGTCGGTGATCTCCAGCACCATTTCGACGCGAAGCCGAACGAACCGTGATGTCTCAGAAGTGCTCATGTGCCGGAGCGTAAGCTCCCCGCGCCCCCGGCTTTCCCGCGACCCGCTGCTTTCACTAGCATCCGCACATGCCTAACTCACGGCTGTGACAAGGGGGATCGATTCCGTGGCCGTCGCTCGCCGCCCGCTCCTGACCGCCACCGCCGCGGCCACGTTGCTGGCCGCCCTGTGGTTCGTCCCGTCCGCCAACGCGACGGACCGGCCGACGCCCGCGCCGGGCGCACGGAGCCAACCGGCCACCACCGCCACGGACACCGGTCCCGGTCCGCGGCTGGCCGACACCGGGACCGGGATCGGGACCAGGCCGTATCTGATCGGCGGCATGGCGTTCCTGGGCATCGGAGCGGCGCTGGTCTCCCACTCGGTACGCCGCCCCGACACCCTGCTCGTCTAGAACACGCCCTGGAGCACGTCGTCCGGAACAGGCCCGCGAGCGGCCTACGCCAGCGGCCCGGTCACCGGCTCGACCGCCGCGACCAGCTTCCCCGCACGGACGAACGCGTCCGCCGCGGCCAGATCCGGCGAGAGGAAGCGGTCCGGCCCCGGCCCCTGGACCCCCGCCGCGCGCAGCGCCTCGATGGCGGCCCGTGAGGCGGGCGCGGGGGTGAGGCCCCCGGCGGCGCGCAGCTCGATGGCGCGGGTCGCCGCGTAGAGCTCGACGGCGACGATCCGGGCCAGGTTGTCGACGGCGGTACGGAGCTTGCGCGCCGCCGACCAGCCCATGGAGACGTGGTCCTCCTGCATCGCGGAGGACGGGATCGAGTCGGCCGAGGCGGGCACGGCGAGCCGCTTCATCTCGCTGACCAGGGCGGCCTGGGTGTACTGGGCGATCATCAGGCCCGAGTCCACCCCGGCGTCGTCGGCGAGGAACGGCGGCAGCCCGTGCGAGCGGTTCTTGTCCAGCAGCCGGTCGGTGCGGCGCTCGGTGATGGAGCCGAGGTCGGCCGCGACGATCGCCAGGAAGTCGAGTACGTACGCGACGGGGGCGCCGTGGAAGTTGCCGTTGGACTCGACCCGGCCGTCGGGAAGGACGACGGGGTTGTCGACGGCGGAGGCCAGCTCGCGGTCCGCGACGATCCCCGCGTAGTCGAGGGTGTCGCGTCCGGCACCGTTGACCTGGGGCGCGCAGCGCACCGAGTAGGCGTCCTGTACGCGGGGCGCGTCGTCCTGATGGTGGCCGGTGAGGCCCGATCCGGCGAGCACCCGCAGCATGTTGTCGGCACTGACGCCCTGGCCCGGGTGCGGGCGGATGGCGTGCAGCTCCGGGGCGAGCACCTTGTCCGTGCCGAGCAGCGCCTCCAGGGAGAGGGCGGCGGTGATGTCGGCGGACGTGTAGAGGGTCTTCAGGTCGGCCAGGGCCATGACGAGCATGCCGAGCATGCCGTCGGTGCCGTTGAGGAGGGCGAGGCCCTCCTTCTCGCGCAGCTCGACCGGGGTGATGCCATGGGCGGCGAGCAGCTCACCGGCGGGGCGCACGGTGCCGTCGGGGCCTTCCGCGTCGCCCTCGCCCATCAGCGTCAGGGCGCAGTGGGAGAGCGGGGCCAGGTCGCCGGAGCAGCCGAGCGAGCCGTACTCGTGGACGACGGGCGTGATGCCCGCGTTGAGGACGTCGGCCATGGTCTGCGCGACCCCGGGGCGTACGCCGGTGTGCCCGGAGGCGACCGTCTTCAGCCGCAGGAACATCAGCGCGCGGACGACCTCGCGCTCGACCCGCGGCCCCATGCCGGCGGCGTGCGAGCGGACGATGTTGCGCTGGAGCTGTGCGCGGAGGTCCTGGCTGATGTGGCGGCTGGCCAGCGCCCCGAATCCGGTGGAGACGCCGTACACCGGCTCGGGCTTGGCGGCGAGCGCGTCCACGATCTCGCGGGCGGCGGCGAGCGCGTCGACGGCGGCGGCGGAGAGCTCGACGCGGGCGTTGCCGCGGGCCACGGCGATGACGTCCTGGGCGGTGGTACCGGACGTCCCCACCACGACTGTATGCATATCCATATTCAGAAGCGTACGGATTGAATCCCTTCATGTCACTAGTGGTCGTACGGTTGACCCCTTACCGATCACCGCACCCCTCAGGGGCGACTGCCGCGCAGGTGGCGGCGGTCGTGCGGGGACCTGGGCGGCGCGTCGGCCAGCCGGATCACCTCGTCGTCGCGCCCCGCCACCACCGGCTTGACCGAACGGGCCGCCTTCGCCCGGTACTGGGCGGCGTCCGCCAGCCGGAACAGCCGCCGCGCCGACACCACCGGACCGATCGGGTCACCGGTCGAGGCGATCCCGCACGCCACCCCGTCACCCAGCTCCAACTCGCCAGCCCGCTCGCAGAGTTCGGTGGCCACCCGGACCACGTCGTCCACCTCCGGACCCACCGCGAGCAGACAGAACTCGTCACCGCCGAGCCGGGCCGCCAGGGCGCCGGGCAGCATGGCGCCACAGCGGGACAGCACCGAGCCGAAACGTTCCAGCAGCCGGTCGCCGACCGCATGGCCATGGGTGTCGTTGACCTGCTTCAGGCCGTTGAGATCGCAGACGACCAGGCTGACCACCGCCCCGTCCTCCCGGTGCCGCTCCACCGCCTCGTCCAGCCGCACATCGACGGCACGGCGGTTGGCCAGACCGGTGAGCGGATCACTGAAGGCGAGCTTGCGGACCTCTTCGAGCCGCTCGCTCTGGGAGATCCCCGCGGCGACCACCGCGGCCAGCACGGTCGCGAAGTCCGCGTCCGCCCGCCCGAACACCGGCACCCCGACCGGGCGGGCCACGTACAGCTCACCCCAGGCCCGCCCGTGCAGCACGATCGGCGCGACCACGCAGCAGCCGCGCCCGCGCCGGCGCAGGGCGGCCACCCGCTCCCGGCCGTAGCCGCTCCCGTACTCCCGCAGCGCCGCACCCCCGCCCGGCGCGGCCTCCGCCGAGCCGTCGGCGGTCTCGACCCAGGCGTCCGGCTCACCGCCCCCGGCCCACCGTTCGTGCAGGAACTCGGTGATCTCCGGGAACTGGTGCACCGGATACGCCTCCGCCTCGGGGAACTCCTCCTCCCCCTCGGCCCGTTCGCCCGCGTTCACCAGGACGCGCAGCTCCCCCCGTCCGCGCTCCCACACGGAGAGCGCGGCGAAACTGCCGCCCAGTGCCTCGCACGCCCCCAGCGCAGCCGCTCGCCACGACCCCCGCGGGGTGTGTGCCGCCGCCATCGCCTGCGCAAGCGCCACCACGGCCCGCAGCCGTGCATCATCACCACCCATCGTTACAGCTTATGTAGTTTTGTGGTGATTTGATCAGTTTGAGACGTCCATCGCGTGCACTTCGCGCCCTTTCAGCGACGAGAGGTCACGCTGCGTCACTCGCCGGGCCAGTTCGGCTTCCGCTTCTCGTTGAACGCGGCCACGCCCTCGGCCCGGTCGCCGGAGAAGGCCACCGACCGCCAGGCGGCGTCCTCGACTTCGAGCCCGGCCCGCAGATCGAGGCCGTGGCCCAGCCGCAGCGCCCGCTTGGCGGCCCGCAGCCCCACCGGGGAGTTGGCGGCGATCCGCCCGGCCAGCGCCAGCGCGGCCGCCCGGTCCTGTCCGGCCTCCACCAGTTCGTCGACGAGTCCGGAGTCGAGCGCCTCGGCCGCCTCCACCCGCCGGGCCGTGAAGACCAGCTCGGCGGCGCGCGCCGCACCGATCCGCCGCGGCAGCAGCTGCGTGCCGCCGCCGCCCGGGATGACGCCGACCGACACCTCGGGCAGCCCGACCACGGCGGTGCGGTCGGCGACGATCAGGTCGCAGGAGAGCGCCAGCTCGAATCCGCCGCCGAGCGCGAAGCCGTGCACGGCGGCGATCGTCGGCATCGGCAGTTCGAGGACCCCGGTGTACGCGGACCGGGCGGTGGGGCGCTGGCGGAGCAGATCGGCGTCGGTGAAGGAGTTCCGCTCCTTCAGGTCCGCGCCCACGCAGAAGGCCCGCTCGTGGCTGGAGGTGAGGACGGTGACCCGTACGGCCGGGTCGGCGGCGAGCGCGGCGCAGGCGGCGGCGATCGAGCGGGCCATGTCCGTGGACACGGCGTTCATCGCCTTGGGCCGGTCGAGAACCAGCTCGGCGACGTGCTCCTGCCCCTCGTGGACCCGTACGACGACGAATTCCCCGAACCGCTGCTCGGACGTGACGGTCATGACTTCACCCCTCCGGTTAACGAGCGTTACCGGAGGGATCCTATGGGGCGGCCCGGACAGCGGCCCCGGGGCGTCCGGGGCCGACCGGATCGGCAGGATCACGCACGTGCGGGAATCAGGACGTGCCGCGGCGCGCAAGCAGCCAGGGTTCCACCACGCCGAGTCCGCGCACCGGGCGCTGCCACATCGGCTGGAGCCCGTAGCGGTACGTGGGCGCGGCGGTCGGCTCCATGCCTTCCTGACGCTCCTTCTCGGCCACCGCGGCCTCCTCCGCCGCCTGCGCCTCGGAGGCCGGGGCGTCGCCGGTACGGGTCAGCTCCTCGGCGAAGGCGCCGTCCACCAGCACGGCGTCCTTCGGCGCTATCGACGTCAGCCGGCTGGCGAGGTTCACGGTCGTACCGAAGACATCGCCCATCCGGGTGGTGACCGTGCCGAACGCGATGCCCACGCGCAGCGCCGGCATGGTCTCGTCCTGGGTCATCGCCTCGATCAGGCGCAGCGCGATCTCGGCCGCGGTGCCCGCGTCGTCGGCGGCGAAGAGGACCTCGTCGCCGAGGGTCTTGATGAGGCGGCCGCCGTGGGCGGCCACCAGGTCGGCCGAGGTGGTCTCGAAGGCCTCGACCAGCTCGCCGAGTTCCTCCTCCTCCAGCCGCCGGGTCAGCCGGGTGAACCCGACGAGGTCGGCGAAGCCGACGGCCAGGCGGCGGTCGACCATCTCCTCGTCGTCGGCGGCCTGCACGACCCGCCCGGTGGCGGCGGCCAGCTGGCGCCGCCACACGTAGACCAGGAACTCCTGGAGCTCCGGGAGCAGCAGCTCGATCAGCGGGTACGTGACCTCGGTACGGGTCATGCCGGGCTCGGGCGGCTCGGTCAGCCCCTCCAGGAAGGAGTCGATCTGCCACTCCGCCAGCCGGGCGGTGGTCTGCCCGGTGGACCGGGCCACCTGGATCGCCATCGGCTCGCTGAGCAGCCCCGCCTCGACGAGACCGGCGAGCCGGCGCAGCGCCAGCACATCGGCCTCGGTGAGCGCCTTGGCCTGCCCGATGTCGGCGAAGCCCATGGCCCGCCAGAACCGGGAGGCCAGATCCATCGAGACACCGGCGGTGCGGGCCGCCTGGAACGGTGTGTAGCGACGGTCGGCGCCCAGGATCAGCTGTTCCAGCCGGATCGCGAGGGGGTCGTCGGTCGGTTCCGCCGTATGGTCGACCTCGTGATGCGGCGTCGCGTGGACCGAAGGGCCCGACGGGGGCTGTGCGCCCGCACCGGAGGTCGTGTCGTCGACGGTCACCAGCCGCCTCCTGCCCGTTCCCTGCGCACTGCCCTGCCGATCTCTCTGTCGGTGGATCGCCTCAACGATACGGCAGGTGTGCCGTGGCTCACGCCCCTATGGCATCCGGGAATGTTCCTGGGTGAGCCGGGGGGCGTGGGTGGTTTCGGCCGGTGGGTGGTTTCCAGGAGGGCACGGATTCATACCCCCGGGCCTCCCGAAACGGATCACGGGTGAGCCGGGGGGCGTGGGTGGTAACGGTCGGTGGGTGGTTTCCAGGAGGGCACGGATTCGTACCCCCGGGCCTCCCGGAACGGATCACGGGCGAGCCAGGGGGCGTAGGTGGTGACGGCCGGTGGGTGGTTTGCAGGAGGGCATGGATTCATGCCCCCGGGCACGTGTTCGGGTGAGGCGGAAGGCTCGGCGGGGCGGCACCGGCGAGCGGTGCGGCGTACCCCGTACATGTCGCAGTGGTCCCCACCCGCCGCCTCAGACCAGCCCGCCCCCCACGCCCCGCAGGTGGACGATGTCGCCGGCCGAGACGGGTTCCTGGAGGCCGTCGTCGGTGGACAGGATCAGGCGGCCGTCGCCGTCGATCGCCACGGCCTCGGCTACGAGCGTGCGGTCGCCGGGCAGCTGGGCGCGCACCGTCCGGCCGAGCGTCGCGCAGCCCGCCGCGTACGCCTCCTGGAGGCCGCTCGCCGCCGCGTCGCCGTTCGCCGCGCGCCACTGGCCGTACCAGTGCTCCAGCGAGCGCAGCACGGCCCGCAGCAGTGTCTCGCGGTCGGTGGAGACGGCCCCGGCCAGGGCCAGTGAGGCGGCCGTGGGGGCGGGCAGTTCCTCGGCGCGCAGGGAGACGTTGAGGCCGATGCCGACGACGACACCGTCCCCGGCGCGCTCGGCCAGGATGCCGCCCGCCTTGCGCTCCTCGCCCTCCACTGTCACCAGGAGGTCGTTGGGCCACTTCAGGGCCGTGTCGACGCCCGCGGCCCGCGCCAGGCCGGTCGCCGTGGCGACGCCCGCGAGCAACGGCAGCCAGCCCCACCGCTCGGCGGGGATATCGCCCGGCTCCAGGTAGACGGAGAAGAAGAGGCCCGAACGGGCCGGAGCCGTCCAGGTGCGATCGAGCCGGCCGCGGCCCGCGGTCTGCTCCTCGGCGACCAGCACGGTGCCCTCGTCGAGTTCGCCCGCCGCACGGCGGGCCAGCTCGGAGTTGGTGGAGCCGATGGTCTCCACGACGTCGAGCGAGGTCCACAGTCCGCCCGGCCGCAGCAGTCCGCGGCGCAGCGCGGGGACGTTCAGGGGTGGCCGGTCCAGGTCCGACCAACGGTTCCGTGGCGCATCCGAAGGTGTCATGCAAGCCAGACTAGGTGTGGCAAACGACGCACTGCCGATCCGTATCCGCGCCGATACCCTACGGATCAGTAGGTGTTCTGCGCCCTACGGATCAGTAGGTGTTCTGCACCTGATCAGCAGCACAGTCGTCCCCGTGACCAGGCAGGGAGCCGCCACCCGATGTCCGAGCCGGAAGAGACCGACATCCACACGACCGCTGGCAAGATCGCGGACCTGCAGCGCCGGATCGACGAGGCGACGCACGCGGGCTCCGCGCGCGCGGTCGAGAAGCAGCACGCCAAGGGCAAGTTGACCGCGCGCGAACGGGTCGGCCTGCTGCTCGACGAGGGTTCCTTCGTCGAGCTCGACGAATTCGCCCGGCACCGCTCCACCAACTTCGGCATCGAGAAGAACCGCCCGTACGGGGACGGCGTCGTCACCGGCTACGGCACGGTCGACGGCCGCCCGGTCTGCGTCTACTCGCAGGACTTCACCATCTTCGGCGGCTCGCTCGGCGAGGTCTACGGTGAGAAAATCGTCAAGGTGATGGACTTCGCGCTGAAGACCGGCTGCCCGGTCATCGGCATCAACGACGGCGGTGGCGCCCGGATCCAGGAAGGCGTGGCCGCGCTCGGGCTGTTCGCGGAGATCTTCCGCCGCAATGTGCACGCCTCGGGTGTCGTGCCGCAGATCTCGCTGATCGTCGGCCCGTGCGCGGGCGGTGCGGTCTACTCCCCCGCGATCACCGACTTCACGGTCATGGTCGACCAGACCTCGCACATGTTCATCACCGGCCCCGACGTCATCAAGACGGTCACCGGCGAGGACGTCGGCTTCGAGGAGCTCGGCGGCGCCCGCACCCACAACACCACCTCCGGTGTGGCGCACCACATGGCGGGCGACGAGAAGGACGCCATCGAGTACGTCAAGTCGCTGCTGTCGTACCTGCCTTCCAACAACCTGTCCGAGGCCCCCGCCTTCCCCGAGACGGCGGACCTCGCCACCACGGACGAGGACCGCGAGCTCGACACCCTCATCCCGGACTCGGCCAACCAGCCGTACGACATGCACACCGCCATCGAACACGTGCTGGACGACGGCGAGTTCCTGGAGACCCAGGCCCTGTTCGCGCCGAACATCATCACCGGTTTCGGGCGCGTCGAGGGCTACCCGGTCGGCATCGTCGCCAACCAGCCGATGCAGTTCGCGGGCTGCCTGGACATCAACGCCAGCGAGAAGGCCGCGCGCTTCGTCCGCACCTGCGACGCCTTCAACGTGCCCGTGCTGACCTTCGTCGACGTCCCCGGCTTCCTGCCCGGCGTCGATCAGGAGTACGGCGGCATCATCCGCCGCGGCGCCAAGCTGATCTACGCCTACGCCGAGGCGACCGTCCCGCTGATCACCGTGATCACCCGCAAGGCGTTCGGCGGCGCGTACGACGTCATGGGCTCCAAGCACCTGGGCGCCGACATCAACCTCGCCTGGCCGACCGCGCAGATCGCGGTGATGGGCGCGCAGGGCGCGGTGAACATCCTGCACCGCCGGACGATCGCCGCCGCCGAGGATCAGGACGCCACCCGCGCCGAGCTGATCGCCGACTACGAGGACACCCTGCTCAACCCCTACGTGGCGGCCGAGCGCGGCTACGTCGACGCGGTGATCATGCCGTCCGACACCCGCGCCCACATCGTGAAGGGGCTGCGCCAGCTGCGTACCAAGCGGGAGTCGCTGCCCCCGAAGAAGCACGGCAACATCCCCCTCTAGAAAGGGTCCTGGCCATGATCAAGGTCGTACGGGGCAACCCGACCCCTGAGGAGCTGGCCGCCGCGCTGGCGGTGGTGCGGGCGCGCGCGGCGGCGACGGCGTCCGACGCGCCGGCCGGCGGGCCGCCGCTGCCCGGCCAGTGGTCCGACCCGGGACGCATCGCCCGGAGCACGCGCCATCTGCCGGGGCCGCGGGCCTGGGCCCGGACGTACTGGCCCGGGTAGCCGCCGGAGTCTCCCCCACGCACGTTTCCCGAGGTCCGGGCCCTTTGGTCCGGACCTCCGGTGCGTCCGGGAACGATCTGGTCCGTACGCACCACGGCGGCTGAGTACCCGTACTCAGGCGCACCGCCCGCCGCGGCAGCAGGATCGTTTCCATGCTGTGGTCCGACCCGGAGAACAAGCCGCCGAAGGAACTGCGCGACGCCCAGGCCATGATGCGTCGCGCGGGGCTGCTGCTCGCTCTCGCGATGATGATCGGGATGCTCGCGGTCGGGATCCGCTGACCGCGGCCGGGGCCCGCCCGGCTCTTCTACGATGACGTGTATGACTGATCAGCGCCGTCTCGTGCTCGCCTCCGCCTCCCCCGCCCGTCTCGGTCTGCTGCGGCAGGCCGGTTTCGCGCCCGAGGTGATCGTGAGCGGGGTGGACGAGGACGCGCTGAGCGCCCCGACACCGGCCGAGCTGGCGCTCGTGCTCGCCGAGGCCAAGGCCGCCGCGGTGGCCGGCCGGGCGGAGGCGGCGGGCGCCCTGGTCATCGGCTGCGACTCGGTGCTCGAACTCGACGGCGAGGCGCTCGGCAAGCCCGCCGACGCCGAGGAGGCCATCGCCCGCTGGAAGTCCATGCGCGGCCGGGCCGGTGTGCTGCGGACCGGCCACAGCGTGACCGACACGGGGACCGGACGCACCGCTTCGGCGACCGCCTCCACGACCGTCCGTTTCGGCGAACCGACGGACGCCGAGATCGCCGCCTACGTGGCCACCGGCGAGCCGCTCCATGTCGCGGGCGCCTTCACCCTGGACGGCCGTTCGGCACCGTTCGTCGACTCCATCGAGGGCGACCACGGCAATGTCATCGGGCTCTCGCTGCCGCTGCTGCGCCGGCTGCTGGGCGAGCTGGGGATCTCCGTCACCGAGCTCTGGGCCTGAGCCGACGCCCTCCGGACAGGCGCCGCCCGGCCCCGGACGGGCGCCGCCCGGACGGGCGCTCCGGATCAGGCCGGGGCCGGAGCATCCGTTCCGGCGCCGTCGGCGGGCTCGTCCGACGGAGCGCCGTACGCCACCAGCGTCAGCACGATCAGTCCGAGCACCACCATCAGGACCGCGAACGCGGCCCAGCCGACCAGCCCGACCGTCAGCGCGCCCAGCACCCCGTGCACCACGGCACAGACGATCAGGACGATGCGGGCGAGACGGCCGGGGGCCCGGTCCCGGACGCCGGCCACCAGCAGGAGCAGCCCGCACAGCACCAGATACAAGCCGAAGACGCCGCCCATCACCCAGGTGCCGTCGGACACGACCTCGGGGTCCGTCCCGGCCAGTGACATGTCCTGGTTCTTCACGACCGTCGCCAGGACGCCGTTGACGAGCACCACGCCCACGGCCTCCACGAACAGCACGATCGCGGCCACGAACGCCACCGGTCTGCGCACCACGGTGCTCACCCCCTGTTACCTGCAGTACGTGCGATAGCGCGGACCCTACTCATGGGTAATGCTCCGGACAAGGGTTCCGGCGATCTCCGCTTTCACTCCGCGTTTCACTCCGCGCGCGTGGCGTGCGCGGGCGTGCGCTCCCTACGCCCCCTTGTCGCGGCTCCAGTACGTCGGGCAAAGAATCGTTCGCCCATTAGTGGGGACTCGACAAAGAAACACGAGAAGTCGCAGTCCGTACGAACAGAGACCTGGACCACACCTCGTGGCTACTGTGCGGTTATGAAACCCGGCGTACCGTGGTGCCACAAGGGATTTCGCGACTTGAGCAAGCCTCGAATCACACTCCGTGTGGGCAAGCTCACCATTGGGGACGGGTCGTAGGGCCGTGTCGGTAGTCCCTAAACTCAGCTTGTTTCAAGGAGGGAGCCATCGTGCGCAAGGTGCTCATCGCCAACCGTGGCGAAATTGCTGTCCGCGTTGCTCGGGCATGCCGGGATGCCGGGATCGGGAGCGTGGCCGTCTACGCAGACCCGGACCGCGACGCTCTGCATGTGCGTGCGGCCGACGAGGCATTCGCTCTGGGCGGTGACACCCCGGCCGCCAGCTATCTCGACATGGCCAAGGTGCTCCAGGCTGCCAAGGACTCCGGGGCCGACGCGATCCACCCGGGCTACGGCTTCCTGTCGGAGAACGCCGAATTCGCGCAGGCCGTGCTGGACGCGGGCCTGACCTGGATCGGCCCGCCGCCGCAGGCGATCCGGGACCTCGGCGACAAGGTCGCGGCGCGGCACATCGCGCAGCGCGCCGGGGCCCCGCTGGTGGCCGGCACGCCCGACCCGGTCTCGGGTTCCGAGGAGGTCGTCGCCTTCGCCGAGCAGCACGGGCTGCCGATCGCGATCAAGGCCGCCTTCGGCGGCGGCGGCCGCGGGCTGAAGGTGGCGCGCACGCTGGAGGAGATCCCGGAGCTGTACGACTCCGCGGTCCGTGAGGCCGTCGCGGCCTTCGGCCGGGGCGAGTGCTTCGTGGAGCGCTACCTCGACCGCCCGCGCCACGTCGAGACGCAGTGCCTGGCCGACAGCCACGGCAACGTCGTCGTGGTCTCCACCCGTGACTGCTCGCTCCAGCGCCGCCACCAGAAGCTGGTCGAGGAGGCCCCGGCCCCGTTCCTGAGCGAGGCGCAGAACGCGGAGCTGTACGCGGCGTCCAAGGCCATCCTCAAGGAGGCCGGCTACGTCGGCGCCGGCACGGTGGAGTTCCTCGTCGGCACGGACGGCACCATCTCGTTCCTGGAGGTCAACACCCGCCTCCAGGTCGAGCACCCGGTCACCGAGGAGGTCA
Organism: Streptomyces sp. DvalAA-43; assembly: GCF_900091725.1. Classification (GTDB taxonomy): domain Bacteria; phylum Actinomycetota; class Actinomycetes; order Streptomycetales; family Streptomycetaceae; genus Streptomyces; species Streptomyces pulveraceus. The sequence continues at coordinate 123,325 of NZ_FMBW01000077.1, read as the reverse complement.
CCGGCCTCGACCTCGTACGCGAGATGTTCCGCATCGCCGACGGCGAGGAGCTCGGCTACGGCGACCCGGCCGTGCGCGGGCACTCCTTCGAGTTCCGGATCAACGGCGAGGACCCGGGCCGCGGCTTCCTGCCCGCCCCGGGCACCGTCACCACCTTCGCCCCGCCGACCGGTCCCGGTGTCCGCCTGGACGCGGGCGTCGAGTCCGGCTCCGTCATCGGCCCCGCCTGGGACTCGCTGCTGGCGAAGCTGATCGTGACCGGCGCGACCCGTGAGCAGGCGCTCCAGCGTGCCGCCCGTGCGCTGGCCGAGTTCAACGTCGAAGGCATGGCCACCGCCATTCCCTTCCACCGCGCGGTCGTCGTCGACCCGGCCTTCACCAGCGAGCCGTTCCAGATCCACACCCGCTGGATCGAGACCGAGTTCGTCAACGAGATCAAGCCCTTCACCGCCACCGCCGACGCGGAGGCCGAGGAGGAGGTCGGCCGCGAGACGGTCGTCGTCGAGGTCGGCGGCAAGCGCCTCGAGGTCTCCCTCCCGTCCTCGCTCGGCATGAGCCTGGCCCGTACCGGGCTCGCCGCGGGCGCCAAGCCCAAGCGCCGTGCCGCGAAGAAGAGCGGCTCGGCGGTCTCCGGCGACACCCTGGCGTCCCCGATGCAGGGCACCATCGTCAAGATCGCCGTCGAGGAGGGCCAGGCGGTCCAGGAGGGCGATCTGATCGTCGTCCTGGAGGCCATGAAGATGGAGCAGCCGCTGAACGCGCACCGCTCCGGCACCGTCAAGGGCCTCGCCGCCGAGGTCGGCAGCTCGGTCTCCTCCGGCGCCGTCATCTGCGAGATCAAGGACTGACCGGGCGGTACCCGTACCGGCGAGGGCCCCTGCGAGGTCGTACGACTGCGCAGGGGCCCTCGCCGTGCGGTCACTCCCCCGGACGCGCGGTGGCATCCTGGACCCCGAGGCGGAAGAAGGGATGACCGCGCCATGGCGAGCAGTACGGCACAGACGCCGCCCCGGCCCATGCGGGCCGACGCGCGCAGGAATTACGACCGGCTGCTGGCCGAGGCCCGGACCGCCTTCGCGGAGCACGGCACCGACGCGTCCCTGGAGGACGTCGCGCGCCGCGCGGGCGTGGGGATCGGCACGCTGTACCGGCACTTCCCGAACCGGCACGCGCTGATGAACGCGGTCTTCCAGGAGGCCCTGGCGTCCCTGATCACCCGCTCCCGTGAGCTCGCGGCGGCGGAGCATCCGTGCCGGGCCCTGGTGGAGTGGCTGGGTGCGATCATCACTCACGCGGGTGAGTACCGGGGGCTGGCCCAGGCGCTCATGTCGACGTCGCGGGACGAGACTTCGGCCCTGGCGCAGTGCAATGTGCCGTTGCGCGAGGCAGGGGCGGTGCTGCTGGTGCGGGCGCAGGCGAACGGGGCCGTGCGGCCGGACGTGTCGATCGACGATCTGTTGCAGCTGACGAACGCGATCGCGCTGGCCGCCGAACAGGCGCCGGACGACCCGGAGTTGGCGGGGCGGCTGCTGATGCTGACCTTGCAGGGGCTGAAGGGGCCGCACGCGGAGGTGTGTTGAGCGGGTGGGGGCGGTGCGTCGCGGTCCGCTGCGCGAGGCCGTTCCCCTGCCCGCCCTTTCCCCGGCCGGGGTTCCGCCCCGGCCCTACCGGCGCCGCAGGTCCGCGACCCTCGCCCGGTCTCCCGGGCCCTGGCCAGGCTCCGCCAGGGACGCCGCGCCCCGTAGTTGCTGGGAGCTCTGGCCCCCGGGGCCGCCGTGCGGCGTACGGCGCTGCCCGGGCAGCGGCATGTCGCGGCGGCCCTGGCGGCCGTGCGGAAGGGGCTCGGTCGCCGTGGGGCCGTTCCCCGCGCCGGCCACCGCGATCTGCACCCCCTGGTCCGCCAGGGCCTGGAGCTCGGTGGCGGCGCGGTCGTCGTGGCCCGGAGGCTCGTCCGTCACCAGGCGGGTGATGAGGTCCGTCGGCACCGTCTGGAACATGGTGTCGGCGCCGAGCTTGGTGTGGTCGGCCAGGACCACCACCTCGGCGGCCGCCTGCACCAGCGCCCGGTCCACGCTCGCGGAGAGCATGTTGGACGTGGAGAGACCGCGCTCCGCGGTGAGCCCGCTCCCGGAGAGGAACGCGCGCGAGACCCGCAACCCCTGGAGGGACTGCTCGGCGCCGCTGCCCACCAGGGCGTAGTTGGAACCGCGCAGCGTGCCGCCGGTCATCACCACCTCCACCCGGTTGGCATGGGCCAGCGCCTGGGCGACCAGGAGGGAGTTGGTGACGACGGTCAGACCGGGGATCCGCGCGAGCCGGCGGGCCAGCTCCTGCGTGGTCGTACCGGCGCCGACGACGATGGCCTCGCCCTCGTCCACGAGACCGGCGGCCAGGTCGGCGATGGCCGTCTTCTCGGCGGTGGCGAGATGGGATTTCTGCGGAATGCCGGACTCCCGCGTGAAGCCGCCCGGCAGTACCGCACCGCCGTGCCGGCGGTCGAGGAGTCCTTCTGCCTCCAGTGCCCGCACGTCCCGCCGTACGGTCACTTCGGAGGTCTGGACGACGCGGGCGAGCTCACGGAGCGATACCGCCCCGTTGGCACGCACCATTTCGAGGATCAATTGACGACGTTCTGCAGCGAACACGAAACTGACAGTAACGTGACCGCCCGAGTCTTTTCAGCAGTTTGCACCGAATAGCGGAAGTTGCACATACAAGGGGCCGCCAAGTGGTATAGGCGGCCCCGTTGTTGTTCCGTACTGATCGGACGGCGATCGTCACACCGCCCGAGCCGCCGGGAGTTGCCGGGGAATACCGGGTTCCCGAAGGCGCTTACGCCTCGCCGGCGCGCTTACGGGTGTGCAACTGCCGGGCCACTTCCGCGATCGAACCCGACAGGGACGGATACACGGTGAAAGCGTTTGCGATCTGTTCTACCGTCAAATTGTTGTCGACCGCGATCGAGATCGGGTGGATGAGTTCGCTCGCGCGCGGCGCGACGACACAGCCGCCGACCACGATGCCGGTGCCGGGACGGCAGAAGATCTTGACGAAGCCGTCGCGGATGCCCTGCATCTTGGCGCGCGGGTTGCGCAGCAGCGGCAGCTTGACCACCCGGGCGTCGATCTTGCCGGCGTCGACGTCGGCCTGGGTGTAGCCGACGGTGGCGATCTCGGGGTCGGTGAAGACGTTCGAGGAGACCGTCTTCAGGTCCAGCGGGGCCACCGCGTCGCCGAGGAAGTGGTACATCGCGATCCGGCCCTGCATGGCGGCGACGGAGGCGAGGGCGAAGATCCCGGTGACGTCACCGGCCGCGTACACGCCCGGCGCGCTGGTGCGGGAGACCTTGTCGGTCCAGATGTGGCCGGACTCCTTGAGCCGGACCCCGGCCTCCTCCAGGCCCATGCCCGCGCTGTTCGGGATCGCGCCGACCGCCATGAGGCAGTGCGAGCCGGAGATGACCCGGCCGTCGGCGAGGGTGACCTCGACCCGGTCGCCGACGCGCTTGGCGGCCTGGGCGCGGGAGCGGGCCATGACGTTCATGCCGCGGCGGCGGAAGACGTCCTCCAGCACGGCGGCGGCGTCCGGGTCCTCGCCCGGCAGCACCCGGTCGCGGGACGAGACGAGGGTGACGCGCGAGCCGAGCGCCTGGTAGGCGCCCGCGAACTCGGCGCCGGTCACGCCGGAGCCGACCACGATGAGCTCCTCGGGGAGCTCGTCGAGGTCGTAGACCTGGGTCCAGTTCAGGATGCGCTCGCCGTCGGGGAGCGCGTCCGGGATCTCCCGGGGGTGGCCGCCGGTCGCGATCAGCACGGCGTCGGCGGTGAGGGTCTCCTCGGTGCCGTCGGCGGCGGTCACGACGACCTTGCGGGAGCCGTCGGCGGCCTGGAGGCCGTCCAGCCGGCCGCGGCCGCGCATCACGCGGGCGCCGGCCCGGGTGACGGAGGCGGTGATGTCGTGCGACTGGGCGAGCGCCAGGCGCTTCACCCGCCGGTTGACCTTGCCGAGGTCGACGCCGACGACGCGGGCGGCCTGCTCCACGTGCGGGGTGTCGTCCGCGACGATGATCCCCAGCTCCTCGTACGAGGAGTCGAAGGTGGTCATCACCTCCGCCGTCGCGATCAGGGTCTTCGAGGGCACGCAGTCGGTGAGCACGGACGCGCCGCCGAGGCCGTCGCAGTCGACGACGGTCACCTCCGCACCGAGCTGGGCGCCCACCAACGCCGCCTCGTAGCCGCCGGGTCCGCCGCCGATGATCACGATCCGGGTCACGAAAAGTCCGCCTCGCGTATGTCATCCCGCGGCCGTCTGCTGCCCCGGCCGGGGGTCCGGGGGAGCGCCCCGGGGGAATGCAGTACGTACTTCATTGTCCCGCACGCGCCAAGGTGCTTCGCCCCGGGGCCCTCCATACGTGCGCCGGGGCGTGCGCGCCGGGGCCCGGGGCGGCCCGCGGAACCCCGTAAGGGGTCTTCCGCACCGGAGTCGACGTTCTCCCCTTCCCCTCCCGTACCCTCGAACCCATGTCGCTCTACGCCGCGTACGCCGGCAACCTCGACGCGCGGCTGATGACGCGCCGCGCACCGCATTCCCCGCTGCGCGGCACCGGCTGGCTCAACGGCTGGCGGCTGACCTTCGGCGGGGAGCAGATGGGCTGGGAAGGCGCGCTCGCCACGGTGGTGGAGGCACCCCGTTCCCAGGTCTTCGTGGCGCTGTACGACCTGGCGCCGATGGACGAGGACTCCATGGACCGGTGGGAGGGCGTCGGCCTCGACATCTACCGCCGGATGCGGGTGCGGGTGCACACCCTGGACGGCGAGGAGCCGGCCTGGATGTATGTGCTCAACGGCTACGAGGGCGGGCTGCCGTCCGCCCGCTATCTGGGCGAGATCGCCGATGCGGCGGAGTCCTCGGGCGCCCCGCACGACTATGTGATGGAACTGCGCAAGCGCCCCTGCTGACCCGGTCGACCAGCCTTTTTGTGTGAAAGTACGAGTAAGTTCGCGCAGACTCTGTTCCTGGGCATCTACGCGCGTAGGGAATCACCGGCTACCCTCGTCCGCGTGAACGCATCAGTTATTCCGGACCACATCCAGGGCGACCCGTACGCCGCCGCCGCCGACGCCGCCGCCCGCCTGCGCGAGCTGACCGGCGCCGAGACCCACGACGTCGCGCTCGTGATGGGTTCCGGCTGGGCACCCGCCGGCGATGCGCTCGGCACCCCGGAGGCCGAGTTCCCGGTGACCGAGCTGCCCGGCTTCCCGGCGCCCGCCGTACAGGGGCACGGCGGCACGATCCGCTCGTACAAGATCGGTGAGAAGCGCGTCCTGGTCTTCCTCGGCCGCACCCACTTCTACGAGGGCCGGGGCGTCGCCGCCGTCGCGCACGGGGTCCGTACCGCCGTCGCGGCGGGCTGCGGAACCGTCGTCCTGACGAACGGCTGCGGCGGTCTGCGCGAGGGCATGCGCCCCGGTCAGCCGGTGCTGATCAGCGACCACATCAACCTGACGGCGTCCTCCCCCATCGTCGGCGCCAACTTCGTCGACCTGACGGATCTGTACTCGCCGCGGCTGCGCGCGCTCTGCAAGGAGGTCGACGAGACCCTCGAAGAGGGCGTGTACGTGCAGTTCACCGGCCCGCACTACGAGACCCCGGCCGAGATCAACATGGTCCGCGTGATGGGCGGCGACCTGGTCGGCATGTCCACCGTGCTGGAGGCCATCGCCGCGCGCGAGGCCGGTGCCGAGGTGCTGGGCATCTCGCTGGTCACCAACCTCGCGGCGGGGCTGAGCGGGGAGCCGCTCAACCACGAAGAGGTGCTCCAGGCGGGGCGGGACTCGGCGACCCGGATGGGTTCGCTGCTGGCCCGGGTCCTCGAACGCATCTGAGCCGGCCCCGGCCGGTCTCGCGCACCCACCCACGACGCACCCGCAGGAAGGCGGACACCGTGCAGCAGGACCTCATCGCACAGGCCAGGGCATGGCTGGCGGAGGACCCCGACCCCGAGACCCGCGACGAGCTCGCCCGGCTCATCGAGTCCGGGTCCGCCGAAAGTGCCGACGAGCTCGCCGCACGGTTCGCCGGCACGCTGCAGTTCGGCACCGCCGGACTCCGCGGTGAGCTGGGGGCCGGCCCGATGCGGATGAACCGCTCGGTCGTCATCCGCGCGGCGGCCGGGCTCGCCGCGTATCTGAAGGCGCAGGGACAGGGCGGCGGTCTCGTCGTCGTCGGGTACGACGCCCGGTACAAGTCCGCCGACTTCGCCCGCGACACCGCGGCCGTGATGACCGGCGCGGGCCTGCGCGCGGCGGTGCTCCCCCGCCCGCTCCCCACCCCCGTGCTCGCGTACGCCATCCGGCACCTGGGCGCCGTCGCGGGCGTCGAGGTGACCGCCAGCCACAATCCGCCGCGCGACAACGGCTACAAGGTCTACCTCGGCGACGGCTCGCAGATCGTCCCCCCGGCGGACGGCGAGATCGCCGCCGAGATCGCCGCGGTCGGCCCGCTCGACCGCGTGTCCCGCCCCGAGGACGGCTGGGAGATCCTCGGCGACGAGGTCCTGGACGCCTATCTGGCGCGTACGGACTCCGTGCTGGACACGGACTCGCCGCGCACCGCCCGCGTCGTGTACACGGCGATGCACGGGGTCGGTACGTCCGTGCTGACCGCCGCCTTCGACCGGGCCGGATTCCCCGCGCCGGTGCTCGTCGCCGAGCAGGCGGAGCCCGACCCGGCGTTCCCCACCGTGGCCTTCCCCAATCCGGAGGAGCCGGGCGCGATGGACCTCGCCTTCGCGACCGCGCGCCGTGCGGACCCGGACATCGTCATCGCCAACGACCCGGACGCCGACCGCTGCGCCGTCGCCGTCCCGGACCCGGGCGCCGACGGCGGCTGGCGGATGCTGCGCGGCGACGAGGTCGGGGCGCTGCTCGCCGCCCATCTGGTGGACCGCGGCGCGACCGGTGTCCTCGCCGAGTCGATCGTGTCGTCCTCGCTGCTGGGCCGGATCGCCGAGAAGGCGGGGCTCGGCCACGAGGAGACGCTGACCGGCTTCAAGTGGATCGCCCGGGTGGACGGCCTGCGGTACGGGTACGAGGAGGCGCTCGGCTACTGCGTCGACCCCGACGGCGTACGCGACAAGGACGGGATCACGGCCGCCCTGCTCGTCGCCGAGCTCGCCTCGGTGCTGAAGGAGCAGGGGCGCACGCTCCTCGACCGTCTCGACGACCTCGCGGTCGACCACGGGCTGCACGCCACCGACCAGCTGTCGGTCCGGGTGGAGGACCTCTCGGTCATCGCGGACGCCATGGCACGGCTGCGCGAGCAGCCCCCGACCGCACTCGCGGGCCTCGCCGTCACCTCGGCCGAGGACCTGTCGCGGGGGACGGAGCAGCTGCCGCCCACGGACGGGCTGCGCTACCACCTCCGGGGCGCCCGGGTGATCGTCCGCCCGAGCGGCACCGAGCCGAAGCTCAAGTGCTACCTGGAGGTCGTGGTGCCGGTCGGTTCGGCGGACGAGCTGCCGGCGGCCCGTGCGAAGGCGGCGGAGCTGCTCGCCGGGATCAAGCGCGATCTGGCGGCCGCGGCCGGGATCTGAGCGGGCGCGGACGAGGCGGCGCGGCGCACCCGCGCCGCCTCATCCGAAGCGGCCGTTCACGTAGTCGGCGGTCCGGGTGTCCTGCGGGGAGTTGAACATCTCGTCGGTCGGGCCGTGTTCGACGATGACGCCGGGCGTGCCCTGTTCGGCGAGGAAGAACGCGCAGTGGTCGGAGACCCGCGCCGCCTGCTGCATGTTGTGCGTGACGATCACGATGGTGACCTCCTCGCGGAGATCGGCGATGGTCTCCTCGATCCGGCGGGTGGAGGTCGGGTCGAGCGCGGAGCAGGGTTCGTCCATCAGGAGCACCCGGGGGCGTACCGCCAACGACCGTGCGATGCACAGGCGTTGCTGCTGTCCGCCGGAGAGCGCGCCACCGGGCTGGCGGAGCCGGTCCTTGACCTCGCGCCAGAGGCCCGCCTTGGTCAGGCACTCCTCGACGAGGTCGTCCCGGCCGTCCCTGGACGCCTTGATGCCGTTGAGCTTCAGACCGGCCAGGACGTTGTCGTACAGGGACATCGCGGGGAACGGGTTGGGCTTCTGGAAGACCATGCCGATCTCGCGGCGGGCGCGGGTGATGCGGCGGCCCCGGTCGTAGATGTCCTCGCCGTCCAGCAGGACCCGGCCGGCCAGGGAGGCGGAGCCGATCAGCTCGTGCATCCGGTTGAGGATGCGCAGGAAGGTCGACTTGCCGCAGCCCGAGGGGCCGATCAGGGCGGTGACCTCCAGCGCGGGCATGTGCAGGGAGACCCGGTCCAGCACCTTGTGGTCGCCGAACCAGGCGGACACCGCCTCGGCTTCGAGGGTGGCGGGGGAAGCGGTGACGGTACGCGCCCGGTTCGGCGCGGTGACGGGCAGCGGCATGGTCTCGGTCATCGGGATGCGTCAACTCCTGTTTTTTCAGAGCAGGTTGGGGAGAAGCCTGGTGGCGGCGCCGGCGACCGCGAGGCCGAGCGCGGTGAGCACGGGTACGGCGGTGATCCACGTCTGCCAGCTCCCCCAGACCCGGTGCAGCCAGACCGTGAGGAGCGCGGCGGCCAGCAGGGCCTGCGACCAGAGGAAGACCGCGAGCCAGGCTCCGCCCTCGCCGCTCTCCCCGCCGAGCGGCTCCTCGGCGGGGGCGATCCAGCCGAGGCGGAGGGGGCGGGGCGGGCTGGGCTGGACGGGGGTGGCGAGCTCGGCGTCGACGTAGAGCACGCCCGCGGGGGTGTACGGGCTGCCGGACGCGGTCACGAGGGTGAGCCGGCCGCGGTTCCCGGCGGGGGCCGGAAGCTTGTCGCCCGAGCGCCGGACCGCCGACACCGCGAACACGGCCCGGCCCTGACCGGTCGTCACCTCGATCCGCGTCCCGGCGGGGAGCTTCGACAGGCCGTTGAACGGGCTGCCGTACCCCCACTGGCGCCCCATGATCACGCTGGTGCCCGCCTGGCCGGGCATCGGGGTGTCGCGGCGGTGTCCGGGGCCGGACATCAGGATGCCGGAGGTGGTGCCCTCGCCGACGACCTCGCGCAGGCCGAGGGCGGGGATGCGCAGGAGGGCGACGGGCGCCCCCGGGGCGATCGGCTTGTCGTCGTAGGTGCGCTGGCCCACCGGGGCGGTGCCGAGCGCGAGTTGTCCGCGCAGTTCGGCGTAGCCGGTCCGCTGGTCGCGGGCGTGCTGGAGGTGGCCGACGACCGTGAGGGCGGCGGCGAAGCCGAGGAGGACGGCCGCGAGGACGCAGAGCGCCGCTCCGGCCAGGGCGAGACCCGGGCGGGCGGGGGGCCGGGGCGCGGCTCCGGGCCCCGGCGGGGGCGGCGCGATGGGTGGGGCGGGGGCCGCCGGTGGCGGCGGGGTCAGCACGGTCGTCACGTCGGGTGCGCTCCTCGTCGGGGCGGGTCGGGGGCGGAGGCCGGTACGGGAACGGGTCGGGCGGGGGCCGGTACCGGAGAGGGGCGGGCGGAGGCCCGTTCCGGCACGGGGCGGACAGGAGCCCGCACGGGGCGGGCGGGGGCCGGGGCCCCCGCCCCCGTGCGTCAGAACCGGAGCAGGCCCTTGCGGCGGGTGTGCAGCACGAGCGCGGTGCCGAGCCCGCAGAGCGCGAGCGCCGCCGTGCCGAGCGCGAGCGCGCTGGTGCCGGTCGAGGCGAGCGGGCCGGTGGCGGTGTCCGGGCCGCCGCCCGAGCCGCCGGTGGCCGAACCTCCGGTGGACGACCCCGAGGCCCCGCCGTCGTCCGCGCCCGCGGTGTCGCTCGGGCCCGGGTCGGGGCCCGGTGCGTCACCGATGGCGAAGAGGAACTCGACGCTGTGGCCGCCGGTCCCCGGCTCGGCGAGGGTGAGGGTGTACGAGCCGTCCTCGATGTCCGCCGGGACGGTGAACGCGTAGGCGGAGACGGTGCCTTCGGCGTCGGCGGTGGCGTCGGGGAAGACGGCCGCGCTGTCGGCGAGGGCGACCTTCACCTTGGCGCCCTTGGTGTAGCCGCGGGCGGTGATGAGGACCTTCTGCCCGGCGGTGAGCGTCGGGTTGGCCTCCAGCGCCTTGCCGTCCGCGTCGGTGACGTCGAGGTCGGCGGGCGTGTCCGGGCTGGGACTGCCGGTGTCGCCCGGGTCCGGGGAGGGCGAGGAGCCCGCCTCGGTGACGGTGTGGGCGACGGCGGCGGAGACGGATTCCGCGTAGGCGCCGGAGTCCGCCGGGACGAACCTCGCGGTGAGCGTGTGGGCGCCCTCGGCCAGCGTCTTCGTCCTCAGCCCGGCGGTCCCGGAGGCGACGTCGGCGCTGCCCAGCTCGGTGGTCCCGTCCAGGAAGGTGACCTTCCCGGCGGCGGCCGGGGGCGTGACGGCGGCCTTCAGCACGACCTCGGTCCCGGCGGGGGCGGTGGCCGGGGCGGCGGTGAGGGCGGTCGTGGTGGCGGCGGCCGCCTGAAGGGTCCAGGAGTCGCCGGTGACCTGGATCTTCGCGGGGAAGTACGTGCCGCCGATGTTGGCGGCGTCGCGGCACATGAGCCGGACGTCGTACGTACCGTCCAGGGACCCGCCGGGGATCCAGCTCCGCAGCAGGGATTCGAGGGACTTCCCGGCGGGGATGTCGGCGCCGAACGGCCCCTGGTCGAACGGGGCGCCGACGGTCGTCTTCCCCAGGGTGACCGTCCCACCGCCCGGCTTGGCCAGCACCAGGGAGACCTGCTGGGCGTTCTCGGCGGGGCAGGGGCCGTCGGTGGTGACACGGGGGAAGGTCGGGTTGTCGGCGGTCATCCCCGAGGCGACCGGGAACGTCAGGGTGCCCAGCGCGTCCTCGGCGCGGGCCGTCGGCGCGAGACCGAGGACCGCGGCCGCCGCGGCCAGCAGGAGCGAGCAGCAGAGCAGCAGCGCGGCGGGTGTTCTCGGTGGTGCGAGGTGTCTCATGGTGGTCGGTCCCCCCAATGGGATGCGGTGGTGGTGGGTACGCGTGGGGGCCGGGCACCCTGGGGGTGCCCGGCCGTCGCGCGGTTACGGGGTGGTGGTCAGCTCTCGCCCCGGAGGCCGGTGCTGCCGCAGTTGGCGATCGTGCCGAAGCCGTACGTGGCGATCACGGCGTTCTGCTTGCAGACCTTGGACGTGGCGCCGACGAAGGCGGCGGCGATCGTCGGGTCGGTCAGCTTGGCGGTCGGGACGACGTTGTAGACGTCGCGGTTGAAGGGGAAGGCGGTGTTGAGGGTGCCGTCCGCGTTCCGCGGCGCCACCCCGTTCACCGAACCGAGCACGGCCGCGCCGCGCCGGTCGACGACGTCGCCCGGCTCGTTGCTCTGCGCGATGTACTGCGCGACCGAGTACGGGGCGATGTCGCCCGCGCTGTCCAGCGCCTCGCCGTTGTGCTCCTGGACGGTGTCGTCGACGCAGGAGCCGAAGGTGGATTCGGTGAGGCCCAGCTGTCCCAGGAAGAAGGAGCGGGTGCCGGAGCCGGACTGGGGCAGCAGCGGGGTGAGCGCCACACCGTTGAGGGAGGTCGTCTGGCAGGTGTAGATGGAGACGAGCTGCGCCTTGGTGAGCGCCTTGGGCAGTGCGCTGTCGGAGCGGACGGCGAAGGTGACCGCGTCCTTGCCGAACGGGATCCAGGTCAGGTCGGTGGACGAGGTGTTCGCGACGCCGCGCGAGGAGCGCGCGAAGTCCAGACAGCCGGTGTTGTTGTCCACAGCGTTGCGCAGCGCGTCGATGCCGGCCGAGGAGCCGTTGGGCCGGGCGATCTGGCAGCCGGTGGCGCGGGTCTTGACCGTCGGGGTGCCGAGGGCGTTGTACGAGGCGATCAGCGTGCCGTTGTCGACGGCGGTGCCCAGGCCGTTCACGACGTCCTGGGTGGTGTCCGAGCCGACACCGGCGAGGACCCGGTAGCTGCCGGCGGCCGGGTCGGCCGTGGCGGGGGCCGCCATGGCGCCGAGGGCGAGGGCGGCGGTGCCGACGACGGCACCGATGCGTGCGCGGGACTTGACGTTCACTTCTGTTCTCCTCCGTGCATACGGATACGAGGAATGGAAGGAATGGACGCTCAAGCAGAATTCTGAATTCTTTTTTCACCGGCCCGTCGACCGGCCACCGATGACTTTTCCGTATCCGGTCATCGGCGGCCACCAACGGCGACGGTTGATCAGGTTACGAAATGCTTTACGAGGTGACACCTAAGGGCTGTTCCGCAGGCGCTCTTCCTGGCATCGAGAACTCAGCCGGTCCGGACGGATTTCCGTGCCGAAAGGCGGAGCAGAACGGGTCCGGAAAGTCCGGCGACGCCGCCCGCGAGCAGCACTCCGATCAGCACCCAGCGGACGATCCCGAGGACCGTGGCGGGGGTCGTGCCGCCGGAGTCGGCGACGTTCTGCTGCTTCGGGTCGCCGGGGCCCGCCCCGTGCGGCGGCGGGCCGCCCGTGCCGGAGTCCGCGCCGCCCCCGCCGGAGGCGCCCGTACCGCCACCGGCCCCGCCCGTACCGCCGCCCGCTCCTCCGGACCCGCCGCCGGACGCGCCGGAGCCGCCGGAGCCCCCCGGTCCGCCCGTGCCGGGGCTCCCCGGCGCGGCCTTCGGGTGCTGGAGCCGGTCCGCGGCGGCGAGCGCCCGGGTGCGCAGGGCGGCGGGCAGCGGCGCGTATCCCGGCGGGAGCTGTCCGGCGGCGGCCCCCGGGGTCTGGCCGGCCCCCGCCGCGTAGCGGATCAGCCCGGCGAAGTCCTTGCGCTCGGCCGCCGGGGTGCCGGTGTAGGCGCCCGCGTAGACGACGGAGGCCAGCGGATAGGCCCCTCCCCTGGCGCCGCCCGGGTTCGGGGCGAGCACGCCCGGAACGGCCGAGTCCTTCATGGCGGTGACTCCGGCGAGCAGCGCGGCGGGGGTGGGGGCGACGAAGTGACCGTCGGCGTTGCGCAGGGCCGCGGTCTGGAGTCCGTAGCGGGCCGCGGAGGCGGCGTCGACGATCGCGAGCACCATGCGCTGGCCGGCCAGCGGAGGCGTGTTGACCAGTTTGGCCGGTGCGCCGTTGCCCCCGGCGGCCGCGGTGGTGGTGGCTCCGTTGTTGCCCCGGCGGGTGCGCAGCGCGCCCTCGTGCATGTCCTGGACGTACGGGGCGATCTCGGTGGTGCCGTACTCCAGGGACTCCTCGCCGACGGTCACGGTGATGCGGGTCGGATCCGCCTTGGGGAAGTCGTTCATGCTCGTGTCGGTGTCCAGGTGCAGCTCCTGGAAGTACGGGTTGACCTTCGTGCCCCAGGGGTCGGGGGTACCGGCCAGGAATTCCCGTGCCTCATTGTCGGACCGCAGCCATTTCCACAGCATTTCGGTGGTGTCGGAACTCTCCAGCTGCACCATGATGCTCGACGGCGCCAGATAGGGAACCCAGTCCTTGAAGGCCGGATTGAGCTGCTTGAATTCTTCGTCGTGGAAGAGGCTGAGCGGATTTCCCTTGATGTGCTCGGGGGGTTCCTTGGCTCTGCTGACGACGTCCTTCTGGTACGACGAGGTGAGCATCTTGGCGAGCAGTCGCGGGGTGAGTCTCATCGAGGCGAGCTGTCCGGAGCCCGGCATCTCGACGAAGAAGCCGACCACCAGTCCGCTGACCGCCACCGGCGCGTGCACCGCGCTCCCGTCGTCCTCCTCCTCCGGCGGGAGCAGTGGGTCGACGGTGAAGCCGAGGTGCGGGGAGCCCGGGGTGGGCCTGGAGAGGATGTCCCGCGCGCCCTCCTCGCCGCTCTGGCTGAACGCGAACTTCGCGCTGCCCGCGCCCGCGCAGAGGGTCGACTGCCAGGAGCTGATCGCCTCGGTGACGAGTTCCGAGCCGGTCACCCGGCGCTCCGCCCGGTCGGCCGGGCAGGTGTTGCCGACCGGCTGGAAGTGCAGCGGCACCACGAGGCGCTGGGCCCAGTTGGTGCTGGTGAGGGGCGAGGTCTCCAGCCGGTGGTTCGAGCCGGTCCCGCCGTCCACGTCGTGCCCGCCGCGCGGTACGACGACGAGCCAGCAGGGGCGGGTCGCGGTCCGGCCGGACTTCTTCACCGGTTCGCCGCAGCCGAGCTGCGAGGCCTCCTGCCCGGACTGCAGCTGGAAGGTGAACTCGCCGGTGCCGTCCGCGTGCGTGACGGCGTAGGGCTCCTCGTTGGAGTCGATCGAGCTGAAGTAGGTCCAGTCCCGCGACCCGGTGGTCGCGGGTCCGCCGTCGGCGGGGCGGAACGGGACGTAGGACTCGCCGGAGCCGTTGCCCACGTACTCCTTCTCGGCGGGGTCGGCGGCCCCCACCCCGATCTGGCGCAGCGCGGTCCAGTTGCCGCCCTGCCCGCCGCTGCCCTGGGCGCCGAACTGGCACTGCTCGCGCGAGGGCCCCCGGGGGTCGTCGCCCCAGCACTGCATGATCTGGAGGTAGTCGTACGTGAAGCCGTCCTGCGTGGGCCGGCCGCCGGTCCAGGTGATCCGCACCCCCTGGCCCCGCAGCTGTTCGGTCTGGTGGACGGTGACCTTCAGCTCGGAGAAGTCGTCGTACGGGCCCTTGTGGCCGCTCACCGTCACCGCCGAGCCCGCCGCCGCCCGTGCGGCGGGCGTGGTGGCGGGCAGCGGCAGCAGGGCGGTCGCCAGGGCGGCGAGCAGGGCCCCGACGCCGGTGACGAGGCGTCGGCGGGCGGGCTGTCGGCGGGTGCGCTGTCGGTGGGTCATCGCGGCCCTTCCTTGCGGCGGTTGCGGGCGGTGAGCGCCCGTGCGGTGAGCGGTGGTCCGACGACCACGCCGACGAGCAGGACGGCGGAGAGCGCCATCAGTACGCCCCGCAGCCCCGGTGAGCCGCCCGCGGCGAGGGTGACCGGGTTGCCGACGACGGAGGCGTCGCCGCCGCCCGCCCCGGCCGAGGAGTCGATCGCCTCGCCGGTGCCGGGGTCGACGGCGCCCGAGGCCGCCCCGCCCGCCGTACCGCCGGACGCCCCGTCCGTACCGGCGGAGGATCCCGACGATCCCCCGGCCCCGGCGCCGCCGGTACCGCCCCCGGAAGCCGCGCCGCCGCCGGTACCGCCGCCGGTGGCCCCGCCGCCGGAACCGCCGCCGTTCGCACCGGGGTTCACCCGGGTCTGCTCCTTGGCGCCCGCCGTGCCGTCCGCGCACTGGGTGATGCCGCGCTTGTCGCAGGCCCTGGGGTACGGGGCGTTCCTGGCGAGGGTGTTGGAGCCGTCGGCGGAGAAGGTGGGGTTGTGGCAGCTCTTGATGTCGATGGAGGAGGCCGGTGCGCCGGGGATCCTGCGGACCTGGGTGAATCCGGCTTCGACCAGGTTCTTGGGCAGGGGCGAGTAGCCGAGCTCCTCGGCCTGCTGCTGGCCCTCGCAGAGGAAGTAGTTGGCGAAGGCGCCGAGCGTCCTGCCCTTGGCCTCGGTGAACGGCGACTCGGCCGCGGTGGGCACGATCATGTAGCTGTAGGAGGAGAGCGGGTAGGTGCGGCGGTCGGCCGAGCGGTAGACCCCGTCGAGGATCTGGGTGAGGTAGTCCTCGGAGTTCTTGTCCTCGTTGATCCGGGCCTTCAGCAGGGCCACGGCGACGCTGGAGGCGGTCGGTTCGACGTAGTAGCCGGAGGCGTTGAGCACCTTCGCCACCGGGAAGTGGGTCTTGATCGCGTACGAGTACTCGACGTAGGTGATCGCGCCTTCGGCGTGCCCCTGCTTGGTGTAGCCGGAGACGCCGAGCGAACCGGACTTGGCGATCGTCGAGGAGCCCGGCACGACCGGGAAGTACGAGGTCATCCCGCAGGGCGTGGAACGCCCGGCCCGACGGCAGTACGCGTCCCACAGCGCGCCGTGCTCCTTGGCCAGCCAGGTGGTCAGCTGGGCGGTCGTACCGGAGCCGTCGGAGCGTACGACGGGGATGATGCGGCGGGCCGGGAGCACCAGACCGGGGTTGTCGGCCCGGATCTCGGGGGCGTTCCACATCGTGAGCGTGCCGGTGAAGATCTTGGTGATGACCTCGCCGGAGAGCCGCAGGTTGGTGACCTTCTTGCCGCCGATCCGCAGGTTGTACATGAAGGCCGTGCCACCGGCCACGATCGGCATGTACGCGTATCCGCGCCTGGGCGGCGCGTCCCGCATCCCGGACTCGGTCAGTCCGTACGGGATCTCGGAGACGGCGAAGTCCGCCGTGCCGTTCTTGAACTGCTCACGGCCCACCGAGGAGCCGACCGGCGAGTAGTTGACCGTCATGCCGCTGTTGGCGGCGACATTGCGGCGCCACTGGTCGAGCGCGTTGGAGCTCCAGGTGGAGCCCCCGCCGCTGATCTTGGTGTACGAGGCGGCCTGGGCGGTCGTCGGGTGCAGGGCGAGCAGCGCGCACACCAGTGCCGCCACCGCCATGGTCAGTCGGGAGACGGTTGCCGGTCTCACTGGTCACTCACTCCTCGTATCCATGGGTGTGTCCCGGGGCGCGGGCCGCCCGGACCGGGCGGCGAACCGTTCGGCGTCGCGCCGTGACGCCTCGACCCGGCGGTGCTCCTGGCGCCTGGTCAGCTGCCCGGGTCCCCGGCCGCCGATGACGCGGGCGACGACGAACAGCACGAGCACCAGCGCCATCAGGACGGCCGCCGTGCCGAAGCCGCGGGCGATCATCGTGGGCTCGGGCGACTTGACGAACTCGAAGGTGGCGAGCGGCAGCGAGACCTGCGGCCCCGACAGCGGATCGCCGTTGATCTCGGCGGTGAATCCGGCGGTGAGCAGCACGGGCGAGGTCTCGCCGATCCCGCGCGCGGTGCCGAGGATCACGGAGGTGGTCAGCCCGGAGCGGGCGGTCGGCAGCACCACGTGCCAGACGGTGCGCCAGCGCGAGGTGCCCAGCGCGTACGAGGCCTCCCGCAGCGTCCCCGGCACCAGCCGGATCACCACGTCGGCCGCCCGGATGATGATCGGCAGCATCATCACGGCGAGCGCGAGGGACGCGGCGAGACCGGACCGGTCGAAGCCGAGGGCGAGGATCACCGTCGCGTAGATGAACAGACCGGCGACGATCGACGGCAGCGCGGTCATCGCCTCGACGACGGTCCGTACGAACCGGGCGAAGCGGCCCGGCACCTCGTTGAGGAAGACCGCGCAGACCATTCCGGTGGGGACGGTCAGGGCGAGCGCGACGGTGATCTGCTCCAGCGTGCCGACGATCGCGTGCAGGATCCCGCCGGCCGAGAGCGGGTCCAGGGGCCCCGCCTCCGCCATGTCCTGGGTGAAGAAGTTCAGGTGCGGCAGCGCCTTGCGGCCCTCCCACAGCGTGAAGACGACGACGAAGCCGAGCGCGACGACCATGACCAGGCCGAGGCTCTGCACCACGACGGCGGCCAGCCGGTCCCGTACCGCGGGACCGTTCTCGTCGAACGAGACCAGCAGCCCGTACAGGCCGAGGAACAGCCCGTACGCGACGACCAGGAAGCCGATGGTCCCGCTGAGCGGCAGCAGCCGGGCGAACAGCAGCCAGGTGAGCGACAGGGCGGCGGCCGCGGCGCCGAGCAGCGCGTACACGTCGGTGGCGCGCAGCAGGCTCACCGACCGCCGCCGCTCCCCCACGGACACGGACGCGGCCCGCTCCGCGGTGGTGGCGGGCCTCTCGGGTGCGATGGTCATCTGTGGGGTCCCCTCACTCACTCGCCGCGCCGGACCGGCTGCGGGCGACGATCGACGACGCCGCGAAGTTGACGACGAGCGTCATCAGGAAGAGCGCGAGGCCCGCGGCCATCAGCGCCGACATGCCGAATTCGCTGGCCTCGCCGTAGCGCAGGGCGATCAGCGCGGCGACCGAGCTGGCCCCGCTCTGCACCACGTGCCACTGGATCTCGAAGACCGGCGAGATGATCAGGTAGACCCCGATGGTCTCGCCCAGCGCCCGGCCCAGGCCGAGCATGGTGCCGCCGATCATGCCGCCCTTGCCGAACGGCAGGACGACGCTGCGGATCATGCCCCAGCGGGTGGCCCCCAGCGCGTACGCGCCCTCGCGCTCGCCGACCGGCGCCTGCGAGAACACCTCCCGCATCACCGAGCAGGCGATCGGCGCGACCATCAGCGCCACGACGACCCCCGCGACCAGCGTGGAGGAGGTGTACACGCTCTCCGGTGCGAGCGGGTCGGACGGATCGGCGCCGTCCACCCGGAAGACCGGGATCCAGCCCAGGTAGGTCGCGATCCACCGGGCGGTGGGGAGGATCTTCCCCTCGAAGAAGAACAGCCCCCACAGCCCGTAGACGACCGACGGCACGGCCGCCATCAGGTCGACGACGCTGATCAGCGTGCGGCGCAGCCGGGGCGGCGCGTACTCGGAGATGTACAGCGCCCCGCCGACCGCCAGCGGTACGGCGACGGCGACGGCCACCAGCGCGATGAGCACCGTCCCGACCAGCACGGCGGCGATCCCGAAGCGGCCGGCGTCCGGCTCCCAGGCCTCGGTCGTCAGGAACGACCAGCCCGCCCGGGACAGCGCCTCCCAGGCCCGGTAGAGCAGGAATCCGCCGACCAGCAGCATCACCGCGAGCACCAGCCCGCCGCCGCCGCGGGCCACGCCCCTGAACACGCGGTCGGGCAGCCCCGGGTCCGCGTACAGCCGCCGCGGCACGTCCTGCGCCGCGGTCCCCCTCGTATCTCTCGTCACGCGGTCGACGCTGCTGCCGCGTCATGGACGCGCACGCTCCGAGATGTGAATGAGGTGTGCCCTAAAGGCAACTTCCGGTGACGCCCTCCATCGCGGCGAGCAGCCCGCGGAACCGTTCGTAGGCGGCCCGGCAGGTCGAATGGCGCTCGTAGGCCCGCGCCGAGACGACCGTGGCCCGTCCGTCCCGGTCCCTGAGCAGCCACATCCAGCCGTTGCCGCCGGGCGTGTGCTGCACCCCGCCCGTCAGGCCCTGCTGTCCCGCGCACAACTCCTCGAAGGCGGCCCGGCATGCGCCGTGCTCGCCGTACGAGAGCGCGGAGACCGCGACCACGCGTCCGTTCTGCGCGATCATCCGCCAGCCGTAGCCGCCGTCGGTCCCGATGTCTATCCGGCAGCGCGCACCCATGGCGTCCGCTCTGCCGGAACCGCCGTCGTCCGTCATCTCGCCCCACCCCCCGCCGCCCGCTTCGGAAGTCGGGCGGCACGCGCAATGTATGGAGACGGGCGGGACCACCGGGACCCGAAACAGGCACAACGGTCGGCTTTCACCCGGAAGTTGCCCCTCGTGCGCCCGGCATACACGGGGGCGTTCCGCCCGGCGCCGCGGCTGTATTCTGCGGCGACTCGAACCCCTGCTCGAACCCTTACCGATGAGAGGCCGTGCATGCGCACTGGCAGAACCGGCACCGTGGCCGCCCTCGCGGGAACGCTCGCTCTCGCGGCGTTCACCGCACCGGCCGCGGAAGCCGCCGACACCGGGATCACGGTGTCGAAGATGGTCGTGAACTCGGGCAAGCCCATCGTCGTGGGCACCACCGAGAAGAAACACCCGAGTGTCAGGTTCCACGTCAGCTGGTCCGCGGGCCACTCCCTGTCCGACGTGGACGCCAATCCGTACCTGTACCACGGCACCACGGCGCGCAAGGGCGCCGACCACGGCGGCATCTACCTGGGCAGCATGACCTGCTACGAGGACGGCTCGCGCGCCGCCGACTGCACGGGCGACCTGTACATCGAGCCGCGCTACACCCTGGACTCGAACAACGACGCCACGACCTGGAAGGTCGGCGCGGCCGCACGCATCTGGGGCGCGAACGGCCAGCCGAAGAGCGAGGACTACCTGCCCGCCCTCGCCACGGCGCAGGTCAAGCGCGCGGCGCGGGCGACCGTCAACGCCTCGCCCGAGCCGGTGACCAAGGGGAAGACGCTCACCGTGACCGGGCGGCTCACCCGCGCCGACTGGGTGAAGCACTCCTACGCCGGCTACGGCGGCAAGGCCGCCAAGCTCCAGTTCCGCAAGGCGGGCAGCAGCACCTACACCACGGTCAAGATCGTCAAGGCGGACTCCACGGGCAGCCTGAGGACCACGGTCAAGGCGGCCTCGGACGGCTACTGGCGCTGGACCTTCGGCGAGACGTCCACGACCGGCGGCGCGACCGCGGCGGGCGACTACGTCGACGTCAAGTAGCCCCCGGAGCATCAGGAACATCCGGAACATGCCGAAGCCCGCACCGGCAAACACGGTGCGGGCTTCGGGCTTCGGGCTTCGGGCTTCGGGCTTCGGGCTTCGGGCTTCACCGGATCAGGCCCTCGTACGGGCCTTCCCTGACCGTACGAGCCGTCCCCGACCCTACGGGCCTTCCGACCCGCCCTCAGAGCCTCTCGGGTGGCCCCCGCCCGGCCTCAGCCGGTCGCGAACAGCACGACGAGCAGCACCGCGCCCACCACCGCCGGTGCGATCACCTCGTACGCCCAGCGCACCGAGACGGACGACTCCGTGGACCCCGCGGCGGCGCCCGCACCGCCCGTCCTCGCCCGCTCCGCCAGCTCGCGCAGATCGGCCAGGGTCTGGTCGGCCGACGCCGTCCGGGCCCGGGTGTCGCGCACATCGGCCTGCACGGACGTGCGGTCGTAGGGGTCGTCCAGCGACCGCCGGGACTGCTGCCGGGCCGCCTTCTTGCGCTGCCGCAGCGAGACCGGCACCGCCCACAGCTGGTACTTGGCGCCGCCCTCGGTGAACAGCTCGCTCGAATACCCGGCCCGCAGGTCCGCGACCTCGGTCCACGGCATGGTGATCGTCCGGAACGGGTTGCGGATCCGGATGCGCCGGTCACCGGCGGACACGACGGGCCGCAGCGTGAACGCGACGACCAGCGGCACCGAGGTCAGCATCCCCGCCAGCGCCAGCCACGGCACCCGGCCGTGCCCGCGGATCGCGGCGTCCCCGCCGATCCAGAAGATGAGCAGAAGCAGCAGGACGCCCCCGACGATCCCGGCGGGCGAGCGGAAGGTCCGGTCGGCGTAGACCGGCTCGGCGGGTGGTGTGGGGCTCGTCATGGGCCCGATTCTGCCTGACGGGGGCGAGGGCCTGCCCGGCGGACCGGGGCCGGTCGCGGAGAAGCGGTCCCCCTGTACAGGTCGCTACGCGCGTAGATATGCTCCTCTGGTGACCATGCCCACCACAGCTCCTGCATTCTCCGACGCGACCGCGTCCGACAGTGCGCTGCGCCGCTTCCTGCACGGGCTGCCCGGCGTCGACGCCGTCGGCCTCGAAGCGCGCGCCGCGTCCCTCGGCACCCGTTCGATCAAGACGACGGCCAAGGCCTACGCCATCGACCTGGCCATCTCGATGATCGACCTGACGACGCTGGAAGGCGCGGACACCCCGGGCAAGGTCCGGGCCCTCGCCGCCAAGGCCGTCCATCCCGATCCGACCGACCGCACGACCCCGCGCACCGCGGCGGTCTGCGTCTACCCCGACATGGCGGCGACCGCCGTCGCCGCGCTGGCCGGCTCCGGTGTGAAGGTGGCCTCCGTGGCGACGGCCTTCCCCGCCGGCCGCGCCGCGCTCGACGTGAAGCTCGCGGACGTCCGCGACGCCGTGGCCGCCGGGGCGGACGAGATCGACATGGTGATCGACCGGGGCGCCTTCCTCTCCGGCCGCTATCTGAAGGTGTACGAGGAGATCCTCGCCGTGAAGGCGGAGTGCGCGCGGGCCGACGGCCCCGACGCCCGCCTCAAGGTGATCTTCGAGACGGGCGAGCTGTCCACGTACGACAACATCCGCCGCGCCTCCTGGCTCGGCATGCTGGCGGGCGCCGACTTCATCAAGACGTCGACCGGCAAGGTCGCCACGAACGCCACTCCCGCGAACACCCTGCTGATGCTGGAGGCCGTGCGCGACTTCCGCGCGCAGACCGGCGTGCAGATCGGTGTGAAGCCGGCCGGCGGCATCCGTACGTCCAAGGACGCGGTCAAGTTCCTGGTGCTGGTGAACGAGACCGCGGGCGAGGACTGGCTGGACAACCACTGGTTCCGCTTCGGCGCCTCCAGCCTGCTGAACGACCTGCTGATGCAGCGCCAGAAGCTCAGCACCGGCCGTTACTCCGGCCCCGATTACGTGACGGTGGACTGATCCCCATGGCATCTGCATTCGAGTACGCCCCCGCCCCCGAGTCGCGCTCGGTCGTCGACATCGCGCCCTCGTACGGGCTGTTCATCGACGGCGAGTTCACCGAGGCGGCCGACGGCAAGGTCTTCAAGACCGTCTCGCCGAGCACCGAGGAGGTGCTCTCCGAGGTCGCGCAGGCCGGTGCGGCCGACGTCGACCGGGCCGTGAAGGCGGCCCGCAAGGCGTTCGAGAAGTGGTCGGCGCTGCCCGGCTCCGAGCGCGCCAAGTACCTCTTCCGGATCGCCCGGATCATCCAGGAGCGCAGCCGCGAGCTCGCCGTCCTCGAAACCCTCGACAACGGCAAGCCGATCAGGGAGACCCGCGACGCGGACCTCCCCCTGGTCGCGGCGCACTTCTTCTACTACGCGGGCTGGGCCGACAAGCTCGACCACGCCGGTTACGGCGCGAACCCGCGCCCGCTCGGCGTCGCGGGCCAGGTCATCCCGTGGAACTTCCCGCTGCTCATGCTCGCGTGGAAGATCGCCCCGGCGCTCGCCACCGGCAACACCGTGGTCCTCAAGCCCGCCGAGACGACCCCGCTCTCCGCGCTGTTCTTCGCGGACATCTGCCGCCAGGCGGGCCTGCCCAAGGGTGTCGTGAACATCCTTCCCGGCTACGGGGACGCGGGCGCCGCCCTCGTCGCGCACGAGGACGTCAACAAGGTCGCGTTCACCGGCTCGACCGCGGTCGGCAAGGCCATCGCCCGCCAGGTCGCCGGTACGGACAAGAGGGTGACGCTCGAACTGGGCGGCAAGGGCGCCAACATCGTCTTCGACGACGCCCCGATCGACCAGGCCGTCGAGGGCATCGTCACCGGCATCTTCTTCAACCAGGGCCAGGTCTGCTGCGCGGGCTCGCGGCTCCTGGTCCAGGAGTCGGTCCAGGACGAGCTGCTGGACTCCCTGAAGCGCCGGCTCTCCACACTCCGGCTCGGCGACCCGCTGGACAAGAACACCGACATCGGCGCGATCAACTCCGCGGAGCAGCTCGCCCGGATCACCGCGCTCGCCGAGACGGGCGAGGCGGAGGGCGCCGAACGCTGGTCCGCCCCGTGCGACCTCCCCTCCTCCGGCTACTGGTTCGCCCCGACGCTGTTCACCAACGTCACCCAGGCGCACACCATCGCCCGCGACGAGATCTTCGGCCCGGTGCTGTCGGTGCTGTCCTTCCGCACGCCCGACGAGGCGGTCGCCAAGGCCAACAACAGCCAGTACGGCCTCTCGGCCGGCATCTGGACGGAGAAGGGCTCCCGCATCCTCGCGGTGGCGAACAAGCTCCGGGCGGGCGTCGTCTGGGCCAACACGTTCAACAAGTTCGACCCGACCTCGCCCTTCGGCGGCTACAAGGAGTCGGGCTTCGGCCGCGAAGGCGGCCGTCACGGCCTGGAGGCGTACCTCGATGTCCGATAACCGTCTGAGCGTCTTCAAGACCTACAAGCTGTACGTCGGGGGCAAGTTCCCCCGCTCCGAGAGCGGCCGGGTGTACGAGGTGACGGCGAAGAAATCAGCCACCGGCGAGGCGGGCACGGGCAAGTGGCTGGCGAACGCGCCCCAGTCCTCCCGCAAGGACGCGCGCGACGCGGTCGTGGCCGCCCGCAAGGCGTTCGGCGGCTGGTCGGGCGCGACGGCGTACAACCGCGGCCAGGTCCTCTACCGCGTCGCGGAGATGCTGGAGGGCCGCAAGGAGCAGTTCGTACGGGAAGTGGCGGACGCGGAGGGCCTGTCGAAGTCCAAGGCGGCGGCCGTCGTGGACGCGGCGATCGACCGCTGGGTCTGGTACGCGGGCTGGACCGACAAGATCGGCCAGGTCGTGGGCGGGGCGAACCCGGTCGCGGGCCCGTTCTTCAACCTGTCCACCCCCGAGCCGACCGGTGTGGTCACGGTCCTGGCCCCCCAGGAGTCGTCGTTCCTGGGCCTGGTCTCGGTGATCGCCCCGGTGATCGCGACCGGCAACACGGCGGTCGTCGTCGCCTCGGCGGACTCCCCGCTCCCGGCCCTGTCCCTGGGCGAGGTGCTGGCCACCTCCGACCTGCCGGGCGGCGTGGTGAACATCCTGTCCGGCAACACCGCGGAGATCGCGGCGCCGCTCGCCTCCCACCAGGACGTGAACGCGATCGACCTCACGGGCGCCGACGCCGCGTTGGCGAAGGAGCTGGAGATCGCGGCGGCGGACAACCTGAAGCGGGTCGTCCGCCCACAGCCTGTGGACGGCGGGTCCGTCGACTGGACGGCCGACCCGGGCACCCACCGCCTGACGGCCTTCCTGGAGACCAAGACGGTCTGGCATCCGACGGGCGCCCTGGGCGCCTCGGGCTCCTCGTACTGACCGTCACCGGCCCTGCGCACAAGGGCGGCCCGTTCCCCCGGAACCGGAACTCCGGGGGGACGGGACGCTTCCGGTTCAGCCGCCGTGCAGCGCCGTCACCAGCGACCCGACCAGCGGCAGGTCCTTCAGCGCACCGCCACTGGTCAGCGGGTCGGTGACGGCGGCCGTCGAGATCGGCTTGAAGTCGGCGATCTGCGTCCCGACCGCGTTGTTCAGCGGGTCCGTGCCCGTGCCGGCCAGCGGGTCGAGCCGCAGGTGGGTCACCGGGGCGACAGCGCCCCGGAGCGAGTGACCGAGCGCCCCGGTCACCGCGCCCCCGGCGGCCTCACCGGCCGCGCCGAGGCCGCTGTCGGCGCCCACGACCGGCACGTGGGGCAGCGGCGCCGCCTGGGCCGCCGCACCCCCCGCACCGAGCGCGGCACCCACCGCGGTGACGGTCAGCCCTGCCCTGAGCAGGGCGCGGCGCCGGGACCTGGAGAATGCGTGACGTGCCATGGAGTTCCCGCCTGATCGAGACCGTTGAGTAATCATCTGGGTGCGTAGAGTAGTTGAGGTGTGATGCTCGATACCAACACAGGCACCGGGGGATCCCCTGCGCGGGTCAATGCCTCACACTCGTGTTCTGTGAATTCCCAATCGATCCCGACCCGCGTGGTACTGCTCGCGGGCCCTTCCGGCTCCGGCAAGTCCTCCCTGGCCGCCCGCACCGACCTCCCGGTGCTGCGCCTGGACGACTTCTACAAGGAGGGCGACGACCCCACGCTGCCGCTCGTTCCCGGCAGTACGGACATCGACTGGGACTCCGCACAGTCCTGGGACGCCGACGGCGCGGTCGCCGCGATCACGGAGCTGTGCCGCACGGGCCGCACCCACGTACCGGTCTACGACATCTCCACCAGCTCCCGGGTCGACCGGGAGGCCCTGCACATCGAGCGCACCCCGCTGTTCGTGGCCGAGGGGATCTTCGCGGCGGACATAGTCGAGCGCTGCCAGGAGCTGGGCGTACTGGCGGACGCGCTCTGTCTGCGCGGCCGTCCGACGACGACGTTCCGCCGCAGGCTGCTGCGGGATCTGCGCGAGGGACGCAAGTCGGTGCCCTTCCTGCTGCGCCGCGGATGGCGGCTGATGCGCGCGGAACGGCGCATCGTGGCACGGCAGACGGCACTGGGCGCGTACCCGTGCGGCAAGGAGGAGGCCCTGGGCCGACTGGCCGCGGCGGCGGCCGGACGGTGCCGACGGGCGCCGGTGGGGACGCCGGTTCCGGAGTAGGGGCAGGGCCGCGGGGCGCGGGCGAGGTGTCCCGCCGGCCCCGCCCCGAGAAAGCGGGAACAGCGGCTGGACGCGTCTTGCGCCCAACCTGGTCCGGCCACGCATCGCGCCCGGCGCACACAGGAACGTGAGCAGCGCCGGGTCCTCGGACACTCCTCGCATCACCTGGACCAGATCTTCGCGTTCACCGCGAGATGCGAACCGTTGACGTCGGCGAAGCAGCCATCGGTGGCAGGCTTTTCCCGCACGACGGCCACCAGGGCGACGCCCCAGGCAAAGGCACACGCCAACGGGGCCGGACAGGACCCCCCGGCCCATCCGACCCCGCAGCACTTCCCCCGTACTCCGCCGCCTCCCCCGAAGCAGCGGCCCCGTGTCCCCCTCGTTCCCCCGTGTTCCCCCTCGCCTCAGGCCACCAGCTCGCCGAAGGACTCCTCCTCGTCACGGCCGAAGCTGAGGACCTCGTCCTCGCGCAGCCGGCGGAGCGACCGCCAGATGCTGGACTTCACCGTGCCGACACTGATGTCGAGGATGGCCGCGATCTCCGGATCGGTGCGGCCCTCGTAGTAACGCAGGACCAGCATCGTGCGCTGGAGTTCCGGCAGCCGTGCCAGCGCCTGCCAGAGCACGGCGCGCAGTTCCGTGCCGCGCATCGCGTCCGTGTCGCCCGCCGTCTCCGGCAGCTCCTCGGTCGGGTACTCGTTGAGCTTGCGCCTGCGCCAGGCGCTGATGTGCAGGTTCGTCATGGTGCGGCGCAGATAGCCGCCGACCGCCGCCTTGTCGCTGATCCGGTCCCATGCCCGGTACGTCGAGAAGAGGGCGCTCTGCAGCAGGTCCTCGGCCTCGAACCGGTCGCCGGTCAGGTGATAGGCGGTCGCGTACAGGGAGGCGCGGCGCTCCTGGACGTAGGCCGTGAACGCCGCTTCGGCGTCCTCGCCCTGCGCCGGGACCTTCCGCTCCCCCGTGCCCTCCCCGTACGCACGGCCCCCGTTGTTCCCCCCGTTGCCCCCCACAGGCGCGTCGACCACCGTCATGTACGACGTGTGCTGACGCCCGGCGCCACGAACGCACCCTCGCCCTCCCCCGAGGTCTCGGCTGCGCTCGACCAGGGAGGTGCCCCCTCCGGCGCCGGACTTCTCGGTGCCCCGGCCGACGTCGTGGAGACGCGTGACAACTGCGCTTGCGGTGATGCTGTGAGTTGCGTTCATCTCGCGCCCCCCATCGGTGGAGTCCGTCCGTTCCTTGTGCCAATGAGCTTGCCGGGGCAGTTTCATGACGCTGTCCGCCGACTGTCACAGCCCTGTCACAGGGCCCGCCGTCCCCGTGTCCGAGCGTCGCCGAACGCATGAGTCGGCCCCAACTGTCGAACTGGGGCTCTGCCATGGGTCAGAATGACCAGCGTGCCTTTCCTGTTGCTGATCGAGGACGACGACGCCATCCGCACGGCCCTCGAACTCTCGCTGTCGCGCCAGGGCCACCGTGTGGCCACTGCGGCGACGGGAGAGGACGGCCTGAAACTGCTGCGCGAGCAGCGGCCGGACCTGATCGTGCTGGATGTGATGCTGCCCGGGATCGACGGTTTCGAGGTGTGCCGGCGTATCCGGCGCACCGACCAGCTGCCGATCATTCTGCTGACCGCCCGTAGCGACGACATCGACGTCGTGGTCGGGCTGGAATCCGGTGCCGACGACTATGTGGTGAAACCCGTACAGGGCCGGGTGCTCGACGCCCGTATCCGCGCGGTGCTGCGCCGCGGCGAACGCGAATCGACCGACTCCGCGTCCTTCGGGAACGTGGTGATCGACCGCTCCGCGATGACCGTGACCAAGAACGGGGAGGATCTGCAGCTCACGCCGACCGAGCTGCGCCTCCTGCTGGAGCTGAGCCGTCGGCCGGGCCAGGCCCTGTCGCGGCAGCAGTTGCTGCGGCTGGTCTGGGAGCACGACTACCTCGGTGACTCCCGGCTGGTCGACGCGTGTGTGCAGCGGCTGCGGGCCAAGGTGGAGGACGTGCCGTCCTCGCCGACGCTGATCCGTACCGTCCGGGGTGTGGGCTACCGACTGGACTCGCCTCAGTGAGCGATGTCGTCAAACGGAGCCTGCGCGCCGGGCTTCGCTGGACCAGTCTGCGGCTGCGTCTCGTCGTGGTGTTCGCCCTGGTGGCGCTGACCGCCGCGGTCTCCGCGTCGGGGATCGCGTACTGGCTGAACCGCGAGGCCGTGCTGACCCGTACCCAGGACTCCGCGCTCGGGGACTTCCGCCAGGAGATGCAGGGCCGGGCGGCCTCGCTGCCGCTCCATCCGACCAGGGACGATCTCCAGAACGCCGCCGTACAGATGGCGAACAGCTCGCCCGGCTACAGCGTGCTGCTGGTCGACGAGCGCGACACCGGCAAGCCGATCGTCGGCAACTCCGACCTGGACACCTTCACGCTCGACAACGTGCCGGCGGCGCTCCAGAAGGCGGTCAACAAGCAGCAGCGGGTGGAGGCGGGCAACAAGTACGAGTACCACCTGTTCTGGCAGCGGACCAGCATCCGCGGCACGCCGTACCTGGTGGGCGGTACGAAGATCATCGGCGGTGGCCCGACCGGCTACATGCTGAAGTCGCTCGACCAGGAACGGCAGGATCTCAACTCCCTCGCCTGGTCCCTGGGGATCGCCACCGGACTCGCCCTGATCGGTTCGGCGCTGCTCGCACAGGCCGCGGCGACAACCGTGCTGCGACCCGTGCAGCGGCTCGGCGACGCCGCCCGCAAGCTCGGCGAGGGCAAGCTCGACACCCGCCTCACGGTGTCCGGCACGGACGAGCTGGCCGATCTCTCCCGTACGTTCAACAGGACCGCGAGCGCGCTGGAGAAGCGGGTCGCGGACATGAGCGCGCGGGACGAGGCGAGCCGCCGGTTCGTCGCCGACATGTCGCACGAGCTGCGTACCCCGCTCACCGCGCTGACCGCGGTCACCGAGGTGCTGGAGGACGAGGCGGACAGCCTCGACCCGATGATCGCGCCCGCGGTACGCCTGGTGGTGAGCGAGACCCGGCGCCTCAACGACCTGGTGGAGAACCTGATGGAGGTCACCCGCTTCGACGCGGGTACGGCCCGGCTCGTCCTCGACACCGTCGACGTCGCCGACCAGGTCACCGCCTGTATCGACGCCCGTGCCTGGCTGGACGCGGTGGATCTGGACGCCGAGCGCGGCATGATGGTCCGCCTGGACCCGCGCCGCCTCGATGTGATCCTGGCGAATCTCATCGGCAACGCGCTCAAGCACGGCGGTTCGCCGGTGCGGGTCGCGGTGCGGACCGAGGGCGACGAACTCGTCATCGAGGTCCGCGACCACGGCCCCGGCATCCCCGAGGACGTCCTGCCCCACGTCTTCGACCGGTTCTACAAGGCCAGCGCCTCGCGCCCGCGTTCCGAGGGCAGCGGTCTCGGCCTGTCGATCGCCATGGAGAACGCGCACATCCACGGCGGTGACATCACGGCCGCGAACTCGCCGGACGGCGACGGCGCGGTGTTCGTGCTGCGGCTGCCGCGCGATGCCGAGCAGCTCACCCGTTCCGCCGGTGGGCACGGTGCCGGGGACCGGGACGAGGAGGACGACGCCACGTGAGGAACAGCGTGAAGGGCAGCGTGAGGGGCAGCGGCAACCGCCGGGCGCGCCGTTCGGCCCTGGCCCTGGTCGCGGCCGTGGCCGGGGCCGTGCTGGCCGCGGGCTGCGGCATCAGGTCGACCTCGGTGCCGGTGGACGCCGGGGCCGCGCCGTCCCGGGTGCCGTGCACGATGTCGGCGCAGGACGTCACGACACAGGCCGCCAAGGGCGTGCCCGTACAGATCTATCTGGTCTGTTCCTCGCAGCTGGTCACGGTGGACCGTACGGTGCACATCGACCGGACCGGTGCGGACCGGCTCCAGGTGGCACAGGTGCTCCTGGACGAGCTGCGCCAGAAACCGCCCGCCACCGAACGGCGGGCCGGGTACTCCACCGCCGTCCCGCAGAACCTCCGGGTCGGCGGGCCCCGCAGCGGCGACCGGCAGGGCACCCTGCGGCTCAGCGAACAGCCGGAGGACCTCCGGTCCGAGGCCCTGGCGCAGATCGTGTGCACCTACGCGGAGAGCGACGCCCTCGCACCGGAGGGCACGGTGGTCCTGGGCGGGCCCGGGAACTACGCGCCGCGCGGATATCTGTGCACCTCGGAGATGAAGACGAGACCCAAGGCTGCCTCGGCAGTGGGGACGGGCGCGGGGGCCTGAGGACCGGGACCGGGACCGGGGCAGGGCCTCAGGCGCTCTGGGGGCAGACACGCACCCCCGGACGTCCGGACACAGCCCTTTCCTCCCCTCCCCCTCCCCCTTCCTCTTCCTCCCCTTCCTCCGGCACCGCGCGGGCCGGATTCCGGGGCGGCGGAACCGATCCTGCCGTTCGTCGCGTCTTGGGTGGCGTGCGTCAAGGTTCGGACGGCCAAGCCGTCATCCGCTTCCGCGCGACCGGAGTTTCCCTCCTTCTCGCGCATCTGCTGCTTGTCGGGTGGCTGACCCTGCGCCCGCTCGATGTGCCCTGGGCGACCGCCTCGAATCTCCACCTCTTCGCCGGTATCAGGGCCGATCTCTCCCTCGGCCCGGTCGAGGCCGCCCGCCGGATCGGTGAGGGGCTGCTGCTCCTCGCCCCGCTGGGCGTACTGCTGCCGATGGCCGGGGGCAGGCTCACCGTCTCCCCGTGGGCCTCGCTGATCCGCACCGTCGCGGCGGGGAC
Organism: Streptomyces sp. DvalAA-43; assembly: GCF_900091725.1. GTDB lineage: Bacteria > Actinomycetota > Actinomycetes > Streptomycetales > Streptomycetaceae > Streptomyces > Streptomyces pulveraceus. The sequence continues at coordinate 92,869 of NZ_FMBW01000077.1, read as the reverse complement.
GCTGATCTCGGCGACCATCGAACTGGCCCAGACCGGAGTGCCCGGACAGGTCGTGGACGTCGACTCACTGCTGCTGAACACCACCGGCGTGGCCCTCGCCCACCTGCTCGTCGTACCCATGTGCCGGGCGCGGCTGCGCCGCAGGAAGCAGGAGCGGGTAGGGGTGCTACCCCGCCCCAGGGACGAGGCGGGCCAGGGTGCGACCCCGACGATTCCCAGGGTCGGGATCGCCCCGTAGAGCGACGCTTTGCCCCTGTTCGCCGGGCCACCATGGAGCCATCGGGAGCACGACGGAGCTGCTCCCCCAGCGACGGTTCGCGAAGGAGCCCACCATGGCCGCACTTGCCCGCCCCCTCGAAGGACGCATGATCGGCGGAGTGTGCGCAGCGCTGGCACGGCGCTTCGGCACCTCCGCGGGAACCATGCGCGTCATCTTCCTGGTCTCCTGCCTGCTGCCGGGGCCCCAGTTCCTGCTCTACCTGGCGCTGTGGGTGCTGTTCCCGTCCGAGAAGTCGTCGTCGGCCACCGCCTGGTGACGCTCGTACGCAAACGCCCGTGGGGCGGACACCCGGACCGGGTGTCCGCCCCACGGGCGTGTACGGGTGTCAGCCGAGCGGGAGACCGTTGGCCGACAGGCCGCCCGTCTTCAGGCCACCGGCCGGCAGACCGCCGAGCAGGCCCTTGACCGGGGCGGTGGCGCCGCCGACGAGCTTCTGCTGGCCGGTGCCGAGGAGTTTGGTGGCCGTCTCCTGGACCGGCAGGCTCTGGGTCGCGGTCTCCAGCGCCGCGCCCGCGACCGGCAGGGCGGTGTTCGCGACGTCGGTCGGCAGCACCGCGGCGGAGGCGGTACCCGCGGCGGCGGCGGCGAAAGCGGCACCGAGAGCGGCGACGCCGAGAGTCCTGACAGCAGACTGCTTCATGTGAAATTCATCCTTGGGGAGAGGGATATGGGGGGCTCCGCAACGTAGCCATTCCACCAACCTTCCCGCAATCACGCCGACACGCGGAAAGCGGCCGGGAATTCGCTTCCCGGCCGCTTTCCACCAAGGCGTCGATCAGCCCACGGAATCGGAAGAAACGCTGGTAGCAGCGGTCTGCTCGAAGAGCCACTCGGACTTCAGCTCGGCGTATCCGGGCTTGATCACATCGTTGATCATCGCCAGACGCTCATCAAAAGGAATGAATGCCGACTTCATCGCATTGACGGTGAACCACTGCATGTCGTCGAGCGTGTATCCGAAAGTCTCGGTCAGCTTCTCGAATTCGCGGCTCATGCTCGTACCGCTCATCAGCCGGTTGTCCGTATTCACGGTGGCCCGGAAATGCAGCTTCCGCAGCAGCCCGATGGGGTGCTCGGCGTACGAGGCGGCGGCGCCGGTCTGGAGGTTGGAGGTCGGGCACAGCTCCAGCGGGATGCGCTTGTCCCGCACGTAGGAGGCGAGGCGGCCGAGCTTCACGGCGCCGTCCTCGGCGACCTCGATGTCGTCGATGATGCGGACCCCGTGGCCGAGCCGGTCGGCGCCGCACCACTGGAGCGCCTGCCAGATCGACGGCAGGCCGAAGGCCTCGCCCGCGTGGATGGTGAAGTGGTTGTTCTCGCGCTTGAGGTACTCGAAGGCGTCGAGGTGCCGGGTGGGCGGGAACCCGGCCTCCGCGCCCGCGATGTCGAAGCCGGCCACGCCCTGGTCGCGGTAGCGGTTGGCCAGCTCGGCGATCTCCAGGGAGCGGGCGGCGTGCCGCATGGCGGTGAGCAGGGCGCCCACCCGGATGCGGTTGCCGTCCTGGCGGGCCCGCTGCTCGCCCTCGCGGAAGCCCTCGTTGACCGCCTCGACGACCTCTTCGAGGCTCAGTCCGCCCTCCAGGTGCTGCTCGGGGGCGTACCGCACCTCGGCGTAGACGACACCGTCCGCGGCCAGGTCCTCGGCACATTCGGCGGCCACCCGGACCAGCGCCTCGCGGGTCTGCATGACGGCGCAGGTGTGGGCGAAGGTCTCCAGGTAGCGCTCCAGCGATCCGGAGTCGGCCGCCTCGCGGAACCAGATGCCGAGCTTGTCGGGCTCGGTCTCGGGCAGTCCTTCGTATCCGCTCGCCAGGGCGAGGTCGACGATCGTTCCCGGGCGCAGTCCGCCGTCGAGATGGTCGTGCAGAAGCACCTTGGGGGCACGCCGGATCTGATCCTGGCCGGGCACATGAAGGGTCGGGCTCATCATCTGCGCACTCTAATCCCTACGCGCGTAGATTGTCGCTCGCCGATACGTAACAGTGACCGCCAATACAGGTGGAGTACACCTGCCCTTCTGACACTGTTCTGTCATGGCACAGAGCGCACTCCCCCTGCCTGCCGCAAGGCTGGGACGGGCCGTCAGGACGGCCGGAGCTCCGACCTCGGTCAGCGGCGTGGTCCTGCTGCTCCCGGACGGCAAGCCCGACTCGCACCGCCGCCCCTCCCCCCTCTCGTACGCCCTCCAGCTCCCCCTCGCCCGCACCCTGGCCCGCGCCGGCCAGGAGGACGGCCTCGCCGCGCATGTCGTGCGCTACCGCTGCCGGGGCTGGAACGCGACCGACGCGCACCTGGCGGCGGACGCCGAATGGGCGGTGGACGAGGTCGTACGACGCTACGGCGACGTCCCCGTCTGCCTGGCCGGCCACGGCATGGGCGGCCGCGCCGCACTCCGGGCGGGCGGCCACCCGGCCGTCAACTCCGTCCTGGCGATGGCCCCCTGGCTACCGGAGGCCGGGGCGGACGGCCCGGACGGCCCCGACGGCCCGGAACCGGTGAAGCACCTGCTCGGCCGTCAGGTACTGCTCGTCCACGGCACCAACGACGCCCGCACGGACCCCGAGCTGTCCTTCCGCCTGGCCGAGCGGGCCAAGAAGACCAACCGCGACACCTGCCGCTTCGAGGTCCACTCGGACGGCCACGGCCTGCGCCAGCACCGCGCCGAAGTAATGGCCCTGGCCACGGACTTCGTCCGGGGATCCCTGTTCGGCCGGGCCTACGCACGACCGGTGGCCGATGCCCTGGCGGCGCCGCCACCACTGGGGCTGCGGATGCCGCTGGCGGCGGGGTTCGGGAAGTCGCTGCGGGGGTGATGGGTGGCCTGGTAGCGACGTGCCGTTCGAGAGCAGGAGGAAGAGGAGCAATGACGCTTATATCGCGTATGCCTGGTTCGGTGAAAGTGAAGAAAACCAGCATCTCCCGCCGATAAAATCGCAGGTCACGAACTGTGGTCCCCGCGCGTGCGGGGGTGGTCCCGTCACCACCGAGGTCACCGAGCTGATCTCGGAGTGGTCCCCGCGCGTGCGGGGGTGGTCCCGCCAGTGCGCGCCCTTCCGCGTCGGGGTGCAGGTGGTCCCCGCGCGTGCGGGGGTGGTCCCTCGGGCTCGGGGTTCGGGGCGGGGGCCGGCGGGTGGTCCCCGCGCGTGCGGGGGTGGTCCCGGGGGGGGTGTCGGCGGCTGTGTCGCGCAGGTGTGGTCCCCGCGCGTGCGGGGGTGGTCCCTACGTACACGGCCTGGTCGCCAAACTCCACGAGTGGTCCCCGCGCGTGCGGGGGTGGTCCCAACGCGGTCACAGGGCAGCACTACATTGCCGCGTGGTCCCCGCGCGTGCGGGGGTGGTCCCCAGGTGAGCTCGTAGACGCCCGGCGCGCAGCGGTGGTCCCCGCGCGTGCGGGGGTGGTCCCTTCGATCACCTGGACCAGGTGGAACGAGGGCTGTGGTCCCCGCGCGTGCGGGGGTGGTCCCGCAAGACGGGGCCGCCCCGGACGGACAGGTCCGTGGTCCCCGCGCGTGCGGGGGTGGTCCCTTCAATGTCCGCGACGCCCGTTCAGCCGATGCGTGGTCCCCGCGCGTGCGGGGGTGGTCCCGCGTCGTCGGAGGCCGGCAGAAGATGGAGGCGGTGGTCCCCGCGCACGCAGGGTTGGTCCTGCCGGGCGGCGGGGCGGTGGTGGCCCTGTGCGAGGGGATCCCGGTCAGTCCGGCAGCAGGTGTCCCCGCCTCGACAGCAGGAAGCGTTTGAAGGCGGCCACCGGTGGGGTGTCGGGGTGGCCGTCCAGCCAGGCGACGCCGATTTCGCGGGCCGCTCTCGGGGCCGTCACGGTGAGTTCGACGACGCCGGGGCGGGGCACCGCGGGGGGTGGCAGGAGGGCCACTCCCAGGCCGGCCGCCACCAGGCCGCGCAGGGTCTCCGCCTCCTCGCCCTCGAAGGCCACGCGGGGGGTGAAACCCGCCTCGGTGCAGAGGTCGTCGGTGATCCGGCGGAGGCCATAGCCCGGTTCCAGGGTGACGAACTTTTCGTCGGCGGCCTCCGCGAGGCGGATGCGGCGGCGGGTGGCCAGGCGGTGGTCCTCGGGGACGACCAGGCGCAGGCGCTGTTCGTCCAGGCGGCGGGCGACGAGGTCGGGGGCGTCCGGGACGGGTGAGGTGAGGCAGAGGTCGAGGCCGCCGGCCCGCAGGCGTTCGATCATCGCCTCGCCATAGTTCTGGACGAGCTGGAAGCGGACCCGGGGGTGGTCGACACGGAAGGCGCGGATCAGGGCGGGGACGGTCTCCGAGCCCATGGTGTGCAGGAATCCGAAGGCGACCTTGCCGGTGGCCGGGTCGGCGTCGGCGCGTACCGAATCGGCGGCCTTCTCGACCTCGGCGAGGGCCCGCTCGGCGGAGCCGAGGAAGGTGCGGCCCGCCGGGGTGAGCGAGACCGTGCGGCCCTTGCGGGCGAACAGGGCGACGCCCAGGTCCTGTTCGAGCCTGACCATGGCCCGCGACAGCGTCGACTGCGGTACGCCCAGCTCCTGCGCGGCGCGTGTGACGTGCTCGTGGCGGGCCACCGCCTCGAAGTGGGCCAGTCGCGGCGCGAGCACGGCGCGAATGTCTTCTTCGTAACTACTCGGTGACAGCCGGGGCTGTGAGCTGCGTTCATGCACCATGGGATTGATTATCGCCACTTCGTGCATTGGACGCATGAAACCGGAGAGCCTACTTTCGGAGCATGCCTCCTGCCAGTACCGGGGCGTCCACGCTCACCGTGGCCGCCTCGCCCCAGCCGTCCCCCGTCGCCGCCCCCACCGCCCTCGCGGCCACCGCTCCGGAGCGGCTCGAACCGGGCCGTCCCGGCTACCGCCGGATGAGCTTCGCGCTCTTCGCCGCAGGTGTCGCGACGTTCGCACTCCTCTACTCCACGCAGGCCCTGCTGCCCGCCGTCTCCGCCTCCTTCGGCGCCACGGCCGGGCAGGCCAGCTGGACGGTCTCCGCGGCGACCGGCGCACTGGCACTGTGCGTGCTGCCGATGAGCGCGCTCTCCGAGCGGTTCGGGCGGCGGCAGATGATGACCGCCTCGCTGACGGTCGCCGTACTGGTCGGGCTGCTCGTCCCGTTCGCCCCCTCGCTGGGCTGGCTGATCGCGCTGCGCGCCGTCCAGGGCGCGGCACTGGCCGGGCTGCCCGCCTCGGCGATGGCGTACCTGGCCGAGGAGGTACGGCCGAAGGCCCTGGTCGCCGCGATCGGACTGTTCGTGGCCGGCAACAGCATCGGCGGCATGAGCGGCCGCATCCTCACCGGCTGGATCGCCCAGCTCTGGGGCTGGCGCGCGGCGCTCGGCGCGGTCGGGGTGCTGGCCGTGGCCTGCGCGGTCGTCTTCCACTTCATGATCCCGAGGGCGCGGAACTTCACCCCGGGGACGCTGAACCCGAAGGCCCTCGCGAAGACGGTGGGCGGGCATCTCGCCGATCCGCTGCTGCGCCGGCTGTACGCGATCGGCGCGCTGTTCATGACGGTGTTCGGCGCGGTGTACACGGTGATCGGCTACCGCCTGGTGGAGGCGCCGTTCAACCTCCCGCAGGGTGTCGTCGGCTCGATCTTCCTGGTCTACCTCGTCGGTACGGTCTCCTCCGCCGCGGCCGGCCAACTGGTCGCCCGGCTCGGCCGCCGGGGCGCGCTGTATCTGGCCGTCTCCACCACGGCCGCCGGTCTGCTGCTCTCGCTCTCCGACCAACTGGCCGCCGTGCTCCTCGGCCTGGTCCTGATCACGGCGGGGTTCTTCGCCGGGCACGCGGTCGCCTCCTCGTCCGTGAGCCGTACCGCGACCAAGGGCCGTGCCCAGGCGTCGGCGCTCTACCAGTCCGCGTACTACCTGGGCTCCAGCGCGGGCGGCACGCTCGGCGCGGTCGCCTTCCACGCCGGGGGCTGGGCCGGGACCGTGTCGCTGGGACTGCTCGCGGTCCTCGGTGTCGTCTCGATCACCCTGTACGGGACACGGGCCGCCCGCGCCGAGCGGCGCCGGCTGATGCCGGTGGCGTCCGTACAGAACTGAGACATACGGCGCACAACCATCGACTCCCCGACGCGCGTCTAGCAGGCGGAATCACCGCACGGCGCGCGAAGGGGAGCTGGCGTACATGAGAGTCGCGGGGAACATACGGGGAGCACGGCTGCGGCGCGGGCTCGCGCTGTCGGTCGCGGGCCTGACGGCGGTACCGGCCCTGGTGCTGGCCACCGGCGGTTCGGCGCAGGCGGCGTCCTGCACGGCGTCCACCGGGCCGTACCAGAAGCAGGTCGAGAAGTATCTGCACCGGCCGGTCGACGGCAAGCAGTCGGCCGCCGACTGCAAGGCCATCCGGTCCTTCCAGAGCACCTACGGGGTCACCCCCACCATCGGGTACGCGGGTCCGGTCACCTGGCGCACGATGAAGACGCTCACGGCCCAGAAGGCGGCCGGGAAGAACCCGAACAAGGACAAGAAGTGCCCCACCAACAAGGGGCGCATCGCGTGCGTGGACCTGACGCGGCAGCTGAGCTGGATCCAGGACGGCAGCAAGCTGAAGTTCGGCCCCGTGCCGGTGCGGACCGGGCGGGACAAGTACGAGACCCGTACCGGGGCGAAGAAGATCTACTGGCGGCACATCAACCACGTCTCGTCGATCTACCACGTGTCGATGCCGTACTCCCAGTTCTTCGACGGGGGCCAGGCGTTCCACGCGGTGGGCGTGAAGATGTGGAACCCGCCGGGGTCGCACGGCTGCGTCAACATGCGTACCGCCGACGCGAAGTCGTACTGGAATCTGCTGAAGAACGGCGACGACGTCTACGTGTACGGGCGCAAGCCCGGAACGTGACCGGAAACCGGGCGGCTTCGGTACTTCCCGCCCCCGTTGTCAGTGGCCTGAGGTAGCTTCCGAAGTGCTGAAGTGAGCGGTGTCACAGCGCAACAGGGGTGGAGCGATGAGTGATCTGACAGCGACGACGGATATCGACAGCCGTCTGGAGGGACACCGGGTCGAGCTGACCGGATACTGCTACCGGATGCTCGGCTCGGCCTTCGAGGCCGAGGACGCGGTGCAGGACACGCTGGTGCGTGCCTGGCGCAGCTTCGACAAGTTCGAGGGGCGTTCCTCGCTGCGGTCCTGGCTGTACCGCATCGCCACCAATGTCTGCCTGGACATGCTGAACGCCGGGAACAAGCGGGCCCGTCCGGTCGATCTGACGGGCCCGACGCCGCTCGCCCAGGCCGCGCTGAACCCCTTGCCGGAGAACACCTGGCTGGAGCCGATGCCGGACGGGCGCATCCTGCCGACGGTGGCCGACCCGGCGGAGGCCGCCGTGGCGCGGGAGTCGGTGCGCCTGGCGTTCGTCGCCGCGCTTCAGCATCTGCCGCCCAAGCAGCGTGCCGTGCTGATCCTGCGCGAGGTGCTGGCCTGGAAGGCGAGCGAGGTCGCCGAGTTGCTCGACACCTCGGTCGCCTCGGTCAACAGCGCCCTCCAGCGGGCGCGGGCCACCCTGACCGAACACGAGGGCAAGCCCGTCGACGCCGCGAATCCGCTCGACGAGGAACAGCGCAAGCTCCTTGAGCGGTACGTGGCGGCCTTCGAGGGCTACGACATGGCCGCGCTGACCGCGCTGCTCCATGAGGACGCCGTGATGACCATGCCGCCGTTCGACCTCTGGCTCCAGGGGCACGACGACATCACCGGCTTCATGCTCTCCATCGGCGCGGGCTGTGCGGGCTCCCGCCTGGTGGCGACGTCGGCGAACGGCACCCCTGCGTTCGCGCACTACAAGCCGAATCCGGACGGGCCCGGGTTCGTGCCGTGGGCGGTGCAGGTCATCGACATCTCGGAGGGCGCCATCACCGGGATGCACTGCTTCCTGGACACTCCGCGCTGGTTCCCGCTCTTCGGGCTGCCGGATCACCTCGACGCCGACGCGGCGTAGAGCGGGCGCGGGAACGGCGTGGGGCGGGGGCGCTCAGCCCACGCCGTTCCCGGGGCCGGGGCCGGGCCCTTGCCCGTACCCCACGTCCACCACGTCGGCCAGCCCGACCAGGTCGAGCAGGCTCCGCAGCTCGGGCGGCACGTGGCGCAGCCGCAGCCGCCTGCCGCCCGCCCGGCGCGCGACGAGCCCCAGCCGCGCTACCGCCTCGACCAGAGCCAGGTCCACGTGCGCGACCCCGCCCACATCGCAGTCCACCCAGGCGTCCGGGACACAGGCGTCCGGGTCACGGACATCCGGGACACAGGCACCCGGGGCGCGGGCATCCGAGTCGCGACCGTCCCGGCCGCAGGCACCCCGATCACAGGCGGCGCCGTCCAAGTCACGCAGCAGCGCCTCCAGCTCGGCGCAGAGTCCCGGTACCGCGGCCCGGGTGACGCGGCCGGTGACGATGAGAACGTTCGGGGTCATGGGTTCCACATCAGGGAGACCGGCCCGGCGGCCGAAACTCATCGCTGTCCAACCCCTGTTCGCACCGGGCCGCCCGGACCCGCGAACGGCCCCGTACCCGCCCGGCGGCTGCCCTCGCACCTCCGCGCACCCGCTCCGCACCCGCCCCGGCACACCGCGCAGTAGCGGTGAAGTTCCGTCAACTCCCGTTATCTGTGTGCTTTCTGTGAACCTCCGCAGTCGATTTCCCCTCTAGATATCTGAACCGGCCGGCACCGGCGTCCCAGCGGTGCCGACTGACCAGTGGCCCCTCGGGGCCGCCTGATTCTCCAGGGGGAGAGTTGCGCAGACACGTGAAGAACGCGTGTGTTTCGACCGTCGCCGCGGCCGCCGCCGTGGCACTCGCGGCCGGGATGACCACCCCGGCCATGGCCCAGCCCGACGCCACCCGCCCCGGCACCCTCCGCCCGGCCGGCGGCGGGTCCGCCACCGGGCACGAACTGACGCTCATCACCGGCGACCGCGTCACCGTGGACGCCAAGGGCAGGTTCGTGGCCTTCCGGGCCGCCAAGGGGCGCGAGCACATACCCGTACAACGGCAGATACGCGACGGCCACACCCTGCTCGTCCCGGCCGACGCACACCGGCTGATCAGCTCCGGCAAGCTGGACCGCCGGCTGTTCGACATCACCGAGCTGAGCCGTGCGGAGAACCGCAGGGCCCAGAAGTCGGGCCTGAAGCTGATCGTCTCCTACCGGGGCGCCCAGGCCGCGACCGCCAAGGCCGAGGTCCGGAACGCGGGCTCCACCCGGGTCGACCGGACCCTGAACTCGCTGAACGCCCAGTCGGTGACCACGCCGCAGCGCGACGCCCAGGACATCTGGCAGGCACTCACCGCCAAGGCGGCGCACAGTGCGCAGCGCACCACGGCCGCCGGTATCGACCGGGTCTGGCTGGACGGCGTCCGCCGGGCGAGCCTCGACAAGAGCGTGCCGCAGATCGGCACCCCTGCCGCCTGGAAGGCCGGTTACACCGGAAAGGGCGTCAAGATCGCCGTACTGGACACCGGTGTGGACGCCACCCACCCCGATCTCCAGGGCCGGATCCTCGACGCGAAGAACTTCACCGCCTCGCCCGACACCAAGGACCGGGTCGGCCACGGCACCCACGTCTCCTCGATCGCGGCCGGTTCGGGCGCCAAGTCGGGCGGCAAGTTCAAGGGCGTGGCCCCGGACGCCAAGCTGCTGGAAGGCAAGGTGCTCGACGACGACGGCTTCGGCGACGACTCCGGCATCCTGGCCGGCATGGAGTGGGCGGTCGCACAGGGCGCCGACATCATCAACCTGAGCCTCGGCGGCAGCGACACCCCCGAGGTGGACCCGCTCGAAGCGGCGGTCAACAAGCTGTCGGCCGACCAGGGCGTCCTGTTCGCCATCGCGGCGGGCAACGAGGGCGACATGGCCGGCACGGTCGACTCCCCGGGCAGTGCGGATGCCGCGCTGACCGTCGGCGCGGTCGACGACAAGGACCAGCTGGCCGACTTCTCCAGCCGTGGCCCGCGCATCGGCGACGGGGCGATCAAGCCCGATGTCACCGCGCCCGGCGTGGACATCACGGCGGCGGCCGCACCCGGCTCCGCCATCGACCAGGAGGTCGGGCAGAACCCGCCCGGCTACCTGACGATCTCCGGTACGTCCATGGCGACCCCGCACGTCGCGGGTGCCGCGGCGCTCCTCAAGCAGCAGCACCCGGAGTGGAAGTACGCCGAGCTCAAGGGCGCGCTGACGGCCTCGACCAAGCCGGGCGCGTACACGCCGTTCGAGCAGGGCTCGGGCCGGATCGCGGTCGACCGGGCGATCACCCAGACCGTCGTCGCCGACCCGGTCTCGGTGAGCTTCGGGGTGCAGCAGTGGCCGCACACCGATGACACCCCGGTCACCAAGAAGGTGACGTACCGCAACCTCGGCACGGCCGATGTCACCCTGGACCTGGCGGTCACGGCCACCAACCCGAAGGGCAAGCCCGCCCCGGCCGGCTTCTTCGGCCTCGGCGCCACGAAGGTGACCGTCCCCGCGGGCGGCACCGCGGAGGTGCCGCTGACCGTCAACACCAAGCTCGGTGGCACGACGGACGGCACCTACTCCGCGTACGTCGTCGCGACGGGCGGCGGCCAGAGCGTCCGCACCGCGGCCGCGGTCGAGCGGGAGATCGAGTCCTACGACCTCACGGTCAAGACCATCGGACGCGACGGCAAGCCCGCCGAGTTCGCCGATTCCGACCTCTTCGGCCTCACCGGAAAGGCCAACGGCGAGTGGTTCAACCCGACGAGCACCGCCGGTACGGCCAAGATCCGGGTCCCCGCCGGCGGATACGTACTGAACACGGGCGTCACCGTCGACCCCGAGGACTACGCCAAGGGCACCGACTGGCTGGCCCAGCCGAAGCTGGACGTCACCAAGAACCTCACCGTGACGCTCGACGCGCGCAAGGCGAAGCCGGTGAACATCACCGTGCCCGCCACCGGGACGACGTCCCTGCTGGCCTCGCCCGACCTTGAGCGCACGACCCAGGACGGCGGCTACTCCTACGGCTGGATCCTCGACACGTACAAGAACTTCCGCACCGCGCACTTCGGCCCGAAGGTGACCGATGGTTCGCTCTCGCAGCACTGGATCGGCAGCTGGTCCAAGGGAGCCTCGACCCGGTACGACATCGTGGCCGGCGGTCCGGTGACCCAGGCGGCCACCGGTTTCGAGCGGAAGTACACCGCGGGCCAGCTGGCCAAGGTCGGTGTCTCCCTCGGCTCGCCCGCCAAGGGCAAGACCGGTGAATTCGCCGCCTCGGGCATGCTGCCCGACTCGGACGGCGGCTGGTCGGCCTGGTCGCTCCACAAGATCCCCGGCAATGTCACCTCCTACGTCTCCACCGCCGACAAGGTGAAGTGGAGCCTCGACTTCGCCCAGGACGGCGGAGTCGACTCGGACGGCTACCCGGTGACCGACGCGTCGTACTCCCTCGCCCCGCAGTCCTTCAAGGCGGGCAAGTCCTACACGAAGAAGGTCAACACCGCGGTGTTCGGCCCCGCGGTCACCTCCGAGTACGGCATCCTCCGCGACGGCAACAACATCGTCGGCATGCTGCCGCTGGTGGCCGACGGGCAGGGCAACCTCGGTGGTTCCGCCTACAGTTCGGCCACGACGGTCCTGTACCGCAACGGCAAGAAGCTCGCCCAGAACGAGGACCCGCTGCTGGGCGACACCCCCTTCGCCGTTCCGTCCGCCGCCGCCGACTACCGGCTGACGACCTCGGCACGGCGCAGCACCAAGCTGTCCCCGGTCTCCACCCGGATCGACGCGAGCTGGACCTTCCGCTCCCAGCGGACCTCGAGTCCGGCGATGCTGCCGGTCTCCACGGTGCGGTTCACGCCCAACGTCACCATCGACAGCAAGGTCACGGCCGGCCGGACCGCCTCCGTGCCCGTGACGGTGCAGGGTGCGGCCGCCGGGAAGAACCTCAAGTCGCTGACGGTGTACGTCAGTTACGACGCCGGCAAGACCTGGAAGAAGTCCACGGTCAAGGCGGGCAAGATCTCCGTGAAGAACCCCGCGAAGGGGAAGTCCATCTCCTACCGGGCGAACGTCACGGACAAGAAGGGCAACAAGTCGTCGGTGTCGATCTACAACGCGTACTTCGGCAAGTGACCGGCCATCGGTGAGCCACTGAGCCCACCGGCCCCATGACGGCGGCCCGCCGGGACGGATCCCCCCTGTCCCGGCGGGCCGCTCCACGTCCGCGCCCCGCACCGGGAGCACCGGCGCCGCGCCACCGCAGCGCCACAACGCCGCTCAACTGACGGGGAACATCCCCGTGTCCAGGTCCAGCCCGAACGGCTCGGGCAGCGTCAGCTTCCCCCCGTACTCGACCGTGTCCAGCACCCGGTAGGTGCCGTTGTCGGGCTCCCCGTAGAGGGTGGCGGTGGGGCGGCCCGAATGCCATGGGTCGAGCAGCAGGAACAGCGCGACACCGGCCTTCGCGTATCCCTGCACCTTGCGGATGCGGTCGTGGTCGGCGTTGGCCTGCGAGGTGATCTCGACGACGAGTCGTGCCTCCTCGGCCGGGATGCGGTTGCCCGGCCCGATCACCACGGAGTCCGGCACGACGACCAGGTCGGGGATGTAGAGCCCGGCCCGCCCCGGCACCGAGACGCCGAGGGTCTGGAAGATCTCCCAGTCCTCCGGAATGACTCCGTAGAGACTGCGCTGCAGCCGCGCGGCGGTGAGATTGTGGTCCCTGGACGGCGGTGGCGACACGGTGACGATCCCCTCGATGATCTCCACCTTGCAGCCCTCGGGTGCGTCCGTCTCCTCCCAGATCCGGACGAGGTCGTCCCACTCCTGGCCGTGGCCGGGGGCGGGATCGACGGTGAGTGCGCTCATGGCGGTCTCCTCTTATCGGTGCGTCACCGAGTCCAGCATGCCGAACGGGACCGGTGGCAGTCCACCGGTCCCGTTCACGCGAATGAGAAAGCCGCAGGTCAGGCGATACGTTCCCGCACCACCGGAGTAGCGGTGAAGGCCGTGCCGGCCGGGGCGATGTCGTACGCGTCGGGGAGGGCCCCCAGGGCGTAGTCGAACTTCTCGGGGGTGTCGGTGTGCAGCGTCAGCAGCGGCTGGCCGGCCGTCACCGTGTCGCCCGGCTTGGCGTGCAGTTCGACGCCCGCGCCCGCCTGGACCGGGTCCTCCTTGCGGGCCCGGCCCGCGCCGAGGCGCCAGGCGGCGACGCCGATGTCGTACGCGTCCAGGCGGGTCAGTACGCCGGTGGACGGGGCCGTGACCACGTGCTGCTCGCGGGCGACCGGGAGCGGGGCGTCCACGTCGCCGCCCTGGGCGGAGATCATGCGGCGCCAGACGTCCATCGCCGAGCCGTCGGCGAGGGCCTTCTCCGGGTCGGCGTCCTTGAGCCCGGCCGCGTCCAGCATCTCGCGGGCCAGGGCGAGGGTGAGGTCGACGACGTCCTTGGGGCCGCCGCCGGCCAGCACCTCGACCGATTCGCGCACCTCCAGGGCGTTGCCCGCGGTCAGGCCGAGCGGGGTGGCCATGTCGGTGAGCAGGGCGACCGTGCGCACACCGCTGTCGGTGCCCAGCGCGACCATGGTGGAGGCCAGTTCGCGGGCGTCCTCGATGGTCTTCATGAAGGCGCCGGACCCGACCTTGACGTCCAGGACGAGCGCCCCGGTGCCCTCGGCGATCTTCTTGGACATGATGGAGCTCGCGATGAGCGGGATGGCCTCGACGGTGCCGGTGACGTCGCGGAGCGCGTAGAGCTTCTTGTCGGCGGGGGCGAGCCCGTCACCGGCGGCGCAGATCACCGCGCCGGTGGTGTCCAGGACGTTCAGCATCTCCTCGTTGGAGAGGTGGGCGCGCCAGCCGGGGATGGACTCCAGCTTGTCCAGGGTGCCGCCGGTGTGGCCGAGGCCCCGGCCGCTGAGCTGCGGCACCGCGGCGCCGCAGGCGGCGACCAGCGGGGCGAGCGGCAGGGTGATCTTGTCGCCGACGCCGCCCGTGGAGTGCTTGTCGGTGGTGGGCCGGGAGAGCGCGGCGAAGTCCATCCGCTCGCCGGAGGCGATCATCGCGGCGGTCCAGCGGGCGATCTCGGTGCGGTTCATGCCGTTCAGCAGGATCGCCATGGCCAGCGCGGACATCTGCTCGTCGGCGACCTCACCGCGGGTGTACGCGTCGATGACCCAGTCGATCTGCTCGGGGGTCAGCTCGCCTCGGTCCCGCTTGGTGCGGATGACGGAGATGGCGTCCATGTCCTGGGAGTCCTTCCGGCCGGTACGTACGGTACGCAAGAGTCCCGAATGACTCTACGCGCATAGAGGGTGGAGATGGGGGTGGCCCTCCCGGCGGGCGGGAGGGCCACGGTGGACGCTGCGGGCGTCCGCTACTTCAGATGGTCCGGTCCGAACGCCTGCGGCAGCATCTCGTCGAGCGTGCGCAGCCCGTCCGGCGTCTCCAGGACGAGTTCGGGGCCGCCGAACTCGTACAGCAGCTGCCTGCACCTGCCGCACGGCACCAGGATCTCGCCCGCCCCGTCCACGCAGGTGAAGTGGGTGAGCCGGCCGCCGCCGGTGGCCTGGAGCTGGGAGACCAGTCCGCATTCGGCGCAGAGTCCGATGCCGTACGAGGCGTTCTCGACGTTGCAGCCGGACACCGTACGGCCGTCGTCGACGCGTGCCGCGGCGCCGACCGGGTAGTGCGAGTACGGGACGTACGCGCGGGTCATCACGGACCGTGCGGCGCTCCGCAGCGCCGCCCAGTCGACCTCCGCCGCGGCCGTCACTTGCCCTGGCCCTTGCGGTAGCGCATGCCGTCCGCCTTCGGCATCCGCAGCCGCTGGGCGGAGAGCGAGAGGACGAGCAGCGTGACGATGTACGGGGTGGCGCTCACGAACTCGGTGGGCACGGTGTCCGTACCGAGGTACCAGACCAGCACCGCGGCGGCGATGACCGCGCTGACCACGCCCTGGACGAAGCTCTTGCGGTAGAGCTTCCAGGCCGCGAGCACGGCCAGCACGACCACGAGCAGCAGGAGCAGCGCGTGGACGGACTCGCCGCCGTTGCGCAGCTGGAGCGCGTCGGCGAAACCGAACAGGCCGGCGCCCATGGCGAGCCCGCCGGGCCGCCAGTTGCCGAAGATCATCGCGGCGAGACCGATGTAGCCCCGGCCGCCGGTCTGGCCCTCGTTGTAGATGTGCGAGGTGACCAGCGAGAGGAAGGCACCGCCGAGACCGGCCATGCCGCCGGAGACGATCACCGCGATGTACTTGTACGTGTAGACGTTCACGCCGAGCGACTCGGCGGCGATCGGGTTCTCGCCGCAGGAGCGCAGCCGCAGCCCGAACGAGGTCTTCCACAGCACGAAGAACGTGAGGACGAACAGGACGATGGCCACGATCGTCAGCAGCGACACGTTGGTGACCAGGCCGCCGAGGACACCGGCCAGGTCGGAGACGAAGAACCAGTGGTGCTTCTCGATGGAGTGCAGCCAGTCGGAGAGGCCCGGGACCGTCACCGAGGTGATGTCGTCGGCCGGTGGGGACTGCTTCGGGCTGCCGCCCTTGGCCGCCGCCTCGCCGGAGTTGAACCAGAGCTTGGCGAAGTAGGTGGTGAAGCCGAGCGCCAGGATGTTGATGGCGATACCGGAGATGATGTGGTCGACGCCGAAGGTGACGGTCGCGACCGCGTGCAGCAGCCCGCCGAGCATGCCGCCGACGACCCCGGCCAGGACGCCGAGCCACGGGTTGGTCTGCCAGCCGGCCCAGGCACCGAAGAAGGTGCCGAGGATCATCATGCCTTCGAGGCCGATGTTGACCACACCGGCCCGCTCGGCCCAGAGGCCGCCCAGACCGGCGAGGCCGATCGGCACGGCCATCGCGAGGGCCGCGCTGATCTGCCCGGCCGAGGTGACGTCCTGCGCGCCGGTGATGGCGCGCACGGCGGACAGCGCGAGCAGGACGCCCGCGATGATCAGCAGGACGACGGGGAAGGAGAGGCGGGTGCGGCCGCCCTTGCCGCCGGAGACCTTGGGGGCCGCGGGGGGCGGGGTGGAAGTCGCCGTGGCGCTCACGCCGACACCTCCTGCTGGTCGTTGTTACGGGCGGCCTGTGCGGCGAGTTCCGCGCCGACCTTGCTCTGCTGGCGCTTGAGTCCGAAGCGGCGGACGACTTCGTAGGCGATGACGACGCACAGGACGATGACGCCCTGGATCACGCCGACGATCTCCTTGTCGTAGCCCTCGAATTCGAGCTTGCCGGTGCCGCGCTCCAGGAAGCCCCAGAGCAGTGCGCCGAGCGCGATGCCGACGGGGTGGTTGCGGCCGAGGAGGGCGATGGCGATGCCGGTGAAGCCGATGCCGACCGGGAAGTCCCCGCTGTACTCGTAGCTGTCGTTGAGGAGGGTCGGCATGCCGATCAGACCGGCCACCGCGCCGGAGATCAGCATCGAGGTGATGACCATCTTCTTGACGTCGACGCCGCTGGCCTCGGCCGCGGAGCCGGACTGGCCGACGGTGCGCAGGTCGAAGCCGAAGCGGGTGCGCGAGAGCGTGAACCAGTAGGCGACGCCCGCGACGACCGCGACCACGATGAAGCCCCAGACGGGCGACGGGGTGGTCGGGAACTCGAAGAAGTGCGAGGACTCCGGGAGCGGCTTGGTGGAGATCTTCGTGCCGGCCTCGTCCAGGTGGCCGAGGCGGCCCTGCTGGAGGAGGTAGCCGATGACCGCGGTCGCGATCGCGTTCAGCATGATCGTCGAGACGACCTCGCTGACGCCCCGGGTGACCTTGAGGACACCGGCGATACCGGCCCACATCGCGCCGACGATCATCGCGGTGAGGATGATCAGCGGGATCTGGAGGGCGCCGGGCAGTGTCAGCGCGCCGCCGACCGCGGCGGCGAAGAAGGCGGCGAGGCGGTACTGGCCGTCGACGCCGATGTTGAAGAGGTTCATCCGGAAGCCGACGGCCACCGCGAGACCCGCGAGGTAGTACGTCGTCGCCTTGTTGAGGATGTAGACCTGGCTGTCCGACTTCAGCCCGTAGTCGAACATGATGCCGAAGGCGCTGAACGGCTCCTTGCCGGTGGCGGCCAGCACGAGTGCGGTCACCAGGAAGGCGACCACGATCGCGAGTACGGGGGCCGCGATCCCCAGGAGCAGCCGCTCCTTGTCGATCTTCTTCATCGGTCCTCTCCCCCGTTCCGGGGGTCGGTGTCGGTGCTGTCGGCACTCTCGGCGCCTTCGGCACCCGAGTCGTCCGGCGCTTCCAGGTGGCCGGTGGCCGCGCCCGTCATCGCCGAGCCGAGTTCTTCCGGAGTGATGGTCGCCGGGTCGGCGTCCGCGACCAGCCGGCCGCGGTACATGACGCGCAGGGTGTCGGAGAGCCCGATCAGCTCGTCCAGGTCGGCGGAGATCAGCAGCACCGCGAGGCCCTCGCGCCGCGCCTCGCGGATCTGGTCCCAGATCTGCGCCTGCGCGCCGACGTCCACGCCCCGGGTCGGGTGCGCGGCGATCAGCAGCTTCGGGTCGTGGCTCATCTCGCGGCCGACGATCAGCTTCTGCTGGTTGCCGCCGGAGAGCGAGGCGGCGGTGACGTCGATGCCGGGGGTACGGACGTCGTACTCGCGCACGATCCGTTCGGTGTCCGCGCGGGCGCCCTTGAGGTCGAGGAACGCGCCCTTGCTGTTGGGGCGTTCGGTGACGTGGCCGAGGATGCGGTTCTCCCAGAGCGGGGCCTCCAGCAGCAGTCCGTGCCGGTGGCGGTCCTCGGGGATGACGCCCATGCCGTCCTCGCGACGCTTGCGGGTGGGCGTGCGGGAGATGTCGGCGCCGTCGAGGGTGACCGTTCCGGCGTCGAGCTGGCGCATGCCCATGATCGCGTCGACCAGTTCGGACTGGCCGTTGCCCTCGACGCCCGCGATCCCGAGGACCTCGCCCTTGTGGATGGTGAAGCCGATGCCGTCGAGGACCGAGCGGACCACGCCGTCCGGGTCGGTGGCGCTCAGCCGCATGCCGTCGACGGTCAGCATCGGTACGTCGGTGACGGTCGACTCGCGGGTCTCGGGCGAGGGGAGTTCGCTGCCGACCATCAGCTCGGCGAGCTGCTTGGTCGTGGTGCTCTTCGGGTCGGCGGTGCCCACCGTCGTACCGCGCCGGATGACGGTGATCTCGTCGGCGACCGACAGGACCTCGCCCAGCTTGTGCGAGATGAAGATGACGGTCAGGCCCTCGGCCTTGAGCTCGCGCAGATTGTCGAAGAGCGCGTCGACCTCCTGCGGTACGAGGACGGCGGTGGGCTCGTCGAGGATCAGGGTGCGGGCGCCGCGGTAGAGGACCTTGAGGATCTCCACGCGCTGCCGGTCGGCGACCCCGAGGTCCTCGACCATGGCGTCCGGGCGGACCCCGAGGCCGTACGAGTCGGAGATCTCCTTGATCTTCGCGCGGGCCCGGTCGCCGATGCCGTACAGCTTCTCGGAGCCGAGGACGACGTTCTCCAGGACGGTGAGGTAGTCGGCGAGCATGAAGTGCTGGTGCACCATGCCGATGCCGCGCGCGATGGCGTCACCGGGGTTGTGGAACGAGACCTGCTCGCCGTCCACCGCGATGGTGCCCTCGTCCGGCTTCTGCATGCCGTACAGGATCTTCATCAGAGTGGACTTGCCGGCGCCGTTCTCGCCGACGAGGGCGTGGACGGTGCCACGGCGCACGGTGATGTCGATGTCGTGGTTGGCCACGACCCCGGGGAACCGCTTGGTGATGCCGCGGAGCTCCACGGCATGGGGACTGCTGGACGCGTTGATGGCGCACTCTCCTTGGCAGGAGCGGAGGGCGGAGGCGGTGGGAGCGTGAAAGGTATCGCGCCCGGCGGACGCTACGCGCGTAGCGCCACCGAATCGTTGGCCACCTGATGACAGGTCGCGGACCGTGTGCGTACGGCTACGGCAAGACAGCCGGGCCCGTACGTGAAATCGGGGCCCGAGTGAAGCCGAAGCGGCTCACCCGGGCCCCGATCGACGGTGGATCAGGTCGTGGTCTTGACCTTGATGGTGCCGTCGGCGATCTTCTTCTTGGCCTCGTCGAGCTTGGCCTGGATGTCCTTCAAGTGGTCACCCGTGGTGGTCAGGCTGACGCCGTCCTTCGCCAGGGTGTACGTCTGCGTGCCGGCCAGCGGCTTGCCGTCCTTGACGGACTTGACCAGGTCGTAGACGCCGCCGTCGACGTTCTTGACGACGGAGGTCATGATCGTGTCCTTGTACTTCGCCAGGGACGGGTCGAGGGCCTGGTCGGAGTCGACGCCGATGGACCAGGCGCCCTTCTTGCCCGCGACGGCCTCGATCGAACCGGCACCCGAGCCGCCCGCGGCGGCGAAGATGACGTCGGCGCCCTTGTCGAGCATGCCCTTGGCGGCGTACGAGCCCTTGTCGGGGCTGCCGAAGCCGGACAGGTCCGAGCCGGTGGACAGGTACTGGATCTGCACCTTGGCCTTCGGGTTCGTGTCCTTGACACCCTGCTGGAAGCCCGCGGCGAACTTCTTGATCAGCGGGAGGTCCACGCCGCCGATGAAGCCGACCTGGCCGTCCTTCGACTTCAGCGCGGCGGCGACACCGGCGAGGTAGGAGCCCTGCTCCTCGGTGAAGACGATGCTGTCGACGTTCTTGGCGGAGGCGACCGAGTCGACCAGGCCGAAGTTCACCTTCGGGTACTTGGCGGCGATCTTGTCGACCGCGTCCTTGTACGCGAAACCGACGGCGACGACCGGGTTGTAGCCGCCCTCGGCGAGCGACTCCAGGCGCTGCTCACGGTCGGCGGGGGTCTCACCGGTCTTGGCGGTGAGCTCCTTGGTCTCGGCGCCGAACTCGGACTTGGCCTTGTCCAGACCACGCGCGGCGGAGTCGTTGAACGAGTTGTCACCACGGCCGCCCACGTCGTAGGCCATGCCGATCTTCATCTTGCCCTTGTCGGAGCCGGAGCTCTCGGTGGACGACTCGCCGCACGCGGAGGCGGTGAGGGCGAGGGCCGCAGTGACGGTACACGCAGCGGTGATCTTGGATACCCGGCGCAAGGGAAGGCTCCTTCAAACCTGACCGAAGCGCCTCTTCCGGCGCTGGTTTCGCGGCGATCGTAACGCGCGTAGATGTCAGATAAAGCCCTGTACGGAAGCCGTTATCGGATCGTCGCGAACGAGGGGCGACCCATCCGATTACAGGTGGTTGCCGCCGGGTGACGCGGAGGCGGTGAACGGCTCGACGACACGGTACTCCGCCGGGCGGAGGCACGGACCGGGCGGTCGGATCGGGCGGTCGGATCGGCCGACACCGCCCTCGCCACCGAATCACCTCAAACAGGCCGACGCCTCCTGTCCGTTCCCGTCCGCGCCTGTCCGCTACCGCCCACTCCTGTCCGCTTCCGTCCGTGCCCGCCCGCTCCCGTCCGACCCGTCCGCTCCTGTTCAGCCGAGGCGGCCGTTCAGCAACGCGGAGGCGGTGAACAGCTCGACGGCGACCGTGATCGCCTCCTCGTCGGCGTCGAAATCGCCGCGGTGCAGATCGAGCCGGGCGGTGTCGCCGGGGGTACGGACGCCGAGCCGGGCCATGGCGCCGGGGACGTGTTCCAGGTACCAGGAGAAGTCCTCGCCGCCCAGGCTCTGTTCGGTGTCCTCGATCGCATACGATCCGCGGCGCGCGGTCATCGCCGTGGCGAGCAGATCGATCGCGGCGGCGTCGTTCACCACGGGCGGGACGCCCCGTACGTAGTCGATCACCGTCTTGGCGCCGTGCATCCCGGCCACCTCGTCGATCGCCGCGTGCACCAGGTCGGGGGCCTCCCGCCAGGCGCCCAGTTCCAGGCAGCGGACGGTGCCCGACAGTTCGGCGTGCTGCGGGATCACATTGCAGGCGTGGCCGGTCTCCAGCCGCCCCCAGGTGACGGCGAGCCCGGCCCGTGCGTCGACCCGGCGGGCGAGCAGTGCGGGCACCTCGGTGGCGACCTTGGCGGCGGCGGTGACCAGGTCGGTGGTCAGGTGCGGACGGGCGGTGTGCCCGCCCGGACCGTCGAGCGACACCTCCAGCCGGTCGCAGGCCGAGGTGATCGCCCCGACCCGCAGCCCGATCCGCCCGACGTCCACCTTCGGGTCGCAGTGCACGCCGATGATCCGCCCGACGCCCTCCAGCGCCCCGGACAGGATCGTGTCGGGCGCCCCGCCGGGCAGCACCTCCTCGGCCGGCTGGAAGATCAGCCGCACGGGGTTCGGCAGCAGCCCCCGCTGGTCGAGCTCGGCGAGCACCAGCCCGGCGCCGAGCACCGAGGTGGTGTGGATGTCGTGCCCGCACGCGTGCGCCCGGTCGGGGACGGTGGAGCGGTACGGGACACCGGTCTTGGTGTCCGGAATGGGCAGGGCGTCGATGTCGGCGCGCAGGGCGAGCACGGGCGGGGTGGAGTCGTCCCGCGTGCCCACGTCACAGATGAGCCCGGTTCCGGTCGCGAGCACCCGGGGCCGGAGTCCGGCCTTCTCCAGCCGGGCCTTGATGGCCGCGGTGGTACGGAACTCCTGGTTGCCCAGCTCGGGGTGCATGTGCAGGTCGCGCCGGAAGGCGATCAGCTCGGCACGCAGGGCCTCGGGAAGGGTGCCGGGGAGCGGTTCGTCGTGGGGCGTCGGCTCGGCTTCGGACTCGCGGGACATCAACTGGTTCACCTGGTGAAGGGTAAGGCCCTTCCCCCTTCAACTGACCATGAAACAAGAAAAGTTCAGCCACATAGACGAATAAAAGATGGTGTCACGGCGAGTGACGTGTAGGGGAGATGGGTACACTCCGCCGCCCCTCCCGGGGCGTGCGCCCCCGGGGCATCGAGGTGTTCCGTACACCGAGGCCCCCTCCGCGACCGGTTCGCGGCGGGGGCCTCCGGGCTCCGTCAGCCGGACAGCCCCCGGCGCACCGGCAGCAGGGCCACCCCGAGGCACAGTGCGCCGACCGGCAGCAGGTCCAGGCTCACGGCCATCGCCGCCGTCCCCGCCAGCACCAGCACCGGGGTCCACGCCTTGACCAGGTCGCGGCGGAGGAAGGCGAGCAGGGTGACGAGGGCCAGCAGACCGAGCCAGAACAGCATCGGCACCACGGTGTAGACCAACGGCATCACACCGGGCACGCCCTGCACCCGGTCGAACATCTCGCTCATGGCCTCCTTGTCCGCCGAGACGAACCCGGCCGTGAGGTCGATCACCGCCTGCACCACCACGGCCGCCGCACCGAGCAGCCCGGTCCAGGCGGCCACCTCGGCGGCGACCCGGCCGCCCCCGCGCTCCCCGGCGAGTTTCCGCAACCCCAGGAACACTGGCACGAAGGCGAGCACCCCGGCCAGGAACAGCAGATGCGCCGCCGTCCACCAGACCCCGGGCCCGTAATCCCCGACGGCCCGCCCGACCAGCCGCACCACCCCGTACCCCGCCATCAGGACCGGCCCCGCGAGCAGGGCCGCTCCGACCGGCATCCGGCCCGTACCGGTCGTGCCGGCCATGTCGGCCGCATCGGCCGTCCCGCTCTGTCGCTCCGTCGCCATCCGCATCGTCGTCATGCGTCGATGCTCGCGCCGGTGCGACCCTGCCCGCTATCGGGGCTTCCCCCCAACCAACCCTGGGGGCAGACAACTTACGGCTCAGGGTGATCCATGACGTCGACGGGGCGTCCGTCCCCTGCATCTGGTGGAGCTCGACGCCGAAGCCCTCGGCCGGCAACCCGTTGAGGCACTCTGCGTGCGCCCCGAGCCACTGGCGGGTCGGCAGATGCTCCACCGTCATCTCCACGGTGACGCAGTCCGACGCACCGGCCGTGTCACCGCCGCAGACGCAGCAGCGAGACCTCTGCGGGGCGTTCCTCTTCGATGTGCATGTCCCTCACCGCTCCTTGCCGATCCGGCTCCGAACGTACAGGCCACGCAGGAAACGGGCACACGGCGTGATCCGCTACGGTACAGTCGGCTCACCTCGGGGCCGACCGGCGCGAGGCGCCGCCCCCGCAGGATCCGGTTACGCCTCCGTCACCGCCGTCGCCCGCCAGGGCGCCAGGCGCTGGACGTCGCGGGCGGTCTCCGTGACGCCGCTCAGGAAGCCCTGGGCGCGGGGGGAGGCCGTGTCGCGGAGCCATTCCGGGGCGATGTCGCAGACCGCGACCTTCACCTCGGTGCCGACCAGGGCCAGCGGCAGGGTGTGGACGACCGTGGAGGGGAAGCTCAGGACCGTGCGGCCGATGGGGCCGCGGCGGGCGATGAGTTCCAGGGGGAGGTCGGGGCGGACGATCTCCAGGCCGGTGGCGGCCTCCAGGGCGTGGAGCTTCTCCGTGGACTCGCGGCGGTGAGCGAAGTAGCGGGTCGCGCCGTGCGTGCGGGACAGGGACGCGACGGCCTCCAGGTACTGGTCCCGGTCGACCACGCCCGTCTCGACCAGCGAGGTGCCGACCAGGTCCGCGCCCTTGGTGAGCAGCGGCGGGCCGAAGCGGGCGCGGGTCCAGGCGAAGGTGTTGGGGGTGACTCGCACGCCGGGCGGAGCCTCGACCGGCATGGCCGTGAAGACCTCGACCGTACGGGTCGCGGACGGGGTGAAGCGGCTGCGGGCGCGGGCGGTGACCGGGGCCAGGACCAGTTCGCGCGGGCCCGAGCTGCCCTTGCGGTGCCAGCGCACCAGGCGTTCGCCGCGCGCCAGTTGGGCGACGAACTCCATGGTGGCCGTGCCGTCGTCGACCACGGTGAGGCGGCGGGCGCGGACCATGGTGAGGAGGAGTTGTACGTACCGGGAGAACGGGTCGCCGATGACGACGTGTTCGGCCCTGCGGACGAGTCCGGACAGGTCGCGCAGGCTCTTCAGGGGCGCGCCCGCACCGCCGCGCGCCTCCTGCCAGCGGACGTTGACGCCCTCGTCGCGGGCCAGCTCCGCCATCCGGCGCAGCTGACCGCGCGACATCGGGTCGACCGGGGGGAGGACGACGACCGTGATGTCCGTGAGGACCCGGTCGTCGCCTCCCTCTGTGTAGGCCCACTCCAGGACGTTCAGGAGCTGGACCGGGCTCTCGACGAAGGCGAGGTTCACCGGTCGGCCCGTCAGACCGCGACCGGCTCGGCGGCCGGGGCCGCCTCGGCGTTCTCGGCGACGACGCCCGCGACGCGGCGGAGCTTCTTCATCGGGCCGAGCTCGGACTCGTACACCTTCTTGACGCCGTCGCCGAGCGAGGCCTCGATGGTGCGGATGTCGCGGACGAGGCGGGTGAGGCCCTGCGGCTCGACGGAGGCGGCCTGGTCGGAGCCCCACATGGCGCGGTCGAGGGTGATGTGGCGCTCGACGAACGCGGCGCCGAGCGCGACGGCGGCGAGGGTGGTCTGGAGGCCGGTCTCGTGGCCGCTGTAGCCGATCGGGACGTTGGGGTACTCCTGCTGGAGGGTGTTGATGACCCGGAGGTTCAGCTCCTCGGCCTTCGCCGGGTACGTCGACGTGGCGTGGCAGAGCAGGATGTTGTCCGAACCGAGGACCTCGACCGCGTGGCGGATCTGCTTCGGGGTGGACATGCCGGTGGAGAGGATGACGGTGCGGCCGGTGGCGCGCAGGGCGCGCAGCAGCTCGTCGTCGGTGAGGGAGGCGGAGGCGACCTTGTGGGCGGGGACGTCGAACTTCTCCAGGAAGGCGACGGCCTCGGTGTCCCACGGGGAGGCGAACCAGTCGATGCCGCGCTTGGCGCAGTGCTCGGAGATGGCCTGGTACTCGGCCTCGCCGAACTCGACGCGGTGGCGGTAGTCGATGTACGTCATCCGGCCCCAGGGGGTGTCGCGCTCGATGTCCCACTGGTCGCGCGGGGTGCAGATCTCCGGGGTGCGCTTCTGGAACTTGACGGCGTCGCAGCCGGCTTCGGCGGCCACGTCGATCAGGGCGAGGGCGTTGTCGAGGTCGCCGTTGTGGTTGATGCCGATCTCGCCGGTGACGTAGACGGGGTTGCCGGGGCCGGCGGTGCGGGTGCCGAGGGTGCGCAGACGGGAGGTGCTCATGAGGTGTGTTTCCTTAGCTCGGATGAGGTGGTGGGTTTGGGGGACCCGGAGTTACTGGAGTCGCTTGGGGGACTGGGGTTACTGGGGTTGCTTCGGGGACTGGGCGGTGGGACTCGTGAGGGTGGGGCCGAGCAGCCAGGCCGCGATCTCGCGGATGGCGCCGGAGCCGCCGGGGGTGGTCGTGACGGCGCGGGCGGCCGCCCTGACCGAGTCATGGGCGTTGGCGACGGCGACGGGCCAGCCGGCGAGTGCGAAGCACGGCAGGTCGTTGACGTCGTTGCCGACGTAGAGGACACGTTCGGGAGCGATGGACTGTTCGTCGCACCACTGCTTGAGTGCCAGGTCCTTGCGGTCGATGCCGTGCAGGACCGGGATGCGGAGTTTGTGGGCGCGGGCGGCGACGACCGGGTTCTGTTCGCTGGAGAGGATCAGCAGCGGCATTCCGGTCTTGCGCAGGGCGGCGATGCCGAGGCCGTCGCCGCGGTGGACGGCGACGATCTCGCGTCCGTCGGCGTCGATGAGGACCCGGTCGTCGGTCTGCGTGCCGTCGAAGTCGAGGACGACCGCGTCGACGTCGTCGAGGGTGGGCAGCGGCGAGGGGTCGAGCAGCGGCGCGAGGGCGCGGGCGCGGGCCAGGTCGTGCGGGTCGTCGATCTCCAGGGTCCGCGCGGCGTCGGTGCGCACCAGGGCGGTGTGGCCGAAGAAGCGGTGGCGGTGGGTGCGGAAGCCCGCGGCGTCCATGGCGTACGCGGTGCCCGTTTCGAGGAGGTCCTCGGGGCGGTCCTGGCGCATCTGGCGTACGGACTTGTCGTGGTTGACACCGTAGTTGTCCTCCTCGATCGCGCTGCCGTCGCGCCAGAGGAAGCCGTGGAAGGGGGCGACCGTGACGGCCGTGTCGGCGCCGTCGCGGGCGACCGCGGCGGCGACGCCGTCGATGTCCTCGCGCCGTACGAAGGGGCTGGTGCACTGGACCAGCAGCACCACGTCGGCGGTCCGCTCGCGCATCGCCTCGTAGGCGTCCAGGGCGTGCAGCACCGCGTCCTCGCTGCTGGACTTGTCCCCGGCGATGGCCACGGGGCGCTGGACGATGTGCAGCCGCTCGGGGGTGCCCAGCGTGGCGCCCGCGGCGCGGGCCGCCTCCGCGATGGCCGCGTCGTCGGTCGTCACGACGACGTCGGTGACCTCGCGGGAGGCCAGGCAGGCGCGCACCGCGCGGGCGATCAGCGGTACGCCGCCGACCTGGGCGAGGTTCTTGGCCGGTACGCCCTTGGATCCGCCGCGGGCGGGGATCACGGCGAGCACGGTGGGGGTCGGGGTCATCTCTGCTCCTGAAGTGGTGTTCACAGCTCGCCCATCCGTCGGATCACCGGGGCGACCCGCTGGACGCCCTGCCGGTACGCGCCGCGCGCCGCTTCCCGCACCGCCTCGCGCACCGCGCCGCGCACTCCCCCGGTCTCGCGCGGCCGTTCGGCGCCCGGCAGCGGGTGGCCGTCGGGGGCGAGGTGGTGGCGGGCGAGGATGCCGGGGAGGTAGCCGGGTGCGGTGGCGGGTGTGTAGTACGGGGCGAGGCCGGGCAGCCGGGCGGCGCCGAGCAGCTCGGCGACGCGGGCGCGGGCGTGGTCGTAGGCGGTGGCGTACGTGCCGTCGGCGGCGACGCCCTGGCCGGCCAGCCACTCCGGGTCGGGCTCCGGGCGGAAGCCCCCGTCCAGGTGGTCCCAGGAGGTGAGCAGGCCGGAGCCGACGAAGTGGTGGTTGCCCAGTGCCTCGCGGACGCCGAGGTCGGTGAGGACCGCGGTCGGGACACGTCGGTGCAGGGACTCCAGGGCGGCGGTCGAGGAGACCGTGACCAGCAGGTCGGTGCGGTCCAGGACCTCGCCCATGTGCCCGTACACCAGGCGGAAGTTGGGCGGCAGGCCGCCGGGCAGCTTCTCGGCGAGCCGCTGGTACGGGAGTTCCTCGATGTGCGTGGTGTGCTCGCCGGGCTTGGAGCGCAGCTTCAGCAGCACCTCGCGGTCCGGGTGCAGCCTGGCGTGCTCGACGAGCCTGCGCAGCAGGTACATCCGGTCGTCGCGGGAGGCCGGTACGGAGGGCTGGGCGGCGAAGACGACGGTGTCGCGGCCCTCCTGCGGGCGGTGCGGCTCGCCGCCGAGGAACGGCAGGGCGGCCTCGGTGACGGCCGAGGCGTCGGCGCCCACTCCCTCGTACACCGCGCGGAAGCGCTCGGCGTCGTGGCGGGAGTTGGCGAGGACGATGTCCGCGCCGTGCCGCAGCAGCAGTC
This sequence comes from Streptomyces sp. DvalAA-43, assembly GCF_900091725.1. Taxonomy (GTDB): domain Bacteria; phylum Actinomycetota; class Actinomycetes; order Streptomycetales; family Streptomycetaceae; genus Streptomyces; species Streptomyces pulveraceus. The sequence continues at coordinate 65,360 of NZ_FMBW01000077.1, read as the reverse complement.
CGTCGGCGAGCTTCTCGTAGACGACGCCGACATAGCCGGTGACGACGACGGGCCTGGCGGGCAGTCGCAGGGCGGCGAGTCCGTGCAGCATCGCCTGGACGGCGCCGCCGACGAGGGCGAGGACGACGACGTCGTACCCCTCGTCCCGCACGCTGTGCAGGAACTCGACGGCCGTGACCTCGCGCACCCGGCCGGCCTCGATGCCGACGTCGCCGACCTCGGCGAGCTGGCGCGGGGTCGGGGTGGCCCGGCCGCGCAGCAGCAGTCCGCTGATCTCGACGTGCTGCGCCGACGCCCCGGACGCACCGGAGGTGAGGCGGCGCGCGGTGAGCGCGCCCCATTTCCACCGGGTGTCGGAGTCGGCGAGTACGGCTACCCGGAGGGCGGTCGTCTTTTCGGTACGTGGGGGCACGTCCCAGAACTTAGGAAGGCATTCCGATTCGCGGCCCAACGTGACGGCAACAGCTGGTTAACAGCCCGCCGACGCTTGGCGAATCGCCTTCACAAAGGGGACGCAATCGCCCGTGAATCGGCCCGGTTCATCATTCCGACATTCGCCGTTCACCCGACGTCCCTCCTGGGGCCAAGGCAAATGACGGGCTCGCGCCTAGCGTGAGACGGGTGGTTAAGCTCTCGGTCATCGTGCCGTTCTACAACGTGCAGACATACGCCCCCGACACCTTGAGAAGCCTGCGGGCCAACGCCCGCGAGGACTTCGAATTCATCCTCGTCGACGACTGTTCGACCGACGGGACCGCGGACATACTGCGCCGCGCCGAGGACGAGATTCCGGGGGTGGTCGTACGCAGACACAAGCAGAACGGCGGACTGGCCACCGCCCGCAACACCGGCCTGGACGCCGCGCGCGGCGAGTACCTCGCCTTCCTGGACGGGGACGACTGGCTCGCCCCCGGGTACTATGCCGAACTCCTCGCCAGGACGGAGGAGTTGGGCTGCGACTTCGTCCGTACCGACCATGTCCAGGTCGAGGGCAGGACCCGCAGCGTGCACCGCGTCCCGCACGGCAGACGGGGCGAGGTGCTGGACCCGCGGGACGCGATCCTGCCCGCCGAGCGCTCGACCTCGGTCGACTATCCGTACGCCTGGGCCGGGCTGTACCACCGGCGGCTGCTGGACCGGGGGCTGCTGCGTTTCACGGACGGTCTGCGCACCGCGGAGGACCGCCCGTGGATCTGGCGGCTGCATCGCGAGGCGGATTCCTTCGCGGTGCTGGGGCTTCTCGGTATTTTCTACCGGCGCGGCGTCGCCTCTTCGCTCACACAGATCGGCGACGTACGTCAGCTCGATTTCATTCGCTCGTTCGACCAGGTCATTCGGGAAACCGCGGAAGACCGTGATGCGCAGGTACTGCTGCCGAAAGCGGTCCGTACCTATTGCGCGATCATTTTCCACCACATGAGCTCGATCGAAAGGTTTGAACCCGCCGTGGCCCGCACACTGAAGTCCATGAGCGGAGCCGCGCTCAAGCGAATGCCTCAGCAGGTGCTCGACGACGCCCTCGACTCGATGGACGTGCAGCGCGCCACCCTGCTGCGCCGGCTGCGCCGCCGCCCGGCCCCCACGGGCACCAAGGAGGTGACGGCCGCGTGAACACCGCCCGGTCCCGCACCACGCAGATCTTCCTCGCCTCCACGCTCTACGGCACCGCCACGCTCGCCGCCGCGCTCGACGCGGGCTGCTTCCCGGACGCGGACCGCCGCATCCTGCTCGTCTCGAACAACGCGGCGGTGCCGGAGACGACGGCCTCCCTCGACACGATGCCCGGGTTCGACGCGCTGCGCGGCCGTTTCGACGACGTGGTCTCGTGGAACACGACGATCGCCCCCTTCCACCCGGGCGGCTGGGCGCCGCGCCCCGACGACGTACCGCTGTGGGAACGCCATCTGCGCCTGGCCTGGGAGCTCGGCGACGACGACATCGAGCTCGCGGTCGAGTCGATCCAGGTCAACCCCGCGCTGGCCGTCGCACAGATCTTCACCGGCGCGCCGGTCGACGTGTACGCGGACGGGCTGATGAGCTACGGCCCCACCCGCAACAAGATCGACCCGCTGGTCGGCACCCGGGTCCGCCGGCTGCTCCACCTGGACCTGGTGCCGGGGCTGAAGCCGCTGCTGCTCACGGAGTTCGGGGTGGCGCCGCAGATCCTGCCGACCGAGGTGTTCCTGAAGGTGCTCGGCGAGCTGGCGGACGCGCCCGGGGCCCAGGACGGCGTGCCGTCCGTGGAGGCGCCCGCGCTGCTGCTCGGCCAGTACCTCTCGGCGCTCGGGCTGATCAGCGCGGCCGAGGAGGAGGAGCTGCATCTGCGGATGATGCGCGGCGCGGTCGCGCTCGGCCACACGCGCCTCGTCTTCAAGCCGCATCCCACGGCCCCGGCGCAGTGGTCGAAGGGGATGCGGGAGGAGGCAGGGAGGCTCGGCGCGGAACTGACGGTGCTGGACGACGGGGTGCTCACGGCGCCGGTCCTCGCCGAGGTGCTCTACCAGCGGATGCGGCCCGCGCTGGTGGTCGGCTGCTTCTCGACGGCGCTGCTCACCGCGTCGGCGTTCTACGGGCTGCCGGTGGCCCGGGTCGGCACGGAGATGCTGCTGGACCGGCTCGCCCCGTACGAGAACAGCAACCGCGTCCCGGTCACGCTGGTGGACGCGCTGGTGCCGGAGGTGACGGACCGGGCGGCCGTCGAGCGGGCGGCGACGGAGCCGGGCGCGGAGCCGGTGGATCCGGCGGATCTGACCGGGCTGGTCACCGCGGTCGGGTTCGCGATGCAACCGAAGATCTACCCGGGGCTGCGGCCCGCCGCCGAGCGCTATCTGACCGCGCACCTGTCCGCCACGACCTGGCGCTACTTCAAGCGCAGACGGCTGACCTCGCTGGCGCTGCCGGGGGCGGTGCCGGCCCAGCTCGCGTTCCTGCCGCGCAACGCGGTGGTGCGCCGGGTGGCCCGGTCGGTGCGGCGCCGGGTGGTGCGGCAGTAGCGGGGGCGTCGGGGGCGGGGGCGGTGGGCCGAGTACGGCCGCCGCCCCCGTCCCGTACCAAGCCCCGCGCTCCGTACCGAGCCCTGCCCCCGCCCGCCCCGGTGCCGTCAGGCCGGTACGCCGCCCTGGATCACCCTCAGGTCCGCCGCGTTGGCCTCGGTGACCTTCCAGAGTTCCCGCTGCCGGCCGTGCACATCGGCGACCGTCGCCGCGTGGTCGTCGAGCAGTCCGGCCGCCCGCTCGGCGAGCCGGGCCCCGAGGTGCCGGTCGTGGACCGAGATGCCCCACTCCGGACGGTCGATGTCGGCCAGGAAGTACGCCATCTTCGGGTGCGAGATCAGGCTGATGATCGGCGTTCCGCAGCCGAACGGGATCATCCCCGCGTGCCCGCGCATCCCGATGACCAGCTTGGTGCGGGCGTAGGTGTCCCGGATCTCGTCGTTGCCGAAGTCGTACATCGGGATCACCGGCAGCGCGATCCCGTGCTCGCGGCGCAGGTCGAAGGCGATCCGCTCGTCGTCCAGCGAGTGGGCGACGCACTGGACCTCGGCCCGCTTGCCGAGCTCCCGCACCGCGGTCGCCATCTCGGCCAGGAAGTGCCCGTAGTCGTGCCCGAAGCGGAGCCCCGAGCGGTCGTACGCGGCGTTGACCAGCACGGTGTCCTCGCGCCGCTCCGGGTCCGTCCAGCCGTCCACCAACTGCCGGGTGACCGTCGTCGGGCAGGGCTGGAAGCGCACCTTGTCGTGGAGCGAGGCGGGCAGCAGCTCCCGGACCTTCTCGATGGACCCGTGGTTGCGCAGCCCGAAGAACGAGGCCCGTTCGACGAGCCGCCGCAGGCTGGAGAGGAACCGGTCCCGGCCGTGCCCGTACGCCTGGCCGTCGAAGGCGTTGAAGCCGACCGCGTACACCATGACGGGTACGTCGATCCGGTCGAGGAGCGCGTCCGGGACGTTCCACTGCCAGCCGCTGTTGCCGTTGGGCGCGGTGTCCGGGATGAAGAGGCCGCCGCCGCCGATGACCAGGCCCCGGCGCTCGTTGACCCGTTCCAGCGCGGCCTCGTCGAAGAGCCGGTGGGCGTGGATCGAGTGCCACCGCCGCGGACCGGTGTCCCGGCCGAAGGCCAGCCGTACGCTCTCGGGCAGCAGCTTGTCCCCGGCGTTGCCCTGGCGCTCCATGTAGAAGGCGACATGGGCGAGCTGGCCGGAGGCCGGGCCCTCCACGGGTCCGGTGGCCTCCTCCGTGGTGCGCTTGCGCATCAGCCGGTTGGCGCGGTGGGTGGGGTCGACCGCGAGGCCCTTCAGGGCGTACCCGGCCGCCGCGTCGTCGTCGCCGTGGATCCAGGCGATCTGGGCGAGGCGGGCGAAGGCGGTCGCGGCCCGGTTGGGCGCCGCGGTGGCGAGCAGCAGCCGGGCGCGGGCCTCCTCGTAGCGCGAGACGCTCATCAGGGCGTGGCCGTACACCTCGTGCGGCCAGGCCTCGTCGACGGGGATCCGGACCCGGCCCAGCAGATCGGCCGCCTCCTGGTACTCGCCCGCCGCGATGTGGGCGGCGGCGACCTTGCGGGCGTCCTCCGGGGAGCCGGTGCGCCGCACGTGCGGGGTGCCGTAGTGGACCAGCAGATCGTGGTGCTTGGCGCCGGGCAGCGCCAGGTAGGCGGCGTGGAACTCGGCGTCGGACAGCTCGAATTCGTGCCAGCGCGTCTCGGCCTCGCGGTAGCCCGCCTCGCCGCCCTGCCAGGGCTTGTGCCGCCCGGTGAAGTGCAGGATCGCGGTGGAGTCGGGGACCGGGAGGTCGCCGGAGAGCCGCCGCTTGACGAAGTTGTAGCGGGCGTCGAGCTGGACGAAGTCGCCGTCGAGCACGGCGTTGAGGATGCCCTGGTCGTGCTTGTCGAGCTCGTACGTGCCCGCCCGGCCGACCTCGTCGATCCTGGCGCAGAACGCGTCGCTCAGATACTCGCGCTGGATGACCAGCAGTCCGCTGTTGAGTTTGTGCTGCCCGTAGAAGAACTGCGGTACGGCGGCCAGCCCGTCGCGCAGGGTGAGCAGTTCGCCGAGATCGTCGAGGACCACCATGTCGGTGTCCAGGGTGATCACGGTGTCGTAGTCGCGGACCCGGAAGACGTCGAGGATGAAGTAGGCCTTGCGCACCAGGTAGTTGTCCTGGTCGCCCTTGGCGTACGTGTCGTAGTGCGCGGCGTCGACCCGGCGGAAGTCGACGCGGGGGTGCAGGGCGCGGATCTGCGCGACGGACGCGGGACGCAGCCCGTCGTGCAGGACGAGGAAGTCCTCGCAGACGTCCGGGTTGGAGAGGGCCAGGCTGCGCAGCAGGGCGAGGAAGCCGGGCAGGTAGTTCTCGTCGACGAAGCTGGCGAAGGCGACCCGGCGCTTGCCGGTGAGCGAGTTCGCGGGCGCGGACGGCACGGGGGCCGCCGCGACGGAGGCGGGCGTGGCGGTCGTCGTCATCGCAGTCGGATCCTCATGTCGGTGACGCTCTGGGCGCGTTCCATGACCCACGCCTTTTCGCTGGTGTACTCGTGGACGGAGGTGATGGGCATCCGCATCGCGCCGGGCAGGCGGTAGGCGCCGCTCTCGTAGAAGTCGAAGCCGATCAGATCGAGCCGGCTGCTGACGTCCAGGTGGTCGAGGAGCCACAGCATGTTGAACCCGGTGGTGGGAATGGCCGGCCAGACGTCGGCGCCGACGCGTCCGATGTCGCGCAGCGGCCAGCGCAGCGACTCGTCGCCCAGGTACTGCTGGGCGCCCGGGACGAGCCGGTTGCGCAGGGAGTGCTTCCAGTCGCCGGAGACCCCGCCGAAGACCAGCCGGGTGTGCACCTTCTGGTCCCAGTTGAACCCGTGCTTGTGGATGGTGGCGTGGATGTCGGTGCGTCGTCCGGTCGCCGCCGGGTCGATCCGGTACGAGTTGAAGCGGACGACCAGGTCGTAGCCGTCGATCTCTTCGCCCATCGAACTGCTGCCGACGCGCTGGGAGTTGGCGACGAGGCAGATCGACCGGCCCGCGATGCGGTTGCGGAACTCGCCGACCGTGGTCCACTCGACACCGCCGAAGGTGGGGTCCTCGACCGGTCCGCGCATCCGGCTGCGGCGCTGCTCGGCGTAGAGGCCGGCGATCTCGGCGAGCCGGGCCACGGCGGCGGGGTCCGTCCCGGCCGCCTCCATGGCCAGTCCGAGGTACTGGGAGGTGGCCTCCTGGATCTCGGTCACCGGGGCCCCGGAGCGTTCCTGGGCGAGCAGGGCGCCGATCAGCCGGGGTTCCGCCCCTTCCCGGTCGCCGCGCGCCCGGCGGGCCAGTCCCTCGGCCCAGGACTCGGTGACGGGCCGGTCGGCGTACGCGGCGGCGGCGGGGCAGTCGCGTTCCAGCCGCCGCAGCAGCTCGTCCTGGTGCCGTGCCCCGGCCCGCAGGCCGACGACCTTGGCCGCGATGCCGAAGCCGTCGTCCTCGGTGAACGAGAGGTAGCGCTCGTACGCCTCGACGGCCTCGGCCTCCGCGCCCATCGCCTCCAGCGTCCTGGCCCGCAGCCGCCAGCCTGCCCGCGAGCCCTTGCGCTGGGTCAGCACGGTGTCCGCGATGAGCAGCGCGAGCTTCAGCTCGTCCTCGTAACCGCAGTCCAGCGCCTTGTTGCCGACCGCGAACAGCGGGTCGAGCAGTTCGTCGGCGAGGGGTGCGGCGGCGGCCGCGGCGGCCTTGCCGGTGCGCCGCATCAGCGGGATCGAGGACGCGGCGGGCGCGGGGCCCGCGGGCGTCGCGGCGTGCACGGACAGCAGGTGCCGCAGCGCCTCGGCGAGTGCGGTGCGCCGCCGGTCGAGCCCCGCCACCAGCTTGGTGCTGTGCGCGGCGCAGGCGCGCAGGCACACGTCCGCGTCGGTCGGGGTGACGGAGGCGAGCGGCGAGGCGGCGCCCCCGGGCGGGGCCGCGTCGCGCTGCCGTGGCCAACGGGTGCGGGCTTCTCTCATGGCGCTCCAAGCGTCTGGGCCCGTGGGGGGAGGGGGCGTTTCCGGTCCTGCGGTCACCGGAGCGCACCGGGGCCCCGCCCCGTCGGGGGCGGATGCCCGGCGCGCGTGTTCGGTTCCGCGACACGCTAAGAAACCTGAACGGCCACCGGATGAACTCGCCCTTTCGGTACCGGAAACTGCGCACCGACCCCGCAGGTACGTGTGCTGGTCAGCGCGCCCCGTACCGTGCCTCGATGCCCGCGACGATCAGCCGCAGCCCGTCCTCGAAGCGTTCGTCGTAGCGGGCGAAGATCTCGGCACCGGCGGCCGCGGCGAGCGGGTACGCGGTCAGGCGGGCGGCCCGCTCGTCGACGTCGAAGCCGTCCCGCCGTTCGTCCGGCATCGGCTGGACGCTCTGTTCCTCGGTGACGAAGCCCATCGTGTACGCGTAGGCGGTGGTGCTCGCCCGGACGGCCTGCCACAGCTCGAACCCGGCGTCGACCATCGTCCGCAGATGGGATTCGAGCCCGTCCGCGTGGTCGGTTCCGGTGAACCGGGCCCCGCTGTAGACCTTCGCCCCGTCGCGGTAGCGCAGCAGGGCGGTGCGCAGGGCGCTGTTGTACGCGACCAGCTGGTCCTGCCAGCGCTCCGGGGCCGGACCCGGCAGGTCCTCGGCGAGCATCCGGCGGTACATCACCGTGGCCATCTCGTCGAGGAGCGCCTGCTTGTCCTCGAAGTGCCAGTAGAGCGCGGGTGCCTTGACGTCCAGCTCCCGGGCGATGGCGCGCAGGGTGAGGCCGTCGAGGCCCACCTCGTTCAGCAGCCGCAGCGCGGTGTCGGCCACCCGTGCCCGGTCGATCTTCGTCGTACCCACCTTGACAACTTAACAGCGTTAAGCACACACTCAAAACCATGGAACTTAACAGCGTTAAGGAAACAGAGGTCCTGATCGTCGGCGCCGGTCCCTGCGGCCTGGCCCTCGCCTGCGATCTGGCCCGCCGCGGCGTGCGCGCCCTGGTCGTCGAGCAGGCGCCCACGCTCTTCCCCGGCTCGCGTGGCAAGGGCATCCAGCCCCGCACCCGGGAGGTCCTGGACGATCTCGGCGTCGGCGACGCGGTGCGCGAGCACGGCGGTCCGGCCCCGGTCGGGATGGTCTGGCAGGACGGGCGGCGGCAGCAGGAGTACGACATGTTCCGCCGCGCGGCCCCGACGGAGTCCGAGCCTTACGGGGAGCCCTGGCTGATGCCGCAGTGGCGCACCCAGGAGATCCTGCTGGCCCGGCTGCGCGAACTGGGCGGTGACGTCGCCTTCTCCACCGCGCTGACCGGCCTGGACCAGGACGCGGACGGTGTCACCGCCCAGCTGGCCACGGGTCCGGTCCGGGCCTCCTTCCTGGTCGCGGCGGACGGCGGGCGCAGCACGGTCCGGCGGGCGCTGGGGATCGCGATGGCCGGTGAGGAGGTCGACCCGGCGCCGATGCTGGTCGCCGACGTACGGGTGGCCGAGGACGCGCTGGACCGGCTCAACTGGCACGCGACGCGCGGGGAGCAGGGCTTCCTCACGCTCTGCCCGCTGCCCGGCACGGCGGACTTCCAGCTGGTCGCCCAGTTCAGGGAGGGCGAGCCCGACACGTCCCCGGAGGGGGTGCGCGCGCTGGTCGCCGCCCGCACGCATCTCGCGGCCACGGACATCACCGAGGTCCGCTGGTCGTCCGACTTCCGGCCGCGCGCCGCGCTGGCCGACCGGTTCCGCGAGGGCCGGGTCTTCCTGGCGGGGGACGCCGCGCATGTGCACTCCCCCGCCGGTGGCCAGGGCCTGAACACCAGCGTGCAGGACGCGTACAACCTGGGCTGGAAGCTCGGGCTGGTCCTGCGGCACGGGGCGCCCGTCGCCCTGCTCGACAGCTACGAGCGGGAGCGCCGCCCGGTCGCCGCCGACATGCTCGGCCTGTCCACCCGGATCCACCGGGGCGAGCAGGAACGCGGTGCGGCGACCCAGCAGCTCGGCCTCGGCTACCGCGAGGGCCCGCTGTCGGTGGGAAGGGCCGGGGTCCTGCACTCCGGGGACCGCGCCCCGGACGGCCCGACGGCCGGGGGCCGCCGCCTCTTCGACGTCTTCCGGGGCCCGCACTTCACCCTGCTGGCGGTCGGCACGGACGCCGAGCTCCCGGCGTTCGACGGCGAACAGCTGCGCGTGCACCGCACGGACGCCTGTGAGGCGTACGGCAAGGGCCTGTTCCTGGTCCGCCCCGACGGCTACATCGGCTGGGCGGGCGAGGACGCCTCGGGCCTGGCGCGGTACCTGGCCCCGCTGGGCGTCCCCGAGGTCACACGCTGCTGAGCGAGAGCTTCGCCGCGAAGCCGAGGAAGAGCAGACCGGCCGCCGAAGTGGCCCCCGCCGACAGCCGCTTGCGGCGGCGGAACGCGGCGGACAGCCGGGTGCCGCCGAGGATCAGCATCGACAGATAGAGGAAGCTGGCTATCTGCAGCAGGGTCCCCAGCACCAGGAACGACAGCGCCGGATAGGCGTAGTCCGGGTCGACGAACTGCACGAAGAACGAGATCAGGAACAGGATCGCCTTCGGGTTGAAGAGGCTGACCACCAGCGCCCGCCGGTAGGGCCGCTCCATCGCCTCCGCGACCGCGGGCCCGGCGTCCTCCCCGGTCAGCTCGGCCACCCGACGGTGCCGCTCGCGCCACATGGCCACCGCGGCCCGCAGCATGCCGATCGCCAGCCAGGTCAGATAGCCCGCACCGGCGTACTTGACGACGGCGAAGAGCACCGGCGTCGTCTGCAACAGCGACGAGGCCCCGAGCGCGGACAGCGTCATCAGCACCGTGTCCCCGGTCCACACCCCGGCGGCCGCCACATATCCGGTCCGTACCCCGCGCCGGGCGGCGACGGAGAGCACGTACAGCGAATTCGGCCCCGGCAGCAGGACGATCAGCACCAGGCCGGCGAGATAGGTCGGAAGATCGGTGACACCCAGCATGAAACGGAGTGTCGCACGCGGGTACGGCACTCCGTCCAGCGGTTATCGGGAAGGCGCGGGTTCAGTCCTCGTCACCGTCGAGGAGCCGGTCGACGGAGAGCTTCATCTCGATACCGACCACGTCCGGCACGGCGAACGAGGTCCCGCGCTCGTGGTGCGCCTTGTTCTTCACCCGCGCGGGTACCCGCCGCCTCGGAACGCCACCTCGGAACGCCCCCTCAGAACGCGTCCGACGGCACATACCTCCCCCACACCTCGCGCAGCGCGTCGCAGACCTCGCCCACCGTCGCCCGTGCCCTGAGCGCGTCCTTCATCGGGTACAGGACGTTGTCCGTGCCCTCGGCCGCCTTCCGCAGCCGGGCCAGCGCGGTGTCCACCGCGTCCTGGTCGCGTCCGGCGCGCAGCTCCGCCAGGCGGGCCGCCTGCTCGGCCTCGATCGCGGGGTCGACGCGGAGCGGCTCGTACGGCTCCTCCTCGTCGAGCCGGAAGCGGTTCACGCCGACCACGACGCGTTCCGCGCTGTCGGTCTCCAGGGCGATGCGGTACGCGGAGCGCTCGATCTCGCTCTTCTGGAAGCCGCGCTCGATCGCGCTGACCGCACCCCCCATGTCCTCGACCCTGGCCATCAGCTCCAGGGCCGCGGCCTCGACGTCGTCGGTCATCGACTCCACGACGTACGACCCGGCGAACGGATCGACCGTCGCGGTGACATCCGTCTCGTACGCCAGGACCTGCTGGGTGCGCAGGGCCAGCCGGGCGGACTTGTCGGTGGGGAGGGCGATGGCCTCGTCGAAGGAGTTGGTGTGCAGCGACTGTGTGCCGCCGAGGACCGCGGCCAGGCCCTGCACGGCGACGCGCACCAGGTTGACCTCGGGCTGCTGGGCGGTGAGCTGGACGCCCGCGGTCTGGGTGTGGAAGCGCAGCATCAGCGACTTGGGGTTCTCGGCGCCGAACTCCTCCTTCATCACCCGGGCCCAGATCCGGCGGGCCGCGCGGAACTTGGCGACCTCTTCGAGGATCGTCGTACGGGAGACGAAGAAGAAGGAGAGCCGGGGCGCGAAGTCGTCGACGTCCATGCCGGCCGCGACGGCGGTACGGACGTACTCGATGCCGTCGGCGAGGGTGAACGCGATCTCCTGCGCGGGCGAGGCCCCGGCCTCGGCCATGTGGTAGCCGGAGATCGAGATGGTGTTCCACTTCGGGATCTCGGCCCGGCAGTACTTGAAGATGTCGGCGATCAGCCGCAGCGAGGGGCCGGGCGGGAAGATGTACGTGCCGCGCGCGATGTACTCCTTGAGCACGTCGTTCTGGATGGTGCCGGTGAGCTTCTCCGCCGGGACCCCCTGCTCCTCGCCGACCAGCTGGTACAGCAGCAGGAGCAGCGCCGCGGGGGCGTTGATCGTCATGGACGTGGAGACCCGGTCCAGCGGGATCCCGTCGAAGAGGACCCGCATGTCGTCGATCGAGTCGATCGCGACCCCGACCTTGCCGACCTCGCCGGAGGCGATCGGCGCGTCGGAGTCGTGGCCCATCTGGGTGGGCAGGTCGAAGGCGACGGAGAGGCCCGTCGTGCCGTTGGCGATCAGCTGCTGGTACCGGGCGTTGGATTCCGTGGCCGTACCGAAACCCGCGTACTGACGCATCGTCCACGGCCGGCCGGTATACATCGTGGGGTAGACGCCGCGCGTGAAGGGGTAGGCACCCGGCTCTCCCAGCTTTTCGCCGGGGCTCCAGCCGTCGAGTGCGTCCGGCCCGTAGACCGGCTCGATGGGCAGTCCCGACTCCGTCTCGCGCGTCATCTGCTGTGCCTCCCGCTGAAGCTGCCCAGTAAAGCTACTTATCGGTAACCAAGGTTCCCGCGACGGACTGTAGTGGCGGGCGCGAGACCGTTGGAGGGGCAGGGGCTGGGACCTTGCTCACAGCCCTCCCCCACGGCCCCGTCGCCGCTCTCCCCATCATGCGCGGGCTTTGACGACCGGGCAGAGCGGGAATCCGTCCAGGGGAACACCGGAGACACAGGGGGCCGAGATGATGGACAGCACCACCAGGAGCACATCGCGCACCGCGATACGGGGCCGGGCGGGGACCGCGGCGGTGCTCGCCGTCCTCGCCGTCGCCACCGCGGCGGGCTGCGAGGCGCAGGTCACCGGAAGCGCACCGGCGGCCCCGGCGGCGCCGCCACGGGCCACGGCCACCGACGACGACAAGCCCGCCGCCCAACCGCCGTCGCCGTCACCCGCCGTACCGTCGCCGCGGGCCACCGCGCCGTCGCCGGAGGCACCCACGTCACCCACGCCGGAGCCCGACCCGCAGGGCACGACGCTGATGGCGAGCGGATCCGAGAGCGGGCAGGTGCGGGAGCTCCAGGCCCGACTGCGGCAGATCGGCCACTTCGACCGCAGCCCCACCGGCTACTACGGCTCCGTCACGGTCGCCGCGGTCCGGTCCTTCCAGGACAAGCGCGGCCTCTCCCGTACGGGCAGGACGGACACCCTCACCTGGCGGAAGCTGCTCGGCATGACGCACGAGCCGACGGCCGCCGAGCTGAATCCGCCGACCACCCGGCAGGTCGCCAAGCCGGACAAGCGCTGCATGACCGGTCGGGTGCTCTGCATCAGCAAGAACAGCCGGACGCTGTCCTGGATGATCGACGGCCGTGTCGTGTCGGCGATGGACGTCCGCTTCGGCTCCCAGTACACGCCGACGCGCGAGGGCACCTTCTCCGTCTACTGGAAGTCCCGCCACCACGTGTCGACGATCTACCACACGGCCATGCCGTACGCGATGTTCTTCAGCGGCGGCCAGGCGGTGCACTACTCGGCGGACTTCGCGGCCCGCGGCTACAACGGCGCCTCGCACGGCTGCGTCAATGTCCGGGACGAGGGAAAGATCGCCTCGCTCTTCGCCCAGGTGAAGAACGGGGACAAGGTCGTCGTCTACGGATAGGACCCGGAACGCGAAGAGAAAACGCGAAGAGAAGAGGCGCGGACGGGACCGGGGGAACGTGTCCCGCCCGCGCCATGTGCGCTGAGCCGTAGGTACGGGGGGAACCCCCGGCTCTGTGCGCGGCCGATGACCAGTCGGCTCACTCTGTACTGCGTCACGGCCTCGAAAAACGTCACACCCGGCGGCGGAAGGCTGGAAAAAGCCTGTCGCACACGGCTCCGAGCGGCTCGGCTCAGCCCGGAGTCCGGGCCGACGGGGTCAGGGAGAACGGGTTCGAGGGCCGTCGCACACCCTCGGCGAAACGGATCGACGAGGGCAGACCGGAGCCGAGGCCGCTGCCACCGCCGCTCCGGTTCCCGCCGCCGTTGCCCTGTTCGTCGTCGTCACCGTCGTCGTCGCCCTGACTGCCCTGACCGCCTTGACCGTTCTGGCCGTTGCCGGACCTCGCGATCACCCGGTCGCAGAACCGGTCCAGGTTGCGGGCGCCCTTCGCCAGCGCTTCGAGCCTGCGTCTACTCGTGTCATCCAGCTTGCCGTCGCGGTAGGCGCGGCAAGCCTTGAGCGCCTTGGCGTACCACGCGCCGGAGCCGGTGGCACCGGAGTTTCCGGGCAGATTGCCGTTCCGGGTGCCGTCCGCCGAACCGGTCGCGGAGCCGCTCGCCGAGCCACCGGGCTTCCGGTCGCTGCCGCCGCCGTGCTTTTTCGTCCGGCCCGAGCCGCCGGGGTCCGGGTCCCCGGGCGGGGTGGCGGGGCGGGCGGGGGGCGAGGAGGTGCCCGCTCCGGGCGTGGCGGACGGCGGCGGCTGCGGGTTCTCCTCCTCGGTGAACCCCGAACCGAGCTCCTCGGGCGTCGCCGCGGCCGAGACGGAGGTGGCCGGCACGGGGGCGCGTTCGCCGAACGGCCCTGGAAGCATCCCGGTCCCCGCCGCCACGGCCACTCCGCCGAGCGCGCAGCCCGCGAGGGAGGCGACCAGGCCGAAGCGGACCGGCCGGCTCCAGCGTGCGGTACGGAACCGGCCGGGGCCCGCGGACGGGGCGGGGGCGTGCGGGACGGAAACGGCCCCGATGCGTACCGGTTCGAGCACCTCGACACCGGCCGGCCCGCCCGCCTGCTCAGCGGCGCCCCTCGCCCGCGCGTTCGTCCGGGTCCTCACGTGCGCGGAGCGGGTGGCGGTGCGGAAGGCGGCCAGCGCGGCGGCCTCGCCGGGCAGTTCACCGGTGGCCGGGCGGACGCTCCGGGCGGCGGCGTCCAGCGCGGCCGCCAGCCTCTCGGCATCCGTACACGAGTGACCGCCGACGGGATCGACCGGCTCGCCGCGGAGCAGTTTCTCCGCGGCGCCCTTGTCAAGCCATTCGTACTGCTCGTCGGCCATCACATGTCCCTCTGCGTCCACGGACGCGAATGCGTCACACCCGCCGGCGCCGCCAGGCCGTTGCGTACGGGGCGCTGGGCGGGCACTCCGCCGAGTTCCGCCGTCCGGCCCGCCGCGCCCGGTCGCGGGGTGGACGGATCCGCCGGATCCCCGGGGAAGGCGCCGTCGTCGCCGGTGTCCGCGCCACCCGTGCCGGCGCTGCCCGTGTCCGTACTGTCGGTCCTGGTGCCGCCCATGGCCGTGCTGTCCGTGTCCGTGCTGTCCGTGTCCGTGCTGTCCGTGTCCGTGCGCAGCAGCTCGGCCAGCCGCTTCAGTCCGCGGTGCGCGGCGGTGCGTACCGCCCCCGGGCGCTTGCCCAGCGTCTGCGCGGCGCTCTTCGCGTCCAGTCCCACCACCACCCGGAGCACCACGGCCTCGGCCTGGTCCTGGGGCAGCCGGGCGATGAGCGACATCGTGCGGCCGGTGGCCAGGGACTCCATCGCCTCGTCGGCGGTGTCGGACTCGGCCGCCTTCTCGGACAGTTCCGACTCGTCGCCGCCGACCGCGGGGCGCCTGCCGCGCATCCGCAGGTGGTCCAGCGCACGGTTGCGGGCTATCCGCGCCGCCCAGCCGCGGAAACGGTCGGCGTCGCCGCTGAACCGGTCGAGGTCGCGCGCTATCTGCAGCCAGGACTCGGACGCCACGTCCTCGGCGTCCGGTTCACCCACCAGCGTCCGTATGTAGCCCAGCAGCCGCGGCTGCACAGCGCGGTACACAGTCCGGAAGGCGTCCTCGTCCCCGTCCTGTGCCGCGAGTACCGCGGCAGTGAGCTCCGCGTCGTCCCCCAGCACTCCCTCAACCTGCCCTGCTGTCCCGAATCGCAGCTGGTCATCACTGCCGCGCCACCCTGCGCGACTCAGCACGCTACGTCCTCGGCGGGGGTCACGTCCATGACTTGTACAACCCGCAACATTCCTCGGAGACCGGTGCGGTGTGACAGAAAACGCAGCGACGGCGCTGAGTGGAGTACGGGGTCGTCCTACGGCCCCGCGGAAGACGACCGGGGCCTCTCCTGTGGGGGGTGGCGGCCCCGGTCGTCGCCCCGGTCCGCACCGCTCTGACCAGGCACTTTCCTGGGCCTGGAACCTCTGCTCGCCGTCCGTCACATGCCATCCGTAGAACGAGGGAAGCATGAGGGCAACGACGGATGGCCTCATGGGAGCCACTGCTGAGAGGAAAGGGCCGCGACATGCAGGGATGGCCGATCTACCTGGGCCTGCTTCTGGTCATCGCCCTGTGGGCAGGCCGCCAGTGGCTGATGCGGCGACAGGTGCGTCAGCTCACGGGAGAGGTGACCGCTGAACCGCCCGTGCCCACACCTGACCGGCCCGAGCCGGTGCTGCGCGCGGCAGCGGCACAGGGGGAGGCGCGGGCCATGCTCGAACTCGGCGACCTGGGCCTGCTCAAGCGAGACGCGCCCCAGGCGCTGTCATGGTGGACGAAGGCCTTGGAGGCGGGCGACGATCTGGCGGCCTACCGCCTTGCCGATCTCCACCGGGTACTCGGTGGCACAGAGAAGGCCTCGCTCCATTTCCGGCACGCCGTCGAGGCCGGAGTGCCCGGAGCCGCCAACGACTACGCCATGTTCCTGATCGGCCAAGGCGACGAAGCCGGCCATGGACAACTGCTGCGCGCCGCCGAGGAAGGCGACGCGTTGGCCATGTACAACCTGGCCTACCTGGCGGCTGAACGCGGCGACCCGACCGAGAACGAGCGATGGAGCCGCGCCTCCGCCGAGGCCGGACACCCCGGCGGAGCGTTCTCCCTCGGCCTCCTCGCCTACGAGCGCGGTGACCTGGAGGCGGCGGAGACCTGGTACCGCAAAGCAGCCGGGGCACAGTACGCGGATGCCATGTTCAACCTCGGGAACCTCCTGCGCGAGCGGGGAGACCGCGACGGCGCGGAACACTGGTACGGCCGGGCCGCTGCCGCAGGTGTCGCGGAAGCCGCCGAAAACCTCGCCATCCTGCGCCGCACCAGCGGCTGATCGCACACCGCCACCGGGGTCCGCGCACGGCCGAGAGCCGCGCGGGCCCCGTCGTCGCTCCCGGGCCGCCGAACGCACCGCCCGGGACCGACCGGCGCCACTGGTACGACCCGACCCCCGCATCGGCCTCCAGCCGGGCCATCTCGCGGAAGTACGTGAATGGGCGCGGAGGGTGCGGCCACCCGCTCCCCACCGTTCCTCACCCAGAAATCTCAGCGGCGCGGTGTGAAGCGTGTGGCAGACGGGCAAGGCTTGACGGAATTGGCAGGTACATGTGGCGAACCAGTGAATGCCTTGGGGGGATGGGGTGTTGGGAGACCGGTCCGGCACATGGGGCTGGGGCAGCGGGCGATCGGCGCCGACTTCCCTCGTGGTTCCGAAAGGGTGCGCATGAAGCATTTCCGGCTGCTCGTTCTCGGTAACGGCGTTTCCGCGTACGGCAGTTATCTGAACATGGTCGCGCTGAACGTCTTCGTCTACGACGTCACCGGGAGCGCCCTGGCCGCAGGGCTCTTCATGGCGGTACGGCTGGGGACGAGTGTGGGAGCGGGGTTCGTGAGCGGGCGCCTCGTCTCGGCGTACGACCGCAAACGTCTGATCGTCGGCGCCGATCTCTGCCAGGCGCTGGCACTCCTGGCTCTGCTCCTGGCCCCGGAGGCCGGCCGGGTCTCCTTGCTGTACTGCCTGGCCGTGGTCACCGGGGGCTGCTCGACGCTCTCGCAGGTGGCGCTGCGCAGCAGCATCCCGGAGATCGTGGGGGCCGAGCACCGGAGCCGCGCCAACGGGCAACTGGTCACCGGCCGTTCCCTCGCCATGATCGCGGGCTTCGCCTCGGCGGGTGTGGTGGTGGCGCAGCTCGGGTACACGGCGGCGTTCGTCCTGGACGCGGTCACGTTCCTGTTCTCCGCGTCGGTCCTGCTGATGCTGCCGATCCGCACGAGGGCACGGTCAGAGGGGTCCGGGGGCGCCGAGGACGACGCGCCGGACGCCGGGCGCCGTTCGCTCCGGTTGCTGTGGGCCGGCGCGCCGGTGCTGATGGCGATGATCGCCGTGCGTGCGGTCGACGGGCTGGGATCCTCCTCGCACAACGTCGCGCTGCCCGTCTACTCCAGCCTGCTGGACCCGGATCATCCGGCCACCTTCATCAGCCAGTTCTGGGCCACCTGGGCGGTCGGCACCATCATCGCCCAGCAGGTGCTGGCCCGGTACACCCGCCGGACCGGGCACACCCTGGGCGAGCGGGCCTTCGCGGTCGGCGCCTGTGTCATGTCAGGGGCGTTCATCGTCGTGTTCAGCGGGCTGCCCACCGTATGGACGCTCGCCACGGCACTCGTCGCCGGAGCGGCGGACGGAGTCACCGAAATCGTCTACGTGTCACGGCTCCAGACGGTCCCCGACGAGCAGCGCGGACGCCTCTTCGGGCTCTCCGCCTCGGCCGAGAACGCCGGGTTCGGGCTGGGGATGCTGGTCAGCGGATCGCTGCTGGAGTCCTTCTCCCCGTTCCAGGTGGTCGCCTCCCTGCACGGTCTCGCCATCGTGCTGTGCCTCGCCCTGCTTGCGCTGCTCGTACTGCGCCGTTCCCCGGCCGGGCCCGACCGGGTGCGACAGCCCGGCAACGGCACCCTGCGCGAAGGGAGCGGCCGATGAGCGGTGGCGGGCAGGACCCACGCATCGCCGTGGTCGGAATGGCCTTCCGGCTGCCGGGGGCCGACACACCGGAGGACCTCTGGCGCATCATCCGGAGCGGCGAGGACCGCTTCACCCGTTTCACGCAGGACGAGCTGAAGGCCGCGGGCGTCCCCGAGGAGCTCTACGGGCGCGACGACTTCATCGGGGCCTCGGCCGTCCTGGACGACATCGCCGGGTTCGATGCCCGGCACTTCGGGATGAGCGCCCGCGAGGCCCGGCTGACCGACCCCCAGCACCGCCTGTTCCTGGAGTGCGCGCAGCACGCCCTGGAGAACGCCGGCTACCCGGACGAGCGGGACGGAAAGCGGATCGGGGTCTACGCCAGCACCGGCTACCACCTGTACAACATGCAGTCCTATCTGCTCAACAACGTCCTGCCGAACGAGGACATCGCCGACTGGCTGGCCGGGATGCAGGTCCTGGTGGGCAACTTCACCGACTTCAACGCGACCCGGGTCGCCTACCGGCTCGGCCTCACCGGCCCCGCCGTCAACGTACAGACGGCCTGCTCCAGTTCGCTGGTGGGGGTGCACCTGGCCGCCCAGTCGCTGCTGCTGGACGAATGCGACATCGCGCTGGTCGGCGCCGGTGCCATCCATGTCCCGCAGGTCCTCGGCTACCACTACGTCAAGGGCTCGATCCTCTCCAGGACCGGACGGCTCCGGGCGTTCGACGCGGCCGCGAACGGGACCGTCGGAGGCACCGGTGTCGTGGCCGTCGTACTGAAGCGGCTGACCCGTGCGCTCGCGGACGGCGACACCGTGCACGGCGTCATCCGTGGCTGGGGCATCTGCAACGACGGCGCCGGGAAGCAGGCGTTCGCGGCACCCAGTGCGCGGGGCCAGCAGGAAGCCGTACGCCGGGCGCTGGACCACGCGGGCGTCGGCGCGGACACCATCGGCTATCTGGAGACCCACGGCACCGGCACCCTCAAGGGCGATCCCATCGAGCTGGAGGGTGCGGGCGCGGCGTACCGGCAGGACACGGACCGGACCGGCTACTGCGCTCTCGGAGCCGTCAAGGCCAACATCGGGCACCTCGACGTGGCGTCCGGACTCGCCGGTCTCGTCAAGGCGCTGCTGGTGCTCGGGCACGGTGAGATCCCGCCGATCGCGGGCTTCAGCGATCCCAATCCGCTGCTCGGGCTGGAGGACAGCCCGTTCTACGCGCCCCGCGCCCTCCAGCCGTGGCCCGAGAACGGCACCCCCCGGCGGGCGGGTGTCACCTCGCTCGGGATCGGCGGCACCAATGTCCACCTGGTCCTTGAGGAGGCCCCCTTACCCGGGCCGCGTTCCGCCACCGCGGCCCCGCCGGACGTGCTCCTGGTCTCCGCGACGAGCCGGGACGCCCTCGCCGACAACGTACGGTCCCTGCGCGACCGGCTCCGCGGGCGGACCGCCCCGGCCCTGGCGGATCTCGTCACGACGGCCGCCCTCGGGCGCTCGCACGGCCGGCACCGGATCGCGGTCCGGGGCGGCACACCGTCCGCGCTGGCCGACGCGCTCGACGCCTGGCTGTCCGGCCCCGCACCACACGCGGCCGACGCGGGCCCCGTGCCGCCGGGGGACGCGCCCGCCCGGGTGGTGTTCCAGTTCACCGGCCAGGGTTCCCTGCGCCCCGGAGCGGCGGCGGCCCTGTACGAACGGTTCCCCGTGGTGCGCGAGGTCCTCGACGCCTGCGAGGCGTGGCACCGCGATCTCACCGGTGAACCGATGCTGGCCGGGCTCCTCACCGAGGCGGCGGGCACACCGGGGGCCGCCTGGCCGACCGCGACCGCGCAGCCGGCCCTGTTCGCCCTGCAGTGCGCCCTGGTCCGGCTGTGGGAGGAGGCGGGCATCAGGCCGTGGGCCGTGACGGGCCACAGCGTCGGCGAGTACGCGGCGCTCTTCGCGGCCGGGGCGCTGTCGCTCGCGGACGGCCTGGAACTCAGCACGCACCGGGGCCGGTTGATGCGGGATCAGTGCGCGCCGGGCGCCATGGTGGCGGTGGCGCTGGAGCGGGAGGCCGCCGCGGAGCTGGCCGCCTCGCGGCCCGGCCTGGAGCTCGCCGTGACCAACGGGGAACGTTCCCAGGTGCTGGCGGGTCCCGTCGCGGACGTGGACCGGTTGTGCGCCGCGCTCGACGACCGGGGCATCCCGTACGAACGCCTCGCGGTGGACCGGGCGTTCCACACCGCCGCCACGGAGCCGATGCTCGACGCGTTCGCGGCGGTGCTGGCGAAGACCCCCTTCACACCGGTACGGACCCGCTTCATCAGCTCTCTCGACGGCCGGACCCGCGAGCCCGGCTGGCTGCCGGACCCGGAACATCTGGTCCGCCACGCCCGCGAGCCGGTGCGCTACGACGCGGCGCTGCGTGCCGTCGCGGGTGAACGGCCGGACGTACTCCTGGAGATCGGGCCGCACACCACACTCAGCAGCCTGGCCCGCCGCTCCCTGCCCGCGGTGCGGGCGACCCCGTCCCTGCACCGGAAGACCGGACTCACGGCGCTCTTCGGCGCCGCGGCGGCTCTGCACTGCGCGGGCGCGGATGTCCGCTGGGAGACCTTCCTGGCCGGCACCGGAGGGCGGCGTGTCCCGCTGCCCGGCTACCGCTTCCAGCACCGACACCACTGGGTCGGGACCCCACCCAGGCCCCGCGCACCCATTTCCCCGGCGAGAGAGGAACGCATCATGACATCAGAAGCGATGGAGACCACGCGCCTCCTGGACAGCATCCTCGGGGTGCTCTCCAGAGCCTTCGGAGAGGACCTCACCTCCATCCCGGCCGACACCTCGTTCTTCGATCTCGGTGCGGACTCGCTCCTCATGATCAACGCGCTCCGGGAGATCGAGCAGGAGCACCACGTCAAGGTCACGATGCGCGAGCTGTTCGACGAGACGGGCACGCCCCGGCTCCTCGCCGAACTCGTCGCCGCGCGGCTGGCCGGACGGCCCGGGACCGGCCCCCTGCCGGCCACCGCGCAGCCGCCCCTCCCACCCATATCGCAGCCGTACACGGCGGAGCCCCCCGCCGCCCGTCCGCTGCCCCCGCCCGCCCAGCAGCCGCCCGCCCCCGTTCCGCAGCCGTTCGCCCACCCACCGATACCCGGGCAGCGCACCACACCGCCCTCCCCCGGCACACCGCCGGTCCCGCCCGCCGTCGCGGACGCCGGTCCCGTCACCCGGCAGGAGCTGCTGGAACTGGCCGAACGGGTCCAGCAGTTGTCACAGATCCAGCTCCAGATGCTCACCCAGCTCTCCCAGATCTCCGAGCTGCTCGCGCCCCGGAGCGACGCGACGGCGGCCCTGCCGAACGGCGAGGTGGTCCGGTGACCGAGCAGCAGAGCCTCACGGCCGCCCTGGACCGCGACCTGGCCGCCATGGCCGGACTCTCCCGGCGCATCACCGAGCGGATCGACGCCGGACGGGCCATGACCGGCCCCGCACCACAGCCTCAGGCGCACGGGCCGCGCGTGGTGATCGCCCCCGACGCCGGTATGGTCCGCGCCACCTCGCCCCGCACGCAGCAAGAGCATCTCGACGACCTCGTACGCCGGTACACGGCAAGGACGGCGGCCTCCAGACAGCTCGCCCAGCGCCACCGTCGAAGACTCGCCGACAGCCGGGCGGTCGTCGGGTTCCGCAGGTCGACCAAGGAGATGCTCTACCCCGTGGCGGCCCGTCGCGCGGACGGCGCACGGATCGAGGACATCGACGGCAACAGCTACACCGACATCACCATGGGCTTCGGGGTGCTCCTCTTCGGCCACGAGCCCGGCTTCGTCCGGGACGCCGTGCGCGAGCACCTCTCCCGGGGCATCCGGCTCGGCCCCCGCAGTGTCGAGACGGGCGGCGCCGCCGAGCTGCTGTGCGAACTGACCGGGATGGAACGGGTGGCCTTCGCCAACTCCGGTACGGAGGCCAACGCGGCGGCGATCCGGCTCGCCCGTGCCGCCACCGGCCGGGACCGGATCGTCACCTTCCAGGGCTCCTACCACGGCCATGCCGACCAGGTGCTGGGCCGGCTCGCCGGACACGGTGCCCAGGAGGGGACCGTGCCCGTCTCCCGGGGCATCCCGCACAGTGCCGTCTCCGAGCTGACCGTCCTCGAATACGGCAGCGAGGAGGCCCTGCACGCGATCGAACGGGACGCGTCACGGATCGCGGTCGTCATCGTCGAACCGGTGCAGAGCAGACATCCCTCGCTCCAGCCCGTCGCGTTCGTCCGCAGGCTGCGCGAACTGACCGCCCGCCACGGCATCGTGCTGATGTTCGACGAGATGCTGACCGGATTCCGTCCCGCTCTCCGTGGCGCCCAGGAGCTCTACGGCGTCACCCCGGATCTCGCCACCTACGGCAAGCTCCTCGGCGGCGGATTCCCCATCGGCGCGGTCGCCGGCCGCTCCGACATCATGGACGGGATCGACGGCGGCCACTGGAGCTACGGGGACGACAGCGGCCCGACCGCCGACACCACCTTCTTCGGCGGCACCTACCTCCAGCACCCCGTGTCGATGACCGCGGCGCACGCCGTACTCACCCATCTGAAGGAGCACAGTCCGCGCCTCCAGGAACGGCTCAACGCCCGGACGACCGAACTGGCCACCGGGCTCAACGACTTCTTCGAGGCCGAGGAATTCCCCCTGCGGATGGGCTGGTTCGGCTCCCAGTTCCGCTTCGAGCACCGCGCCGACATGGAGCTCCTCTACTACCACCTGATGCTGCGGGGCGTGCATGTGTGGGAGTGGCGCAACTTCTTCCTCTCCACGGCCCACACCGACGGCGACATCGAGCACGTGGCCGACGCCGTGCGGGGGTCGCTGAGGGACCTGCGGGAGGCCGGTTTCTTCCGCACCGGCACAGCCCCGTCCCGGCGGCCTGCCGAGCGTCCCGTTCCCGTGGCCGAAACCGTCGCCGCCGCACCTCCCGTTCCCGTGGCCGCCCCGGCCCCCGTTCCCGTGACCGCCCCGCCCCCCGCGGCGACCACGACGCCGCGTCGCGCGGACTTCAGCCTCTACTTCTTCGGCGACTACCCGGACGACGGACCCGGCCCGAAGGAGGGCCGCTACGAACTGCTCATGGAGGCGGCCCGGTTCGCCGACCGCCACGGGTTCGAGGCGTTGTGGATGCCCGAACGGCACTTCAACTCGTTCGGCGGCCTCTTCCCGAACCCCGCCGTCCTGGCCGCGGCGCTCTCCCGGGAGACCCGGCGCATCCGCCTCAACGCCGGCTCGGTCGTACTCCCGCTGCACGACCCGATCCGGGTGGCGGAGGAGTGGTCCATGGCGGACAACCTCTCCAACGGACGCATCGGCCTCGGTGTCGCGAGCGGGTGGAACGCCAACGACTTCGTCTTCTTCCCCGAGCGCTTCGGTACGCACAAGCAGGAGATGTACGACCGGCTGGAGCAGGTGCGGAGCCTCTGGCGGGGCGAGCCGCTGCGCCGCACCACCGGGGACGGCGAACGGGAGATCCGGCTCTTCCCGCGCCCCGTCCAGACGATGCCGCCGCTCTACACGGCGGTGGTCGGCAACCCGGAGTCGTACGAACGCGCCGCCGCGCACGACCTGGGCATCGTGACCAACCTGATGACCCAGGACGTCGACCAGCTCCGGGAGAACATCGCCCGCTACCGCCGGACCCGTGCGCTCCACGGCCTCGACCCGGACGCCGGGCGGGTCGCCGTCCTGCTGCACACCTACCTCTCCGAGGACCACGACACCGCCCGGTCCGAGGCCTTCGCGCCGATGGCCCGCTACATGCAGGCCTCGCTGTCCCTGTTCAGCGGCGTCACCAACAGCCTCGGGGTCACCACCGACCTGAGATCGCTCAGCGAGGACGACCTGGACGTGGTCTTCCGGCGCGCCTACGGCCGCTACTGCGACCAACGGGCCCTGATCGGCGACGTGGACACCGTCCTGCCGGTGGTCGAGGCGGTGACCGACGCGGGCGCGGACGAGATCGTCGCACTGGTCGACTTCGGCGTCTCCGCGGACCAGCTGCGCGCCGGTCTCCCCCGGCTGGACGCCCTCCGCCGCCGCCACCGGGAGCGGCGGGCACCCGACCGGGGCGCGCCCCTCTCCCCGGGCCAGGAGCGGATCTGGTTCCTGGAGCGCCTGCTTCCCGGGCGCACCGCCTACAACGAGGTGAAGGCGATCCGTCTGCGCGGTGCGCTCGACACCGAGGCGCTGCACACCGCGCTGCGCCGGCTCGTCGCCCGCCACGAAGGGCTGCGCACCGTCTTCCGGCAAGCCGGCGATTCGGCGGTCCAGCTGGTGCGGGAAGCCGCCGAGCCCGACTTCGGCGTGGTGGACGGCACCCTCCGGGCCGAGGCCGCCGTGCGGGAGGCACTGGCGACGGAGAGCGCCCGCCGCTTCGACCTGGAGAACGGCCCGCTGTTCGTCAGCAGGGCCGTGCGGACCGGGGCCGACGAGCACGTACTGGTCCTGTCCTTCCACCACATCGTGGTCGACGCGGCCTCGGCGACCGTCCTGTGCCGGGACCTCGCCGCCTTCTACCGGGCGGAACTCGACGGTACGGAGGCCCATCTGCCCGCACTCACCTGGAGCTACGCCCAGCACGCACGGGAGCAGCGCGCGGCGGCGGACGGCCCCGGCACCGCGCAGGACCTGGACCACTGGCTGCGCGTGCTCGGCGGTGAGCTGCCGGTCCTCGAACTGCCCACCGACCGCCCCCGCCCGGCGGAGATGACCTCCGAGGGCCGCGCCGTCTTCCGCTCCCTCGACCCCGGCCTGTCCGAACAGCTCAGGCAGCTGAGCCGCGACCGCCACGCCACCCTGTTCATGACCCTGGTGGCCGGCTGGGCGGCGATGCTGCGACGGGTCACGGGGCAGGAGGACGTCGTCATCGGCATCCCGGTCTCGGACCGGCCGCAGCGGGCCGAGGAGCTGGTCGGCTTCTTCGTCAACACCCTCGCGCTCCGGGTCGACCTCACCGGCGATCCCGGATTCGCGACGTTGCTGGACCGGGTGCGTGCCGTCGCGCTCGACGCCTACGACCACGCGGGGACACCGTTCGAGGAGGTGGTGCGCGCGCTCGCTCCGCCACGCCGGACGGACCGCACGCCGGTGTTCCAGGTGTGCGCCGAGTTCCAGTCGGCGGAGCCGTTCCGCCTCGACCTCCCCGGCATCGAGGCGGTCGCCCTGGACGCGGGCCCCGACAAGGCGCTGACCGATCTGACGGTCTACTTCACCGACCGGCCGGAGGGCGTCCGCTGTCATCTGGAGTACAACGCGGACCTGTTCGAGCCGAGCACCGTCGACCGGTTCTTCACGGTCTTCCGGGACCTCCTGGCCTCCGCCGTCGACAAGCCGGGCACACCGCTGTCCCTGCTCGCGCGTGCGGCGGTCGAGGGCGACGAGGTGCCGGAGAGCTGGGAACACGGCCCGGTCCGGCCGGTCGCGGACACCACCGTGCACGACTGGATCGCCCGGCAGGCGGCGGAGCACCCCGCGCGGACCGCGGTGGTGGGCGAGGACGCCGTGCTGACCTACCGGGAGCTGGACGAACGCGCCGGCCGGCTCGCCGCCGTGCTCGCGGAACACCGGGCGGACGGTGACCAGGGATCCGTGGTGGCGGTGTGGCTGCCGCGCTCCGCGGAGTTCGTCGTGGCGCTGCTCGCCGTACTGCGGGCCGGTTGCGCGTATGTGCCGCTCGACCCGTCGCTCGGTGCCGTACGCGCCACGCAGGTGATCGCCGAGAGCGGCGCCCGCACGGTGATCAGCGGCGCGGGCGGAGCGGAGGACCTGCGGCTGCCCGGCCCGGTGACCGTCGTCGCCCCGGACGCCGCTCCGACGGGAGGCCCCGGGTCGGGCACCCGGCCCATGGCCGACACCACCGGCTCGTCCCCCTTCTCCGTCATCTACACCTCGGGCAGCACCGGCACACCCAAGGGCGTCGTGCTCACCCACCGCAGCCTCGTGGATCTCTGCCGGTGGCACCACGAACGCTTCGCGTTCACCGGCGACGACCGGAGTGCCGTCGTGTGCAGCCAGAGCTTCGACGCCTCCCTCATGGAGATCTGGCCGGCGCTGACAGCGGGCGGCACGGTCGTCGTGGCCGGTGAACAGGTCCGCCGCGACCCGCTCGCCCTGGCCCGGTGGTACGCGGACCAGGACATCGCCTTCGGCTTCCTGCCGACGGCCCTGGGCGAACAGGTACTGCGCCTGCCGGTGGCCGATCAGCCCCCGCTGCGCCATCTGCTGCTGGGCGGCGAGGCGCTCCGCACCCGCCCCAGGCCCGAGGCGCCCTACGAGACGGTGAACGTCTACGGCCCGACCGAGGCGACCGTGCTGTGCGTCGCCGACACGGTCGCGCCCGGGGCCGAGGGGCCCGTCCCGGACGAGGGAGCGGACGTGATCGCGATCGGGCGTCCGGTCGACAACGTGACGCTGCGCGTGGTGGACGCGTCGGACAAGCCGGTGCCCATCGGTGCGGTGGGTGAGCTCCTCGTCGGTGGTCCGGGGGTGGCCGCGGGCTACCTGCACCGGCCGGAACTCACCGAGGAGAGTTTCGCGGCCGCCCCGGAGGGCGGGGCGGGCAACCGCTGCTACCGCACGGGGGACCTGGTCCGCTGGACGGCGGACGGGCGGCTCGTGTTCGTGGGCCGTACCGACGACCAGGTGAAGATCCGCGGGTTCCGCGTCGAGCCGGAGGAGGTGGCGCGGGCGCTGGGCCGTCTCGACGGTGTCCGCCGGGCGGCCGTCGTCGGCCTGCGCCATGCGAACGGCGAGACCTTCCTGGCCGCCTATGTGGTGCCCGCCGAGCCGGGCTGCGACAGCACGGCGGAGCAACGGTCCCGCACGGACCGGTGGGCCGAGGAGCTCCACCACCACCTGCCGGAGTACATGGTGCCGCGCGCCTGGCGGGTCCTCGGCGAACTGCCGCTGACCAGCAACGACAAGCTGGACCGGACCCAGCTCCCACCAGTCGATCCCTACCTCCCACCGGCCGGCCCCTCCCTCCCGGCGGACGGCCCCGCTCTCCCCGCGGACGGGGCGGGCACCCGCCCGGCCGACGGCCCGTCGCCGGAGCCCGCGCCCCGCACCGGGCCGGAGAGCGGACTCCGTGATCTCTGGGCGGCCGAGTTCGGCCTCGCCGCGTCCGGCGTCGATCCCGATGTCTCCCTCTTCGACCTGGGCGGCCATTCGCTCACCGCGATGAGACTGGTCAACCGGATCAGGGAGGCGTGGGGGATCGAGTACCCCCTTTCGCGGCTCTACCAGGAACCCACGCTGCGCGCGATGACGGAGTTCGTGCGCGGTGCCGGATCGAGAAGGGTCCTCCGCCGGGGCCCGGCCAGCCAGCAGCAGTCGCGCTTCGCCACCGTGCACGCCCGTCACGCCAAGCCGCAGGTCTTCAACGTCGCCCTGCGGATCACCTTCGCCGGCCCGCTGGACCCCGGATCGCTCCGCACCGCACTCCAGCAACTGACGGATCGTCATGAAGCGCTGCGCACCCGCCTGGTACGGGAGGGTCTCGACTCCTGGCAACAGGAAGTGCTCGAATCCCGCCCCCTGGACCTGCCCGTCGACGACCTCACCTCATGGCCGGAGCCGGAACGGCAGACCGAGGTGGGACGGCTCGCCGAGCAGGCGGCGGAGACACCGCTCGACCTCTTCGAGGGGGACGTGCTCTCCACCCGCCTGCTGCGCACCGGCGCCGAGGAATGGGTGCTGCTGCTCGTGCTGCACCACTGCACCTGCGACGGATGGGCCCTGACCACGCTGCTGAAGGAACTCGCCGCGCTCTACCGTGCGGATGCCACCGGAACCGGCCACGGTCTGTCGGCCTCGGCGCCGCAGCAGGTGGAGTACGCGCACTGGCAGGTCGCCCACGCGGCGGCGACCGGTGCCCGCCGCACGGACTACTGGGTGGAGGAACTCGCCGACGCCCCCTTCGCGGCGGATCTGCCGCTGGACCGGCCGAGGCCCGACACCCTCAGCGGGCGGGGCGAGGTCATCGAATTCACCGTGCCCGCCGAGGTCCGGGCCGCTGTGGAACGGCTGGCCGTCCGGCGGGCGACCACGCCCTTCGTGGTGACCGCCGCGGCGCTCGGCCGGCTGCTGGCGGCGAAGGCGGAGCAGGAGGACGTGGTCATGGGCATCTCCTACGCGGGCCGGGAGACCCGCGAGTTCGAGTCCCTGGTGGGCTGCACGGCCACCGGGTTCGCCCTGCGGGTCCGTGACGCGCGCTCCGGCTCCTTCGCGGAGCTGACGGACCGGGTCACCCGTTCGACGATCCTGGGCATGGAACACGCCCTGTCGCCACGCCAGGTGGCACCGGCGCTGCGGGAACGCAGGGGCGTCGAGGTACCGGACGGCCTGGCCATCCATCTGGCCTACGAGAGTTCGCTGGACACCGGGATCGAACTGCCGGGGCTCACCACCACGGTGGCGGAGATCGCCCCGGCCGCGTCCCGGTCGGAGTTCGTCATGGTGCTGACCCCGGCCGAGGACGTCCTGCAGGGTGCCGTGGAGTATTCGGCCGACCTGTGGGACCGGGCGACGGTCGAGACATGGACACGGGAGTACGTACGGCTGCTGCGGGAGGAGGCCGGGGAGGCCCTCGCCGACGGGACGAGCTGACCCGAGAGGGACAGGGCGTGCGGGCCGGGGGAACTCCCGGCCCCGCGCCCTACCCCAGCCGGCGCGCTCCGCCGGACCCGACGTGCTCAGCGGAAACACACCGAGGGCCGCCCGCTCCCCCTGCGTCCGGGTCAGCTTGCGCACGAAGAGGATGGTCGCGAAGTCGTTCGCGATCCCGGCCGCGATCACGCGGCGGACGTTCAGCTCCGCCGCCACGGCGATGAGCGCCAGCAGCACGACGACGGCCTTCGCGAGCCCTCCGGGCGAGCGCAGGTACTGCTGCGGCGCGTAGAAGGCCGGGACGGGCCGCATCGGGGCCGTCGCCGCACCGGCCGGACCGGCACGGAGCAGACAGCGTCCGTCGTCGGTGACCGGCGGTCTGAGACGGCAGGTGGAGCAGAGCATGGAGCGGAACCCCCCAAGGTTCTGAACACGGGTGTCCGAGCGCGGGATTCCGGGCCCGGACACGAGAACGCGCGCCCCTCCCCGGAACGCGCGGCATCCGGAACCCAACCTCCGCCCACTGCGCTGTCCACGCGGATTCCGCTCAGCCCGCCTTGTCGATCCGTGCGGCCAGGTCCCGGAACCGTTCCCAGCTCAGGGCCGGTTTCCCCGGGACCCACAGCTTCTGGGCGACCGCCCGCAGCGGCATCCGGATGCCCTGCGCCACCTGCTCCGTGGTCTGCGCCTGCGGGAGGTCGCCCCAGACCGCGAACCGGCCGCCGAGGATCTGGCCGGAGTAGCGCGCCGGGACCGGCTGGGTGCCGCGCAGGACGAGCGGGGTCCACTGCTGGTAGATCCGCTCGCCCGTCGGGTAGACGAAATTGTTGGGCTGACCGAGCACGTAATAGAGGTACTCGTCGTTGAGGTTCACCAGGCGCCGCCCCTCGCGCAGATACTCCTCGGGCTGCCGGGCGCCGTACTCCTTGCCCGTCCAGTACTCGACCTCGATGTCCTTGTCGGCGTGGACGGTCCCGTCACGGAAGAAGCCGTCGTTCCACGCCTTGGGCCGCTTGCCGTGCGGGCGCACCACCGCCGCGCGGTCGTTCAGCCAGCCGGTCGCGAGGTCCTTGATGCCGGCCTGCGCCCCGTACTTCTGCCGGGCGGCGCGCTGGAGCTGCGGATACGAGGCGGCCGGGTCCCGTGCCATCAGCGCGAGGTACTCGTCGGCGCCCAGATGCCAGTACGCGCCGCTGAACAGCTCGGTGTACTCGCCGAGGAGTTCGTCGACGAGCTTCGCCGAGCCCGGGTCGGAGA
This sequence comes from Streptomyces sp. DvalAA-43, assembly GCF_900091725.1. Taxonomy (GTDB): domain Bacteria; phylum Actinomycetota; class Actinomycetes; order Streptomycetales; family Streptomycetaceae; genus Streptomyces; species Streptomyces pulveraceus. Next base: position 35,545 of record NZ_FMBW01000077.1, on the reverse strand, counting down.
TGTCGAGCGAGCCGGGCGAGGGCGTGCCCGACACATTGCGCAGCTGGAGGTCGGGGTGGGCCCGCAGCACCGCGCCGAGGTGCCCCGGCGAGTCGATCTCCGGGACGACCTCGATGTGCAGCCGGGAGGCGAGGGAGACGATCTGCCGCACCTCCGCCTGGGTGAGGTGCTGCGGCGACACCACTTCGGGGTGGGTGCGGGACTCGATGCGGAAGGCCTGGTCGTCGGAGAAGTGCAGGCCGAACTGGTTGAGCTTGAGGTCGGCCATCTCGCGCAGCCGGTCCTCGATCCAGCCGGCGGTGTAGAACTTGCGCGCGATGTCGAGGTTGAAGCCGCGCTGCGGCCGGTCGGGGTGGTCGCGCACCTCGCCCTCCGGCATCACGCCGTCGGCGCGCACCGACTGCTTCAGGGTGCGGGTCCCGTAGAAGACCCCGGCCTGGTCGGGTCCGCTGATCCTGACCCGTCCGTCGTGGACGTCGAGGGTGTACGACTCGGGGGTGCCCGCGCCCGGGGCGAGGGCCAGCTCCACATCGCCCGCGCGGGCGGGGACCTCGCCCCGGTAGTGGATCTTCAGCTCCTTGGCCAGCAGCTGCCCCTCGTCCCCGAGCGTGCCGCTGCCGTGGGCGAGGACGACCCCGCTGTCCTTGCCGGGCCGCCAGCCGGGGCCCCGGGCCGCGATGTGCTCCCGTACGGCGGGAATGGTGCGCGGGGCGGTGGAGAGCGGGTAGCTCCGGGTGGGCGAGGGGGCGGGCGCGGGGGTGCGGGGGTTCGAGGACTCGCCGGCGAGTCCGGTATCGGAGCCTTCGGGCCAGACGACTACGGCGATCGTCGCGGCAGCCGCCGCGGTGAGGACCGCACCGGTCACGAGAGCGCCGCGTGAGGGCGACATCGGTCAGAAACCTCCGTTGTGTACATAAACAAGGCAGAACCAGGCAGAATCAGGCAGACAGCCGGGCATTCTCCTTGGATTACGGTTGACCAGGCGTGTCGAAACTCTCCCGTCCGGGTGAAGTTCGCGCATTTGTCGGACGTCCGTTTCCCCTCCTCGCTAGCTTTGAGGCACATTCGTCTCTCCCTTCACCCCGCATCTGCCTGACCCCCTCCGTCCCTTTCCGCTCCAGGGTCACAGATGCCGTTGATCCGAGGAGCCCACGCTGTCCAGGTCCAGCGAGTCCCCCGCCGGCCTCCCGGAGCAACTGCGGCAACCGGCCACCCGGACGGCCGTACCCGCCCAGAGTTCCGGCTCCGCGCACACCCCCGGCCTCGACCGCTTCAACGCGGTGCCGCCCACCGAGGCCGAGGCCGCCCTGCTGGAGTGCTGCGGCAGCCGCCGCTGGGCGCAGCGGCTGGCCGCCCACCGCCCCTACCCCGATCTGGACGCGCTGCTGGCCGCGGCCGACGAGGCGGGTTACGACCTGTCCCCGGCGCACCTCGCCGAGGCGCTCGCCGTCGAGGTCTCCCCCGGCCTGCACGACGCCGCGCCGCACTCCGCGCATCTCGCGCTGCGGGCCGCGCACGCCGCGTACGAGTCCCGCTTCGGCCATGTCTTCGTGATGTGCGTGGACGGGCTGGATCCGGCCGAGCAGCCGGACCAGGTGCTCGCCGGGATCCGGCGGCGACTGGGCCACGAACCCGATCAGGAACGGGTCGTCACCGCGGACGAGATGCGCCGGCTCGCCCGGGGCCGCATCATCGAGCTGGTATCGGACCCATGGAACTGATTCCGGGCTCATGGAGCCGATGTCGCACCCCTGGAGCCGATACCGAATTCATGGAACTGATATCGGATTCATAACGGAATGGTCTCGGCGGACGGGGTCACCAGCCCCTTCTAGCCCGTCCGTGCCTGTTTGATTGCCACTTTGATCACACCGCGGGCCCCCGCGCGAACGAACCGACGAAGCGTCGCTACGATGGCCGGGGCCGGTGGACCGTACCCGGCCGGGTCAGACCGACAGTCAAGCCGGCCGGCCCCAATCCCCGCTCCCGGAGGGTTCTTCCGTGCCGGCTGGAACGCTGTACCGCGGCCGGGAAGGCATGTGGTCCTGGGTGGCTCATCGAGTCACCGGTGTCCTCATTTTCTTCTTCCTGTTCGTACACGTCCTGGACACCGCTCTCGTCCGCGTCTCCCCCGAGGCCTACGACGACGTCGTGGCCACGTACAAGACGCCGATCGTCGCGCTCCTCGAATACGGCCTGGTGGCCGCGATTCTCTTCCACGCGCTGAACGGTCTCCGGATCGTCGCCGTGGACTTCTGGGCCAAGGGCCCGCGCTACCAGAAGCAGATGCTCTGGTCGGTCGTGGGCATCTGGGTCGTGCTGATGGTCGGGGCGCTGTACCCGGTCCTCGGCCACGCCGTACGCGAAGTATTCGGGAGCTGAGGCCAATGTCCACCGAGTCCTCCGCGATCGGCTCCGTCGAGGGCGTCAGCCTGTACGACGTAGACAACCCGGCCCCGGTCATCGAGCCGCCGCGCAAGCGGACCGGCAAGACCCCCAAGGGTTCGCGCACCAACTTCGAGATGTACGCCTGGCTCTTCATGCGCCTGTCGGGCATCGTCCTGGTCGTCCTGGTCCTGGGCCACCTGCTGATCCAGCTGGTGCTGGACGGCGGCGTGTCCAAGATCGGCTTCGCCTTCGTGGCGGGCCGCTGGGCCTCGCCGTTCTGGCAGCTCTGGGACCTCGCGATGCTGTGGCTGGCCATGCTGCACGGCGCCAATGGTCTCCGTACGGTCATCAACGACTACGCCGAACGGGAGAACACCCGTTTCTGGCTGAAGATGCTGCTGTACACCGCCACGGTCTTCACCGTCCTGCTGGGCACGCTGGTGATCTTCACCTTCGACCCGAACATCCGCTAGGCGCCGGGCCAGAGGGACCAGAGGAAATCATGCAGATCCACAAGTACGACACCGTCATCGTCGGCGCCGGCGGCGCCGGTATGCGCGCGGCCATCGAGTCCACCAAGCGCAGCCGCACCGCCGTGCTCACGAAGCTGTACCCGACCCGCTCCCACACGGGCGCCGCGCAGGGCGGCATGGCCGCCGCGCTCGCCAACGTGGAGGAGGACAACTGGGAGTGGCACACCTTCGACACCATCAAGGGCGGCGACTACCTGGTCGACCAGGACGCCGCCGAGATCCTGTCGAAGGAGGCCATCGACGCCGTCCTCGACCTGGAGAAGATGGGCCTGCCGTTCAACCGCACGCCCGAGGGCAAGATCGACCAGCGCCGGTTCGGCGGTCACACCCGTAGCCACGGCGAGGCCCCGGTCCGCCGGTCCTGCTACGCCTCGGACCGCACCGGCCACATGATCCTCCAGACGCTGTACCAGAACTGCGTCAAGGAGGGTGTGGAGTTCTTCAACGAGTTCTACGTCCTGGACCTGCTGCTCCAGGAGGTGGACGGGGTCAAGAAGTCCGCAGGCGTCGTCGCGTACGAGCTGGCGACCGGCGAGATCCACGTCTTCCAGGCGAAGGCGATCATCTTCGCCTCCGGCGGCACCGGCAAGTTCTTCAAGGTGACGTCCAACGCGCACACCCTGACCGGTGACGGCCAGGCCGCCGCCTGGCGCCGGGGCCTGCCGCTGGAGGACATGGAGTTCTTCCAGTTCCACCCGACGGGCATCTGGCGCATGGGCATCCTGCTGACGGAGGGCGCCCGCGGTGAGGGCGGCATCCTCCGCAACAAGGACGGCGAGCGCTTCATGGAGAAGTACGCGCCGGTCATGAAGGACCTCGCGTCCCGAGACGTCGTGTCCCGCTCCATCTACACGGAGATCCGTGAGGGCCGCGGCTGCGGTCCCGAGGGCGACCACGTCTACCTCGACCTCACGCACCTGCCGCCGGAGCAGCTGGACGCCAAGCTCCCGGACATCACCGAGTTCGCGCGCACGTACCTCGGCATCGAGCCCTACACGGACCCGATCCCGATCCAGCCGACCGCGCACTACGCCATGGGCGGCATCCCGACCAACGTCGAGGGCGAGGTGCTGGCCGACAACACCACCGTCGTCCCGGGCCTGTACGCCGCCGGCGAGGTCGCCTGTGTCTCCGTGCACGGCGCCAACCGTCTGGGCACCAACTCGCTGCTCGACATCAACGTCTTCGGACGCCGCTCGGGCATCGCCGCCGCCGAGTACTCCGCGAAGCACGAATTCGTCGAGCTTCCCGAGAACCCCGCGCAGATGGTCGAGGAGCAGGTCGAGCGGCTGCGCAACTCGACGGGCACCGAGCGCGTCGCGACGCTCCGCCTGGAGCTGCAGGAGTGCATGGACGCCAATGTGATGGTGTTCCGCACCGAGCAGACCATCAAGACGGCCGTCGACAAGATCGCCGAGCTGCGCAGGCGCTACCTCGACGTGTCCATCCAGGACAAGGGCAAGCGGTTCAACACGGACCTCCTGGAGGCCATCGAGCTGGGCAACCTGCTCGACCTGGCCGAGGTCATGGCGACCTCCGCGCTGGCCCGCAAGGAGTCCCGCGGCGGTCACTACCGCGAGGACTTCCCGAACCGCGACGACGTCAACTTCATGCGCCACACCATGGCGTACCGCGAGGTCGCGGCCGACGGCACCGAGTCGATCCGGCTCGACTACAAGCCGGTCGTCCAGACCCGCTACCAGCCGATGGAGCGTAAGTACTGATGGCAACCCCGACTCTGGACAAGGTCGAAGCGCAGTCCGCCGCCTCGCCGTACATCACGGCGACCTTCCGGATCCGCCGCTTCAACCCCGAGGTCTCCGACGAGGTCCAGTGGCAGGACTTCCAGATCGAGATCGACCCGAAGGAGCGTGTGCTCGACGCCCTTCACAAGATCAAGTGGGACATCGACGGCACCCTGACGTTCCGTCGCTCCTGCGCGCACGGCATCTGCGGTTCCGACGCGATGCGGATCAACGGCAAGAACAGGCTCGCCTGCAAGACGCTGATCAAGGACGTCAACCCGGAGAAGCCGATCACGGTCGAGGCCATCAAGGGCCTCACGGTCCTCAAGGACCTCGTGGTCGACATGGACCCGTTCTTCCAGGCGTACCGCGACGTCATGCCCTTCCTCATCACCAAGGGGAACGAGCCGACCCGTGAGCGCCTGCAGTCCGCCGAGGACCGCGAGCGCTTCGACGACACCACCAAGTGCATCCTCTGCGCCGCGTGCACGTCCTCGTGCCCGGTGTTCTGGAACGACGGCCAGTACTTCGGCCCGGCGGCGATCGTCAACGCGCACCGCTTCATCTTCGACTCGCGCGACGAGGGCGGCGAGCAGCGCCTGGAGATCCTCAACGACCGTGACGGGGTGTGGCGTTGCCGCACCACCTTCAACTGCACGGACGCCTGCCCGCGTGGCATCGAGGTCACCAAGGCGATCCAGGAGGTCAAGCGGGCGCTGATCACGCGCCGCTTCTGACCGCCACCCGCACGGCAGACGCATCCGGCCCCGTTCCCCGCGGCAACACCGCGGGGAACGGGGCCTCTTGCTGCGCCGCCCGGACCGTGACGGTACGGTCGTGCGGAACCGGGCACCGGTTCGCCGTCGCCGGGCAGCAGAGCCCGGGGCGCACAGGCTCGACCGAGAGCGGGGAACGTTGAGCGATCCCAATCCGTACGCGGACGACTCGTACAAGTGGGGGCCGCCCCAGCAGCCGGGCACTCCGCCCCCTGACGCCGGTGGCCAGGGGCCGGGTCCGGGCGCCCCGGCGTACGGCTACCCGCAGCCGCCGCCCGGGTCCGCGGCCCAGCCGGGCCCCGGCTACGGCTATCCCCCGGGCTTCGCGGCCCAGCCGGCCATGCCCGGTCAGGGCTTCCCGCCGCCGGGCGCCCAGCCCGGCCCCGGCATGCCGGTGCTGGCGTTCGGTGACATCGCCGTCATGCAGGACCAGATCATGACGCCGGCCGGTCCGATGCCGCTCAAGGGTGCGGTGTGGACGGCGACGGACCTGTCGCGCACCGAGGAGAAGATCCCGACGGTGGGGATCGTGCTCGCGATCGTCTTCGCGCTCTTCTGTCTGGTCGGTCTGTTGTTCCTCCTGATGAAGGAGAAGCAGACGACCGGCTTCGTCCAGGTCTCGGTGACCAGCGGCGGACGCCACCACTCGACGATGATCCCGGCGGTCGGCCCCGACACCTTCCCCATGGTGATGGCCCAGCTCAACACGGCCCGCGCGATGAGCCTCTGACGGCCGTCGCCGATGCCCCGCCTCCACCACACCGTCACCGTCCGCGCGCCGGACCGTGAACGGCTCGACGCGTACGCCGGGCTGGTCTGGGATCTCGTCGAGTCCACCCGGGCCCGAGGCCGGTCCGTGGTACTGCCTGACGGGCGGGCCGTCCCCGGCCTCACCCTGGTCGAGGGCCACCATCTGCGGCCCGGCGCCCGGTACGAGTCCCACGGCCCCGACTCCGGCGAGCCGGACACGACGGTGATACGGGAGTGGCGGCGCGGCAGCGTGATCGCCGTCGAACAGCTGATGCGGTCACCGGAGTCGTCCGGGCGGATGGCCCTGCGGCTGCGGAGCCCTGACCGTCCGGCGTCGCTGGAGGCCGAGGGGCGGCTGCGGGGGCCCGAGGGCTCGGGTTCGCTGCACCGCCTGTCGGGCAGGGCCTCGCTCGACCTGGCCGCCTGGTGGGCGGCGGCCGCCCTGCCGCCGGGGGCGCCCCCGGTGGCCCGCGCGCCGGCCACCGTACGGCTGAAGCACCGGCTGGGGGTCGCCCGCCTGTCTCTGCGACCGCGCCGGGCGGAGCCGGGCCTGTGGCGCGTCGATGTCACGGTGGTCGTACACGGGCGGCTGCTGCTGCGGCCGGTCGCCGCGTTCGCGCTGCTGCTCGCGGGCGTGCCGCTGCGCCGGGGTTTCCGCTCCTCGGTGGAGGAGGCGGCCGGGCGGTGGGACGAGGCGCTCGGGCGGTTCCTCGCGAAGGACCTGGACGAGCTGAGGGCGGAGCTGGCCGAGAGCGCCGTGGCCGGTCCCGACGAGGCGGCCGACGGGCCCCGCTGAACGCACGGGCGAACGCCCGTGCGTTCAGTCCCGGGCGGCGCCGCGTGGCCCGCTGCCGGACGCTCTCAGTCCCAGGCGGCGCCGCCCCGGTCCTCCGCGACCACCATGACGCGCCGCAGCATGTCGTTGAGCAGCGTGCGTTCGTCCTTGTCGAGGACGCCGAGCAGCCGGTACTCCTCGTGACCGAGGACGTCCATCGCGCCCAGCCAGGTCGAGCGGCCCTCGTCGGTGAGCTCCACGTCGACCCGCCGGCGGTCGGTGGTGGAGGGCGTGCGGCGGACGAAGCCGCGCCGTTCGAGCGCGTCCAGCCGGCCGGTGACGGAGGCGGGCGCGAGGTCGAGGTCGGCGGCGAGTTCGGAGGGGGCCGCCTTCCCGCCGCGTCCGGCCAGCTTGTGGAGCGTGTCGAACTCCTGGCGGTCCAGGTCGAAATCGACCAGGGACTGTTCGCGTACCCGGCGCAGATGGACCGAGAGCTTCTTCATGCGGGTCACCGCGCCCTCGACCTCGGGATCGAGGCCGGGAAGCACGGGCTTCCAGCGCTCCACATGTCCATCGGTCCAGTCGCGTCGCTCCATGGGGAGAGCCTACGCCCGGCCACCAGGAATCCTTCGGAATCAAATATTTCGTTGACGAATAATTCGGTACCGAAATAGATTCGCGCGCATGCCGCACCCCTTGCGCACGCGCGCCTTCCGCCTGCTCTTCATCGGCCGCACCCTCTCGCTCCTCGGTGACGCCGTCATCCCCACCGCGCTCTCCCTGGCCGTCTATCTGGCCACCGGCTCGACCGGGGCACTCGCCCTCGTCCTGGGCTGCGCGATGGTCCCCAAGCTGCTCCTGCTGCCCCTGGGCGGCGTCGTGGGCGACCGCCTCAACGCCCGTACGGTCGCGCTCACCACGGATCTCGTACGGTGCGCGACGCAGCTCTTCGTCGGCGTGGAGCTGCTCGGCGGCGCCCCCGCGCTCTGGCAGATCGCCCTCGCCGAGGCGATCGGCGGGGCCGCCGGGGCGTTCGCGATGCCGACCACCTCGCCCCTGATCCGCGGCACCGTGCCGGAGTCCGGGCTGCTGCGCGCCAACGCACTGATGGCGGTCGTCAACAGCTCCACCCGGCTCGGCGGACCGGCCCTGGCCGGGGTGCTGATCCTCACCGCGGGTCCGGGCTGGGCCTTCGTGCTGGACGGCGCCAGCTTCGCGGTGAGCGCCGTACTGCTGTCCGCCGTCGAGGTCCGGCACGTACCCATCCCGAGGCGCTCGCTGCTCACCGACCTCAAGGAGGGCTGGAGCGAGGTCCGGGGCCGCGACTGGTACTGGACGAGCCTGATCGCGCACGCCGCCTGGAACGGCGCGGCGGCCGTCCTGATGACGGTCGGCCCGGCGCTCTTCGTCCGGGAGCCGGGCGGCAAGGGCGTCTGGGTCGCCCTGCTCCAGACCGGCGCGGTCGGCCTGCTCCTGGGCTCCCTGCTGGCCGGCCGGATCCGCCCCCGCCGCCCGGTCCTGGTGGCCAACCTGGGCCTCGCCACCTACGCCCTGCCGCTCGGCCTGCTGGCCGCCCACGCGCCCGTCGCGCTCACCGTCGCCGCGTACGGCGTCGCCCAGGCCGGGCTCGGCTTCCTCGGCCCGGTCTGGGAGACCTCGGTCCAGTCCGCCGTACCGGCCCACGCCCTGGCCCGGGTGACCTCCTACGACTGGCTGCTCTCCCTCGGCGCGATGCCGCTCGGCTACGCCCTGGCCCCGCTCGCGACCTCGGCCTGGGGCGCCGAAGTACCCCTGACCGTCGCCGCGGTGGTGGTCGGCGCGGCCTGCCTGGGGACGGCGGCGGCACCGGGCGTACGGCGCTTCGGGGCGCCCGGCAAGCCGGTGGAGCACGCACTCGCGACCCAGGCTTGAACATGTTCAAAAGCAGGTCTACAGTCCATGACAACAGCTTTTGAACGCGTTCAAGGGAGGGTGGGGCATGGACCTCACTGTTGTCGCGTATGTCATCTACCTGCTGATCAGCGTGGCGCTGACCGTCTGGGTCGCGCGCACGCTCAGCCGCAACGGGAGGGTGTTCCTCGCCGATGTGCTGCACGGGAACGAGAAGCTCGCCGAAGCCGTCAACCATCTGCTGGTGGTCGGCTTCTACCTGGTCAACCTGGGCTTCGTCACCCTCTATCTGAGGAACTCCGACGGTGTCGTCGACGCCCGTGGGCTCTTCGAGGCACTGTCGGTGAAGCTCGGCGTCGTCCTGCTCGTCCTCGGTGTGATGCACCTCGGCAATGTCTATGTGCTCAACAAGATCCGCCGCCGCGGCCTGATGGAGCGTGAGCAGACCCCGCCCGTGGCCCCGCAGGGCTGGACGGGTCCGGCCACCGGCCCGTGGGCGGCGCCCGCCCCGAAGGCCTGAGCACCGTGCCGGACGGACCGGGCGGGCCGGGCGGACCGCATGGGCAGCGGCTCCCCGTCGAACGCCTCACGGTGCTGTACGACGCCCGGTGCGCGCTCTGCCTCCATCTGCGGCAGTGGCTGATGAACCAGCGTCAGCTCGTCCCGCTCGATCTCGTCCCGGCGGCCTCCGAGGAGGCGCGCCGCCGCTTCCCCGGGCTCGACCACGCCGGGACGCTGGACGAGATCACGGTGGTCGCCGACCGGGGGCAGGTCTACCGCTCCACCGCCGCGTGGATCGTCTGCCTCTGGGCGCTGGCCGAGCACCGGCCCAGGGCCCACTGGCTGACCACCCCGGCGGGCCGCCCGTTCGCCCGCGCCACCGTGCTCGCCGCCGCGAAGTACCGGTCCCTGACCGCTCCGCCGTGCGGCGGGCGGGACGGGGAGGGTGGCTGTACGGTCCCCGGAGCCGAGGGCTGACGGCGGCGGATACCCTCGGGACTGTGGTGAAGGAAGCGAAGGACGTGAAGGAAGTCAAGGCCCCCAAGAGCGAGCAGACCCGCACACTCATCCTCGAAACGGCGCTCCGGCTCTTCCAGGAGCGCGGCTACGACAAGACGACGATGCGGGCCATCGCCCAGGAGGCCGGCGTCTCCGTGGGGAACGCCTACTACTACTTCACGAACAAGGAACACCTCGTCCAGGGCTTCTACGACCGGCTCGCCGCCGAGCACGCGGCGGCCGTGCAACCGGTCCTGGACGGCGACGAGGACCTCGCGGTGCGGATGCGCGGGGTCCTGCTCACCTGGCTGGACGTGGCGGAGCCGTACCACCGCTTCGCCGCCCAGTTCTTCAAGAACGCCGCCGACCCGGAGAGCCCGCTCAGCCCGTTCTCGGCGGAGTCGGTCGCGGCCCGCGAGGCGGCGATCTCCATCCACCGGCGGTGCCTGGCCGGTTCGGACACCAAGACCGATCCCGAACTGGCGGAGCTGCTGCCGCAGTTGATGTGGCTGATACAGATGGGCCTGGTGCTGTTCTGGGTCTACGACCGGACGGAGCACACCGCGCGCAGCCGCCGCCTGGTCGAACGCGCCGCCCCGATCGGCGCCCGCGCCATCGCGCTCTCCCGGTTCCGGGTCCTGCGACCGCTGGTGCGGCAGATCCATGACGTGCTGGAGGAGTTCCTGCCCGGCGCCGCGAGGCCGGAGGACCGGGAACGGTCCGGCGAACCGGGCTAGGCCCCGACCCGCCGTACACGCCCAAGGCCGACGCGGCCCGGAAACGCGGCGGGCGGTCGTCCGGCAGTGCCGGTACGACCGCCCGTGTGCTGTCCGGCGGGCCGCCGGGGACCGTCAGATCCGCTTCAGCTCCCACAGCCGCCACAGGCCGGTGCCGTCCGAGAGGTACTGCGAGCCGGAGACGTCCGTCGTGCTGACGACGTAGTCCTTCTTCTGCCACAGCGGGACCAGCGGCACGTCCTCGCCGACCTGCGCCTGGATCTCCTTGAAGTCGGCCGCGGTGCGCCCGCGGTCGCTGTACTGGAGGGTGGAGCTGATCAGGCTGTCCACCTTCTTGCTGGAGTAGCCGTTGTGGAGGCTGTTGTCGCGGCCGACCAGCGGCTGGCTGAAGGTGTCGGAGTCCGGGTAGTCGGGGAGCCAGCCGACCGTGTACGCGTCGTACTTGCCGGCCGCGTACGCCTTCTGGAACTGCTTCCAGTCGACGGCGTGGACCGTGAGCTTGAACAGCCCGTCGGCCTCCAGCTGGTGGCGCAGCTCCGCGGTCTCCTTCGCGTAGGTCTCGTCCCCGCCGCGGTAGCCGAAGCTGATGTTCACCGGTGTCTGCACGCCGGCTTCCTCCATCAGCTTCCTGGCGCGGGCCGGGTCGGGCGAGGGGTAGGCGTCGAAGAACGGTGTGCTGTGCCCGATGTAGCCCTGCGGGATCAGCGAGTAGAGCGGCTCGACCGTGCCCTTGTAGACGCCGGTCACCAGTGGCCCGCGGTCGATGATCGAGGCGATGGCCTGCCGGACCTTCTTGTCGGCCAGCGGGGAGCCGGGCCGGACGTTGAAGACGAGGTTGCGGATCTCGGCGCTGTCCGCCTCGGTGACGCGCAGGTCGGGGTCGCCGGGGTTCAGCTCGGCGAGCGTGGCCGGCGGCAGTTCGCGGTGCGTGACGTCGAGCTGCTTGGCCTTCCAGGCGGCCTGGAGGTCGTCGCCCTTGTCGTAGTAGTGCACGGTGACCGGGACACCGGTCTTGCTCAGCGCACCCTTGTAGAGGGGGTTGGGCACCATCTCGGCGATCTGGCCCGCCCGGTACGACTTCAGGAGGTACGGGCCCGAGCCGTCGACGGTGTTGCCCTTGCGGAGCTTGTTCGGCGGGTACGACTCGCGGTCGACGATCGATCCGGCTCCGGTGGCGAGCTTCTGCGGGAAGGTCGCGTCGCGCGAGGAGAGGTTGAACGTGATGGTGCGGCCGTCGGCCACCACGTTCTTGAGGCTCGGGAACAGCACCCATGGACCGACGTCCGTCTTGATCCTGATCATGCGCTCGATGGAGTACTTGACGTCCTCGGCCGTGATCTTGCGGCCGTTGGAGAAGGTCAGGTCGTCACGGAGCTTGCACTGGTACGTCTGGAGCTTCTGGCCGATGAACCCGCAGCTCTCGGCGGCGTCGGGTTCGGGGACGATCGCCCCGGACTTGAACGTCATGAGGGACTGGTAGATGTTGCTGTACATCGCCCAGGAACCCGCGTCGTACGCACCGGCCGGGTCGAGCGAGGTGACCTCGTCGGTCGTGCCGACCGCGATGGGGTCCTTCTTCACCTCGTCCGAGGGCAGCAGCTGCCAGGCGACGACGCCTGCGATGACCAAAACCGCGAGAATCGCGAGAATCCGTAGCCGGATCGACCGCATTGCCGTGCTCTCCCTTACCAGCCCCACCTCGGCGTTGCGCTCAGATACGCACATCACCGCATGCTCACGATCAGCCAATCACACGAATTTCACATCTGGAAGAGCAAAACTGTGACTCATAGCCTTTTGTTCGGCGGTTGAAACCTTGGGTGCATCCGAACGTCCGGAACCTTTCGTCGACGGAGAGTCACGCCCGGAGCGAAGCGAGCTCCACGACCGTGATGTCGGAGGGCGCACCGACCCGTACGGGCGGCCCCCAGGCGCCCGCGCCCCGTGAGACGTACAGCTGGGTGTCGCCGTAGCGGTCGAGTCCGGCGCCCGTGGGATTGGCCAGATCCGCGAGGTAGTTGCCCGGCCAGAGCTGGCCACCGTGGGTGTGGCCGGAGAGCTGGAGGTCCACTCCGTGAGCGACGGCGTCGTGGATGACGACGGGCTGATGGGCCAGGAGGACGGCGGCACGGGTACGGTCCCGGTCGCCGAGCGCGCGGGCGAAGTCGGGCCCCTGCCCCTCGCTCTCCCCGGCGACGTCATTGACGCCCGCGAGATCGAAGCCGCCGATCTCCACCCGGGCGTTCTCCAGCGGATGGAGGCCCAGTTCCCGCACCTGATCGACCCATTCGGCGGCGCCGGAGTAGTACTCGTGGTTTCCGGTGACGAAGAAACTCCCCTGCCGGGAACGCAGCCGGGCGAGCGGCTCCGCGGCAGGCCCGAGATCGGCGACGGTTCCGTCGACGAGATCCCCGACGACGGCGACCAGGTCCGGCTGGGTCCGGTTGATCGTGTCGACGATCCGCTGGGTGTGGGCGCGGCCGAGGATCGGGCCGAGGTGGATGTCGCTGACGACGGCGATCCGGAAGCCGTGCGCGGAGCGCGGCAGCTTGGCGAGCGGCACGGTGATCCGCTTGACCCGCGGCCCGCGCAGCACCCCGTAGGTCCCGTAGCCGACCGTGCCGAGCCCCGCGACGGCGGCGGCGCCGCCGACGGCTCGGGCGACGAACAGCCGCCGCGTGGGGGCGTCGGGACGGCCCGGGGCGGGGGCGTCGGCGACCAGGGTGACGGAGGCCGCGGATGCGGTGGTCTCCGGGGGATCCACACCATGTGAAGGAGGCGTGAAGGGCGCTCCCCCTGTCGGCATCGGGTCCGCGTACGCGCCCTTCGTCCGGTTGGCCCGGCCCGCGAGGGCCCGGCTCAGCAGGGGCCGTACCGCCTCCCCCACCAGCAGAGCCAGCGTCAGGTACAGCACGGCGGCCAGCCACAGATAGCCCGGCCAGGCCAGCACCCGCTGGAGCCAGAAGGGCGCACCCGCGCGGCCGGCGACCAGCGCGCCGACGCTCAGCAGGGGCAGGACGTACGCGGCCACCGTGCCGGCCCTGCGCAGGGCGCTGCCCCGGGCCGTCGTGTCACCGACGAAGCGGCGCCACAGATAGCGGTGCACCCCGGCGAGCAGTGCGAGCACCGCGATCACCGCCGCCGCGAGACCGGCCACTGCCATGCGTTCCCCGCCTCCCCGTCGTACGGCCTGTTATGCGCGTTCGCGGCGCAGGGCCCTGACGCCACGGAACCCGATCACACCGACAGCCGTCCCCAGGAGAAAGGACGTGATCGCGAGCAGCAGATGTACCCAGAAGTACGCAGTCGGGTCACCCGCGTCGTCGAAGGCGAGTCCGCTGCCGTCCTTCCACAGGTTCTTGACGAAAGTGATCCAGATGAACCAGCTCCACACCCCGAAGGCGAGCAGGAACCAGGAGACGGGGCGGCTGAGCTTCATGGACTCAGTATCTCCGCCGCGCTCCGGCAGGGCGGCACGGGGTGGGCTGTCCCGGCGGTACGTCCGGCGGGTCAAGCCATCCGTACCCATTTTCATATCTTCTGCATGTACGTTTCCGACCGTGCCTGCTCTCAAAAAGACCGCGATGACGGTCATCTCTGCCGCCTTGTTGTCCACATTTGTTGTCAGCCCGGCATCGGCAGTCGGCAAGGACGCCTCCGACGACCAGCCGAAGCCGCCCGCGGACATGTCCCAGGTCGGTGGCGAACTGCTGGGCCGGACCGGCACGCAGGTCAAGCTTGGACCGGACGCCCCGGTGCTGCCGAAGGGACTCACGGGCAGGTCCTGGATCGTCGCGGACGCGGAGAGCGGCCAGGTCCTCGCCTCGCACAACCCGCACTGGCGACTGCCGCCCGCCTCCACCCTGAAGATGCTCTTCGCGGACACCGTGATGCCCGCGCTCCAGCCGAAGACCCAGAAGTACACCGTCAAGGACGAGGATCTCGCCGATGTCGGCGAGGGCAGCAGCCTGGTCGGCGTCAAGGAGAAGCTCACCTACACGGTCCACGACCTGTGGCTCGGGGTGTTCCTGCGCTCGGGCAACGACGCGGTGCATGTGCTGTCCGCGATGTACGGCGGCGTCCCCAAGACCGTCGACGCCATGCAGGCGCACGCCGAGGAGTTGCAGGCCCTCGACACGAAGGTGGTGTCGCCCGACGGGTACGACGCGCCCGAACAGGTCTCCAGCGCCTACGACCTGACGCTGTTCGCCCGCAGCGGGATGCAGAAGGCGGACTTCCGGGAGTACTGCTCGACGGCCGAGGCGCAGTTCCCCGGCGAGGAGAAGAACGGGAAGCGCGAGAGCTTCGCCATCCAGAACACCAACAAGCTGCTCACCGGCGCGGACGGCGTCGAGCCGTACAAGGGCATCGCCGGCGTCAAGAACGGCTACACCACGCACGCGGGCAACACCTTCACCGGTGTCGCCGAACGCGACGGCAAGGTGCTGCTCGTCACCGTCATGAACCCGTCGTCCGGAAAGCCCCACGCCGTCTACGACGAAGCCGCCGATCTGCTCGACTGGGGCTTCGACGCGAGCGACAAGGTGACCCCGGTCGGCGAACTGGTGCCCCCGAAGTCCGCCACCACCAGCACCGGGAAGGGCCCGGCGGCCGCGCAGGGCAAGGGCGAGGGCCGCAACGGCCCCGCGCACGCCTCGAAGACCGCCGCGGCCGAGGGCGGAGGAAGCGGCGTCGGGGTCGCGCTCGGCATCGTCGGGGGCGTCCTGGTGCTGCTGGCCGGCGGGGTGTTCCTGGTCAACCGGCGCTGGCCGCTGCCGGACCTGATGCGCCGCCGCTCCCGCCGCTGACGGCCGCCGGCTCCTCCCCGGTCTCCTCGCTGTTCTGCGTCGCCGTCCAGGCGGCGCAGAACAGCAGCAGCCGCGCCGAGAAGTTGATCCACAGCAGCAGGGCGACCGGCACCCCGAAGGCGCCGTACATGCTCTTCGACGCCACGCTCTGCATATAGCTGCCGAGCAGCAGCTTGAGCAGTTCGAAACAGACCGCGCCGATCGCCCCGGCGACCAGCAGCCCGCGCCGCGGCGGCTCGACGCCGGGCAGCAGGGTCAGCAGATAGAGCAGCAGCAGGAAGCCGCCGAGCGCCGCCACGACCAGGGCGGCCACCCGCAGCACCACCCCGCCCGCGCCCCGGTCCGAGATGCCCAGCAGATCCGCGCCCCGGCCGACGGCGACGGAGCCGACCGACGACACGGCGAACGTGGCGAGCGCCGCCCCGCCGAGGCCGAACAGCAGCCCCGCGTCCTTGAGCTTGCGCAACACCGGATTGCCCAGGCTCACGTCGTCCAGTCCCCAGACGGCGCGCAGGCAGTCCCGCATCGAGCCGATCCAGCCGATGCCGGTGAAGAGCAGCAGGGCACCGGCCACCAGTCCGACCGTGCCCGCGTGGGTCACCAGGTTGTCGATGCCGAGCTGGTCGGAGATGCCGGGCACCTGCTCGGCGAGCTTCTCCTCGATCCGGTGGAGCTGCTCGTTGGAGAGCAGCGCGGCACCGATCGCCGCGCCGACCGCGATCAGCGGGAAGAGCGCCAGAAAGCTGATGAAGGTGATCGCGGCGGCGAGCCTGGCCCAGTGGACCCGCTCCAGCGTCTCGTAGGAGCGCCAGGCGTGCGTCGCCATCACCCGGGCGACGATCGGCCCGATGACGGGGAGGTTTCTCAGCCAGTCCATGACGTACGACTACCCTCCCGGGTCCGGAAAACCGGCACCGGGTCCCGCTGCCGTACGGACTGACGCCCCTTCAATCATCCATATCGGTGAGTGTTGTAACAAATACCTCGAAAGGGTTTTCCCGGGCGATACGGTCACGATCATGTCTGTCGACACCGTGTCCCTGACCGGCTGGGGCCGCACCGCCCCGACGACCGCCCTGCGCTTCCGCCCCCGTACGTACGAGGAGGCGGCGGCGACGGTACGCGGCTGCGGACCGCGTGGCTCCATCGCCCGGGGCCTCGGCCGGGCCCACGGCGACGCGGCGCAGAACGCGGGCGGTTCCGTCCTCGACATGACCGCGCTGAACCGGATCCGCACCATCGACGCCGGGTCCGGACGCGTGGTCTGCGACGCCGGGGTCAGCCTGCACCGGCTGATGGAGGTCCTGCTGCCGCTCGGCTGGTTCGTCCCCGTCACGCCCACGACCCGTTACGTCACCGTGGGCGGCGCGATCGGCGCCGACATCCACGGCCGCAACCAGCACCTCGCGGGCTCCTTCTCCCGGCACGTCCAGGAGCTGGAGCTGCTGACCGCCGGGGGCGAGATCCGTACGGTCCGGCCCGGCACCGCTCTCTTCGACGCGACCGCGGGCGGCCTGGGCCTGACGGGTGTGATCCTCTCGGCCACGCTCCGGTGCCACCGCGTCACCAGCGCCTGGATGTCGGTCGACACCGAACGCGCCGTCGATCTGGACGACCTGCTGGACAGGCTCACCGCCGGGGACCACCGCTACCGCTACTCGTCCGCCTGGATCGATCTGCGCGCCCGGGGCCGGGCGACAGGACGCTCCGTGCTCACCCGGGCGGAGCACGTACCCCGGTACGCGCTCCCGGCGCGCGCGCGGCGCACACCGCTCTCGTTCCGCCCGGGGCCGCTGCCGTCCGCCCCCGCCCTCGTGCCGGAGGCGCTGCTCGGGGGCGCCCCGGCCACCCTCTTCAACGAGCTGCGGTACCGGGGCGCTCCCACGTACCGGATCGGTGAACTCCAGCGGCTCGCCGCGTTCTTCCACCCCCGGGACGGTCTGCCGCAGTGGCACCGGGCCGCCGGGCGCGCCGGGTCCGTGCGCTACCAGTTCGCCGTCGGGCACGGCCAGGAGGAGGCGCTGCGCCGGATCGTGCACCGGATCTCCCGGCGGCGCTGCCCGACGTCCGACGCCGTGCTCAAGCGGTTCGGCGCCGGCGACCCGGGCTGGCTGTCGTTCCCGGTGCCCGGCTGGGCGCTCGCCCTCGACCTGCCCGCCGCGCTGCCCGGCCTGGCCCGGTTCCTGGACTCGCTGGACGAGGAGGTGGCGGGGGCGGGCGGCCGGGTCTGCCTGGCGAAGGACTCCCGGCTGAGGCCGGAGCTGCTGGCCGCGATGTATCCGAGGCTCTCCGACTTCCGGTCGCTCCGTGCCGAGCTGGACCCGGGCGGGGCCTTCCGCTCGGACCTCTCGCGCCGCCTGTCGCTCTGAACCACCGCTGCCCGCCCCATCCTCCCCACCCCCACCGTCGCAAGGAGTGTTCCCGTGAAGGACGCCTTCGGAGCCCCCCAGTCCCTGCTCGTCCTCGGCGGCACCTCGGAGATCGCCCTGGCCACCGCGCGGCGGCTGATCGCCCTGCGGACCCGCACGGTCCGGCTGGCCGGGCGCCCCTCTCCCGCGCTCGACGCGGCCGCCGCCGATCTGCGCGCCCGCGGCGCCGACGTCCGTACGGTCGGCTTCGACGCCCTCGACGCCGCATCGCACGAGGCCGTGCTCGGCGCGGTCTTCGCCGAGGACGACATCGACATGGTGCTGCTCGCCTTCGGCATCGCGGGCGACCAGGGACGCGACGAGGAGGAGCCGCTCGCCGCGGTACGGGTCGCCCAGACCAACTACACGGGGGCGGTCTCCGCCGGGCTGGTGTGCGCCGGCGCGCTCCAGGCGCAGGGGCACGGCTCGCTGGTGGTGCTGTCCTCGGTGGCGGGCGAGCGCGCCCGCCGCGCCGACTTCATCTACGGGTCCAGCAAGGCGGGCCTGGACGCGTTCACGCAGGGGCTGGGGGACGCGCTGCACGGGACCGGGGTGCATGTGATGGTCGTGCGCCCCGGCGTCGTACGGTCCGCCACGGCTCAGGCGACGGCCACGGGGACGGCGTCGGGGACCGTGCCGGCCGCGCCACCGACCGCGCCCCGGGGCGGGGCGGCCCTGCTCGCGCCGGAGCGGATCGTCGCGGCCCGGTCCGCCTCGGCCCGGTTCGCCTCGGCACCGCTGGAGGCTTCGCCGCTCACCACGACGCCGGAGGCGGTCGCGGAGGCCATCGTGACGGGGCTGCGGCGGCGCTCGGAGACGGTGTGGGTGCCCGGATCGCTGCGTGCGGTGATGTCGGCGCTGCGGCATGTGCCGCGCCCGCTGTTCCGGCGGCTGCCGATCTGAGCGGGCGGTCCGAGCGGCTGGTCCGAGCGGGCGGCGCCGGGCCGGTCAGTGCAGGGAGGGCTCGTCCAGGGCGGAGCCGCCCTGCGCGGGCACCGCGGAGGCGGCGCCCCCGGCGCCGAACGGGAACTCGTTGATCTTGCGCCAGACGCTGTCCGGGCCCTGCTCGTACAGCGCGAAGGAACCGCAGGTCCAGGCCGCCTCGTAGTCGGCGAGCTCCGCGTACGCCCGGTCCATCGCCTCCTCGGCGATGTCGTGCGCCACGGTCACATGCGGGTGGTACGGGAACTGGAGCTCGCGCACCAGCGGCCCGGAGGAGTCCCGGACCCGCTTCTGCAGCCAGGTGCAGGCCGAGGCGCCCTCGACGACCTGGACGAAGACGACCGGCGAGAGGGGGCGGAAGGTGCCCGTGCCGGACAGCCGCATCGGGAAGGGCCGGCCGCCCGTCGCGATCTGGGCGAGATGCGCCTCGATCGCGGGCAGGTCGGCCGCCTCGGCCTCGGTCGGCGGGAGCAGGGTGACGTGGGTGGGAATGCCGTACGCGGCAGGATCCCCGAAGCTCGCGCGCCGCTCCTGGAGCAGGCTGCCGTAGGGCTCCGGGACCGCGATCGAAACGCCGAGCGTTACGGTCCCCACGTCGTCCTCCTCAATCCTCGATGATCGATGGCCTGTTTTCGGCCATCGACCGATTCGACTTCCCGTCGCCAGTGTGACGCCTGCGGCCGCGAAACCGCCAGGGTCCTTGGACTCAGTGCTTCGCGGGCAGAAAGCCCATCCGGTCGTACGTCAGGGCCAGGGTCTCGGCCGCGACGGCACGGGCCTTCTCGGCGCCCTTGGCCAGGATCGAGTCCAGCGTCTCCGGGTCGTCCAGGTATTCCTGGGTGCGGGTCCGGAACGGTGTGACGAACTCGACCATGACCTCGGCGAGGTCGGTCTTGAGCGCACCGTAGCCCTTGCCCTCGTACTTCTGCTCCAGATCCGCGATACCGGTCCCGGTGAGTGTCGAGTAGATGCTCAGCAGATTGCTGATACCGGGCTTCTCGGCCCGGTCGAAGCGGATGACCGTGTCGGTGTCGGTGACCGCGCTCTTCACCTTCTTGGCGGTGGCCTTCGGCTCGTCCAGGAGGTTGATCAGGCCCTTCGGGGTCGGCGCCGACTTGCTCATCTTCGCCGACGGGTCCTGGAGGTCGTAGATCTTCGCCGTCTCCTTGAGGATGTACGGGTCCGGCACGGTGAACGTGTCGCCGTAGCTGCCGTTGAACCGCTCGGCGAGGTTGCGGGTCAGCTCCAGGTGCTGGCGCTGGTCCTCGCCGACCGGGACCTGGTCGGCCTGGTACAGCAGGATGTCGGCCACCATCAGCATCGGGTACGTGAAGAGACCGACCGTGGTGCGGTCGGCGCCCTGCTTGGCGGACTTGTCCTTGAACTGCGTCATCCGCGACGCCTCGCCGAAGCCGGTGAGGCAGTTCATGATCCAGCCCAGCTGGGCGTGCTCGGGGACATGGCTCTGGACGAACAGCGTGCAGCGCTCCGGGTCGAGACCGGCGGCGAGGAGCTGGGCGACGGCGAGCCTGGTGTTCGCGCGCAGCTCCGCGGGGTCCTGCGGGATCGTGATCGCGTGCAGGTCCACGACCATGTAGAAGGCGTCGTGGGATTCCTGCAGCGCCACCCACTGGCGGACCGCGCCGAGGTAGTTGCCGAGGTGGAACGAGCCTGCGGTGGGCTGGATTCCGGAGAGCACGCGGGGGCGTTCAGAGGCCATGAACTCATTGTCTCAGGTGCGGGCACCGGCCCCCGACCGGCCTGGCGCGCCGGGAAATACAGGTTTCCTCGCCACTGATCCGACCAACGATACAAAGTGGGCACCACCCCCGCCCGCCCCACGACGAACGGAGATCCCGTGTCGACCACGGAAACCGCCATCGCCTCCGCCGAGGCGCACAGCGCGCACAACTACCATCCGCTGCCCGTCGTCGTCGCCACGGCGGACGGGGCCTGGATGACCGATGTCGAGGGCCGCCGCTACCTCGACCTGCTGGCCGGCTACTCGGCGCTCAACTTCGGTCACGGCAACCGGCGCCTGATCGACGCCGCCAAGGCACAGCTGGAGCGGGTGACCCTCACCTCGCGCGCCTTCCACCACGACCGGTTCGCCGACTTCTGTACGCAGCTCGCCGAGCTGTGCGGCATGGAGTCGGTGCTGCCGATGAACACGGGCGCGGAGGCCGTGGAGACCGCGGTGAAGACGGCGCGCAAGTGGGGGTACCGGGTGAAGGGCGTCCCGGACGGCATGGCGAAGATCATCGTCGCCGCGAACAACTTCCACGGCCGGACGACGACGATCATCAGCTTCTCCACGGACCCGGAGGCGCGGGAGGACTTCGGCCCGTACACCCCGGGGTTCGAGATCGTGCCGTACGGGGACCTCACGGCGCTCCGGGAGGCGATGACCGAGAACACCGTGGCGGTGCTCATGGAGCCGATCCAGGGCGAGGCCGGGGTGCTGGTGCCGCCGCCGGGCTACCTCCCCGGGGTGCGGGCGCTCACGCGTGAGCGGAACGTCCTGTTCATCGCGGACGAGATCCAGTCGGGCCTGGGCCGGACCGGGAAGACCTTCGCCTGCGAGCACGAGGGTGTCGTGCCGGACATGTACGTGCTCGGCAAGGCGCTGGGCGGCGGTCTGGTGCCGGTGTCGGCGGTGGTCTCCTCCCAGGACGTGCTCGGGGTGTTCCGGCCCGGCGAGCACGGTTCGACGTTCGGCGGCAATCCGCTGGCCTGCGCGGTCGCGCTGGAGGTCATCGCGATGCTCCGCACCGGCGAGTACCAGCAGCGGGCGGCCGAGCTGGGCGAGCACCTGCACCAGGAGCTGGGGCTGCTGACGGGCGGCGGCGCGGTGGAGGCGGTACGGGGCCGCGGGCTGTGGGCGGGCGTGGACATCGCCCCGGCCCTCGGCACGGGCCGGGAGATCTCCGAGAAGCTGATGGACCGCGGGGTGCTGGTCAAGGACACGCACGGCTCGACGATCCGGATCGCCCCGCCGCTGGTGATCAGCAAGGAGGACCTGGACTGGGGGCTCGAACAGCTCCGCGCCGTCCTGCGCGGCTGACCCCGGCCCCCAGGGCGGGCCCAGGGGCCCGACCCGGGGCCCGCCCTGGCAGACTCGGCGCCGTGAAACCTGACCTGACACTGCTGCGGGACCTGGTCGACGCTTCACCGGGGTTCGGCCGCGGACCGGCCGCCGCCGTGCCGGAGGCGCTGATCGGCGCGGCCGAGGCCCGCGTCGGCCCGCTGCCGGCGTCGTACCGCTGGTGGCTGGCGAGGTACGGCCACGGCCGGGCGGGGGGCGCGGACATCGCGACGGTCGGGCCCGCCGACGACCTGGACGACGACATGTACGAGGCCATCACCGCGGCGTGGCGGCTGACCGGCGACCGGCTCTGCTTCGCCGTCGAGCCGGACTGCGGCGACGCCTACCACTTCGCCCTCGACCGGAGCGGGGAGGCCGGGGCCGGGGAGTACCCGGTGGTGTGCCGGGACGGCGCCGACGGGAGCGAGTACCCGGTGGCGGAGTCCTTCGCCGGGTTCCTGGCCGTCCGGGCGGCGCGGCTGCGCGGGCTGCGGGACGGACCCAATCCCGCGGTCGCCCGGCTGTGGCGGTCGACACCGGGCGTGCTGCTCGACAACGGGGTCCATGTCTACGGTCCGCAGTGCGCCGGGGAACGCAACGAGACCTTCGAGGTGTCCCGGTACGCGCCGGACTGGGTGCTGGTCGGGGACGACAGCGGGGGCGACGGGTTCTTCATGCGCCGCCACGGCCGCGACCGCACCTCCGTGCACCGGCTCGGGCTGGGCGCGATCTGCGCGGACGTCGAGGCGGAGGGCGAGCCGGTGACGGACGACCTGCTCGGCTGGCTGCGGGCGGGCCGCTGCCCGGCCGAGCCGACGGCGAAAGGCCCTAGAGGATGACGTGCGGCAGGAAGCGGGCGTACTCGTCCGTGACCGGGCCCGCCGATTCGCGGATGCCGAGACCGGCCGCCTCGTCCTCGACGACCCACGCGCCCAGCACCACACGGTTGCCGTCGAAGTCCGGCAGCGGCGCCAGCTCCTGGTAGCAGCACGGCTCGTCCCTCGGCACCGCCGGGCCTCCCGGCTCGTGGAGCGTGATCCCGGCCCCCTCCCGGCCGAGCAGCGGCTTGGCGGCATAGCCGCCGGACGCGGCGAGTTCGCGGGGGCCGTCGAGGTGGGAGGGCAGCAGGTTCGGGTGGCCCGGGTAGAGCTCCCAGAGGATCGCCAGCAGCGCCTTGTTGGACAGCAGCATCTTCCAGGCGGGCTCGATCCAGCAGGTCGTCCCCGTACCGCCGCCGTTGTCGAGGGTGTCGAGCACATGCGGGCCGAACCGGTCGGTCGCCAGCCACTCCCACGGGTACAGCTTGAAGCAGCTCCGGATGAAGCGGAGCCGCTCGTCGACGAACCGCCCGCTCAGCCGGTCCCAGCCGATCCGCTCGACGGAGAGCGCCTCGGTCTCGATGCCGGCCTGCGCGGCGGTCTCCCGCAGATAGGCGACCGTCATCAGGTCCTCGCCCAGCTCGTCGCCGTCGGAGTGCACGAAGTGCAGCGGTCCCGGCGGCAGCAGGGCGGCCTGCCGTCTCCAGGCCGCGACGAGTCGTTCGTGCAGCGAGTTCCACTGGTCGGCGCCCGGGAAGCGGTCCTCCATCCAGAACCACTGGGCGCTCGCCGCCTCCACCAGGGAGGTGGGGGTGTCCGCGTTGTACTCCAGCATCTTCGCCGGACCGGTGCCGTCGTACCGCAGGTCGAACCTGCCGTACAGGGAGGGCAGTTCGGAACGGCGCTGCCAGGAGCGGGCGATCAGACCGGCCAGCCGCCGGTCGGTGATGCCGAGTTCGGCGAAGCGGTCCCGCTCCACGATGTGCGCGGCCGCGGCCAGCGACATGGTGTGCAGTTCCTCGACGACCTCCTCCAGCGCCTCGACCTCGGACAGCGAGAAGACGTAGTAGGCGCTCTCGTCCCAGTACGGGCGCAGCGATCCGTCCGGGTAGCGGGTGAGCGGGAAGACGATGCCCTGCTCCTCCACCGTCCGCTGCCAGTCGGGGCGCGGCCGTGCGGTGCGGCGTTCCATGCCGGTCAGCCGCCGCCGGTGCCCGAGCAGCCGAAACCGCCGCGCTCGACCGCGGACTTGTTGAAGCTGCCGCCCTGCACCTTGCCGTTCTTGCTGCTGCCGCCGTAGTAGTACGAGCCCTTGCCGTCGCTGTTCTTGCACTCGTAACTCGGCAGCGTGTCCTGGGTCAGCGGGTCGACGCACCGCTTGTCCGGTTCCGAGCCGCAGGAGGTGATCATCGCCGCGAGCACCCCCATGCCGCCGAGCACCACGGTGCTCGACCTCAGTCTGCGTGTGGCCATGTTTCCGTCTCCCCCGCGATACGCATCAAGCGCATGAATCAAGCAAGCATATGAATCAAGCCAGTACGACCATTCGTCAGATTAAAGGGCCGCCGGGTGCGACAGGAAGCAGGGGCGCCGGACATCCCCAAGTAGAGTCCCCTCGTGCTCTTCGGGATGATCTGCGCGCTCGGCGCCGCTGTCTGCTTCGGTACGGCCTCGGTCCTCCAGGCCGTCGCCGCGCGGGCCGCCGCCGAGCCGGGGTCGGACGCGGGGGTCGATCCGCGGCTGCTGCTGCGCGCCCTGCGCCAGTGGCGCTACCTCGCCGGACTCGCCCTGGACGGCTGCGGCTTCGTCCTCCAGATCATCGCCCTGCGCTCCCTGCCGATCTACGCGGTGGGCGCCGCGCTGGCCGCGAGTCTCGCGGTGACCGCGGTGGCCGCCGCCCGGCTGCTGAAAGTGCGGCTGAGCGCCGTGGAGTGGTCCGCGGTCGGTGTCGTCTGCGCCGGTCTCGGCATGCTGGGGCTCGCTTCCGGCGGCGAGGGCCATGGGACCGGTTCGGCGGCCCTGGCCTGGTCGATGCTGGGGATCGCCCTCGGCATCCTGCTGATCGGCGCGGCGGCCGGGCGGCTGCCGGAGAAACCGAGGGCGCTCGCGCTGGGGCTCGGCGCGGGCTGCGGCTTCGGGGTGGTCGAGGTCACGGTCCGGCTGATCGACGACGTGTCCCCGGCGGCGCTGTTCACCAACCCCGCCGCGTACGCGCTGCTGCTGGGCGGCGGTTCGGCGTTCCTGCTGCTGACCTCGGCCCTGCAACGCGGTTCGGTGACCACGGCGACGGCCGGCATGGTGCTCGGCGAGACGATCGGCCCGGCGCTGGTGGGCGTGATCTGGCTCGGCGACCGCACCCGTACGGGACTGGAGTGGCTGGCGGTCGCCGGTTTCGTGGTGGCGGTGGCGGGGGCGCTGGCCCTGGCCCGGTTCGGCGAGGCCCCGGCGGACGCCCCGGACCCGGCGGTCCCCGAGCACCCCTGAGGACCGTCCCGCAGGGCCTCAGGGCAGCACCCGGCAGAGTGCGTCCAGCGCACCCGCCCAGGCGCTGTCGGTGGGTGTTCCGTAGCCGATGACCAGCGCGTCACGGTCCGGGGTCGCGTCCGGGTGCCGGAAGCGCGACATCCCCTCCAGCGCCAGCCCCTGCCACGCCGCCGCGCGCAGCACCGACGCCTCGCTGCCCGCGGGCAGTTCGAGAACGGCGTGCAGCCCGGCCACCATGCCGCTGACCCGGACGCCGGGGGCCCGTTCCGCCAGTGCCGCGACGAGCTGGTCGCGGCGGTGCCGGTAGCGCAGCCGCATCGCGCGCACATGGCGGTCGTACGCGCCCGACGCGATGAACTCCGCGAGCGTCAGCTGGTCCAGCGCGCTCGACGACCAGTCGCTCAGCCCCTTGGCCTCGGCCACCTCCCCCACCAGCGCCTCCGGCAGCACCATCCACCCCAGGCGCAGCCCGGGGGCCAGCGACTTGCTCGTCGTCCCCAGGTACACCACGCGTTCGGGGTCCAGGCCCTGGAGCGCGCCGACCGCCTGCCGGTCGTAGCGGAACTCGCCGTCGTAGTCGTCCTCCAGGACCAGCCCGCCCGTGCCGCGCGCCCAGTCCACGGCCGCGGCCCGCCGGTCGGGGTGGAGCGGCACCCCCGTCGGGAACTGGTGCGCGGGCGTCATCAGCACCGCGCCCGCGCCGCGCAGCCCCGCCAGTTCACCGGTCCTCGCCCCGAGTCCGTCGACCGGCAGGCGGGGCAGCCGCAGCCCGGCGTCCCTGAGCAGGTCCCAGTGCACGTCCAGTCCGTACGACTCGACGGCCACCTCCCGCACCCGCCGTCTGCGCAGCACCGGCCCCATCAGCTTCAGCGCCTGCACGAAACCCGCGCAGATCATGATCCGCTCCGGGTCCGCGTACACCCCGCGGGCCCGTGCCAGATAGTCGGCGAGCACGGTGCGCAGCTCCATGCGCCCGCGCGGGTCGCCGTAGCCGAAGGCGTCGTTGGGCGCGGCGGTCAGGGCGCGCCGGGACGCCTTGAGCCAGTCGGCGCGGGGGAACGTCGAGAGATCGGGCGACCCGGCCAGCAGGTTGTGGGCGGGCCGGGACGGCACCGCGCGGGTCCGGATGGTCCTGGTGGCCGACCGGCGCGGCTCGGCCCGCCGCGCCACCCGGGTGCCGGAGCCCTGCCGGGCGGTGAGCCACCCCTCGGCGACCAGCTCCGCGTAGGCGTCCGCGACGGTGTTCCGCGCGATGCCGAGGTCGGCGGCGAGGCCGCGGGACGACGGGAGCCGGGTGCCGGGGGCCAGGCGCCCCGTCCGTACGGCCTCGCGCAGGGCGTCCATGAGTCCGGCCCGCAGCCCCACCGCGCCGGTCGTTTCGAGATGCAGGTCGGCCCCGAAAGTGGCCCAGGAATCCGTCATGGAAATGGACCATACCGGTGTGCCATCCACCCCCTAGTGTCGTACCCATGACGACGAACGAGCACCACCACCCGACCTCCGGCCTCACCCCCGAGCACACGCCCCGCCAGCACTGGGCCGAGCTCGCTCCCGATGTCTACAAGGCCATGGTCCGGCTGGACGCGGCGTCCCGCCGGGGCCTCGACCCGGTCATCGGGGAGCTGGTGAAGATCCGCGCCTCGCAGCTGAACCACTGCGCGTTCTGCCTCGACATGCACACCAAGGACGCGCTCGCGGCCGGCGAGTCCGTCCAGCGGATCGTCCAGCTCAGCGCGTGGGAGGAGTCGAAGCACTTCTACACGCCCAGGGAGCTCGCGGCGATCGAGCTGACCGAGGCGGTGACCGTACTGACCGACGGTTTCGTGCCGGACGAGGTGTGGGAGCGGGCCGCGAAGCAGTTCGACGAGACCGAGCTCGCCCATCTCGTCGCCGCGATCACGACGATCAACGCCTGGAACCGCTTCGCCGTGACCACCCGCATGGTCCCCGGCCACTACAAGCCGGGCGACATCAAGCACTGACCCGGCACGGCCGGCCCCGCGGGCCGGCCCTCTCGGAGCTGCCATGCCTTCCGGCCTCCCGGACCTGCCGTGCCTTCCGGCAGGCCCGTGCCCACGCCCCGCCACCGCCCGACATCCCAGGAGCCCCGCGTGACCGCTTCCGTCCTCCGCTCCCTGCACCACGACCGCGCCCCCGGGGACCCGCTGGTCGTCCCCGGCCCGTGGGACGCGGCGAGTGCGCGCGTCCTCGTCGAGGCGGGCTTCCCGGCGCTCGCCACCCCCAGCGCCGGGGTCGCGGCCTCGCTCGGCCACGAGGACGGGGCGACGCCCGCCGCCGAGATGTTCGCGGCCGTGGCCAGGATCGTGCGCGCCGTCCCGGCCTCGGTGCCGGTCTCGGCGGACATCGAGGCGGGTTACGGACTGGCCCCGAAGGAGCTCGTGGAGCGGCTCCTCGATGCCGGAGCCGTCGGCTGCAATCTGGAGGACTCCGCCGACGGTGTGCTCTTCGACGCCCGGCGGCATGCGGACCGGCTCGCGGAGGTGCGGGCGGTCGCGGGCGACGCGCTGTTCGTCAACGCCCGCGTCGACACCTATGTCCGCGGCGTCCCCGACGGCACGGACCCGGAGGCGGAGACGATCCGCCGTGCGCTGCTGTACGTGGCGGCGGGCGCGGACTGCGTCTATCCGATCATGGCCCCGCCCGAGGCGCTGCCCGCGCTGGCCGCCGCCGTCCCGGCCCCGCTCAACGCCCTCGCCCGGCCGGACGGCCCGGCCCCGCGCCGGCTGGGCGAGCTGGGCGCCGCCCGGATCACCTTCGGCCCCGGGCTGCAACGCCGGGCCATGGCGGCGCTGCGCGAGATCGCGGACGGGCTGCGGACCGCGTAGGCGCTTCTGTGGCGGTACGTGGTCGGGCTTGCCTGCCGCCCGGTTGCGGCCCGCGCCATGACCCCATGCGCGCCGCCACGGCCGGAGGCGTCGCGGACGTGACGGCTCCGCTCGCGGCCGTGTACGCCACCGCCCCCGGCAGCGACTGCGGCCGGGGGCGGTGGATGCGCCGGGAGAGGCGTACGGATCAGATCAGGCCGAGCTCGCGCACCGCGTCGCGCTCCTCGGTGAGCTCCTTCACCGAGGCGTCGATGCGCGCACGGGAGAACTCGTTGATGTCCAGGCCCTGGACGATCTCGTACACGCCGTCCTTCGTGGTGACCGGGAAGGACGAGATGATGCCCTCGGGCACGCCGTACGAGCCGTCCGACGGGATACCCATCGAGGTCCAGTCGCCCGCGGCGGTGCCGTTGACCCAGGTGTGCACGTGGTCGATGGCGGCGTTGGCGGCGGAAGCGGCCGAGGACGCGCCACGGGCCTCGATGATCGCGGCGCCGCGCTTGGCGACGGTCGGGATGAAGGTGTCGGCCAGCCACGCCTCGTCGTCGACGAGCTCGGCGGCGTTCTTCCCGGCGACCTCCGCGTGGAAGATGTCGGGGTACTGGGTCGCCGAGTGGTTGCCCCAGATCGTCAGCTTCTTGATGTCGGAGACGGCGGCACCGGTCTTGGCGGCCAGCTGCGAGATCGCGCGGTTGTGGTCGAGGCGGGTCATCGCGGTGAAGCGCTCGGCCGGTACGTCCGGGGCCGCGGCCTGCGCGATGAGCGCGTTGGTGTTGGCCGGGTTGCCGACGACGAGGACCTTGATGTCGTCCGCGGCGTTGTCGTTGATGGCCTTGCCCTGCGGCTTGAAGATGCCGCCGTTGGCGGAGAGCAGGTCACCGCGCTCCATGCCCTTCGTACGCGGGCGGGCGCCGACGAGCAGGGCGACGTTGGCACCGTCGAACGCCTTGTTGGCATCGTCGGTGATCTCGATGCCGCGCAGCAGCGGGAACGCGCAGTCGTCGAGCTCCATCGCGGTGCCCTCGGCGGCCTTCAGGCCCTGCGGGATCTCCAGGAGACGCAGGTTGACCGGCACGTCCGGGCCGAGCAGGTGGCCGGAGGCGATGCGGAAGAGCAGCGCGTAGCCGATCTGGCCGGCTGCGCCGGTCACGGTGACATTCACGGGAGTGCGGGTCATGGCGATCTCCGTTAGACAGCTGGCGGTGGGGGTTCCTGGCCCCTGGTGCTGGACATCCCTGAATCTTGATGTGAAGAGATATCCAGCGATCAGGCTATCCGACCCGGAACCTCCCGGCCGCCCTGCCCCCTGTGGGACCGCACACAACCCGTCACACAGCGCTCACCCGGCCGAATCCCGGTCGCCGGGGAGGCGGCGGAGCCCCCGGTGGCGGCGCCGGTACGGCCCGGCGGCGGAGCCCCGGCCCGGGGCTCCGTTGCCGGACGATCACACGGTGGCGGAATGGTCACTTCCGTGCCACAGGCCCCGGGGATTCCTTGAACCGGCCCACCCCGTCGACCAGGCTGAAGGCCAGACGGGGCAAGGCCGCTCAGGCCGTCTCGCACCAGGGCGTTTCACGTTCCGGTGGGCCCCGATACCGGTGTCCGTCCCTCCTCGGGGGAAGGGACGGACACCTCTGCGGGCGGCACGGCCGCCCGTCCGGGCGCGCTCAGCGGATCGTGAAGTGGACCGCGTGCTCCAGGAACGGGATGTCCAGCCACGGCTTGGGCTGCGCCACCAGCGCGAGCATCACGATGAGGAAGCCGAGCAGCCCGTACGTCACCAGATCGGTGAAGCGGGAACGTACCGCCAGCATGCCCACCGACGGCACCACGAGGCGCAGCACGGCGCCCCCGATGAGGGCGACACCGATCAGCATCGTGCCGACCCGGAAGGCCTCGGCGAACGGGTCGACCGCGACGATCAGCAGCCCGATCCCGGCCGTACAGAGCACGGCGAGCAGCGGCCACTGACGGGCCGGGGCGGGTGCGTCCCCGGACGCGGCCCGGCCGCCGCCCTCGGGGCGCGCGGTGTCCCGGGTGAACGACGGGAACCGCCGCGACGGCCGCGTACCACCGGCCGCTCCCTCGCCCGCGCCCGCGGCGTCGTCACTGGACGCGGCCACGGCCGGATCGGGTGCGGGCTCGTCCGCCGCTCCCTCGTCCGCCGTCCCCTCCTCCGGTGCGGGCTCGTCGGATGCGGACTTGCCGGATGCGGGCTTGTCCGCCGCCCCCTCGTCCTTGCCCGCTGTCCCCTTGTCCTTGCCCGCGCCCGGCTTGTCCGCGCGCGGCGGCACCGCGGACGTGCCGTCCGCCTCGGCGGCCGGGTCGGCCGGACTCGTACCAGCACCCATGGGGTTGTTCCCTCCGGATCGGGTCGGCCGGCTCAGACGGCCGCGGCCGCGTCGCGCTCGGCCGCCTCGACCACGTTGACGAGCAGCTGGGCACGGGTCATCGGGCCGACACCGCCCGGGTTCGGGGAGATCCAGGCGGCGACCTCGGCCACGCCCGGGTGGACGTCCCCGACGATCTTGCCGTTCTCGTCCCGGCTGACGCCGACGTCGAGCACGGCGGCGCCCGGCTTCACGTCCTCGGGCTTGATGATGTGCGGCACCCCGGCGGCGGCGACGATGATGTCGGCCTGCCTGAGGTGGGCGGAGAGGTCACGCGTACCGGTGTGGCACTGGGTGACGGTGGCGTTCTCGGACTTACGGGTCAGCAGCAGCGGGATGGAACGGCCGATGGTGACACCGCGGCCGACGACCACGACATGCGCCCCGTTGATCTCCACGCCGTGGTGGCGGAGCAGCTGGACGACGCCCTGCGGGGTGCAGGGCAGCGGGCCCGTCTCGTTCAGCACCAGCCGGCCGAGGCTCATCGGGTGGAGGCCGTCGGCGTCCTTGGCCGGGTCCATCAGCTCCAGGACGCGGTTGGTGTCGATGCCCTTGGGGAGGGGCAGCTGCACGATGTAACCCGTGCACTCGGGGTTGGCGTTGAGCTCCCGTACGACGTCCTCGATCTCCTCCTGGGTGGCGGTGTCGGGGAGTTCGCGCTGGATGGAGCCGATGCCGACCTGCGCGCAGTCGCGGTGCTTGCCGTTGACGTACCACCGGCTGCCCGGGTCGTCCCCGACGAGCAGGGTTCCCAGGCCAGGGGTGATGCCCTGCGCCTTGAGGGCCGCCACGCGGACGGTGAGATCGGACTTGATCGCGGCTGCGGTGGCCTTGCCATCGAGAATCTGGGCAGTCATGTCCCCATACTCGCGGATGACCCCGCCCGCATACCAATTCGGGCGTCGGCGGTGGACACGAGGTTGCACTTGCGCAACATCCACCAGCCACGGCTGGACAAACTTATGTTCTGCTTATAACGATTATGGCCGCAGTGCCGCAGAAGTACCGGGGGGCGGACCACTGACCTTTCTTTCCTCCGTGCGGCCGCATCGTCCCCGCACGCACGTTGGAGGAACGCCCAGATGAGTTTCGGCGACCCGAACCCGAATCCGAACAACCCGTACGGCCAGCAGCCGAACCAGCCGCCGCAGGAGCAGCCCGGTTACGGCTACCCGCAGCAGGCCCCGCAGGGCGTGCCGCCGCAGGGTCAGCCGGGCTACGGCTACCCGCAGCAGCCGGGCCAGCCGCAGGGTCAGCCGGGTTACGGCTACCCGCCCCAGCAGCCGGGCGGCACCCTCCAGGCCAACAACGGCTACATCAACGTCGCGGGCCTCGGCACCGTCGAACTCGCCACGATGGGGCGCCGCCTGGGCGCGCGTGCGCTGGACGGCGTCGCGTACGGCATCCTCTACGCGATCTTCTCGGCGATCGGCGTCGCGAGCCTCGTGGGCGCGTCGAGTTCCATAGACGACTGCAGCGGCACCGAGTACGGCACCGCCGCCTACACCCAGTGCGTGAACGACGCGGCCGACGCCAGCGTCGGCATCCTCGCGGGCTTCTTCGGCTTCATCGCCGTGTTCGCGCTGATCGCGCTGCTCTACGAGTGGCTGATGGTCTCCATCTGGGGTGCCACGCTCGGCAAGATGGTCCTCAACGTCAAGGTCGTCAAGGAGAGCACCGGCCAGGCCCCCGGCCTGGGTGCGGGCTTCATCCGCTGGATCATCCCGATGGTCGGCTCGCTCTTCTGCGGTCTGGGCACGCTGCTGGTCTACCTCTCGCCCTTCTTCGACAACTCGGGCAAGCTCCAGGGCTGGCACGACCGCGCCGGCAGCACGATCGTCATCAAGACGAAGTGAGCACGCGTCATCACGACGTAGTGAGCATGCTGAAGGTGTAACCACCCTCACCGCATGACGAAGGCCGCCGATTCCCCACTCGTTCCGGGGAATCGGCGGCCTTCCGTCGTACCCGGGCTGCCCGGGTACGACGCGTGGGCTCGTACGACTCGTATCAGTGGAAGAAGTGCCGCGTACCCGTGAAGTACATCGTCACGCCCGCCTTCTTCGCGGCCTCGACGACCAGCTCGTCGCGGACCGAACCGCCCGGCTGGGCCACGGCCTTGACGCCTGCGGCGGTCAGGATCTCCAGCCCGTCCGGGAACGGGAAGAACGCGTCGGAGGCGGCGTACGAGCCGCGCGCGCGCTCCTCGCCCGCCCGCTCGACGGCCAGCTTCGCGGAGTCGACGCGGTTGACCTGGCCCATGCCGACGCCGACCGAGGCGCCGTCCTTGGCGAGCAGGATCGCGTTGGACTTGACCGCGCGACAGGCCTTCCACGCGAAGGCGAGCTCCTTCAGCTCGTCCGCGCTCAGGGCCTCACCGGTGGCGAGGGTCCAGTTGGCCGGGTCGTCGCCCTCGGCCTGGAGGCGGTCGGTGACCTGGAGCAGCGCACCGCCGTCGATCGGCTTGACCTCGACCTCGGCGGACGGGGCCTCGGGGCAGCGCAGCACGCGGATGTTCTTCTTGCGGGCCAGGACCTCGACCGCGCCGTCCTCGTACGCCGGGGCGACGATGACCTCGGTGAAGATCTCCGCGACCTGCTCGGCCATGGCGACGGTCACCGGGCGGTTGACGGCGATGACACCGCCGAAGGCCGACAGCGGGTCGCAGGCGTGCGCGTTGCGGTGCGCCTCGGCGACGTCGTCGGCGATCGCGATGCCGCACGGGTTGGCGTGCTTGATGATCGCGACGCACGGCTCGGCGTGGTCGTACGCGGCCCGGCGCGCGGCGTCGGTGTCCGTGTAGTTGTTGTACGACATCTCCTTGCCGTGCAGCTGCTCCGCCTCGGCGAGGCCGCCGGAGCCGGAGGTGTAGAGCGCGGCGGGCTGGTGCGGGTTCTCGCCGTAGCGCAGGACGTTCTCGCGCTCGTACGTCGTACCGAAGAAGTCGGGGAAGCCCGAGTCGTCGGCGGCGGCGTAGTCGGCGGCGAACCAGGAGGCCACGGCCACGTCGTACGCGGCGGTGTGCTGGAACGCCTCGGCGGCGAGCCGCTTGCGGGCCGTCAGGTCGAAGCCGCCCGCCTCGACGGCGGTCAGCACGTCGGCGTACCGCTCGGGGCTGGTGACGACGGCCACCGACGGGTGGTTCTTGGCGGCGGCGCGGACCATCGAGGGGCCGCCGATGTCGATCTGCTCCACGCACTCGTCGGCGGAGGCGCCGGAGGCGACGGTCTCCTTGAACGGGTAGAGGTTGACGACCACCAGGTCGAACGGCTCGACGCCGAGCTCGGCGAGCTGCTCGCGGTGGGCGTCGAGGCGGAGGTCGGCGAGGATGCCGGCGTGGACGCGCGGGTGCAGCGTCTTGACGCGGCCGTCGAGGCACTCGGGGAAGCCGGTGAGCTCCTCGACCTTGGTGACCGGGACCCCGGCGGCGGCGATCTTCCCGGCGGTGGAGCCGGTGGAGACGAGCTCGACACCGGCCTCGTGCAGACCGCGGGCGAGGTCTTCCAGCCCCGTCTTGTCGTAGACGCTGACCAGGGCGCGGCGGATGGGCTTATTCACCGACATGACCGAGATGAACCTTTCGTCCCTCAATGCGATAGCCGTCGCGGGCGAGCCGCCCCACGGCCTCGACGAGCAGCTTGCGCTCGATTTCCTTGATGCGTTCGTGGAGAGCGGCTTCGCCCTCCGCCGTGTCCTCCTCGGTCACCTCGACCACGCCCTGCGCGATGATCGGACCGGTGTCGACACCGTCGTCGACGAAGTGGACGGTGCACCCGGTGACCTTCACGCCGTACGCGAGCGCGTCGCGCACCCCGTGGGCACCGGGAAAGCTGGGGAGCAGGGCGGGGTGGGTGTTGATGAACCGGCCGCCGAACCGGGCGAGGAACTCCTTGCCCACGATCTTCATGAACCCCGCGGACACCACGAGGTCCGGGCGGAACCGGGCGGTCCCGGCCGCGAGTGCCGCGTCCCACTCCTCGCGGGTGGCGTGGTCCTTGACCCTGCACACGAAGGTCGGCAGTCCGGCACGCTCCGCCCGCTCCAGGCCGACGATGCCGGAGCGGTCGGCGCCGACCGCGACGATCCGCGCGCCGAAGCCCTCGGGGCCGTCGCCGATGGCGTCCAGCAGGGCTTGAAGGTTCGTACCCGAACCGGAGACCAGCACGACCAGGCGTGCCGGGCCGGCGGAGGGGGGCGGGGAGGCCACGGCTGGGCCCTTTCTCGCGTGGTGGTTCTCGCGTGGTGAAGCAGAGCGACGCTGATTTGTATGGTCGTACGAAAGATCCGAGCCCCTCGATACGGGGAACTCTACGAACCAGCCGACCGTCAGCAACGATACCGGCACCTTGAAGGACCCCCGGGGGACGGGGGTCGGCGGCCGTCGGCCGGGCTCCCGGGAAGGGCGACGGTCGCGGGCGGGGGATATCGGCCGTGCGGGCCGCGCTCCCAGCTTTCGGCCCCTCCTGGCCGGGAGGTAGCGTCAGGGGACAGCGAACCGTCCACAGGGCGGAAATGACGAGATGGGGAAGACGTTCACCACATGCCGGACCGACGCCGCCGCACCGCCTTCCGCCAGCCGCTGCCCGAGCGGACCTCACTGCTGATGCGAGAACGCCAGTCCCCCACGGGCTCTTCCTCCTCTTCTCCCTCCTCCTCTTCCGGTTCTCCCTCTTCCTCTTCCGGCCAGTCGGACGACAACCCGTTCGCCGCGCCGCCCGAGAACCGGCCCGACCAGCCCTGGCAGCCCCGCCGCCCCGCCGACACCGGCAACGAGAACGGCCGGGGCGAGGGCGACGGGTCCGCCGAGGGCGGCTCCTCCGGCGACCGGCCGGTCTGGGGCGGCCAGTGGAGCAGCAAGCAGCCCGGCCGCCAGAGCGGCGGTTTCGGCGGCCGCCCCGGAGGCCAGGGCGGGCCGAACGGCCAGGGCGGCCCCGAGGGCGGCCCCGGCGGAATGCGCTGGGACCCGACCGACCCCGCCCAGCGCCGGGCGCGCTATGCGCTGCTGTCCGGCATGTGGGCCTTCTTCTTCGCGCTCTTCGACTTCCCGGAGATCGCCCTGCTGCTCGGCGCACTCGCCGTGTACTGGGCGATCAGCGCGCTCCGGTCGAAGCCGAAGAGCGCCACCGCAACCGGCGCCGCGGCGGCCGGCTCCGCCCCGGCACCGGGTTCCG
>NZ_FMBW01000053.1 GCF_900091725.1 Streptomyces sp. DvalAA-43 | reverse complement strand
CCGCGCGGCCTCCGGGTCGGCCGGGCCCGTGGCCGGGGCGCCGCCCGCCGCCGCCCGCTGCTCCGCCTTCCCGGCCGACCGCTCGCGGCGCCCCGCCAGCCACTCACCGGCCCAGTCCGGCACCTCGCCCGCGGACAGGGCCGCTTCGCCCGACGCCCAGACCAGCAGCAGCCCCAGCGCGTGCTTGCAGGGGAACTTCCGGCTCGGGCAACTGCATGCGTACGCGGGGCCGGTGGTGTCGACCACCGTCCGGTACGGCGTGCTTCCGCTCCCCTTGCACAGGCCCCACACCGCACCCGAACCGTCGCACCCGCCGCCCGACCAGGGGCCGGCCGAACCGAGCCTGCTCCCGGCCCTGCGTGACGCATCGTCAGGAGCGAGGGCCAGTACCTGCCCCACCGTCCAGCGCGCCACCGGGCCGGCGGCACGCAAGGGTTCTCCCCCGTGAGATAGCAGCATGGGAACGACGGTAGGGCGCACCACTGACAATCGCCCTGACCTGCGGACATGACCGATTGTCAGTGCCGTGGTGCACGGTGGGGAGCACATCGGGTCGACCGATCCGGAGGGGGATCCATGACCGTGTCCGAAACCACCGCCACCGTCGGCGTACAGGCGCTCCGGCCGCATGCCGAGGACGCCTTCGCCCATGAGCTGAAGGCCCTCGCCGCGGCCGACGACCGCCCGCGCCCCGCCTGTTGGAAGCTCTCCCCATGGGCCGTCGCCACCTACCTGCTCGGCGGCGCCCTGCCGGACGGCACCGTGATCACACCGAAGTACGTGGGCCCGCGCCGCCTCGTCGAAGTCGCCGTGACCACCCTCGCCACCGACCGGGCCCTGCTGCTCCTCGGCGTTCCGGGCACCGCCAAGACCTGGGTGTCGGAGCACCTCGCGGCCGCCGTCAGCGGCGATTCGACCCTGCTCGTCCAGGGCACGGCGGGCACCCCCGAAGAGGCCATCCGCTACGGCTGGAACTACGCGCAGCTGCTCGCGCACGGCCCCAGCCGCGACGCCCTGGTGCCCAGCCCGCTCATGCGCGCCATGTCCGAGGGCATGACGGCACGGATCGAGGAACTCACCCGTATCCCCGCCGATGTACAGGACTCGCTCATCACGATCCTGTCGGAGAAGACGCTCCCCGTCCCCGAACTGGGCCAGGAGGTCCAGGCGGTCCGCGGATTCAATGTCATCGCCACCGCCAACGACCGCGACCGGGGGGTCAACGAGCTGTCCAGCGCGTTGCGCCGCCGCTTCAACACCGTCGTGCTCCCGCTGCCGGCCACCCCCGACGCCGAGGTCGACATCGTGTCCCGGCGCGTCGACCAGATCGGGCGCTCGCTCGACCTCCCGGCCGCACCGGACGGCATGGCCGAGATCCGGCGCGTCGTCACGGTCTTCCGCGAACTGCGCGACGGAGTCACCGCCGACGGCCGCACCAGACTCAAGTCCCCCTCGGGGACGCTGTCGACGGCCGAGGCGATCTCCGTCGTCACCAACGGCCTCGCTCTCGCCGCGCACTTCGGGGACGGGGTGCTGCGCCCCGGCGACGTGGCGGCGGGCATCCTCGGCGCGGTCGTCCGCGATCCGGCGGCCGACCGCGTGGTCTGGCAGGAGTATCTGGAGACGGTGATCCGGGAGCGGGACGGGTGGAAGGACTTCTACCGCGCCTGCCGCGAGGTATCGGCATGACCGGGGCCGGACGTCCCGCGGGAGCGGGACCGCTGCTGCTGGGGGTGCGGCACCACGGACCGGGCTCGGCCCGTGCCGTCCGCGCGGCGCTGGAGGCCGCCCGCCCGCGTGCCGTGCTCGTCGAGGGTCCACCGGAGGCGGACGCGCTGCTGCCGCTGGCCGCCGACGAGCGGATGCGGCCACCGGTCGCGCTGCTCGCCCATGCCGTCGACGACCCGGGGCAGGCGGCGTTCTGGCCGCTGGCCGCCTTCTCGCCCGAATGGGTCGCGATCCGCTGGGGCCTCGAACACGGCGTTCCGGTCCGGTTCATCGACCTGCCCGCGGCGCATTCCCTGGCCATGGCACGGGATGCGGAACACGCGGCGGACGGCGCCGGGGCCGAGGAGCGGGACGGGCCCGGGGAAGCGGACGGCGGGGTGGGCCCGGCGGACGCGCCCGCCGGAGCCGGACCGGCCGCACGGGCCCCGATCGACCCCATCGGCGTGCTCGCCGAGGCGGCGGGCCACGACGACCCGGAGCGCTGGTGGGAGGACGTCGTCGAACACCGCGCCCAGGGCGGCGAAGCCGCCGACCCCGGGGCACCGTTCGCCGCGCTCGCCGAGGCGATGACCGCCCTGCGCGAGGTGTACGGCGACGGCGGCCACCCCCGTGACGCCGTCCGCGAGGCGCACATGCGTATCCAACTGCGCAAGGCAGGAAAGGAGTTCGGCGACGGCATCGCGGTCGTCTGCGGGGCCTGGCACGTGCCCGCGCTCGCCACGCGGACCACGCTCGCCGCCGACCGCGCCCTGCTCAAGGGACTGCCCAAGGTCAAGGCCGAGCTGACCTGGGTGCCCTGGTCGCACCGGCGGCTCGCCCGGCGGAGCGGATACGGGGCGGGCATCGACTCGCCCGGCTGGTACGGGCACCTCTTCGACGCCCCGGACCGCCCGATCGAGCGGTGGATGACGAAGGTCGCCGGACTCCTGCGCGACGAGGACAGGTTCGTGTCCTCCGCCCATGTCATCGAGGCCGTCCGGCTCGCCGGGAGCCTTGCCGCCCTGCGCGGCCGCCCGCTCGCCGGACTGGGCGAGACGACCGACGCGATCCGGGCCGTGATGTGCGAGGGCTCCGACGTGCCGCTCGCGCTCGTCCACGACCGGCTGACCGTCGGCGAGACCCTCGGCCGGGTGCCGGACACCGCCCCTGTCGTACCGCTGCAGCGCGACCTCACCCGCCGACAGCGCACGCTCCGGCTCAAACCGGAGGCGACGGAGCGGGAGCTGGAACTCGACCTGCGCAAGGACAATGACGCGGCCCGCAGCAGACTGCTCCACCGACTGCGCGTCCTCGCCGTCGACTGGGGCGAGCCCGCCACCGGCCGGGCGAGCACCGGCACCTTCCGGGAGAGCTGGCGGCTGCGCTGGGAACCCGAGCTGTACGTACAGGTCGCGGAGGCCGGGACCTGGGGCACCACCGTGCTCTCCGCGGCGACCGCCAAGGCCGCGTCCCAGGCCGCCTCGGCGACCGCGCTCGCCGAGGTCACGGCACTCGCCGAGCAGTGCCTCCTCGCCGAACTGCCCGACGCGCTCCCCGTCGTGATGCGGGCCCTCGCCGACCGCGCCGCGCTCGACGCCGACGTGGGCCATCTCGCCGACGCCCTGCCCGCACTCGCCCGCACCCTGCGCTACGGCGACGTGCGGTCCACGGACACGGCGGCACTCGGCGAGGTCGCGGCCGGGCTCGCCGAGCGGATCTGCGTCGGCCTGCCACCCGCCTGCACCGGGCTCGACGCCGACGGCGCCGAAGCGCTGCGCGCTCGGATGGACGGGGTCCACACCGCGATCGGGCTGCTCACCGGGGCCGCACCCGCCCACGCCGGCACGGAGGCGGACGGGCTGCGCGGGCGCTGGACGGCCGTACTGCACAAGCTCGCCGCCCGGGACACCGTCGCGGGGGTCGTCCGGGGACGTGCGACCCGCCTGCTGCTCGACGACGGACGGCTCGCGGAGGACGACGCGGCACGGCTGATGGGCCTGGCCCTCTCGCCCGGCACACCCCCGGCCGACGCCGCGGCGTGGATCGAGGGGTTCGTCGGCGGGGCCGCCGGCGGAGGCATGCTGCTCGTCCACGACGAGCGGCTGCTCGGCCTGGTCGACGCCTGGCTCACCGGGGTGCCCGCCGACCTCTTCGACGATGTGCTGCCACTGCTGCGCCGCACCTTCTCGGCGTACGAGGCGGGCGTGCGGCGCACCCTGGGCGAGCTCGTGGGACGGAGCCCGTCCGCCGGAGGCCCGGCAGCCATGGGCAGCGGTACGGGGACCGGGGCGACGGCACCCGGATTCGCCCCGGGACTGGACGAGACACGGGCCGACGCGGTCGAGACGGTGCTGCGCCTTCTGCTCGGAGCGCGCCACGACCCGGACCCGCGCCACGACCCGGACCCGCGCCACGACCCGGACCCGCGCCACGACCCGGACCCGCGCCACGACCGGGACCCGTACCCGCACCACGATGCGCACCACGACCCGCACCCCGGACCGGGCCCGGACGGCGACGCCCCGTCCGGGCAGGGCGTACGAGCCACGAACGTCAAGGAACCGCAGGGGGCAACGGGATGACCACGGACACGGCCGGCACCGCGCCGCACGCACCGCGCACATCCAGCACACCGCACACGCCCAGCACACCGCACACGCCCAACGCGCCCCACGCACCGCGTACTTCCCGCGGTCAGGCGAACGACGAGCGGCTGCGCCGGTGGCGGCTGGTCCTGGGCGGGGACGGTGCGGAGGGCACCGGCCGCACCCTCACGGGGCGCGACGCCGCGATGGACGGCGCGCTGAACGCTCTGTACGGCGACGGCGGCAGGCCCGGCGGCCGGGGGAGGAACAGCCGCTCGGGCGGACTCGGGGCCTCCGCCCCCTCCGTGGCCCGCTGGCTCGGCGACATCCGCAATTACTTCCCCGGTTCCGTCGTCCAGGTCATGCAGCGGGACGCGATCGACCGGCTCGGTCTCGCCGCACTGCTCCTCGAACCGGAGATGCTGGAGGCGGTCGAGGCGGACGTCCACCTCGTGGGCACGCTCCTCTCGCTCAACAAGGCCATGCCCGAGACGACGAAGGAGACCGCGAGAGCGGTCGTGCGCAAGGTCGTCGAGGACCTGGAGAAGCGGCTCGCCACCCGCACCCGGGCCACGCTCACCGGCGCGCTGGACCGCTCGGCGAGGACCGACCGGCCCCGCCACCACGACATCGACTGGAACCGCACCATCCGGGCCAACCTCAAGAACTACCTCCCCGAGTACGGCACCGTCGTCCCCGAACGGCTCATCGGCTACGGGCGGGCCGCCCGGTCCGTGAAGAAGGACGTGATCCTCTGCATCGACCAGTCGGGGTCGATGGCCGCCTCCGTCGTCCATGCCTCCGTCTTCGGCGCGGTGCTCGCCTCCATGCGCACCCTGCGGACCAGGCTCGTGGTCTTCGACACGGCGGTGGTCGACCTGACCGACCAGCTCGACGACCCCGTGGACGTCCTGTTCGGCACCCAGCTCGGTGGCGGCACCGACATCAACCGCGCGCTCGCCTACTGCCAGTCGAGGATCACCCGCCCCGCCGACACCGTGGTCGTCCTCATCAGCGACCTCTACGAGGGCGGGATACGCAACGAGATGCTGAAGCGGGTAGCCGCGATGAAGGCCTCCGGCGTGCAGTTCGTGACACTGCTCGCGCTCTCCGACGAGGGCGCCCCCGCCTACGACCGCGACCA
Source organism: Streptomyces sp. DvalAA-43 (assembly GCF_900091725.1). Taxonomy (GTDB): domain Bacteria; phylum Actinomycetota; class Actinomycetes; order Streptomycetales; family Streptomycetaceae; genus Streptomyces; species Streptomyces pulveraceus. Next base: position 6,180 of record NZ_FMBW01000053.1, on the reverse strand, counting down.
CGCGGCAGCGCTCGGGGCCCTGGGCACACCGGCCTTCGCGTGCACCCCGGATCTCTTCCCCGAGGTGATGGCGGCGGCCATCGAGAAGCGGCCGCTTCCTGTACCGGACCGGGAGGCCCATCGGTAGCAGGGACCGCGCACCCACGGCAGAAAGGACCTCGCACCCACCGCGAGCCGGGCCACCGGCTCTGTCCACCGCGACCCGGCCACCAGCGTGGTCTGTGACCGTAATCACCGCTCAGGTGCGATCTCTGATTTAGGGTCCTGCGGACCACGGGGATAACCTGCGAGATGGACATGCCGCGTATCCGGGGTCACCGTGTGCGCATTCCTAGTGACCGAGCAGTCACGTTGCCCCTCGCGGCACGCCCACGCAGAAAACGAACCGCGAGACCATTGATTAAGGGACGGACGCGCGTGGACCTGTTCGAGTACCAGGCGAGGGACCTCTTCGCCAAGCACGGTGTACCGGTGCTGGCCGGTGAAGTCATCGACACGCCTGAGGCAGCCCGCGAGGCGACCGAGCGGCTGGGCGGCAAGTCTGTCGTCAAGGCGCAGGTGAAGGTCGGCGGCCGCGGCAAGGCCGGTGGCGTCAAGCTGGCCGCCACCCCCGACGAGGCGGTCGCCCGCGCGACCGACATTCTCGGTATGGACATCAAGGGCCACACGGTCCACAAGGTGATGATCGCCGAGCTCTCCCCGGAGATCGAGGCGGAGTACTACGTCTCGTACCTCCTCGACCGCACCAACCGCACCTTCCTGGCCATGGCCTCGGTGCAGGGCGGCATGGACATCGAGGAGGTCGCGGAGAAGACCCCCGAGGCCCTCGCGAAGGTCCCGGTCAACGCCGTCGACGGGGTCGACATCGTCAAGGCCCGCGAGATCGTGGCCCAGGCGAATTTCCCGGCCGACGTGGCCGAGGGTGTGGCCGAGGCCCTGGTGACCCTGTGGGACACCTTCGTCGCCGAGGACGCCCTCCTCGTCGAGGTCAACCCGCTGGTGAAGACCAAGGACGGCCGCATCCTCGCGCTCGACGGCAAGGTGTCGCTCGACGAGAACGCCGACTTCCGCCAGCCCGAGCACGAGGCCCTTGAGGACAAGGCCGCGGCCAACCCTCTTGAGGCCGCCGCCAAGGCGAAGAACCTCAACTACGTCAAGCTCGACGGCGAGGTCGGCATCATCGGCAACGGCGCCGGTCTGGTCATGTCGACCCTGGACGTCGTCGCGTACGCCGGTGAGAACCACGGCAACGTGAAGCCCGCCAACTTCCTCGACATCGGTGGCGGCGCCTCCGCCGAGGTCATGGCGAACGGCCTGGAGATCATCCTCGGCGACCCGGACGTCAAGTCCGTCTTCGTCAACGTCTTCGGTGGCATCACCGCGTGCGACGAGGTCGCCAACGGCATCGTCCAGGCACTTGAGCTCCTCAAGTCCAAGGGCGAGGAAGTCACCAAGCCGCTGGTCGTGCGCCTCGACGGCAACAACGCGGAGCTGGGTCGCAAGATCCTTTCCGACGCCAACCACCCGCTGGTTCAGCGCGTGGACACCATGGACGGCGCGGCCGACAAGGCCGCCGAGCTCGCCGCGGCTGCGAAGTAAGGGACGAGGGACTCCAACACCATGGCAATCTTCCTCACCAAGGACAGCAAGGTCATCGTCCAGGGGATGACCGGTGCCACCGGCATGAAGCACACCAAGCTGATGCTCGGTGACGGCACCAACATCGTCGGCGGCGTGAACCCGCGCAAGGCCGGCACCTCCGTCGACTTCGACGGCACCGAGGTACCGGTCTTCGGCTCCGTCGCCGAGGCGATGGAGAAGACCGGCGCCGACGTGTCCGTCCTCTTCGTGCCGCCGGCCTTCGCGAAGGCCGCCGTCGTCGAGGCGATCGACGCCGAGATCCCCCTCGCGGTCGTCATCACCGAGGGCATCGCCGTCCACGACTCGGCCGCCTTCTGGGCGTACGCCGGCTCGAAGGGCAACAAGACCCGGATCATCGGCCCGAACTGCCCCGGCCTGATCACCCCCGGCCAGTCCAACGCCGGCATCATCCCGGGCGACATCACCAAGCCCGGCCGCATCGGTCTCGTGTCCAAGTCCGGCACGCTGACCTACCAGATGATGTACGAGCTCCGTGACATCGGCTTCTCGTCCGCCGTCGGCATCGGTGGCGACCCGGTCATCGGTACGACGCACATCGACGCCCTCGCGGCGTTCGAGGCCGACCCCGAGACCGACCTGATCGTGATGATCGGCGAGATCGGCGGCGACGCCGAGGAGCGTGCGGCCGACTTCATCAAGGCCAACGTCACCAAGCCGGTCGTCGGCTACGTCGCGGGCTTCACCGCCCCCGAGGGCAAGACCATGGGCCACGCCGGCGCCATCGTCTCCGGCTCCTCCGGCACCGCCCAGGCGAAGAAGGAGGCCCTTGAGGCCGCCGGTGTCAAGGTCGGCAAGACGCCGACCGAGACCGCCAAGCTGGCCCGCGAGATCCTCGGCGCCTGATCGCTCCACCACTCCGGAGCGGCACCGCAGTATCGCGTCACCGCACAGACGGCGCGGGCCCGTACCCCTGGCCAGGGGTACGGGCCCGCGCCGTTTCCGTGTCCGCCGCCCCGCTGCGGGGACGGCGGATCCCTCCGCTCAGTGGGCCTCGGGAACCAGTCGTTCCGGACCCCGCGCGAGCTTGTCGTGGAGCGCCTTGCGCAGTTTGACGTCCTGCGGCGTCAGCTTCTGCGGACCGCCTCGCGGAGGCACCCCGCCGACCCGCTGGGCGGGTGACTCCGGGGTCGCGTACCGCGTCGGGGCCGTCGCCAGCGTGAGCAGCGTCAGGCCGATGATCAGCACCGTGAAGGCGATGGCCGCCCGGGTCCACAGCTCGGCCTTGCGCTCGCTGTCCGTGCGGACCGCGGCGGGCGGGGGGAGCGTACCGGCGGCCTGGGCCAGGACGAGGGCGCCGAGCCGCTCGTTCAGGAACGCCGACTGTTCGGCGGGCGACGGGCGCTCCGCCAGCTCGGGCAGCCGCTCGGCGACCGCGGCACGGGCGTTCACCAGCCGGCTCGCCGCCGCCGGGGTGCTCGCCTCCGTCTCCGCCGCCGTCTCCGGCAGATCCAGGCCGACCCCGTCGTGGAGCAGCAGGGTGCGGCGGTACGGGGGCGGCAGTTCGAGCAGCGCGTCGAGCAGGGCGCGCGGACCCGGTTCGGCCGGTGGCGGGTCGAACTGCCGGTGGGCGCGGCGCAGCCGGTGCCACGGCGACATGGCGTACTCGTACGCGGCGGCCCGCACCCAGCCCGCCGGGTCCCGGTCCACCGCGACCTCGGGCCAGCGCTCCCAGGCCAGCGCGAAGGCCCGCGCGACGGACTCCCGGGAGAGGCTCCGGCGCCCGGTCAGCAGGAACGTCTGGCGGAAGAGGGCCTCGGAGGAGTGCCTGTACAGCGCGTCGAACGCCTCCTCGGCCGGGGAGGGCCCGGCGGCTCCGGTCTCGCGTGCGGCCCAGGCTGCCGCCCCGGGCCTCGTGGATACGCCATTGGAGTCAGAGACCGCGAGCGGTGGCGCTGGTGTGCCGCGGGTGGCGGAGGCGCCGGAGGTGCTGGGCGGATCGGGGGTGGTGCCGGGCTCGGTCGGGGCCATGGAAGTGCTCCCGGTGGCTTCGACGGGGGCCGGTGGCTTCGACGGTGGTTTCGTGGACGTCACCGGCTTGGACAGCCTCGCGACCGACGTCGGTGCCGTCGGGCGGGCCGCACGTTTGACGGCGGCCTTCGGCCGGGTGTTCGGGGCGGCCGGTTTGGTCCGGGCGCTCGGCGGGGTGGCCTGTGAGCTCGGCCGGCCGCCGTTGATCAGCCTGGCGTATGCCTCGCGTTTCCGCCCCCGGGGAGAGGTGCGGCCCGTCTCCCAGGACCGGACCGTGGCGCGGGTGACGCCCACCACCGTCGCGACCTGCTCCTCACTCAGTGACTTCGCCTCACGCAGTCTGCGCCGCTCCTTGGGAGAGGGGAGCGGAGGGGCAGAGGCCGTATCCGTCGAGCTCCGCGTCATGAAGAACCCCCCGTAACGCTGCACCGGGTGAAAAAGAACATAAACGTATATTGAGCGACACAGCGGCCATTCGCCCGTTACACGGAATAAGCGCGTGTCGTTGGCAGCATTGCCGCGTGACCCAAGTGACCGAAAGCAGCCCGTCGTTGTCGGCAGAGCAGGACCGGTCCGCCGTGCTGGCCCTTGCCCTTCTGCGTGGAGCGGTTGCGGCCGGGCTCGGATTGGGCTCTGTCACCGTCCTGGTCCTGGCGCTGTGGATCAGCGCCCCGGCCTCCGACAGCAGCCCCGGCGGTGCGCTCCACGCGGCGGCCGGGCTCTGGCTGCTCGCCCACGGCGCCGAGCTGACCAGGGCCCACACGCTCAGCGGGATCCCCGCCCCGGTGGGCATCGTCCCGCTGCTGCTCGCCGTGGTCCCGGTGTGGCTGGTGCACCGCGCGGCACGGGATGTGCTGGTGCCGGACGAGGGACGCCCGGCACCCTCGGCGAGGGGCGCCTTCGGCATGGTCGTCGGCGGATATCTGCTGGTCGGCGCGGTTGCCGCGTACTACGTGCGGGGCGGTTCGCTCTCCGTGCAGCTGCCCTCGCTGCTCTTCCCGTCGGTCGTCGTGGTGGCGGGCGCGGCGGCGGCCGGGGTGTGGACGGCGTCCGGGCGCCCGATCGGGCCGCCGCCGTCCTGGGCGCCGGTGAGCCTGCACGAGGCGCTGGCGCGCCGCCGGTTCAGGGAGCGCGCGGGGACGGTGTGGCGTGCGGCGGCGGCCGGGGTGGCGGTACTGCTCGGCGGTGGGGCGCTGCTCGTGGCGGTGGCGCTGGCGTGGCACGCGCACCCCGCCCAGCGGTCGTTCGTCCAGCTCTCGGGCGACTGGTCGGGCCGGGTCGCGGTGCTCCTGCTCGCGCTGGTGCTGGTGCCGAACGCGGCGGTATGGGGCGCGGCGTACGGGCTCGGGCCGGGTTTCGCCCTCGGTACGGCGTCCACGGTCACCCCGCTCGCCTTCTCGGGGCACCCGGCGATGCCCGGCTTCCCGCTGCTGGCCGCGGTGCCCGCCGAGGGCCCGGGAACGGTCCTGAACTGGTCGGCCGGCGCGGTGCCGGTCGCGGCCGGGGTGACGGTCGCCTGGTTCACGGTACGGCGGGCCGCGCCGCCGGACGCCGCGCGCGGGGACGCCTGGGGCCCGTGGGGGACCGCGCTGGTGGCGGCCCTGGCGGCGGTGGGATGCGGGGCCGGTACGGCGGTGCTGGCGGCGGCGGCCGGGGGACCGATCGGCACCCGCGCACTGGCGGAGTTCGGGCCGGTGTGGTGGCTCACGGGCGCGGCGGCCCTGGTGTGGACGGCGCTGGTCGGCGTCCCCGGGGCGCTGCTGCTGAGGGCCTGGCGGCTGCGGAGGCGCGACGGGGAAGGGGAGGGGCGGCGAACGGCCGAGGGGGAGGAAGCGGCGTACGTCGCCGGGGCCCCCGGTGTCGCGGCACCGGGGAAGACCGCGGTGCCGGAGCCGTCGTCCGGGGACGCCTCGCGGGAGCCGGGCGGTGGTGGCCGACGGTGGTGGCGGCGTTCCGGAAACAGGGACGGGGACGGGGCCGGGGGCACGGACGCGGGCGACGAGGCGGCCGGGCCGGTGCCGGGGGACGAGCCCGCACCCCGGCGCACCGCCGCCGCGTCCTCCCTCGCGGCAGGCGCGGCGCCGGGGCCCGTACCGCCCGCCGCCCACCCGCCGGCCCAGGGGGAGGACGGGGGCGTCGCGCCGTACGACTTCCTGCCGACGGGCCCCTGGCATGAGCGGACGGTCCGGCCCGAAGAGGCCGGACCGTCCGGATCCGCGTGATCGCCGAGGGCCCCGAGGGGGCCCGCCCGCCCCGCGCCCCGGGGCTTCGGTCCCCGGCGGGTACCTAGTCCTTGACGCCGAAGAACGGCTCCAGCGGCTTCGGCAGCTGGTCGTTGCAGGACAGCTGGCCGGTCTTGGTCAGGGCGTCGTTCACGCAGGTGTAGTAGTCGCGGTAGACCAGCTGCACCGTGAAGGTCGTCGCGACGATCGAGAGCGCGAGCAGCGCGGTCACCAGCCCGCTGACGGCGGCCGTGGTCTGCTGCCTGCCGCCGACCGGAGCCGCGGGGGCGCCGGGCACGGCCCCGGGCGCCGGAGCCCGCCCGGAAGC
>NZ_FMBW01000036.1 GCF_900091725.1 Streptomyces sp. DvalAA-43 | reverse complement strand
GGCGGCGAGCAGCAGGGCGCGGTACCGCCGGGCGGCGGCGGGCGCGCCACGGACGGACCCGGCACGCGGGACGGGGCGCGCCCCGGTGCCCGTCCTGGGCAGGGCGATCACGCGGAGACGCCCGTACCCGGACAGCGGCCCGGATCGCACGATCCGGCGGAGATGCCCGCCCCCGGGCAGCGCCCCGGGACGGACGAGCACCCGCGGACGACCCCGCCGGGTGAGGAGCCCGGGTCCACCACCCCCCGCCCCGGCGGCGCGCACGAGACGCACTCGGCCCCGCCCCCGGCGGGCGGCGGGCGGCGCCAGGACGGCTCCGGCGCGGACGGCGCCGACGGTTCCAAGACGACGGCCGGGAAGGGCGGCGGTGGCCGCACCCCGATGCCGCGCGAGGAGCTGAAGGACTGGCAGAAGCGTTTCGCGGACGCGGACGCCTCGGGCGACGAGCAGGCACAGCGCCGCGTCGAGGACGCGTACGACGCGCGTATGGACGAACTGGAGGGCGTCAAGAGCAAGCCGTCCCCGGACAGTCCCGAGGGCATCGCGAAGACCGCGGACGCGATGGAGAAGTACGCCCGCGACCACGGCGTACCCGCGCCCGAGGCGAAGCAGCTCTCCGACCAGTACGCGAAGGACAGCCTGTCGGGCGACCCGGGGGCCCGCCAGAAGGCGGTCGACAAGTACAACGAGGCCGTGGGGGACGCCCGCCGCGACCAGCAGTTCAAGGAGTGGATCGGGGACCGGGCCGGGCGCGGGAAGGGCGCGGGCGGGGGCCGCGGGAAGATGCCGCACGAGGAGCTGAAGGACTGGCAGAAGCGCTTCGCCGGTGCGGAGGACTCCGGCGACAAGGACGCCGTGACCCAGGCGGAGCACGACTACGGCAAGCGCCTCGACGAACTGGACGAGGCGGCGCGCGGACCGGTCCCGGACAGCCCCGAGTGGATCGACAGGCGCGCGGACGCCATGGAGAAGTACGCGCGGGACCAGGGCGTACCGGGCGAGGACGCGAAGCAGCTCTCCGACCAGTGGGCGAAGGCCGCGGCCTCCGGCGACCCGGGGGCGCGCGCGAAGGCGGGCTCGGACTGGAACGAGGCCGTCACGGACGCGCGCCGCGACCAGTGGATCGACGCGTGGAACAAGGACCGGGCCAAGACCGGGGTCGGCAGCGGCGACCGCGTCCGCATGACGCCCGGCGAACGGAAGAACTGGTTCGACCGCTTCGAGGAGGCGGAGTCCTCGGGCGACAAGGACGCCCTGGCCCGCGTCGAGCACGACCTCGACGCACGCCTCGACGAACTGGACCACTCGGCGTACGTGCCGCATGACCTCGACACCTCCGCCTCGGCGGGCCCGGACGTCACGAGCGGCCCGAAGACCGGCGGCGAGGTGTCGGACGGCGTGGCGACGACCCCGGGGGACCGCCCCGGCGGCACCCGGGGCGGCGGTGACGGTTCGCGGGACACGCGTACGGGGCGTGGCGGTGGCGAGGACGGCTCGCGGGACAGGCGCGCGGGGAGTGGGGGTGGCGAGGACGGCTCGCGGGACACGCGTACGGGGCGTGGCGGTGGCGAGGACGGCTCGCGGGACAGGCGTACGGGGAGTGGGGGTGGCGAGGACGACTTCCGCGACAGGCGCGCGGGGCGCGACTCGGACCAGGACGAGCTGGGGGACGGCTCCTGGCGCTTCCTGGGCGGGGACGACGGTCTCGTCCCCGAGCAGCCGAAGAACGTACAGGTCGCGACCGCGTACCCCGAGCCGTCGCGCCGTCCGGACCTGTGGAGCGCCATCAACGACAAGGGGCGCGGCGACCTGTGGGACGCGATCAACGAGCACAAGGGCGTTGACGCGGACGGCGGCCCCGCCCCGGCCCGGGAGACCGGCCCGGCGGACACGGCACCGCCCGCCCGTACGGGCGACGACGCGGCCCCGGTCCCGGGAACGAAGAACGGCGACGACACCGCCCCGGTCCCGGTGAGGAGGGACGGCGACACCGCCGCCGCGCCTCCCGTCCCGGAGCGCGACGCGGGTGGTGACCGTACCGAGGGCGGCAGGCCCGCACCGGCCGTGGCGGAGGACGCCCCGGCGCCCGCTCCCCAGCCAGGGAAGGGGACGGAGACGCCGCAGGCCCCGTCCGGACACCAGGTCTACGAGGGGCTGTTGCAGGGGCAGGGCCTTCTCGGCGAGGGGCAGGGCGTGCCCCGCTGGAACCGCCACGGGGTCCACGAGTTCTCCCCCGAGGGGAACCTCCGCTCCGAGACCACGAGCCCGCAGCGCGAGCGGGTCGCGCGGGTGACGCCTCAGCAGTGGGGCGAGGCGATGGAGCGGTACGTCCGGGGTCAGGGCTTGAGCCCGCGTGAGGCGGCCCAGTGGGGCCAGGCGTACCGCGAGGCGCGTATGCACGGGGACGAGAACGGATGGAGTCGCGTCGAGGACGGGGTGGCGAGCCGTCTCCTGGACCGTGAGATCGACCAGCGCGTGGCACAACGGACCCCGGAGCAGTGGGGGCAGGGCGTGCGGGACTTCGGCCGGGATTCCGGGATGTCCTTGGAGGAGGCCGCCGACTGGGGCAAGCGGGCGGAGGCCGCTTGGAGTCCGGGTGGCGACCGTGGCGCGTTCCACGGGAAGTTCCAGGAGCGTCTTGAGGAGATCCAGGCGGCGAAGCAGCAGGGTGGGGGCACGGGCGAGAACACACCGGCACCGGACGGCACGCGCGAGACCACCGGCACGCCCGCCACGACCACGCCTCCGGCCCCCGAGCGCGACGCACCCGGCGACCGGACCGAGAACACGAGGCCGGCTCCGGCGGCGGGCGAGGACGCGCCCGCTCCGGTAGCGGAGAAGGATGCCCCGGCCCCCGTTCCCCAGCCGGTGAAGGAGCCGGAGACGTCGCGGGCTCCGGCCGGACACGAGGTCTACGAGGGGCTGTTGCAGGATCAGGGGCTCCTCGGCCGTGGCCAGGGCGTGCCGCGCTGGGACCGGCACGGGGTGCACGGGCGGACCGGCGGGGCCGATTCCCTGGCCGGTACGGCGCAGCACCAGCGGGACCGGGTCGACGAGGTGACGCCCCAGCAGTGGGGCAAGGCCATGGAGCGGTACGCGCGGGCACAGGGCCTCAGTCCGCGTGAGGCGGCCTTCTGGGGCGACTCGTACCGCGAGGCGCGTATGCACACGGACGAGACGTCGTGGAGCCGCGTCGAGGACGGCGTGGCGAGTCGGCTCCTGGACCGTGAGATCGAGCAGGGCACGGCGCAGCGCACCCCGGAGCAGATGGGGAAGGGAGTACGGGACCACGCCCTGGATCGCGGCATGTCCCCGGACGAGGCGGCCTACTGGGGCCGGCGCGCGGAGGACGCGTGGGCCCCGGGCGGCGACCGTGGCGCGTTCCACGGGAAGTTCGAGAAGCGGCTTGAGGAGATCCAGGCGGCGAAGCAGCAGGGCGAGGGTAAGGGCGAGAACGCGCAGAACCCCGAGGTCACGGGGGAGAAGGACGCCGGTACGGAGTCCGCGCCCGCGCGTACGGAGGAACCGGGCGGCGTACCGCGCGGTGAGCACGAGAGCACCGACGCGCCCGTCACGACCACGCCGCCCGCCCCGGACCGTGACGCGCCCGGCGGCCGGACCGAGGACACGAAGCCGGAACCGGCCGTGGCGGACGACTCCCCTGCCCCTGCTCCGGCCGGGCACCAGGTCTACGAGGGGCTGTTGCAGGATCAGGGGCTCCTCGGCCGTGGCCAGGGCGTGCCGCACTGGGACCGGCACGGGGTCCACGAGCTGACCGGCGACGGCAGGCCGTACGCCGGGTCCGGGGACCTCCAGCGCGAGCGGGTCGCGCGGGTGACGCCTCAGCAGTGGGGCGAGGCGATGGAGCGGTACGTCCGGGGTCAGGGCTTGAGCCCGCGTGAGGCGGCCCAGTGGGGCCAGGCGTACCGCGAGGCGCGTATGCACGGGGACGAGAACGGATGGAGTCGCGTCGAGGACGGGGTGGCGAGCCGTCTCCTGGACCGTGAGATCGACCAGCGCGTGGCACAGCGGACCCCGGAGCAGTGGGGGCAGGGCGTGCGGGACTTCGGCCGGGATTCCGGGATGTCCTTGGAGGAGGCCGCCGACTGGGGCAAGCGGGCGGAGGCCGCCTGGAGTCCGGGTGGCGACCGTGGCGCGTTCCACGGGAAGTTCCAGGAGCGTCTTGAGGAGATCCAGGCGGCGAAGCGGGCCGCGCCGTCGGACCACGCCACGAACAGCGGCCCCGTACGCGACGAACCGGGCACCGTGGGACACGTGTCCCCGAAACCGGCCCCCGAGGAGGGCAGGATCACCCCGGACATGGTGGAGCCGGCCCCTGTGACGGGCAGGCCGGTTGTGGGTGGTGTGGAGCCGACGTCTGAGGTGGGCGAGCCGGTGGGCGATGTGGTGGAGCCGACCCCTGTGACGGGCAGGCCGGTTGTGGGTGGTGTGGAGCCGACGCCTGAGGTGGGCGAGCCGGTGGGCGAGCTCGTGGAGCCGACGCCCGGGACGGAAAGGCCCGTTCCGGGCGCCCTGAAGCCGATTCCCGGCGATTCCGGGCAGATCCCTGCCCTGGTGGAGCAGACCCCCGACCCGGTGGAGCAGCCTCCCACCACGACCACTCCTGCCCCCGACACCCCCGCGCAGTCGTCCCGTGGGACGCGTTCCGTGCCGCCGGCTTCGGAGGAGGTGCGGTTCGCGCCGCTCGCTCCCGGGCAGGCGTCCTTGGGCGACGCCGGCCCGTTCGGCCCGGTGATCAACGCGCGACCGGCGGTGGCCGCCGGGCAGACGCCGCCCGAGATCATCACCGACTGGGTGCGGCAGTCCGGCAGCTCCCGCCGCTCCGAACCGCTCCAGGCGGTGGATCTGGCCGTACGGGCCCTCGTCAACGGCTGGGGCGGCGAGCAGGAGGCCACGCACCGCACGCGGGTGCTTCAGGCGATCACGGCGTGGAAGGACTCCAAGAGCGGCAGGAGCGCGCGCGACGAGGCGATCGCGCGCCTCGGCCAGGCGGTCGTGGACCGGGGCACGGCGCTGACCGCCGCCGCCCCCGCGACCCGGCGCTCGATTCGGGACATGGGCCGGCTAAGCCCCCGGCCGCTGGTGCCGGTACCGCCGCACCAGCAGGAGGCCGAGGGCTACGGCCCCGCCCGGGGGTTCGAGGTGGAGGTCCACCTCATGCGGGTGCGACTGCCCCGGGGGGAAAGCCACCAGACATACGACCAGATCGTGAACGTCCCCGGCCTGCTCGACATCACCCTCGACAGTGCGGGCGGCCAGCCGGTCCTGGAGATCGTCTCGGCCCCCACCCGCTCCCTGGTCCACGGCGCGCCCGACGGGCGGGCCGAGCCCGAGGCGGTGGCCAACGCCTTCCTCGACTCGCTCCACCGCATCACACACGCCGTCGGCAGCACACGCCTCCCGGGCGTCTTCCCCGCGTCCCACGGGTACGTCGTCGACGACGACGCGGCGGAGCTGTGGCTCCAGGAGAACCCGTCCGCGCAGATCCTCGTGCACCACACGGTGGCCGTCCCGCTCTCCGGCTTCGTGCCCCTCCTCCGCCATGTTCGGGGCCGGATGCGCCCCGCCGCCGGTCAGGCGCTCGGCGCCGCGCACGCGGACAGCGACCGGGCGATCGCGTACGGGGAGAGGGGCGGCGAGCGATTCGCGCGCTGGATCGACGCACACCCCGCACAGCGCGCGCAGGTCACCGCCTTCGACGCGCCGGACCTCGTCGGCGTGCTCACCCTCGGCTTCGCCCAGGTCGTAGCGGCGCTTCGGGGCCGCGCCCCTGGCGCGAACTACCCGAAGGACTGGACGGCCGCCACCTCGCGCGACTCCCTCGCCGCCGTCCGCGCCGGGCTCGGCCCCGTGCCCCGCGCCTTCCTGGAGGACCAGGCGGACGTCCTCGCGCAGGACTTCGTCGCGGCCGTCCCCTTCGACGGCAACCCGCTGGAGCAGCGGCTGCGGGACGTCGGCAGGGGACAGAGCGCCACGGTCGGGGAGTACCTCGACAACCTGCTCCTTGAGCACCCCGACCGCGTCGTGGACCAGTACGAGGCACTCGTCGTCCGTTCCAACTTCGACGCGCTGGACAGCAACCCGGACGAGGACGGACGGCCGCGCATCGTGCCGTCAGTGGTCCGCGTCGAGGTGCGGTCCTACGCGCCGGTCGATTCGCGGGACGTCGATGTCCTCACCCAGTCCGACGCGCTCGCCGAGGTCTCCCTGACCGCGTACAACGAGGCGCGCGTCCTGCGTGGCCTGCCCCCCGTCGGCCCCGCCGTCCGCCCCGCGCCGCCCGC
>NZ_FMBW01000098.1 GCF_900091725.1 Streptomyces sp. DvalAA-43 | reverse complement strand
GGACCGGCGCGCACTGCCGGCCCCGGACCGCACCACCGCTCTGGAGGTGTCCTACCGGGCCCCGCGGACCGATGATGAGCGGCTGGTCTGCGAGGCGTTTGCCGAGGTGCTCGGCTTGGACCGGGTGGGTATCGATGACAACTTCTTCGAGCTCGGCGGGCACTCCCTTCTCGCGGTGACGCTCACGGAGCGGCTGCGTTCGCGCGGCATGTCCGTGTCGGTGCGGGCGTTGTTCCAGACGCCGACGCCCGCTGGTCTGGCCGCGGCTGACGGGGCGGGTCCGGTGTTCGTGGTCCCGGAGAACCGGATTTCCCGTGATGCCACGGTTCTGACGCCGGAGATGGTGACGCTTGCCGAACTGACCCCAGCCGATCTCGACCGGATCACCGAGGCGATCCCGGGCGGCGCGGCGAACATTGCGGACATCTACCCGCTGGCGCCGTTGCAGGAGGGGATCTTCTTCCACCACCTGCTGGATGCGGAGCAGGGCCGCGATGTGTATATCGTGCCGACGGTGCTGGGGTTCGATTCCCGGCAGCGCGTCGACGAGTTCATCACCGCGTTGCAGTCCGTGGTGGACCGTCATGACATTCTGCGCACGGCGGTGCTGTGGGAGAACCTTTCCCAGCCCTTGCAGGTCGTCCAGCGGCAGGCGACTCTTCCCGTTCACGAAGTGACGCTCGCACCCACCACCGACGGCGACACACCGGCCCTGCTGCTCGCGGCCTGTCCGGCATCGATGGACATCCGACTGGCACCGATGCTTGATGTGACGATCACTCATGATGTTGGTGGGGATCGTTGGCTGATGGCGTTGCGGACCCATCACCTGACCCGTGACCACCAGGCGCTGGAGATCCTCCTCGACGAGGTACGCGCTCACCTGGAACACCAGGAGGCGGGGCTTGCCGAGCCTGCTCCGTACCGTGACTTCGTCGCGTACTCGCGCCTGGCCGTTTCGCAGGAGCAGCACCGCGCCTACTTCGAGCGGGTCCTCGGCGATGTGGAGGAGCCGACCGCCCCTTACGGTGTCGTGGACACCCATGGTGACGGCAGCGGCACCGGCGAGGCCGTACTGGCACTTGCCGCGGACACGGCCGAACGGCTGCGCGTGCAGACGCGCCGCCACGGCGTCAGCGCGGCGGCGTTCTTCCACCTCGCCTGGGCGCGGGTGGCTGCCGCGACGACCGGCCAGACCCACCCTGTCTTCGGTACCGTCCTCCTGGGCCGCATGGACGCGGGCGGGACGGCCCATCGCACCCCCGGCCTGTACATCAACACGTTGCCGATCCGGATCGACGCGACCCAGACCCTGGACCAGGGCCTGGGAACCGTACAGGCCCAGCTCGGCGAACTGCTCCGGCACGAGCACGCCCCCCTGGCCCTGGCACAGCAGGTCACCAGCCTCCCGGCGCAGAGTCCGCTGTTCACTTCACTCCTCAACTACCGCCACAGCAGGCCGAGTTCGGGTTCAACTCCGGGGCAGCTCCCGGAGACCGGGATCACGGGGATCGACCTCCTGCACGCGGTCGAGCGCAACAACTACCCATTGACGGCCTCCGTCGACGACACCGGAGCAGACTTCAGGATCACCGTTCACGCGGCCGCGCCGGTCGACTCCGAGACGGTCTGCGGGCTGCTGCACACCGCCATCGAGAACCTGGTCGGTGCCCTGGAGGAACGCCCGGACACCCGGCTCGACCGGATCGGCGTCCTCGACGACCGGCAGCACGAACAGCTGCTGACCACCTGGAACGACACCACGCGCGAGATGCGTCCCGCGACCCTGCCGGACCTCTTCGAGGCGCAGGCCGCCCGGACCCCCGACGCCGTCGCCCTCGTACGGACCCGCGGCATGGACGAGGATCCCGCGCGTGGCGCGCTCCCGGACGGTGGCGCGGGCCACGAGACGGTGACGTATGCCGAGCTCAACGCGCGCGCCGACCGCCTGGCCGAGGCCCTGACCGGTTACGGGGTGGGGCCGGAGACACTGGTCGCGGTGTGCATGCAGCGGTCCACGGAACTCGTCGCGACCTTCCTGGCGGCGGCCAAGGCCGGTGCGGCGTTCGTCCCGCTGGACCTGCGTTCGCCGGTCTCGCGCATGGCAGCCATCCTCTCGGACGCCCAGGCGCACCTGCTGTTGGCCGATCCTGGCCTGCGCGAGCACGACATCGTGCGTACGGCAGAGGAACAGGGCACCCGGGTCGTCTACATCGACGCCGATACGTTTGCCGAGCCGGGAACGGCGGAAGCCATAGCCGTTCGTCCGGCACGGGTGCTGCCGGACCAGGCCGCCTACATCATGTACACGTCCGGATCCACCGGCACCCCCAAGGGCATTGTCACCACCCACGCCGACGTCACCGCCCTCCTGCGGGACTCCCGCTGGAACGTCGGCCCCGCCGACCGGGTTCTCTTCCACGCACCCCACGCATTCGACGCATCCACCTACGAACTGTGGGCCCCCCTCGTTCACGGCGGCAGCGTCTCCATCGCCCCTGAGGTCAAGCTCGACAGCGCCGCTCTGCACCACCTGATCACCGAGACCCGGGTCACCCACATCCACGTCACCGCCGGGCTGTTCCGCGTCATCAGCGAGGAACACCCCGAGGTCTTCACCGACGTGACGGAGGTTCTCACCGGAGGCGACGTCGTACCGCCCACAGCGGTCACGCGCCTGCTCGTCGCCCTCCCGCACCTGACCGTCCGCCATCTGTACGGCCCCACCGAGACCACCCTGTGCGCCACCCAGCACCTGGTCACCACCGAAGCCGACCTCGGTCACACGCTTCCCATCGGAAGCCCGATGGACGACACACGTGTGTACGTGCTGGACTCCGCCCTGCGGCCGGCGCCGGTGGGGGTGCCCGGTGAGCTGTACATCGCCGGTACCGGCCTGGCGCGGGGCTATCTGAACCGTCCGGGTCTGACGGCGGAGCGTTTCGTGGCCTGTCCGTTCGGTACCCAGGGCGAGCGGATGTATCGCACGGGTGACCTGGCGCGTTGGCGTGCGGACGGGACGCTGGATTACCTGGGCCGTACGGACGACCAGGTCAAGATCCGTGGTTTCCGTATCGAGCTGGGCGAGATCGAGGCGGCGCTGCTCGACCGGCCCGGTATAGCCCAGGCCACCGCGATCGTCCGCGAGGACACCCCCGGCGACAAGCGGCTGACCGCCTACGTCGTGCCCGCCGAAGGCACGGCCGCGGCCACGGACACCGTGGACACGTCCGGGATCCGGGCCGATCTGGCGGCGGTGCTGCCGGACTACATGGTCCCGTCCGCGATCCTCGTACTGGACACGCTGCCGCTGACGGTCAACGGCAAGCTCGACCGGCGCGCACTGCCCGCCCCGGACCACACCACCGCACTGGAGGCCTCCTACCGGGCCCCGCGCACGCCGGACGAGCAGCTCATGTGCGAGGCGTTCGCCGACATCCTGGGCCTGCCGCAGGTCGGCATCGACGACAACTTCTTCGACCTCGGCGGACACTCCCTCCTCGCCACCCGGCTCGTCAGCCGCGTCCGCTCGACCCTGCAAGTCGAACTGCCCCTCCGGGTCATCTTCGAAAGCCCCACCGTGGCCGCTCTGGCCCCCCGGCTGTCGAAGGCCGACCAGGCGGTTCCCGCACTGGTGGCCACAGCTCGCCCGGACGTGGTGCCGCTCTCCTTGGAGCAGCGCCGGATGTGGTTCCTGAGCGAGCTGGAGGGAACGAACGCGTCCTACAACATCCCGCTGACGCTCCGGCTCGACGGTCCTCTGGACCGATCGGCACTCGAAAGCGCCCTGCGGGACGTGGTGGAGCGCCACGAAGTCCTGGGCACGGTGTTCCCGGCCCCGGGGGGAGAGCCGCGCCAGCATGTCCTCACCCCGAGCGAGTACCACTGTGACCTGACTGTGGTCGAGACGGCGGAGGCGGACCTCGGCGCCGCTCTGGCAGAGACGGCTTCGCGTCCCTTCGACCTGAGCACCGAGATCCCGATCCGGGCCACCCTGTTCGCGGTCGGGCCGGACGAACACGTGCTCCTGGTGGTGATCCACCACATCGCCGGCGACGGGTGGTCGATGCGGCCACTGGCACAGGACCTCTCGGCCGCCTACGCGATGCGTCGCCTGGGCCGCGCGCCCGACAGGGCCCCTCTTCCGGTCCAGTACACCGACTACACGATGTGGCAGCGTGAACTGCTCGGAGCGGACGACGACCCGGAGAGCGTGGTCTCACGACAGCTCTCCTACTGGCAGAAGACCCTCGACGGCGCCCCCCAGCAGCTCGACCTGCCCACGGACCGCCCTCGCCCCACCGCTCTGACACATCGTGGTGGCGTCGTGGAGCTGGCCATCCCCGCCGAGCTGCACGAGGACCTGGCCCGGCTCGCACGTGCCGAGGGGGTGACCATGTTCATGGTGCTCCAGGCCGCCCTGGCCACGCTGTTGTCCCGGCTCGGCGCGGGTACGGACATCCCGCTCGGCACGGCGGTCGCCGGTCGTACGGACTCGGCCATGGAAAGCATGGTGGGCTTCTTCGTCAACACCCTGGTGCTGCGGACGGACCTCTCCGGTTCGCCCACGTTCTCCGACCTCCTTCACCGGGTGCGAGAGGCGGGCCTGGAGGCGTTCGCGCACCAGGACGTCCCCTTCGAGCGGCTCGTCGAAAGCCTGGCCCCCGCCCGATCGCTGACCCATCACCCCCTGTTCCAGGTCATGCTGGTCCTGCAGAACAACGAGAGCGCCGCCCTCGACCTGCCCGGTCTCCGCGTCAGCGGTATGCCGGTCAGCAGCAGGCCGGCCAAGTTCGACCTCGACTTCACCTTCGAGGAGTGCTTCACGGCCGAGCGGCGCCCTGCCGGTCTGCTGGGCCGGATCGTCTACGCCCACGATCTCTTCGACCAGCGGACGGTCGAAGAGTTCGGCTCCAGGCTGCACCGCGTGCTGGTGGCCATGGCCACGGATCCCCGCCAAAGGGCCGGTCGGGTTGAGGTGTTGGGGGAGCGGGAGCGGGAGTTGGTGTTGTCGGGGTGGAATGACACGGTGCGTGAGGTTCCGGCGGTGACGTTGCCGGATTT
>NZ_FMBW01000088.1 GCF_900091725.1 Streptomyces sp. DvalAA-43 | reverse complement strand
CGGTGTCCGCGGCGGCCTCGTCCGCCTCGGCGCGCACCGTGCGGGCTTCGGCGAGCTCGGCCTCGGCGGTCTCCGCCGCGGTGCGGGCGGTGCGGGCGGCCTCGGCGAGCTCCGCGAGCATGCCGGGCGGGCAGTCGGCCCGCCAGGAGCCGATGCGAGCGGCGAGGGAACGGTCGGCGGTGAGGCGGGCCGCGAGGGTCCGGATGTCCTCGTCACGGGCCGTGGCCCTGCTCCTGAGGGCCTGCCGCTCCTCGTCGGCCGCGTGTTCGTCGTGCATCGCCGGGTTCGGCGGGACGAGGAACACGCCTTCGGTGCTCGCCGCCGGGCCGGCGTCGGCGGCCGGGACGGGGGCGAGCAGCGCGGCGGCGGTGCCGACGGCGACCGCGGAGCGCGGCAGCAGGGCCGCGCCGCTCAGGACCTCGCGGGCGCGGGCGTGCGAGTCGGGGTCGGTGATGACCACGCCGTCGACGAGCTCGGGGCGGGCGGCGAGGACGGCCGCGTGGTCGGCGGGGTCGACGGCCTGGGCGAGGTAGCGCCAGCCGGGCAGGGCGGGGATGCCGTGCTCACCGAGGTACTCGACGGTGGCGAGGACGTCGGGGCCGGGCGGCAACAGCCCGCCGTCGCCCAGCGCGCCGAGGATGCGGGAGTCGTCGGCGGCCGCGGTGCGCAGTTCGAAGAGGCGGCGTTCGGCGGAGGCGATCGACTGGTCGAGCAGCTCCCGCAGCTCGTCGGCGCTGCGGTCGAACTCCTGGGCGGTGAGCGGCTGTTCGTGGGCGGTGGTCTGCTCGGCCGTGGCGGTCCGCGTGCCCTGCGCCGCGCTCGCCGCGTCGCCCGGACGTCCGGGCACCTCCGCGGTGACGGGCCGGTCGACGGCTGCCGGGCCGTTGCCGGTACCGTCCGCGCCGTGCGGGGCGTCAGGGGCCGCGTCCGTTCCGGCCCCGGAGCGGCGGGGGCGGGGCACACCGGTGCCCTGGGGGGCGGGCAGCCCCAGCAGATCGGCCAGCCGGGGGTCCGCGGCGATCGACTCGGCGGCCCTGAGCTCGGCCTCGTAGGACTGTTCCGCGGCCCGTGCGGCGTCGGCCGCGCGCGCCGCCGCGAGTTCGGCGCGGCTGTCGGCGGCCGCGGCCTGCCTGGCCGTGTCGGCCGCCGAGCGGGCGGCCTCCCTGGCGGTGTCCCAGGCGGCGACGGCGGACGTCTCGGCGTCGCTGGCGGCGAGGGCCGCGCGCGCCGGGTCGGCGTCCGGGGCGGTGTCGTCGAGCCAGCCGGCCCGTACCGCCTGGGCCGTCTCCTGCTCGACCTCGGCGAGGCGCTGGCGCAGATGTCCGGCCTCGCTGCGGGCGCGCTGGGCCTCGGTCGCGGCGGTGGTGGCGTCCCGGTGGGCGGTCTCGCCCGCGGCCTGGAGGGTGTCGGAGCGCTCCTCCTCCTCGTTGGCGCGGGTCTCACCGGCCTCGGCGGCGGTGTGCAGCGCCCGGACGAGGTCGGCGGCGGCCTCGGCGCGGGCGGCGAGCGCGGGCGCTGCGTCCCGTTCGGCCTCGCGGATGGCGACGGCCACCCGTGCGGAGCGGTCGGCGGCGGCGCGGTGGCGCAGTACGGCCTCGGCGGCCTGCCAGGCGGAGTACAGGGTGCGGGCGTCGCCCAGCTCGCGGCGTTGGGCGGCGGCGCCCTTCTCGGCCGCGGTCAGGGCCAGGGAGGCGTGCCGGTAGGCCAGTTCGGCGGCGATCAGGGCGCTGCGGCCGCGGGCCTGTTCGGCCGTGGTGACGGTGTGCGCGGCGCCGGTCACCTGCTGGGCCAGCTCGGCGGTCCGGCCGCGTTCCTGTCCGGCGCGGGCGGCGAGCCTGCGGGCGAGCGTACGGGTACGGCGCTCGGCTCCGGCGTGGATGTCCCGGGCACGGGAGCGGGTGCCTGCGGCCTCGACGATCCGGCCGAGGAGGTCGACCGAGCCCGCGGTGAAGTCGCGTTCGGCGGTCAGCTCGGCGCGGCGGCCCAGCTTGTTGCCGAAGCCGCTCACCAGGTCGGCGAGGCCGTCGGTGTCGCGGGTGTCGGTGACGGCGCGGAGCAGCAGGTCAGTGAAGTCGGAGTCCTTCTTGACCGCGAAGAGTCCGGCCGCCTCGCCCTCGTCGGCGTTCATCTCGCGCTGGTAGCGGAAGAGTTCGGGGTCGAGCCCGAGGTCTCCGAGGTGCTCGTTCCAGCGGTCGTGGATCTCTTCCCAGTGCACGTCGAGGTGCTGGTAGAACTTGCCCGCCTCGGTGAGGGCGTCGCGGAAGCCCTTCATCGTGCGCCGTCGGCCCTGCGCGCCGGAGACGCCTTCGACGGGCCGTCGTACGGACGTCGCCTCGGCGACCGGCAGGGAGTCCAGGCTGAGGCCGGGTCCGGGCCGGAAGGAGTACCAGGCCTCGGCGAACTTCCGCGGGTCGTTGGAGACCTGTCGGCCGCGCCATTCGCTGACCTTGCCGACGACCACGCACTCGCCGGTGAGGGTGTGCTGCCACTCCAGGGCGACATGGCCGCAGTCGTCGGCGAGCAGGAACTTGCGCAGCACTCCGGAGCTGGCGCCGCCGAGGGTGTTGCGGTGGCCGGGCAGCATCACCGAGAAGATCAGCTTCAGCAGCACCGACTTGCCGCCGCCGTTCTCCAGGAAGAGCACACCGGCCGGGGCGGGGCGGCGCGGCGGCCCGGTCGGCTCCTCCTCGAAGAACTCCGCCTGGGCCGGCGCGGGGTTGGGCACGGGCTCGCCCACTCCACGCAGGTCAAGCACGGTGTCGGCGTAGCGCGCACCGGCAGGCCCGATGGAGTAGAGGCGGACCCGGGACAGCTCGTACATGGCGGCGGACTCTCGTCGTTCAGGCAGCGGGAGGGAGACGGCGGTGGTGGGGCGGGCCGGTCAGGCGTGGAAGGGCAAGCCCGCGTCGGCGGCCAGCTCCAGGTCGTCGGGGTCGGGCGGCGGGAGCAGCGTCGCCGTGCCATCGGTGACCGGTACGACGCCCAGCTCCAGCAGTTCGGCCATGGCGGCGCTGCCTGCCATGTCGCGGACCTGGAGCTGGTAGCGGGCGGTGGTGCGGAAGGCGCCCCCGGCGTCGTCCCCGGTGCGCTGGAGGAAGCCGGAGTCGGTGAGGAAGGCGACGGCCTTGCCGACGATGCCGGTGGTGGAGCCGGCCAGTCGCCGGGCGTCCTTCGTGGCGCCGGTGGAGCTGCGCCGGGCGTAGATCCGCCAGGCCGCTTCGAGTCCGGGGGCGTCGGTGGCGGGGTCGGTGTTGTCCCCGTGCTCCTCGGCGCGCTCCTCCAGGCGGTGGCACGCCTGGCGTACGAACGAGTCGACGCCGTTGACCGTGATCCGGCCGATGTACGCGTCGTCGGCCAGGTCCTCGGGGCGGGGGAAGGCCATCGCGGCGACGGCGAGGTGGGCGAGCCCGTGCAGGAAGCGGTCGGCGGAGTCGGACGAGGCGCGGCGGGCGTAGTCGCCCATGCGGACGGCGAAGACGGAGTCCTCGCCGGCGGTGACGGCCATGCCGGCGCGGGTGGACACCTCCAGCACGACCAGGCCGAGCCCGGTCGCCACGGCGTCGGCGAGCCGGGCGAAGGCAGGGGCCTCCCGGTAGCGGCGGAGCAGTTCGGCGTATTCGGCGTCGCGGGCGGGGAGCAGCTTGGGCTGGAGGCCGAAGGCGACGAGCCGGGCGGCGTCGGCCGCGTCGGCCGGGGTGACGGGCGGGGCTGCTGTCGTGTGCACCGCCTGGTCGGCGGGGCCCGTGCCCTCCGTCGGGTACGCGGCGGTCGGCTCGCTCCACGCGTCGGTGTGCTGTGCGCGGTGGTCGCTCACGACGGTCGCTCCTTGCTGCGGAAAGTCTTCGGTACGGGGTGGGCGGCGCCGGCTCTCACGGAGTCCGTGCCGGGCGGCGCGGTGCGGTCCGGGTCCGCGGCGCGGGTGTCTGCGAGGAGGGGCGGGGTCGTGCGCGCCGCGCGGGTCATGACGCCTCCGTGCGGTCCGCGGCCATACCAGCCGCGTCCAGCAGGGCCGTGCCCACGATCAGGTCCGCGCCGCCGAACTCCGGGTCGTCGAGCTGCGTGCCGTCGTCGACGGAGAACAGCAGCCGCCTCTCGCCCTGCCGATAGGCGGTTCCGACCGGTGGGCTGGCGGCGTGCACCGCCAGCAGGGCGACCAGGTAGGGCAGTTCGGGATCGCGGCGCCGGGCCTCGGTGAGGAGTCCGGAGAGCCGGCGCGGGGCGTCGTGTTCCAGGTCGAGGAGGTCCATGGCGCTCGCGAGCTGCTCCTCGCTGAACCTGCTGTCGTCGGGGGTGGCGATCAGATCGGGCTCGGGCATCTCGGCGCCCAGGTGCTCCCGCTCCAGGGGCGGGGTGAGCAGCAGGTCGACGAGGTCGCCCACCCGTACCGAGGTGGGGGTGCGCAGCCCGGTGCCGTGGGCGAAGAAGGCGTCGGTGACGCGGATGGCCTGTTCGACGGGGAGCGGCAGCAGCGGGGCGACCAACTGGCCGTACAGATCGAGGCCGGTGCGGGCCGTGGGGGTGGCGAAGGCCTGCCGGTCCTGTTCGGCGCGGAACAGCGGGCCGGCTTCGAGCAGACGGGACTGCAGCTGGGTGTGGCGGCGGATGCAGTCCTTGACGATGTCGACGAGTTCGGCGGCGCGGCGTTTGTGCTCGGGCTCCTCCGCCTCGTCGCGCGCCTTGCGGATGTTGGTGAGGATGGCGTTCTCGTGGCGGTAGCGGTCGGCGACGTGGTCCAGCGCTTCGGCGATCATGTCGGGGACCGCGTTGAGCCAGTCGACGGCGCGGACGTTGCGCCGGGTGGCCTCCAGCGTCTTGCGGAGGGTTTCCGCGTACTGCACGGTGCGGTAGCGGGCCTGCTCGGCGGCGAGCTGCGCGTCCGCGAGGCGGCCCCGGCTGATGAGGACCTCCAGCTTCACCTCTGCGGCGATCTGGGCACTGGTGACGTCCGTGTCGAGGGCGCCGACCAGGACGTTGACCGCTTCGTCGGTGGCCCGGAGGTAGACGGTGCCGCCGTAGCCGGGGACCTCCTCGATCAGCTTGAAGTCGTAGTCCCGGCGGACGTACACCCCGTCGGGGCCGAACGTGCCGTACACCGCGCGGAATCCGCGGTCCACGCTGCCGACGTTGATCAGGTTCTCCAGCACCCAGCGCGCGACCCGCTCGTGCTCGGCGACGGGGCGGCCCGGGGCCTGGGCGGCGACGCGGGGCAGCAGTCTGGTCACTATCTGGTCGTGGTCGGCACCCGTGTCGAAGTCCATGTTGAGGGTGACGAGGTCGATCGCGGCGAGGGCGACCTCGGCCATCGCGTAGACCGTGTACTCACCGGCCAGATTCGCCTTGCGCACATCGAGGTCGTGCAGCGGCGCCGTGCAGGCGAGCGCGCGCAGCCGCCGCGAGAGCCCCTCGTCGGCGGCCGGGCCCGGGGCGGGCCGCGGCCCCGCGCTGAGCTGGGGCGCAGCGTTGTCCGTGTAGGCAGGCGAAGTCACGCTGCACAGATTAGGTCCTCGCACCGACAACGGTCGAAACGGCGCAGAAGCGACCCCGCGTCACCGTTGCTCCTCGCCGCCTCCGGTACGGTCGTCGCGGCCCGGCTCCGGGGTTCCGTAGCCCCCGCCGCCCGGCGTGCGCAGCACCAGGACGTCCCCCGGCTCCAGCTCGGCGGTGTCGCAGCCGCGCAGGGGTGTGTCCGCCCGGCCGTCCGGGTGCTCGATGTGCTGGTCGCCGAGTGTGCCCGGTTCGCCGCCCGCCATTCCGTACGGCCGGACCCGGCGGTGGCCCGAGAGCAGTGCCACGGTGACGGGTTCCAGGAAGCGGAGCCGCCGCTCCACGCCGCAGCCGCCGTGCCGGCGCCCGCCGCCCCCGCTGCCCTCGCGCACCGCGAAGCTCTCCAGCAGGACGGGGTAGCGCCATTCGAGGACTTCGGGGTCGGTGAGGCGGGAGTTGGTCATATGGGTCTGTACGGCGTCGGCGCCGTCGAAGTCCTCGCCCGCGCCCGAACCGCTCGCCACGGTCTCGTAGTACTGGACGCGTTCGTTGCCGAAGGTGAGGTTGTTCATGGTGCCCGAGCCCTCGGCCTGGATGCCGAGGGCCCCGTACAGGGCGCCGGTGACGGCCTGGGACGTCTCCACGTTTCCCGCGACGGTGGCCGCCGGGTGGACGGGGGCCAGCATGGAGCCCTCCGGGATGCGGACCTCCAGGGGTTCGAGGCAGCCGCTGTTGAGGGGGATGTCCTCGGCGACCAGGGTCCGGAAGACGTACAGCACGGCCGCCATGACCACGGATCTCGGCGCGTTGAAATTGCCCGGCTGCTGCGGTGAGGTGCCGGTGAAGTCGACGACCGCGCTGCGGGCGGTCCGGTCGACGGTGAGGGCGACCTCGATGACGGCGCCGTTGTCGGTCTCGTAGCGGTAGGCGCCGTCGTGGAGTCCGGCGAGGATCCGGCGGACGGACTCCTCGGCGTTGTCCTGCACGTGCCCCATGTACGCGGCGACGGCGTCGGGGCCGAACTGTTCGACCATGCGCCGGAGTTCGGCGATGCCCTTCTCGTTGGCGGCGATCTGGGCGCGCAGGTCGGCGAGGTTGGTCTCCGGGTCGCGGGAGGGGTACGCGGCGGTGGTGAGAAGCTCGCGCGTCTCGTCCTCGCGGAACCTGCCGTCGCGTACCAGCAGCCAGTTGTCGAACAGCACGCCTTCCTCGTGGACGGTACGGCTGAAGGCGGGCATGGAGCCGGGGGTGATGCCGCCGATCTCTGCGTGGTGCCCCCGCGAGGCCACCAGGAAGCGCAGCCGGGGCCGTTCGCCGCCGGTCTCGTCGAAGACCGGTGTCACCACGGTCACGTCGGGCAGATGGGTGCCGCCGTGGTACGGATCGTTGACGGCGTACGCGTCACCGGGACGCATCGCGGCGCCGTTGCGCCGCAGCACCTCCTTGATGGACTCGCCCATCGAGCCGAGGTGGACCGGGATGTGCGGGGCGTTGGCGATCAGATTGCCGTCCGCGTCGAAGAGCGCGCAGGAGAAGTCGAGCCGCTCCTTGATGTTGACGGAGTGGGCCGTGTTCTCCAGGCGCACTCCCATCTGCTCGGCGATCGACATGAAGAGGTTGTTGAAGACCTCCAGCATGACGGGGTCGACCCGGGTGCCGACGGCCGTGCGGTCCGGGCGCGGGCGGACCCTGGTGAGCAGCAGATGGCCGGTGTCGGCGGGAACGGCCTGCCAGCCGGGGTCGACGACGGTGGTGGCGTCCGCCTCGGCGATCACCGCGGGGCCGGTCACGGTGTCCCCGGGCCGCAGGTCCTCGCGGCGGTGGAGCGGGGTCTCCTGCCACCGGCCTTCGGTGAACATCCTCACGGTGTCGTGCGGCCGGGGCTTGGCGCCCGTGCGGGGCGTGCGCCCGGCCGGGCGCGGATCGTGCCGGTCCGCCGTTCCGGTCGCCTCGACCGAGACCGCTTCGACGACCAGGGGTTTGTCCATGGTGAACGCGTAGCGCGCCCGGTGCTCGGCGGTGAACGCCGCGGCCATGGCGGGTGCGGTGTCCAGGTCGACGGGCAGGCTCGAATCCGTACCGGCGTAGCGGAGCAGTACGCGGGCGCGGGTGCTGATCGCGTCGTCGGGGACGGCGTCGGCGCGCAGTTCGGCGCGGGTCCGGGCGGCCAGTTCGTCGCAGAGTCCGCCCACCGCGGTCCGGGTCGCCTCGTTCAGTTCCGCCTCCACCGACTGCTCGCGCATCGCGGTGGCGTCAGCGAGACCGATGCCGTACGCGGACAGCACACCCGCCAGCGGCGGTACGAGGACCGTGTCGATGCCCAGGGAGTCGGCTACGGCGCAGACGTGCTGGCCACCGGCGCCGCCGAAGCCGGTCAGGGCGTAGCGGGTGATGTCGTGCCCGCGCTGCACGGAGATCTTCTTGACCGCGTTCGCCATGTTGAGCACGGCGATCTCCAGGAACCCGGCGGCGGTCTCGGCGGCCGTGCGCCGTGTTCCGGTGGCGCGGGTCACGTCCTCGGCGAGCGCGTCGAAGCGTTCGCGGACCAGCGCCGCGTCGAGCGGGAGGTCTCCATCGGGTCCGAAGACGGCCGGGAAGTGGGCGGGCTGGATCCGGCCGAGCATCACATTGGCGTCGGTGACGGTCAGCGGGCCGCCGCGACGGTAGCAGGCCGGCCCGGGGATCGCGCCCGCCGAGTCCGGGCCGACCCGCTGGCGCCGGCCGTCGAAGTGCAGGACGGAGCCGCCGCCGGCCGCGACGGTGTGGATGCTCATCATCGGGGCGCTCATCCGCACACCGGCGACCTGGGTGCCGAGCTCGCGCTCGAACTCGCCCGCGTAGTGGGACACATCGGTGGACGTGCCGCCCATGTCGAAGCCGATGACCCGGCCGAATCCGGCCTGTTCGGAGGTGCGGGCCATACCGACCACGCCACCGGCGGGGCCGGAGAGCACGGCGTCCTTGCCCCGGAAGTGGGAGGCTTCGCGCAGTCCGCCGTTGGACTGCATGAACATCAGCCGGATGCCGTCGAGTTCACCGGCGACCTCGTCGACGTACCGGCGCAGGATCGGCGAGAGGTAGGCGTCGACGACGGTGGTGTCGCCGCGCGGTACGAGCTTGATCAGCGGGCTCACCTCGTGCGAGCAGCTGACCTGGGTGAAGCCCGCCTCGCGGGCGGCTTCGGCCACGGCGCTCTCGTGTCCGGGGTGGCGGTAGCCGTGCATCAGGACGACGGCCGCGCTGCGCAGTCCGTCGGCGCGGGCGGCTCTCAGGCGTTCGGCGACCGCTTCCCGGTCCAGGGGGACGACGACCTCGCCGTGGGCGTCGATCCGCTCGGGTACCTCGATCACCCGCTCGTAGACCGCCTCGGGCAGCAGGATGCGGCGGTCGAAGAGGCGCGGCCGGTTCTGGTACGCGATGCGCAGGGCGTCCCGGAAGCCTTCCGTGATGACCAGGACGGTCGGCTCGCCGCGCCGCTCCAGCAGGGCGTTGGTGGCGACCGTCGTGCCGATCCGTACCGCACCGACCCGGTCGGTGGGGACCGGGTCGGTGGGGCCGAGGCCGAGCAGCGCCCGGATCCCGGCCACGGCGGCGTCGCGGTAGCGGTCCGGGTCGTGGGAGAGCAGCTTGCGGGTGACCAGGCGCCCGCCCGGATCCCGCCCCACGACATCGGTGAACGTCCCGCCCCGGTCGATCCAGAACTCCCAGCGTCCCGTCATCCCTCCATTCTGGCCCGTGCCACGGCCACCGGCGCCGACGGCGCGGCCTGTTCCGCCGTTCCCGGCACACCGCGCGGCGGTAGAGCGGCCGGCGCGCTCCGCAGGGCCTCCTCGGCGCGCCGGTCGAGGTGTGCGCCCGTGCCGCAGGCCCGGTGCCACAGTTCGGCGCCGGCCAGGCACATCAGCTGGGGCAGCAGATCGGTGCTCCTGCGGGCCAGCCGGCCGGTGCCCGCGGTGGCCAGCCGGCGCCATGAGTCGAGGCGGCCCGGGGGCGGTTGGCGTGGTTCGAGCCCCGGTGGCGCACCGAGCGCCAGCCCCCGGGCGGCCAGCAGCGCGTGGAAGCCCGCCGCGACGGTCCGGTGACCGCGTTCGGCCGGATGGAGCCGGTCGGGGCTCCACAGCGAGCGGTCGCCGACCCGGGACCGGTCCGCCAGGTGCAGATGAACGGCGTCGTAGCGGTCGGACAGCGCGTGGACCACGGCGTTCACTCCGGCCTGCCGCCGGGCCAGCGTGTGTCCAGCGGCGCGGGCAGCCCGAGCACGGCACCGGGGTCGGCCAGATGGACGAGTTCGGCGCGGTGTGCGGTGAGGGCGGCGGTCAGCCGTCGGCTCGGCAGTGCGACCCGGACCTGGGTGGGGGTAGCCGGGCAGCGGGAGGGAGGGGACGCGCACCACGGGGCAGGGGGTGCCGGGTTCGAAGATGCCGGGAAGATCCGGACGGGACGTGGTCACCGCTCCGACGGTGGCCGGGGCGACGACGAGCGGTTCGTGGCCGCGGCGGGCGGGATGCCGGGCCGTCTGCAGGGTGCGGTGGGCCACGCCGCTGACATCGGGCGGGAAGGATTCGGTGACGATGACGACACGCATGTCCGTGTTCTCGCCACGCCGGACGTGACCGGGCCGGCTTGGATCTTTCCGTCCGGGGAACGTCCAGTGAGCGTTTGAGCCGGGCGCCGCCGGGTTCCTCCCGCGGGGCCGGGCCGCCTTCCGTGCTTCCGGGCGAGGCCGCCCGTGGTGCGCCGCGCGCCCCCGACGCGCGTCGCTGTCACCGCCCGGTCAGGCCGCAGGGGTGTCGGGCCCGATCCTGCTGCGTACCGCCGTCTGCACCTCGGCCTCCTCGGCCGGGTCGGCGGCGAGGCGGCGGAGTCGCTCGGCGACTCTGATGTCGCCGGTCTCCGCGTGGAGTGCGGCGACCTCCCGGGTGGTCTCCTCGCAGTCCCAGAGGCACTCGACGGCGAATCCGGTGGGGAAGGAGGGGTCGGTGGCGGCCAGTGCGCGGGCCGTCCGGCCGCGCAGATGCGAGGAGGACGTCTCCCGGTAGACATGGCGCAGTACGGGAGCGGCGCAGCCGATGCCCAGCCGTCCCGTGCCGTCGACGAGGGTCCACAGGCGTGGTGCGTCCGGCCCCTCGCCCCGTACGGCCTCGCGGAGCGCGGCGAGGACCACGGGGGCGTCCTGGGCGCCGCCCCGGCAGGCCAGCACACCGGCCGCGGAGGCACCCAGCGCGTCGGGCCGTCGGGCCCAGCGCCGGGCGCGGTCCACCGCCGCGTCGCCGCACATCCGCTCGAAGGCGGAGACGGCCGCGTCGGCGACGGTGCGCGAGGCGCTGACCGCTCCGGTCTCGATCAGGTCGAGTACGGCCGGGTCCCTGGCCTCGGCCAGGTAGTGCAGCGCGGCACAGCGGGCGCCCTCCGGACCGCTGCGGGCGGCCTCGACGATGGTGGGCCGGTCCTCGGGGCCCGCGACGGCGGTGAGGCAGCGGGCGGCCGGCACATGGAGGGGGGTGCCGCGTTCGAGTCCCTGCTGGGCCCAGTCGAAGACCGCCTGGACGCTCCAGCCGGGACGGGGGCCGCCGGGCCGCATCTGGCGCTGCCAGCGGTCGAAGGAGCCCTGTTCCGAGGCGGCCCTGACCCTGGCGCCGACCGTTTCGCGCGGGTCGTCCGCCCAGAGCCGCCAGGGGCGGGGCTCGTAGGCGTCCCGTACGACGGCGGCCAGCTCGGCGGCGCCCTCCGCGGTGGCCGGGAAGCGGCCGAGCACGGGCACGGCGAGGGCGCGCAGTCCCGCGTCGTCGTCGCGGAGGGCGAGCTCGTCCAGGGCCCAGGCCCAGTTGGCACCGGTCGCGGCGTACCGCCGCAGCAGGGCCAGGGCGTCGCCGCGACCGTACGAGGCGAGGTGGCCGAGTACGGCGAGGGCCAGCCCGGTGCGCGAGTCGTCGGTGTCGAGGTGGTCGTCGGGATCGCACAGATGGCGTTCGATCTCTTCGATGCCGCCGTCGAGGTCGAGATAGAGGCGCGCGTAGTAGAGGGAGCGGTTCTCCACCTGCCAGTCGTGACGCGGATCGCTCAGGACGCAGTGGTTGAGAGCCGCCAGGGCCTCGGGGCGTGGTGCGGCGAGCGCGTGGAGCGTTCCATCGCCACGGCCCCTCTGCAGCAGGCCGAGCAGGGTGCCGCTCGGCGCTATGAACGGATCAAACATGGAAAAAGCCTCACATCAAGCTGTCGACGCAACCGGGACTGTGCAGTTCCAAGTGCCGGGTGGGCACTACGCCGCGCAGCAACATGATCGGCCGACCGCCGTCTTCTGCTTGGTGTAGACCATCTTCCTCTGCCTCTCGTCGGTGGCCCGGAACCGGGCCCGCGACGTCATGATGACCCAGCCATTTCGCCACCGCGACCACATTTACGACGTACCCGGTCAGCGGGAACCGAAGAGTTCCAGCAGGTCGGCCTTGCCGAACATGCGGGCGGTGTCGACGGCGGAGGGTGTTCCTGCGGCCGGATCCGCCCCGGCGGAGAGCAGCGCCTCGATCACCGCGCCCTCTCCCTTGAAAACGGCACCGGCGAGCGGCGTCTGCCCGCGGTCGTTGGCCCGGTCCGGGTCGGCGCCCCGGCCGACGAGGGCCGTGACGGCGGCGGCGTGCCCGTGGTAGGCGGCGAGCATCAGCAGCGTGTCGCCCCGGTCGTTGGTGAGGTTCGCGGGGACGCCCGCGTCGACGTACGCGGCGAGCGCCTCGGTCTCACCGCGGCGGGCGAGGTCGAAGACCTTCGTCGCCAGCTCGACCACCTCGGGATCGGGGGTTTCGCTCATCGGACGGACCGCCTTCCATTATCCGGTTTCACCACTGTCGACCTGCCGGGACGTACGCCGTGGGGCCGTACGAGTGAACCGACAGGGTACTGCCCGACCGGGCACATGCCCCGGCCCCACCCGTGGCAGAGGATCACGAAGGGTGCGGCGGAACGGTACGCGACACCGCACGTGCCGCCCCACCGGGACCACCCGGGCGGCCATTCAAGTGAAAATAACGACTTTTCACCCAAATGCAGCTTTTATCGTATAGATACTTCCGGTGAACCTGGAAGGACTCATGGTGACTGTCCCCCCAACCAGGAGAACCACTCATGATCCTGTCCATGTCAGGCGTCGTCATTCTCGGCATCATCGTCTTCCTGTTCTTCAGGAAGGACGGCCTCAAGGCCTCGCACGCCCTCGTCACTGCCCTGTTCGGTTTCTATCTGGCAGGCACCGCCATCGCGCCGAGCATCACCGCGGGCGGCGCGAGTCTCGCCGGCCTCCTGGGCGGGATCAAGTTCTGACCCTCCGCGACCGCTCCCACCCCTTCAGGAGACCGACGTGGCCCGGCGACCACTCCCCCGCATTCTGAGCAGCGGCAACGCCTCGATCACTCGCAGTCGCGAGTTCGCGCGCACGGCCGCCGACAACGCCACGGACGTCCTCCAGCCGCTGATCACGATCACGCGTGGTCTGCGGCTGCTGGCCGGAGCCGGACGGCAGAAGTGGGCCGCGACGCCCAAGGACAAGCGTGGCCCCGCGCTGTTCCTCGTCGCGGCCTGCGTACTCGCCTTCGCGCTCATGCCGTACGGCAGTCTGATCGCCCTGGTGTCGGTGATGGCCGCCGCCGCCTGGAAGGGGCGGGAGCGGACCCCCGTGAAGACCGGTCCCGACGAGGCGGAGACGGCACGGCTGCGGTCGCTGTACGAGGCGCTCGTGCCGTACTTCTCCGTGGCCGACGACCCCGGTCCGCTGTTCTCCCACGGCGGCGACTGGGAGAAGGCCTTCAGCGGCTACGAGTTCGACGGCGACGGGCGGCTGACCCGCCTCCAGGTCACGTACCCCGCCTACTTCACCGACAGCGAGGCCGCCTCCCGCGCCCGGATCGAGCGGCTGCTCCACGCCAAGTCCGGCCGTGGCCGCGAGTACCACTTCGCCTGGGACGAGGAGGGCAACCATCTCGTCATGACCGTCCTCGGCGCCCTGCCCACGTCGATCGGCGCCCAGCGCTTCGTCACCGCCCCCGGCGAGACCGTACTCGGCTTCACCGACGGCGACGCGGTGCAGCGCACGGTTCCGGTGCACGACGGCGACACCACCCTCGATGTCCCCCCGGTCGTCTGGCGGACCGGCGCCCGCTCCACCGAACCGCACCTGCTGGCGATCGGGCAGCCCGGCAGCGGCACCACGACCCTGATGCGCTCCATCGCCCTGCAGGCGCTCCAGCACGGCGACATCCTGATCGTCGACGGCAGCGGAACCGGCGAGTACGCCTTCCTGACCGGGCGCGACGGCGTACTGGCCGTGGAGTGCGGTCTGACCGGCGCGCTGGCCACCCTGGAATGGGCGGCCCACGAGACGGAACGGCGGCTCATCGCCGCGAACCGGGCCCGGCAGGCCGGCCACCCCCTGCCCGACGACATCAGGCGCCCGCTCTGGATCCTGCTCGACCGGCCCGGCGCCCTCGGCCATCTGGCCGCCGCCGACGGCAGGCCGGACCCGCAGGAGCTGCTCCAGGTGCCGCTGCGGCACGGCAGGGCGGCCGGCGTCACCGTGGTCCTCACCGATCAGTTCGACAGCCTGGACACCCTCGGCGAGACCGTGCGGACCCACTGCCGGGCCCGGGCCGTGCTCGGCCACTGCTCCCGCGAGCAGGTGGAATCGGTGCTCGGCACCGAGCCGCACACCACCCCGGCCGCCGATGTCCCGCCCGGCCGCGGATACGCGCGCCTCGGCACCGGTCCGGTGCTGCGGCTCCAGGTCCCGGCCACCCCCGATCCGTACGACGAGGCGACCGGCGAGGCGCAGCGGCAGGCGGTCCTCGGGCTGCTCCCCGAGCGGCACACGGCGGTCGAGGCGGCCGTACCGGCCGGGGCGGGCGTCCCGGACCCGGCACTGCCGCGCACCGCCACCGTGGCCGTCGAGGGCCTGGTCGTCACCGACTGAACGGACCCGGACACGGAGGGGCGGGGTGACCGATCGGTCACCCCGCCCCTCCGTGTCCGGTCAGGCGACGAACGTCCGCGGCGCCTCGATCCCCGCACCCGCCCCCGACCCGACCAGCCGGGCCGCCGCCGCGAGCCGGGCCGCCGCCTCGTCCGCGACCGGCCCCGCGACCGTGAACGGCAGCCGCACGTACCCCTCGAAGGCGCCGTCGACCCCGAACCGGGGACCGGACGGGACCCGGACTCCGACCCGCTCCCCGGCCACCGCCAGCCGGGAGCCGGAGAGGCCGCCGGTGCGCACCCAGAGCGTCAGACCGCCGCGCGGGACGGAGAACTCCCAGTCGGGCAGCTCCCGGCGGACCGCGGCGACGAGCGCGTCCCGGTTCTCCCGGGCCTGTTCGCGCCGGACCTGCACGGCCTCCTCCCAGCCGCCGGTACGCATCAGCCAGTTCACGGCGAGCTGTTCGAGGACCGGCGTGCCCATGTCGGCGTAGGCGCGGGCGGCTACCAGGCTGCGGATCACGTCCGGGGCGGCGCGCACCCAGCCGATCCGCATGCCCGCCCAGAAGGCCTTGCTCGCCGACCCGACCGTGATCACGGTGGAGCCCGCCGGGTCGAAGGCGCAGACGCGGCGGGGCATCCGCACCTCGGGGTCGAGGCAGAGCTCGTTCATGGTCTCGTCGACGACCAGGACCGTTCCGGCGGAGCGGGCCGCGTCCACCAGCGCACGCCGCCGGTCCTCGTCGGCCAGCGCGCCGGTCGGGTTGTGGAAGTCGGCGACGACATAGGCGAGCCGCGGTGCCGCGTCCCGCAGCACCTGCCGCCACCGGTTCATGTCCCAGCCGGCGAGCCCCTCCTCCATCGCCACCGGCACCAGCCGGGCACCCGTCTCCCGCATCAGCTGAAGGATGTTGGCGTAGCTCGGGGACTCCACCGCGATCCGCTCGCCGCGGCCCGCGAAGAGGTGGCAGATCGCGTCGATCGCGCCCATGGCACCGGTGGTGACCATGATCTGTTCGGGCATGGTCGGGATGCCCCGCCCGGTGTAGCGGTCGGCGATCATCTGCCGCAGCGCGGGCAGGCCCGCCGGGTAGTCGCCGTGGGTGTGGGCGTACGGCGCGAGCTCCTCGAGGGCGCCCTGGACCGCCCGGGTCAGCCACGGTTCGGGGGCGGGCAGCGAGGCGCAGCCCAGGTCGATCATCGAGCCGAGGGACTCCGGGGGCAGCGGCTCCAGACCGCGCGCGGGCAGCGGGTTCCCCGCGGGCACGGCGGTCCAGCTGCCCGCTCCCCGGCGGGACTCCAGGAACCCCTCGGTGCGCAGCGTCTCGTACGCGGCGGCGACGGTGGTGCGGCTGACGGAGAGGGCGAGCGCCAGTTCGCGTTCGGCGGGGAGCCTGGCGGCGACCGGCACCCGGCCTTCGAGGACCAGCAGGCGGATCCCGTCGGCCAGCGCGCGATAGGCGGGCGGTCTGCGGGCGCCCTGTCCGGCGGGCCGGGGCTGTTGGGCCCGGAGCTGCCGGGCGAGCTGTGCCGCACCCACCGCCGAAGTCCACTGAGCCATGGAAATCAGTCCACCTTCCTCGGATTGGCCATAGTTGGCGGCCAATCCCCTGCCACAGAGTGACATGCGGCAGTCCACTACCACCACACCAGGGGGCACTCCTTGTCCACCGCCGCCGTCCCTCGCGGGGCGCACCTCACCCGTCGGCTGATCCAGCTGTACGTCGGTCTCGCGCTGTACGGGGCCAGCTCCGCGCTCCTGGTCCGCGCCGGTCTGGGGCTCGAACCCTGGGGCGTGCTGCACCAGGGACTCGCCGAGCGCACCAGCCTGTCCATCGGGGTCGTCTCGATCATCGTCGGTGCCGCCGTTCTGCTGCTGTGGATCCCGCTCCGGCAGCGTCCGGGGCTGGGCACCGTCTCCAATGTCTTCGCCGTCGGGATCGCCATGGACGGCACGCTCGCGCTCGTACCCGAGGTGCACGGCCTGGTCGCGCAGATCGCCGTGCTGGTCGCGGGGGTCGTGGTCAATGGCGTCGCCACCGGGCTGTACATAGCCGCGCGGTTCGGGCCGGGTCCCCGCGACGGTCTCATGACCGGGCTGCATCTGCGCACCGGCCGGTCCGTACGGCTGGTGCGGACGCTGATCGAGGTGGTGGTCGTGGTGACCGGCTTCCTGCTCGGCGGCTCCCTGGGCGTGGGCACGGTCCTGTACGCCCTGGCCATCGGTCCGCTCGCCCAGTTCTTCCTGCGCGTCTTCGCGGTCGGCGGGAAGCCGGCCGGGCAGCAGCCCGGGGCCGGCGAGAAGGGCGCCGTCGCGCCCGCGCCGGGCAACGGCGACGCCGCCGTCACCGCCCGGACACCGGAGCAGGCCATACTTCCGCAGTGACCTCAGTACGCCATCCCTACCTGGACCATCCCGCGACGATCCCCTTCGCCCACCGGGGCGGCGCGGCGGACGGGATCGAGAACACCGCGGCCGCGTTCCGCCGGGCCGCCGACGCCGGGTACCGCTATTTCGAGACCGATGTGCACACCACGTCGGACGGCCGCCTGATGGCCTTCCACGACGCCACCCTGGACCGGGTGACGGACGCCCGCGGCCGGATCGCCGAGCTGCCCTGGAGCGAGGTGCGGCGGGCCAGGGTGGCGGGCCGGGAGCCGCTGCCGCTGTTCGAGGAACTGCTGGAGACGTTCCCCGGGGCCCGCTGGAACGTCGATATCAAGGCCGGGTCCGCGCTGGTCCCGCTGGTCGAGCTGATCCGCCGCACGGATGCCTGGGACCGGGTGTGCGTCGGCTCGTTCTCGGAGGCCCGGGTCGCCAGGGCCCACCGGCTGGCCGGCCCCCGCCTCGCCACCTCCTATGGCGTCCGCGGCGTGCTGGGCCTGCGGCTGCGCTCGTACGGGATACCGGCGGCGCTGCGGGCGGGCGCGGTGTGCGCGCAGGTGCCGGAGAGCCAGAACGGCGTCCGGGTGGTCGACCGGCGGTTCGTGCGCGAGGCGCACGCACGCGGACTCCAGGTGCACGTCTGGACCGTGAACGAGCCCGAGCGGATGGCAGCGCTCCTCGATCTCGGCGTGGATGGCATCATGACCGATCACATCGAGACGCTGCGCACGGTGCTGAGCGAGCGGGGGGCCTGGGCCTGACGCGGGCCGTGCGAGGGTCTTCACGGGGATGAGACGAGGGGATGCGGGTTGAGCGCCGAGACCGCGGAGACCGCCGAGCCGACGGAACCACCGGCGGATTCCGCCGATGCCGCGAGCCGCAGACGTGAGCAACACGGCTGGTACTTCTACGACTTCGCCTGCTCCGTCTATTCGACGAGCGTCCTGACGGTCTTCATCGGCCCCTATCTCACCTCGATAGCCAAGGCGGCCTCCGACGCCGACGGCTTCGTGCACCCGCTGGGCATTCCGGTCCGCGCCGGGTCGCTGTTCGCCTACGCCGTCTCCGTGTCGGTCGTGGTCGCGGTGATCGTGATGCCGATCGCGGGCGCCGCCGCGGACCGTACGGGGCGCAAGAAGCCACTGCTCGCGGCCGCCGCCTACACGGGGGCCGCCGCGACCACCGGCATGTTCTTCCTGGACGGTCACCGCTATCTGCTGGGCGCGTTCCTGCTGATCGTGGCGAACGCCGCGATCTCGGTGTCGATGGTGCTCTACAACGCCTATCTTCCGCAGATCGCCGGACCGGAGGAGCGGGACGCGGTCTCCTCGCGCGGCTGGGCCTTCGGCTACACCTCGGGCGCCCTCGTCCTGATCCTGAACCTGGTCCTCTACACGGGGCACGACTCCTTCGGCCTCTCCGAGTCCGACTCGGTACGGATCTGTCTCGCGTCGGCCGGCCTCTGGTGGGGCGCCTTCACGCTCGTACCGCTGCGCCGGCTGCGCGACCGGCATGTGTCGACGGGCGGCGAGGGGGCGGTCGGCTCGGGCTGGCGGCAGCTGCTGACCACCCTGCGCGACATGCGCCGCCATCCGCTGACGCTCTCCTTCCTGCTGGCGTACCTCGTCTACAACGACGGCGTGCAGACGGTGATCTCCCAGGCATCGGTCTACGGCTCGGAGGAGCTGGACCTCGACCAGACGACCCTGATCACGGCGGTGCTGCTGGTCCAGGTGCTCGCGGTGGCCGGAGCGCTGGGGATGGGGCGGCTGGCGCGGGTGTACGGAGCGAAGCGCACGATCCTCGGTTCACTCATCGTCTGGACGCTGATCCTCGTCGCCGGCTATTTCCTCCCCGCCGGAGCGCCGGTCTTCTTCTATGCGCTGGCGTCGGCGATCGGCCTGGTGCTGGGCGGCAGCCAGGCGCTGTCGCGCTCGCTCTTCTCCCATCTGGTGCCGCGCGGCAAGGAGGCCGAGTACTTCTCCGCGTACGAGATGAGCGACCGCGGGCTGAGCTGGCTGGGGCCGCTGGTGTTCGGCCTCGCGTACCAGCTGACCGGCAGTTACCGGGATGCGATCATCTCGCTGGTGATCTTCTTCGTGGTCGGTTCGGTGCTGCTCGCGAGGGTGCCGGTCCGGCGGGCCGTGGCGGCCGCGGGCAATCCCGTTCCGGAACGGATTTAGACGTTGAAGTGAAAGGCCGGTAGTGTACGCCTTTGGCCTGCCCGGAGGACCGTTACTGCGAGCGGAAGAACCCGAACCGTTGGGTGACAACTTCCACCAAATGTGACAAACCGGGCATCGCTGGGTACTTGAAACCCTGGGAAACCTGAAAAAGCAGCGGCACGACGGGCGACGCATGACCGGCAACGGGAATCTTTACCGCCGACCGGACGTTGACCGGATGACGACGACAGCGACACCTGTCCTGTGGGCGACAAGCCCGGGAGGCACGATTCATGAGTGAGCGAGCTCTCCGCGGCACGCGACTCGTGGTTACCAGCTACGAGACGGACCGCGGCATCGATCTGGCCCCGCGCCAGGCGGTGGAGTACGCATGCCAGAACGGACATCGATTTGAGATGCCGTTCTCGGTAGAGGCGGAAATTCCGCCGGAGTGGGAGTGCAAGGCGTGCGGCGCCATGGCACTCCTGGTGGACGGGGATGGCCCCGAGGAGAAGAAGGGCAAGCCTGCGCGCACGCACTGGGACATGCTCATGGAGCGGCGCACACGCGAGGAGCTGGAGGAAGTGCTGGCCGAGAGGCTGGCGGTCCTGCGTTCCGGAGCCATGAACATCGCCGTGCATCCGCGGGACAGCAGGAAGTCTGCCTGACTGACCGCGTAACACCTCAGTACGACAGAGCCGCGGGCCGTGACACCGACTGTGTGTCACGGCCCGCGGCTCTGTCGCGTCCCGTCCGCCGCGGTCGAGCGGCGGACGGGCTCGCCCGTTCTCAGGGGGTCAGCGGCGGACGGGGACCCTCGTCGGGGCGTGCGCCCTGCTGTGCGCCGTCCTCGCGGACGACCTCGCCCTGCACGACCTTTCCGTCCGGCCGGTGGATCCGGGCCTGCTGGAAGGCGTCGGAGAGGCTTCCGGGGCTCGCGGCCCGCATCCGGCGTTCCAGCGACCGCTCCGCGTACCGGCCGAGCCGGGAACGGACCGGCGGCACGAGCAGCAGCAGCCCCGCCACGTCCGAGACGATCCCGGGGATCATCAGCAGCAGTCCACCGAGCATCAGGAAGCCGTTGCCCCTGCCGCCCGAGCCGGTGGCCGGTGCGGCGTCGGCGGCCCCGGGCTGCCCCGGCATCCGCTGGAGCGTCTCGGTGAGGTTGCCGAAGGCCCGGCGGCCGGCCCGCTTCATCACGGCGGCACCGAGCACGATGCCCGCCGCCAGGAGCAGCAGCACGGTGAATCCGCCCGCCGCGTCGGCCACGACGGTGAGCAGCCAGATCTCCAGCACCGCCCAGGCGGCGATGGCGAGGGGGACGAAGGTACGGGCGCGGGAGCGCTTGGGGGCGGTCGGGTGCGGTGTGCCGGTCGTCATGGTCCCCAGTGTGCCCGTACGGGCGTCCGAGTGGCACAAGGGGGTGATCATGGGCGGCGGATCCGATGCCCGCCGCCGGTGGCCGCGGGCACGGCGGATCAGATCGCCTTGCGGCCCAGAACCCGGTTCGTACGGGAGGTGACACCCCAGGACGTGACCCGCCAGAGCGCCTCTACCAGGATGTCGCGGCTCATCTTGGAGTCACCGACCTCCCGGTCGACGAAGGTGATCGGCACCTCGACGACGTGGTACCCGGCCTCGACGGCCCGGCGGGCCAGGTCGACCTGGAAGCAGTAGCCCTGCGAGGCGACCTGGTCGAGGCCGAGGCCCTCCAGGGTCTCGGCGCGGAAGGCCCGGTAGCCGCCGGTGACGTCCCTGGTCCGCAGCCCGAGGAGGAGCCGTGAGTACGTGCTGCCGCCGCGGGAGATCATCTCGCGGGACTTGGGCCAGTTGACCACGCGCCCGCCCGGCACCCAGCGCGAGCCGAGCACCAGGTCGGCGCCCTTGAGCGCGGTGAGCAGCCTGGGCAGCTCCTCGGGCTGGTGGGAGCCATCGGCGTCCATCTCCACGAGCACGCCGTAGCCGTGCTCGGTGCCCCAGTGGAAGCCGGCGAGATAGGCCGCGCCGAGTCCTTCCTTGCCCTTGCGGTGCAGCACCTGGACCTGGCCGTCCCCGGCGGCGATCTCGTCGGCGATCTTGCCGGTGCCGTCCGGGCTGTTGTCGTCGGCGACCAGGATGTCGGCTTCCGGCACAGCGGCGCGCACCCGGCTGACGATCGGCTTGATGTTCTCGGCCTCGTTGTAGGTCGGAATGATCACCAGGATTCTGCCGAGCGGGCCGTACCGCCTCTGACCGCCGTCGTTCACTTACTGCCCCTTAAGTCCGTACGCAGGTGCCCACCTTATCCAGCGTGCGGCACCCCCTCGCCGACGCGGTCGGACAGGGCCGGACACCGCCGGGGACAGAAGGACGGAAGTACGGACAGAAACACGGGTACGAGCACGGACGGGAACTACGGATGGGGGCCCGGCGCCCTTCGGGCCGACCTGGGACCCGCTGGCTGCGGGTCGACCTAGAGCCGTTGTCTACTGAACGTCCGGGCCCCATCCGGGTCGCACCGCCGTCCGGCTGAAACCTTCCCTCGCCCCCGAGGCGCGGGCGCTGAACCTGGCTGTCAGGGGTGGTGCGCCGGTGCGGCACACCACCCCATGACCCAGCGGCGTTCGACGACTGCGTGGTGGTTCAACCGGTCGGACGTCCTGTGGTGGACCCGGCAGAACCTACCGGCCGGTGGGCGCGTTCTGTCAATAGCCGTCTGACCTGCAATATTTACGAAAGTTGCCTGGTCAGTAGTGAAGATCCGCAGGTCGCGGCGGAACGGGGCCCACCACCGGTGACGATGCGAAATGTCCGCACGTCACTCGTTCGGCCGTGCATAGACCGTTTGTCCGAGGACCACGGTCCGCAGGCAGACCGGCAGTTCGGCACCGGGGGTGAGATCGGGCAGGCCGGGCGTTCCCGAGCGGGGGTCCGTCGACCAGCGGGCGACCCGGTCGTCCGGGGCCTGGACCACCAGGTCAGCGGTGCGCCAGACCGCGTAGTCGGCCGGGGCGCCGGGCACCAGGGTCCCCGCGTCGTCACGGCCGACGGCCCGCCAGCCGCCCCGCGTGTGGGCGGTGAAGCCCGCCCGTACGGAGATCCGGTGCTCGGGCGTGCGATGGAAGGCGGCGGCCCGTACGGTGCCCCACGGGTCGAGCGGGGTGACCGGGCTGTCGGAGCCGAAGGCCAGCGGCACACCGGCGCGCAGGAGCTCCGCGTACGGGTTGAGGGTCCTGGCCCGCTCGACGCCGAGCCGCTGGGCGTACATGCCCTCCTCGCCGCCCCAGGCCGCGTCGAAGGCGGGCTGGACGGAGGCGGTCAGACCCAGCTCCGCGAAGGCGGCGACGGTCTCGGGAGTGAGCATCTCGGCGTGCTCGACGCGATGCCGGGCGCCCCGGATCCGGGGCAGGCCGAGCTTCTCGGCGGCGGCCCGGACCCCGTCCACCACGGCGGAGACCGCCGCGTCCCCGATGGCGTGGAAGCCTGCCTGGAGCCCCGCCTCGGTGCAGGCGGTGACATGGGCGGCGATCTGTGCCGCGTCCAGGTGGGCGGTGCCCGTGCCGCCGGCCGGGCCGTCGGCGTACGGCTCGTGCAGGCAGGCGGTGTGCGAGCCGAGCGAGCCGTCCACGAAGAGGTCCCCGGCCGCTCCGACGGCGCCGAGCTCCCGGATCCGGCGGGCGTCCTTCTCGTCGGCGACCCGCTCGGCCCAGTAGCCGAAGACCCGCGGCCCGTTCTCGGCGGCGGCGAGCTTCAGCAGTGCGGCGAAGTCCTCCTCGTCGGAGATGTCGGGGCCACCGCACTCGTGGACGGTGCCGATGCCGAGCGAGGCGGCGTGCCGCAGGGCGGCGCGCTGGGCCTCGGCGCGCTGGCGCGGCGAGACGGCGCCGTGGGCGGCGGAGCGGACCGCGTGGTGGGCGGCGCCCGTGAGCGGGGCGTCGGGGTGGTAGCCGGTCAGTCCGGTGACGCCCGGGACCAGGTCGAGCAGGGCGGTGGTGGCGACCGCGGAGTGCACGTCGACCCGGGGCAGGTAGACCGGCCGCCCGCCGGCCGCCCCGTCGAGCTCGCCGCGCGACGGGGGCCGCTGCTCGGGCCAGCGCGTGGCGTCCCAGCCGTGGCCGAGGACCACCCGGTCCCCGGGGTGCGCGGCCACGTACGCGCGCAGCAGGCCGAGCGCCTCGCCGAGGGTCCGACTGCCGGACAGATCGAGGCCGGTGAGCGCCAGGCCGGTCGATGTGGTGTGCACATGGGCGTCGGTGAACGCGGGGGTGACCAGCGCACCGTCGAGGTCGATCACCTCGTCGACGCCGCTCGCGAAGGCGTCGGCGGCCCCTTCCGAGCCCACCCAGGCGACATGGCCGCGTTCGACCACCATGGCGGTGGCGAAGGGGTCGGCGGGGCTGTGGACGTCTCCACCGCGCAGCAGCACGGTGCGGTGTTCGCTCTGGGGGGCGGTGCTCTCGGTCATGGGACCAGTCTCGCGCCTGCCCGGAGCCGCGCGGTCCGCGACCCCCTCAGATCCGCGGCGGCCGGGCCTCGTACGGGGTGGACAGCACGACGGTGGTCCGGGTGGAGACACCGGCGAGCGAGCGGATCCGGGTGAGCAGGTGCTCCAGCTCCAGCGGCGTGGCGACACGCACCTTGAGGATGTAGTTCTCGTCACCCGCGACGCTGTGGCACGCCTCCAGCTCAGGGACCTCCGCGAGCCGCTCGGAGATGTCGTCCGGCGCGCTCGGGTCGAAGGGTTTCACCGAGATGAACGCGGTGAGCGGCAGGCCGATGGCCTCGGGGTCGACGACCGCGGCGTAGCCCCGGATCACCCCGCGCTGCTCCAGCCTGCGGACGCGCTGATGAACGGCCGATGTGGACAGGCCCGTGGCCTTGCCCAGGTCGGTGTAGCTCATCCGCCCGTCCCTGACGAGCAACTCCACGATCTGTCGGTCCAGCTCCTCCATACGGATCAACCTATTGCCCCGGGTCCCTCCAGGCACAGCCGCAGGGGCCACGGAGGGGTAACTGTGGCGGGCATGTGACGAATGCCACAGGTTTACGGGTGGGTAGCCGCCCACCTCGCGGTTACGGCCGATGCGCGGAGGGAAGTGCTTGCTGTGGTCGAGGCCGTGTCGCCTGGTCGGCCCACCTGAGGGGGGAATTTCCCATGCAGAGCCTGAAGCTCACCGGACGTACCGAACCGGATCCTGTCGAGGACACCGCTCCCGACGCGTACGACACCTTCGAGATGTACCGGGTGATCTGCCCGGACTGCGCGCAGCCGATCGCGCTGCTGGCGGACGAGGACGTACTGCCGGAGCACGCGCTGTGCCCGACGCCGTGGAATCCGTTCGTGCTGACCGTCTGCGCCGGTACGGGCCGCGCGGCGGCGCAGTCGCGGCCCGCCGACGACTCGCTCGACGCCCAGGAGCAGGAGACGGGCCTGCTGTTGACGCTCCCTCAGGGGCTCGACTGGAGAATGCAGCCGTTCTCGCACGCCGGCGGCCCCGGCTCGCGTCCGCTGCGGATGCGCCGCGACGCCGCCTGACGGCAGCCCCCGCACCCGCCCGAAGCCCTGCGCCGCACCACGACGGCCGACCGACGTGGTGCCCGCGGTGAGGACCCGGCAGGCCCGGGGACGGGGCGAACGGGCTCTCGATTCGGCCCGGCAGTGACCAGGGCCCGCCCCGCGCCGTTGGCCAGGTATGACCCTGCTGCACTCAACGGCCGGTCCCGGCCGTCGCCGCCTCGCCGCTCCCACCGTCGAAGAATCGGTTCCGCAGCCCGGTGTGCAGCCGGTGCCCCGGCCCGCGTCTCCCCGTTCGGAGCCCCGGCCCGTGCCGCACTCCACCGATCCGCCCATCTACCGGGCCCTGCTGCGTCATTGGGAGAGCGCGGACCGGACCCTGCCGGGCCGCCACGACCAGGAGTGGAACCGGGTCATGACGACGCCGGTGTGGTCGGACCGGCCGCCGCGGGTCAGCGCGTCTCAGGACCTGCGAGGTGGCGCGCGATGACCATCCGCTGGATCTGATTGGTGCCCTCGACGATCTGCAGCACCTTGGCCTCGCGCATCAGCCTCTCGACGGGGAAGTCGAGGGTGTAGCCGTATCCGCCGAGCACCTGGACCGCGTCGACGGTGACCCGCATGGCGGTGTCCGTGCAGAAGAGCTTGGCCATGGCCGCCTGGCGCGAGAAGGGCTTGTCCTCGTCGCGGAGCCGGGCCGCCTCCAGGTAGAGCGCCCGGCCCGCCTCGATCTGGGTGGCCATGTCGGCGAGCATGAAGCGCAGTCCCTGGAAGTCCGCGATGGGGCGGCCGAACTGCTGCCGTCCGGCGGCGTAGCCGACGGCCTCGTTCAGGGCCGCCTGGGCGACGCCGATCGCGCAGGCGGCGATGCCGAGGCGCCCGGAGTCGAGCGCGGACAGGGCGATCGCGAAGCCCTGGCCCTCCTCGCCGATCCGGCGCGCGTCGGAGACCCGGACGCCGTCGAAGTTGAGCTGGGCGGTGGGCGAGCCCTTCATCCCCATCTTCTTCTCGGGGGCGGCGGCTTCGAGCCCCTCGGCGTCGCCGGGCACCAGGAACGCGGTGATCCCACGGGCGCCCTCGACTCCGGTGCGGGCCAGGACCGTGTAGAAGTCGGCGACTCCACCGTGGGTGATCCACGCCTTGGTGCCGGTGATCACCCAGTCGTCGCCGTCCCGTGCGGCCTTCGTACGGAGCGAGGCGGCATCGGAGCCCGCGGCGGGCTCGGAGAGGCAGTAGGCGCCCAGCAGGCCCCCTCCCAGCATCGCCGGGAGGTGTTCGGTCCGCTGCTCCTTGGTGCCGTATCCGGCGACCGCGTGGCAGGCGAGGGAGTGGACGCTGACGCCGAGGCCGACGGTGAGCCGGGCGGCCGCGAGCTCTTCGAGGACCTGGAGGTAGACCTCGTACGGCTGGTCGCCGCCGCCGTAGGCGGAGTCGTAGGGCAGTCCCAGCAGTCCGGAATCGGAGAGCAGGGTGAAGACCTCGCGCGGGAACCGGCCCGCTTCCTCCTCCTCGGCCGCCCCGGGCGAGATCTCCCGCTGGGCGATGTCGCGGACGAGCGCGACGAGTTGCCTGGACTCCTCGGTGGGCAGACGGCGTTCCACCACGTGCGGGGCACGGTCGGTCATGACGGCGCTCTCCTCCCTGTCGGGCGTTGCGACGGTCGCGCGCGCGAGGGGTGTGGGCGGCGCCGCCGTGGGTTTCCGGGCGGGCCCGGAAAAGCACTGCTGCTCAGCCGACGCCGCCCCCTCGGATTACGAGAGCTGCTGGCCGGCGGCTGTGGCGGCTTGAGTATGCCCGATCGGACGATATCCGTCACGGGGTGACCGGGCGACTCGGCACCGGGCGCGGCGATCACCGGAGTTGGTCCGAACCATTGACCCGACTGGTCTAGTCCATCTACGGTTCCCACCGGAACGGCCTTTGCACGTTCATGCCAAGTCCACGCGATGGCCGACCGCCCGCCCCCCACAAGCAAGTTCCCTCCCCCACGAGGAGACATGATGTTCGGACCTCACCGTCCCCGCGCCCGCTTCCGGGCGTTCGCCGCAGCCGTCTGTACCGCCGCCCTCGGCGCCACCCTGCTGGGTGTCGCGGGCACCGCGTCGGCCGGCACCACCCCCACCTCCACCACGCGGGCAGCGGCTCCCGCGGCCGCCGACGCCACCCCCACGGCAGCCGGCAGCAAGGTGGTCGGGTACTTCACCAACTGGGGTGTGTACCAGCGCAATTACCACGTCAGGAACATCGAGACCTCCGGCTCGGCCGACAAGCTCACGCACATCAACTACGCCTTCGGCAACGTCACCGGCGGCAAGTGCGCGATCGGCGACTCCTACGCCGACTACGAGAAGGCGTACACGGCCGACC
Source organism: Streptomyces sp. DvalAA-43 (assembly GCF_900091725.1). GTDB lineage: Bacteria > Actinomycetota > Actinomycetes > Streptomycetales > Streptomycetaceae > Streptomyces > Streptomyces pulveraceus. The sequence continues at coordinate 58,648 of NZ_FMBW01000088.1, read as the reverse complement.
AGTCCGTCGACGGCGTGGCGGACACCTGGGACCAGGATCTGCGCGGCAACTTCAACCAGCTGCGCAAGCTGAAGAAGCTGCACCCGGACCTCAAGATCATCTGGTCGTTCGGCGGCTGGACCTGGTCCGGCGGCTTCGGCGAGGCCGCGAAGAACCCGGCCGCGTTCGCCGACTCCTGCTACAGCCTGGTGGAGGACCCGCGCTGGGCCGATGTCTTCGACGGCATCGACATCGACTGGGAGTACCCCAACGCCTGCGGCCTGACCTGCGACACCAGTGGACGCGAGGCCTACGGCAACCTGCTGGCGGCACTGCGCGCCAAGTTCGGGACGAACAACCTGGTCACCTCGGCGATCTCCGCGGACGCCTCCGACGGCGGCAAGATCGACGCGGTCGACTACGGCGGCGCGGCGCAGTACGTCGACTGGTACAACCCGATGACGTACGACTTCTTCGGCGCCTGGGACGCCAAGGGCCCGACCGCCCCGCACTCGCCCCTCACCTCCTACGACGGCATCCCGAAGGACGGCTTCAACAGCGAGGCCACCATCGCCAAGCTGAAGGCCCAGGGCATCCCCGCCTCGAAGCTGCTGCTCGGCATCGGCTTCTACGGCCGCGGCTGGACCGGCGTCACCCAGGACGCACCCGGCGGCACCGCCACCGGAGCAGCCCCCGGCACCTACGAGGCCGGCATCGAGGACTACAAGGTCCTCAAGAACAGCTGCCCGGCCACCGGCACCGTCGCCGGCACCGCGTACGCCCACTGCGGCACCAACTGGTGGAGCTACGACACCCCCGCCACCATCTCCACCAAGATGGCCTACAAGAACCAGCAGGGCCTCGGCGGCACCTTCTTCTGGGAGCTCAGCGGTGACACCACCGACGGAGAGCTGATCAAGGCGATCGACTGACGGTCGCCCGTTCCACCGAGCATCGATCAGGGCCGCGCGGCCGGGCGATTCGCCCGGCCGCGCGGTGCGTCACCGGGGAGCACCGGCCGCGGCGCGCCCGCCCGACCTGGCGATGTTGCATGATCATGCGAAGTGATGCATAGTCTTCCTATGTCCAAAGTCCTCACCTCCCTCCCCACCGGCGAGCGCGTCGGCATCGCCTTCTCCGGCGGGCTCGATACCTCCGTCGCCGTCGCCTGGATGCGTGACAAGGGTGCCGTCCCCTGCACGTACACCGCCGACATCGGCCAGTACGACGAGCCCGACATCGCGTCCGTGCCCGGCCGCGCCTCCGCGTACGGCGCCGAGATCACCCGGCTCGTCGACTGCCGTGCCGCGCTGGTCGAGGAAGGGCTGGCCGCGCTCGCCTGCGGCGCGTTCCACATCAGGTCGGGCGGGCGCCCGTACTTCAACACCACGCCTCTGGGGCGGGCCGTGACCGGCACGCTGCTGGTGCGGGCCATGCTGGAGGACGGGGTGCAGATCTGGGGCGACGGCTCCACGTTCAAGGGCAACGACATCGAGCGGTTCTACCGGTACGGGCTGCTCGCCAACCCGCACCTGCGGATCTACAAGCCCTGGCTGGACGCGGACTTCGTCACGGAGCTCGGCGGCCGCAAGGAGATGTCCGAGTGGCTGCTCGCGCACGGGCTGCCCTACCGGGACTCGACGGAGAAGGCGTACTCCACGGACGCCAACATCTGGGGTGCCACGCACGAGGCCAAGACCCTGGAGCACCTCGACACCGGGGTCGAGACGGTCGACCCGATCATGGGCGTGCGGTTCTGGGACCCGTCGGTGGAGATCCTCACGGAGGACGTGACGATCGGCTTCGACCAGGGCCGCCCGGTCACGGTCAACGGCAAGGAGTTCGCCTCCCCGGTCGACCTCGTGATGGAGGCCAACGCGATCGGCGGCCGCCACGGCCTCGGCATGTCCGACCAGATCGAGAACCGGATCATCGAGGCCAAGAGCCGCGGCATCTACGAGGCGCCCGGCATGGCGCTGCTGCACATCGCCTACGAGCGCCTGGTCAACGCGATCCACAACGAGGACACCCTGGCGGCGTACCACAACGAGGGCCGGCGGCTCGGCCGGCTGATGTACGAGGGCCGCTGGCTGGACCCGCAGGCGCTGATGATCCGCGAGTCGCTCCAGCGCTGGGTCGGCGCGGCCGTCACCGGCGAGGTGACGCTGCGGCTGCGGCGCGGCGAGGACTACTCGGTCCTCGACACCACGGGCCCGGCGTTCAGCTACCACCCGGACAAGCTCTCCATGGAGCGCACCGAGGACTCGGCGTTCGGCCCGGTGGACCGGATCGGCCAGCTCACCATGCGGAACCTGGACATCGCCGACTCCCGCGCGCGGCTGGAGCAGTACGCGGGCCTGGGTCTGGTCGGCACCGGCCACCCGACGCCGATCGGCGCCGCCCAGGCCGCCTCGACCGGCCTGATCGGCGCCATGGACCAGGGCGGCGCCCAGGCGATCGCCTCGCGCGGCGAGACCACGGACGAGGAGACGATGCTGGACCGGGCCGCGATGGAGTCCGGCACGGACTGACACCGGCCACCGGGCGTACGCACCCGGTCGGCGGGCCCCGGCGGATTCGTTCCGCCGGGGCCCGCTGCCGTGCGGCCGGGGCCGCCGGGGCGCCGGTGGGCTCCGATGCCATGTTCCGGCAGGACGGACGCGATCTCCACGTCACCGACGGTTCACCCGCCGCTGATGAGCTGCTCTCCGTCGGTGCTCCCCGCCGACCGGATCAAGGAGATTTGCATGCCCAGACAGCGCCTGTCCCGCAGCCACCTGATAGCCACCGGTGCGGTCATCGCCGCCACCGCCACCGCCGCGGTCGCCCTCACGGCGACGGCCGGTGCGTACGGCACCAAGGAGCACGCGAAGGACGCCATCAAGGGCGGCAAGGCGAAGAACGTCATCCTGCTCATCGGTGACGGCATGGGCGACTCGGAGATCACCCTCGCCCGCGACTACACCGTGGGCGCGGCCGGCCGCCTGAACATGGACAAGTTCCCGCTGACCGGCGCCTACACGACGTACGCGGTACACGCGGACGGCACGCCGGACTACGTCACCGACTCCGCGGCCAGCGGCACCGGCTGGGCCACCGGCGTCAAGACCGTCAACGGGCGGATCTCCAAGACGCCGCGCACCGACAAGGCCGTGCCGACCATTCTGGAACTGGCGCAGAAGGGCGGCTACGCGACCGGCTCGGTGACCACCGCCGAGCTGACCGACGCCACCCCGGCCGTCCTCGCCTCGCACGTCACCGACCGCTCCTGCCAGGGCCCCGCCGACATGGCCAAGTGCCCCACCGACACCATCGCCAAGGGCGGCCCCGGCTCCATCGCCGAGCAGAGCGTGAACCACAAGGTCGACGTCCTGCTCGGCGGCGGCAAGCAGCGCTTCGACCAGAAGATCACCCAGGGCAAGTACAAGGGCCTGACCGTCACCGAGCAGGCGCGGAAGCTGGGTTACCAGGTCGTCACCGACAACTCTGCCCTGAAGAAGGTCAAGGGCGGCAAGCCGGTGCTCGGGCTCTTCGCGTCCGGCAACGTCGCGACCGAGTGGACCGGCAAGACCGCCGCGGTGGGCGGCACCGCCCCCCAGCGCTGTGTCACCTCCAACCCGGGCCGGCCCGCGGGCACCCCGAACCTCGCCGACCAGACCACCAAGGCCATCCAGCTCCTTGAGGCGAAGCAGAAGCAGAAGCACAGCAAGAAGGGCTTCTTCCTCCAGGTCGAGGGCGCGTCGATCGACAAGCAGGACCACGCGGCCGACCCGTGCGGCCAGATCGGCGAGACCGCGGCCTTCGACCGTGCGGTGAAGACGGCCCGCGCGTACGCCGCCAAGCACCCCGACACCCTCGTCGTCACCACCGCCGACCACGGTCACAGCAGCCAGATCGTGCCCCTGGAGGCCCAGCCGCCCGGCCTGTCCTCCACGCTGGTCACCGACGAGGGCCAGCAGCTCAAGGTGAACTACTCGACCAACCCGCCCGGTGAGTCGCAGGAGCACACCGGTACCGAGGTCCGGATCGCGGCGCAGGGCCCCCAGGCCTACCGGGTCCTGGGCGTCACCAACCAGACCGACCTGTTCACCACGATCCGCGAGGCGCTCCGGGTGCGCTGACCGCTCCGGTGACTCGTCCTTCGGCCCCGTCGGCCCCCGCAAGGGGTGCCGACGGGGCCGAAGCCGGACCCCGACTCGTGAGCACGTACGCCGCGGCCATTCGCCTGCGCCCCCGGGCCGGGGTCGTCATCGCCCTGGCCGCCGCGCTGGGCGTCGTCGCGTTCTTCTGGCCCTTCCTCGTCGCGCCCGGCACGTTCGGCTCGAACTGCACCCCGCTCCTGGTCTTCGGTGCGCTGCTGGTGATCGTGCTCTGTGTGGTGATCTCCGAGATCGCCGAGGGCGGCATCAACTCCAAGGCGCTCGCCATGCTGGGCGTGCCGTCCGCCGTCAACGCGGCCGTCCGTCCCCTCGGCGCAGGCACGGCCGGCACCGAGACGGTGTTCTTCATTCTCGTTCTCGCGGGCCTGGTGTACGGCTCCGGTTTCGGCTTCACCCTCGGGTGCGCCTCCCTCTTCGCCTCCGCTCTCATCACCGGCGGCGTGGGCCCGTGGATGCCGTCCCAGATGTTCGGCTGCGCCTTCGTCGGCATGCTCGCCGGGTTCCTCCCCCGGGCGACGGGTCGCAGGGAGGTCCTCATGCTGGCCGTCTACGGCTCGCTCTCCGGCTACTTGTTCGGCTTCCTCCTGAACCTCTCCTTCTGGCCGTTCTCCCTGGACTCGAACAGCTCGATCGCCTATCTGCCGGGGCTGCCGTTCACCGAGCAGTTCCAGCGCTACATCGCCTTCGACCTGGCCACGTCCCTCGGCTGGGACACCGGTCGCGCCGTCACCAATCTCGTCTGCGTCACCCTGGCCGGTCCTGCCGTTCTCACCGTCTTCCGCCGCGCCGCCCGCAAGGCCCGTTTCCAGACTCCGGTCCGCTTCGCACGTCGCGATGCGGGCCCGGACGCGGCTGCCTGACGACCCGTCCGGCGACGACCTCGGCCTGCTCCGGGTGGCCCTCCAGCCATCTGCCGATGTGGTCCCGGACCGCCTCCGCGACGCAGCCGCGCACTGCGGCGCCGCCCAGCTGTCCGTGCGTGGCGCCGTGGAACTCCGGGTGGTCCAGCTTCACCGACACCACCGCCGTCAGCCCCTCGCCGATCTGCTCGGGGCCGAGGCCGGGGTCGTCGGCCGTGAGCAGTCGCCGCTGCCGCGCGTACGAGGTGAGTGCGGCCACCACCCCGTCACGGAACCCCCGCACATGGGTGCCGCCTTCGGGGGTGGGGGCGCTGTTGGCGAAGCTCCGGATCCGCTCGTCGCCGGAGTCGCACCACCGCAGGGCCACCTCCACCGCCCCCGCCATCCGCGGGTCCTCGCAAGCGAAGCCGATGACGTCCGGCTGGACGGGATCCCCGTCCCGCGCGCCGCCGAGGAAAGCGACGAAGTCCCTTGCCCCATGCGGGAATTGAAACCTCACCGGCTGGGATTCGCCGGAGGCACGTTCGTCGGTCAGGGAGATGCGGAGGCCCTGGTTCAGGAAGGCCAGCTCCCTGAAGCGCTCCGCCAGCACGGCGAACGAGCAGGTCGCCGTGCCGAAGATGCCGGTGTCGGGCCAGAAGGTGATGCTCGTCCCGCTTCCGGTCGCCGGCCCTGCGGCCGTGAGCGGGGTGAGCGCGACGCCGCGCGCGTACTCCTGGACCCGGCGCACCCCTTCGCGCCGCACCTCCGCCGTCATGCGGCTGGACAGGGCGTTGGTGACGCAGGGCCCCATGCCGGAGAGGCTCACAACCACGGTGTGGCGGCCGCCGCGCCAGGCCCCGGGGCGGGTGCGGGTCAGCAGGGATTCGAGACCGGGCCCGTCGGTGTCCCCGGCGGCATCGTCGGCGGGGACACCCGGCCCGTCATCGGTGACCCGTACGCCGCCGTCGGACGTGAGGGTGACATCGACGGCTCCGGCACGCCCGGCCAGGACCTCGTCCACCGACCGGCCGACGACCTCGAACACCAACTGGTACAGGCCGCGTTCACTCGTCGATCCGATGTACATCCCGGGCCGCTTCCGTATGGCTTCCGCCCCCTCCAGCACCTGGATGCGGCTGGCGTCGTACCTGGTGGCATCCTCACTCACGGACTCCTCCTCCGATGATGTCCGGCAGAGCTCCCCACCCTAGGCGGATCCTGACAAACCGCCAGGTCAGGCCCGATGCGTCGAGGGCGCGGGCGGGCGGGTCGGGGCCGAAGCCGGAGGCGGCCACCCAACGGTCGCGCACCACGGCCGGAGCGCGGCCGAAGGCCCACCGAGGCCGCTCACGCCCCCTTGCCGACGGCCCCCGAGGCCACCGATCCCCGGCGCACCGCCTTCACACACCCCAACACACGATCGCCTGGCGAAAACCGTCCCCGGCGGGCACACTGCCACGTGCCGAAGGCCGCCCGCCGCCGGACCGCGTACCGCCCGAACACCGAGAATCCGGCCCGCACTTCGGAGCCGAACCGACCTCGTTCCTGGAGACCGTATGAGCACCGCCCTTCTCGTGATGGACGTCCAGCGAGCCGTCGTGGACATCGCCGACGACGGCTCCGGATACCTGCCGCGCCTGCGCAGGGCGATCGACGGCGCACGGGCGGCGGGCATTCCCGTCATCTACGTGGTCATCGCACTGCGCCCGGGGTTCCCTGAAGTCGGCCCGCGCAACAGGGCGCTCACCGCCGTCGCACGGGCCGGGCTCCATGTCGAGGGCGACCCCGGTACGGAGATCCACCCCGATGTCGCGCCCCTGCCGGGCGAGGTGGTGGTGACCAAGAGGCGGGCGAGCGCGTTCTCGGGCAGCGATCTCGACGTGGTGCTCCGGGCGCGCGGCATCGACAGCCTCGTCCTCACCGGCATCGCCACCAGCGCCGTGGTGCTGCACACCCTGTGCCAGGCCAACGACCTGGACTTCGGCCTCACCGTCCTGGCCGATGCCTGCCTGGACCTCGATGCCGAGGTCCACCGTTTCCTCACCGAGAAGCTGTTCCCGCAGTGGGCGGATGTCGTCACCGTCGACGACTGGCTCAATTCCTGACGGGGCAGGGGCCGTTGCCGCCGCCGATCGGGGAAGGCTCCCACCCGGCGGGCGCACGGTAGATTGCCCGCCATGACTGATCCCGGAGCTTTCGCCTGGCCGCCCGCCCCGATCAGGACCAAGCGCCTCGTCCTCCGCGAGTCCGAGGCCCGGGACCGTGCGGCGTTCGTCGAGCTGCTCTCCTCGCCGGAGGTGGCACCTACACGGGCGGCTCCCGACCGCGCGACGAACTCGAACGCGCCATGCCCGGGATACCCGGGCGACGCCCCGGCCTCTTCGTGATCGAGCTCGACGGGGCGATGATCGGCATCATCGAGCTCAACCGGCGCGCCCCGGAGCACCGCAGTGACGTCCGTCCGGACGGAGGGGAGGCCGAACTCGGCTACCTGCTCCTGCCGGAAACATGGGGGTGCGGTTACGCCGCCGAGGCATGCACGGCGGCACTCGGCTGGTTCGCCGACGCGGTTCCCGGCCGGCCGGTGGTTCTCGCCACCCAGACCGCCAACGACCGCTCGATGCGCCTCGCGGTGAAGCTGGGCTTCACCGAGATACGACGGTACGAGGCATGGGGCGCCGAGCAGTGGTTCGGCATGTGGTCCCCGGTCACGCCGTCCGGTTGAGACACCGCAGAGCCCGCTTCGTCGACCAGCGCCGCCGAAGAGTCCCGGCCGGCGTACCACCGCACTGCGTCACGAGTGGTAGAGCACCCGTACGACCATCGTGTCGCCGGGCAGGCCGTCCAGATAGGCGTTGAACATCCGCTTGTAGTCGAGGCCGCCGGCCTCCACCCACCGGCCTTCGAGGGTGAGCAGGGCGGGCGTGGGCAGCACGGCGGCCACATGGCGGGTCACGTAGGTCTCCCGGTCCTCGTCGAAGTGGAGGGCGGGGTCGAAGGTGAACCGTTCCTCCAGGGCGGGGTCGGCCTCGATCGCCTGGATCAGGGGCTGTTCACGGAAGGCGACGGCAGCGGCCTCCCTGGCGTGTTCGGGCTCCAGGTTCCTGACCCGCTCGGCGAAGTGGCGGAAGGGCAGCGCGGGCGGGTAGCGGTCGGCGAAGGCGTGGTACGCCGTCCAGGTGCCGGCCGCCCGGCGGGCCTCTGCGGCGCGGGGCGTGTCGAGGTCGAGGATGCCGCGCGGACCGCCGTGACAGCGGGAGAGCGGCAGGTCCACGGGGGGGGGGTTGACCCAGTCGTCGTACCGCACGAGCCGGGGGTCGTCCTCGTGGCCGGGAAGTACATCGAGGAGACAGCCCGCCCCGGAGACAAACCAGTAGCTCCACTCGCCCACCCAGTCCGGGTGGGGGCGGTCCTCACGGTCGTACCAGAAAGGGGCCATCGCCTGTTCCATCGCCTGCTTCAGCCCGTCGGGGCCGACGGGCTGAAGACAGACGGTGATGCGTTGTTTGCCCATGGTGTCCCCTTGTGTGGTGCGATGTGTGCCGGGTGCCCGCCCTGTCACGGCGGTCCGCGCGCCACCGAGGCCCGCCCCCCTGTGCCCGGGGTCCCCCGAATGGCCGAGGTGAGTGGCTCGGGTCGTGGCCTTGGGGAAGCGTGACAGGCAGCGTTCTCCGGGTACCCGTCGACGTGATGGAGCCCCACCTTGACCGATACCAGTGAGTCCAGAGCCGCGGAACCCAGCATTGTCGCGGGCAATGCCGAGGTCCGCAAGCGCTACCCCTTCGACGACACACAGGACTTTGAAGACGCGCAAAGGTGCTTCGTCGGAACGGCCGCGGAAACCACGGTACGCGGCAACGGCAACGGGGCCGGTGTATGGGACCTGGACGCGTACGGCTTCCTCGACGGGGACTGCTCGGACACCGCCAACCCCAGCCTGTGGCGGCAGGGCCGCCTGGTGGCCGGCACGGTCTGTTCGAGGTGGTCGAGGGCATCTACCAGGTCCGGGGCTTCGACCTGTCGAACATGACGATCGTCGAGGGTGACAGCGGCATCCTCGTCATCGACCCCCTCATCAGCGCGGAGACGGCCGCGGCAGCCCTCGCGCTGTACCGGCGTCATCGTGGGGACCGGCCGGTGACCGGAGTGCTGTACACGCACAGCCACGTCGACCACTTCGGCGGTGTCAGAGGGGTGGTCCGCCAGGAGGACATCGACGGCGGGGTGCCGGTCATCGCCCCCGAGGGCTTCCTGGAGCACGCGGTCAGCGAGAACGTCTACGCCGGGACGGCCATGGGCCGCCGTTCCGCCTACATGTACGGAGCCGCTCTGCCCACCGGGGCACGCGGGCAGATCGGCGCGGGGCTCGGACAGAGCACGTCCACCGGTGCCGTGGGTCTGATCCCGCCCACTCTGGACGTCACGCACACCGGGCAGAGCGAGACGGTCGACGGCATCCGGATGGTCTTCCACCTCACCCCCGGTACCGAGGCCCCGGCCGAACTCAACATCCACTTCCCCGACCACTCGGCGCTGTGCATGGCCGAGAACGCGACGCACAACCTGCACAACCTCCTCACCCTGCGCGGCGCCCAGGTCCGCAACCCCCATGTGTGGGCCCACTACCTCACCGAGGCCATCCGGTTGTTCGCCGGCGGCGTCGATGTCGCCTTCGCGTCCCACCACTGGCCGACGTGGGGGCGCGAGCGCGTCCTCGCCTTCCTGTCGGAGCAGCGAGGCCTCTACGCCTACCTGCACGACCAGACCCTGCGCCTGCTCAATCAGGGGCTGACCGCGCTGGAGATCGCCGAGACCATCCAGGTGCCACCGGCTCTGGAACGCGCCTGGCACACCCACGGCTACTACGGTTCGGTCAGCCACAACACCAAGGCTGTCTACCAGCACTACCTGGGCTGGTTCGACGGCAACCCCGCCCACCTGTGGGAACACCCCCCCTGTCGAAGCCGCCACCCGCTACGTCGAATTCATGGGCGGGGCCGACACCATCCTGCGCCGCGCCCGCGATTCCTACGACGCCGGTGATTTCCGCTGGGTCGTCCAGGTCGTCAACCACGTCCTGTTCGCCGAGCCCGACCACACCGAGGCACGGGCCCTCCATGCGGACGCGCTCGAACAGCTCGGCTACGGCAGCGAGAACGGCACCTGGCGCAACTTCTACCTCACCGGTGCTCTGGAACTGCGCAAGGGACCGGTCGGTACACCCACCGTCGCCGCCTCCCCGGACCTCCTGAGCGCCCTGACCCTCGACCAGCTCTTCGAGTCCCTCGCCATCCGGATCGACGGGCCCCGCAGCTGGCACGCCGACCTCGCGATCCGCTTCCGGGTACCCGACGCGGCCCCGGTCACCCTGCGGCTGCGCAACGGCGTCCTCATCCACACCACCGGAACAGCACCCGGCGAACGCGCCCCCGACCCCGAGATCGCCCTGACCGAGGCCGACCTGCGCGCGATCCTCATGGGCACCGCCGACCTCTCCGACCTCGCCGGCCAGGGGCGTGCCGAGATCTCCGGCGACCCCGGCACGTTCGCCGAACTTCTCGGCTACCTCACCGCCCCCGACCCCGACTTCGCCATCGTCACTCCCTGAACCACTCATCACTCCCTGAATCACTCGTCACCGGAAGGACCCCGACGCGCAAGGAGGGCACGCAGGTGGCCGACAGAACCGGCAGGGCGATGCGGCTCCCGGTGCTGCGGGGCCTTCCGGGCCCGAGCGGCCGCGACGTACGTGGCGATGTGCTCGGCGCCCTGACGACATGGGCGCTGATCGTCCCCGAGTGCGTGGCGTACGCGCAGATCGCGGGCGTGCCACCGCAGAACGCCTTCTACGCCGGACTGGCGGCCCCGGAAGCACCGACGCGGCGGGAGTGAGCACGGCGATGCCGCACATCCGGCCGCTCCGGCGGGGGACCTGACGGTCGTGGGCCCGCCGGTCACCCGGCCCACGAGCGGAGCTGCGGCCCCGAGACGGACAGGTCGCCACCGAATCGCCCGACCGGTGAAACGGTCGCGTCGGCGAAGGCGATCGTGCGGGCGGGAGCGGCCGGGTGCGCCAGCCAGGGAGGTACGGAGTCGGTGGTGACGGTGACGGTGCGGTCGTGCGGCGGCGGGGCGTCGCCCAGCGCAGTGACCGTGCCGGGCAGCTGGTGGACGTGGAGCGTCAGTACGCCGTCGCTGCCGTGGGTCCGGTTGTCAGTTGTCACGTAGGCCGTCTCCTGCCGGAACGGCGGCGGGCGCGTGGTCCGTCGATACCGGCAACGGCTCGTCGGCCACGGGTGGAAGCCAGGCGCAGGCCAGCGCGCCGCCGATCAGCCCGGAGACCAGCCCGAGGAAGAGGCCGCCGAAGTTCGCGACGGGAAACGAGATGAGGGCGAGCAGGAGGGTGGCGATTCCGGCGAATACCCGGAGCTGGGGGCGGTACCAGAGGGTGACGCCCAGGGTCACGAGCAGGACTCCGATGACCAGCGATCCGGCGCCGGAGGTGGTCGACAGGGCCAGCGGAATTCCGCCCAGGTCCAGGTTCGCGTAGGGCCAGTACAGGATGGGCAGACCTGCCGCCGAGGTGAAGAGCCCGGCCCAGAAGGGACGTTCACGACGCCAGGCTCTGAACCGGTGCCGGGCGTGAACCGCCGCAGGGCGCAGCCGGTGGTGTCCGCCGGAGATGTGCGTGGTCATGTGTCGTCCTCGTCGGAGGTGCGGCGTGCGCAGGGACCGCGCGAGGCGGATACGGGAGAACGGGTGCCGTGCTGTCCGCTGCGGGGTCAGAGGCATTCGTGGCGGCCCTGCTGGATCTGCACGTGCAGACCGGGCACATTGAACGTGCCGGCGGAGATCGCGACCGCGGTCACGTGCACATCGGTCAGGGTGGCCGACTCGGCCTGCTGCGCCAAACCGTTGGGGTCGAAGGAGCGCGCGTCCCTGTCACCCGGTGAGACCGGCCCCTTGGTGATCTCCCCCTGTGCGATACCGATGTCGATGCCGTTGAAGTTCGCCTGCCCGACCGACTCGAACGTCGCGTCGAGGAACATGTTCGACGCTTCGGCCGGACGCTCGTTGCCGCCGGTGAGCTTCAACGTCTGCGGGCCGAGTACCGGGACGTCGACCGTCACGGACTGGCACAGCCCGCTGATCGCCGCGTGTCCGGCTCCGGTGACCAGGACCGGCACGGCCTCGCCCTTCCTGGAGACGTCCACCATGCTGTAGAGGCTGAATCCACGGATGGTCAGGGCGTCGGCGGTGACCTGGAACCTCTGGCCGGAGATGAGGAACGACGCGGCCAGCGCACCCTGTGCCATGGCGATACCGAGGGCCGCACAGGCCGCGACGCTCGGTACCAGGATCACCGCGAAGCGCCGCCAACGGGTTCTACCGGCGCGGTGCGGCATCCCGTCTCCTTCGATCGCCCAGCGGGCCCGCCCGTACCGGGGCAAGACGGGCATCGTTCCGTCGTCCGGTGACGGATCCTAGGCTCGCGGGCAGCGCGATCAGCTGCACGCCGGGACCGCCGCACGGGTGACGCAACTTCTGTCGCGCCCTTCGGGCGACCGCCGAACGGGTCGCCCGATCCGGTCGATCGGCTCACCTGCCCGGCCGCCCTCGGGTGGCCGGCCGGACGGGCGAGCGCGTCAGGCGCGAGTACCGCCGTGCAGGTGCTTCGTTCCGCCGGGCGCGGCCGGCGGCCCGGTTGTCCGACGGTGTCACGGCCGGGGCTTGTTGGCGAACACCCATCGGTTGCCCGCCAGTGCGTCGTTCTGCTCGGGCAACGGGCCGCGTCCGTGATGGCGGGTGTAGTCGAAGGGCGTCCGGACCGATGTGGACCAGCCCTTGCCCGCCAGATCACCGGCGGAGTCGGGGCGCTGCTCCCGGGCGAACAGGTGGAGCAGGTCGATGCCGATCTGGTCCGCCGTCGAGGTGTAGAGCGGGCTGTCGCGGTATTCCAGCAGGTCCTTGTCGAGCTTGACCTCGAACGCCAGGGCGCTTCCTCCCGCGCTCAACCGGTCCACCGTGTCGATGAGGTGCGTCTCGGCCGCGGCGGGCAGGTAGAAGAGCAGACCCTCGGCCAGCCAGACACTCGGTACGGCCGCGTCGAAGCCTGCGGCGGCCAGCGCCCCGGCCCAGTCGTCGCGCAGATCGGCCGGGACGGGCACGCGCGCCGCCTTCGGAGCGGCCGACAGGCCGTCCAGCACCTTGTGCTTGAACGCCAGCACGCCTTCCCTGTCGATCTCGAAGACCGTGCAGCCGGCAGGCCAGTCGAGCCGGAACGCCCGCGTGTCCAACCCCGCGCCGAGCAGCACCACTTGGCGGATGCCGCCGGTGTACACCGACCGGAGGAGGAAGTCGTCGAGAACCCTCGTCCGCAGACCGAAGTAGCGCGCGAACCGCCCCCACAGCGGGTTGGCGTCCCCGTCCGGAACCTGTTGTAAACGGACGGGCCAGTCGGCGGATGCCGGTGCGGCGAGCACGAAGTGTTCCGCGTAGACGTCCCGTGCCAGGGCGTCGTCGCGGTGGGTCTCGATCGCGCGCGCCGCGGCGACCAGGAGTGCGGTCAGGCCGACACCTCCTTCCACGCCTTCCACTCCGGTGTTCACAGACGTTGTGCCGACCACAGGTGCTCCCTTGGGCGAGTTGAGACCGCGAACTGCGAGGATCGCGAATGATGGATCAGCGGCGGACGCACGGCGCCACCGCTCGGGGCGCTCCGTTCATCGAGGAGCGCTGGATGGTGCGGGGTGCCGCGGCCACCGGACGGGCAGGGCATCGGGTACCTCGTTCATCCGCTTCTCCCCTCCGGAAGCAGGACGGGTTTGACCACGCGGCCCGCGTCGCAGTCGCGTTCGGCCTCGTTGATGTCGGCGAGCGGGTACGTACGGATCAGCTCGTCGAAGGGGAACCGCCCGGCCTGCCACAGCCCGGTCAGTCGCGGGATCAGCAGGCCCGGGACCGCGTCCCCCTCGCAGATGTGGGACATGGTCCTGCCCCGGTCCAGTGCCCCCGGTTCGAGCGGCAGCGCGGTGCGGAGCCGTGCGACCAGGCCGAGGCGGCCGGTCGGGCGCAGGGCCCGGAGCGCGTCGTTGATCAGCGGGGCGGAGGCCGTGGTGTCCAGCGCGTACTGCGCACCGCCTTCGGTCAGTCGCTGGATGCGGCCGGGCAGGTCGGCCGATGCGGCGTGCAGTGGGATCGCGCCGAATCGTTCGGCGAGGGCCAGCCGTTCGGGGTGCCGGTCGACGGCCACGGTCGTCGCTCCGGAGGCGGACGCCGCCATCACCGCGGCCAGGCCCACCGCGCCCGCGCCGAAGACCGCGAGGGTGTCGCCGGGTCCGGCGCCGAAGGAGTTGAAGACGGCCCCGGCGCCGGTGAGGAAGCCGCAGCCGAGCGGCCCGAGCAGTTCGATGGGCAGCGCGGGGTCGGCCCGGACGGCGTTGCGGGCCGGAACCACCGCGTACTCGGCGAACGCGGACTGGCCGAACCACCGGGGGGCCAGTCCGCCTCCGGCCGCGTCGGTGAACCGCGCGGCGTTCTCCTCGCGTCCTCCGAAGAGGTTGAGCGAGGCGAAGGAGTCGCAGTAGGCGGGGGCGGCGGCCAGGCAGTTCCGGCAGTGCCCGCAGGAGTCGAAACTGAGCACGACGTGGTCGCCCTTGTTCAGGCCGGTGTCCGGGCCGCCCGTCTCCACCACGACCCCGGCCCCCTCGTGGCCGAGCACCGCGGGCAGGGGTGTGCGGCCCGCCGAACGCCGGACCGCGAGATCGGTCCGGCACATCCCGCAGCCCGCGATCCTGACCAGGATCTCGCCGTCGGCCGGTCCGGTGTTCAGGATCACCTCCTCTACGGCGAACCTGCTCTCGTACGAGCGCAGCACCGCCGCGCCGAACCTCATCGTCATGCCTCCTCCGGGCGGTGCACGACGAACGGCCGGAGGTTCCCGTAGAGCCCCCACGGCCCGCCCGCGACGCCGAGGCCGCTGTCCTTGATGCCCGCGAAGGGCTGGGCGAGGGAGAGTTCGGCGTGGTGGTTGATCCATGCCGTCCCGCACTCCAGCCGGTCGGCGACCGCCTCGGCCCGGTCGAGATCGGTCCCCCACACCGAGCCGCCCAGTCCGAAGCCGGTGCCGTTGGCCGCCTCGACGGCTTCGTCGAGGCTCCGGTACGGCAACACCGGCAGCACCGGCCCGAACTGCTCCTCCGTCACCACCGGACTGTCGGGAGGGACATCGGCCAGGATCGTCGGGGCGTGGAAGTAGCCCGGACGGTCCAGCCGGTGACCGCCGGCCGCGGCTCGGGCGCCGTCGGCCAGGGCCTGGGCGGTGTAGCGCTCGACCCGGGCCAGTTGGGGGGCGTTGTTGACCGGGCCCAGTTCCGTGCCCGGGTCGAGGCCCGCTCCGACGACGGCGGCCTTCGCGCGCTGGGCGAGGGCCTCGACGACGTCGGAGTAGAGCCGGGCCGGGGCGTAGACGCGCTTGACCGCCATGCAGACCTGCCCGCAGTTGCGGAACGCCGCCCAGAACAGCCGGTCCGCGATGCGCTCCACGTCCACGTCGGCCAGGAGGACGGCGGCGTCGTTGCCGCCCAGCTCCAGGGTGACGCGGCCGAGCGAGGCCGCCGCGCCCGCCGCGACGGCCCGTCCGGTGGGAACGGAACCGGTGAAGGTCACATGGCGGATCCCCGGGTGGGAGGCCAGGCGGGCCCCGAGGGGTTCATGGCCGCTGACGATCGTGAGTACGTCCTCGGGGAGGGCGGTGGCGAGGACGGATCCGAGCAGCCGGGTGGCGAGGGGGGTGAAGGGCGAGGGCTTGAGCACCACCGTGTTGCCTGCGGCGAGCGCGGGCGCCAGTTTCGCCGACGCCAGTTGGAGGGGGAAGTTCCACGGGACGATCGCGGCGACGGGCCCGAGCGGTCGCCAGCGGATCTCGCTGCGTACCGGGCGGCCGTCCGAGAGGGGCCGGGGCCCGGGGTCGAGCTCGGCGAAGTAGCGCAGGCGGGCCGCCGTGCGGGCGATCTCCGCGTACGACTCGGCCAGGGGTTTGCCCTGTTCACGGGTGAGCAGAGGAGCGATCTCCGTGCCGGCCGCCTCCACGGCGTCGGCTGCCGCGCACAGGGCGGCGGTGCGGGCGTCGCGGTCGGCGCGCCAGCCGCGCCAGGCCTCGTGGGCCCGGCCGACGACGGCGTCCAACTCGTCCGGCTGCTGGTCGGGGGCCTCCCCGAATGCCTCGCCCGTTGCCGGATCGAGGACGGCGAAGCGCTCGCCGACGGTGCCGGGCGTCGGCTGACGGAGCTGACTTGTCGGCATGTCGCGGTCAACTCGCGGCGGTGACGGCAGCCGTGTGTTCCCGGGCATGCCGGTCCATCTCCGCCCGGAAGGCGGCCACCAGGTGCGGCTGGATCCGTCCGGTGGTGCGGTCGCCCCCCTCGCAGACCGCCCCGCGCACCCCCACGATGTCGGTGCCGATGCGAGTCAGTGTGCCGAGGTCCTCCACCTTCACACTGCCCGCGAGGGCGGCGAGCAGCTCGGCCTCGTGGGCCCGTCGGACGAACTCCGCGCAGACCTCCGGCGGAACGTGGTCGAACAGCCGGGTCCCGTCCTTGACGGCGGTGTCGAGCATGGCCGCGTCGGAGCCGGAGCGGCGGGCGATGTCGGGCAGGGCGAGCGGGTTGACGCAACCGATCCGGTGGGCGTCGGCGTAGCCCGAGGCGACGACGAACGCGTCCGGCCGGTAGTCCTTCACCGCCCGGACGACCCCGCGCATGACGTCGATGGCCTGGTCGGGCGTCGTGCATCCGTAGAGGCCGACCTTGATGTACGTGGCTCCGGAGACGGCAGCGCCGAGCGCCGCCTGGGCCACCGTGCCGGGCTTGTACGGCACGTCTCCCACGGTGGCGGACACCGGCTTGTCCCCCGGGACCGCGTCACGGATCTCCCTGATGACCCACGGGTAGTTCGCACCGAGCGAGCCCTCGTCGGGCTTCTTGACATCGACGATGTCGAGGTGGTCCGCCGCCTTCGCGCAGTCGAGGGCTTCCTCGACGCTGTCCGGGGAGATGAGAAGCAACAATGTGGACTCCTTCCACCGCATGTCCACCTGGCCGGGAGGCAGGTGCGCGGTGTCGTCTGGATCCCTTGCGGTCAGCTCATCATTCCCAGGGCCCATGACCCCCGGTAGGGCGCACAGGGATCGAACGGTGTCGTCCCGGCCCATCGAGCGCGCCGTGCACGCCGGTTCGCACCAGTCCCACCCGACGAGGTCAGCCTCATCGTCCACTCCCCTCCCCCGACAAGAGCTACCGACAGCGGCGAGAAGCCACGACCCCTCGCGGTGCTTCGCGGGACGGCTGTCCCCGGATGGCCCGTGCGAGCGCCGCGCCGGTGAAAGCGGCTCCGAGTCCGGCCACCACGCTCGCCGTGACGTTGGCCGCCGCGTAGAAGCGTGCCCCGTCCTCGGCCGGGCGCAGCGTCTCGTACGAGAAGGTGGAGTAGGTCGTCAGGGCGCCGCACAGCCCGGTGCCGGCGAAGAGCCGTACCGGGGACGGCGCGGCCCCGGCCGCGACCGCGCCGGTGAGCAGCCCGAGGATCAGGCAGCCGACCACGTTGACGGTGAAGGTGCCCCAGGGGAAGAGGGGGTCGTGCCGGGACTGGACGGTGCGGTCGGTGAGGTAGCGCAGTGGGGCGCCGATCATGGCGCCCGCGATCACGAGCAGCCAGTTCACTGCCCCTCCTTGTCACGGCCGGCGCAGCGGATGACTTCGCAGTCGTCGAGGATGACGAAGCCCTCGGGGACGAGCTCGTCGAGCTGCGGCAGGAAGGCCCGGATCCGGTCGTGGGTGTCGACCATCACGATGGCGACGGGCAGGTCCTCGCTGAGGGACGGCAGGCGCATCGTGTGGATCGGCGAGGAGGCCCCGAGGCCTTCGATGCCGCGGAAGACGGAGGCTCCGGCCGGCCCGGCCCTGTGGGCCCGGTGGACGATCTCGGTGAAGAGGGGTTTGTGGTGCCACATGTCGTTCTCGCCGACGAGGACGGTGACGCGCGGCGCGGAACCGGTGGGTCTCATGGCTGCCTCCCTTCGACGACGCGGCGTGTCACGGTGACCGCGATCCGGACGGAGGCGAGGGCGGCGAGCAGGGTGAGGGCCAGGTAGGCCAGGCCGGTGCGTGCTTCGTCGTCCTCGACCGGGCGCTGGATGTCGGTGGCGTACGTGGAGAAGGTGGTGAAGCCGCCGAGAACACCGGTGCCGAAGCAGGGGCGTACCAGTCGGTGGGCCGCCCGGACATCGGTGATCACCACCATGAACACGCCGGTCACCGCGCAGCCGACGGCGTTGACGGCCAGGGTCGTCCACGGGAAGGCATGGGCCGCGGTGGGCCACAGCAGCGATGCCCCGTACCGTGCGGCCGCCCCGCCGCGCCACCGAGCGCGACGGCGACCATCACGGGACCCTGTCGCGGCCGCTGGTCGTCGTGTGGCCCGGGGACGGGGAGGTCGACATCGGGGTCGGCCTGCTCGTGCAGCACCGGGGTCCGGGGCTCTTCCACGTACGTCTCCTACTCGCCGGGCGCATCCGTACACGGGTGCGCGTCGCAAGTAGGGACCGTTGGCGGCGTTGTTGCCGCGGTTCGGGTACGGCGGGCCCCACCGCCGTGCGATGGGATCGAACCCACCGCTCCGGCGAGCTTACCGGGCGCCTGGAGCGTTCTCCCACCCGGCCGGGACCGGCAGTTGTACCGCCCGGCCGTGCGCGGGACACTGGACACATCGGGCGATGAGGCTCGCCGATGCGGCGCTGACGGCCTCTGCGTGATCCAGCCGACTGGCATGACAGGAGGTGGGCACGGTGCCTCGCATCACGGTCGACGTCGAGTCGACGATCGGGTCCTCCATCGGGAGGCACGGCGGTCCGGGGGCCGGCATACGTGACGCGCCGAGTCGCGCCGGTGGCTGGCCCGTGGGCGAAGGCAGCGTGGAGGACACCCTGGACACGGAGGGCCGGTCCGTGCGGACCATGGTCCTGATGCAGGAGCCGGCACGCCCGGGGGACGAGGTGAGCGCCTGGCCGGTGGCGGTGCTCCACCTGAGCGACGGCCGACATGACCTGGACGAAGTGGTGTGCGTGGCCGAGGCCGAACCCTTCGTCGATCTGGTCGACACCACGGATCTGGGCCGCCGGCACGCGGAGCCCGCCGCATGGGCGGCGGCGCTCGGCCGACTCTCCCCCGACACCGCCTACCGGGTGACGGGCTGCGGCAGCCGGAGGGAGGCCGACCGGCTGGTGGCGGATGCCCGGCACACCTATCTCCAGCTCACCGGCTGCATGGAGTGAGCCACACACGGGGAGTGACGGGGACCGGACGGAGCGAAAGGAGTCGGGCGGTGACGACGATCATCGACGGCCGTACGCGTCACGCGGTGGCACTGCCGTCGGCTCGCCATCGGCTGCTGCGGATGAGCGTGCACCTGCCGATCACCAACGGCGCACCGGGACCGGTCCACGCACGGGTACTCGTCGTCGCGGACGTGCTGATGCGCACGCTGGAGGCGGACGGCCGCCAGCTGATCCGGGCCTGCGTGCTCCCTGAGCCGTCACCGGAGCGGGTCAGGACGGTGGAGACCTTCATGACCGCCCTCGGAGTGCACCCCCCGGCCGTATTCACCGGCAGCGTCGAGGATGCGCTCGATGTCCTCGGGGGCCCGGCCGACGTGAACGTCTTCGGCGACGGACGACACGATGCCGAACGAGGGGTGTGGGTGGAGGCGGGGCGCGTGGACGGGGCCGGGGCCGGGGCGCAGGGCCTGTCTCCGGCCAGGGGCGAGGATCTGCTGGCCGTCAGGCTCGCATTGCTCGGCCACCCGTACCACCGGCCCGCCACGCTCACACCGGACGATGTGGCCGGTGCCGAGCGGAGACTACTGCGCTGGCGGGAGCGGGTGGCGCACTGGGCGTGCTCGCCGTCGAAGCCGGTACCGCGGGAGTTCGGCCGCGCGGCGGCCGACGCTCTGGCGGCGGACCTCGACACCCCGGCCGTACTCGATCTGCTGCTCCGTGCCGAGGTGGCCGACAGCATGCCCGAGGGCGCGAAGTTCGAGACCTTCGTGTCCCTGGACCGGATGCTCGGCGTGGAACTCATGCGCGAGATCGGGTGCGCCCCGCTGCCGGAGGCGGGGTGAGACGGTGTCCGGACCGAGGGCGGCGAGGCTGATCGTGCTGCGGCACGCCAAGTCGGCCCGGCCGGAGGGTGTGCCCGATCACGAACGCCCGCTCGCGGGCCGGGGCCGCCGCGACGCCCCGGCGGCCGGGCGACTGCTGCACGAGACGGGTTGCGTGCCCGACCTGGTCATCTGCTCGACCGCGCGGCGTACCCGCGAGACCTGGGATCTGGTCGCGGCACAGCTGAGTGCGTCGCCGGAGGTGGTGTTCGAGCAGCGGGTGTACGGGGCGAGCGCGGCCGCCCTGGTGGGAGTTGTGCGGGACGTGCCGGAGCGACGCCGGACCGTTCTGCTGATCGGCCACCAGCCCGGGGTGCAGGACCTGGTCCTGTCCCTCGCGGGAGACGGGGACGCGGAGGCGTTCGGGCGGGCCCGGGTCAAGTTCCCGACTTCCGCGGTCGCCGTTCTGGAGCTGCCCGGCCCGTGGGCGCATCTCGCGCCGGGCACGGCGGAGTTCACGGATTTCGCCGTGCCCCGCGGTGTGCGCGTCACGCCTCGATGAGCCCCGTCCCGGCAGGCCGACCGTGAGTCGGGACCGGCGCGGGGGGGGTACGCCCGGCCGACCGGTTCTCCTGGCCGCCTCGTTCGGTTCAGGCGTCGTCGAGCCCGAAGGGGAGCGTTCGGGGGGGTGCGTCGGCGAGTTCGAGGAGGCGGTTGTACTTGGCGACGCGCTCGCCGCGGGCCGGGGCGCCGGACTTCAGCTGCCCGCAGCCGGTGCCCACCGCCAGGTCGGCGATGAAGGCGTCCGGCGTCTCACCGGAGCGGTGGGAGACCATCTGCGTGTATCCGGCCTCGCGGCAGATCCGCATGGCTTCCAGCGTTTCGGTGACGGTGCCGATCTGATTGACCTTGATCAGTGCGGAGTTGCCGACCTTGCGGTTGATGGCCCGGGTGATGACGGCCGGGTCGGTGACGAAGATGTCGTCGCCCATCAACTGGACGCGGTCGCCGAGGCGTTCGGTGAGCCGGACCCAGCCGTCCCAGTCGTCCTCGGCGAGGCCGTCCTCGATGCTCCACACCGGGAAGCGGCCGGTCATCTCCTCGTAGCGGTCGATGAGCTGGTCGGAGGTGAGCTCCTCGCCCGCCACCCGGTATCGCCCGCCCTCCCGGAATTCGCCGGCGGCCGGGTCGATGGCGATGGCGACGCCGTCCCGGCCGAGTGGGTAGCCGGCGTCCTCGATCGCCTCCACCAGGACGGTCAGTACGTCCTCGGGGCGCTCGATGTCCGGCGCGTAGCCGCCCTCGTCGCCGAGCCCGGTCGGATGGCCGTCCGATGCCAGGCGGGCCTTGAGCCGTGCGTACACCTCCGCACCCGCCCGGACGGCTTCGGGAAGGCCGGGGGCACCGAGTGGGGCGAGCATGAATTCCTGGAAGTCCAGGTTGTTGGCGGCGTGGGTGCCTCCGTTGACGACGTTGAAGTGCGGAACGGGCAGCCGGGGAATGGTGCCCGCGACGCCCGCGAGGGACCGCCACAGGTCCTTGCCCGCGGCGACGGCCTCGGCGCGGGCCGCCGCGAGCGAGACGCCGGTGATCGCGTTGGCGCCGAGCCGCGCCTTGGCGTCCGTGCCGTCCAGCGCGATCAGCGCGGCATCCACCTCGGCCGCGGACGCGAAGTCGCGGCCCACCAGGGCCTGCGCGATCTCCCCGTTGACATGGCCGACGGCCTGGGTGACGCCCTGACCGGCGAACCGGGCGGGGTCTCCGTCACGCAGTTCCACCGCCTCGCGGGTGCCCGTGGACACCCCGGAGGGGACTCCCGCCCGGATGCGTATGCCGTCCGGGGTGATGAGGCTGACGGCGGGGGTCGGGCGGGCGCGGGAGTCGAGAATCTCCACGGCGCGCAGCCCGGACATACGCAGTGACATGATGTGCGTCCTTCATCGGTCGGCAGTCGGCCGTGGTGCGGGAAGCGGCGTCAGCCGTGCCCCTCGACGGCCACGGCCTCGGCGGCGGTCCGCGCTGCATCGGGCTCCGCGTAGCGCCCGCCGCACACGGTGGAACGCAGCGCGGCGTCGAACCGGTGGAGCAACGGGGCACCGGTCGGGATGTTCAGGTTCTCCACCTCCCGCAGGCGGGCGAGTTCGTCCTCCGCGAGCGGAGCGGGGGCCCCGGTGAGCGACCGGCGCCACGCCTGATACCGCGAGAGGCCGGCTTCCCGGCGTACCTCGCGTTCGACGCGCCCCGTCAGTGGCCCGTACTGGCGCTCGTTCAGCCGCCAGGTGCGGTGGACGGGAACCCAGGCACGGTCCAGGTGCGACAGGAGGATGTCCGCGGTGCGGATCGACCTCCGCAGCACCGAGGTGAGCACGAGGCCGGGTACGGGACCGTCGCGGGCCGGCAGCCCTGCCGCCCGTACCGCCTGCTGCTCGCCGTGCGGTGTCAGGGCGACATCGGCCCAGCCGGTGAAGCGGCCCTCCGCGTTGGTGGTGCTCTGCCCGTGCCGGAGGAGGATCAGCTCGCCCGGAAACGCCCATGGTGGTCACGAGGGTGCTCCGGCTTCCCCTCCGAGGGCGCGTACGCGGGATGCTTCGATCTCCGCATACGCCGCGTCCCGTCCTTCCCAGTGGGACCCCTCGACCGACTTGCCTGGTTCGAGGTCCTTGTAGACCTCGAAGAAGTGGGTGATCTCCAGGGTGTCGAAGGTGGGGATGTCGGTGATGTCCTGCACGGTGGCGTAGCGCGGATCGTGGGCGGGCACGCAGAGGACCTTCTCGTCGGGCCCTTTCTCGTCCTTCATGACGAACATGCCGACGGCCCGGCACTCGACGACGCAGCCCGGGAACGTCGGTTCGCCGACCAGGACGAGGGCGTCGAGCGGGTCGCCGTCGCGGCCCAGCGTGGCCTCGATGTAGCCGTAGTCCGCCGGGTACTTGGTGGAGGTGAACAGCAGCCGGTCCAGGCGGATGCGGTGCAGTGTGTGGTCCATCTCGTACTTGTTGCGGGATCCCCGGGGGATCTCCACCGTCACGTCGAACTCCATGATTTCCTCCTGGCATGGGGGCTTGGCCATTCGGTACGTCATCGGAAGGGGCGGGGGCGACGTCATGCGGTGGGGCCGGCAGTCCGGCGTGGATCCGCCCGTCGAGCAGCGTGGGTGCGCGACGCACCACCTGTCTCTCGGCGCCCTCGATCTCGTGCCGGGTGCGCCGGTTCTGCTTGCGCAGCACTTCATCGGTCTCCCGGCGCAGCAGCGCCGTTCGGCCGGCCGGCACCGCGTGAACGGGGCCCTCCCGCGTGCCCCGCCAGTTCACGGCGCGGCGCAGGCAGATGCCGTGCGTGCGCGTGTACTCGTCGGCACGCACGGGGTCGTGGAGCAGCAGCGTCTCCGACGCCCGCTCGGTCGCGTCGTCGTCCGCCGCACAGCACGGACGCCGGGCACGGCGTGCGTCCGGGGCATCGAGCAGCCGTGTCCATCCGGCGAGTGCGAGATCGTGGACCTGGGGCATCTGCCATGAGGCCGAGGCGTCGGCGAGCAGGCGCCGGGTGTGGGCGGGGCAGAAACCGGCGGCCGCCTCGACCCGGGCGCGGGCGCCCTCCTCCGTATGGCTTTCGATGACGAAGTACGACAGCCGGGGCGCGGTGGGCGTGGGCATGGCTCCTCCTGGTCGCAGTACGACAACCAGGGACCGTCAGCGGTCATCGACCGCGGTTGCGGTGAGCCCCATCACCGGCACGCTCGGCGTGCACTTCCAGTGTGCGCCTCCCGCACGGCTCCAGCAGCACGGCAGGGCCGGGTCACGAGTTCCGTACGCACGCTCCCTCAGCACAGTCGTCGGGGAGGATCGCCGAGCATGCCGGGCTGAGCATTACCCGGCCGATCTCGTACCACGTCAAGGGCAGGACCGGGCCCCGGTCGACGCCGTGCTGGGCGAGACCGACGGGACCGGAACCAGCCGTGTCGGCGGGCGTGGCGGACCGACGACGAACGTACGCACTTGTGCGTATCGCGAGCCCCTTCTTGCTCCCTCATGGCCATGCCATCCTGCCGCTCGGGGCCCGAAGACCTCGGGCCGGAAGGAACGGGAGAGAGCGATGCTGCGTAAAACCGCCACCCTTGCCTCCGTATGCGCACTGCTCACCGGCTTCACCGTCGCCGGTACAGCGTCGGCCGCCGCACCCTCCGGGGAGTCCCGGGCCGCGACCTTCGCGGCTCAGGCGCACAAGGAGGGCCTCACCGATGCGGACGCCGCCGCCCTTCAGCGCCGAGTGGACGGCTATCTGACCACCATGGGCGGGAAACAGGTCGCGGCCAACAAGATCGACCTCGGCGGCGGAAGCTCCGTCGTGCTCACCCTGCCCGGGGAGAAGCGCGCACGGGAACTCACCGGGACGAAGAGGATCCTCGACAGCTGCGACAGCAAGACCTTCTGCGCCTTCCAGAACTCGCAATGGTGGGGCGACCAGATCCAGATGTACAGGTGCGACGACTACATCATCCCGTGGACCACCATCGGATCCTGGATCAACAATCAGACCACCGGGACCGTCGCCCAGTTCAAGGACAACACCGCAACGGTTCGATGGGTCGATGGCGGGGCCTTCGCCCAGGACGACACGGCCGACTGGAGTTGGGTGCTCTTCGTCAACAACTGCCGGTGAGCGGCCCGGCGAGCGCCCCCGGTGTGCAGGGGGTGGGCGGTCCGGAGCCCTCACGACTCCCGGTGTGAGGGGCAGGGGGTCGACAGCAGTCCGCTCAGCCGGGCACTGTGCACGGTGGAGAGCCGGTCGCGGGTACCGAGCTTGCGGTAGATCCGCTCGATGTGTTTGTTGACGGTGCGGGCACTGATGCCGAGCCGTCGGCCGATCGCGGTGGTGGTGAGGGCGTCCGCGAGGAGGAGCAGCACCGTCGTCTCACGGGGTGTCAGCCCGTACGGTGCCGCGTCCGCCGGCATGGGCGCCCGGCAGTCGTGACAGCCCGACGACACGGCAGCCGCACCGGCGCGCCACTGGCTGAGCAGGATGCGCTGCCGGTCCACGGCCACCAGGAGCGGCTGCACCTCGATGCCGTAAGCGAGGGCCGCCGGGCCGAAGACCGCGTCAGGCCGGAACAGTACGTAGCCGCGTACGGGCGCGTACGAGCCCGGCAGCGGGATACCGAAGGCGAAGCGCCGTCCGGGGGCGAAGCGGCGCACATCACGCAGGTGCTGGAGGCGGCCCAGTGCATCTGCCGGTCGGGGGCTGGAGTCTCCCGTCGAGGTGTAGTGCTCGGCGAACGGGCGGCCGAGCCTGATGAGCCGACGGGCCTGCGGCTGGTCGAACTCGGATCGCGCTGCCGGGACCGCGACGATGGACATCGCGCCTTCGTCCGGCCGCCAGTCGCTCTCCTTGCACACGGCGGCTTCCGCGTCGCAGGCCCTCAGCAGCTCCGCCAGGACGAGGGGGTGCAAGGCGTCGGGGTCGCGTTCGTGCATGATCTGGACAGCGAGGTCCCGCATCCTGCGCAACTGCGCCGCCGCGCCGGTCATCGTCTCGCCCCCTGCCTCGAACCGCTCCGCCCCCGGATCCCGAGTCTCCCCCACAGGCGGACACCGGCTCGCGACGGTGGCGGGTTCACGCCGCCCTCGTGACGAAACCGCTACGGGACGGGCGGGGCCTCGGACCGCGCCGCCTCTTGCGCCAACGCCTCGGCCAGCCTCAGCATCACCGTGCGGTTGGCCCGCCTCATCACGGCTCGGACGGCGGGGGCGAACAGCCGGTCGGAAAGCGGGGCGCGTGCCCAGGAGTACGTGAACGAGATACGGCTCCCGCCGGTCGCCGAACCCTCCACCAGGTAGGTCCCGTTCGCCTGCCGTCTCCCGGCCGCGCTGGTGTTCCGCTCCACGATGCGCCGGGGCGCCCGCGCCTCGACGACCTCGATCGTCACGTCCGTCCGCCGCCCACCCAGCGTCGCCGTGACCGTCGCGCGGGAGCCGACGCCCCGAGCGGGTCCGCTGTAGCGCCAATCGGTCAGGTAGTGATCGGTGAACCGCTCGTGGTGGGCCATCACATCAAGGAAGTCGTAGACCTGCTCGGGCGTCTGCGCCACGTCGGTCGACACGATGACGGGTCTCATGTACCGAACGGTACATGAGATGTACCACTTGGTACACTCCCGGCATGGAGAGCAGCGACGACCGGCGGACCGAAGACGGCGAAGGTCCTCGTCAGACCGGTGACCGGCGCGCGCGGATTCTCGATTCCGCGGTGGACCACGTGGCCGCCCACGGTATCGCCGATCTGAGTCTGCGCCGCCTCGGCGCGGGAATCGGCGTCAGCCACCGCATGCTGATCCACTACTTCGGCACCAAGGAACAGTTGCTGGTCGAGATCGTCCGGGCCTCCGAGCGACGCCAGCGCGACCTGCTCTCCCGGCTCCGCGCCGAGCCCGGTCTCTCGCCCGCCGATGCCGCCCGGAATCTGTGGCGGCAAATGGCCTCCCCCGAACTCTCCGCCCAGACAAGGCTCTTCTTCGAGCTGTACGGACAGGCGGTTCAGGGGCGCCCCGAGGCAGCCCCGGTCCTGGACGGTCTCATCACCGACTGGCTCACCCCTCTCGCCGCCGTCGAGACCGCCGGGGGCACCGATCCCGACACGGCCCGCGCCCGCGCCCGCCTCGGGCTCGCCGTCGTCCGCGGGCTCCTGCTCGATCTGCTCGCCACGGGCGATCGCGACGGCGTCGACGCGGCCATGGAGGAGTTCCTCGCGGTGTACTACCCGGCCGATGCGGGCGACGAGGCCCCGGTCGCACCGAAGAGGCCATGAGCGAGCCGCGACCGCCAGAACCGCCCGGGTCCGGAACGCCCCGCCCCGTCTCCGCATCCCTGCCGGCGCCCGCATCGGCGCCCTCCCGGTGTTTCGGCCGGTCACTCCGCCTGCGCCCGCGCCGCGGGATACGGCCGCCTCCCCCCGGGGCGGCCCTGGCGCCGCGCCCGCTCAGAGCAGGCCGAACGACCTCAGCACCCGGCGCTGGGCCGGACTCGGGCGAGCGGGCCAGTAGAGGTAGCACACCCCGTCCGTGCCGCTTCTGACCTTGCCGTTCGCGTCGTAGCGCTTGGTGCGGAGCCAGATGTTCTCCAAATGGGAGGGCGATCTTTGACACGTATCGCCCTCCCACACAAATGAGCAGGTCAACGGCATGGAGCGCGTCAGACTCATCGGGCGAAGAACCCCTCGTGCTGACCTGGTGCCGGGTTCCACTGGAGCCCATTCCGGCCCGTTCGGGTGCAGCGTGCTGGTTTCGTGCTGACCGGCCCACGGTTCCCGGGGCTCAGTCCTCCACCCGTTTGGTACGGCCGTCGTTCCTCACTACCATCCGTCGCGAGCAGCCGAAGCAAGCCAATTGGGGTTGTCTGTGCGTGAGCCGATGCGGGACGTAAGGGAGCTGGCCACTCTTCTCGGTAAGCCGACTTCATGGGTTTACGACAATTACGTCAAGGAAGGAGTTCCGAGCTTCCGAGTAGGCCAGCAGCTGCGCTTCTCTCCAGCGGAAGTCCGGCTGTGGCTGGAAGAACGGTGCCGAGTGGCCACGTGAACGTCAAGTACAAGGAGACCGCGCGCGACGGGCTCGCGGTCAGCATCATCAGGTACTAAGCCTTTCGGCCATGACCAACGCCCAGGGCGACCGCACGATTCGCCTCCACTCGCGCAGAGAGCACCCCAGCATCCGTTTGCCGCTGACCGTCTGACGCGGTTCACCTCCGCTCGAGCGGAGGTGAACCGGCGAGCGGGCGCCGAGAACACCGCCCTCAAGCAGCGCGTCCGCCAGCTCACGGCCGACAACCGTAACCTCGACGAGCGGCTGAAGGCCGCCCGGTCCAACCTCCGCTTCCAGGACCGGCGGGTCGCCGACCTCGAAGCCCAAATCGCGGGCACCTGACGACCCGGTGCAGGGCCGCTACGTCCGGCCCGATGGCCACGGGGACAATACCGTGGTCTCGGACCGGACAACACGGCAGACTCCGCGCATTTGCGACGCCTGACAGGTCAGCCGTCATCGGTCGTCCGCTTCCGGTGGCGATCAGGGTCGTAGATCGCGGTAAGAAACGGCGTGATTCCCAGGGCATAGAAGCCGTACTCCAGTTGCTGGTACCACGCTCGTTCCTTCTCAAGCTCCTTGGACACCTGAACGGGTACTCCGCCGGTGTGGTCGCTGGTCGACACCATGACGACGAACGACGTGCCCTCGTCTGCTGGGTCAGACGGATTAGCAATCACTGTGAAGTCCCAGGTTGCTGCGCCGGGGACGTCCGAGCCGGCATCCAGGCACCGCAGGACGAACGTCGGCTGTCGCAGCAGTACTCCGCACTGTGCCCGGATCGCCATCGCCCTCTGTCCCACGATCCGCCAGGGTGGCTCCGGGCCCGTGTGGTGAACGTCGGAAAAGAGTTGGTCCCGCAGTTCCGAGTACTTGGCGGCTGTCTGAGCGAAGGCCCTTGTGCACTCGGCCAGTTGATGTCTGGTGTCGCAACTGTCGAGCAGACCACCCAGTGAGTGAAGTCTGTCCCGGATCCATGGCTTGAGGAAGCGTTCAAGGGCACCCAGCCGGTAGGCGTCCTCGGCAGACTCAGCAACCAACAGCGCACCACGCGCCAAAGCCTGATATCTGTCTGCGAGATCCATCGGCTCCCCTCCCCGAGACGACAATCGCCTCTCACCGTATCGATCAACAAACCGACAGCGAAGGCTGATCGGACAGAACGCGACGGTCCGTTGCAGTGACCCGTTCCCGGCACCCTTGGTGACAAGCAGCGAGCCGATCTTGTGACGCACACTGCGCCGCGGGACTCTGCTGCGCACGGTCGGTGACCTCCTAGACCGCACTCGCGCACGCGAGTGCACCTACCACCGACGCCGGCGTCAGAGACGCCGGGCCCGATTGACCCCCGTCGAGTACGAGACCATCATGACCCCAGCCGCAGCCCTGGCTGCATAAACCCGCTGTCACCCAAGCCTGCAGCAGTCCCCACCGACGTCCGTCAAGGACCGATGGCACACAATCAAGGTGCGATGGCACAGGACAACAGCCACATGCCTGTGACTGAATCAACCCGCCAACACGGTAAGGGGCGTGCTACTTGGCCACAGTGGCCAAGTAGCACGCCCCTTTAGCCCCGCACCCCGCCGAGTCTGCTCACGAGAAAGCGCCCTGTTCAATTGCTGACCTGGCTTTTTTACAGGCCAGGAATTGAACAGGGCGCTGATCACATGTACGGGTAAGACGGCAAGAGTGACTGCTGACTCAGTGAGCGTCTGGTTCGCCTATCAGCGACCCGTCCTCGGCCCAGGGCGCTCCCCGCGTTCGGGGACGGGCGCCCGACGTTGATCCGCCGGACAGGACCAAGCCCTACCGCTGGTGGCCGGGGGCGCCGGTCGCGGGGGCGTCAGGGAAGAGGCGTACGGGAAGTGCTTTGAGGTGCCAGTTGACGGGGTTGGCGCCGCGTGGCAGATCTGCCGGGTCGGTGGCGAAGCCCAGACCGGGGAAGCGGTCGAGCAAGGCGGCCAAGGCCACGGCGGCCTCCTCCTGCGCGAGGTGTGCGCCCAGGCAGCGGTGGGCGCCGTGCCCGAATCCGAGATGAGACTGCCTGCTGTGCCGAGAGCGGCCGACATCGAGACGGTCAGGTTCTGTGAAGGCGGCGGGGTCACGGTTCGCGGCGGACACGATCGGGAGAACGGCTTCCCCGGTCCGAACCGGAGTGCCACCGACGGTGGTGTCGCAGGTGGCGTAGCGCGGCAGCGCGCGCACGACGGGTCCGCAGTAGCGCATGAGTTCGTCGACGGCGTGGTTCATGAGCGTGGGATCTTCACGCAGAGCCGCGATTTGGCCGGGGTTACTGAGGAGCGCTTCGGTGCTGTTCGCGATGAGGTTGACGGTGGTGATGTGCCCGGCGACGACCAGGTTGGTGATGAGAGCGACCAGCTCGTCCGTGCTCAGCCGGTCGCGGTGATGGGGTGCGAGCAGCTCGGAGATGAGATCACTGCCGGGATGGGCGGCGTGGAGATCGACGAGGGCGTGCGCGTCCTCGACCATGCCGGCCAGCGCGGCTCCCAGTTCGTCACCGCAGACGCCGGCGGTCAGTGTGGCGCTCCGGGTACGCCAGCGATCGCGGTCTGCCTCGGGTACGGCGATGAGCTCGCAGATGACAGTGATGGGCAGTGGGCGGGCGAAGTGTTCGATCAGGTCGACCACGCCGTTCTCGGCGTGGTCGGGAAGCCGATCCAGCAACTGGGCGGCGATGGCCTCGATCCGCGGGCGCAACGCCGCCACCCGGCCCGGAGAGAAGGCCGCGGTGACCAGACCACGCAAGCGGCGATGGTCCGGGCCGTCCGCGTCGAAGATCCCGGCGCGTAGGTACTTCTCGTGCCCCGTGTACATACCGCGGGCTTGCCAGGTCTGTTCGGTGCGGTGGGCGACCGGTGCGCCGGGAACCTGTGTGGCGTCAATCGTGAAGTGCGGGTCGCTCATGACGGTGCGGATGTCGTCGTGGCGGGTGGCCACCCACATGGGGTCGACCCCCTGCACATGTCCCCGCACCATCTGCTCCTGCTCACGAACAGGACCGTAAGCGGTGAACGGGTCGCGGACCAGTTCCTGGTCAGCCAGGTCCAGTAGCTCGCCATCTGCCGCGATGGTGGTGCCTTCGTCGTGCACGGTCACGTCGGGCCTCCCAGAGGTAGGTATTCCGTGACAAGCATCATCAAGGCCGAATCACTCCCTATGCGGCGATAGGGATTTCAATCCTCCGAAAGAATGCACCTGATGCACCTGCGGCATACTTCCGGACAGGTACTCGCTCAATGCTGGGCGGATGCGTCACAGGGCCCGCAGGGCGCCGCCATCGATGTGGATCATGCTGCCGGTCACATAGGACGCCGTCGGCGACAGAATGACGGCAGCCAAGCGTCCGAACTCCTCGGGTGATCCGTAGCGTCGCAGCGGGATTGCGGCGATTCGCCCGGCGCGCGCCCCCTCAGGATCGCCGTGCGCCCGCTCCAATTGTTCGAGACGATCGGTCGCGATCGGGCCGACGACGAAGCCGTTGACCCTGATACCACGGGGACCCAGTTCATCGGCCAGCGTCTTGGCCGCCATGGCAAGCCCCGGCCGCAATCCGTTCGAGATTCCCATATTCGGCAACGGGGATTTCACGGACACGGACAGCACGAAGCCGATCGCCCCGTCGGCCGGGAGTACGGGCGCGGCGGCACGGGCAAAGCGCAATGCGCCGAGAAAGACCGACTCGAAGGAATCCCGCCACTGCTCATCAGTGATCTCGGTGATCGGCCCCGCAGGCGGCCCGCCCACACTGATCAGCAAGCCATCCAGACGGCCGAAGCGCCGCAGCGCCGCAGCAACCAACTGGTCTGCCGCACCGGCGTCGGCGTTGTCGGCGGCCAGACCCAAGACGCTCTCGGGACTGCCCAATACCGCGACGGCTTCATCGACAGCGCCTTGGTTCCGCGAGGAGACCACCACCCGCGCGCCTTCGTCCACAAGCACGAGGGCGGCCGCGAGGCCCAGCCCCTTGGTCCCGCCGGTAACCAGAAAAACTTTGCCGTCAATTCCCAAGTCCATGATCACTCCGCTGTGTTCAGACGTGCAGGGCGCCCCTCATCCCACTCACTAACCGACGATGAAGGAAAAGCGCGCCCTGCGGCGGCCCCGGGGCAGATCCCGGGACCGCCGCAGGAGAGCGGTGTTCGAGTCGGGCCGCCTCGAACACATGCGGGCGGGTATCGATGGTCCTCAGCGGGCCCTACTCCTGCCCGAAGTCCTCGACGACCACGGAACCACTCTGCGGCAGCAACCTAGCCACGAACCCATCACGCGGGGGTTCGCCAGGCAGGTTCTCCACGATCGCGGCGTCCCGTGCAATCGCCATCGACCACCCACGGGTCCTGCTGAGTCAGGAGGCGAACCCTCCACTCCCACGGTGAAACTCGAACGGTTCATCGACATCGTGGACCCGAAGGGCGAGGTGATACCCGAACATCAGCACCGCCAGTTCCTCCAACGAGCCTTTACGCACACATGCCTTCGGCCGCTGCCGAACGGCATCCAGCAGGTCATGAACATCCCGCCGGTCTTCGACAGGCCGTACCTTCAACCGTCCACTTGACGTCCCCACCACATCCTCCCCCAGCCAGCCGGCATAAGCAGCAAGCCAACCCGCCACCTTGACAAACTACATAGGGCCCTCGCCGGCGCGGGGACTTCCCGGCGGACTGGCCTTCCCCGTCCGCGATCCGGCGCGGCGCGCGTTCCAGGTCCGCCTGGGCTCATCGAATCCAGAATGACCACCACTGGTGGAAATGGAGCAAGACCGAAGGCAACACGTATGCCCTCCGCAGCGTGGGCACCGGACGTTGCCTCAGCATCAATGACTACACCATCGTCGCCGCCGTCTGCGACAGCACCAAGAGTGAACAGCGTTGGAGGGTCAACGCTGACCGCAAACTCCAACGTCTGGTACTTCGAACTGTTCAGTGCCAAAAACGGCCGTTACATCCAACTGGACCGCCGCAACGGCAGCATCGGCGGCAATGCCGGATACGGTGGCACGTTGAAGGCCCCTCTCATCCAGCAACCGGCAAGTTGGCGGGAATCCCGCTGCCCGCACCGGCGGCCGCCGCACCCTCGGCGCCATCCTCACGCGCCTCGCTCTGTCCACCGTCCTCGCCAGAATCCCCCCGCGCCTGCCCCGCCTGCGCCACGCAACACGCAACACACTGACCGCCAACGAGAAGGTGACCGGCGGATTGCGCGCGCTGCCCGTCACCTGGTGACCTCCGAACGAAAAGGCACCACCTGTAATCCAGAACTGAGGTCCAGCGACCCCGGCAGAAGGTGACGCCTGCCTGCCGCAGCGCGGCCCGCCCGGCTGTCGGCCTGGCTTGATGGTGGTCTGCCCGCTGGCCCTGGCGTTGACCTTCCGCCGCTGCGGCTTGCCGGGGTTGTCCGCGCAGGACATCATCCGGACGTCGTCGGCGGCGACGGCCTTGAGGCATCCGCCGCCCGAGGACTCCATCTGGTAGACCCCGGCGGGTTCTAGAAGCTGCCGTCCTCGGCGCCGATCGCGCCGTTGTGGTCCACCATCCTTACTACGCGCCCCGCTCATCGACTGGACCCGCCAGGTGTTGACCCCCGGGGCCCTGGCCAGGTACCAGC
This sequence comes from Streptomyces sp. DvalAA-43, assembly GCF_900091725.1. Taxonomy (GTDB): domain Bacteria; phylum Actinomycetota; class Actinomycetes; order Streptomycetales; family Streptomycetaceae; genus Streptomyces; species Streptomyces pulveraceus. The sequence continues at coordinate 25,310 of NZ_FMBW01000088.1, read as the reverse complement.
GGCTGCCCGCCAGCCTTTGGGTCATGTCCCGCCCGCTGAACGCTTACGGGTGGACTTCATCGCTCAGCACGGCCGGTACGCCGATGTCACCTCTGCACTCAACGGCACCGAACACCTGCACACCGGGGATATCTGCGTGGCCTTCGCTGACAACGTGGATCCGAGCCACTCGGGGCTCTCCGAACTCATGGCCGCAGCCACTCCACGCACCCCGCGGTCCTCGCCCGACCGTTCGACTTTGAAACCGCAGGCAGCCACGGAGTGATCATCCGCGCCGGCACCGGACCGGACTGCGCCATGGCCGGGCTCGTCGAGAAGCCCGACCGCGCGCACGCCGCGCGACTGGCCGCGCATCACGGAACGGATCGCCTCCGCCTGCTTCAGGGCCGAGTCCGGCTGACACCTGAACTGCTGCACCACCTGCGCGCAATCGCGCGACACTCCGCCTCGGAACCGAAGCTCTCCGTCGCCCTGGCCGCTTACGCCCGCAATCACTCTGTCCGCGTCGTCACCAACACCAACCCCATGATCGACCTCGGCACCCCAGACACATGAACCGCAGCCTGGGCAGCGGCTCCGCAGCCACTTCGACCTTCTTGTCCCCACCCCGCGTGCCCCGATCGCACAGAAGAGAGCAGCCTGCGGCATGTCCCTTCCCACACCACGAGTGTCCATTGCCGTCCAGGCCGATGAGCCGGTCTCCTTGGCCGGAATCACCGACCTGCTGCGTCGGCGGTCCGAAGTCAGCGTTCTCTGCGATGCCCATCCGGACGAGGCGGACGCGCTCGTTCCCGGTGTGATGGTCGTCGTGGCCGATGCCGTCGACGAGACGACGCTGAACCGTCTGCGCCGCATCCAGCACACCAGCACCTCGCGCACCGTTCTGGTCACCACGGACATCGACGAACAGAAGCTGGTGAGTGCCGCCGAGTGCGGGGTCGCCGGTGTGGTCAGGTGCTCCGAGGCGACTCCGGAGCGTCTGGTGCGGGTCATCGGGACGGTGGCGCGGGGCGAGGGCCATCTCCCGTCCGACCTGCTGGGACGGCTGCTGGAGGAGGTGGGTCGCCTCCAGGGGCAGGTGCTCGGTCCGCGAGGTCTGCACTTCACCGGTCTCGCGGCGCGCGAAGTGGATGTGCTGAGGCTGGTCGCGCAGGGGTACGACACCGTGGACATCGCGACGAGGCTGGCCTACTCCGAGCGCACCATAAAGAACGTGCTGCACTCGGTGATGACCAGGTTGCAACTGCGGAACCGGTCGCACGCTGTGGCGTACGCGATGCGGCAGGGGCTGATCTGAGCCCACCCGCGCGGGGGGCGTCAGCCGCCAGCCACCCGAACCAGGCTGGCGGCTGACATGCACAGCTACCGGCGGCAATCTCTCGGCGCGATAGCCACACAGAGCGCCCGCCTACGAGCCTCTTTCTCTTAACCATTTGGCGCGGCCGGAATCATCGACTGCAACACCACCTACGGCGAACAGTCCTAACCATCAGGAATTGACGTAGAGACAGGTGAACGAATTGGCTCAGATAATCGACCAGGGTTCTGGCGCGTCGCGCAAGCGGTGGACTGTCCGATACAGGGAGCCGGGCAGGCGCACAGCGCGGGAGCGGGAGAAGTCGTTCGATCGGAAGAAGGACGCGGTCGACTTCGCCACCAAAGCAGAGAACGACAAGCGAGAGAACATATACGTCGATCCCAGTGCCGGCAAGGTCTCGTTGCGCTCGTACGCCTCGGATTGGCTTGCGCAGAAGACCGCTTTCCGCTGGAACCCTTGAGTCCTACGAGCGCATCCTCCGCCTCCATATCGTCCCTCACCTGGGGCGCAAGATGATCTCCCAAGTCACTGCAGGGGACATCGAGGGCCTGTACGCGCGTTGGCACCGGGAGGGGGCAACTCTCAGTACCATCGAGTCCCGCCACATAGTCCTCTCGGCCCTCTTCTCCCACGCTGCACGCCGCAGGCAGATCCCCGGCAACCCGGTGAAACAGGCCGAGAAGTTGGAAAACCCTGTCATCCCCGTCGATGACAGGAGTCTTCCCAACTTCAACGAGATAGCTGCCCTGGCTCAGGAGATCGGCCCCCGTTTGTCTCCGGCTATATGGCTCATGGCCTGTTGCGGCCTCATATAGGGGAATCCCTGGGAGTCTTCCCCGAAGACGTTCGTGGCGGCACTCTGCGAATAAGGAGGCAAGTGATTCGCTACAAGGACGCCGACGGAAAGTGCACACCCCGGTACGCCCCTTTGAAACATCGAGAAGAAGGCGAGTGGCGCGATATACCCGTACCTAATTCCCTTCAGCCATTCATCGATGGACTTCCGGTCCGTAACGCAAGTGGCGGCCTGCCGTACCCCGATCTCCTGCGCAAGTCGTGGGATCGGTCCATCAAGCGACTCGGGCTGCCCGAATACAATCCGTACGATTTGCGACACAAGTGGGCCACCGTGACCTTGACGAGCGGCGTGTCCATTCACGAAGTGTCTCGCCGGCTCGGGCATCGCTCGATCAAGGTCACGGTGGACGAGCACGGCCACCTGAGTCAGGACGGCCGGGAACGCTGCCGTCAGGTGGTCGAGGCGGCCGTGGCGCCGCACATGCTCACAGCAGGCCGAGCGCCTTCAGAACCCGGTGCTGACTTGGTGCTGGGTTAGCGGGCCAGTACAGGTAGCACACCCCGCCCGTACCGCTTCTGACCTTGCCGTTCGCGTCGTAGCGCTTGGTGCGGAGCCAGATGTTCTCCCACTCCCTGCGCCGGTAGACCCGGCGCACGGCGTCGTCGTCCGGTGAGGCGGGGTCGTTCGCGATCACGTCGCCGTCCTCGGTGAACCCGATCACGGTCATCAGATGGCCGGAGGTCCCGTACCCCGCGCCGGTCAGCTCCTCCTTGAGGAAGGACTGCGATGTGATGGCCGGGATGCCCGCGCGGATCAGCGCCTCCAGGTCGGCGAGCGAGTCCAGCCGGGTCACCGCCGCGCTCATCTCGTCGTACGTCGCGGCGTACGCGGCGTTGAACGGCCAGTTGCCGCAGCCCTCGTACTGGTAGTCGTAGGTGAACCGGGCGGCATGGCAGACCTGCGGGTCGGCCAGGCCGGGCTCGACCCAGGCGAGGTCCTCGGCGGTCGGCCGGCGCCCCCAGTACTCGATGATCATCTGCGAGGAGGTGGGGCTGCACCAGGCCTCGCCGCCGTTGTCGTACTCGGGGTACTGACCCGCGTGGATGTTCTGCGAGTAGCGCGGCACCCGCAGCTCGCGGGCGAGGCGGGGGGTGCTGGCCGGGACGGTGAAGCGGTCCGGGATGTCGGAGGCCATCGCGCCGAGCCTCCGGACGGTGGGCGTCCGGCGGCTGCCCGGGGTGCGGTGGAGGGTGAGCCGCAGCCGGTACGAGACCAGCCGCAGTCCGCTCGCCGCGTCGTCCACCGAGAAGGTGTCGGTCCAGATGGAGCTCTTGCCGTCGCTCTGGTCGTCGACGGAGGTACGGCGGATGTCGCCGTCTCCGGAGGCCCAGCGGCCCATCACGTACCAGGGCGTCGAGGTGCCGTCCGAGTAGCGGCCCCGGAGCTCGATCTGGATCCAGGTGCCCGCCGGGGTGTGCGCGTTCCAGGAGGCGATCACCTCGGTCGCCGGGACGGTGGACCGGTGGACCGGCGAGGTCCAGGTCGCGTACTCCCAGGCGGCGGTCGTTCCGGTGTGCGGATCGGTGTAGTCGGTGCGCCCCTCGGCGTGACCGATCACCAGGCCGGGGCGGAGGCCGGCGACGACCCGCGTCCCGGCGCCGGAACCGGCCCGCCAGTCGGTGTAGGTGTGCCAGGCGTGGTTGTCCACGGCAGGGCCCGCCGCCGAGGGGGCCGCGGAGGGAGCGGCGGCGGTCGCGGGGCCGGCGGACGACACCGCGCCGGCGGTGGCCGCCGCCGCGAGCGCGGCGGTCAGCACGGTTCTGCGTGAGGTCGGTCTGTTCATGGGCTGGACCCCCGGTCGTAAGCGGAATGGGGCTGCACGTGCACGACAGTGCGCCAACTATCGCGGGTCGTGGCCGGATCCGGCCAGCGATTCGACTCGCGCCGATGAACCAATATTGGTCTGGTCCACTGGCGTGACCTGCGGCTGCTCCGGAGCGGCTCGTAGGCTGGTGGACATGAACGACCTCTCGCTCCTCGCCGCGCGGCTCCGCGCCCTGGCTCCGTCCTGCGGACCGGTCCGGCTGGTCGCCGTCGACGGCCACGCGGGATCCGGGAAGAGCACCTTCACCGCCCGCCTGGCGGCCGCCCTCGGTGACGCACCCGTGCTGCATCTGGACGATCTGGCCACCCACGAGTCCTTCTTCACCTGGGTGGACCGACTGCGCGAGCAGGTGCTCGGACCTCTGGAGCGCGGCGAGCGGGCGCGGTACGCGCCGTACGACTGGACCGCGCGGCGGTTCGGAGCGCCGCGCGGTCTGGAACCCGCACCCGTGATCCTGATCGAGGGGGTCGGGGCCGGTCGCCGGGCGCTGCGGCCGCAACTGGCCCGGCTGTTGTGGATGGACCTCCCCGCGGCGGAGTCCTGGGAGCGCGGCCGCCGCAGGGACGGGCCGGCGCTCTCGGAGTTCTGGGACGGATGGACGGCGGCCGAGACGGAGCACTTCTCGGCCGATCCCTCGCGCCGCCATGCGGACACTCTGGTACGGCAGTTGCCGATGGGGTACGCGTTGCTGGACGGCCCGGGAACCGCAGCAGGAACGAACCATTCCGTCACGGAACGTGAGCGCGGCACGGCGCCGTATTGAATGGTGAGATATCGCCCGGGAAGTACCCCAACTCTGCTTGACCCGAGGGCGGTACAGGTCTTACGTTCTCAATGTGCGGCTTTTCGGAGCCCCTCAAGGACACGAAGCCCCCGATTGTTCCCCCGTGATCGGGGGCTTCGTTCTGTCCTCACACCCCTCCGCCGCGCCGGACCGACGGATTCCGCTCACCCTGGGTCACGGCATCCCTTCGGCCTGCGCCGCTCTTAGTCGCACACTCCCTGCGCAGGTACGATGCCTCTCGGTGCGGTCAATTCCCGTCCGCGGCAAAGTGATTCGGCGCGCCCCGGTGGGCAGAATCGTGCGGCGGGACATCCTGGGGGCACGGTTTGTGGGGGACCAGATGGACAGCGGCACGCAGGGCGCACAGGCCCCGGCCGACCTCGCCTGGCTGCGCGGCGTGGACGCCTACACCATGGGCGCCTACCCACAGGCCGAAGAGGAGTTCAGGGCTGCGGTGCGCCTCGATCCCGGCATGGCGGACGGCTGGCTCGGCCTCCATGCGCTGAGGGTCGACACGACGACCGCGCTGCTGCGCATGTACCGCCATCGCGAGCGCTTCGGCGAGCAGCGCACCCGCCATCGGCGCACACTCAACTCCTGGTACTGGCTGGGCTGGTGGGTGCAGCCGGTGCTGGAGAGCGCGCGCGATCTGCTGCTCGCGCACGCCTCGCACTGGCTGGACGGCCGCCATGTTCCCGAGCTGGACCGGGCGCTCGCGGGCCTGCCGCCGGTGGACGCGGACCCGCAGGTCCGCTTTCTGCACGCCTGCCGCTCGTATCTGGTCAAGGACTGGGAGCAGCTCGTACGCAACACCGAGCAGCTGATGGACGATCCGCTGCTCGGCATCGAGGCGGGGCTGTTCGGCGGCATGGCACGGGTGCGCCTGGAGATGTACGGGCAGGCCGAGCCGATGCTCGCCACCGCCCTGATGCGCTGCCGCAGCGAGCAGCCGCAGCGCAAGGAGCTGCGCTACTGGCTGGCCCGTGCGCACGAGGGCACGGGTCGCAGCGCCGCCGCCCTGCCGCTCTACCGGGCGGTGCACCGCATCGACCCCGCGTTCATGGACACCTCGGCCCGGCTCGCCGCGATCGCGGACTACGACGGTCTGGAGGGCTCCGACGAGGCAGCGGGGCTGGCCGCCGTGTCACTGGCCGGGTTCGGCACGGACGGCACCGCCTCGGAGGCGCAGCCGGACGCGGATCCGCTGCTCGGCGATCCGCCGGACGGCCGGGAGCTGCGGCCCGGCGGCGAGGTGCCCGGCCTTCCGGGCACCGGTATGCCGCCGCCGTCCGGCGGGGCGCGGCGCAGGGCCGCGGTGCCCGGTCAGCCGCCGTCCCCGTTCCCGGCGGGGCCCAGCGATCCGGTGCTGCTCGCCGAGGCGCTGGCCGAGCTGGAGCGGATGGTGGGGCTGGAGCCCGTCAAGCGCCAGGTCAAGGCGTTGTCCGCGCAGCTGAACATGGCGCGGCTGAGGTCCGGCCAGGGGCTGCCGGTGCAGCCGCCGAAGCGCCATTTCGTCTTCTCGGGCCCGTCCGGCACCGGGAAGACGACGGTGGCCCGCATCCTGGGCCGGGTCTTCTACGCGCTGGGGCTGCTCGGCGGTGACCATCTGGTGGAGGCCCAACGGGCGGATCTGGTGGGCGAGTTCCTCGGCCAGACCGCGGTCAAGGCCAATGAGCTGATCGACTCCGCGCTCGGCGGGGTGCTCTTCGTCGACGAGGCGTACAGCCTCGCCAACAGCGGCTACAGCAAGGGCGACGCGTACGGCGACGAGGCCCTTCAGGTCCTCCTCAAGCGTGCCGAGGACAACCGGGACCACCTGGTCGTCATTCTCGCGGGCTACCCGGAGGGCATGGACCGGCTGCTGGCCACCAATCCGGGGCTCTCCTCGCGTTTCACCACCCGGGTGGACTTCCCGAGCTACCGGCCGCTGGAGCTCACCTCGATCGGCGAGGTGCTGGCGGCGGAGAACGGCGACGCGTGGGACGAGGAGTCCCTGGAGGAGCTGCGGTCCATCAGCGGCCATGTCGTGGAGCAGGGCTGGATCGACGAGCTGGGCAACGGACGGTTCCTGCGCACCCTGTACGAGAAGAGCTGCGCCTACCGCGATCTGCGGCTCTCCGGCTACGCGTCGGTGCCGAGCCGGGACGATCTGGCCACCTTGCGGCTGCCGGACCTGATGCAGGCGTACGGCGAGGTGCTGTCCGGCCGGGGGCCGGTGGACCGGGGGCCGCAGGAGCCGCCGGTCCTGTGAGCCCCGGACCGCCGGAGGAACCGGGCCGCCGGAGGACCGGCGACGGCTCCTCCGGCGGACCGGGACGGCGCGGCTAGCGGACCGATGCGGTGAGTTCGCCGAAGCCGGTCGTCGTGCTCGCGGGCTCCGCCGCCCGGCGCGGTACCGCGACCCGGTGGGCGGGGTCGCGCACCTCGCCGACGAGCGTCTCCAGGACATCCTCCATGGCGACCAGGCCGAGGATCCGGCCGGACGCGTCGGCGACCTGGGCCAGGTGCGTGGCCGCCCTGCGCATCACGGTCAGGGCGTCGTCCAGGGGCAGTTCGGCCCGTACGGTCGCCATCGGGCGCCATACGTGCTGGGGGACGGCCCGCTCGCCGTCCTCCAGGTCCAGGACGTCCTTGACGTGCAGATAGCCCATGAACGGACCGCCGCCCTCCGCGCACACGGGGAAGCGGGAGTAGCCGGTGCGTACGGTCAGCTCCTCGATCCGGTGCGGGGTGACGGACGGGTCCACGGTCACCAGGGCGGCCCGGCGGAGCAGCACATCGGTGACGGGCCTGCTGCCCAGCTCCAGCGCGTCCTCCAGCCGCTCCTGCGCCTCCGGCTCCAGCAGTCCGGCCTGGCCGGCGTCCTCGACGAGCCGGTTGAGCTGCTCGCTGGTGAAGACGGCCTCCACCTCGTCCTTCGGTTCGACGCCGAACATCCGCAGCACCAGCCGGGCGCAGGCGCCCAGCGCGGCGGTGACCGGGCGGCAGATCCGGGCGAAGCCGACAAGGCCGGGACTGAGCCAGAGCGCGGTCTTCTCCGGCGCCGCCATCGCGAGGTTCTTCGGGACCATCTCGCCGATGACGAGGTGGAGGAAGACCACGAAGACCAGGGCCAGGACGTAGCCGAGCGGATGGATGAGGCCCTCGGGCAGGTGGACCGCCTGGAAGACCGGCTCCAGGAGATGGGCGACGGTCGGTTCGGCGACGGCGCCGAGGGTCAGCGAGCAGACGGTGATGCCGAACTGGGCGGCGGCCATCATCTGCGGCAGGTTCTCCAGGCCGTACAGCACCTGGCGGGCCCGGCCCGACCCGGCCGCCGCGAGGGGCTCGACCTGGCTGCGCCGTACGGAGACCAGGGCGAACTCGGCTCCGACGAAGAAGCCGTTCGCCAGCACGAGGAGTGCGGCGAAGAGCAGTTGGAGCAGGCTCATCGCACGGCCTCCAGGACATCGCGCCTCACCGGGTCACCGGTGACGGCCTGCTCGGCCGTGCGTACGAAGCGGACCTTCTCGGCGCGGTAGTGGCCGACCTGGCGCACGGAGATCCGCCAGCCGGGCAGCTCGGCCCGGTCGCCGGGGGCGGGGATGCGTCCCAGCAGATCGGCGACGAGTCCGGCCACGGTCTCGTACGGCCCGTCGGGGACGTCGAGGCCTATCCGGCGCAGGGTGAGCACCCGGCAGCTGCCTTCGGCGTCCCAGGCCGGGCGGCCGTCCTCGGGGGCGGCGGGGGCCAGTTCGGGGCGGTCGGCGCCTTCGGCGTCGTGCTCGTCCCTGACCTCGCCGACGAGTTCCTCGATGATGTCCTCAAGGGTGACGACGCCGGCGGTGCCGCCGTACTCGTCGACCACGACCGCGATCGGCTGCTCGTTGCGCAGCCGCTGGAGCAGCTGTTCGACGGGCAGGGTCTCCGGGACCAGCAGCGGCGGTACGGCGATCCGTCCGGCCGGGGTGCGCAGCCGGTCCTGGGCGGGCACGGCGAGCGCGTCCTTGAGGTGGATCATGCCGACGACCTCGTCGATCCGCTCCCGGTAGACGGGAAAGCGGGAGAGGCCGGTGGCGCGGGTGAGGTTGAGGACGTCCTGAGCGGTCGCCGAGGACTGGAGCGCGCTGACCTTCACCCGCGGGGTCATGACGTGCTGGGCGGTGAGCCCGGCGAGCGACAGGGTCCGTACGAAGAGGTCCGCGGTGTCCTGTTCGAGGGTGCCGGCCTCGGCCGAGTGCCGGGCCAGGGAGACCAGCTCCCCGGGGGTGCGGGCGGAGGCCAGCTCGTCGGTGGGTTCGACGCCCAGCAGCCGTACCAGCCGGTTGGCCACGGTGTTCAGCAGGCTGATCACGGGCCGGAAGGCGGCGGAGAAACGGTGCTGGGGGCCGGCGACGAACCGGGCGACCTGGAGCGGCCGGGAGACCGCCCAGTTCTTGGGCACGAGTTCGCCGATCACCATCTGGACGGCGGAGGCCGCCATCATCCCGATCACCACGCTGACCCCGGGGACCGCGCCCTCGGGCAGCCCGGTCGCGGTGAGCGGGCCCTCCAGCAGCTGGGCGAGGGCCGGCTCGGCGAGCATGCCGACGACCAGTGAGGTGATGGTGATGCCGAGCTGGGTGCCGGAGAGCTGGAAGGAGAGTTCACGCAGGGCCCGGACGACGGTGCGGGCCCGCCGGTCGCCCTCGGCCGCGGCGCGCTCGGCGTCCGGCCGCTCCACCGTGACGAGCCCGAATTCGGCTGCCACGAAGAATCCGTTGGCGAGGATGAGAAGGAATGCCGCGCTCAGAAGCAGCAGGGGGGTGGTCATGCCGCCGCCTCCGGGGAAGGGGCGGCGCAGGTACTACCGGACGATCCGTCCATTGCTGGAAGGAGTCACTCCTTGGGTCGCAGGAAAGCCCCGCCGGTCCCGGTTCTCCTGGACCTCTGGGTGCGGGGCGGGGTGCACTGGTGCACCGCCGTTCTCCAGAGTAGTCAAGAACGGGCCGTACGGGGCAGGGGGCTCAGCCGTTGTCCGTTCCGGTGCCGTGGTTCTCGGCGAGGGCGCGGAGCGTACGGGCGTCGCGGATGGCCTGCTGCTTGGCGATTCCGGGCTGGATGCCGAGGGCGGGCATGCTGGTCCCGTCGCTGAGGTCGAGGAAGACCCAGGGGTCACCGGCACGCAGGTTGACCCGGAGGATCTCGGCCCAGGACAGCCGGCGCGTCCGGGTGAGATTGACCACGGTCACCCCGTCCTCGTTCGCGACGACCTTCGGGCGGCTGAGCAGCGCGAGCACGCCGAAGAACAGCAGCGCCGTGAAGACGAAGCTGGCCCGCTCCCCCGGGCTCAGCTGCTCCAGGGTCAGGGCGATGACGGTGAGGACGAGGAACATCGCCGCCCCCACGGTCAGCAGGACCACCCGGGTTCGGGTCGGCCGGAACGTGACCGGGAGGGTGGGGAGTTCGGGCCGGGGCGCGGGGGCGGACATGATGTTCTTCTGTCTTCCGGGTGGTCGCCCGGCCGTCAGAGGCGGCAGGCGTGGATGGCGGTGGTGAGGATGGCGCGGGCGCCGAGGTCGTACAGATCGTCCATGATCCGCTGGGCCTCCCGGGCGGCGACCATGGAGCGGACGGCGACCCAGCCCTCGTGGTGCAGCGGCGAGATGGTCGGCGACTCCAGGCCCGGGGTGAGGGCGACCGCGCGCTCCAGGTGCTCGACGCGGCAGTCGTAGTCCATCATCACGTAGGAGCGGGCGACCAGGACGCCCTGGAGGCGGCGGAGGAACTGCCGCACCTTGGGGTCGTCGTCGGGTGCGCCGGTGCGGCGGATGACGACGGCCTCCGACTTCATGATCGGCTCGCCGATGACTTCGAGTCCGGCGTTGCGCAGGCTGGTGCCGGTCTCCACGACGTCGGCGATGACCTGGGCGACACCGAGCTCGATGGCGGTCTCGACCGCGCCGTCGAGGTGGACGACGGAGGCGTTGACGCCGACGTCGGCGAGGTGCTTGGCGACGATGCCCTCGTAGGAGGTGGCGATCGTCTTGCCGTCGAAGTCCTGTGGGCCCTCGGCCGTGCCGGGCTTGGTGGCGTAGCGGAAGGTGGAGCGGGCGAAGCCGAGCTGGAGGATCTCCTCGGAGTCGGCGCCGGAGTCCAGCAGCAGGTCGCGGCCGGTGATGCCGATGTCGAGGCGGCCCGAGCTGACGTAGATCGCGATGTCGCGCGGCCGCAGGTAGAAGAACTCGACCTCGTTCTCGGGGTCGACGAGGACGAGTTCCTTGGACTCCTTGCGCTGCTGGTATCCGGCCTCATGGAGCATCGCCATCGCAGGCCCGGAGAGTGAACCCTTGTTGGGGACGGCGATGCGCAGCATGAGGTCAGGTTTCCTTTGCGAGGAGGGAGTCTTCTGCGGACGTATGCGGTGCGGGGGTGGTGCTCAGAGGTGGGCGTAGACGTCGTCGAGCGAGATCCCGCGCGCGACCATCATCACCTGGACGTGGTACAGCAGCTGGGAGATCTCCTCGGCGGCCGCGTCCTTGCTCTCGTGCTCGGCGGCCATCCAGACCTCGGCGGCCTCCTCGACGACCTTCTTGCCGATGGCATGGACGCCCTTGTCCACGAGCTCGGCGGTGCGGGAGGTGGAGGGGTCGCCGTTGGCGGCCTTGAGCTGCAGCTCGGCGAAGAGCTCTTCAAAGGTTTTGTTCGCCATGATGGTCTTAGAGTACGGGGTCCGTGCCCTGCGCTCAGCGCCAGGGCTCGCTGACGGTACGCAGTGTGGCGGCGGTGGCAACGGCCGCGGTGACCGCTTCGTGCCCCTTGTCCTCGTTGGAGCCTTCCAGGCCGGCCCGGTCGAGCGCCTGCTCCTCGGTGTCGCACGTGAGTACGCCGAAGCCGACCGGGACGCCGGTGTCGACGGCGACCTGGGTGAGGCCGTGCGTGACGCCGTGGGAGACGTACTCGAAGTGCGGGGTGCCGCCGCGGATGATCACGCCGAGGGCGACGATCGCGTCGTAGCCGCGGCCCGCGAGGACCTTGGCCACGACCGGGAGTTCAAAGCTGCCGGGCACCCGGAGCAGGGTCGGTTCGTCGATGCCGAGCTCGTGCAGGGCGCGCAGGGCGCCGTCGACGAGTCCGTCCATGACCTTCTCGTGCCACTGCGCGGCGACGACCGCCACGCGCAGGTCACCGCAGTTGCGTACCGACAGTTCGGGTGCGCCCTTGCCGCTCATGTCTCTCCTACCGCTCGTTTCCGTGATCTCACTGGTTGCCGCAGGTCGACGCCGTGGCGGTGTCGAGCCAGGGCAGGTCGTGCCCCATGCGGTCGCGCTTGGTGCGCAGGTAGCGCAGGTTGTGTTCGCCGGCCTGCACGGGCATCGGCTCGCGGCCGGTGACGGCGAGGCCGTGCCGCAGGAGCGCGGCCGTCTTGTCGGGGTTGTTGGTCATCAGCCTGAGGCTGTGGACGCCGAGGTCCCTGAGGATCTGGGCGCCGGCCGCGTAGTCCCGGGCGTCGGCGGGCAGGCCGAGTTCCAGGTTGGCGTCGAGGGTGTCGATGCCGCGCTCCTGGAGTTCGTAGGCGCGGAGCTTGGAGAGCAGGCCGATGCCCCGGCCCTCGTGGCCGCGCAGATAGACGACGACACCGCGGCCCTCCTCGGTGATCCGGCGCATGGAGGCGTGCAGCTGGGGGCCGCAGTCGCAGCGCTGCGACTGGAAGATGTCGCCGGTCAGGCACTCGGAGTGGACCCGGACCAGGACGTCGTCGCCGTCGCCGAGCTCGCCGTGGACGAGGGCGACGTGCTCGACGCCGTCGGTGGTGGAGCGGTAGCCGTACGCGGTGAACGCGCCGAAGCTCGTCGGCAGCCGTACCTCGGCCTCGCGGCGGACGGTCGGCTCGGAGCTGCGTCGGTAGGCGATCAGGTCCGCGATGGAGATGATCGTGAGGCCGTGCTTGCGGGCGAACGGGACCAGCTGGGGCAGCCTCAGCATCACGCCGTCCTCGCCGGCGATCTCCACGATGGCCCCGGCGGGCCGCAGCCCGGCGAGCCGGGCGAGGTCGACGGCGGCCTCGGTGTGGCCGTTGCGGACCAGCACGCCGCCGGAGCGGGCGCGGAGCGGGAAGACGTGGCCGGGCCGTACGAAGTCGCCGGGTCCGGCCTCGCCGCCCGCCAGCAGGCGGAGCGTGGTGGCCCGGTCGGCGGCGGAGATGCCGGTGGTGACGCCGTGGGCGGCGGAGGCGTCGACGGAGACGGTGAACGCGGTGCGCATCGACTCGGTGTTGTGGTCGACCATCTGCGGCAGTTCGAGTCGTTCCAGCTCGTCGTTCTCCATGGGCGCGCAGATCAGACCGCGGCACTCGCTCATCATGAACGCGACGATCTCGGGGGTGGCCTTCTCGGCGGCGACGACGAGGTCGCCCTCGTTCTCCCGGTCCTCGTCGTCGACGACCACGACGGGCCGGCCCGCGGCGATGTCGCGGACGGCCTGCTCGACGGGGTCCAGGCGGAGGTCCTCGGCGGCGTTCTCGTGTTCCCGGTGCAGCCAGGTGGGCTGGGCAGTCATGCCGTGGCTCCTTCCAGAGCGGGTGTCCGCGAACGCAGCCACCAGTCGCGCATGCCCCACAGGACGAGGGCGCCGTACACGACGTAGATGAGACCGGAGAAGGCGAGTCCGCTGTGGAAGTTCAGCGGTACGCCGACCAGGTCGACCAGCAGCCAGGCGAACCAGAACTCGACCATGCCGCGGGCCTGGGCGAGCATCGCGACGAGCGTCCCGGCGAAGATGTACGCGTCCGCCCACGGGCTCCAGGAGAGCGAGGGGAACGCGGTGAACAGGCCGCCGACCGCGAGGGTGCCGAGCGCGGCGCCGCCCAGCAGGTAGCCGCGCTCGCGCCAGGTGGCGAACCGTACGGCGATGGAGCCGTCCTGGGCCTGCTTCCTGCCCCGGGTCCACTGCTGCCAGCCCCAGACGGCCACGGCGATGACGACGAGCTGCTTGCCGACGCTGCCCGCCTGGTGCACGGAGGCGTTGGCCGCGACCAGCACGACGCCGGAGAGCAGCTGGGCGGGCCAGGTCCAGACCGAGCGGAGCCAGCCCAGTGTCAGCGCGATCAGGCCGACGGTGTTGCCGATCATGTCGGACCAGATGATGTGCTGGCCGAAGACGGTGAACGCCTCCGAGTTCAGCCAGTGCAGGGCGCTCACTTCACCGGCTCCTCGGGGTCTCGTGCGGAGGTGCCGAGCAGCCGCTCGACGTACTTCGCGATGACGTCCACCTCCAGGTTGACCGGGTCGCCGGGCTTCTTGATGCCGAGCGTGGTCAGGGCGAGGGTGGTGGGGATGAGGCTGATGGTGAAGTAGTCGGGTCCGGCGTCCACCACGGTGAGGCTGACGCCGTCGACGGTGATCGATCCCTTCTCCACCACGTAGCGGGTCAGCTCCGGGGGCAGGGAGACCTTGACGATCTCCCAGTTCTCGGAGACCTCGCGCCCGACGATGTACCCGGTGCCGTCGACATGGCCCTGGACGATGTGGCCGCCGAGCCGGCCGCCGACCGCCATGGGGCGTTCCAGGTTGACCCGGGAGCCGGTGTCCAGGGCGCCGAGGCTGGACCGGTTCAGGGTCTCGGCCATCACGTCCGCGGTGAACTCGCCGTCGCCGAGGTCGACGACGGTGAGGCAGACGCCGTTGACGGCGATGGAGTCGCCGTGCTTGGCGCCTTCGGTGACCACGGGGCCGCGCAGGCGGAATCGGGAGGCGTCGCCGAGCTTCTCGACGGCGGTGACCTCACCCAGTTCTTCGACAATTCCGGTGAACACTCAGTTTCCCTTCCGGGCAGGGCCGGGGACGGCGGTGATGCGCAGATCGGGGCCGATCCGGACGGTCTCGGTCACATCGAGGCGCAACGCCTCGGAGATGGTGGAGATTCCGGCGTCGGCGAGGGCCGCGGGACCTGCGCCGAGGAGCACGGGGGCGAGATAGCCGACTACCTTGTCGACCGTTCCCGCGGCGACGAAGGCCCCGGCCAGGGTCGGGCCGCCTTCGAGGAGTACGGAGCGGACGCCGCGCCCGTGCAGGGCGCGGAGCAGGGCGGGGATGTCCAGGCCGGTGCCGGTGGCGGCGCGCGGCAGCCGCAGTACGGCCGCCTCGGGCAGGTGCCGGGCGTCGGCGTCCTCGGCGACGGCGATCAGGGTGGGCGCGGTGCCGTCCAGGACGCGGGCGCCGGGGCGGACGGCGGTGGCGGCGGTGTCGACGACCACCCGCAGCGGCTGCACGGCGTCCTCGATGCCGCGTACGCCGAGCTGGGGGTCGTCGGTGCGGGCGGTGCCGGAGCCGACCACGACGGCGTCGGACTCGGCGCGCAGCCGGTGGACGTCGGCGCGGGACTCCGGGGAGGTGATCCAGCGGCTGGTGGCGTCGGCGGCCGCGATCCGGCCGTCGAGGGTCGCCGCGTACTTCCACAGGACGTATGGGCGGCCCAGCCGCACCGAGGTCAGCCAGGCCGCGTTGCCTGCCTCGGCCTCGGCCGCGAGGAGCCCCTGCTCGGCCTTGGTCCCGGCTGCGCGCAGGGTGTCGGCACCGCCGGTGGCCTGCGGGTTCGGGTCGCCGACCGCGTAGACGACCCGGGCGACCCCGGCCTCGATGAGCGCCTGGGCGCAGGGGCCGGTGCGGCCGGTGTGGTTGCAGGGTTCGAGGGTGACGTAGGCGGTGCCGCCCCGGGCCCTCTCGCCCGCGTCGCGCAGGGCGTGGATCTCGGCGTGCGGTCCGCCGGCCCGCCGGTGGAAGCCCTCTCCGGCGTGGCGGCCCGCGGCGTCGAGGACGACGCAGCCGACGACGGGGTTGGGGCTGGTGGAGCCGAGACCGCGGGCGGCGAGTGCGATCGCACGGCGCATGGCGGTGGTGTCGGCTGCGGTGTCCACCGGGTCCTCCTGCCTCTTCGGGCACGGACTCCGGGGCCTGTCGACGAAGACAGATGAAACGGGAACGCCACGGGGGAACGCCGGAAATGCCGGAAAAAACGGATGGACCGGTTGCCCGAAAACCATCCGCCGACGGCGGCGTACCCGCGAAACGGCCCGCCGCGCACTGCCTCCCATCCGGACTTTAACCGTCGGTCCAGGAATCCCACCTGGTCAACCGGCCGCTGGATGCGGACGGGTCGCGGACTATAACCGCCGGTTCGGAATTGCACCGACCCCGGAGTGCGCTGCTGCTGGTACACGATCAGTGTGCCACGCCCGGCGGCGGGCCATGCGGGTGAGTGCTTGTGGACTGGCTCACAGGGAGCCCGTCGACAGGGGCGGCATCGAAGAAGTTGATCCTTAAAGGTCCAGACCTATTGACGCACTGGTCTAGTCCTTTTAATCTCTGCGTCACCTCCGAGGAGCGGTCCCGCGGTGTGCGCACACCCGGGACATCGACACGACCCACCCCCTTGCCAGTTGTGTTCTGCCGAACCTCCCCGGGAGGAACCGAACGTGCTGTCCCCCACCCGTGCGAGAGCCACCCTGCTCGCAGCCGGCGTAGCCGTCGCCGGTCTGCTGATGGGCTCGCTCGCCGCCACCCCGTCGGCCGCCGCCGACCAGGAGTCCTGTCGTCCCGACGGGCTCTACGAGACCCCCGGCGTCGCCGTCCCCTACTGCTCCGTCTACGACACCGAGGGCCGCGAGAAGATGGGCGCCGACCATCCGCGGCGGGTCATCGGATACTTCACCGACTGGCGGACCGGCAAGGACGGCAAGCCCGCCTATCTCGCCTCCGACATCCCCTGGGACAAAGTCACCCATCTGAATTACGCGTTCGCCCACGTCGACGGCGCCAACAAGCTCTCGGTGGGCGCCGACGGGCCGGACAACGCCGCGACCGGCATGACCTGGCCGGGTGTCGCGGGCGCCGAGATGGACCCGGGCCTCCCCTACAAGGGCCATTTCAACCTGCTCAACACGTACAAGAAGAAGTACCCGAACGTGAAGACCATGGTCTCGGTGGGCGGCTGGGCCGAGACCGGCGGCTACTTCGACGCCAGCGGCAAGCGCGTGGACTCCGGCGGCTTCTACTCGATGGCGACCAACGCCGACGGCTCGGTCAACCAGGCCGGCATCGACACCTTCGCCGACTCGGCCGTCGCGTTCGTCAAGAAGTACGGCTTCAACGGCGTCGACATCGACTACGAGTACCCGACGACCATGAAGGACGCGGGCAACCCGCTGGACTGGACGCTCTCCAACGCGCGCCGGGCCGGTCTGGTCAAGGGCTACGCCGCGCTGATGAAAACCCTGCGCGAGAAGCTCGACCGCGCCTCCGCCGCCGACGGCACCCACTATCTGCTGAGCGTGGCCGCACCCTCGTCCGGCTATCTGCTGCGCGGGATGGAGACCTTCCAGGTCCAGAAGTACCTGGACTACGTCAACATCATGTCGTACGACCTGCACGGCGCCTGGAACGAGTACGTCGGCCCGAACGCCGCGCTGTTCGACGACGGCAAGGACGCCGAACTCGCCCAGGCGAGCGTCTACTCGACCTCGCAGTACGGCGGCACCGGCTATCTCAACACCGACTGGGCCTACCACTACTTCCGCGGCTCCATGCCGGCCGGCCGGATCAACATCGGCCTGCCGTACTACACCCGCGGCTTCAAGAACGTGCAGGGCGGCACGGACGGGCTGTGGGGCAGGGCGGCCACCACCGACTGCCCGGCCGGCGCGGGCCTGACCAAGTGCGGCGACGGCGCCGTGGGCATCGACAACCTCTGGCACGACCAGGACGCGAACGGCAAGGAATCCCCGGCCGGTTCCAACCCCATGTGGCATGCGAAGAACCTGGAGAAGGGCATCGTCGGCGACTACCTCACCGACTACGGATTCCCCGCCGGCACCGAGCTGACCGGCACCTACGCCCGCAAGTACGACCCGGCCCTGGTCGCGCCCTGGCTCTGGAACGCCGAGAAGAAGGTCTTCCTGTCCACCGAGGACGAGCAGTCGGTCGCCGCGAAGGCGGACTACGTCGTCGACAAGGGCATCGGCGGCGCCATGATCTGGGAGCTCGCGGGCGACTACGGCTGGAACGCCGCCAAGGGCCAGTACGAGCCGGGCTCCACGCTCACCTCGACGATGTACGACACGTTCAAGTCGGCCGCCCCGTACGGCGCGAAGCGCTCCACCATCGATCTGCCCACCGAGGCACTCGACATCGACGTGTCGTTCGACCAGTTCCCGCTCGGTGACTCCAACTACCCGATCAGCCCCAAGCTGAAGATCACCAACCACACGAAGGCGACGCTGCCCGGTGGCACGGAGTTCCGGTTCGACTACGCGACGTCCGCGCCCGCCAACGCCAAGGACCAGTCGGGCTTCGGCACGACGATCGTGCGCAGCGACCACACCGCCGCCAACAACATCGGCGGGCTCAAGGGCGACTACAACCGCGTCTCGCTGAAGCTCCCGGCCTGGCAGAGCCTGGCTCCCGGCGCCTCGGTGCAGGTCGACTTCGTCTACTACCTGCCCACCTCCACGCCGTCGAACTGGACGGTGACCTTCGGCGGGAAGTCGTACGCCCTCGCCGCCGACCTGGCACGCGGCACCACCCCGGTCGACCCCGGCACGGGCACGTCGACGCCGTCGCCGGACCCGTCGACCGGTGGCGGGTGCACCGCGCCCGCCTGGAGCGCGGGCTCCGAGTACGGCGCCGGTACGACGGTGAGCCACGGCTCGCGCCAGTGGAAGGCCAAGTGGTGGACGAAGGGCGAGACGCCCGGCTCCACCGGTGACTGGGGCGTCTGGCAGGACCTCGGGGCCTGCTGACCTCCTCCCCGAACCGCCCGGCGGTGACCGGATCGCCCCCGGTCGCCGCCGGGCCCGGCCGTGCCGCGCGAGGCACCGGCCCGGCATACGGGCGACCGCCCGCCGGGCGGTTCAGCCGGACGGCGGTTCAGCCGGACGGGGTGAACAGCTCGTCCTGAGCCGCCTCCCGGGCGGCGAGCAGCGCGCCCCGGAGCACCGCGGCGCCGCCCAGACGCCCGGCCCTGACCTCGGTGCGCAGCGGTGACATCAGGGTCAGCCGCTCCTCGACCCGTGCCGCGAGCGCGTCCCCGCCCGCGTGGCCGACCTCGCCCGCCAGCAGCACACAGCCCGGGTCGATGACCGCGGCGATGGCGGCGGCGCCGACGGCGAGACGCCCGGCGAGGGCGTCCAGGAACGCCTCGCCGTCCCCCTCCCCCGCGAGCGCGGCCCGCACGGCGGACGCCGCGCCCGGTTCCTTGTCCCCCTCGGCGGCGCCCGGAGGCACGGCGATGCCGTGGGCGGCGGCCAGTTCGCAGACCGGGGCGGAGCCCACCAGCGCGTGGAACCCGCCGTCGCAGTTGAGGGCCGAGGGCGGGCCGGGAATGCCGGGCACCGGCAGGAAGCCGATCTCGCCCGCACCGCCGGAGGCTCCCCGGCGGAGCTTCCCGTCCAGCATGACGGCGGCGCCGACGCCGTGGCCGAGCCAGAAGAGCACGAAGGTGTCGCGGTCGGTGGCCGCGCCGCCGCGGTGTTCGGCGACGGCGGCGAGATTGGTCTCGTTCTCGACCAGCACGCTCGCGGGCAGCCGTTGCTGGAGCACCCGCACCAGCCGCCGGTGCCAGGCGGGCAGCCCGGTGGTGTCGCGCAGCTCGCCGGTGACCGGGTCGATCAGTCCGGGGGCGCCGATGCCGACGCTGTGCAGCGGGCCGGCCCCCGCCTCGCGCGCGGTGCGTTCCAGCAGGGCGGCGGCCTGTTCGGCGGCGGCCTCGGTGTCGGTGTCGCTGCCGATGGGCAGGGTCGCCTCGGCCAGCGTGGTGCCGAGCAGATCGGCGACGACCACCGCGACGCTGCCGGTGCGTACGTCGAGGGCGGCGAGATGGGCACGGTCGGCGGCGATCCCGTACAGCCGGGCGTTGGGGCCGCGGCGCCGGGCACCGGCCTCGCCGACGACACGGATCAGACCGGCGCCCTGCAACCGTTCGACGAGGTCGGCGACGGTGGGCCGGGAGAGGCCGGTCAGGGTCTTCAGCTGCGCGGCCGTCAGCGGACCGTCCTGCTGGAGCAGTCGCAGGGCGAGCCGGTCGTTGATGGCCCGTGCGGTGCTCGGTGATGCGGGCATGCCGGGATCCTTCCAGATCGCAGACGCACTGGATGCACAGGCGCACTATTTATCAGGCAGGGTTCCTGATAGTTTACGGCCCGCACCGTGGAGACGGGCACCGGGACCACCGGCGACAGAGAATTTCCCAGGGGAGGGCACGGCGGTATGACAACGGATCCCACAGACACGGCCTTCGGCATGGAGCAGGTGAGACGGGCCAGGTTCGCCGTCGCCGCCGTCTTCACCGTCCACGGCGCGGTGACCGGCAGCTTCGCCACCCGGGTGCCCTGGATCCAGGACCACGCCGGGGTCAGCGCCGGACAGCTCGGCCTCGCCCTCGCCTTCCCGGCGATCGGCGCCTCGCTCGCCATGCCGCTGGCCGGTGCGATCAGCCATCGCTTCGGCGCGAAGACCGCGCTGCGCGGGCTGCTCGCCCTGTGGACGCTGGCGCTGATCCTGCCCGCGACGGCGCCCAACCTGGTGACGCTGTGCGCCGCGCTCTTCGTGTACGGGGCGACGGCCGGCATGTCGGACGTGGCGATGAACGCCCTCGGCGTCGAGGTGGAGAACCGGCTCGACAAGTCGATCATGTCCGGGCTGCACGGGATGTGGAGCGTGGGCGCCCTGATCGGCTCGGCGGCGGGCACGGTGGCCGCGCATCTGGGCACCGACGCCCGGCTGCACCACACGCTGGCCGCCCTGGTGCTCACCGTGCTCGGTCTGATCGCCTGCAGGGGCGTACTGGATCTGCGCAGCGAGCCGGACGAGGAGCCGCCGCCGCGCTTCACCCTGCCGCCGAAGTCGGCGCTGATCATCGGCGCGGTGGGCTTCTGCGCGGTGTTCGCCGAGGGCGCCAGCCTGGACTGGTCGGCGGTCTACCTCCGGGACATCATGGACACCTCCGCCGGGCTCGCCGCCGCTTCCACGACCGCGTTCGCGCTGACCATGGCGGTCGCCCGGATCGCCGGCGACAAGGTCGTCGACCGCTTCGGCGCGGTCCGGACCGTACGGGTCGGCGGCGCCCTCGCGACGGTCGGCGGGCTGCTCGTGGTCGCCTCGCCGGACGCGGTGCTCGCGATGTGCGGCTTCGGGCTCCTGGGCCTCGGCGTGGCGGTGGTCGTGCCGCTCGCCTTCGCGGCGGCCGGGCGCAGCGGTCCGAACCCGAGCCAGGCGATCGCGGGCGTCGCCACGATCACGTACACCTCGGGGCTGATCGCCCCGTCCGCGATCGGTTCGCTGGCCGAGGCGACCTCGCTGGTCGTCTCGTTCGGCCTGGTGACGGTGCTCGCGTTCGGTCTGGTGCTGGGGGCGGGGGTGCTGCGGGCGGGCGACCGCAAGCAGGTGCCGTCCTCGGACGCCGGTGCCCCGGGCACGGCGGCCGCCGAGCCGCGTCCCTGAGCCGGGCGGGCGGGGGCTCCTCCCCTCCGCCTCCCGCATCGGCCGTGCTCAGGGGCGCGGCCCGGCCGCGAGCGGGCCACGATCCGGCATTACCATGGCGCTGATCATTTCTGCGGCAACGACGTGCCCGGCGAGGCGCTCGGCTCCGCACCTACACCACAGGGAGCGACCATGGGCGGCCTCGGCGTGCGCTGGACCTTGCACGGCGACGGGAAGACTCCCGCACCGGGGGCCGTGGTCCGGCCGGACGAACGGCTCACCTGGCCCCGTACGTTCGGACTGGGCGCCCAGCACGTGGTCGCGATGTTCGGCGCGTCGTTCGTCGCTCCGGTGCTGATGGGCCTGGACCCGAACCTGGCGATCATGATGTCGGGCATCGCGACGGCCATCTTCCTGCTGGCCACCCGCGGCCAGGTGCCCAGCTACCTCGGCTGTTCGCTCTCCTTCGTCGGGGTCGCGGCGACGATCCGGGCGAGCGGCGGCAGCAGCGCCGTGGTCACCGGCGCGGTCTTCGTCGTCGGCGTGGTGCTCTTCCTCGCCGGTCTCGCGGTGCAGCGGTTCGGCGCGCGGATCATCCACGCGGCGATGCCGCCGGTGGTCACCGGTGCCGTGGTCATGCTGATCGGTTTCAACCTGGCTCCGGTGACCGCGTCGACCTACTGGCCGCAGGACCAGTGGACGGCCCTGCTGGTGATGCTGTTCACCGGACTGGCCGTAGTGTGCCTGCGCGGTTTCTTCTCGCGCATCGCGATCTTCCTGGGCCTGGTCTTCGGGTACGCGCTCTCCTGGGTCCTCGACCAGGTCTTCGGCAAGATCCACTCCCCGGCCGGGGGTGCCGAGGCGGTGGACCACTGGCGGCTCGACCTGTCCGGAGTCGCCAAGGCGGACTGGATCGGACTGCCCTCCTTCCACGCGCCGAGCTTCGAGTGGTCGGCGATCCTGGTCGCCCTGCCGGTGGTCATCGCGCTGATCGCGGAGAACGCCGGGCATGTGAAGGCCGTCGGCGAGATGACCGGCGCCTCGCTGGACGACAAGCTGGGCACCGCGATCGCCGCCGACGGTGCCGCGTCGATGCTGTCGACCGCGGTGGGCGGCCCGCCGAACACCACGTACTCGGAGAACATCGGCGTGATGGCCGCGACCCGGGTCTACTCCACCGCCGCCTACTGGGCCGCCGCCTGCTTCGCCCTGCTCTTCGGCCTCTGCCCCAAGTTCGGCGCGGTCGTCGCCGCCATCCCCGGTGGGGTGCTCGGCGGCATCACGGTCATCCTCTACGGCATGATCGGCCTCCTCGGCGCCCAGATCTGGCTGAACGCCAAGGTCGATCTGCGCAACCCGCTGAATCTCGTACCGGCCGCCGCGGGCATCATCATCGGCGTCGGCGGGGTCAGCCTGAAGATCACCGACAACTTCGAGCTGAGCGGGATCGCGCTGGGCACCATCGTGGTGATCACCGGCTACCACGTGCTGCGCGCCTTCGCCCCGGCCCACCTCAAGACCCAGGAGCCCCTGCTGGACTCGGGCACCTCGGCGTACGACGAAGGGTCCTCGAAGGGCGACGCCTGACCGAACCGGTGGGGCGCCGCCCGCGCACGCCGCGCGGCTGACGGCGCCCCACCGGGAGCTCAGAAGCAGTCGCCGTACCAGTGGACCGCGCCGGGGGCCGTGACCGTGGCCCGGACGTCCGCCGCGGAGGCGTGCAGCGGGCGGGCCATCCCCACGTGCTCGGTCATCTGCCGGGCGTCCGTCAGCAGGGCGGGCAGCGCCGCCCTGATCTCCGGGTCGTCGGGCAGCCGGACCCGGGCCCGGTCCAGGCCCGCCGCGCGGCCCCGTTCGCCGACGGCGGCGAACAGCTCGCCCAGGCACTCGGGGGCGCCCGCGAATTCGCGCACCTCCACGCACTCCCCCTCGTACTGGGCCACCAGCCGCCCGACGAGCGCCCCCGATCCGGGGTCCTCGGCCACGAGCGACCGGTCGAGCGGGCCGCACCAGGCGGGCACGCGCACCGCCCAGTCCTCGGGCGCCCGCACCGAGCTGAGCGGCCGGCCGGTGTTGTACGCGTGGTGCAGCGCGGCCACCTCGGTGGCGGCCCGCGCGGTGGCGGCACGGATCCGGAACTCCCCGGCGGCGGCCGGCGGCGCGAGCGTCCCCTCGGTGTACGTGCTCGCGAACTCCTGCCATCCCGAACCCCGGTAGACGCCCGGGGTCCCGGTGAACAGCAGGGACCAGTCGCACCGCTCGGCCTTCATGGTGTGCTCCGCCGCCTCCAGCAGCCGCCGCACCAGGCCCTGTCCCCGGGCCTCGGGGCGGGTGGCGACGCTGCCGATGCCGCCGACCCGGCGCGGGGTGCCCCGCGCGTCGCGGATCAGCCTCGGTACGTAGACGACGACCGCGTCGATCCCGTCCCCCGCGGCGTTCTGGGCGACGAAGGTGTGCCGGTGGCGGTCCGGGTCGAGTGCGTGCAGGTCGAGGATGTGCGGGGCGTCGAAGCACCGCCGCCACAAGGCGGCCAGGGCCGGGTCGTCGGCCCCCGTCGCGGTGCGGATCACGGCGGTCACAGGATCAGGTTCCCGTCCGTGCGCACCCGGTCGCCGTTCGCGGGCATGGCGCCGCGCTTCGTCCCGTCCTCCACGCACGTGGTGTGCAGGACGGAGCCCAGTGCGTCGGGGGCGAGGTGGAGCGTGCCGCCGGTGAAACGGCTGCCGGTCGCCGCGTAGTGGTTGGTGCCGTCGCCGATCCGGACATGGGCGGTGTCCGCTCCGGCGGCGGTGCTGCTGAACCCGGTGATGTCCCAGGTCACCTTCCCGGGACCGGCCGCGCGGCCGAGCAGCGCCTTGGCCTTGTTGCCGCCGGTGAACCGGGCGCCGCCGGTGACGGTGATCCGCTGGTCGCGCACGGCACTGAGCTCGATGCCGGTGTTCTCGTAACTCCCGCCGTCGATCCGCAGATCGGCCGACCCGACCGAGAGCGGGGCCGCGTTCTCCGCGCCGGTGACGGTGCAGTCGGTGAAGTGGACGGGTCCCGCGCCTCGCAGGACCGCGCCGTCGACCCCGGTGAACGTACAGCGCACGAAGTGCACGGGCGCGGTGACCGGGGTCTGGACGAGGACGGCCCCGGCGGGCGGCTCGAAGGAGCAGTCGCTGATGGTGGTCGGCCGGGTGGAGCGGGCGGAGCGCTGGGCGACGGCGAAGGTCCTGGCGGTGCAGCCCCGCACCTGGGCCCCGTCGGCGTTGACGGTGAGGGTGCCGGCCTGGTCGAAGGTGGGGCGCGCGATCACCGTGATGTCTTCGAGGGTCAGATCGGTGATCTTGGTGTTGGCGGTGAACCAGGAGCAGACATGTCGGCGTACGGTGATCCGCTTCGCGGAGATCCCCCACTGGGCACCGGAGTTGGCGATGTCCATCAGCCCGGAGTTGCCGTCGAAGAGGAGGTCGTGCTCGTACTGCCCGTGTGTCGTGAAGGGGTTGCCGCCCGCGTCGTCCCCGTCGCCGTGGCAGTTCACCACGGTGCAGTAGGCGGAGGCGGTGAGGTCGTTGAGGTGGCGCACATTGCTGGTCGTGCAGTCCGCGACCCGTCCGTACAGGCAGTAGATCTGCTGGGTGAGATAGCCCGCGCCGCCGTACTCGACGGTCGGCGGGTTCTTCAGGGAGCACTCCTCGGTGCGGAATCGGGTGCACCAGCGGCGCATGATGACCGGCCAGAACGTGCCGGTGGCGTGGATCCCGGAGACGTCGCAGCCCACGGCGTACTCGAAGCTGACGGGGTGCGAGCCGGTGTACTCGTCGAGGCCCGCGCCCTCGAAGACCATGTTGCGGATGTGGGTGTCCCGGACCGGTTCGACGCGGGTCCAGGTGAGGTGGCGGCCCGCGGCGAGTTCCCAGCCGTTGAGGTAGCCGATCCGGATGTGTCCCGCGTCGACGATCTCGGTGATCTCGACCAGCTTCTGCAGTTCGCGTTCGTCACCACCGCCGCCCGCGACCGGGGCCACCTGCACGGCCCACCACTGACCGACCTCGAACGCCTTGGCATCGGGGACCGGGAAGGTGTCGGTGAGCTCGATGACCTCGCCGGAG
>NZ_FMBW01000030.1 GCF_900091725.1 Streptomyces sp. DvalAA-43 | reverse complement strand
TGAGCGTCTAGTCTCGAACCATGCGCTACGAACTGGTCATCTTCGACAACGACGGTGTGCTCGTGGACAGCGAGCCGATCTCCAACACCATCCTGGCCGAGTACCTCACGGAGCTCGGTCACCCCACCACGTACCAGGAGAGTCTTCGGGACTACATGGGGGCCGCCGTGCACCGGGTGCACGACCTCGTCGAGGAGAGGACCGGGGAGAAACTGCCTGCGGACTTCGACGCGACGCTGCACTCGCGGATCTTCGCCGGGTTCGAGCGGGAGCTGGAGCCCGTGCCGGGCGTCGAGGACGTGCTGGCGAAGCTTGTCGCCGACGGAATTCCGTACTGCGTCGCGTCCTCCGGAAGCCATGAGCGGATCCGGGTCGGGCATCGCAAGACCGGGCTCGACCAGTGGTTCGAGGAAGAGTGGATCTTCAGCGCGGAGGACGTGGGGCACGGAAAGCCGGCGCCCGATCTGTTCCTGCTCGCCGCCGAGCGGATGGGCGTTGCCCCCGAGCGGTGCGTCGTCATCGAGGACAGCCCGCTCGGAGTGGAGGCGGCCAGGGCCGCGGGTATGGATGTGTACGGGTTTACGTCGATGATGCCGGCGGACAGGCTCGCCGGGGTGACCGGGCACTTCTCCGACATGAGCCAACTCCGGGAATTGCTCGCCTGATCCATCTACCCACCGGTAGAGACTGGCCTTACGCTCGCGGCCATGACAGATGCTCGTTTGCGGCACGGCAGGGCCTCCCTCACGCTGAGTTTCTTCGTCCAGGGAGTCACCTTCGCTCTGCTGGTGACGCGGATTCCCGCCATCCAGGACCGGTACGGGATATCCGACGGGCTGTTGCCCGTCTTCCTGGCGGCGGTGCCCATCCTGGCCGGGGTGGGCAGCGTGGCCACCGAGAAGCTGGTCGTGCGGGTGCGGCCCGGGGTCGTGCTGCGCTGGGCCCAGCCCGTCGTGATGCTTGCGCTGCTCGGCGCCGGGGCCGGGAACGCGGTCTGGGAAGCGGCCCTGGCGCTGGGCGTGTTCGGGCTGTCCGTCGGGGCGCTCGACGCCTCCATGAACATGATGGGAGTCAGCCTCCAGCGGGCCTACGGGCGTTCCATCATGCTCGGCTTCCACGCCGCTTACAGCCTGGGCGGGATCGCCGGGGCGTCCATGGCCTGGGCCGGGGCGCACTGGGACCTCTCGCTGATGGTCTCCTATCTGCCCGCGGTCGTCGTGCTGCTGCCCGTCGCGTTCATCGGGAGCCGGTGGTACGCCGAGGGCGCGTCGGTGGACGCCGACCTCGGGGAGGCCCCGGGCAAGGGGGTCGCGGCCTCGGTCTCCTTCAAGTTGCTGATGCCGCTCTGTCTGGTGATGAGCTTCGCGTACATCGGGGACTCGACGGTCTCCAACTGGAGTGCGAAGTATCTGCAGGACGTGCTGGGGAGCTCGGAGCAGCTGTCGACCGTTCCGTACAACGTCTACATGGTGACGACGCTGCTGGGGCGGGCCGTCGGGGACCTCGGGGTGCGGCGGTTCGGGGCGGTGGCCGTGGTGCGGGGCGGGAGCGTGCTGGCCGCCGCCGGGTTCGGTGTGGTGGCGCTGGCCGGTGGGGCGTGGACCGGGATGCTCGGGTTCACCATGCTGGGGCTCGGGCTCTGTGTGATCGTGCCGCAGACGTTCGCCGCCGCCGGGCGGATGTTCCCCGGGGCGAGCGACACGGCCATCGCGCGGCTGAATGTCTTCAACTACGTGGGATTCCTGGTGGGATCGCCGTTGGTGGGGGCGCTCGGGGACGCCTGGAGCTACCGGGGGGCGATGCTCGTACCGATGGCGCTGGTGCTCGCGATGCTGGTGTACGCCAAGTCGTTCGGCGCGGAGAACGCCCGATACGGTGGCGGGCATGAGCGGCCGCACACAGTTGATGTGGGATGACGCAGTAACGGGATACGACTTCGGGGAGAGCCACCCGATGGACCCCGTCAGGCTCGCCCTGACGATGGGGCTGGTCCGGGCCTTCGGGCTCGACGGCGCGGTGGACGTGGTGGCGGCCAAGCCCGCCGGGGACTCCACGCTGCGGCTGGTGCACCGCGAGGACTACGTGGCCGCGGTGCGTGCCGCCTCGGCGGATCCGAAGCGGGCCGACCAGCGCTACGGGCTCGGGACGGTGGACGACCCCGCGTTCGCCGGGATGCACGAGGCGTCGGCGCTCATCGCCGGGCAGTCGGTGGCGGCGGCCGAGGCGGTGTGGCGCGGGGACACCACGCACGCCGTGAACTTCGCGGGCGGGCTGCACCACGCCATGCCGGGCGGTGCGGCGGGCTTCTGCGTCTACAACGATCCGGCCCTCGCCATCGCGAGGATGCTGGAGCTGGGCGCCGAGCGGATCGCGTACGTCGATGTGGACGTGCACCACGGCGACGGGGTGCAGGCGGCGTTCTGGGAGGACCCCCGGGTGCTGACCATCTCGCTGCACGAGCACCCGCGGACGCTCTTCCCGCAGACCGGCTGGCCGGAGGAGACCGGTTCCGGGGCGGGCGAGGGCAGTGCGGTGAATCTGGCGCTGCCGGCCGGTACGGGGGACGCGGGGTGGCTGCGGGCCTTCCACGCGGTGGTGCCGGAGCTGCTCGCGGACTTCCGGCCGCAGGTGCTGGTGAGCCAGCACGGGGCCGATACGCACTTCGAGGATCCGCTCGCCCATCTCGCGGTGTCGCTGGACGCGCAGCGCGCGGTGATGGCGGCCTGTCACGACCTGGCCCATGAGCACGCGGAGGGCGGGCGCTGGGTGGCCCTCGGCGGGGGCGGGTACGCGGTGGTCGATGTGGTGCCGCGCTCCTGGACGCATCTGGTGGGGATCGCCGCGCATGCTCCGGTGGACCCGGAGTCGGTGATCCCGTCGTCGTGGCGGGACGAGGTCTACGCCCGGACCCGGCAGCTGGGGCCGGCCCGGATGACGGACGGCCGTACTCCTTCCTGGAAGCCGTGGGAGGAGGGGTACGACCCCGCGGACCGGCTGGACCAGGCGGTGCTGGCGACGCGGCGGGCGGCGTTCCCCTTGCGGGGCCTGCTGACCTGAGCCGGGCGGGGGCGGTCATGGCGTGGACGTTTCCGTGCGGTGGCGCGTAATGGTTGCGCCAACTGTGGGGCGTAATCCGGCTTCCGGCCCCCCGTCCGGGTGGTTGGGGGAGCATCGGTGGAGTGTTGAGCACCGGAGCGCTGCGCGCGCATCTGCTGGCGGCCCGGCTGGCCGGACCCGTGGCCACCTCGCGGGAAGCGAGTCTGCGGAGCTACCGGCTCTTCGCGGCCAGGGACCCCCGGGTGACGCTCGGGCTCGACCCCGGGCGGGGCTGGGAAGAACGTGATCTGCTCCGGCTGATGGCCGACAGGTGCGGGGTCTCGGACGATCCCGCTCATGTCTCGGGGCCCGATGTGATCGATCCGGAGCGGACCCTGGCGGGTCTGGACGCTTTCGCCGAGCGGCTGGCGCATGCCGCGGTCCGCCGGGCGCCGGTGCTGTTCGGGACCGGTCATCCACACCGGCTGCTCGGTTTCTACGCAGCGCTGGCAGACGGCATGTCGGCGGCCGGGTGCTGTGTACTCACCCCCGCGCAGGGGAGATGTATCGACATAACGACCCGGTTCGGCGTACGCACGTGCAGCCTCGATTACGTACGGGGAGTCGCGATGGTGCGCGAACCCGGCGTGCGGGCCGCCGGTGGTGACACCGGCGCACATACCCATTCCCCGCTGCCGGTCAGGGTCGCCCTGGAGGCGGCCGCGGAGGGCCGCGGGCGGCTGCCGGAGCTGGTCGTCGGGGACCACGGATGGGTCTGCGGGGCAGGTCAGCTGGGGATCGAGGCGATCGGTCTCGCCGATACGGACGACCCCGCGCTCTTCGTCGGGGAGGCCGAGGGGCGGGTGTCGGTGGCCGTGCCGCTCGATGACGCCGTGCCGTCCGCCTACTATCGTCCGCTCACTCGCTATGTACTCAATCGGGCGTTTCTGTCACGGTAGGCGGGCGATCGTCTCCCCTCTTCCCCACTCGCATCACCCGCCCCTAACCTGGGCAGTGAGCGCACAACGACGAAGAGTCACCGGAGGGGAAGCCGGTGCGCGTCTCGTGCGGAAGGTACAGGTGGGTCATGGCTGCTGGCAGCGAGAGGCCTCTCAACGAGGTCAAGTTTCTGACCGTGGCGGAAGTCGCCTCGGTCATGAGAGTGTCGAAGATGACCGTGTACCGCTTGGTGCACAGCGGTCATCTGCCGGCGATCCGGGTGGGCAGGTCCTTCCGGGTACCGGAGCAAGCGGTTCACGAGTATCTCCGCGAGTCCTTCGTGGGGGTGGAGTCCGCCTGAGGTTCACCTCGGATTACGCCCCTCACGCGCTGGCGGGTAGGCTAGGCCGACGTAGGTCGTGTGGGCCCAGACGCCCCGCACCAGTGAAGAAGAAGTGAGCGAGGGTAGTCGTGGGCTCTGTTATCAAGAAGCGGCGCAAGCGGATGGCCAAGAAGAAGCACCGCAAGCTGCTCAAGCGCACGCGCGTTCAGCGTCGCAACAAGAAGTAAGCGAACGCAGTTCGTGAATCCGCAGCCCTCCCGCCGATCCGGCGGGAGGGCTGCGGCGCGTTGCGGGGGCGGCCACCGGTATCCGTACCGGAGGGCATTCGGGCCAAAGACTCGGGAGAAGGCCGCCGCGCGGTCGTCACAGGGCAACATCCACCCGCTACGGTGACGGCCAGGGAAACCTTTCGACGGAAGGCGCTGATCTTGGGGAAGGTCGTGCTGGTCACGGGAGCGGCCCGGCAGCTGGGGGGCCGTTTCGTGCGGCGCATCCAGCGTGATCCGGGCGTGGACAGGGTGATCGCCGTCGACGCGGTCGCGCCCGGACACAGCCTGGGCGGCGCCGATTTCGTGACGGCGGACATCCGGCAGCCGGCGATCGCCAGAGTTCTCGCCGAGCACTCCGTCGACACGGTGGTGCACCTGGACGTCTCGGCGAAGGCGGTCGGCACGGGTGGCCGGACGACGGTCAAGGAGACCAACGTCATCGGCACCATGCAGCTGCTCGGTGCCTGCCAGAAGGCGCCGAGCGTGCGGCGGCTGGTGGTCAAGTCGAGTACGAACGTGTACGGCTCGGCGCCCCGCGATCCGGCGGTCTTCACCGAGACGACCCCGCCCAAGTCCCTGCCCAGCGGCGGCTTCGCCAAGGACGTGGTGGAGGTCGAGGGGTACGTACGGGGCTTCGCGCGCCGCCGTCCGGACGTGGCCGTGTGCGTGCTCAGGTTCGCGAACATCCTGGGGCCGCGGGCCGATTCGCCGCTCGCGGACTATCTGTCGCTGCCCGTGCTGCCGACGGTGTTCGGGTACGACCCGAGGCTCCAGTTCGTGCACGAGGACGATGTCGTCGACGTACTGGGTGTCGCGTCGGGCGAGCCGGGGCGCGGGACGCTGAACAGCGGCACGTTCAATATCGCCGGGGACGGGGTGCTGCTGCTCTCGCAGTGCTCGCGGCGGCTGGGACGGCCGACGGTGCCGTTGCTGCTGCCCGCGGTCACCTGGGTCGGCCAGGCGCTGCGTACGGTCGGCATGACGGACTTCTCGCCGGAGCAGATCCGGCTGCTCACCCATGGCCGGGTGGTCTCGACCGTCCAGATGCGCGAGACCCTCGGCTTCCACCCCCGGTTCGGTACCGCGGAGACGTTCGCGGAGTTCGCGCGCAGTCAGGGGCCCGGACTGATGCCGCCCGAGGCGGTGGGCAGGGCGGTCGACAGACTGGCCGCCGTACCGTTCGCCGGGGCGGGCGGCGATGTTCTGGGGATCACCGGGGCCGGCGACACCGAGCCGTCCCCCAGCGCCAGGTAGAGGAGCGCATCGACGATGGCGGATGCCAAGGTCATTCCGTTCGACGACGACCGTTCGCGGGCGGGCGGTTCGGCGCGTCCCGCACGGCGCCGGTCCGCGGGGAGCGGCCGGGGGCCCACTGCGGCCTCCGCGGTGGGGACCGCGGCCGTGAGCGCGCTTCCGGGGCAGCAGGACGCCTCGAAGCCGCAGGAGGAGCCCGAGCGGCCCGGGGAGGGGGGCGGGCCCGGTGGCTGGGACCGGCGGATCGCCGGCGGGCTGGCGTTCCTGCGGCGGCGGG
Source organism: Streptomyces sp. DvalAA-43 (assembly GCF_900091725.1). Taxonomy (GTDB): domain Bacteria; phylum Actinomycetota; class Actinomycetes; order Streptomycetales; family Streptomycetaceae; genus Streptomyces; species Streptomyces pulveraceus. Next base: position 415,819 of record NZ_FMBW01000030.1, on the reverse strand, counting down.
TCACGGGCGAGTACGACGTCGACGAGTTCGGGTACGACGAGGAGCTGACCGATCAGGTCCTGATGTCGATGCTGCGGCCGGTGTACGAGAAGTACTTCCGGGTCGAGGTGAAGGGCATCGAGAACATCCCTTCCGAAGGCGGGGCGCTGATCGTGTCCAACCATTCGGGGACGCTGCCGCTCGACGGGCTGATGCTCCAGGTCGCCGTGCACGACAACCATCCGGCGGGCCGTCATCTGCGGCTGCTCGCCGCCGATCTGGTCTTCATGCTGCCGGTGGTGAACGAGCTGGCCCGCAAGGCCGGGCACACGCTGGCCTGTGCGGAGGACGCCGAGCGGCTGCTCCGGCGGGGCGAGGTCGTCGGGGTGATGCCGGAGGGGTTCAAGGGCATCGGGAAGCCGTTCGGGGAGCGGTACAAATTGCAGCGCTTCGGGCGGGGCGGCTTCGTGTCCACGGCGCTGCGGGCCGGGGTGCCGATCATTCCGTGCTCGATCGTGGGGGCGGAGGAGATCTACCCGATGATCGGCAACTCGAAGACACTGGCGCGGCTGCTGGGGTTTCCGTACTTCCCGATCACGCCGACGTTTCCCTGGCTGGGGCCGCTCGGGGCGGTGCCGCTGCCGACGAAGTGGACGATCCAGTTCGGGGAGCCGATCTCCACGAGCGGGTATCCGGTGGAGGCGGCGGAGGACCCGATGCTGATGTTCAACCTGACGGACCAGGTGCGGGAGCAGATCCAGCACACGCTGTACCGGCTGCTGGTGCAGCGGAGGTCGGTGTTCTTCTGAAGGGTGTTCTTCCGAGGCGCGTGCGGTACGCGGATGGGGGGGCGGGCTCGCCATGAGCCCGCCCCCCACCCGTACGAGGTGGCGCTAGTCGTTCAGGTCCTCGCCGTTGATTCCCAGGCCCGGGAGGAGGCCGGGGAGGAGCGGTGGGAGGGTGACGTCCGGGTCGGGCGGGGTGGTGGCCCGGCCGTCGGCGGACGGGTCGGTGCCCGGGGGCGGGGTGCCGAGGAGGCCGCCCGTGCCGCCGCCGATCAGGCCGTCGGCCGGGGTGCTGTCCGGTCCCGACGGGTGGGGCGAGGCGCTGTCGCCCGTACGGCTGTGCGGGGCCTGCGGTGAGGCGGGGGCCGCGGGTGCCTTGCGGGACGGCTCGGTGCCCCGTCGCGCGGTGTCCGACTGCTGGGCGCCGCCGCTGCCGGGGGTGCGGGGGAACAGCGACTGAAGGGGCTGTACCTCTTCGTCTATGGCGTCGAAGACCGAGCTGACCTGGTTGCCGATGTCCGTCAGCTGGACGGGCAGCCGGTCGCGGAGGCTGCTCCAGCTCTCGCGGTGCGAGCGGGAGAAGGAGTCCAGGGTCTGGATGGGGCCGATGGCTCCGTTCTGCTGGTAGGCGGAGTGGAGCAGGCGGTGGCCCTCGCTGGCGTCGTGCGTCATGCCGTTGAGCGTGCGCCTGACCTCGCCGAGCTGCTCGTGGTCCAGGGCGCCGGAGCGGGCGCGCTCCATCAGCCGGCGGGCCTCGCTGAGCCGGGTGGACGCCTGGTCGAGGTAGGCCTCGCCGCGGTCGGCGTCGCCGCTGGCCATGCCGAGGTGGATGTCCTCCATGCCGCGCTTGAGCCCGTACAGCGAATCACCCGGGAGGGCGTCGGAACTGGCAGCGGCCACTCCGCCGAAGGCGCCCGCCGCCACACCGACGGTGAGCCCGCCGGCCGCGAGGCCCTTCGTCCAGCGTGAACGCGGACGCAATTTCCGGAGCGGGGAGGCCCGGTGGGCTCCCTTGGTGCGCTGTTCGGGCACCGTAGGGCCCGCGGACGCGCCTCCCTCGGTGAGCATGGCCTCCATGGCGGCGACGAGCTGGGCTCGCTGCACCACTTTGACCTCGGGATCCAACTCCGGCCGCGGTAGCTCGCCGAGGCCGTTCGCCAGGGCCAACAGCGATCCGTGGTCGGCCGGTTCGGCCGGGTCCTCGGGCTGTTCGGCCGCCGAACCGCGGAGCGACTGCTCCTCCAGGGCCTGGGCGAAGGCGTTCGCCCGCCGGTGTGCCGAGACGTTTGCGATCACTGGCGGCACCTCCTCTCGTCATGACGGTCGACTCCCCTGGGGGTCCGGAAGGTTGCACACCTTGAGCGCTTCCACACGAATGAGTGAGTGTCGGCGGACATGGGGTGACGACAGGGGGCCTGCAACCGGCACAACGAGGGGCGCGGCACTTGGGTTACGCACGAAGGATGATCGGACCAGTGCGTGAGCGACGTGTCGCCGAGAGTGATTCGGCCGGGGGTGGGGTCAGCGGGCATCGTCCGGGAGGAGCCGGGCCAGCGTGCGGACGGCTCGGTACTGAAGGGTCTTGATCGCGCCCTCGTTCTTGCCCATGACCCGGGCGGTCTCGGCGACCGAGAGACCTTGCAGGAAGCGCAGGGTCACGCACTCCTGCTGCTGGGGGTTGAGCCGTCGCACGGCCTGTAGGAGCGCGGCGTTGGAGAGGGACTCCAGGACGGAGTCCTCGGGGCTGCGTTCGACTTCGTTGGCGTCGAGCATTTCGCCGGTGGTCACTTCCAGCCGGAAGCGGCTGGACTTGAAGTGGTCGGCGACCAGGTTGCGGGCGATGGTGACCAGCCAGGCGCCGAAGTCGCGGCCCTGCCAGGTGAAGGTGGAGATGCGGCGCAGGGCGCGCAGGAAGGTCTCGCTCGTGAGATCCTCCGCCGTGGCCTTGCCGCCGACGCGGTAGTAGATGTAGCGGTAGACGGTGTCGCTGTACTGGTCGTAGAGGCGGCCGAAGGCGTCGGCCTCGCCGGCCTGTGCGCGCTCGACGAGATCCATCATGCGCGCGCTGTCGCTGTCGGCGGTGGGCCGACGAACGGTGGACGTGGTCGTTGAGCCGCGGTTGCTGCGTCTTCCGACCGCCGCACTGCGTTCGGCCAGGGCGTAGCAGGGGCCGGCAGGTGCAGGGGTGGCAAATGCGGGTACGGCGTACGCGGTGGGGACGAAGCCGCGCAAGCGGTCGGCGACCGATGCGCGCAGCGTAGCCAGGCCCGAGGCGTCAACCCCGACGTGTGGGTACACGGGACTCCCAGAGGCAGAGCTTCCATCACGTGCAGTGCGAAACCGTCACTCGTCGTAGTGAGTGGTGGGTTCCGGAATGCGTCTGAGGAGAATAACGCTTCGTACAGGCAGTGCTACACCCAGTTGCTCAAATCATCGATTACGTCGCTTCTGTAGCGACTAAACGACACTTCAAGTAGCACATCGTGACCACTTATTGATCGAATTACTTTGTGATCTGTCTGCCGGGGCGACGGGTTGTGGCCGTGTGCGAGCGGGACGACTGGCCGGAGGGGCCGGTGGGTAAGGGGTTCCGATCGGCCGCGCGGGTCCGGGCGTGGCCCGCCGGGACCCGCGCGGGGCGGCGTCAGCGCCGGCGGCGGTGCAGGGCGACGGCGGCCGCGGTGCCGCCCGCGATCGCGCCCACGCCGGCCGCGGCCGGGATGCCGACCCTGGCCGCCTTGCGGCCCGTCCGGTAGTCCCGCAGCCGCCAGTCGAGCGCGCGGGCGTGCTTGCGGAGCTTGGCGTCGGGGTTGATCGCGTACGGGTGTCCGACCAGGGACAGCATCGGGATGTCGTTGTGCGAATCGCTGTACGCCGCGCAGCGGTCAAGGTCCAGGCCCTCGGCGGCGGCCAGGGCGCGGACCGCCTCGGCCTTCGCGGGGCCGTGCAGCGGCTCGCCGACCAGGCGGCCGGTGTAGATGCCGCCGACGGATTCGGCGACCGTGCCGAGCGCGCCGGTCAGGCCGAGCCGGCGGGCGATGATCGTGGCGGTCTCCACCGGGGCCGCGGTGACCAGCCAGACGCGCTGTCCGGCGTCGAGGTGGGCCTGGGCGAGGGCGCGGGTGCCGGGCCAGATCCGGTCGGCCATGTACTCGTCGTAGATCTCCTCGCCGATGGACATCAGCTCCGAGACGCGGTGGCCCTTGACGATGGACAGGGCGCTGTCGCGGGCGTCCTGCATGTGCTCCGGGTCCTCGACGCCCGCCAGTCTGAACCAGGCCTGCTGCCAGGCGAACCGGGTCAGCTCGCGGCGCTGGAAGAACTTCCGCTTGTACAGGCCCCGGCCGAAGTGGAAGATCGCCGCGCCCTGCATGACGGTGTTGTCCAGGTCGAAGAAGGCGGCGGCCCGGTCGTCGCCGACCACGGGGAAGGGCGCTTCCTCGGTCTTCGTCTGCACGGCGGTGTCCTGCGCGGCGGTGTCCTGCGCGGTGCCGGGCGACTGATCGTCGGGGAGGGTGGACTTCCGCGCTGCCTCAGCTGCCGCCTCGCCGGCCAGCACACTCCGTGCTGTCGCGGGGCGCCTACGGGGGGTGAGCCATCCAAGAGCGGCCATGCGGTGAGCATAACCAGTCGGTTCGGCCGTTCCCGACCTGCCGGGATGACACGGCGTGAACTCTCGGCTGCCGGTTTGTTGAACGGGTGATTGCGGGCGTACCGGCTCAAGGGCGGAACAGCTTCCCTCCCGGCGCAGAATAAAGGTATGAGTGCCCTGTTTCGACGTACGAAGAAGACGCCCGCGGAACGCGTGGTGACCCTGATCGGGAAGCCCGGATGTCACCTCTGTGACGACGCGAGGCAGGTGGTGCGGGAGGTGTGCGAGGAGACCGGTGCGTCCTGGGAGGAGAAGGACATCTCCCGGGACGAGGAGCTGTACCGGGAGTACTGGGAGCAGATTCCGGTGGTGCTGATCGACGACGAGCAGCACACGTTCTGGCGGGTGGATCCGGCGAGGCTGCGCGGGGCACTGCGGGCGTGAGTGAAAGCCGGTTACCATCGTGGGCGTTTTGAGTGCTCTCGGGGGAGTGGTTGTGAGGAGTGTGTTCCGCTTTGCCCCCTTCGGGCCCGCAACGGGCTGATGCGATCCTTGGTTCCGGGATCGCACGACGAATGTGCGTGACCCCGGTCACTTTGACCGGACAAAACGGACACTATCTTTGTGCACGCGTTCACAAAGACATAGCCTGCATTCGACGGGGCGGTCCTGGGAAATACGGCCGCCTGCAGCCCCGCTCATCCCGCAGGAGCACCGTGGCAACTGGCCGAACTCACCGACCGGCGACCCGTAGCCGAGGAATTCCCGAGGCCACCGTCGCCCGACTTCCGCTGTACCTGCGCGCACTGACCGCGCTCTCCGAGCGCTCGGTACCCACGGTCTCGTCCGAGGAGCTCGCCGCGGCGGCGGGGGTCAACTCCGCCAAGCTCCGCAAGGACTTCAGCTACCTCGGCTCGTACGGGACGCGCGGTGTCGGCTACGACGTCGAGTATCTCGTCTACCAGATCTCCCGCGAACTCGGGCTCACCCAGGACTGGCCGGTCGTGATCGTCGGGATCGGTAACCTCGGCGCCGCGCTCGCCAACTACGGCGGCTTCGCCTCCCGCGGTTTCCGGGTCGCCGCGCTGATCGACGCCGACCCCGCGATGGCCGGAACGCCGGTCGCCGGGATCCCCGTCCAGCACGCCGACGAACTGGAGCGGATCGTCAGCGACAACGGTGTGTCGATCGGTGTCATCTCGACCCCGGCCGGTGCCGCGCAGCAGGTCTGCGACCGGCTCGTCGCCGCGGGCGTCACCTCCATCCTGAACTTCGCGCCGACCGTGCTCTCCGTGCCCGACGGCGTCGACGTCCGCAAGGTCGACCTCTCCATCGAGCTCCAGATCCTCGCCTTCCACGAGCAGCGCAAGGCCGGCGAGGACACCTCCGAGAACGCCCCGGACCCGGCCGCGCCCCCGGTGCGCTCGGCCTCCGCCGGACGGAAGGGACCCGACGGGGACATGCCCGCCGTGATGCCCGCATGAGTCTTCTCGTCGTAGGGCTGAGCCACCGCAGCGCCCCGGTCTCCGTGCTGGAGCGGGCCTCGCTGGCCGCCGACACCCAGGCCAAGCTGCTCCAGGACACCCTCGCCGCGGAGCCCGCGGTCGAGGCCGCCGTGCTGGCCACCTGCAACCGCATCGAGCTGTACGCCGACGTGGACAAGTTCCACGCGGGCGTCGCCGAGCTGTCCACGCTCCTCGCCCAGCACAGCGGTGTCGGGCTGGACGAGCTCACTCCGTATCTCTATGTGCACTACGAGGACCGGGCCGTCCACCACCTCTTCTCGGTGGCGTGCGGGCTGGACTCGATGGTCGTCGGCGAGGGCCAGATCCTCGGCCAGATCAAGGACGCGCTGGCGCTGGGGCAGGAGCTCCACACCGCGGGCCGGCTGCTGAACGACCTCTTCCAGCAGGCCCTGCGGGTCGGCAAGCGGGCCCACAGCGAGACCGGGATCGACCGGGCCGGGCAGTCGCTCGTCACCTTCGGCCTGGAACAGCTCGCGGCCGGTGCGGACGTCGCCGACTGGGCACGCGGCAAGCGCGCCCTGGTGATCGGCGCGGGCTCGATGTCCTCGCTCGCCGCCGCCACCCTGGCCCGCACCGGTGTCGCCGAGATCGTCGTCGCCAACCGGACCCGGGCCCGCGCCGACCGGCTCGTCGAGATCCTGGCCCAGCCCGGAGGTACGGGCGTGGCCGCCCGCGCCGTGGAGATGGCCGCGGTCCGCGACGAACTGACACGTGCCGACGTCGTCGTCTCGTGCACCGGCGCGACCGGTCTGGTGCTGACCGCCGAGGCCGTCGCCGAGGCGCTCGGCCTGACCGTCGACGACGCCGTCGAGACGCCCGCCGCGCCCGCGCCGCCCGCCCCCGCCGACGTCGACCGGCACGCCGCCTGGGTGGAGAACGGCAGCACCGGCACGGTCCGCCAAGCCGTCCGCCGGGCCACCGTGCCCGCGCAAAGCAGCGGCCCCGTGCGCCTGGCCCTGCTCGACCTCGCCATGCCGCGCGACATCGACGGCGGGACGGCCCGCCTCGACGGTGTGCGCCTCGTCGACATCGAGTCGCTCGCGGAGGCGTCGGCGGACGCCCCGATGGCCGCCGATGTGGACCAGGTGCGCACCATCGTCTCCGACGAGGTCGCCGCCTTCGGCGCCGCCCAGCGCGCCGCCCACATCACCCCGACCGTCGTCGCGCTGCGCACGATGGCCGCCGGCGTGGTCGCGGGCGAGATCGCGCGGCTCGACGGACGCCTCCCCGACCTGGACGAGAAGCAGCGCGCCGAGATCTCGCAGACCGTGCGCCGCGTCGTCGACAAGCTCCTGCACGCGCCCACCGTGCGGGTCAAGCAGCTCGCCAGCGAGCCCGGCGGCGCCGGGTACGCCGATGCGCTGCGGGAACTCTTCGACCTCGACCCGCAGACGGTGGCCGCCGTCTCCCGGGCAGACCTGAACGACCCGAATAGAGGGCGGTCATGACCGACAACTCACCCCTGGGCGCGGGCGCCGACAAGCCGCTGAGGCTGGGCACCCGGCGCAGCAAGCTCGCCATGGCGCAGTCCGGCCTCATCGCCGACGCGGTCAGCGAGGTGACCGGGCGCGCCGTCGAGCTCGTCGAGATCACCACGTACGGCGACACCTCGCGGGAGCACCTCGCGCAGATCGGCGGCACCGGTGTGTTCGTCGCGGCGCTGCGCGACGCGCTGCTGCGCGGCGAGGTGGACTTCGCCGTCCACTCGCTCAAGGACCTGCCGACCGCGCAGCCCGAGGGCCTCGTGCTGGCCGCGGTGCCGGTGCGCGAGGACCCGCGCGACGTACTGGTGGCGCGGGACGGGCTGACCTTCGGGCAGCTGCCGTCCGGTGCCCGCATCGGTACCGGCTCGCCGCGCCGCATGGCGCAGCTCAACGCGTACGCCCGCAGTCACGGCCTCGACATCGAGACCGTGCCGATCCGGGGGAACGTCGATACGCGTATCGGATTTGTCCGAAGCGGTGAGCTGGACGCGGTGGTACTCGCCGCGGCCGGGCTCAGCCGTCTCGGCCGGAGCGGTGAGGTGACCGACTTCCTGTCGGTCGACACCGTCCTGCCCGCTCCCGGCCAGGGAGCACTGGCGATCGAGTGCGCTGCGAGCAGCGCCGACCTCGCCGCCGCGCTCGCGGAGCTCGACGACCCGGTCACCCGGGCCGCCGTGACCGCCGAACGTGCCCTGCTCGCCGCCCTGGAGGCCGGTTGCTCCGCACCTGTGGGTGCGCTGGCCGACCTCTTGGTCGACGGACAGGTTGTCAACGAACTGCGCCTGCGCGGTGTCGTCGGTACCACCGACGGTTCCTCGCTGGTGCAGCTGTCCACCACCGGTCCCGTTCCCACGTCGCAGGACGACGCGGCGGCCCTCGGTCGCGAGCTCGCGTCCGAGATGCTCGCCAAGGGTGCGGCCGGTCTTATGGGGGAGCGAGCACTTTGAGCCCCACCGGCCCCGCCGCATCCGACTTTCCGGCCCTGTCCGCACAAGGGCACGTCACCTTCCTCGGCGCCGGTCCCGGCGACCCGGGACTGCTGACTCTGCGCGCCGTCGAGGCGCTTGCGAGCGCGGACGTCCTTGTCGCCGAGCCGGACGTCCTCGGCGTCGTTCGCTGCCATGCGCGGGCAAGCGTAAGCACGCCCGAGCTGACGGTTGTTGACGCGCAGTCAGCAGCCGCCGGTGTTCCCGTTCTCAGGGATGCGGCCAATCTTGTCATGGAGGCAGTGAGGGGCGGCAGGCGGGTCGTCCGTGCCGTCGCGGGCGACCCGGGACTGGACGGTGACGCCGGTGCCGAGATGCTCGCCTGCGCAGCCGCCGGCATTCCCTTCGAGGTCGTGCCGGGCATCGCCAACGTCGTGGGTGTGCCCGCGTACGCCGGTGTGCCGCTGCGTGACGCGCAGGGCGCGGACGTCAGGTTCGTCGACGCGCGTACCGCCTCCGACCGCTGCTGGACCGAGGTCGGTGCCAGCGATGCCACGGCCGTCATCTCGACGACGCTCGACGCGGTGGCCTCGGCCGCCGGGGAGCTGGTCTCGGCGGGCCGCAAGCCCGACACCCCGCTGACCGTGACGGTCGCCGGTACGACGACCCGCCAGCGCACCTGGACGGCGACTCTCGGGACGATCGCCCAGGTCCTGAAGCAGGCGAAGGTGCTGCCGTCGCCGGAGGGGCACCGGCCCGTCATAGCCGTGGTCGGTGAGCGCAGCTCCGCCGCCCAGCGCGACCAGCTCGCGTGGTTCGAGTCCAAGCCGCTGTTCGGCTGGAAGGTGCTCGTTCCGCGTACGAAGGAGCAGGCCGCGTCGCTCTCCGACCAGCTTCGTTCCTACGGCGCGGTGCCGCACGAGGTCCCGACGATCGCCGTCGAGCCGCCCCGTACGCCCCAGCAGATGGAGCGCGCGGTCAAGGGGCTGGTCACGGGCCGTTACGAGTGGATCGCCTTCACCAGCGTCAATGCCGTGAAGGCCGTCCGGGAGAAGTTCGAGGAGTACGGGCTCGACGCCCGTGCCTTCGCGGGGATCAAGGTCGCGGCCGTCGGTGAGCAGACCGCCGCCGCGCTGGTCGACTTCGGTGTGAAGCCGGACCTGGTGCCGTCGGGCGAGCAGTCCGCCGCCGGGCTGCTGGAGGACTGGCCGCCGTACGACCCGGTCTTCGACCCGATCGACCGGGTGTTCCTGCCGCGTGCCGACATCGCCACCGAGACGCTGGTGGCCGGGCTCATCGAGCTGGGCTGGGAGGTCGACGACGTCACCGCGTACCGCACGGTCCGCGCCTCGCCGCCGCCGGCCGACACGCGTGAGGCCATCAAGGGCGGCGGTTTCGACGCGGTGCTCTTCACCTCGTCGTCGACCGTGCGGAACCTGGTCGGCATCGCGGGCAAGCCGCACAACGTGACGGTCATCGCGTGTATCGGCCCGGCGACGGCGAAGACCGCCGAGGAGCACGGACTCCGTGTCGACGTCCTCTCCCCGGAGCCGTCGGTGCACAAGCTGGCCGAGGCGCTGGCCGAGTTCGGCGCGCGGCGCCGGGAGTCGGCGAAGGAGGCCGGTGATCCGGTGACGCGGCCGAGCGAGCGGCGTCCCGGTGCGCGGCGGCGCCGTACGACGACCTGAGCCGCGCGTTCGAGCGTGTTCCGGAGTGTGTGAGGGGCCCGGTTGCTTCGGCAGCCGGGCCTCTGCGCGTTTGCTTCGGCGGCTGGGCCGCTGCCCGTTTCCTGGCCCGTTTCGCGGTCTTTTCCCGGCACAGGTGTCGGTAAGACGGTGATGTGTGCGGGTCTAATCTCGAAGGATGACTGTGTACGGAAACTTCCCCGGCTCCCGCCCCCGGCGGCTGCGGACGACCCCGACGATGCGGCGGATGGTCGCCGAGACACGGCTCGACCCGGCGGATCTGATCCTGCCCGCGTTCGTGCGCGAGGGCATCGACGCCCCGGTCGCCATCTCGGCCATGCCCGGCGTGCAGCAGCACACCCTGGACACCCTGCGGAAGGCCGCCGTCGAGGCGGTGTCGGCCGGGGTCTCCGGGATCATGCTCTTCGGTGTCCCCGAGGAGGAGAAGAAGGACGCCCGGGGCACGGCGGGCACCGACCCGGACGGCATCCTCCAGGCCGGGCTGCGGGCGGTGCGCGCGGAGGTCGGCGACGATCTCGTCATCATGTCGGACCTGTGCCTGGACGAGTACACCGACCACGGCCACTGCGGTGTGCTGACCGAGGACGGCCGGGTCGACAACGACGCGACGCTGGAGCGGTACGCCGAGATGGCCCAGGTCCAGGCCGACGCGGGCGCCCATGTGGTGGGCCCCAGCGGCATGATGGACGGCCAGGTCGGTGTCATCCGCGACGCGCTCGACCAGACGGGCCACGAGGACGTCTCGATCCTCGCCTACACCGTGAAGTACTCCTCGGCGTTCTTCGGGCCGTTCCGCGAGGCGGTCGGCTCCTCGCTCAGGGGCGACCGCAAGACGTACCAGCAGGACCCGGCGAACGCCCGTGAGTCGCTGCGCGAGCTGGCGCTCGACCTGGCGGAGGGCGCCGACATGGTCATGGTCAAGCCGGCCGGGCCGTACCTCGACATCCTCGCGAAGGTCGCCGACGCGACGGACGTGCCGGTCGCCGCATACCAGATCAGTGGGGAGTACTCGATGATCGAGGCGGCCGCGGAGAAGGGCTGGATCGACCGGGAGGCGGCCATCCTGGAGAGCCTGACCGGGATCCGCCGGGCCGGGGCGCAGATGATTCTGACGTACTGGGCGACGGAGGTCGCGCAGCGGCTGCGGCGGTCCCAGGCGTAGGGACGGGTGCGGGGGCGTGCGCGGGGCCCCTGGCCGGTCGGTGTTCGGTGTTGGGTGTGGCGGCGTGCCGCCCTTGGGAGAAATGAGCGAGTCGTGGCCATGGTGGGCCTGTTCTGGATCGCCGAGGGCGACGTGTACGTGGGCGCGAAGCCGTCCGGTTCGGGGCCCGGGGTGCGACTGACGCCCGAGGGCGTGGTGGCCCTGGGCGACGGGCAGTCCGGCCTCTATCTGTGGGAGGACGTACGGGCCCTCACGGTGACGGACCTTCCCGTGAAGTCCTTGAAGCGGCAGGTCGGCGCGGTCAAGGACGTGGCTGTGGGCCTGGTGGTGAACCTGGTTCTGCCCATGGGGCCGGGCCGGGTGGACGAGGCCTCGGCGCTGATGACGGTGCGAGTGGAGTCGTCCGGTGGTACGTACGAGCCGACGGCGTACGTCGCCGCGGCCAACGGCTACCCGCAGACCGAGATCGACCTCTCCCGTGCTCTCCTGGCCCGTCTCACGGAGGGCGCCGCGACGATGTCGACGACGCTGGCCGCGATGTCGGAGTGGGGCCGCGCGTCCGGGGGCACGACGCCTCGGGGCGCGGAGCGGGAGAGGCTGCTGCGGGAGTGGGCGGGGGCGCCCGAGGGCCTGCCCGGCTGAGCGGGCCATCAGGGCCATCAGGGCCAATCGGGCCGTTCGCCGTTGTTCAGGGCCTGTCCGTCCCCGGCCGGGGACGGACAGGCCCTGAACGTTTGGTCGGTCAGGCTCGCTTGGAGCGGCGGCGGGCCACCACGACCAGGCCGGTGCCCGCGGCGAGTACCGCGGCGGTGCCGATGACCAGCGGGATGGTGCCGCTGCTGCCGGTGGAGGCCAGGTCACCGTCCTTGCCGCCGGGCGTCGTGCTCTGCGACGGGGCCGGGGTGGCGGGCGCGGACTCGGACGGGCTGCCGGACGGGGTGCCGCTCGCCGGCGGTGTGCTCGCCGGGGTGGAGGGCGTGCCGGTCACCGGCGGGGTGGTGCCGGGGGTGTTGCCCGGGGTCGGGGTGGTGGGCGGCGGGGTCTTGCCGGGCTCCGGGAGGCAGCCGGTGAAGGGGAAGTGGTGCGTCTCCGCGCCGCCCGAGCCGTGCAGCGAGGCGACCCACACCGAGCCGTTGACCGGGGCGCCGGTGCCCAGCTCCAGGTGGGCCCCGGGGGCCAGCACGCTGCCGGGCCAGGCGGCCTGGCTGCTCTTGGTGACCGTGCGGGCCTCGGGGAAGTTCCACAGCAGGCGGGCGCGGACCTTGCCGTCGGAGGCGCTCTGGAGCTTGTCGTCCAGTACGTAGTCCTGGCCGCCGGAGAGGAAGAAGCCGGTGGTGCCGGCCTTGGCCATGTCGTAGGTCTCGCCGCTGACGTTGACGACCGCGGTGGCGCCCGCGGGGACCCTGAGGTAGATGTCCTTGGCCTGCTCCAGCTGATCGGCCGTCACCTTGAAGACGTTGCGGGTGGTGTTCCCGCCCTCCAGGGTGAGCTTGCTGCCGCTCAGCTCGACTTCGGTGCCGGTGGTCGCCGGTTCCTTCGCCAGGGCGGAGGAGTAGGCCCTGAGCTTGGTGAACTCGGCGTCGAAGTCGATCAGTCCGGCGTTCTGGCCGAAGCTGCCGGAGTGCATTTCGAGGGCGCGGTCGCTGACCTTGCCGCCGACGGCCGCGTTGCCCTTCATCACGGCGGTGACCGAGCTGCCGTTGAGCAGATCGCCCCGGACGACGAGCGAGGCGCGGCCCGGCAGGGCGTCGACCTCCGCGGCCGAGAGTTCGTTGGCGACGCTGAAGCCGCCGCGGAAGTCGGCGTTGCCGCCGACGGCCACGGCGCCTTCCGCGTCGGGGGAGTGGACATCGTCACCGAGGACGAACTCGCCGTACTTTCCGGCGATTCCGAAGGCGTCGGTGGTGCAGCCCGCCGCGTCGGCGCGGGGCGTGGCCTGGGCGGCGGGGACGGCCGTGAGGCCGAGGACGAGGGCTCCGCCGAGCACTGCGGTGGCAGCGGCGGCGGTTGCGGATATGCGCATGGGGCGTGTTTCTCCAGCGGAGGTGCTTGTAAAGGTTCCGTGGCGGATTCGGCCCATACTCTTCACACAATAGGATATTGGTCAAGACCAATGCGCGGAGTGCTGCCCTGTCCGGTTGTCAGTTCTTGGCCCCACGCCGTTGCCGGCCCCTGGCCCGTGGGCCTACTTCCCCAAGGCGTAGGCGTTCCAGATCCGGAGCGGGAAGACGTTGCCGCGCCCCGAGTCGGGTCCGCCCACCCCCTGCATTCCCAGCAGTTGAGGCGTGCCCGGCTTGTTGCGGAACATCGTGACGGCCGTGGTCAGCCCCTTGGCGTGGCCGATGAACCAGGCCGACTTCATCCGGTCGTCCTCGCTGGTCGCGCCCGCCGAGAGGTCGTCGGCAGTCTCGGGCGTGGCGAACTTCCCGTCCTGCCCCAGCCGCGTCCAGGCCAGCATCCCCAGGGTCTTGTTCACATCGTTGGCCACCGAGGCGTCCATCGCACGCTGCGGCTCGGGCTTCCCGAAGCCCTCGACCGTCTCGCCGTCGCGGGTCATCCCGGTCACCGAGTAGGGCTCGGCCCGCATGCCGTCGTTGCTGAAGGCGGTGTACGCGTCCGCCATCCTGACCGCGCTCGGTGTGGACGTGCCGAGGGGGAAGGACTTGTCCAGACGGGCCAGGCTCTCCTCGTGCAGCCCGGCCGACACCGCCAGCTCCTTCACCTTCTTCAGCCCGATGTCCCTGCCGAGCAGCGAGAAGGTGGCGTTGGACGACATGACCAGCGCATCGCGCAGGGGTGTCGGCGCCGAGACCATCGCCGCGCCGGGACCGGCACCCGACAGCGGGGGTGATACCCCGTACGGGCCGTCCTTGATCAGCAGCCCCCCGTTGTCGTAGCCGCTGTTCAGGGTGATGCCGTCGCCGTGCTGAAGGGCCGCGGCCAGCACGAAGGGCTTGAAGGCCGAGCCGACGGGGACGCCCGCGGTGTCGGCGTTGTTGGCGAAGTGGGTGATCGCGTCGGCGCCGCCGTACACCGCGACCACGGCCCCGTCGGGCCGCACGGACGCGGCGCCGACCTCGACGTACTTGTCCTCGCGGCGCTTCTTGGGGTCGAGGTCGCGCTCGCGCACGCTCCGCACGGCCCGTTCCAGCTGCCCCACCCTGGCCTTCTCGAAGGTGGTGTGCACCTGGTAGCCGCCCCGGAAGAGGTCCTTGTCGGTGAGGCCCGACCGCTTCTTGATGTACTTGTTGGCGATGTCGACGAGATAGCCGGTCTGGCCGCCGAGGCTGGTCGGCTTGGCGGCCGGGTTCGGCTCGGGGAACTTCCGGTACGTGGACCGCTCGGCCTTCGTCATCATGCCGGTCTCCACCTGCCGGTCGAGGATCCACGCCCAGCGGTCGACGGCGCGTTGGTGGTTGCCCTTGCCGCCCGCGGGGTCGTACTGCTCCGCTCCCTTGAGCAGGGACGCGAGCAGCGCCGCCTGGCTGGGGTCGAGGTCCTTCGCGGGGATTCCGTAGTACGCGTGCGCCGCCGCCTGGATGCCGTAGGCGCCGCGGCCGAACCAGCTGGTGTTCAGATACCCCTGAAGGATCTCCTTCTTGCCCTGCTTGTTGTTCAGCTTCAGCGAGATGAAGAATTCCTTGAACTTCCGGGTGGCCGACTGCTCCTGGCTGAGGTAGGTGTTCTTCACGTACTGCTGGGTGATGGTGGAGCCGCCCTGGGTCTCACCGCCCGAGACCATGCTCATGGCCGCGCGGGCGATGCCCGTCGCCGATACCCCCGGGTCGGAGTAGAAGGTCTCGTTCTCGGCGGCGATGACCGCGTTCTCCACCGAGCCGGGTATGTCGGCGAGTGTGACGTTCTGCCGGTTGACCGCACCCACGCTCACCAGTTGGCTGCCGTCCGCCCAGTAGTAGACGGTGCCCTGTCTGCCCGCCTCGGCGTTCTCGTCGGGGATGTCGACGGACGCGTACACCGCGGCGAACAGGCCTGCCAGCGCGGCGAGTCCGAGCACGACCCCGCTCAGCACCTGCCGCCACGAAGGCACCCAGCGACGCCACGTACGTTTCCCCCGGCGGGGGTAGTCGATACGGAGCCTGCGATGGCGGGTGGGGCGATCAGGGCCTTTGGGACGCTTGGGGCGGATGGGGCTTCGGACCATGCTCCAGCTCCTCGTTTCACCGTCCCGTACCGGTGGCGCGGGCTTGTGAGAGAAGATGTTCCGGATCGTGATCCGGTTGTCCCCGGGCCCCGTCCGGCACGAGGGGGAACTCGTACCGGACGGCGTTCCCGGAGGAACAGTCCGGCATACCCGACTATGTCGGCCAGTGCTGTGACCGGGCGGGCTCAGGTTTGTCGGCCGGTGCTGTGAGCGGGTGTGCTCAGGCGAGGCCCGCCTCTTCCAGGGCGGACCTCGCGCAGGCCTGGACGAGGGGGTCCTCCCCGGCCCCTGCGGCGGCGATCAGGGCCTCGGTGACCGCCGGGTCGTCCGAGGCGTAGGGGCCGAGCGCCATCGCCGCGTACTGGCGGACGAGATCCTCCTCGGGGTCGTTCAGGGCGGCCAGCAGGGCTCTGCCCGCGCGGTGGCGCAGGCCGGGGTCGGCCGGGGGCCACAGACGCAGGACCGTGGCGCACTCGACGCGGGCGAGGTCGTACTCGCCCGCGTCGGCGAGCACCGAGACGAGGAACGGCTGCGCGGCCGCGTTGCCGTCCAGTTCGGCGATGATCTCGCGCTTCCTGTCACTGTCTGCCGACAGGGCGCGGTACTCGGCGATGAGGCGTTGTGCCGGGTCCGCGTCGTCCGGAGGTGTCATGGCCGGGGGTTCCTTCTGCCCGGCGGGGGGACTGGGGGTCTTTCCGCCGGCCGGTGGTTCAGTCCCACCAGAACGACCAGGTCTCCTGGTTCAGCACGCTCTTCTCGGCGTAGACGTCCAGGTCGTACGGCGGGTTCTGGTCGATGTTGTCCGGGCAGAACGCGAAGTGCTCGGCGGCGACCGCGCGCGCCTCGGCGAGGGTGGTGGGCGGCCGCCCGACCGAGACGGTCAGGGTGTCGAAGCCGAGCATCACCACCCGTATGCCGAAGCGGTCCTCCCAGGAACGGAGCACGGCGGAGAGACGGGCCGTGTCGTCCTCGAAGTTGACCGGCCCCGACCAGCCGATCGCCGCCGGTATGTCGGCGCTGCGCCGGGCCGGGACGAGCGCCATCCGTGCGCCGGGGTACCAGTCGCCCGGCCCGACGTACTCGTCGACGATCTCGGCCGCCAGGTCGTCCGGGGAGCTCTGCCCCTCGGCGGCCGGGACGGGCGCGAGGCCCGGCCAGTCGCCCTCGGCGGCGTCGAGTTCCTCGGGCGCGCAGTCGTGCCAGTACTCGGTGAGCACTTCCTCGGCGTCGTGGTCGCCGGGGTACGTCGTGCTGTCCGGGATCAGGTCCCAGTCGTCGGGCCACTGGTCGTGCCGGCCGCCGTCGATCAGCACGGGGAGCAGCCCGACCGGCCGCCCGGCGGCGCGCAGCGCGGCCCACGTCCCGGGGGACGCGGGCTCGTCGGCGCACCAGAGCAGCGGTTCGTGCCAGGTGCCGTCGATCGTGGCGTCCACCAGTGAGCCGGGCGGGAGTTGGAGCCCTGACGTGGCCAGGGACGGGAGCGGATTCGGGAGCGTCGCCATGACCGGAACTCTAGGCGCGGCCACTGACAACGGCGGTCCGGGGGCGGGGGGTTACGGGTGGGCGTGGACGACGACGAACGCGGTGGGTGCCGTGGTGCCGTCGGGCAGCGGCGCGGGCGCGGTGACATGGCCGAGCGCGCGTCCGTCCGGGTCCTGTCCGGGCCGCAGGACGCGGTTGACGTGCAGGGTCAGCAGGCGTCCGGCGGGTGCCGTCGCCACCAGGATGTCCGTGCCGTCCGGGGTGTCGGTGGCGGTGAAGGAGGCGATCTCCGCCGCGAAACCCGACGCGTCGATCCCGGCGGTGACGGAGGGGTCCGGGGTGTCGCTCGCGCTCTGCATCTGCGGTTCGGCCTCGCCCGCGAGGAGGGCGAACAGCTGGGCGACCAGGACCGGGTCACGCGTGCCGTCGTAGACCCACCGCTGCCCCAGTACCCCGTGCTCGGTCGTCCCGATGAGCGCTTCCTCGGCGCCCGGGAGCGGTGCGCCGCGGTAGCTGAACGGCACCTGGTACGTGACCGGCCGGTCCCCCGAGGTGTCGGTGGCCACCATGAACTCGATGCCCACCTCGCCCTTCGGGTCGTCCAGCCGGAACCCGCCGGTCCTGGCCAGCTCGGGCTGCTGCGCCTTGCCGCGGTACCAGGGCTGTGCGGGCAGCCAGGAGGTGAGGAGTTCCAGCTTGGTGGGTGTCAGGGTGGTGCGGTGGATGACAGCCATGGCGGTGGTATCCCTCCCGTGGGGTCAGACGAGGCGCCGGTCGGCGGCGAAGCCGGCGAAGGCCGTCCAGGTGGTGGGGGCGACGGTGAGGACGGGGCCCTCGGGGTCCTTGGAGTCGCGTACGTGGACGGCGGCGGTGTGCGCGGCGACCTCGACGCAGGCACCGCCCTCGTCGGCGCTGTGGCTCGACTTCTGCCAGTCGTAGCCGACTTCGAGGCACTGGCCGCCCTCGCTGCCGCTGTAGCTCGACTTGCGCCATTCGTAAGCGACTTCGAGGCACTGCCCGCCTTCGTCGCCGCTGTAGCTGGACTTGAACCACTCCAGTGCGGTGCTCATTGCTCTCCCAGCAGACATTTCAGTAGGGCCATCGTCTCTTCGGGACTGAGGGCCTGGGCTCGCAGCATCGCATATTTCTGGGAGAGGATGCTGATCTCGTCGGGGTCGGAGACCAGCAGACTGCCGCGCTGTGTCTCGGAGTAGGCCACGCGCTGGAACTCCGGTGTTTCCAGCAGCGTGAAGGGGCCGTTGAGGCCCGCGTGGGTACGGTGGTTCAGGGGCAGGACCTGGAGGCAGATGCCGGGGAGCGCGGCACATTCCAGCAGGTGCCGCAGCTGTTCCGCGTGCGCCTCGTCATCGGTGAGCTGGAGGCTCAGCACCGGCTCCCAGACGACGAAGCTGATGGTCGGGGGCGACGGCCGGTGCAGGATTTCCCGGCGTTGCAGACGGGATTCCGTCTGCAACGCGACCTCTTCCTCACTGAAGGCCGGAATCCGGTTGCGGAACACCGCCTGCGCGTACCGCTCCGTCTGGAGGAGCCCCGGCATGACCTGGTTGTCGTACCAGGAGAGCGCGAGCGCCTCCAGTTCGAGCTCCAGATACTCGCCCGCCCAGGCCGGGATCAGGTCGACCTCCGGCATCTCCTCGATGGCCGCCGACAACGCGCCCTTGGTGTCGAGTAGTTGGTCGAGTTTCAGGGCCAAGGAAGGCAGCAGAGCGCGTCTGCCCTGCTCGATGGAGGCGATCGTCTCCACTTGATGGCCTGCCAGGTCGGCGAGCTGCTGCTGGGTCAGGCGGGCGGCCATGCGGAAGACCGCGACCAGCCTCCCCACGAGTTTCATGGCCGACGCGTTCTTGCGCTTCTTCTTCATGGGGTGCATACCCGGCGAACTTCCACCCGGGCGCCCGCGTCACGCGTGCCCGACCCGTACAAGAAATCTGTACGGGTCGAGCACGGACGGGGTGCGGGGCGGTGGAGGGGCTGGGTGAGCTGTTCGGGGTCGCCGGGGCTGCCCGCCGCGGTGATCCGGCGCAGGAGGACCGGGACGGCGGGAGGAGATCCGTCGAGGGGGTGCGGGCGGCGTTGCCGCAGGCGCCGGGAGCCGTACTCGCCGCGTACCCGGCAGCCGGATGTGCACGGCGACGAGTCCGCGCGGGCCGCCGCACCTGGCCAGCACGCGTGTCACCAACGTCCCGGGACAACACACCCAGGGCCCTTTCCAGGGGCCCGGCCGGGCGTATCAGTCGCTGAGGGCCAGCCGGATGCCGAAGGCGGCGATGACCGTCCCGGTGATCCGGTCGAGCAGGCGACGGGCCCGGGGCTTGCGCAGCCAGCCGTGCAGTACACGGGCGAAGCCGATGAGGACGGCCGACCAGATCAGGCCGATGAGGATGTGCACCGTGGTGAGCAGGAGGCCCATGGCGAAGTGGCCGGTTCCGGCGGGGATGAACTGGGGCAGGACGGCGACGTAGAAGGCGCCCATCTTCGGGTTGAGGAGGTTGGTGAGTGTGCCCTGCCGCCAGCCGCCGCGTACCGAGTCCGTACCGGCGAGCAGCGCGGGGTCGCCGGTCTCCGGGGCGGGGACTCCCCGGAAGGTGTCCCGGAGCATACGGGCGCCCAGCCAGACCAGATAGGCGGCTCCGGCCCAGCGGAGCGCCGTGTAGGCCAGGTGGGATGCGGTGAGGAGTGCGGTCACGCCGAGGGAGGTGAGCGCGCCCCACAGGAGGGTGCCGGTCTGGATTCCGAGGACGACGCCCCAGGCCCTTCTGCGTCGGCCGAGGGCCGAGGTGCGCAGGATCAGGGCGGTGTCGAGACCGGGAGTGAGGGTGAGAAGTCCTACGACCAGGGCGAAGGACCACAGAGCGGTGCTTATGACCATGGAAGGCCAGCCTACGCCGACCGGTCGCGGGCCGGAATATGGCCTTGCCCACTCGGCCGCCCCGACCCGCAACGGCACCTGGTGGCCAGGCATCACGCGCGGGGCGGGACGACCGGCCGGTGCCGTAGGTCAGTAGGTGAGGGCGTCGGCCATCTCGCTCTGCCAGTAGGTGACGAAGCCGTTGTCGCCCCAGGTGGTGCCCGCGGGGAGCGTCAGTTCGGTGGAGGGGCCCGTGGAACCCTGGTTGCTCTTGCCCGTGAAGTACACCCCGAGGTGCTTGCTCTTGTGCAGCTCCTGTCCGTCGGGCTCACCGGACAGCCCGATGGAGGCGTACGCGGACTGGCCCGGCGCAAGGGTGACCACGGCCTGCGGGATGCTGTCGCGGAGGACCGGGAAGGCGGCCTGGGCGTCGTCGAACCGGAGCGCCGGCGCGTGGTACGCGTAGCAGGGGACGGAGCCGGTGTTGGTCGCCGTGAGCAGCAGGTGGTTGATGGGGCGGCTCACCTTGCTGACGGTGACCTTGGTGTTCGAGCCGGTGCAGGTGACGGGGGACTTGCTCGTGCTGCCGCTTCCGGTGGCGCCGGCGCTGGTCTTCCCGCCCTGGCTGCCGCCGGTGGAGCCCTTGGACGTGGCGGAGGCGTTCTCGACGGGGGCGTTGTCCGTGCCGCTGCTGGACCCCTTGGTGTCCTGGGCGTCCTTCGCGTCCTTGCCCGAGTCGGGGGTGGTGGTGCTGTTCGCCGCCGGGGCCGCCGCGCCCGCCTTGCCGTTGTCCGCGCTGTCGTTGCCGCCGCAGGCGGTGAGCGAGAGGGCGGCCAGGAGGGCGGTGGCGGCGAGGGCGGTGGTGCGGATGTGGTTGCGCATGGTGGTGGTACTCCCCGTGTGAGGTGGTGGTGTCTGCCGGTCAGGTGTGAAGGATCAGGACCATGACGATCGCGGTGGAAACGATCACCACGCCGATGGCCACGGCATCGACGCGGTCGATGCGGAAGTGGAGTCGCACTGCGTTGTCCCGGTGGTCGCTGCGGTGTGTCCATAGATTGCGGGGCGGCGGATTCCGTCCGCAACGCCGAACGGCCCATTGGGGATGCTGGAATGCCTGCGCGTACTGTGACCTGGGCAGATTCCACGTCCCTGGAACGGTGTTCTGGGACGGACCAGGAGGGGGAACGCCGAAGTGGCGACGCCGGAGGCCGGGGAATTCGCGGCTCTGCTGAAGGAACTGAAGGACCGTTCGGGGCGCAGCTACGGAGTTCTCGCCGGAAGACTGCACGTCAGCACGTCGACGCTGCACCGCTACTGCAACGGTGACGCGGTGCCCAATGAGTTCGCCCCGGTGGAACGGCTGGCGCGGTTGTGCGGGGCGAACCCGGACGAGCTGGTGGAGCTGCACCGGCGGTGGATCGTGGCGGACGCGGCCCGGCGGCGCCCGGTCGCTGCGGCGGAGCCGGAGCCGGGGGCGGTACGGGGCGCGGTCTCGGACGGAGCCCCTGATGCGGTTCCGGATACGGAACGTGGCTCCAGCGCGACCACGCCCGAAGCCACGCCCGAAGCCACGCCCGAACCCGGTTCCGAGCCCGAGATCGTGACCGGTGCGGCGAGTCGGTCCCGGCGGTTCCTGCCCTCCGCGCGGGCGCGCGTGCTGCTCGCGGCCGCCGCCGTCGTCGCACTGACCGTGCCCACCTCGATCATCGTCAGTAATCTGTCGAACAAGGACGACGTCGACCTCAGCAACGTCCCCGCCGTGGACGGCCGGGGCCCGGAGGAGGCCGAGTCCGTCCGGCCCCGGATCGACGCGAGCCCCACCGCGTCGCCCGACAAGGGGAAGAAGTCGGGCACGCCGGTCCTGTCCGGTACGGCGGGTGCCTCGTCCCCGGCGTCCGGCCGTGGAACCGCCGCGTCCGGCGGCCACGGCACGGGAGCCGGGCCGGGCGGCGGGCAGCAGAGCGGGGGCGTACCGCTGACCGCCACCATCAGCTCGTACAACTGGGAAGAGCCCTGCGGCAAGCACTACGTGCTGGACCAGAAGCCGAACGACGTGCCTCCGCCGCCCCCGCCGCAGGACACCCGCGGCTGGGCCAGGGCGCTCGGCGGGGTGGACGGCGGCGACATGCTGCTCGAAGTCACCGTGCAGGGGAAGTCGGGGCAGGCCGTCGTGCTGAACGGAATGCATGTGCGGACGCTGTCCCGGAAGGCGCCGCTGGCCTGGTCGGCGTACTCGATGGGGGAGGGCTGCGGAAGCGGCATCACCCCGCAGTCCTTCGACATCGACCTCGACGACGGCCGGCCGACCCTCACCCCGGTGGCGGGTCAGCGGCAGGACGAGCGGGTGCCGCCGAAGAACTTCCCGTTCCGGGTGTCCTCCACCGATGTGGAGGTGTTCGACCTCAACGCCCACGTCGAGGGCCACGACGTCAGCTGGTACCTGGAGCTGGAGTGGAGCAGCGGCGGCCGGGAGGGGACGCTGCGCATCGACGACGGCGGGAAGCCGTTCCGTACCAGCAGCATCAAGGCCCGGCCGGAGTACATGTACCGGTACGACACGGCCCAGTGGGTGACCAAGGAGTAGGAACCAGGGGTCACCGCACCGGGCCGGTGCGTACGGGCGCGCGCTCCGGGCAGGGGCGCCAGGGCGTCAGAGGCGCTCGGGGATCACAGACGCTCGGGGGTCCGGATGCCGAGCAGCTCCATGCCCTGGTGCAGGGTGCGGGCGGTGAGGTCCGAGAGGAAGAGGCGGTTCTCGGCCACATCTCCGGGGACCTCGGGCTTGAGCACCGGGCACTGGTCGTAGAACGTCGTGAAGAGCGACGACAGCTGGTAGAGGTACGAGGCCAGCTTGTGCGGCTCGAACGCGGCGGCGACCTCGGCCACGACCTCGGCGAACTGGTCCAGGTGCAGGGCCAGCGCGCGCTCGGCCGGGGCCAGCTCCAGCTCCGGGTGGGGCCGGGACTTCAGCTCGCCCGCCTTGCGCTTGATGGAGCGGGACCGGGCGTGCGCGTACTGGATGTACACGCTGGTGTCGCCGGTCAGCGACACCATCTGGTCCAGGTCGAACTTGTAGTCGCGGGCCGCCGACGTCGACAGGTCCGCGTACTTCACCGCGCCGATGCCGACCTGCGTGGCGCGCTCGGTGATCTCGTCCTCGGTGAGGTCCTTGGCCTTCTCGCGCACGACGGCGGAGGCCCGGTCGATCGCCTCGTCCAGGAGGTCGGCCAGCCGGACCGTCTCGCCCTCACGGGTCTTGAACGGCTTGCCGTCCTTGCCGAGCACCGTGCCGAAGGCGAGCTGCACGGCCTTGACGTCCTCGTTCAGCCAGCCGGCCCGGCGGGCCGTCTCGAAGACCATCTTGAAGTGCAGGGCCTGCCGGGCGTCCACGACGTACAGCAGGGTGTTCGCCTTGAGGTTCTGCACCCGGTCGCGGATCGCGGAGAGGTCGGTCGCCGCGTAGCCGTAGCCGCCGTTCGACTTCTTGACGATCAGCGGCGTCGGGTTGCCGTCCGGGCCCTTCACGTCGTCGAAGAAGACGCAGAGCGCACCCTCGGAGCGGACGGCGACGCCCGACTCCTCCAGGATGCGGCAGGTCTCCTCCAGCATGTCGTTGTAGCCGGACTCACCGACGATGTCGGCGTCCCGGATCTCCATGTCGAGCTTGTTGAAGACCGAGTAGAAGTAGATCTTCGACTCGTCGACGAAGCGCTGCCACATGGCGAGCGTCTCCTCGTCGCCCGCCTGGAGCGCCACGACGCGGTCCCGGGAGCGGGCCTTGAACTCCTCGTCGGAGTCGAAGAGCGCGCGGGAGGCCTTGTAGAGCCGGTTCAGCGAGGACATGGCGGCCTCGCCGTCCGCCTCGCCGCCGTCGCCCTCGTGGGTCAGCTCGTCCGGGTGCTCGATCAGGTACTGGATGAGCATGCCGAACTGGGTGCCCCAGTCGCCGATGTGGTGCCTGCGGACCACGGACTCGCCCGTGAACTCCAGGATCTGCACCATCGCGTCACCGATCACCGCGGAACGCAGGTGGCCGACGTGCATCTCCTTGGCCACGTTCGGCTGCGCGTAGTCGATGACCGTGGTGCCCGCGGCGCTGTTGTACGGCACACCGAGCCTGCCCTCGTCGTCCGCGGCGCGGGCGGCGAGGGTCTCGATGATCGCCCGGTCGGCGAGCGTGACGTTCAGGAAGCCGGGGCCGGAGACCTCGATCTCCTTGATCAGGCCGCCCGCCGGGAGCGCGGCGGTGACCTGGGAGGCGAGCTCGCGCGGGTTGCCCTTGAGCTTCTTGGCGAGGGCCAGGATGCCGTTGGCCTGGAAGTCGGCCCGGTCGCTTCGTCGCAGCAGCGGGTCCGCGGTGCCGGCATCCGGCAGAGCTGCCGTCAGGGCGTCCGCCAGCTGCTGCTGGAGCGTGGAAGCGAGGGAATTGACCGAGGCCATGGGCTGGCTGCCGTTTCCGTAGGAGTACAAGGGATCACACCCAGTATTCCACGGGGTGCAAAGCCGTTTTCTTCGCGCGGGCCGTAAGCCGTTTTCGCGCCGCCGACGGACCTGGGAGAATGGGCGGAGCCCCTATGAGTCCCACAAGGGTGTTCCAACGAGTCCTACAAGAGAGAAGGACGTGCAGACCGTGGCTCAGAGTCAGAGCAGCACCGAGGCCGACTGGGTCTCCCGCTTCGCGGACGATGTCATCGCCGAATCGGAGCGTCGTGCGCCTGGCAAACCGGTCGTCGTCGCGTCCGGCCTCTCCCCGTCGGGCCCGATCCACCTGGGCAACCTCCGCGAGGTCATGACCCCGCACCTGGTCGCCGACGAGATCCGCCGCCGGGGGTACACCGTCCGGCACCTGATCTCGTGGGACGACTACGACCGGTACCGCAAGGTCCCGAACGGTGTCCCGGGCGTCGACGAGTCCTGGGCCGAGCACATCGGCAAGCCGCTGACCTCGGTGCCCGCCCCGGCCGGATCCGCGTATCCGAACTGGTCCGAGCACTTCAAGGCCGCCATGACGGCCGCGCTGGACGAGCTGGGCGTCGAGTACGACGGCATCAGCCAGACCGAGCAGTACACGGCGGGCGCCTACCGCGAGCAGATCCTCCACGCGATGAAGCACCGCGCCGACATCGACGCGGTCCTCGACCGGTACCGGACGAAGAAGGACCCGGCCGCGGCGGGCGCCAAGGGCGGCAAGAAGCCGCAGCAGCAGAAGAAGGTCGACGAGGCCGAGCTGGAGGCCGAGGCGGGCTCCGGCGCGGCGAGCGAGGACGACGGCAGCGGCGGTTCGGCCGGCTACTTCCCGTACAAGCCCTACTGCGGCAACTGCGAGAAGGACTTCACGACCGTCACGTCGTACGACGACGACAGCACGGAGCTGAACTACACCTGCACGGTCTGCGGCTTCGCCGAGACGGTGCGGCTGAGCGAGTTCAACCGCGGCAAGCTGGTCTGGAAGGTCGACTGGCCGATGCGCTGGGCGTACGAGGGCGTGATCTTCGAGCCGAGCGGCGTGGACCACTCCTCGCCGGGCTCCTCGTTCGTCGTCGGCGGTCAGATCGTCCGCGAGATCTTCGACGGCGTGCAGCCGATCGGCCCGATGTACGCCTTCGTCGGGATCTCCGGCATGGCGAAGATGTCCTCCAGCAAGGGCGGCGTGCCGACCCCGGCCGACGCGCTGAAGATCATGGAGGCGCCGCTGCTGCGCTGGCTGTACGCGCGCCGCAGGCCCAACCAGTCCTTCAAGATCGCCTTCGACCAGGAGATCCAGCGGCTCTACGACGAGTGGGACTCGCTGGCCCGCAAGGTCGCCGACGGCTCGGTGCTGCCGGCCGACGCCGCCGCGTACGCGCGGGCCATCGGCACGGCCGCCGGTGAGCTGCCGAGCACGCCGCGCCCGCTGCCGTACCGCACGCTCGCGTCGGTCGTCGACATCACGGCCGGGCACGACGAACAGACGGTGCGCATCCTGAGCGAGCTGGACCCGGAGAACCCGCTGACCTCGCTGGACGAGGCCCGGCCCCGTCTCGACCGCGCCGAGAACTGGATCACCAGCCAGGTCCCGGCCGAGGCCCGCACGATCGTGCGCGACGAGCCGGACAAGGAGCTCCTCGGCTCGCTGGACGAGCAGGGACGGGAGTCGCTGCGGCTGCTCCTGGAGGGGCTGGACTCGCACTGGTCGCTGGACGGGCTCACCACGCTCGTCTACGGCGTGCCGAAGATCCTGGCGGGCCTGGAGCCGGATGCCAAGCCGACGCCCGAGCTGAAGGTCGCGCAGCGGTCGTTCTTCGCGCTGCTGTACCGGCTGCTGGTCAGCCGGGACACGGGGCCGCGGCTGCCCACGCTGCTGCTGGCCGTGGGGGCGGAGCGGGTGCGCAGGCTGCTGGGCGCGTAGCGGTCCGGCTGTTTCGTACGTACGGAGGGCCGTCACCCGGTGAATTCGGGTGACGGCCCTCCGTCGTTGCCGTCGAACGGACGTGGGGCACACGCTCAGGCGATGTGGTCCGCTTCGAGTTCGGCGTGGTAGCGGTTCCTGAACTCCGGCATCAGGCGGCGGATCAGGGCCGTGCTGCGCGGGTGCCGGACGTTGTGGCCGTCCGTGACGTGTATGTCCAGGGCGTCGACGCTCGGGTAGTCGTTGTGCTGGTTCACGAACGCGGCGAACACCTCGTACGCGATCTCGGCGAACTCCGCGTCCTCCTGTGCCCACTCGGCCGGGTCCGGCTCGGGCTCCTGCGGCTGTTCCTGGAGCGGCAGCTGTTCCTGGTGCTGCTCGTGGGCCTGCTGTTTCTGGTGCTGCTCGTGGGCCTGCTGGGGCTGCTGGAACTGTTCCTGCTGGTGTTCCTCGGCGCGGGGGCCCGGGACGGCGCCGATCGTGCCCACGTTGCCCAGCGGGCGGGTGCGGCCGCCGGGGCCGGACGGGACCATCACCGGGGCCGGCTCCAGGCCCTCGACGTACGCCGGGTCGTAGTCGCCCTCGTACGCGTCGTCCGGTACCCGGGGCGCGGCGAACCACGGGCTCTCGTGCGAGCCGGGGCCCTCCTGGGGCCACTCCTCGGCGTCGGCCGGGTCGGAGGGGTGGCCGTGCTGCTGGTACTGCTGCTGGTCCTGTCCCTGCGGCCCGTGCTGTTGCTGGTGCTGTGGCTCGTGCTGTTGCTGCTGCGGGTCGTGGGGGGCGTCCTGCTGCTCGGGGGCGTACGGCAACTCGGGCTGGGACTCGCCCGATTCGACCTGGGGCAGGGCGGGGGCCGGGGGCAGCAGGGCGGGTTCGATGCCCGCGGCGGCGAGGCCGGCGGGGGCGGTCTCGGCCAGCGGGACGCCGTACTTCGCCAGGCGCAGCGGCATCAGGGACTCGACGGGGGCCTTGCGGCGCCAGTTGCGGCCGAAGCGGGCCTGGAGGCGGGCCTGGTAGATCAGCCGGTCCTGTTCGAGCTTGATGACCTGCTCGTACGACCGGAGCTCCCAGAGCTTCATCCGGCGCCACAGCTTGAACGTGGGGACGGGGGAGAGCAGCCAGCGGGTGAGCCGGACGCCCTCCATGTGCTTGTCGGCCGTGATGTCGGCGATCCGGCCCACCGCGTGCCGGGCGGCCTCGACGGAGACCACGAAGAGCACCGGGATGACCGCGTGCATGCCGACGCCGAGCGGGTCGGGCCAGGCCGCGGCGCCGTTGAAGGCGATCGTCGCGGCGGTCAGCAGCCAGGCCGTCTGGCGCAGCAGCGGGAACGGGATGCGCAGCCAGGTCAGCAGCAGGTCCAGGGCGAGCAGGACGCAGATGCCCGCGTCGATGCCGATCGGGAAGACCAGCGAGAAGTCCCCGAAGCCCTTCTGGAGGGCGAGCTCGCGCACCGCCGCGTACGAACCCGCGAATCCGATCGCGGCGATGAGTACCGCACCGGCGACCACGAGACCGATGAGTATCCGGTGGGTGCGTGTCAGCTGCATCGCGGCCACCCGCGTTCCCTCCCGTTTCCCGTATCCGGCGCCGTGTTCCGGCGCCCTGTTCCGATGCTGCTCCGACGGCCTGTCCGGAGCCCCGCCCGGCGTTCTGCCCGACGGCCCGTCCGGAGCCCTGTCCGACGGCCTGTCCGGTGTTCTGCCGCGACTTCTGGCGGGCACAGCCTGGCACATGGGAACGCGGCGTGTTGCGCGGGGAGGGGCGAAGCCCGGCGCTCGGGGAGCACCGGGCTTCGTAAGGCCGCTTCCGGGCCGGGGCGTTGCTAGCTCGTCTTCTTGACGGACGCCTTGTGGGCGGAGGTCTTCTTCTCCGTCGACTTGTCGTCCTTCGGCTTGTCGTCCGTCGACTTGCTGTCCTTCGGCTTGTCGTCGCTCGACTTGTCGTCGGTCGGCTTGCTGTCCGAGGCCTTTCCGCTCGGCGGGGTCGCGCCGGACGGCTTGTCAGCCCCCGCCCCGGCGACGGAGGCCACCGCTTCCTTGGCCGCCTTCTCGGCGCCCTTCAGGATGTCGTCGGAGGAGGGGGTCTTCGCGCCCGCGTATCCCGCACCGTTGTAGGTGAGGGTGATGACGACGTTCTCGGTCCGGGTCACCACCGTCGCGTACTTGAAGTCCTCACCGGTCTTGGAGAGGTCGTAGGTGACCTTGGTGGCCTGCTCGCCGATGCCGGCGACGGGCGCTTCCGCGACCTTCTTGGCGCCCTCGGACGCCTTGGCCTTGGCGACCTGCTTGTCGAAGTCCTGCTGCGCGCGCTTGGCGCCGCTGCCCAGGGCCTGGTCCGAGTCGAAACGGGTGAAGCCGATGTCGAGCCAGCGGTACTGGGAACCCTTCACACCGTTGTCGTCGAGGCCGTTCCAGGAGCAGCCGGCGCGGTAGGCGGTGTCGCTGGAGCCGGCGGCCGTGCCGTTCTTGGACTTCGCCGAGGGAACCAGCGAGGCCACCGTCTTCTTGGTGATCGACTTGCACGGGTCGGGCAGCGCGGCGAACTTCGCGGGCTCGACGGTCGGTTCCGCCTTCTTGCTCGCGCTCGCCGAGGGGGACGACTCGGACGAGCCCGATTCCTTCGTGTCGCCGGAGTCCGACGAGCAGCCGGCGACGACGAGCATCACCGGAACGGCGGCGCAGGCGAGTATGCGGGAGAGTCGCGGGGCTGAACGGTGCATGGTTCCTTCACTCGGGTGGCGCGGCGGTCGGGCTGCCAGATGGTCGGGCGGGTGGTCGGCCGGTGTTCCGGAGGGTGTCCCGGAAGCTGCTTCCGGAGGGTTTCCGGAGGGCCACGGTACGACGGACCACAGCCGGACGCCGCCTCGCCCGGGGGCCCGGAGGCTGCGGGCGACGCGGGCCAGGGGCGCCCGGGACGGGGTCATTCGCTGAACTTGTCGACCAGGTTCCGGGCCACTGCCTGGGCCTTCTCCTGCAGTTCCTTGCTGTCGGGGACCACGGTGGAGACGGCCGGCTGCTCGGTGTACTCGACGGTCACGATGACGTTCGATGTGCGAAATACCACGCTCACCGTGCGGTGCTGTGCGGTGGAACCCGCCCGGGTGAGCAGATCGTCCAGGAACGCGCTGTCGCCGAGGTCGTCGAGGACGCGCGGCTGGAGGCTGTCCGCCGAGCTGCCGGTGGTGTCGTCGGTGTTCTCGTCGGCCGTCGCGCCGGTGCTCCCGCCTTCGGAGGCGGAGGTGGAGGCGGGGGTGGTCAGGGCGTGCGAGGCGGGATCGGAGTCGGCTGGGGGGTCCGACTTCGTGCCCTTTGTGCCGTCCTTCGAGCTGTCGCCCTTGCCGTCGCCCTTGCTGCTGTCCGTGCCTTCGTCCTTGCCGCCGTCCGCGCTGTCGGGGCTCCCGGAGGGGGAGGTCAGACCGGCGGACGTCTCCTTCTTCGTGTACACCTCGCGGGCCCGGTCGTCGTCGCTGACCGCGGGGTCGTAGGAGACCACGCGCTCGAAGTCGATGGACAGGGTGTGCGAGGAGGAGGGGTCCTCGGACTTCCAGTTGCAGCCGACCCGGCGGTCGGTGTTGTAGGTGACGGCGGCGGTGCCTTCGTACACCTTCTGCTGCTGCTCCTCGGAGAGTTCGGCGGCGCCCGGGAGCAGGTCCTTCAGCGTGGACGTCGCTACGGCGCCGCAAGGCTCGGGAAGGGTGCGGTACTTGCCGGGGGCCGCGGCGGCGACGGATGTCTCGCCGGGCTTGCTGTCGGCTGCGGAACCACCAGTTCCGGTGTCGGCGCTGCAGCCGACGACGAACGCTGCCAGTAGCGCGGTGCCGGTTACGTGGGCCATTCGTCGCACGGTCCTGGGCTCCCTTCGTGCGAAAAACGGTTGCCGCTCAATGGCGACCGGTGGACACAATGTGTATCGCACGCGCCGCTGTGAATGCCGGTCGGCCGACTCATTTGCCGATCTTGGCACCGGTTTTGCGCTTTCAGACTTTTCGGGGGAATCGAGGAAGTATGTCTTACGTAGAGGTGCCGGGGGCGAAGGTTCCCATCCGCATGTGGGCCGACCCGGCTTCGGTCGAGGACGGCGCGATGCAGCAGCTGCGCAACGTGGCCACGCTGCCCTGGATCAAGGGTCTCGCCGTCATGCCGGACGTCCATTTCGGCAAGGGGGCGACGGTCGGTTCGGTGATCGCGATGCACGGCGCGGTCTGTCCGGCGGCGGTCGGTGTGGACATCGGCTGCGGAATGTCCGCGGTGAAGACCTCGCTGACGGCCAATGACCTGCCGGGTGATCTGTCCCGGCTCCGGTCGAAGATCGAGCAGGCCATCCCGGTGGGCCGGGGTATGCACGACGAGGCCGTGGAGCCGGACCATCTCTACGGCTTCCGGGCGCCGGGCTGGGACGATTTCTGGGGACGGTTCGACGGGGTGGCCAATGCGGTCAAGTTCCGTCAGGAACGTGCCACGAAGCAGATGGGGACGCTCGGATCGGGCAACCACTTCATCGAGTTCTGCCTCGACGAGTCGGGTGCGGTCTGGCTGATGCTGCACTCCGGATCGCGGAACATCGGCAAGGAGCTGGCCGACTTCCACATCGGGCAGGCGCAGAAGCTGCCGCACAACCAGGACCTGATCGACCGCGACCTGGCGGTGTTCATCGCCGACACCCCGCAGATGGCGGCGTACCGGAACGACCTGTTCTGGGCGCAGGAGTACGCGAAGCACAACCGCGCCGTCATGATGGCGCTCTTCCAGAACGTGGTCCGCAAGGAGTTCAAGAAGGCCAAGGTCACCTTCGATCCGGTCATCTCCTGTCACCACAACTACGTGGCGGAGGAACGGTACGAGGGCATGGACCTGCTGGTCACGCGGAAGGGTGCGATCCGGGCGGGTTCCGGGGACTTCGGGATCATCCCCGGTTCGATGGGGACCGGTTCGTACATCGTGAAGGGCCTCGGGAACGAGAAGTCGTTCAACTCGGCCTCGCACGGCGCCGGCCGGAAGATGAGCCGGAACGCCGCGAAGCGGCGCTTCTCGACGCGTGATCTGGAGGACCAGACGCGGGGTGTGGAGTGCCGCAAGGACTCCGGCGTCGTGGACGAGATCCCGGCCGCTTACAAGCCGATCGAGCAGGTCATCGAGCAGCAGCGGGACCTGGTGGAGGTCGTCGCCAAGCTCAAGCAGATCGTGTGTGTGAAGGGCTGAGACGGCCCTTGGCGCACAACGGGACGGAAGGGCTCCGGACGCGGGTGGTGTGTCCGGGGCCCTTCCTGCCGTGCCGCCCTCCTGCTTTTCTGCCTTTTTGGCTTCCTGTCCTCCCGCTTCCTGGCCGCCCTCAGGCGGTGCGGTGGACCTTGGAGTTGGAGGCCTGGGCGCGGGGGCGGACCACCAGGAGGTCGATGTTGACGTGGCTGGGGCGGGTGACGGCCCAGGTGATGGTGTCGGCCACGTCGTCGGCGGTGAGGGGGGCGTCGACACCCGCGTACACCTTGGCCGCCTTCTCGGTGTCGCCGCGGAAGCGGGTCGTGGCGAACTCCTCCGTCTTGACCATGCCGGGGGCGACCTCGATGACGCGGACCGGGGTGCCGACGATCTCCAGGCGGAGGGTCTCGGCCAGGACGTGCTCGCCGTGCTTGGCGGCCACGTAGCCGCCGCCGCCCTCGTACGTGGACAGGCCTGCGGTGGAGGAGAGGATCACGACCGTGCCGTCGCCGCTCTCGGTGAGGGCGGGGAGCAGGGCCTGGGTGACGTTGAGCGTGCCGATGACGTTGGTCTCGTACATCTGGCGCCAGTCGGCGGGGTCGCCGCTGGCGACGGGGTCGGCCCCGAGTGCGCCGCCGGCGTTGTTGACGAGGACGGCGAGGGTACGGAACGCCGAGGCGAACTCGTCCACCGCGGCGCGGTCGGTGACGTCCAGCGCGTAGGCCGTCGCCTGGTGGCCCGCCTCGTTGATCCCGGCGGCGAGCGCCTCGATGCGGTCCTTGCGGCGGGCGGTCAGTACGACGCGGTAGCCGGCTGCGGCCAGCTGCCGGGCGGTCGCGGCGCCGATGCCGCTGCTCGCTCCGGTGATGACGGCGATCGGGGTGGCGGCCATGGAGGACTCCTCGGACAGCTGATCGGTACGGGGCCAGGATAGGCAGGCGCGGGGTCAGTGGTTGCGGGGGGCGTACATGATCACGGCCATGCCTGCCAGGCAGATCAGCGCACCGATCACGTCCCAGCGGTCGGGGCGGTAGCCGTCGGCGACCATGCCCCAGACGATCGAGCCGGCCACGAAGACACCGCCGTACGCGGCGAGGATGCGGCCGAACTCGCCGTCCGGCTGGAGCGTGGCGACGAAGCCGTAGGCACCCAGCGCGATGACGCCCGCCCCGATCCAGATCCAGCCCCGGTGCTCGCGCACCCCCTGCCAGACGAGCCAGGCGCCCCCGATCTCGAAGAGCGCGGCGACGACGAACAGAGCGACGGAGCGGGTGACGGACATGGAGTCAGCGTTTCATGCGGGAGCGAGGGGCTGAATGAGTGGGGGAGCGCGCCGAACCGGTCGGTAAATAGGGATGATTCGGGGTGATCTGTATCTTCGGGGCATGGTAGTGACACGTAGAGCCGCACGGGCCGTCTCCGCGACGGCCTCGGTGGTGGCTTCGGCAGTGGCCTCGGCGGTGGTGCTGTCCGTGACCGCGGTGCTGGGGGCGGGGGCCGTCGCGGTTGCTGCGCCCGCCCTGCCCGCCGCGCCCGCTGCGTCTGTCGAGCCCGCTGCGTCTGTCGAGCCCGCCACGTCCGCCGAGCGCGTTGCGTCCGCCGGGCGCGTTGCGCCCGTTGCGGCGATCGTGCCCGAGGCCGATGTGTCGCACCACGGGCATGTCGTGTTGTGGGATGCGGGGCTCGCGGTCCGGGTGCGGACCGAGAACCACGGTCCGGCGAGCCTGGCGGGGGTGACCGTGCGCGTGCGGACGTCGGTGGCGCTCGCCGAACGGCAGGAACTCCCGCGGAACTGTCTGCAGACCGACCGGTGGACCGTGCTGTGCCGGACGGGGGCGCTGCGCGCCGATGGGGCGCAGGAGCGGCTGCTCGCCTTTGAACTGCGGCTCGCGGGGCGGCCGGACGAGGTCGTCGTGTGGGTCGACACGCTGTGGAACGGCGGCGCGGCCGACCGGAACCCGGAGAACAACGACCACGAAGTGCTGGCTCTGGCCACCGGGGACGAGTACGTGTTCTGAGCCCGGTCGGTACGCACGGCCCGGGTTCACCGGGTGAGTGCGGCGCGCAGGGCCGCAGGGTCGGTGTGGTCGCTCGCCCAGGCGATGTAGCCGTCGGGGCGGACGAGCAGTGTGGTGGTGCGGTCGCTCTGCCAGTGGGCGTGCACCAGCGGGGTGGGTGATGCCGGAGCAGCGGTGCCGGGGGGAGTGACGAGGACGAATGTCCCGTCGCGCAGCAGCTGGTGCAGGCGGCCCTCCCGCAGGCTCAGGTCCGGGGCGCGCTTCGCGGTCAGGGGGTGCGCGCCGCGCGGGGCCCGGTAGGCGATCGAGATGCCGGAGACCATGCCGATGGCCTTGTCGGAGATGGGCCGGAGCGTGGACAGTGCCCTGGCGGCGAGGCCCCTGACCGTCCGCTGGAGCGGGGTGCGGGCCATGGCGAGGCGGGCCAGCGCGCCGCTGGAGCGGAGCACGCTCGTGCCGACCGGGTGCCGTTCGGCCTGGTAGCTGTCGAGGAGCGCTTCCGGGTCGGCCGACTGGTTCCGGACCACCGCGGCGAGCTTCCAGGAGAGGTTGGCGGCGTCCTGGAGCCCGGTGTTCATGCCCTGGCCGCCGGCGGGCGAGTGGACGTGCGCGGCGTCCCCGGCGAGGAAGACCCGGCCGGTGCGGTAGGACGGCACCTGGCGTTCGTCGCTGTGGAAGCGGGAGATCCAGCGGGCGTCGTGCATGCCGTAGTCGCTGCCGAGGGCGCGGCGGGTGATCTCGCGCACCTCGTCGAGCTCGACGGGGTCGCTGTCGGCGGCCTGGTGCGCGTGACTCCAGCCCATCACGCGGTACCAGCCGTCACCGAAGGGCGCGATGAAGGCGAAGGCGTCCCCCACGCCGCTCACCGTCAGGACATCGCCCGGCTCCTCGGTGAGCCGGACGTCGGCGAGGGCCATCGACCGGATCACGGATCTGCCGGGGAAGGGGAGGCCGAGCGCATGGCGCACGGAGCTGCGCATTCCGTCGGTGCCGACGAGGTAGCGGGCGGTGAGGTCGGTCCGGCTGCCGTCCGCCTCGCGCAGTTCGGCGGTGACGGATTCCGGCGCGGCGTTCTGCCGGAGCCCGGTCAGCTCCGTGTCGTACCGGAAGTGGACGCCGGCGGTGCGGGCCCGGTCCTCCAGCACGCGCTCCACCTCGTACTGCGGGGTGATCAGCACGAAGGGGAAGCGGGTGCGCAGCCGGGTGAGGTCGAGCGACAGCTCGCCGAAGAAGCGCAGGGAGGTGAGCGTGGTGCCCGTTCCGATCAGCTCGTCGGCCAGGCCGCGGCTGTCGAGCAGTTCGAGCGTGCGGGCGTGTACGGCGAAGGCGCGCGTCATGTTGCTCGTTCTGTGCGGGCGGCGCTCCACGAGCATGACGGAGACGCCCTGGGCTGCGAGATCCCCCGCGAGCAGCAGGCCGGTGGGGCCCGCGCCCACGACGAGTACGTCGACGGTCTCGGGTGCGGTGCTCGGGGTGGTGGTCATGTCTGCCTCCTGGGCCCGTTCATCTGCTGCCTGCTGCCTGCTGCCTGCTGCCTGTCGTCTGGTGCCTGGTGCTTGTTGTCTGCTGTCGGCTCTCGTGCTGTCGGCTCTCGACGGTTCTCTGCTGTCACCCTTGTGCCATCACGTGCCAACGCATGTTGGTCAACGCTTGTTGGCAACGGTAGACCCGGCGCGGCTGGCATGTCAACGCTCGTTGGCCTACATTTGTTGGCATGACGAAACCCGCCGCCCCGCCCCGCCGTTCGGACGCCACCAAGGCCGCGATTCTCGACGCCGCGCGGGACCGGTTCGCCGCCGACGGGTACGAGCGCGCGACCATCCGGGCCATCGCCCGGGACGCGAACATCGACCCGTCGATGGTCATGCGCTACTACGGCAACAAGGAGGGGCTGTTCGTCGCCGCCTCCGCGATCGACCTGCGGTTGCCCGAGCTGGGGGCGCTGCCGGGCAAGCATGTCGGTGCGGTCCTCGTCGGGCATTTCCTGGACCGCTGGGAGGGGGACGGCGTGCTCACGGCCATGCTCAGGGTCGGCGTCACCAACGAGGCGGGTGCGGAGCGGATGAGGGCGGTCTTCGCCGAGCAGATCGGTGCGGTCACGGCCGGTGTCTGCCCCGTTCCGGGCGAGGCGTCGCGCCGCGCGGCGCTCGTCGCCTCACAGATACTCGGGATGGCGCTCACGCGCTATGTGCTGCGGTTCGGGCCGGCCGTCGAGATGTCGCGCGACGAGGTGATCGCCTGGCTCGCGCCCACCGTCCAGCGCTATCTGACCGCCGAGACGCCGTAGGGGCGGCCGCTTCGGGGCAGGGCGGCCCCTCGGGGACGGATGGGTGGGTTGTCTGCTCCGTACACTCTCTGCATGTCGCAGAAGTCCCAGCCCCGCCGCAGTGCGCTGATGGCCGAGCTGACCGTCGAGTCACGCCGCTACATGGCCGCGTACGCGCTCTTCAACCAGGCCGTCGCGGACCACCTGCGGCTCCACCCGACCGATCTCCAGTGCCTCAACCTGCTCGGTCTGGAGGCGGCGCCGGTCACCACGGGCCGCATCGCGGAGCTGACCGGGCTGACCACGGGCTCGGCGACCCGGCTGGTCGACCGGCTGGAGCGGGGCGGGTACGTGACGCGCGAGCGGGACACCGTCGACCGGCGGCGGGTGCTCGTCACGACCGTGCCGGGGCGGATGGCGGAGATCGGCGCGGTGTGGGAGCGGCTGAACGGGGCGTGGGCGGCGATGTTCGAGGCCTACGACGACGATGAAGTGGCCCTGCTCATCACCCATATGCGGCGGACGGTCGAACTGAGCGCGCGCCAGGCCGAGGTCCTTCGGGAGGGCGGCGATACGACGGCCGCCGCCGGGCGGGGCTGACGCCGCTCCCCGGGGTTACACGCCGTCCACGGACGCCGACGTGGGCGTGCCCGCAGGCGCACCGGTGGACGCATCCGTGGGCGTGCCCGCAGGCGCATCCGCGGACGCGGGCGCGAATTCGTGGAGCGCCTCCGTGACGATCGCCTCCAGGCGGGCGTGGTGGGCGCCCCGCCAGTAGACGCGGTCGCACTCCGTGCACTGCGCGAAGACGTCGTACGAGTTACGGGTGCCGTGCTCCAGGTGGTCGCTGACCGTGTCCTTGTCGGCCGTCTTCAGTGGGCCGTTGCAGGCGGTGCACCTGGTCCAGGGTGCGAGGTGCGGGGCGAACCGGCCCAGAACATCCCGGAGTTGGTCGTCCGGTCGGTCGCTGTAGACATACGCCCCGGCCCAGATCTCCCGCCGGTGCAGCAGCCCGCGGTCCCGTGAGAGCAGGACGCGCCGCTCGTCCGCCGACCGGGCGGCCAGCGCGGGATCGCCGATGTCCTCGCTCTCGTACGCCGCGTCCACGCCCAGCAGCCGCAGCCGCCGGGCCAGCGTGCCGAGGTGGACGTCTAGCAGGAACCGCAGGGGTGCGCCCGGGACGTGCTGGGGGCGCTCCACGGCCCGCACCTCGACCAGCTCACCGGCTCCCGGGATGTGCGAGACGGGCACGGGCCGGCCGTCGACCAGGATCTGTCCGGCCTCGGTGAGCGGGATGCCGAGCGACTCCACTACATGGCCGAGGGTGGAGGAGCCGTCGGTGGTGACGGCCGTGCGTCCCCGGCGGCGTTCGTGCGCGACGAAGAGTCGCAGCTCGGGGGCGACTTCGAGGTGGATCTCCGGTCCGTTCACCCCGCCAGGATGTCATCGGCCGGGGCGGGGCGGCCAGGGGGTTTCGGCCGCCTGTGCGCGCGCCGGGCCCGCTGGGCGCACAGGATCCAGTGCGTCCGCTGGGTGGTGCGCCGGACGGGCTCAGGGGCGGAAGGCGGCGGCGTGTTCCTCGGCCCAGGCGGCGAAGGTACGGGCCGGGTGGCCGGTCAGCTTCTCGATGTCGTCGGTCACCTCGGCCGGGGAGTCGACCGAAGCGGCCGCGTACGCGAGCAGCGAGTCGGCGACCGGCTCGGGCACGAAGGCGGCCACGGACTCCTTCCAGGCCGCCCCGGTCACGGCGTTGACGGTGATGGGGTGTCCGGACGCCGCCGCCAGCAGGCCGACCTGCTCGGCGGCGGTGAGCGATTCGGGGCCGGTCAGGTGGTACGCCGAGCCCCGCAGACGGGGATCGGTGAGAACGGCGAGGGCGGCCTCGGCGATGTCCGTGGAGTCGATGGGGCTGCTGTGGCTGCCGGGGTGGGGGAGGTCGACCGAGCCATGGGCCCGTACCGACTGCGCCCACTGGTAGGCGTTGCTCGCGAAGGCGCCGGGGCGGAGCAGCGTGGTGGTGAGGGGCGAGGCCGTCAGGGCCTGCTCCACCGCGCGATGGGAGGCGGCGATCGCGTTGTCCTGGGCGTCCGGCGCGAGGACCGAGCTGGAGGAGAGCAGCACGATGTGCCCGACCCCGGCGGACTCGGCCGCGGCGAGGAAGGCGTCGATGCCGGACGGCTCGGCGTAGAGGAAGACGGAATCGACGCCGTCGAGGGCGGCGCCGAAGGTGGCCGGATCGCCGAGATCGCAGGCCACGACCGGTACGCCGGCGGGCACTGCGGTGGTGTCGAGGTCTCCGGGGGTGCGTGAGGCCGCGCGGGCGGTGTGGCCGTCGCGGTGCAGCAGGGAGACGAGCGTGGAGCCGATACGGCCGCGGCAGCCGGTGACGAGTGTGTGCATGGTGGAGGTGTCCCCTCTGAGGCCAGGAAATATGGCTGTTGCGCGAATAAACTGCGTGGCGCAGATAAATATCCAGGAGGAGGGGCCGACCGTCAAACGTTTTCGGGCGTCGCGGACGGGCCCTGCACGGGCGGCATCCCGCCGGGGAGTCGGTGCGCGGGGCCGGTGCGCGGGGGCCGGTACGCCGGGTCAGCGTCCCCCGGCCGTGTCCACCCCCACGTCCGACCCCGGCTCCAGGTCGAGCCGCCAGTCGTTCGTCAGCAGCGCATGACCGGGCGGGTACTCGAAGTCGCAGGTGCCGATCAGGGTGAAGCCGGCCTTGCGGCACACCGCGTTCGACGCGCCGTTGTCCACGGACGGGTAGGCGTGCAGGAAGCGGTGTTTGCGCGCGGACCGGGCCTGCTCGGCGACGGCCGTCGTCGCGGCCGTGGCGATGCCCAGGCCCTGGTACTCGGGGAGAACGGCCCAGCCCGTCTCGTACACCTCCTGGCCCTGCCAGGTGCGCTCCCAGAAGCCGATCGTGCCCACGGCTTCGTCCCCGTCCCCGTCCGTCAGGGCGATGCGGAACATCCTGCCCCGGCCCGTGCGGTCCGCGCTCAGCGCCACGTAGCGCCCGTGGCGGGCTATGAGCTGCTCCTCCGACTCGGGTCCGCCCAGGTGGTCCATCAGCTCCGGTGCGTTGGCACGGCGGAGCAGCTCCAGGTCGGTGTCCGACCAGGCCTCGATCCGTACGGGCGATGACGCGGTGCGTTCCATACCGGAACTGTAGGACGCACCACTGACAACGGGCGGCCGGTCGACGGTGCGTGGCCAACGGGCGGTCGGTCGACGGGAGATCAGTGCGGAGCGAAGGCCGTCGGGGGTACGCCGACCGTGGCCGTGAAGTCCCTGACCAGATGGGCCTGGTCGCTGTAGCCCAGCTCCGCCGCGAGCTCCGCCCAGTCCACCCGCTGCTCCGACTCGGCCCGCTCCAGCGCCTCGTGGATGCGGTAGCGGAGGATGACCCACTTGGGGCCGACGCCCACGTACGCGGCGAAGAGCCGCTGGAGCGAGCGCGACGACAGCCCCTCGGCGTTGGCCAGTTCGTCGACGCGGCGCAGCGTGCGGTCCGTGCGCACCAGGTCGACCAGGGCCATCGCGCGTTCGGCCTGCGGGTCCGGTTCCGGGCCGAGCGCCAGCAGGTACGTGTCGAGCGCAGCCACCCGCGCGTCCTCGTCCGCCGGGCCGAGGACGTCCGACGGCGGGGCGGGCGGGGTGAACACCTCGTCGGCGGGCAGTCGCCGCCCCGTCCACTCCGAGACCGGCCGGTCCGGTGCGAACGGCCGGAATCCGCCGGGCCGGAACTGCACCCCGCAGACCCGGCCCCGGCCCTCCAGCTTCTGGGTGAAGAGCTCCAGCCCGATGCCCGAGACCTCCGCGAACCCGGCGTTCCCGGCGCCCTGGGTGTCCTCCAAGGCCTGCCCGTCCTCGGCACGGGCCGGTCCGTCGCCGCTCCCGTACCGCTGGAAGACCAGGTTCACGGAGGGGTGCGGCACCAGGTGGGAGGCGTACGGCTCGGACAGGTCCCAGTCGATCAGCCAGTAGTGCTCCAGGTACGGCCGCAGCTCGGCGGCGGGCTCACGGCGGCGGAAACGTACCTGGGCGAAGAGCGAGGGGGCGTCGACGATACCCCGGGTGTCGCGTCGTGGTCCGGCCATGGCGGCGATCCTAAAGTGCGCGGATCCGCCGCACCGGCAGCGTGTCGCGGGTCCACCGGGCCGCCGGTCTACCGGCTCCACACATGCAGCGCGTCGTCGGCCTCCGACACCGTGTACCAGGTGCCGTCACCGAGGGCCGTGGGCGCGCCGGACACCGGGAACGGGTACGCGACCTGCGTGGTCACCCGCATCGGTGCCCCGGCCGTGCTCACCAGCCAGTGGCGCGGCTCGCCGTACTCCTCGTCCCGCTCCGACGTACCGGCGACGACGGTCTCCTCGTCGAGGAAGCCGCACGCGTAGTCCCAGAGTGTCTCGTCGGCGTCCTGGTCGTCGGGATCGGCCCCGGGGTGGCGGGGGACGGCGTGCTCGGTGTCGAGCTCGGACAGGACGGAACCGTCGTCGATCCGGTGCACGCCGAGCGTCTCCTCGTAATGAGTCACCGTCAGGAAGCGCTCGCCCGAGGGGCTCACATCCGTCAGGATCCGTTCGTCGTCGCAGAACCGCTCGACAGTGAGCCTTTCGCCGTCCCAGCGGCCCCACAGCATCGGCACCCCGTCCTGCCCCTCGCCCACGCACAGCCCCATCCGGGCGGGGTCGGGGTGCGGGACGTGATCCGAGCCGACCGCCGCCGTCTCCGCGTCCGCCCGGCCGAGGACCCGCCCGTCGGCGGCGTCGATGACCAGCCACTCGTCCAGCGCCTCCGGATCGGGTCCGGACGCGGCGACAGGGCCGCGGATGTGGGCCCACACGAGCGACCCGTCCGCGGAGAACACGGCCGAGCCGCTGTCCGCGTACAGATGCCGGCGGTCGGTCGCGTACTCCTCGTACGTGGTGTGGAGGGTGTGGCAGCTGCCCTCCCAGCACCCGTGTCCGACCTCCCAGCGCACCGCCCCGGACGGGTCCACCGCGCGCACCGCGTGCACCCCGGCGAAGACCGCGAGGCCGCGGTCCGGCGCCACCGTGGAGCTGCCGAAGCGGCGGGGCCAGGGCGCGGGGAAGCGGACCGCCGCTGTGTCCGGGGTGCCGGGGTCGACCGCGACCAGCTCGTCGTCGCCACGCTGGACGAGCAGACGCCGACCGGCCGCGGGCTTCCTGGCACCGGCTGCCGGCTCCCCGTCACGGGGCGCGGGCCACCGCAGGAACCGTGGGGCGTCGGCCGTGTCCCGCGTACGGTCCAGCGGTGCGGTGTGCGTGGTGACAAGGTGTGCTGCGGTGGCATCGGCCATGGGGCGGGCCCTCCCCCTCGTGCGTGAGCGCATCGACGCGACTCGACTCGATGCGACTCGACTCGATGCGACGCGACTCGATTGAATCGGACGCTCGACTCGCATTGAATCGAACGTGAGTGCAACGGTACGAGGAGAACCGTACGGCCGCGGCCTCGCGCGCATCAGCTCCGGGGCGTGTCCGGGACGACGGCGACCGGGCAGGGCGCGTAATGCAGCACCGCGTGGTCGACCGGGCCCAGTTGGAGTCCGTGCCATCCGCTGCTCCGCCGGGCGCCGACGACCAGCAGCTCCGCGCCCTCGGCCGCTTCGATCAGGACCTGGTGCGCCGGTCCCTGTGTCACCGACCGGTGGACGACGGTTGCGGAACCGTCCTGTCCGGTCAGCGCGTCCAGGACCGTTCCGAGGTGCTCCTCGGCCTCTCGGCGGTGTGCGGAGGCGGCGGAGCCCGGGAGGGGCGGACGGTTCAGGAGCGCGTGCGCGGGGCTGCGCCAGGCCCGTACGGCGATCAGCTCGCCGTGGCGCGACGCGGCCTGGGCCAACGCGAAGACGGCGGCGGGAGCCGGTTCGGCGGCGTCGCCGATCCCGAGGACGACGCGGCCGGGCTCCGCCGGGGTGCGCGGCGGCCTCGCCGGGATCACCACGACCGGGCAGTGGGACCGCCCGGCGAGCGCCAGCCCGACGGACCCCAGGAGCATTCCGGCGATCCTGCCCCGGCCCCGGGACCCCAGGACGACCACGGCCGCCTCGTGGCTCTCCCGTACGAGCGCGGCGACCGGGTCCTCGGGCTGCACATCGGCGACCACGTCCACCTCGGGCCGCAGGCCCCGTACGCGGTCGCGGGCCGAGTCGACGAGACGCTCGGCGAGGACCTGTTCGACGGGGTGCTCGGGGTCGACGGGCGGCCGCAGCCCCTCGTAGTGCTCCCACAGCGACGCGTGCACGATGCGCAGGGGGAGCCGGGAGCGCGCCGCCTCCGCCGCCGCCCAGTCCAGCGCCCGGAGACTGCTCTCCGATCCGTCCATTCCGACGACCACGGGGAGCCGCATCGCTCCCACCGCCTTCTCTGCTCGGATCCGGCCGGGCCCGCGCGCATGGTTCGGGCGCTCTCCCCGGCGTCTCTACGGTTCGATCGTCAGCACCCGGTCCAGAGGGCGGCGTGGTGTGCGGGGGCCGTTGGGCCCGTATCCCAGCCGGATGATCATCTGGGGGTGTCCAGTGCCGTGGACCGGGTCGCGCAGGACCCAGCGCAGGTCGGGCCATTCGAGGGGCTGGGTCGCGAACGAGGTGGATACCGCGTCCAGCGTGGCGGTGAGCAGGACGCGTTCCAGGGCCTGGCCGGCGCGCAGCCAGTCCGCCGGACGGTCGCCCCCGGTGCTCAGCAGGGCCAGCTGCGGCTGGTGCTCGAACGGGACGCGGGCCCGGCCGGGGACGGGGACGCTGCCGGCGAAATCGCGGTTGGTCGCCCGCTCGGCGGCATCGCGGGGGCCGAAGGCGTAGTCGGGGATGCCGTCGACCGGCGCGTCGGTCTTCGTGTACCGGGCCCAGTGCTCCTGCTCGGCCTCCCGCGCCGGGTCGCCGCGGTCGTACCCCTCGGCGTCCCGGATCAGACCGAGCACGGTCTCCAGATGGGGCCCGGCCAGGAACACGAGGTCGGCGCCCTCGGCGCGTGCCGCGCGGACGAGGCGGGCGCGTACGTCGTCGGGGATCGCCTGCTCGTCGAACGGGTAGCGGCTGGTGTGCCGGTTCGCGATCGCGGGGTGGAGGGCGCGGAGCGCCTCCTCGGCCCGTCCGCCGGAGGCGTCGGGGCCGTCGTCCAGGCGCACGCCGGGGCCGTCGTCCAGGCGTACGGAGGCCAGGAGGACCGGATCCGACGGGTCCGGCAGCAGCGTGGTGGCCGCGTCCAGGCCGTGGTGGGCGGCGGACACACGCAGGTTCAGCAGGGCCGCGCCGCAGCCCACGTGAAGGGCGCGGCCGGTGGGGTCGGCCTCCGGCATCCGGCGCTCGAAGTCGGCCCGGAGGGCGAGGGTGCGGCTGCGGTGCCCGTAGCGGAACAGCCAGGGCTGGGCGTTGTGCATGGACGGTGCGGCGGTGGCGTCGGCGACGAGCTCGGTCACCACGGCGTCGGTGAGCGCCTGGGCGGACATCGGACCCCCGGAGGTCGGGAACTTT
This sequence comes from Streptomyces sp. DvalAA-43, assembly GCF_900091725.1. Lineage (GTDB taxonomy): Bacteria > Actinomycetota > Actinomycetes > Streptomycetales > Streptomycetaceae > Streptomyces > Streptomyces pulveraceus. The sequence goes on along the minus strand of NZ_FMBW01000030.1, from coordinate 372,778 downwards.
CGATGTCTCTCCAGCATGTATCAAGTCCCGCCGCGGCGATACGGGACTTTCGCCCTGAAGGGGATGTTTCCCGCATGCCGGGCGGATAGCACATACGGCCTGGCCTCGTGGTCCGGCATCACTGCCCGGCGCCGGTGGCTACGCGGTCGCCCCGAGCCGGGTGACCAGGTGGTGCCAGGCCTCCTCCAGCCGCTCCAGCGGCATACCGCGTTCGACGGTGAGGTGGTGGACGAGGGCGGTGTCGATGGAGCCGAGCAGGGTGTGTGCGAGCGGCTCCGGATCGCCGGGCACGCCCGCCTGCCGCAGCAGCAGCGCGAGGTGGTTGAGGCGCAGGTGGAACGCCGGGACGGCGTAGTGGCGCAGCGCGTCGGTCCGGCTGGCCAGGATCAGCGGGTGGTGGTCGCGTTCGTGGCGCAGGACGGCGGGCCCGAAGGCGTGCAGCCGCTCCGCCGCCGACGCGTCGGGGCCCAGTGGGGGCGGCCCGGAGAGGAAGGCGGCCTGGAGCTGCTTCTCCCGGTGGTCCAGGAGCGCGAGCAGCAGTCCGGCCCGGTCGCCGAAGCGCCGGAAGACGGTTCCCTTGCCCACCCCCGCCGCGGCGGCCACCGACTCCATGGTCAGCTCCGCCGCTCCGCATCCGGACAGGAGCCGGGAGGCGGCGTCCAGCAGGAGCGTGCGGTTGCGCGCCGCGTCCGCGCGCAGCTGAGGGGGTTCGTCGGTCGGGGCGAGCGGGAGGTTCGTCCGCGTTCCTCCGGGTTCGGGCAGCCTCGGAGCAGGGGTATCGGGGCCGGTCATGGTCTCAGCGTAGCGCCCGGGAAGAACAAGTGGACCGTGGTCCGTTTAGGTGGTACAACTTTAAACGGACCACGGTCCGCTTGATTGACGTATCTGCCTTTCCGCCTCCCGGGAGTACCCCCATGTCCGTACGCATCCTCGCGCTCGTCGGCAGCCTCCGCGCCGGCTCGCACAACCGTCAGCTCGCCGAAGCCGCCGCCAAGCACGCCCCCGCGGGCGCCGAGATCGAGCTCTTCGAGGGCCTGGCCGACGTGCCCTTCTACAACGAGGACATCGACGTCGAGGGAAGCGTCCCGGCCGCCGCCGCCCGGCTGCGTGAGGTGGCCGGGGGCGTCGACGCGTTCCTGCTGTTCTCGCCCGAGTACAACGGCACCATGCCGGCCGTCCTGAAGAACGCCATCGACTGGCTGTCGCGCCCGTACGGCGCCGGCGCCATCTCCGGCAAGCCGGTCGCCGTGGTCGGCACCGCCTTCGGTCAGTACGGCGGCGTCTGGGCGCAGGACGACGTCCGCAAGTCCGCCGGGGTCGCCGGTGGCGTGGTCCTGGAGGACGTCAAGCTGTCGATCCCCGGCTCCGTGACGCGCTTCGCCGACACCCACCCCGCCGACGACGCCGAGGTCGTCACCGCGCTCACCGAGGTCATCGAGAAGGTGAGCTCGGCCGCCGCGGTGGCCGCCTGATCTGCCGCGTACACGGCGGCGGTGGTGCGGGCGAGGATGCCGTGCCACCGCCGCTCAGCGTCTGCCGTGCGGCCCGCCCGACGGCACCCCGGAGCCGCCCTGCGACCCTGCGGCAGGGCGGCTGCCCGTACGTAACGGCTTACGTAACGGCTTACGTAACGGCTACGGACGGCGTACGGAACGGCTTACGCAGCGGCTACGGACTGCGTACGGAACGCGCCCCGGATCAGGGCCAGACCAGGCAGTACGCCTGATGCCCCGCGTCGTGCAGGCGGTGGCTGAAATCCTGCCATTCGTGCAGGAGTTGGTAGACGTTGTACGCGTTGCTCGGACCGCCGCGGTCCGGGACCGTGGACCAGATGAACGCCGCGGCGCCCACCGACTCCTCGCCGACGCCGCGCAGCGGGTCGACGACCGTCATCGGAAGCTTGACCACCGCGTAGTCGGGGTGCAGCACGACCAGTTCGAGCGGCGGGACCTTGTGCAGAGGTATGCCCTGTATTCCGGTGAGGACCATCGCCGCCACCGTCTCCGGCTTGATCTTGGTGAACATGCCGCCCATGCCCAGTTCGTCGCCGCCGAGCTCCTCGGGGCGCATCGAGATGGGCACACGTGCCGCGGTGGCCCCGTCGGGGGCACCGAAGTACTTGTAGGTCACCCCCACCCGGCCACCACTCCTGCTTCCGGCTTCGCCACCCTGCGGACCAGTGGCCCGTATGCCTTGCTCGCGCTCCGCCTCACGCCGGTGCCGACCCCGCCGGGCAGGCTCGGGCCCCAGGTCGTCGGTCCCTTCGCCCACTCCGCCACCGCGATGCATATCTCATCCACCCGACTACTACTTAGGAGACACAGCCCCCGCCGCGCAACCCGATCATCGTGTCAGTGACCTCCCCCACGGGCGTGCGGTGAAACACCTGTCCGCAAGACCGTCCGTGGCTCTGACACCATGGCTTGTGTGAGCTTTCCCTATGACGCCCCAGTTTCGCAGACGCTTTTCGACCGCGCGTCCCTCGTGACGCCCGGCGGCGTGAACTCTCCCGTCCGTGCCTTCCGGGCCGTGGGCGGTACGCCCCGCTTCATGGTGTCCGGCAGCGGTCCGTACCTCACCGACGCCGATGGCCGCGAGTATGTCGACCTCGTGTGCTCGTGGGGGCCGATGATCCTCGGCCACTCCCACCCGGAGGTCATCGCCGCAGTCCAGGAGGCTGTCGCCCGCGGCACCTCGTTCGGTACGCCCGGTGAGGGCGAGGTCGCGCTCGCCGAGGAGATCGTGGCCCGGGTCGAGCCCGTGGAGCAGGTGCGACTGGTGTCGTCCGGCACCGAGGCGACCATGTCCGCGATCCGTCTCGCCCGCGGATTCACCGGCCGGGCCAAGGTGGTGAAGTTCGCCGGCTGCTACCACGGCCACGTCGACGCGCTGCTCGCCGCCGCCGGTTCCGGGGTCGCGACCTTCGGCCTGCCGGACACCCCGGGGGTCACCGGCGCCCAGGCCGGCGACACGATCGTGCTGCCGTACAACGACCTGGACGCGGTCCGCGAGGCGTTCGCCGCGCACCCCGGCGAGATCGCCTGTGTGATCACCGAGGCCTCGCCGGGCAACATGGGCGTCGTGCCGCCGCTGGACGGTTTCAACGCCGGGCTCAAGGAGCTCTGCGCCGCGGGCGGTGCGCTCTACATCTCCGACGAGGTCATGACCGGGTTCCGTACCTCGAAGGCCGGCTGGTTCGGCGTCGACGGGGTGCGGCCCGACCTGATGACCTTCGGCAAGGTCATGGGCGGCGGCTTCCCGGCCGCGGCCTTCGGCGGGCGCGCGGACGTGATGGCGCACCTCGCCCCGGTCGGCCCCGTCTACCAGGCGGGCACCCTCTCCGGGAACCCGGTCGCCACCGCCGCCGGTCTCGCCCAGCTGCGGCTGCTCGACGACGCGGCGTACGCCACGGTGGACGCGGTCTCCGCAGAGATCCGCGGCCTGGTCAGCGAGGCACTCGCCAAGGAGGGCGTGGCGCACACGGTGCAGGCGGCGAGCAACATGTTCTCCGTCTTCTTCACCGACCGGCCGGTGCGGAACTACGAGGACGCGAAGAAGCAGGAAGCTTTCCGCTTCACCGCGTTCTTCCACTCGCTGCTGTCCCAGGGCGTCTACCTGCCGCCGTCCGCCTTCGAGTCGTGGTTCGTCTCGACGGCGCACGACACGCAGGCCGTCGAGCGCATCGCCGCCGCTCTGCCCGCCGCCGCCCGCGCCGCCTCGGAGGCCACCGCATGAGCGAGAACGGAAGCCAGGAGGCCGAGGGCAGCCGCGAGGCCGACGGCGGCGGTCGCAAGGACAAGGACATCACCGTCGTCCACCTGATGCGGCACGGCGAGGTGCACAACCCGGAGGGCGTGCTCTACGGGCGCCGCCCCGGCTACCACCTCTCCGAGCTCGGCCGGCAGATGGCCGACCGGGTCGCCGAGCACCTGGCGGCGCGCGACATCACCCATGTCGTCGCCTCCCCGCTGGAGCGCGCCCAGGAGACGGCCACGCCGATCGCCGGCACGCACGGCCTGGAGCTGGCCACCGACCGGCGGCTCATCGAGGCGGCCAACGTCTTCGAGGGCAAGACCTTCGGCGTCGGCGACGGCGCGCTGCGCAAGCCGGACAACTGGAAGCACCTGACGAACCCGTTCCGGCCGTCGTGGGGCGAGCCGTACATCGAGCAGGTCGTACGGATGATGGGCGCGCTGGACGCCGCGCGCGACGCGGCACGCGGCCACGAGGCGGTGTGCGTCAGCCACCAGCTGCCGATCTGGATCGTGCGGAGCTTCGTCGAGCGGCGGCGGCTCTGGCACGACCCGCGCAAGCGGCAGTGCACCCTCGCCTCGCTGACCAGCTTCACGTACCAGGGCGACAAGATCGTGTCGGTCGGTTACACCGAGCCGGCGCGGGACCTGGTGCCGGCGCATCTGCTGGCCGGGGCGAAGCCGGTGAAGGGGAAGTCGAAGGCGTTCGGCGCGTAGCCCGCACGGGCCGGCGGGGCGGGGTGCGGGGGCCCCGGACCCGGGTGCCGGAGGCTGGTTCGTCCCCGGTTCGCGTGGTGTCCTCGATCGCCGGACGGGCTCGATTCCTCGCCCGTCCGGCGATTTCGCGCCGCCCGATGGTCGGCCCCCACCCGGTGATCGCTGTCCTCGGTGGTGGTGTGAAGCGCCGCTCCCACCCCATGCCATCTGCTAGGTCATACGTTCGGTCATGGCCGGGGTCTGGTAACGCAAAGAATCATGTGCTAAATCGCGGAACCCCCGTGTTGATTCCTCCATCTAAGCCTTCGCCAGTTTGTATGGACTTGAGGCAAAACGACCGCAGATGGGGTAATAATGCGCGACATCAGCCGAAGGGGTCTGCTCGGAGCCGGGCTTGGAGCCGCTGCCGCCATCGGAGTGGCGGGCTGCGGCGCCTTCGGCTCCTCCGATTCGGGCCGGTCGGGGACCACGGGGGAGAAGGGGTCCGACGGAAACACGCGCGGGACCGGGTCCGCGAAGAAGGACGTCCGGAAGATCGGGGACGGTTCCACCGCTGACACCGGCAAGCAGCCGCACCAGCCCGCCAAGCCCGTCCCGCTCGAACCCGGCCAGACGCCGCCGCAGTTCGTGATCTTCTCCTGGGACGGCGCCGGCGAGGTCGGCAACGGGCTCTTCCCGCGCTTTCTGGAACTCGCCAAGGATCATGACGCGGCGATGACCTTCTTCCTGTCCGGGCTCTATCTGCTGCCCGAGTCGAAGAAGTCCATGTACCGGCCGCCCAACAACCCGATCGGCGCTTCCGACATCGGATATCTCACCGATGCCCACATCAAGGCGACGCTGAAGAACGTCCGTCAGGCCTGGCTCGACGGGCACGAGATCGGAACCCACTTCAACGGTCATTTCTGCAGCGGTTCCGGATCGGTCGCGAACTGGTCCTCCGCCCAGTGGCAGAACGAAATCGACCAGGCGGTCTCCTTCGTCACCGAATGGCGCACGAACACCGGCTGGACCGACCTCGATCCACTGCCTTTCGACTACCGCAAGGAACTGGTCGGCGGTCGTGCCCCCTGTCTGCTCGGGCAGGAGAATCTGCTGCCCACGGCGAGCAAGCTCGGCTGGCGCTACGACGCCAGCTCGCCCGGTGGCACCCAGGTCTGGCCCAAGAAGCGGGAGGGCGTCTGGGACCTGCCGCTCCAGGCCATGCCGTTCCCGGGGCACACCTTCGAAGTCCTCTCGATGGACTACAACATCCTCGCCAACCAGTCGCTGAATTCGACCAAGGGCATGCCCTCGCGTTATCCCGAATGGCGCAAGCAGGCCACCCAGTCGTACCTCGCCGGTTTCAACCGCGCGTACTCGTCGAACCGTGCGCCCTTCTACATCGGAAACCACTTCGAGGAGTGGAACGGCGGCATCTACATGGACGCCGTCGAGGAAGTGCTCAAGAAAATCGCGGGCAAGCCGGATGTGCGCCTCGTCTCCTTCCGGCAGTTCGTCGACTGGCTCGACGTCCAGACCCCGGCCGTGCTCGACAAGCTCCGCTCGCTGGAGGTCGGACAGTCGCCCGAAGGCGGCTGGAACGCCTTCTTTAAACAAGCCTGACAACGGGCTTTACGGGCACCGAGGGGGGTGCCAGAGATCGCCGAAACCGCCATGCGAAACTTTTCACATGAGCTATGGCCGCGCACCCCGACGCCGCTTCACCCTGCTCGCCGCCCCCGCTGCGGCCGCCGCACTCGCCCTCACGCTGACCGCGTGCGGCGGGGACGGCAACAAGGCCGGAGGCGGTGGCAACACGAACTTCGTCACGGGCAGTGGCGGGATCTCGACCGTGGACAAGGGCGACCGCAAGGCCGCGCCGAAGCTGAACGGCGAGACCCTCGACGGCAAGCAGCTCGACGTCGCCGACTACAAGGGCAAGGTCGTCGTGCTGAACCTGTGGGGCTCGTGGTGCGGGCCCTGCCGCCTTGAGGCCCAGTACTTCTCCCGGGTGGCGAAGGAGACGAAGGACAAGGACGTCCAGTTCGTCGGGATCAACACCCGGGACTCCAAGAAGGGCCCCGCGATCAGCTTCGAGAAGGACTACGGGGTTCCCTACCCCAGCCTCTACGACCCGGTCGGCAAGCTCATTCTGCGCTTCCCCAAGGGCACGCTGCGTCCGCAGGCCATTCCGTCGACCGTGGTCCTGGACCGGGACGGCAAGATCGCCGCCCGCTCCCTGGCCGCCCTCGACTCCGACAAGCTGCACAAGATGATCGACCCGCTGATCGCGGAGAAGTGATTCCGTGCACACCCTTGCCGCGCTCCAGGGCGAGAACTCGACGATCGTGGACGGGGCGCTGATCGTCGCCCTGCCCCTCGCCGTGCTCGCCGGGCTCGTCTCGTTCTTCTCGCCGTGCGTCCTGCCGCTCGTCCCCGGCTACCTCAGCTACGTCACCGGGGTCAGCGGCACGGACCTGGCGCAGGCCCGGCGGGGGCGGATGGTCGCGGGCGCCTCGCTCTTCGTACTCGGCTTCACCGCCGTGTTCGTCTCCGGCGGCGCCCTCTTCGGCTTCTTCGGCCAGACCCTCCAGGAGCAGAGCGGGATCCTCACCAAGATCCTCGGCGTGCTGATGATCCTGATGGGGATCTTCTTCATGGGCCTGATGCCCTGGATGACCCAGCGCGAATTCCGCATCCACAAGAGGCCGGTGACCGGGCTGGCGGGCGCGCCGCTGCTGGGCGCCCTCTTCGGGATCGGCTGGACCCCCTGTCTCGGCCCGACGCTCAGCTCGGTGAGCATCCTCGCGATGGACCAGGGCACCGCCGGACGCGGGGCGATACTGACCATCGCGTACTGCCTCGGCCTCGGCGTCCCCTTCGTGCTTGCCGCGGTCGCCTTCCGCAAGGCGCTCGGCGCGTTCGGCTGGGTCAAGCGGCACTACGCGTGGGTCATGCGCATCGGCGGCGTCATGATGATCGCGACCGGTCTCCTCCTGCTGACCGGGGTGTGGGGCACGATGATGCAGCAATTGCAGAGCTGGTCCAACGGCTTCACGGTGGGGATCTGAGTTCCATGAGCAACACCAAGTCCAACCCCCCCGCCCCGGAGCGCGAGCGCCGGGACGAGCGGAAGGCGCGGGACGAGCGGGACCGGGAGAACGCCCGCGAGCTGGGCGCGGCCGGTTCCCAGCTCTCCACCGCCCCGAGCGAGGAGAGCGCGGCCGGTCTGCCCGCCATGGGCGTCATCGGCTGGTTCCGCTGGTTCTGGCGGCAGCTCACCTCGATGCGGGTCGCGCTGATCCTGCTCTTCCTGCTGTCGCTCGGCGCCATCCCCGGCTCGCTGATCCCGCAGAACAGCGTGGACGAGATGAAGGTGGAGACCTTCAAGAAGGCCCACACCACCGTCTCGCCGCTCTACGAGAAGCTCCAGTTCTTCGACGTCTACAGCTCGGTGTGGTTCTCCGCGATCTACATCCTGTTGTTCGTCTCGCTCATCGGCTGCATCGTGCCGCGCACCGGCCAGTTCATCGGCCAGCTGCGCAGCCGGCCGCCGGGCGCCCCCAAGCGCCTGACCAGGCTGCCCGCGTACACCACCTGGCGCACCGGGGCAGAGCCCGAGCGGGTCCGCGAGGCGGCGCTCGCGATGATGCGGAAGCGGCGCTACCGCGCACACGCCGTGGGCGACGCCGTCGCCGCGGAGAAGGGCTATCTGCGCGAGGCCGGGAACCTGGTCTTCCACGTCGCCCTGATCGTGATGCTGGTGGCGTTCGCCTACGGGCAGCTCTTCAAGTCCGAGGGCGGCAAGCTGATCGTCGAGGGCGACGGCTTCTCCAACACGATCACCCAGTACGACGACTTCAAGTCCGGTTCGCTCTTCGACGACGACTCGCTCGCCCCGTTCAGCTTCACGCTCGACAAGTTCATCGGTACGTACGAGCGCCGCGGCCCCCAGATCGGTACGCCCAGGACCTACGAGGCCCATGTGACGTACGAGAAGGGCGCGTACGGCAAGCCGCAGAAGACCGTCATCAAGGTCAACGAGCCCCTCGTCGTCGACGGCACCAAGGTCTATCTCAACGCCCACGGCTACGCGCCGGTCGTCTCGGTCAAGGACGGCAGGGGCAAGGAGGTCTACCGGAGCCCGGTGCCGCTGCTGCCCATCGACAACAACGTCACCTCGACCGGTGCGATCAAGGTCTTCGACGGCTACCGCGACAAGAACGGCAAGAAGACCCAGCTGGGCTTCCAGGCGTTCTTCGTGCCGACCTTCGCGGGCAACGGCAAGGGCACGATGTTCTCGCAGTTCCCGGCCGCCGACATGCCCGTACTGGCACTCAACGGCTACTACGGCTACCTCGGGCCCGACTCCGGGCTGGCGCAGAACGTGTACCAGCTGGACAAGTCCAAGATGAAGGAGTTCAAGGACGCCGACGGCAAGCAGCTCAAGCAGCGCCTGCTGGTCGGCGAGACGATGAAGCTGCCCGACGGCGCGGGCTCCATCACCTTCGAGGGCATCCAGGAGTGGGCCAGCTTCCAGATCTCCGAGCAGCCCGCCAGCGGCTGGGCGCTCACCGGAGCCGTCGCCGCGATCGCCGGACTCGCGGGCTCGCTCTTCATCCAGCGGCGCCGGGTCTGGGTGCGGGTGACCCCCGGCGCGGACGGCGTCACGGTCGTCGAAATGGCGGGTCTCGGCCGCAGCGAGTCCGCGAAGCTGCCCGAGGAGCTGGCCGACCTCGCGGTCACGCTCATCGCCTCGGCGCCCACGGCGCCCGAGGCCGATGCCGCGCCCGGCACCGATACCGAGCCCGGTTCATCCCCCGAACCGGATTCCGACTCCGTCGAAGAATCCTCCGAAGAACCTGCCGAAGGGGCTGAGAAGTGAATCTCGCCGCCGCAACCAACGAGAACCTGGCGCACACCAGCAATGTGCTGATCTATTCGTCGATGGCCGTCTACACCCTGGCCTTCTTCGCACACATCGCGGAGTGGGTGTTCGGCAGCCGCAGCAAGGTCGGCCGCACCGCCGCCGCGCTGACGGGGGCCGAGGGCGCGGACGCCGCCGGCTCGGTGAAGGTGCAGGTCGCGCAGCAGGGCGGCGGCACCGCCGTACTGGACCGGCCGAAGATCATCACGCGCGCGGCGGCCGGATCCCGCGACGTACCGGACGGGCCCGGCGCGGCCGGCGGCACGTTCAAGGGCGATCTGTACGGGCGGATGGCGGTCTCCATGACCGTGCTCGCCTTCCTCGTACAGGCCGCCGGGGTGGTCGCCCGCGCACTGTCCGTGCAGCGTGCCCCCTGGGGCAACATGTACGAGTTCTCGATCACCTTCTCCACGGTGGCGGTCGGCGCGTACCTGACCCTGCTGGTGCTGAAGAAGAACGTCCGCTGGATGGGCCTGATCCTGGTCACCGCCGTCCTGCTGGACCTCGGCCTCGCGACCACGGTGCTCTACACCTCCAGTGACCAGCTGGTGCCCGCGCTGCACTCGTACTGGCTGTGGATCCACGTCTCCACCGCCATCATCTGCGGCGCCGTGTTCTTCATCGGCGGCATCGGCACCCTGATCTACCTCTTCCGCGACAGCTACGAGAACAAGCTCGCCAACGGACAGCAGCCGGGAGCGTTCGCCCAGTCCGTGCTCTCCCGGATGCCGTCCGCGTCGAGCCTCGACAAGTTCTCGTACCGGATCAACGCGGCCGTCTTCCCGCTGTGGACGTTCACGATCATCGCGGGCGCCATCTGGGCGGGTGACGCCTGGGGCCGCTACTGGGGCTGGGACCCCAAGGAGGTCTGGTCCTTCATCACCTGGGTCGCGTACGCCTGCTACCTGCACGCCCGCGCCACCGCCGGCTGGAAGGGCCGCAAGGCCGCCTACCTGGCGCTGATCGCCTTCGGCTGCTGGCTCTTCAACTACTACGGCGTCAACATCTTCGTCACCGGCAAGCACTCCTACGCCGGCGTCTGATCCCGTCACACAAGGGTGCGGATTCCGCACCACCGGGCCACGCTGGAACCATGACCGATGCGACCCCCGTCATCGAGCCCGGCACCAGCGAGACCCACGGTGACCTGCACACCCTGAGGTTCACGCTACGGCTGCCCCACCCCGTTCCGCGGGTGTGGGCAGCCGTCGCCAGTTCCGGGGGGCTGCCCGGCTGGCTCGCCGCCGCCGACCCCTTCGAGCCGCGCATGGGCGGGGCGATCACGCTCCACTGGCTCACCACCGACCAGGAGGGCCACGCCACGGTCGCCTCCGGCACCGTCACCGCCTGGGACATCGAGCGGATCGCCGAGTACACCCTCGACGGGCTCCACGGCCGGGTCCGCTTCCATCTGGAGCCCCCGCGCGGCGACCATGTGCTGCTGCGGTTCACCAACGAGTTCCGGGGCGACGACGAGCTGCGCCTCGACTGCCTGGCGGGCTGGCACGACCACTTCCGCTATCTCGTGGACGCGCTCGACGGATACCCCGCCGACTGGTCGAAGTGGACCCCGGTCCGGTGGGCCGGGCTGCGCGAGGAGTACGTGGCCGCCGAGCGGTGAGCAGCGGGGTCAGGGCGCCGAGGAGGGCGGCAGGCAGGTCGCGTCCGGCGGCGTGCGCTCCGGCCAGGCGAGCGCCACGAACCGCTGACCGGCGTCCTCGGGCGCCAGCTCCACCACCGGAACCGCCTTGTTGTACGGGTTGCCGTGGTTGTCCAGGCAGATCCAGCCGCTGGCCCCCGACACCTTCAGTGAGCCCTTCACCCGGGGCCACTGCTCGCCCACGTCCGCGAGCTGCGGCAGCCGCTTGCCGTCCGGGGTCGCCTGCCGGATGGCGTGCACCGCCAGGGCCATCGCGTCGTGCGCGATGATGATCTGGCCGTCGGTCAGGGCCCGGTGGTCCGTGGGGCCGATCGGGCCCGCGGGCTTCTTCGACACCGTGGCCAGCAGCTCCAGGAAGTCCCGGTAGTCCGCCGGGGACCCGCCCGTCGTCGCCCCGCCCTTCCCCGGGGCAGCCGCCCAGGCGTCCGGGTGCGCCAGCGAGGCATAGCGGACGGTCACCTTCCGGCGGAGCGCGCTCCGGTCGAGCTTCTTGTCGCTGCCGAGGTACGAGCCCTCGTCGCCGGTCAGGATCGTGAACGCGCGGTTCTGGCAGCCACGGGCCCCGAGCGCGTTGATGAACTGCCGCAGCTGGACGTGGCGGCCGGCGAAGAACACCGTCTCCGCGTCCGTGTCACAGATCAGATGGGTGATCTGCTGGAAGGTGTTGGCCGTGGTGCCCTCGTCGTTGGGGTCGCTGCGCGAGGTGAACAGCTCCGGCTGGTAGCGGGTGCCCTTGACCAGCGAGGTGAAGGCCGCCCGCAGCGTGTCCGTGTAGTGGTCCCCGGTCCTGGTGTCCTGCACCAGCAGTGCCTTGTCCGCCTTGACCCGCCCGAAGTGGGCCAGGGCGCGCGCCTCGTCCCGGTTGGTCGGCGAGACCCGCGCCAGGCCGGGGAACGGGTCGCCCTTCGCGCCGTTGGCGATGTCGTCGGCGGTGATCGTGGTGCCGACGACCGCGATGTGCGCGGCGGTCAGCTCCTTGACCGCCGACTTGACCTGCGTACTGCTGGTGGCGACCCCCGACACGGCCCGCAGATGGTCCGGGGCCCCGGTCATCCCCTTCAGCCGGTCCACCGTCGGCCGCCACAGCAGGTTGTTCTTCCCGGTGTTGGCGAGCACCAGCCGGATCTTCGGCACCTGGTCGTTGGAGAGGCGGTTGGCCCGGTACTGCGCGGCGAACGCGCCCTGCAGCTCGTGCTGCATCTTCGTCCGCATCGCCGCGTCCGAGGACGTCAGCGGCAGCAGCAACGCGACCGTCGCGTACCGGCCGGGCTCCAGGGTGTCGTTCTCCCGGTCGATGGCCGCGGCGACCCCGGCCAGCTCCGACTGCCCGAAGTCGTAGCCGTCACCGGAGACGCCGACGCACTCGTCACTGCCCTGCGGCCGCTCGACCCCCGGCGCGCAGGAGCGGTCCTCGGGGGCGGTGAGCCGCCCGATGCCGTACCAGCCGGACGTGATCAGCAGGGCGCCCACCACCGCCGAGGTGACGACCTTCTGCCGCGCCGTGTACCAGAGGCGGTAGCGCAGTGGATTACGCATCGGGCCCGCCGTTCCCCCGCCCGCCCGCGCCCGGCTCGCCCGGCGGCATGGACAGCGGCCGCCAGGCCCTGATGTCCCGGGGCCAGTGCGTGGCCGCGTCCCACAGCAGGCTGTTGCCCGTCGGATGTCTGCCGGACAGTTGCCGCAGTTCGTGCGCCATCTTGTCGGTCACCTCTTCGTCCGGCAGGGCCAGCGGATCGGACAGCAGCCATACGCCGTGCAGCAGCCGGCGCAGCAGTACGTGCAGCTCCGCGGCCGACGGTTCGAGCCCTCGCGGCACCGTGTTGTCCGCCCGGCCGAGCGCGACCGCGCGCCGGGGATCGGGGCCGGCGGACCCCCGGGTGCGCGGGTACGGTGCCGAGGCGACGAAGCGCAGCAGCGCGAGCCACGCCGACACGTCCGGTTCGTCGAACCGGAGCCGCAGATGTCCCACGCACGTCTCCGCGTCACCCAGCACCAGCTTCTGGTGCAGCAGATGCGGGACGCTCGGGTGGCGGCCGCCGGGGGCGTACGCCCCGCGCAGCGAGACATGCACGGCCTGCCAGACCGCGTAGGACGGATGGTCGCCGTCCTGGAACCGCAGGCGGTGCAGGAGCAGCGACCGCAGCAGCGGATCGGCGACGAAGTGGCCGCGCCCGACGGGCCAGTCGTCCGCCCGCAGCGCATCACGCATCCGCAGTGCCACATCGCCGTCCGGCGACCCCCGGCCGAGACGGCTCCCCGCCAGCAGCCGCGCCGAGTCCTCGCCGTGCGCGGCGGCCAGCACGGAGAGGAAGTCCAGCCGCTGTTCGGCCCCCGGCAGCAGCCGCGTCAGCAGCTCGTCCGCCACCTGCGCCGGTGCCCGGTCCTCGCGCACCTCCACCATGAGGTCCAGCAGCGATCCCGGCACCAGCGACGCGGGCTCCGCCGCCTCGCCCGCCGCCAGCGCCAGCAGCTCCACCGCCAGCGGACGCCCGCCCGTCAGCCGGTGCACACCACGGGCCAGCCCGGCCGGGATGCGGCCCGCCCGGTCGTGCCGGTCGAACGCGGAGCGCACCTGCTCCGGATCGAGCGGGGTCAGCTCCACGGCCAGGATCCCGGACGTCACCCCCGTCCCCCTGGACCAGCGCGAACCGTGCGCCACCTCCGGCAGCCGCCGCCGTACCGCATGGCTCAGCCCCTCATGGTCCCGGACCCGGGAGGAGGCGAACACCGCGATCCGGTCCCGGGCCCCGGCGGCCCGCTGCCGGAGCAGCGGCTCCACCAGCTGCCGGCCCAGCGGGGTGTGCGCGTTGTCGATCAGCAGCACCGGGCGGCCCCGGCGGGCGCCCCAGGCCAGCCCCCCGTACGCCGCGACCAGGTCCGCGGCCAGCGCGAGCACCAGATGGTCCTCGGCCCGGCGGCGCAGATCAGCGCCGCGCTCGAAGTCGACCGCCAGCTGACGCAGCCCGATCCGGCCGTTGCCGCCCGCGTGCGGATAGCTTCCGTACCAGTCCGCCGAACGGCGCTGGAAGCGGCTGAACGATTCCTCCAGGACCGTCTCGATGGTGGCTTCCGCGATCATCCCGGCCATCGGGGCCATCGAGTCGAAGGCGTTGGCGGCCAGCTTCGTCAGCACTTTGGTGACCCAGCCGGTCGCCGCGTCCCCGCGGCCGTCGACGGTCGCCAGGATCGGGCCGAGCGACTGCAGGTCCCGCCGCGCCCGTGTCTCGTCCTCGCGGGTCCAGGAGATGGAGGCGACCGCCACGAGCCCGAGGCTCAGCCGGGGGAACGACACCGGACGCGCGGCGTGCACCCTCGCCGTCAGCTGGGTGGCGAACTCCGGCAGCGCCCCGGTCACCGGGGTCCAGCCGGGCCCCGCGTCCTCGGGCGCCACGACGGTCTCGCAGTCGATCAGGGCGACCGGGGTGATCTCCCGGTACAGATGGCGCAGCTGCTTGAGGACGGCCGTCTTGCCCATGCCGCGACCGCCGGTCAGCACGGCGACCGGGGGATCGTCGCGGTGCTCGTAGGCGACCCGGGCGGAGCCGTACGGAGTGAGGCCGGTCAGGCGCGCGGCAAGTCCGTCGTCGTCGAAGATCGCCTCGCGTCCGTACAGCTCTCTCTCCACAGCACCCCCAGCGTCGACGCTCCATCCGATCTGTCACACCGTCAACACGAGGATATAGCCCGGGTGTTGGGGAGTGGAGAGGATTTTCGAACGTCTTGAGGGGGTGTGCGGCGGGGGACGGGGGATCAGCCGGCGCCGATGTCCTCGTTCCAGAGATCGGGGTGGTCCCGGACGAAATCCCGCATGAGCGCGACGCATTCGGCGTCGTCGAGCAGCACGATCTCCACGCCGTGCCAGGCCAGCCAGTCGTGCCCGCCGCGGAACGTCCGCGCCTCGCCGATCACCACCCGGGAGATCCCGAACTGCCGCACGAGGCCGCTGCAGTACCAGCAGGGGGAGAGCGTCGTCGCCATCGTCGTACCCCGGTACGAGCGCTGCCGCCCGGCCGCGCGGAAGGCCGCGGTCTCCGCGTGCAGGGAGGGATCGCCGTCCTGGACGCGCCGGTTGCGCCCCCGGCCGAGGAGGGCGCCGTCCGGCCCGTACAGGGCGGCGCCGATGGGCACCCCGCCCTCGGTGAGTCCGGTACGGGCCTCCGCGAGGGCGATGGCGAGCATGTCCGCGTCGTCCATGGCCACGCCGTTCATACGGTCCTCCCGGTCCGGGGGGCTACTCGCCCGAGGGGCTCGGGCTCTCCCCGTTCTCGCGGCGCTTCAGCTCCTCCTCGCGGCGGCGCAGATCGGCCTCCCAGTCCTTGAGGAGCGACTCGTCCTTCTTGTTCTCTTCCTTCAGCGCGTTCAGGAACTCCGGATTGTCGTCCGGTGCCACCCACCGCGAACGGTGGTTGCGGTGCCATTCGGACGGTGTACGGCCTCCGGCGGGCGCGTGGCGCGTCTTGCCGGCGGCCAGCCAGACGATCGGGCCGACGATCCAGAACAGCAGGATGATGAAGACCCAGGCGATCTTCGGCAGGTGCTTGGCCTCGTCCTCGGGGGTGTTCAGGCAGTCGATGAACGCGTAGATCGTCAGCGCCAGAGGCAGGAGATAGATCAGAGCCCGGAACATGGTGGAAAAGTCCCCCTGCGGAGAGTTGGCGGGGCTTGTCCCGCCCCGGTTGGGGCCCAGCGTAGCCGGTGTCCGTGACATATCACGGCGAGCGGGGTGAACCGGCGGCGAGCGGGCCGGACCACCGGATTCCCGGTGCGCGGGGCGGCATCGTACGGCCGGGATGGGGAGCCCCGGCGGCCGCCGGGGTGGGGCACCCCGGGTGATCGCCAACGGTGATGACAAACTGGACGGCATGGCTTACGACGATCTTCGTTCCCTCCTCCGGGCCCTGGAGCGCGAGGGCGAGCTCAAGCGCATCAAGGCCGAGGTCGACCCCTATCTGGAGGTCGGCGAGATCGTCGACCGGGTGAACAAGGCGGGCGGCCCCGCGCTGCTCTTCGAGAACGTCAAGGGGTCCTCGATGCCCCTGGCCATGAATGTCTTCGGGACCGACAAGCGGCTGCTCAAGGCGCTCGGGCTGAAGTCCTACGCCGACATCAGCGACAGGATCGGCGGGCTGCTCAAGCCGGAGCTGCCGCACGGCTTCGTCGGGGTGCGGGAGGCCTTCGGCAAGCTCGGCTCGATGGTGCACGTGCCGCCGAAGAAGGTGAAGCAGGAGAGCGCCCCGGTGCAGGAGGTGGTCCTCACCGGCGACGACGTGGACCTGGATCTGCTGCCCGCGCTCTTCACCTGGCCCGAGGACGGCGGCTCCTTCTTCAACCTGGGGCTCACGCACACCAAGCACCCGGAGACCGGCGTACGGAACCTGGGGCTGTACCGGCTCCAGCGTCACGACCGCCGCACCATCGGGATGCACTGGCAGATCCACAAGGACAGCCGCAACCACTACCAGGTCGCCGCCAAGCGCGGCGAGCGGCTGCCGGTCGCCATCGCGTTCGGCGCCCCGCCCGCCGTGACGTACGCCTCCACCGCGCCACTGCCGGGGGACATCGACGAGTACCTCTTCGCCGGGTTCATCCAGGGCAAGCGGATCGAGATGGTCGACTGCAAGACCGTGCCGCTCCAGGTCCCGGCGCAGGCCGAGGTCGTCATCGAGGGCTGGCTGGAGCCCGGGGAGATGCTTCCCGAGGGGCCGTTCGGCGACCACACCGGCTTCTACACGCCGCAGGAACCGTTCCCCGCGCTGACCATCGACTGCGTGACCATGCGGAAGCGTCCGCTGCTCCAGTCGATCGTGGTGGGCCGGCCGCCGACCGAGGACGGGCCGCTGGGGCGGGCCACCGAGCGGTTCTTCCTGCCGCTGCTCAAGATCATCGTGCCGGACATCGTGGACTACCACCTGCCGGAGGCGGGCGGCTTCCACAACTGCGCGATCGTCTCGATCGACAAGAAGTACCCGAAGCACGCCCAGAAGGTGATGAGCGCCATCTGGGGTGCGCACATGATGTCGCTGACCAAGCTGATCGTGGTCGTGGACTCCGACTGCGATGTCCACGATCTGCACGAGGTGGCGTGGCGCGCCCTCGGCAATACGGACTACGCGCGGGACCTGACGGTCTCCGAGGGGCCCGTCGACCATCTCGACCATGCCTCCTACCAGCAGTTCTGGGGTGGCAAGGCGGGCATCGACGCGACGAAGAAGTGGCCCGAGGAGGGCTATACCCGGGACGGGGGCTGGCCGGACATGGTCGAGTCCGACCCGGAGACGGCGGCGAAGGTCGACCGCCGGTGGAAGGAATACGGACTGTGAGCGCCGCCGAAGCAGCACTGGGCTCCGGGCCCGTACAACCGAGCAGCAAGGTCAAGGCGTTCCTGCGGCTCGTGATGATCGAGCACTCGGTCTTCGCGCTGCCCTTCGCGTACATCGCCGCCCTGACCGCGATGTTCCAGGCGGACGGGTCCATCCAGTGGGTCACCCTGCTGCTGGTCACGGTCGCGATGGTGGGGCTGCGGACCTTCGCGATGGCCTGCAACCGGATCATCGACCGGGAGATCGACGCCCGTAACCCGCGCACCGCGAGCCGGGAGCTGGTCACCGGTGCGGTCTCGGTGAGGTCGGCGTGGACGGGGGCGCTCGTCGCCGTCGTGGTCTTCCTTGGCGCGGCCGCGCTGCTGAACCCGCTCTGCCTGGCGCTCGCGCCGGTCGCCGTCGTACCGATGGTGGTCTATCCGTACGGGAAGCGGTTCACCCACTACCCGCACGCCATCCTCGGTCTCGCGCAGGCGATAGGGCCGGTCGGCGCCTGGCTGGCGGTGACCGGCAGCTGGTCGTGGGACGCGGTGATCCTCGGCCTCGCGGTCGGGATCTGGATCGGCGGCTTCGACCTGATCTTCGGCTGCCAGGACGTCCAGGCGGACCGGGCGCACGGGGTGCTGTCGGTGCCGGCCCGATTCGGCATCCCGGCCGCGCTGTGGGGCGCGCGGGTCTGCCACGCGGTGACGACCGGGCTGCTGGTGTGGTTCGGGCTGGCCACGGAGGCCGGGCTGTTCTACTGGATCGGCATGGTGATCGTCGCCGTCGCGTTCGTGTACGAGCACCGGGTGGTGCGGCCGCACGATCTGTCCCGGCTGAACCGGGCGTTCTTCTCGGTCAACGGGTTCATCGGCATCGCGCTCTTCGCGTGCGCGCTGCTGGATCTGCTGGTGCGGGGCCTGACCGTCTGAGCCCGCACGGGGGCGTGGCAGACGGATCCGGGTCCTCGTTCGTTCTCGATGGGGGCTGCTCCGGGCCCTCGTTCTCGACGGGCGGCTGCCCCGGGCGTGGCGGGTTGACGAGGCAGGCCGGCTGTCGTGGTCAAGGACCGCCGCGTCACGGCTCCGTCGCAGTGGGCCGCGGGCTTCTACGGGCGCGGAACGGTGGTGGGAACCGCTGTTCCGGCACGGCGCGGTGCGCCCTGTCCGGCCCCCGTTTCCCTTGGCGGACGGCGGCAGGGGCGGGTGCGGGCGCGGGCGGGGCACGCCCGGTGGGGTGCGCGGTGTGGTGACTGTACGTGTAACAGGGGTGTATTAGCGGGGGGTTGGGCGGAACGGCTCGGCGGGCCGGGCGGCTCTTGGTGATCAGAAACGCTCGCTCGTACCGAGTCGGAACGAGCGGCCGCCCCCCACCGACACTGAGGAAGAAACGATGCGCGTACAGAAGCTCACCTTCGCCGCCCTGGCCGTTGTCGCCGGTCTCTCGCTCACGGCCTGCCAGAACGGTGAGGACGACCTGGGACAGGTCGCCCCGTCGTCCGCGTCCTCGGCGTCGTCCGCGAGCGGTGGTTCGGGCTCGGGCGGTTCGGCGGCCCAGGACGGTGGGAAGGACTCCGCCGGGCAGGGGACCGGTGGGCAGGGCACATCCGCCGGGAACGGCTCCGAGGCGAACAGCAAGGTCGGCAAGTGCCGCACCGACGACCTGGACATCACCGCGACGGACAGCACCATCGGCGGCGACACCGAGGGGACCGTCGCGGTGGAGTTCAAGAACGGCGGCCCGGACTGCGTGCTCTCCGGGTACGCGGGCATCGACCTGAAGACCAACGCGGGGTCGCTGTCCGCGGAGCGCACCGGGGAGAAGGCCACCCCGATGACCCTCAAGAACGGGAAGTCGGTGTACTTCGGCATCACCTACCCGCTCAACACCTCGGGCGGCTCCGGCGTCCGCGTCACGGGCCTCGTGGTGACCCCGCCGGACGAGACGAAGTCGTTCTCCCTCGAATGGCCGGGCGCCGCCACGCTGCCCGCCACGGACGGCTCCGGCTCCCAGGTGAAGGTCGGCCCGATGGGGAGCGCCGGTCAGGGCGAGGGCTGACCCGGACATCGGGCGAGGGCCGACCCGGGCACCACGGGATCCGTCCGCGCCCTACGGTATGAGCGGCCGGGCGGATGCCGGCGTGCCCCGGCGGCGGAAGACGAACGCCGCCGCCACGCCCGCCGCCAGCCCGAACAGATGCCCCTGCCAGCTGACCGAGGTGTTGGCGGGGGAGATCCCCACCAGGATCGACGAGCCCCATATCGCGCCGATCACCAGACCGGCGCCGATGTCGAGCAGTCTGCGGTCGACGAAACCCCGGACCAGCAGATAGCCGAAGAGGCCGAAGACCAGTCCGGACGCGCCCGCCGTGTTGGAACCGCTCGGCGAGACCAGCCAGACGCCGAGCCCGTCGACCACGATGATCATCGCGGCCACGGCGGCGAATCTGCGGACGCCGCTCAGCGCGGCCAGGAAGCCGAAGACCAGCAGCGGCAGGCTGTTGGCGGCGACATGGCCGAAGCCGAAGTGGATGAAGGACGCGGGCACCACGTCCAGCAGCTCGGCGGCCCGGCGGGGCTCTATTCCGAACGTGTCCAGCGCATGGCCGGTCGAGGCGTCGACGATTTCGAGCAGCCAGAGGAACGCCACCCAGACCAGCATCACCTTGGCCGCGGTCCTCGCGCGGCCGCCCGCGTCCCACGCCGGTGCGGATTGATGTGAAGATACGGCCATCGTGCCCCCCTGCGGTCCCCTGCCGTTCCCTGTCGGCCCTTGCCGTCTTCTGTCGGGGCCCATCGCCGTTCCCTGCCGGGCCCCTTGTCGTCCCTGCCGTTCCCGGCTGTTCCTGTTCCCACCCCTGGAACGCCCGAGGCACCTCATTCGGTTCCGGTCCCGAACCGCCGGATAGGCTCAGGAGTGTGGATTCCGGGACTTCAGTGAGTCAGCAACGGCGGCAGCCTTGGATCGTCGGGGTTTCAGGCGCTTCGGGCACCCCATTCGCGGCCGCCGTGCTGCGCGGTCTGCTGGCCGCGGGGGAGAGCGTCGATCTGGTGGTGAGCCGGGCCTCGCGGCTGACGCTGCTGGACGAGACCGGGATCGCCTTCCGCGACGCGCACTGGCAGGAGGACCTGCGCAGCTGGCTGGCGCGCGGGGCGGACGGGAAGCCGCACACCTTCGACGTGGACGTGGCGGGCGTACGGCACTGGGCGGCCGGTGATCTCGCGGCGGGCCCGTCCTCGGGTTCGTACCCGGCGAAGGGGATGCTGATCGTCCCGGCCTCGACGGCCTGTGTGGCGGGGGTGGCGCTCGGGCTCTCGAAGGATCTGCTCCAGCGGGCCGCGAGCGTGACGCTCAAGGAGCGGCGGAAGCTGGTCGTCGCCGTGCGGGAGACCCCGCTCAACGGGCAGACGCTGAAACATCTGGTGAGCCTGGACGAGGCGGGAGCCGTGGTGCTGCCCGCCTCTCCGGCGTTCTACGCGGGGGCGACGCACATCCAGGATCTGGTGGACTTCGTCGCCGGGCGGGTGCTGGACGCGGCGGGCGTGCCGCACGACCTGTACCGCCGGTGGGAGGGAGAGCTCGGTGGCGGCTCCCGCGACTCCCGTGGTTGAGACCGTGGTCAGCGCTTCTTCATGGTGCGCGGCTTGCGGGTCCGGTCGACCCGGTGCGCTGCGGCGGGCTGGTGGGCACGCGAGCGGTTGGCCAGGTCCTGCAGCTCGCGCATCCGGGCGTAGGCCATCTCGATCGAGTACACGGTGTTCTCACTCCTGAAGATTCGAAAGCATTTTTTGGATGTTCGGAAAGATTTGCAGGCGATGAAGCCTGCATGCCTTAGATTCTACACGTAGACTCGCGATACTGCTGAACAATGGAAGGTTTCAGTCATATGGACGCGGTGGACAGGCAGCTCATCCAGGCCCTCAGGGAGAACGGCAGGGCCTCGTACGCCGAGCTGGGACGGCTCGTCGGGCTCTCCGGGCCCAGCGTCACCGACCGCATCAACCGGCTGGAAACCGCCGGTGTCATCACCGGCTACCGCGCCACCGTCGACGCCGCGTCCCTGGGGCTCGGGGTCACGGCCCTGATCGGCATCTCGCTCTCCGACGCGGCCGACCACGAGGACGTGGCGCGCCGGCTGAAGGACCTCGCGGAGATCGAGGACGCCTGGTTCATCGCGGGCGACGACTCGTACATGCTCAAGGTGCGCGTCGGTGACGTGGACGGCCTGGAGAAGACCATCCGCCGGCTCAGTGGCACACGGGGCGTCTCGCGCACCCGTACCACGATCGTGCTCTCCACCAAGTGGGAGAACCGGGTCGGGGAACTTCCCGAGGAGTCGTAGGCGTAACGTGGTGGAGCCCCCGGGGGACCGGGGGTTCGCCCCGGTATCACCTGTCACCGGGAAACGCACAGCACGTCGACAACTGGGAGGCAGCCGCATGGACGTCGGGCTCAAGCGCGAGCTGGAGGAGAAGGTCCGCGCAGGGGAGCGGCTGACCCGTGAGGACGGCATCGCCCTCTACGAGTCGGACGACCTGGCCTGGCTCGGTGGCCTCGCCCACGAGGTGCGCACGCGCAAGAACGGCGACGTCGTGCACTTCAACGTCAACCGGCACCTCAACATGACCAATGTGTGCACCGCGTCGTGCGCCTACTGCTCGTTCCAGCGCAAGCCGGGCGAGAAGGACGCGTACACCATGCGCATCGAGGAGGCCGTCCGCCTCGCGAAGGCGATGGAGGGCGAGAACCTCACCGAGCTGCACATCGTCAACGGGCTGCACCCCACGCTGCCGTGGCGCTACTACCCGCGCTCCCTGAGCGCGCTCAAGGAAGCGCTGCCGCAGGTCTCCCTGAAGGCGTTCACCGCCACCGAGATCCACCACTTCGAGACCATCTCCGGACTCTCGGCCTCCGAGATCCTGGACGAGCTGATCGAGGCCGGTCTGGAGTCGCTGACCGGCGGCGGCGCGGAGATCTTCGACTGGGAGGTCCGCCAGCACATCGTGGACCACGCCACCCACTGGGAGGACTGGTCGCGGATCCACCGCCTGGCGCACGAGAAGGGGCTCAAGACCCCGGCGACCATGCTGTACGGGCACATCGAGGAGCCCCGGCACCGCGTCGACCACGTACTGCGGCTGCGTGAGCTCCAGGACGAGACCGGCGGCTTCCAGGTCTTCATCCCGCTGCGCTACCAGCACGACTTCGTGGACATGAAGGACGGCAAGGTCCGCAACAAGCTCCAGGCGCGGACGACGATGGCGACCGGCGCCGAGGCGCTGAAGACCTTCGCGGTCTCGCGGCTGCTCTTCGACAACGTCCCGCACGTCAAGGTCTTCTGGGTGATGCACGGTGTGCAGACCGCCCAGCTCGCGCTCCAGCACGGTGCGGACGACATGGACGGCTCGGTCGTCGAGTACAAGATCACGCACGACGCGGACAACTACGGCACGCCGAACAAGCTCGGCCGCGAGGACCTGCTGGACCTGATCCGCGACGCGGGCTTCCGGCCCGTCGAGCGCAACACGCGCTACGAGATCATCCGCGAGTACCCGGGCCCGGACGCCGGCCGGCGCGAGTCGCCGCAGCCGATGCGCGTCTGACCCGCTGCCCCACTGCCCCGCTTAGCCGCGCGTCCTCAGTGGTTCGGTTCCATGGGAGCCCCGGCCTTCGGCCGGGGCTTTCTCGCGTGCTGGACAGGTTTGGGGCCCGAGGGTGGTAATGGTTAATCTGCATCTATGGCACTTACATTTGAGCTGGATCCCTCGTTCGACCGCACGCTGCGGGACGGCATCGCCGAGCTGTGGACCGAGGTCTCCAACGCGGGCGGCGCGGTCGGCTTCGTACCGCCCGTCACGGCCGACGACATCCGGCCCGAGCTGGTCAGGCACCTGGTCGCCATGGCCGAGGGGCGCACCCGCCTGCTGATCGGTCGCGACGAGGACGGCGCCGTCGCGGCCACGGCCTTCCTCGCCCTCAACGGCCACCGGCTGATGGCCCACTGGCTCTGGCTGTACACGGTGATGGTCCACCCCCGCCACCAGGGCAAGGGGTACGGGCGGGACCTGATGGACGCGGCGGCGCGGGCCGCCCGGGGGATCGAGGGGATCGAGGCCGTCCGGCTCACCTGCCGGGGCGGCACCGGCGTCGACCGGTTCTACGCCTCGTGCGGATACAAGGAGGTCGGGCGGGTGCCCGACGCGATCCGGGTGGCCGACGGGGACGACCGCGACGACATCGTCATGCTGCTGCCGCTCGGCCGCTGAGCAGCGCGCACCCCCGTTGGCGGAGCCCTCCGAACTGATCGATTCCGGGGCATGCTTCACTGGTCGGGCAGGAACGTAGGACCGTCATACGCCGAGAGAGAGGCCAACTGTGTCCGCTGCCAAGCCGAGCGCGACGATTCGGTACACCGCGATGCGCCTCAGTATCTTCGTCGGCTGCTTCGCCGTCGCGGCCGTGGCCGTCCATTTCGGCCTGCTGCCCTCCGGGACGAACGGCTCCAATCTCGTCTGGGTGATTCTGCTCGCCCTGGTCCTGTCCGCGCCGCTCAGCTATGTGCTGCTGCGCAAGCAGCGCGACGAGATGTCCGTCCAGATCGTGTCCACGGTCGACCGCGCCAAGGGGCGCCTGGAGGCCAACCGGACCCGCGAGGACCACGTCACCCCGTGACGACGGCGGCGACGACGGCGTGAGAGCCGCGTAAGGACTGCGTAAGCTTCCTCACACCCGCACCCTTTTCATTCAGAACCCCAGCACCGGAGCGTCCACTCCTGTACTGGGGTTTTGTCGTTCCGGCGGGAGTCGGGCGGGGTCCGGGGCGGTCCGGAACGCGGGTGCGGGCCTTCCGTGGGCCCGGCCAGGTCAAAGAAGACCTTTGAGGTTCTCAAAGTTCAAGTGTTAACGTGTTCGACATGAAGACAGCAGTGCGCCATCGATTCGCCGCGAGCGTCCCGCTCGTGGAGCGCCTGCACGTCGATCTCTGCCGCTGTATGTCCGCGGTCTGTTGCCGCAACGTCTGAACGGCATCATGCAGCGGCGCCGCCCCTGACGCGGGCGCCGCACCCCCCGTCCCCCGCACAGTCGTCCCCGTGCGCCCCGATGCGCCACATCTGGAGTGTGTCCGTGTCCGCGAACCCCGCGTCCACCGCTGCCGGCAGCCCGTCCGGCTCCGGTTTCCGTATACCCAAGGTCCCGTTCTGGGCCCAGATAGTCGCCGGTCTCGTCCTCGGTGTCGTCCTCGGCTGGCTCACGCGTACCTACGACATCGGCTGGCTCTACACCACGCTCGACAAGGTCGGCCACATCTTCGTCCAGCTGCTGAAGCTGGCCGTCGCGCCCCTCGTCTTCTTCGCGATCCTGGTGTCGATCACCAACCTGCGCAAGGTCAACAACGCCGCCCGGCTGGCCACCCGCACCCTGCTCTGGTTCATGATCACCTCGCTGATCGCGGTCGCCATCGGCCTCGCGATCGGCCTGATCACCAACCCGGGCTCCGGCACCGGCCTCACGCCGAAGGACGGCAAGCTGCCGGAGCACGCGGGCTCCTGGCTCGACTTCCTGACCGGCATCATCCCGGACAACGTGATCACGCCGTTCACCGAGCTGAACGTCCTCCAGATCGTCTTCATGGCCGCCGTCGCCGGTATCGCCGCTCTCCAGCTCGGCGAGAAGGCCCAGCCGATCCTCACCCTCAGCGAGTCCGTCCTGGAGCTTCTCCAGAAGGCCCTGTGGTGGGTCATCCGCCTCGCCCCCCTCGGCACCGTCGGCCTCATCGGCTACGCGATCGCCGACTACGGCTGGGACCTGATCGGCAAGTACGCGACGTTCACCGCCGACGTCTACATCGGCTGCGCCCTGGTGCTGTTCGGGGTGTACCCGCTGCTGCTCGCCACCGTCGCCAAGCTCAGCCCGGTGCAGTTCTTCAAGGGCGCCTGGCCGGCCATCCAGCTGGCCTTCGTCTCCCGCTCCTCGGTCGGCACCATGCCGGTCACCCAGAAGGTCACCGAGCGCCTCGGCGTCCCGAAGGAGTACGCCTCCTTCTCGGTCCCGTTCGGCGCCACCACCAAGATGGACGGCTGCGCCGCGATCTACCCGGCGCTGGCGGCGATCTTCATCGCGCAGATCTTCGATGTGCAGCTCGGCGTCGGTGACTACGTCCTGATCGCGTTCGTCTCGGTGATCGGCTCGGCGGCCACCGCCGGTCTCACCGGCGCGACGGTCATGCTGACCCTCACGCTCTCGACGCTGGGCCTCCCGCTGGAGGGCGTCGGCCTGCTCATGGCCATCGACCCGATCCTGGACATGATGAGGACGGCCACGAACGTGGCCGGGCAGGCGCTGGTCCCGGTGATCGTCGCGGCCCGCGAGAAGATCCTCGACCACGACGCGTACAACTCGGCCACCTCCTCCCCGGTCGACGACGAGGTGCGCGACGCCGAGCCCGAGCGGGTGCCGGTCGCCGCGTAACCGCTCACGCACGACACACGCCGGCGCCCCCGGTCCGCCTTCACGGCAGGACCGGGGGCGCCGTCGCGTACGGCGGGGCGGAACCCCGCGCCGTACCCTTACCGGGGGAGTGGCACACCGGGGGCGGGAGGAAGTCGACGTGGGTGCGGTGAAGAGCAGACGGATGCCGCGGGCCGTGCGCGAGCAGCAGATGATGGACGCCGCCGTACAGACCTTCGGGCAGCGCGGGTACCGGGCCGCGTCGATGGATGAGATCGCCGAGCTGGCGGGGGTGTCCAAGCCGCTCGTCTATCTCTATCTGAACTCCAAGGAGGAGCTCTTCACCGCCTGTATCCGGCGCGAGGCGAAAGCGCTGGTCGACGCGGTGCGGGCGGGGGCGGAGCCGGGGCTTCCGGCCGATCGGCAACTGTGGTCCGGGCTGCGGGCGTTCTTCACGCACACCGCGGAGCATCCGGACGGCTGGGCGGTACTGCACCGCCAGGCGCGTACGCACGGGGAGCCGTTCGCCGACGAGGTGACGGCGATGCGGGACGAGATCGTCGCTTTCGTGACGGAGCTGATCGGGGCCGCGGCCCGCGAGGCGCACCACGATCCGGCGCTGCCCGACCGCGATGTGGCGGGGCTCGCGCAGGCGCTCGTGGGGGCCGCGGAGTCGCTCGCCGGGTGGGCGAACGAGACCCCGGGCGTCTCGGCGAAGGAGGCCGCGGCCACCCTGATGAACTTCTCCTGGGCGGGTCTGGAGAACCTCATGAACGGCCGTCCCTGGCAGTCGCCGGATCCGTCCGCGGGCCGGGTGCGCGGCGGGTCCGCCCGGTGAGGTGGACGCGGCCGGTGCCGCGCAGCTGGAAGCCGGTGGCGTCCGCCGCGTAGATGACCGTGGCAGGCAGCAGGACGGGGGCCCTGAAGTCGGCCCGTACCCAGCTGATCTCGTCGGGGCGCGGTGCCTCGGCCAGGCAGCGGGCGACGGTCCACATGCCGTGGGCGATGGGCCGGGGGAAGCCGAAGAGCCGGGCGGTGAGCGGATACAGGTGGATGGGGTTCCGGTCGCCCGAGGCGGCGCCGTAGCGCCGCCCCAGGTCCCCGGGGAGCCGCCACTCGGCGACGGCGGGGAGCTCCGGTAGTGGGGTGGTGTCCCCCGGGGCGGGGCCGGTGCGCGTCGCGTGCCGGGAGAGATAGCCGCTGCGGGACTCCCAGACCGGCTCGCCCGCCAGCCGCGCCTCGGTGACCACCGTGACCTCGGTGCCGCGCCGGTGCGGTGTCAACTCCTGTGCGTAGACCGTGAGTTCGAGCGGGTCGGCGGGGTGCAGGGCCCGGTGCCGGGTGATCTCGATCCAGGTGTGGACGAGGCCGACGACCGGCAGCGGGAACTTCCGGGCGGTCATCAGCCGCATGGCGAGCGGGAAGCCCAGCACGTGCGGGTAGGTGAGCGGCAGTGCGTCCGGGTCGGTGGGCGGCAGCGGGCCCGGCTGGGGGAAGCCGCAGATCCGGCGGTACGCGGCGAGCGGGGCAGGCGCGGTCGGCGCGGCCGGGAGCGCGGCCCGGCCGGCGGGCAGGGTGGCGCCGGGGCGGCCGGCCCGCTTGAACGGGGAGGTGACGGCGCCGCGTACGAGGGCCGCGTTCAGGTTCGGCACGGTCACGCCCCCAGCAGGCTCTGGCCGCAGACGCGTACGACCTGGCCGTTGACGGCCGTCGAGGCGGGCTGGGCGAACCAGGCGGTCGTCTCGGCGACGTCGACCGGGAGGCCGCCCTGCCCGAGGGAGTTCATCCGGCGGCCCGCCTCCCGGATGAGGAGGGGGACGGCCGCGGTCATCTTCGTCTCGATGAAGCCGGGGGCCACCGCGTTGACCGTGACGCCGTGGTCGGCGGCGGCGCGCGGGGCCAGCGCGCGGACCAGCCCGATGATGCCCGCCTTGCTCGCCGCGTAGTTCGTCTGGCCGTTGTTGCCCGCGATGCCGGCGATGGACGCGGTGGCGACGATCCGGCCGCCGCGATGGACGGTGCCCGCCGCCAGCAGCGCGTCCGTGGTGCGCAGCACGCTGTCGAGGTTCACATCGAGGACCGAGGCCCAGCGGTCCGCCGGCATGTTGGCGAGACGGCGGTCGCGGGTGATGCCCGCGTTGTGGACGAGGACGTCGAGGCCGTCGGGGACCGCGGCGGCGATCCGCTGCGCCGCGTCGTCGGCGGTGATGTCCAGGGGCAGCGCGGTGGCGCCGAGCGCGTCGGCGGTCCGGGCCAGCTCGTCCCCGGTCTGCGGGACGTCCAGGCAGATCACCCGGGCGCCGTCCCGGGCCAGCACCGAGGCGACGGAGGCGCCGATGCCGCGCGCGGCTCCGGTGACCAGTGCGGTGCGCCCGGCGAGCGGGGCCGCCCAGTCGGCTACGGGGGCGGGCGCGGCGGCGGTCAGCTCGATCACCTGGCCGCTGATGTACGCGGAGCGGGGTGAGAGCAGGAAGCGCAGGGTGGATTCGGCCCCCGCGACGCCTTCCGGGTCGATGCGGAGCAGCTGTACGGTGGCGCCCCTGCCGATCTCCTTGCCCAGGGAGCGCACGAACCCTTCCAACGCCTGCTGGGCGGCGGCCTGGTGGTGGTCGTCGGCCGAGGGCCGCACCCCGAGCACCACGACGCGCCCGCCCGGGGCGAGGGAGCGGACCACGGGGTGCAGTGCCGCGTGGACACCGGCGAGCCCGCCGGGGGTGACGACGGCCGTCGCGTCCAGCACGATCCCGGCGGGGCGTTCGGCGCGTTCGATGCGTTCGACGCGCTCGGTGACGTCGAGGCCGGTGGCCGCGAGGAGTGCGGAGAGCTCCTCGGTGACGGTGGAGTCCCCGGCGGTGAGGTGGAGCAGCGGGCCGTCCAGCGTCGGGGTCCCCGGCGACCAGCGGCGCAGCGGGGCGGGTTGCGGGAGGCCGAGCCGCCGGGTCAGAAAACGGCCGGGTGCTGTGCCGGTGAAGTGCAGATAGCGGTCGGCCATTGTCCAGACTCCCTGCTCGGTCGTAGATTTACTCCAGAGTAAGGTTACTCAAGAGTCAGGAGCTGGTCGAGATGATCCCCCTCGCACTCCCGCAGCCCCGCAGGGTCGCGGTCGTCGGCGGCAGCCGCGTTCCGTTCGCGCGCTCCGACGGCCCGTACGCGCGCGCCTCCAACCAGCAGCTGCTCACGGCCGCCCTGGACGGTCTGGTCGAGCGGTTCGGGCTCCAGGGGGAGCGGGTCGGCGAGTTCGTGGCCGGGGCCGTGCTCAAGCACAGCCGCGATTTCAACCTGGCCCGCGAGACCGTGCTCGGCTCGGCGCTCGACCCGCGCACTCCGGCGTACGACGTCCAGCAGGCCTGCGGCACCGGGCTCCAGGCCGTCGTCGCCGCCGCGAACAAGATCATGCTCGGGGCGATCGACTCGGCGGTCGCGGGCGGTACCGACACCACGAGCGACGCGCCCCTCGGCGTCAACGACGAGCTGCGCAGGCTGCTGCTCGACGCCCGGCGGGCGAAGTCGACGGGCGCCAGGATCAAGGCGCTCGCCGGCGTACGCCCCCGGCACCTCGTCCCGGACATCCCGCGCAACGCGGAGCCCCGCACCGGTCTCTCGATGGGCGAGCACGCGGCGGTCACCGCCCGCCGGTGGGGCATCACCCGCGAGGACCAGGACCTGCTCGCGGCCACCAGCCACCAGCGCCTCGCGGCGGCGTACGAGCGCGGCTTCCTGGACGACCTCGTCGTCCCGTTCCGGGGCCTGGCCCGCGACCAGAACCTCCGCCCCGGCTCCACGGTGCAGAAACTCGCCACGCTGAAGCCGGTGTTCGGCACCGACCACCCCGACGCGACGATGACCGCGGGCAACTCCACCCCGCTCACCGACGGCGCCGCGACCGTCCTGCTGGCGAGCGAGGAGTGGGCCCGCGCGCACGACCTGGAGCCGCTCGCCTACCTCTCCCTCTACGAGACGGCGGCCGTGGACTACGTGAACGGCGACGACGGGCTCCTGATGGCGCCCGCGTACGCCGTACCGCGCATGCTGGAGCGCGCCGGGCTCACCATCGAGGACTTCGACCTGTTCGAGATCCACGAGGCCTTCGCCTCCCAGGTGCTGGCCACCCTCGCGGCCTGGGAGAAGCAGGGCCTCGCGCCCGTGGACCGGGACAAGCTCAACGTCGCGGGCTCCTCGCTCGCCACCGGCCATCCGTTCGCCGCGACGGGCGCCCGGATCGTCGCCACGCTCGCGAAACTCCTGGCGGAGCGCGACGCGCCGTCCCGGGGGCTGATCTCGATCTGCGCGGCGGGCGGCCAGGGCGTCACGGCCGTCCTCGAACGTCCCTGACTTCCCGGGCGCGTCGGACGTCTCCGACACCCCTGACGACCCGGCCGCCGGACGGAACCGGCGAGATCACCCGACCCCATGTTGAGGAGCCGCACGTGTCCACGCCACCCACCGCCCCCGGTTCCACCACCCCGGCCCCCACCGCCCCCGTCCTCGTCGAGCCGACCAAGGTCAGGGCCGCGGACGGCTCGGTGCGCCAGGTCTCCGTACCGCCCGCCGCGCCGCCCGTCCGCCGGGGCTCGCTCGCCGAGATCCCGTTCGACAACGCCCGCGAGGCGCCCGCCGACGCCGCGTTCAGCCGCAAGCGGCCGGACGGCGGCTGGCAGGACGTGACGGCGGCGGAGTTCGCCGACGAGGTGCTCGCCGTCGCCAAGGGGCTCGTCGCGGAGGGCCTCGGCGCCGGGGACCGGATCGCGATCATGGCCCGGACCACCTACGAGTGGACCCTGCTCGACTTCGCGGCCTGGGCCGCCGGCCTCGTCACCGTACCCATCTACCCGACCTCCTCCGCCTTCCAGACCCGCTGGATACTCCAGGACTCCGGCGCCGTCGCGTGCGCCGTCGAGACCGCGGAGCAGAGCCGGCTGATCAGCCAGGAACGCAAGCAGCTCGGCGACCTCGCCCATCTGTGGCAGTTCGACACGGGCGCGCTCGGGCGGCTGAAGACCCTCGGCCGGGACGTCCCCGACGACACCGTCGCCGCCCGCCGCGCCACACTGGAACCGGAGACCCCCGCCACCCTCATCTACACCTCCGGCACCACCGGCCGCCCCAAGGGCTGTGTCCTCAGCCACGGCAACTTCTTCGCCGAGGTCGACAACGCGATCGAGCTCCTGCACCCGGTCTTCAAGTCGGTCAGCAAGTACCCCGCGTCCACCCTGCTCTTCCTCCCGCTCTCCCATGTCTTCGGGCGGATGGTCGCGATCGGCTGTCTGCGCGCCCGGGTCCGCCTCGGCCACGCCCCGTCGATCCGGACGGATGACCTGCTCGCCGACCTCGCCGGGTTCCGGCCGTCGTTCCTGCTGGCCATCCCGTACGTGCTGGAGAAGGTGTACAACACCGGCCGCGCCACCGCCGAGAAGATGGGCCGCGCCTCGTCGTTCGACCGCGCCGCGCGGATCGCCCAGCGGTACGGGGAGGCCGTGGAGGCCGCCGAGCACGGCACCGGCCCCGGCCCGGGGATGGGCCTGCGGGCGGCCCGTGCCCTGTACGACCCGCTGGTCTACCGCCGCATCCGGGCCGCGCTCGGCGGACACGTCCGGTACGCGATCTGCGGCGGCTCCCCGCTGGGCCACCGGCTCGCGGCGTTCTACGCGGGCGCGGGCATCGAGATCTTCGAGGGATACGGCCTCACCGAGACCACCGCCGCCGCCACCGTCACCCCGCCGCTCAAGCCGCGCCTGGGCACCGTCGGCTGGCCGCTGCCCGGCACCGCCGTACGGATCGCGGACGACGGCGAGGTGCTGCTCGGCGGCAGGCAGGTGTTCCAGGGCTACTGGGACGCCGGACAGGGCCGGGCCGTACCCGCGCAGGAGGGCGGCTGGTTCGCCACCGGAGACCTGGGCGCGCTCGACGCGGACGGCTATCTCACGATCACCGGCCGCAAGAAGGACATCATCATCACCTCCGGCGGCAAGAACGTCACCCCGGCGCCCCTGGAGGACTGGCTGCGCGCCCACCCCCTGGTCGGCCAGTGCATGGTGGTCGGCGACAACCGCCCCTTCGTCACCGCCCTGATCACTCTGGAGCCGGACGGGCTCGCCCACTGGCGGCAGATGAAGAAGAAGCAGCACGTGCCGATCCGGGAACTCGTCGACGACGAGGAGCTGCGCACGGCGCTGCGACGTGCCGTCGACGAGGCCAACCGGCTGGTCTCCCGCGCGGAGTCGATCCGCGAATTCGCCGTGCTGCCGGTGGACTTCACGGAGGAGAGCGGCCGGCTGACGCCCTCGCTGAAGCTGAAGCGGGATGTCATCGCACGGGACTTCGCGGAGGAGATCGAGGCGCTGTACCGGAAGTGAGAGGGGCCGCTCCGCACAAGGCGCGGGGCGCCCAGGTCGGTTCCGGACGCCGGCCGCCGCGGCTGGTGGCCGACGACCTGCCCGGACACGGTGTGCGCGGGCACATGGCCCGCCACACGCTGCCCCTTGCTGTTCCTACGCCTTGCCGTTGTAGTGCGTGATGTCCCAGTGGCTGCCCTCATTCGCGTAGACGTTCCCCGCCGGGGACTTGTACAGGGCAGCCCCGTCACTGCGCTTGCCCGCCTTGGCGAACTTGCGTGTGATGTAGGTGTTGACGCACGAGACCTTGGTGGAGATGTCGGTCTTGTAGCCGTTGCGGTGGCTGTACGTGCCGGAGCTGTGCCCCGCCTCCGTGCCGCCGGTGATGACCACCTTGCAGCCGCTGGCCTTCTTGAACGCGATGACGCCTTCGACGGACGCCTTGTTGATCCGCGTGAACGACGTACACGTGCGCTTGTTCCAGTTGGAGCAGCCGCCGCTGGACGTCCATGTCACCCCTGCCTTCCTGAGTACGGCGGCGGCGTCCTCGTGCTTCGCGTACTTCGCCGGTGCGGCGGCCTGTGCGGTGCCGGTCACCAACAGGGCCGATGCGGCGGCGACGACGAGTGTGCGGGCGGCCAGCAGACCGATGCGGGTCATGAAGTGCTCCTTGTCTTTCGGATTCTCTTTTGCGTGACCGGCAAGGTGCCTGATCACACCGAGGCTTCCGAGCACGGCAATCCTGCCCGGCGAAGGCGTACTTCTCGGGTCACCCATCGAGTGAAAACGCATTCCCGATATGGACGCCGGGCGATCATGAGTGCGGTGCGTAGGCTCCCCGCATGGACGAAAACGCGGACGACGGATCCGGCTGGGCGGCGACCCGGGCGTGGGTCGAGAAGCACCTCGCGCCGGGCGAGCGGATCACGGGCTCGGAGCGGCTGCGCGGTGGCTGGAGCTCGCGGATGCGGCGGCTGGACATCTCCGGTCCGCAGGGCGGGCGTTCGCTCGTGCTGAGGTCCTTCGTCAAGCCCTTCTACGTACGGCATGCGCCGGGGCTGCTCACCCGGGAGGCGGACATCCTGGGGCTGCTGGACGGCACCGGCGTTCCGGCGGCCCGGTGCGTGGCCGTCGACGCCGGGGGTGAACACTGCGACCACCCCTCGCTGTTGATGACGCTGCTGCCCGGCCGGGTGGAGGTCGGTGACGCCGGGGCGCAGGAGCGAATCCGCCTGCTGGCGGAGCAGTTGGCCGACATCCATCGGGTACGGGTGACCGACGCGACCCGGCCGCGCGACTACGAGGCGTGGACCGCGCCGGACCGGGTGCGGGTGCCCGAGGGCACCGGCCGGCCGCTGCTGTGGCGGCGGGCGGTGGACGTGCTCCGTCGCGAACCTCCCGCGTACGCCCCGCGGTTCCTGCACCGCGACTTCCATCCGGGCAATGTGCTCTTCACCGGCGAAGGGGCGGGCCTCCGGATCGGCGGAGTCGTCGACTGGGTCGAGACCTCCTGGGGCCCGGCCGACCTGGACGTCGCCCACTGCTCGACGGCGCTGGCGCTGCTGCACGGCGTCCCGGCCGGGATGGGATTCGCCGGACGGTACGAGGAGGCGGGCGGGCGGTTGGCCACGGGTGCGGACCACCTGTACTGGCGGCTGCTGGACGCGCTCGGCTACGCCCCGGACGCGGAGAAGCTGGCGGTTCCGTGGCGAGAGCTGGGCCGGACCGATCTGACGCCCGGGGTGCTCGCGGAGCGCCTGGAAACCTATGTGGAAAGCCTTCTCGAACAGTTCGACCGGTAGAGCTGCCGTCGACGGCTCCCGGAGCGGCGGGAACGTTACTGCTGAATCCGTCCGGTCGAACACCGGACGGCGCCCCTCGCCGCTGCCGCTCCGGCGGTCCCGTGAAACGTCAACATGGTGCATACACAAGGTATTCGGCGCTTTCCCGAGTTGTTGTTTCGGATGATCCGAAAGGAAACACCCGCCGGATTCTTCGCGCCTCCGGCAGGCCCCCGGCGCACACCCGCAAAGACTCGCACGCAAGGTAAAAAGCGGCGCGCCCCTAGGTAAAGACACGGTCACGTCTGTATAGATGTACGCGTCTTCGCAAGAGGGCAGTTTTACGTCCCGTGCGGCAGGAACGCCGCCGCCTCTTTCGCGGGCGAGTGCTGTGCGTGGTGTTCCCGTATCCGTGCCCTCGGTGGCTCCGGGGCCGGGCACCGACGAGCACGCAGAGCCCGGGACGACATCGCTCGACACCCGTTCACCCGTTCATCCATTGGTCAAGGAGAGACGCTGTGCGCTACGGAACTGCACTGAGAGAAGAAGTCCGATCTCCGGGGACGACCCCGCTCATCGGTATTTACGACATGTACTCGGCCTCCGTCGTGGCCCGCCACTACGACGGATTCTTCGTGTCCGGATTCGGCTTCGCCGCCTCCCACTACGGGCTCCCCGACATCGGCTTCATCGCGTGGCCGGACATGGTGGCCTTCGTGGAGCGGCTGCGGCTGGCCTTCCCCTCCCACCACCTGCTGGTCGACATCGACGACGGCTATGTCGACCCCGAGGTCGCCTGCCACGTGGTGCAGCGGCTGGAGCGGATCGGCGCCTCCGGCATCATCCTGGAGGACCAGAAGCGCCCCCGCAGGTGCGGTCACGCGGACGGCAAGCAGGTGCTGCCGCTGGAGGAGTACCTGGAGAAGCTCAACCTGGTGCTGGAGAGCAGGCGGGACCTGGTGGTCGTCGCCCGCACGGACGCCACGGAGGAGTCCGACATCCTGCGCCGGGCCCAGGCGCTGGCCGAGACGGACGCCGATGTCGTCCTGGTCGACGGGGTGCGCAGCGTCGAGTGGATCAAGCGCATCCGGAGGGTGGTCGGTGACAAGCCGCTGCTCTTCAACCAGATCGCGGGCGGCAAGTCGCCCCGGCTCTCGCTCTCCGAACTGGCCGATCTGGAGTGCCAGGTGGCCATCTACAGCACCCCCTGCCTCTTCGCCGCGCACGCGGCGATCGACAGCGCGCTGACGGATCTCAGGCAGTCCGACGGGCGGCTCCCCGAGTTCGTCCCGGCCGAGGGGATCGGGGTGCAGCGTTCGACGGAGCTGCTGGAGAAGAACATCAGCAGGCATCACCCGGCCCCCGAGCCCGTGGCCGTGACCGTCTGACGCGGACTGCGCGCCGGGAGCGGGGGAGCGCCCGGCCGCATCCGCTCCGCCCGAACGCCGGGGCCCCGTGGCGCACCCCCACGCCCCACGGGGCCCCGGCACCACGTGAACCACAGCGAGAGAAGGACACGGACCCATGGCACGAACCGTCCAGTCCAGGGCACGGGCCGCCCTGGTGATCGCCCTCGGCGCCCTCTGTCAGGGCCAGTTGGCCACCGGCACCGCCTGGGCCGACGCCCCGGACGGTGGCATGGAGACCCACCACGGGCCCTCCCTGATCACCATCGACAACTCCAACGCCGACTCCTGGCTGGAGGTGGACCGCACGCTCAACGTGCTGGGCCCCTTCAGCAAGGGCACGGCGGGCAGCGACCACGACGGCGGCGGCGGCGCGATCGACCAGAACGTCTCGTCCTCCCAGGCCGTGGGCGTCCAGGCGGCCCCCGACGAACAGGCCGACGAGGACGACGAGGACAACCTGCCCCCGGCCCCCGCGCCCCCGGAGTCCGCGGCGACCGGCGGCGACGACCCGGAGGGCGACGCGGATCACGACACGGGTGCCCTGTCGGCCTCCTGATTCCGCGCCAGGGCGAACTCCGCCGTGCCCGGTCTCCATCCGGTGTGGTCTCGGAGCTGAGGTGAACCAGCCCGGGTGCCAGCAGGACACCAGTGACCTTTGAGGGCTCGTAGCGCGGACCGCCTTTACGGGGAACAGCGGACCGCTTTTCCACGAGGAACAATGGACGGCCGGGCTGCTCGTGATGGCGTTCAGGCCGTATGGGGCATCCCGATGACTTCCTGGATCTCCAGGACGGTTCTGGCGAAGACCTCCTGGCCGCCTCCCCAGGGGTCGGTGATGCCCTCGCCGAGGACGGAGACCGGTCGGCCCGGACCGGCCAGTGCTTCGACGGCCAGGGCGGTTTCGCCGTCCACTGCCATCAGGTCGTCAGCCCAGGAGAGAAGGTCCTCGTCCAGGAGCCGGCCCCGGTGCTCGGTGAGGTCGTAGCCGAAGGCGGCGGCGGCCTCCACCGCCAGGGGATGGGCGGGCTTGCCGACATGCCAGTCGCGGGTGCCGGCCGAGCGCACCTCCAGTGTCCCCCCGGATCGCTCGGCGATGACCACGGCCGCGATCGGGGACCGGCAGTGGTTGCCCTTGCAGACCACCAGCACCCGCCGGGGCCTATTCATCGGCGTCCACCCGCTCGATCTCGAACGTGAGGACACCGAGGGCTTCCTTGTGAGGCGGGAAGATCGCCTGAACCGCCCGCAACTGTTCGGCCGCGGTGGCGTTCGGGTTGACTGCCTTCACGTCCTCGGTGCCGAGCATCTCCTTGAACGTCCGGTACCGGCCGACGCGCTTGACTCGGGTCAGGCACTCTTCACCGCGACAGGTGAAGTTGAGCAGGTCTCCGGCCTTGATCCGTTTCATCGAGTCGTAGGCCACCCGGACTTCGACGGTCTTGGAACCATCGGCGATCAGGTCGAAGTACTGCTTGTAGATCTGGATGCTGCGGGGACGGCCATGTGCCTGGGACTGGTTCCTGGCAGGTCGGCGGCTGGTCATCAGAGTTTCCAATGCGGTCGTGGTGTAGGACCGGTAGAAGTGCCTCGGATCGCTGAGCATCAGCTCCCCGACACCGGTGAGCGCTTCCACGTAGTCCGCTTGCGTGCCGGGCCACACCGCCGGATTCAGCAGCCACTCGGCGGTGCTGCCTCCCGACGGGTCTCCGGCGTCGGCAGTCGCGTTCAGGAGACTCTTGGAGAGTTTCCCGCCGTCGCTGCCGAGGATCTGAGGGGTGAAGATCCGAAGCGGCACCGGGGCGGCAGATGGGCCGATGGCCGCGTGTGCGCCGTCCACCAACTGGCAGCCGAACGTCCAGTCGCCGCCCTTCACCATGACGTGCAACGTGCCGTCCGCAGGGCGGCAGGACCGTTCCTTGACGACATTGCGGCACAGAGTCGCCAAATCCAGGTAGCCGCCGCCCAAGGGCGTCACGTCCGTCTCGTACCAGCCGTGCGTGTGGCACCTTGCCTCGAACAGGGCGCCCGAGCCGTCCAGCTCCAGCAGCCGCGTGTGATCGGCGTGCTTCTCCGCCCATCCGCACACCGGGCACGGCAGCCGGATGTGAGCGATTCCCCTGGCCGGGGCCAGCCAGAACCGGATTTCGTCCAAGTGCTCCAGCGTCCGCAGGAACTCAGCCCGGAACTCTGGACCGGCCTGCTGCTCGGTGTAGGTGCCGACCCGGTATTCCACGCCGGTGCGGCGGGTCATTGCCTTCAGGAGTGGGGAGTAGTGCTCGGCGACGAGGGCGCGGATGCCATGGGCGCCGCGTTGGTGGTGGTAGGACAGCTGATACTTTCGGCCGTCCCGGGTGATCGTCTCGGCGGGGGCGTTGTCCAGCGCGACGAAGTCGACGACCGTCTCGATCCCGAACTCGTCCCTGGCCCGCTCGGCAACCAGGAACGACAGGGACTGCACCAAGTGCGTCCCGATATGGGGGCGCCCGTTGAGCTGCGTCCCCACGGTGAAATCGATTCGTTCCGCTCCGGTCTCAAGGAGACGCGGGCGAAGCACGTCCAGAGCATCGTCAACAGCGTTGGCCAGTACGGTGTTGGGTGACCTGAGAAGGTCGACGGCGTTCAATTCGTACCTCCGCTCTGCTCACGAACCGCCGTGAGGACGGCCGGGGCGTGGGATGGACCGTATGAGCATGGGCCGATGGGACTCAACGAAGTTGCTCATAGTTGCTGGGAGTTCGCCCGGAGGAAGACTTCGCGCTGCTGGGCTCTTGACCTCGGGGTGGTCGCAGGGCGAGGGTCGGTGGGCGGCGTTGGCCCGAACATGGGGGAGAGAAATGCGGCAACACGGCTACATTGACGACGATGTGACCGCTACGTTTTTCTGCACGGACCCCGAATCGCAAGGCGGAATCGAGTGCGAGACGTTCTACGAGACCGACCGTGATTCGTGGATCGTGCAGCTCAAGAAGCGTGGGCCGAGGGTTCGGGATCAGCTCGTCGCGCTGGCCGACGACGAGACGTTCGGGGAGATGTCCGGGCGGACCATGGATGTGTTCGTGCGGAAGTACGTCAGGGAGCGCTATGGAATTGATCTCGGCATCACGCCGAATCGAGCTGCTGTTCGGTGACCCTGCCCAAGAAATCCGAAAGCTTGAGCTTCGCGACTTCTATGAGGTAGACCGTTCACTGTTCGAAGCATGGCGTTCGGGCGACCGTGAGACGGTCGAGGAGACAATGTGCGGGCATCGTGAGTTCCTGACGAGGAAGGCCGCTTCCGGATTTCCTTACCGGCGTGTGAGGGTTGTCTCCGAACCGCTCTCGGACTACCAGCGGATGGCGGTCGAGCTGGCTGACCCCGCGGAGAGTCTTCGGTGGCTTCCCCGCCCTCTCGCATCGGTGCTGCCCTTGCCGGGTAACGACTGCCTGATCCGTGATGACCTGGTGGTGTTCAACCTCATCGGGGGAGACAACCAACAGACGGACATTCAGCTCTCGACCGATCCGTACGTGGTCGGATTCTGCAATGAAGCATTCGAGCGGGCATGGTCGCTCGGTGTCCCCAACGGTGAGTACAAGCCCTAGAGACATGTCGGACCAAGAACCCTCCGAGTCCACGAGACACGCTTTCGGCATCCAGCTCAAGGAATTACGCCGGGACAACAACATTTCGGCCGTCGAACTCGCGCGGCGCTGCGGGTGGCACAAGACCAAGGTGTCGAAGATCGAGCACGGGACACAGGTCCCGACCGAGGACGACATCCGAAGGTGGGCAACGGCTTGCGCCGCCGAAGGGAAGATTCCCGAACTTGTCGCGGTGCGTCGCGAGATCGAGTTGATGTGGACCGACTACAAACGGTGGCACCGACCAGGGATGAAACGCCTCCAGTTGCAAGCCATGGACCTGTATGCAAGGACCAGGGTTCTCCGCGTCTACGAGTCGCTGTTCATTCCCGGTTTTCTACAGACGGTCGAGTACACGAAGGCACAGTTCACCATCCATGCCAGGCTTCACGACCTGCCATTGGACGATGTCGAGGAAGCGGCGCGGAACCGCATGGCTCGGAAAAGGTTTCTCGGCACCGGGGCACCGATCTTCTCGTTCCTCCTGGAAGCCTCGGCGCTGACCAACAACACGGGCGGCGCCGAGGTGATGAACGGGCAGCTCGACCACCTCCTGGACGTGTCGCGGCTTCCGTATGTGTCGATCGGGATCATCCCGGACGGCCGGGCGCGTTCGCTCTACCCCGGTGAGGGCTTCTACCTGTTCGATGAGAGCTTGCTCAAGCAGGAGTTCTGGTCAGGGGCGTTCCAGACGTCCAGGCCCGAGAACATTGCGTACTTTGTCCGCGTATTCGCGGCTCTGCGGGACCAGGCCGTATATGGCGCTGCGGCCCGGGGCGAGATCGACGCGGCCCGCAGCCGCCTTCAAGGTGCCTGACGAGCACCGCCTGATCGACGCCGGACTTCGTCGGTGCTGCTGGCCGCCTGCGCCCGAGCATGGCGAGACTCCCTCTCGACAGCCGAGGGGGAGTCCGACCGCACAGGTAGGGCAGCCAGGGGGCGGAAGGCGACAGGCCGGCCGTCTGCCTCGCGGCGGCGTCGGGCCTCCTGCGCGGCGACCGGCGGCGACGACCCGGAGGGCGACGCGGATCACGACACGGGCGCCCTGTCGGCCTCCTGATTCAGAACCGCAGGGCCGCGACCAGCCGACGCGCCGCAGCCTCGTCGATGGAGCCGAGCGCCAGCACCGGTTCCACGTCCGGCCCCGCTTCCGCTTCCTCTACGTGGACATCGAGCACGTCCCCACCGGTGGCGGCGGTGAAGGCGAGCCGCAGTCGCTCGCCGACCCGGTCCGCGTCCAGCGGGGCGGCGGCCAGGGTGTCCGGGCCCGGCGGAGGGGCGCCGAGCAGCCGGGCCAGGAGTTCGGCGGTGGCCGGTGAGGCGCTGCCGAGCGCGATGCGGCCGTCCCGGACCTGGATTCCCGGCAGGTCGAGGCGGTAGGCGTCGACGATGTCGCGTAAGGCGCGCGCGGCCTTGAGCGTGCGTTTCGTGCCCGTCCGGACGAGCCGGGCCAACTGGCTCGCCTCGCCGGGGGACAGCGGTCCCAACTCGACCTGACCGGGCTGTGGTTCGGCGCAGTGCCTCGCGAGTGGGACGCGGATGCCCGCCTCGCGCAGCGCGGAGCCGAGTTCGGCCGCCGCGTGCCGGGAGGACGGCCGGTGATCGAGGGCGTGCGCGGGGGAGTCGTGGTGTCTCATGCGACGCTCCTCCGGCGTGAGCTGCACAGGTCCGCCCAGACGTCCTTGCCGTACGGGGCGGGCTCGGAGCCCCAGCTGGCGGCCAGCCCGCCGATGAGCGCGAGCCCCCGCCCGCTCTCGGCCATCCAGTCCGGGACGCGAGGCGTGGGCGGCGTCGGGCTGGAGTCGCCGACGGTGATGCGTACACCGTCGGTGCGGCGCCGGAGCGTGAGGGTGCAGCGCGGCGAGGGCGTGTGACGGCCGACGTTGGTCAGCAGTTCGTGGGCGCAGAGCGCGGCGGCGTCCGTCAACTCCCGGAAGTCCCACAGGTCCACCAGGCAGGCGACGATGCGGCGCATCTGGGCGAGTGACTGGGGGTGTACGTACAACTCGTGCCGGTAGTGCGGGGGTTCTGTCTCCATCGTGGCGTTCATGGCTCCTCCTGGGTGATGTGAGGGCGTGCCAATCGATCAATGCACAGTGGCGGACCGACTGCTCTCGGTCATGCGGAGGATGGTGCCGCGAGAGTCATCTCTTAGGCAACTATTCCATAAGTGATTCATGCGTACGGGTGCAACTTGCCGGTGGCAGTTGTGCACCGTTGAAGGGCGTGACCATCATGTGGCCATGGCTCAGAGCGACATGCCCACCATGCGTAGCCGCCGACTCGGCGGCGAACTTCGTCGATTTCGTCTGGAAGCCGGTCTCAAGGTGCAGGATGCTTCCGACGCCTTGGAGTGCGGGCAGCCCAAGATCAGTCAGATCGAGAACGGCAAGCGAGGTATCCGCCCGCTGGACCTGACCACTCTGCTCAATCTGTACGGAGTCGAGGACGAGCGGCAGCGGGCGAATCTGAAGCGCCTGGCGAAGGAGATCCACAAGGTCGACTGGTGGAGCGGGCACGGCCCACTCCTTCACGACGAGCTGAAGGACTATCTGACGTTGGAGGCGGACTCGCGGGCGGTCCGTACGTTCGAGCCGATGCTCGTGCCGGGGCTGTTGCAGACCGAGGCGTACATGCGGCACTTGTTCGGGGCTGCATTCCCCGAGGACCAGATCGAGCCGCTGGTCCAGACGCGCATGAAGCGCAAGGAACTCCTCGACAACACTGCGGGGTTCCGGCTTCGCGCAGTGATCGACGCACCGGCTCTCCACCGGATCGGAGGAGGGGGCGACATCGTCCAGGAACAGTTGCAGCAGCTGCTGAGCGCGGGCACCCGATCGAACATCACCATCCAGGTGCTGCCGCTGAATTCCGTACTGCCCATGGAGCAGTACGTGTCGTTCGCCGCTCTCAGCCTGCTGCCGGAACCCCCGGTCGAAGTGGTGTGGTTGGAGCACATCACCGGTGGTACGTTGCTTGAGCAGCGTGCGGATGTCCAGAGGTATGCGAAGGCGTGGGACGAATTGACCGCCGCCGCGCTCTCCCCGACCGCCTCCCGGCGGTACATTCGCGACCTCATCGAGGAAAGCAGACCATGACCGAAGAAATGGATCTCCCGGCTGCCGAACTGGAGGCCGCGCTCTGGCACAC
The DNA here is from genome assembly GCF_900091725.1 of Streptomyces sp. DvalAA-43. Taxonomy (GTDB): domain Bacteria; phylum Actinomycetota; class Actinomycetes; order Streptomycetales; family Streptomycetaceae; genus Streptomyces; species Streptomyces pulveraceus. The sequence goes on along the minus strand of NZ_FMBW01000030.1, from coordinate 330,697 downwards.
GAGCACCTACAGCGGCTCGAACAACAACTGCGTCGAGCACGCTGCTCTGATATCCGGCCGCCAGGCCGTGCGTGACAGCAAGGACCCGGGTCTGGGCGCTCAGGTTTTCGGCCCCGCTTCGTGGCGGGTGTTCGTCGCCGCCGTGTGCGACGGCGTGATCTGAGACGCCGTGCGCCTGGGCGCGATCTGAGACGCTGGGGCACACCGCGTACACGACTTCCCGGACCAGGCTCGATGCCGACCTCCTCCTGTTCCCACCGCTCACGGGACGGGTCCGGGACCGGGGCCTGTGGGCCCGTGTACACGGCCGTTCCGGCCGGCGGGGCGAGCGCCATCCGTTCCGCGTCACGCTGTGTGACCGTACGGCGCGGCCGCGCCGGCATCCAGAGGCGCGTGCCGCGTAAATCCGACATGGTGTAAGTGGGATCTCACTGTGTCCAGGCGGTACAGCCATGAAGCAACCAGAGATCGATTACCGGGCGGTGTTCCAGGCACTCCCGGGGGCGGTGGCCCTCCTCACTCCGCAGTTGTTCTTCGCGGACGTCAACAAGGAGTGGCTGCGCGTGGTCAACCGTAGCCGCGAGCGCGTGATCGGCCACTACATGCCCGACGACTACGCCGACACGCCGAACCATCCCAACGCGGCCGTGGCGCGCAACATCGGGGAGTCCCTGCGCCGGGTCGCGAGGACCGGCAGGGCCGAGACCATGGAGCTGCAGCGGTTCGACCCGACGGGCATCACCGTCCGGCCCCGGACGGTGGAAGCGCGCTTCTGGAGCATCACCAACATTCCTGTTCCCGACGCGGACGGGCGGGTCGCGATGCTGCTGCACCGGGTGGCGGACGTCACCGAACTGATCCAGGCCCGCGCGGTCGCGCTGAGCCTGCAGGAAGCGATGCTGCCCGCGCCGCGTGCGATCGGGCATCACCCGGTGGCCGTGCGTTACCGGCCTGCCGTCCGCGCGCTGGAGGTGGGCGGCGACTGGTACGACCTGGTGGACCTGCCGGGCGACCGCCTCGGGGTCGCCGTGGGCGACGTGGTCGGTCACGGACTGTCCGCGGCCACCGTCATGGGGCAACTGCGCAGCGCGCTCAGCGCCGCCTCGCGCTCCTGCGGCGGCCCCGCCCGCGCCCTGGAGATCCTGGAGCTGTACGCCGACTCCGTCGTAGGGGCCGAGAACACGACGGTGGCCAGCGCGCTCATCGACTGGGAGACCCGCCACATCACCTACAGCAGCGCCGGTCATCCGCCACCGGCTCTGTTGCGGAGTGACGGCACCGTCGAGTTCCTGGACCGGGCCACCGACCCACCGCTCGGCGCCCGCCTCGACCGCGGCCCCTGGGCGCAGGCCACGGTGCCCTTCACCGAGGGCGCGTTCCTCGTGCTGTACACCGATGGCCTGATCGAGCGCCGGAACGAAGACATCGACACCGGCCTTTCCCGGCTGGCCGCCTCCCTGACCCGCCATCGCGGAACCCAGGCCGAGGCCGGAGATCTCGCCGATGCCCTGCTGGCGGATCTGCTGCCGTCGACAGGGCTCGGCGACGACACCGCCCTCGTCATCGTGCCGCTGTAGGCGGCAGCGGTGAGCTCCGGCCGCAGGGTCACAGCGCGACGGCGCGCCTGCGTACCAGGAGGTTCTGCGTGCCCAGGCCGATCGCCAGGTACGCGTACAGCGATGCGGCCCCCAGGGATCCGGTCCCGGGGCCTTTCGTTTGGATCACGCCGGGCCGAACAGCCCACGACGACCGGGCTCGCCACCTCTGAGTGTTGGTTACGTTGTGCTGGGCGTCTCGGATGTGCCGCGTTCCGGACGGAGGCCCTGCGCGACAACCGGGTCACCGTGGTCGCCCGCGATGGCGATCGCCTTCGGCCGCGCTGGACCGGAGAATGCGACGGCGTGAACTTCCGCGACGGGAGCAAGTCTGCGACCCGGATCGCGATCGAGGGCGACTTCCTGTTCCGGGGCTTGGCCGGCTGACCCCTTCCCGGCCGCCCACCCCTTGTCTGATGCAGCGTCAGGTACGACGATGGCCCCGCGCCCCGTCGTATGACGGTGCGTCAGATCTTCTCGGGAGGAGGCCGCACGGTGCCGATATCACCCACCGGGCCGCTGTCGTACGGGATGCAGCTGCCGATCCAGTCGCAGAGCACCATCTACGCCGAGGGGTGGGAGGCGGCGGCCACCGTGGCCGACCTCGCCGCGATCGCCCGCACCGCCGACCGCACCGGCTTCGCCTATCTGGCGAGCTGCGACCACGTCGCGATCCCGCGCAGGCTCGCCGGGGTCATGGGCACCGTCTGGTACGACCCGGTCGCCACCCTCGCCTTTCTCGCCGGGATCACCGAGCGGGTCCTGTTGATGAGCCATGTCGCGGTGGTGGGGCTGCGGCACCCGCTGGCCACCGCCAAGCAGTACGCCACCCTCGACCACCTCAGCGGCGGCCGGCTGATCCTCGGGGTCGGGGCCGGGCACGTGAAGGAGGAGTTCGAGGCGCTCGGGGCGGACTTCGAGGGGCGGGGCCGGGTGCTCGACGAGGCCGTGGACGCGCTGAAGGCGGCGCTCGGCCCGGAGGAGTACCCGGAGTTCGCGGGGGAGCGGTTCTCCTTCGGCGGCCTCGGGCAGCTGCCGCGTCCGGCCCAGGAGCGGGTGCCGGTCTGGGTGGGCGGTTCCTCGCCGGCCGCCGTGCGCCGGGCGGCCGTACGGGGCGACGGCTGGCTGCCGCAGGGCGACCCCCGGGAGAAGCTGCCCGCGCAGATCGCCCGGCTGAGGGAGCTGCGGGAGGCGGCCGGGGTCGAGGCCCCGATCGTCATCGGCGCGATCACCGAGCCGCTGTACGTCGGCGACCCGGACTGGTCCGTGGGGCGGCGCACCCTCGCCGGGAAGCCGGAGGCCCTCGCGGAGTCGCTGCGCGCGTACGCGGCCATGGGCGTCCACCAGATCCAGGTGCGGTTCCGCAGCCGGAGCCGTAGTGAACTGACCGACCAGATGGCGGCGTTCGCCGCCGAGGTCGCCCCCCATCTCGACAGATAGGAGTCAGGCCATGGGCAAGCTGGACGGGCGGACCGTGCTCATCAGCGGTGCGGCGCGCGGGCAGGGCGAGCAGGAGGCGCGGCTCTTCGCCGCGGAGGGCGCGCGGGTGGTGATCGCCGATGTGCTCGACGAGCCGGGCGAGGCGCTGGCCGAGGAGCTGCGGGGCGAGCTGGGGAAGGACGCCGCCCGGTACGTCCACCTGGACGTGAGCCGGGAGGAGGACTGGCAGGCCGCGGTCGCCGCCACGAAGGACGCCTTCGGGAGGATCGACGGGCTGGTCAACAACGCGGGCATCCTCCGGTTCAACGAACTGGTGTCCACACCGCTGGAGGAGTTCCAGCAGGTGGTGCAGGTCAACCAGGTGGGCGCGTTTCTCGGGATCAAGAGCGTCGCGCCCGAGATCGAGGCCGCGGGCGGCGGGACCATCGTCAACACCGCCTCGTACACGGGGCTCACGGGCATGGCGTTCGTGGGCGCGTACGCCGCGACCAAGCACGCGGTGCTGGGGCTGACCCGGGTGGCCGCGATGGAGCTGGCCGCGAAGGGGATACGGGTCAACGCCGTCTGTCCCGGCGCCGTGGACACCGCGATGACCAACCCGGCGGCGCTGGACCCGTCCGCCGACCCGGAGGAGTCCAAGGCGGCGGTGGCCGAGCTGTACCGCAAGCTCGTGCCGCTGGGCCGGATCGGGCGGCCGGAGGAGGTGGCGGCACTGGCCCTCTTCCTGACCTCGGAGGACTCCTCGTACATCACCGGGCAGCCGTTCGTCATCGACGGGGGATGGCTGGCGGGGGTCAGTCTGTTCTGACCCGGCCCACTCCGAGGCGACCTGACGATGTGTCAGGTATTGACGGGTGCGGGTGCCGGTGGAACAGTCGGACGCATCACGATCTGACGGAGTGTCAGAAACGATTGAGGACGGTGAACCCCCTTGGAATTCGGGCTCTTTGTACAGGGGTACGTGCCCGCCGCACGGGCCAAGGTCGACCCCGAGGCAGAGCACAAGGCGCTGATCGAGGAGACCGAGTACGTCATCCAGGCGGACAAGTCCGGCTTCAAGTACGCCTGGGCCTCCGAGCACCACTTCCTGGAGGAGTACTCGCACATCTCGGCCAACGACGTGTACCTGGGCTACCTCGCCCACGCCACCGACCGCATCCACCTCGGGTCGGGCATCTTCAACCCGCTCGCCCCGGTCAACCATCCGGTGAAGGTGGCCGAGAAGGTCGCGATGCTCGACCACCTCTCCGAGGGACGCTTCGAGTTCGGCTCGGGGCGCGGGGCCGGCAGCCACGAGATCCTCGGGTTCATGCCGGGCATCACCGACATGAACCACACCAAGGAACTCTGGGAAGAGACCATCGCCGAGTTCCCCAAGATGTGGCTCCAGGACGAGTACGTCGGCTTCCAGGGCAAGCACTGGTCGCTGCCGCCGCGCAAGATCCTGCCCAAGCCGTACGGGAAGTCGCACCCGGCGATGTGGTACGCCGCCGGGTCGCCGTCCTCGTACGCGATGGCGGGGAAGAAGGGGCTCGGCGTGCTGGGCTTCAGCGTGCAGAAGGTCTCCGACATGGAGTGGGTCGTCGAGTCCTACAAGACGGCCGTCAAGGAGGCGGAGCCCGTGGGGGACTTCGTCAACGACAACGTGATGGTCACCTCCACGGCCATCTGTGCCGAGACGCACGCCAAGGCCGTCGAGATCGCGGTGGGCGGCGGGCTGAACTACCTCCAGTCGCTGCTCTTCCGCTACCACGACACCTTCCCCCGGCCCGACGGTATTCCGGAGTGGCCCGAGCTGCTCCCGGAGTACACCGAGGAGATCATCGAGCTCCTGATCGCCGAGGAGCTGATGATCTGCGGCGATCCGGACGAGGTGCTGCGGCAGTGCAAGCGGTGGGAGCAGGCGGGCGCGGACCAGCTGAGCTTCGGGCTGCCGATCGGGATCAGCCGGGAGGACACGCTGAACTCGATCAAGCTGATCGGTGAGCACGTGATCCCGGAGATCGACACGGATCCGGTCCACCGGACCTCCCGGTTCCGCGACGCGGCGTAAGGGCTCCGGGGGCGCTGCCCCCGGACCCCCGCTCCTCGAACGCCGGAGGGGCTCGACCGGACCAGCGGCGTCTTCCCGGACCGCCGCTCCGTGCGGCCGGGGTGCGTACCGCGGCCGTGCGCACCCCGGCCGCACACCCACGCACCAGAACCACCCGCGCGCCAAGAACCACCTGCACCATCTGCGCGCCAGAACCACCTGCACCATCTGCGCGCCAGAACCACCTGCGCACCCCCAGAACCACCTGCGCACCCACCACAGAAGGGACCCCCGTCATGCTCGACCACCTCATCCGCGGAGCGACCGTCGTGGACGGCACCGGCGGGCCCTCGTACCCCGCCGACATCGGGATCCGTGACGGCCGCATCGCCGTCGTCGCCGAACCGGGCACGCTGACCGAGGAGGCCGTCACCGCCGAGGACGCCACCGGTCTCGTCCTCGCGCCCGGGTTCGTCGACCCGCACACCCACTACGACGCCCAGCTCTTCTGGGACCCGTACGCCACCCCGTCCATGAACCATGGCGTCACCACCGTGGCCGGGGGCAACTGCGGGTTCACCCTCGCCCCGCTCCACCCCGGGCGCCCCGAGGACGCCGACTACACCCGCCGGATGATGTCGCGGGTGGAGGGCATGGCCCTCAAGGCGCTGGAGGAGGGCGTCGACTGGTCCTGGTCCAGCTTCCGCGAGTACCTCGACGCCCTCGAAGGGCGGATCGCCGTCAACGCCGGGTTCATGGTCGGGCACTGCGCGCTGCGCCGGCACGTCATGGGGGCCGACGCGATCGGCGGACAGCCCACCCCCGCACAGCTCGACGCGATGCTCGCGCTGTTCCACGACGCGATGGACGCCGGGGCCTGGGGGCTGTCCACCACCCAGTCCGCCACCCACTCCGACGGCGACGGGCAGCCCGTCGCCTCCCGGCACGCCCTGCCCGAGGAACTCCTCGCCCTCTCCCGGGCCGTCGGCGAACACGAGGGCACCCAGCTCGAAGCGATCGTCGCGGGCTGCCTCGACCAGTTCGCCGACGAGGAGATCGAGCTGCTCGTCGACATGACCGCCACCGCCGGGCGCCCGCTGAACTGGAACGTCCTCACCATCGACGCCGCCGTCCCCGAACGCGTACCGCGTCAGCTCGTGCCCAGCGAACGGGCCCGCCTGGCCGGCGGCCGGATCGTCGCGCTCACCATGCCGATCCTCACCCCGATGAACATGTCGCTCGGCACCTTCTGCGCCCTCAACCTGATACCCGGCTGGGGCGACATCCTCGCCCTGCCCGTCCCCGAGCGCATCGAACGGCTCCGCGACGCCGCCACCCGCGCCGAGATGCTCCGCCGCGCCGACAGCAAGGAGGCCGGAGTCTTCCGCCGCCTCGCCGACTTCGGCCGGTACGTCATCGGCGACACCTACAGCGCGGCCAACGAAGGACTCACCGGCCGCGTCGTACGCGACATCGCCGCCGAACGCGGGCTCGACCCCTTCCACTGCCTCGTCGAGATCTGTGCCGCCGACGGGCTGCGCACCGTGCTGTGGCCGATGCCCACCGACAACGACCCCGCCTCCTGGGCGCTGCGCCGCGAGACCTGGGACCACCCGGACGTCATGCTCGGCGGCTCCGACGCGGGCGCGCACCTGGACCGGATGTGCGGTGCCCCGTACACCACCCGGTTCCTCGGCGACTGTCTGCGCGGGCGCAGGCTCGTCCCGCTGGAACGGGCCGTGAAGATGCTCACCGACGACCCCGCCCGGCTCTTCGGGCTCCGCGACCGGGGCAGGATCGAGGAGGGCTTCCACGCCGACCTCGTCCTCTTCGACCCCGAGCGCATCGACGCCGGGCCCGCCACCCTCGTGCACGATCTGCCCGGTGACAGCCCCCGGCTCGACTCCAAGGCCATCGGCATCGTGTCGGTCCGGGTCAACGGCGTGGAGACGCTGCGCGACGACAAGGTGACCGGCGCGGTCCCCGGTACGGTGCTCCGCTCGGGGCGCGACACCCGGACGGTGAGCACCGTATGAACGGAGACGAGAAGCGGCGCCTGTTCATCGGCGGGCGGTGGACCGAGCCCGACCACGGCCACTACGAGGTGATCGACCCGGCGACCGAGGAGGTCGTCGGCCTCGCCCCCGAGGCGAGCCGCGAGCAGGTGTACGCGGCGGCGGCCGCGGCCCGGGAGGCCTTCGCCACCTGGTCCCGCACCCGCCCCGAGGAGCGGTCCCGGATCCTCGACCGGGCCGCCGGACTGATGCTGCGCGATCTGGACGGCAACGCCGCGCTCGCCCGCGCGGAGAGCGGCGCCACCACCGCGACGGCCCGGGGCATGCAGGTCGCGGTCGGCGCCTCCCGGTTCCGCCGGTACGCCAGGGGAGCCCTGGAACCGGTCGAGGAGGCCGTCGCGCCGCAGATCAACGAGGCCGGGCCGATGGGGCGGGCGGGGGTCTTCGGGGCGATCGCGGTGCGCCAGCCGGTCGGCGTGGTCACCTGCATCACCTCGTACAACAACCCCTGGGCCAACCCGGCCGGCAAGGTGGCCCCCGCGCTGGCCATGGGCAACACGGTCGTCGTGAAGCCCGCGCCGCAGGACCCGCTGTCCGTCTACCGGATGGCCGAGGCGCTCGAAGAGGCGGGCGTCCCGCCGGGCGTCGTCAATGTCGTCACCGGCTCGGGTCCAGGGGCGGGCGAGGCCGCCGTCGACAGCGCGGACGTCGACATGGTCAGCTTCACCGGCTCCACGGCCGTCGGGCAGCGCATCGCCGAGGTGTGCGGGCGGTCCATGAAGCGGCAGCTGATGGAGCTCGGCGGCAAGGGGGCCGCCGTCGTCCTCGACGACGCGGACCTCGATTCGGCGGTCGCGGGGATCGGCACCACGTTCTCCTTCTACAGCGGCCAGATCTGCACGGCCCCGACCCGGGTGCTCGTCCAGCGCGGCGTCCACGACGCGCTGCTCGGGAAGCTCGCCGCGTACGCCGGTCATCTGAAGGTGGGCGACCCGGCGGCCAGGGGCACGGTCGTCGGCCCGGTCATCTCCGCCGCCCACCGCGACCGCGTCGAGTCGTACGTCGAGCTGGGCCGGAAGGAGGGGGCGCGGGTCGTCACCGGCGGCGAACGCCCGGCCGGGCGGGAGCGCGGTTTCTACGTCGCCCCGACCCTGCTCGCCGACTGCACCAACGACATGCGCGTCGTCCGCGAGGAGATCTTCGGCCCGGTCGTGGTGGTCGTCCCCTTCGACGACGAGGAGGAGGGCATCGCGCTGGCCAACGACAGCGACTACGGGCTGATCGACTACGTCTGGTCCTCGGACGTGGCCCGCGCCTTCCGGGTGGCCCGGCGGCTGCGCGCCGGCGGGGTCGGCGTGAACACCATCGGGCGGAACATGGAGGCCCCGTTCGGCGGGTTCAAGAGGAGCGGTGTCGGGCGCGATGTCGGCTCGTACGCCCTGCACGCGTACAGCGAACTCCAGTCGATCGTCTGGCCCGGCTGAACCGGGGAGCGCCCGTGGGTGTCCGCTGAGCGGACACCCACGGGAAATTTTGAACCCCCCTAAAACGGACAGTGCTGCGATTCCCGTACGGTGCCGCGACCGGGTCTCGACCTCGCATCAGAAGGTGGTTTCTCTGAAACGCCTTCAATTAACCAAGGTCTTTCCGTATTGTTGCCTGGAATTCAAGGGTGAGACGGCGGAGTCTCATCCTCCGAATGTGGAAATCGCAGCGTTTATCGTCCTTTTCATGACTCAGCTGGACGTGCGGCCACGGGCCGGAGACACGGCACGGGGCACCGCTCCGGCCGATGGCGGAGTACGCGGCAAGGGCCTCGGCGGGAACTCCGTCGGCCTGATGGGCAGCGCCGTCATCGGCGTCTCCACCGTCGCCCCGGTCTACTGCCTCACCTCCACCCTCGGCTCCACCGCGGGCGAGGTCGGCGTGCAGATGCCCGCCGTCTTCCTGGCCGGTTTCCTGCCGATGCTGCTCGTCGCCTTCGCGTACCGCGAGCTCAACAAGGCGATGCCGGACTGCGGCACCTCCTTCACCTGGACGGTCAAGGCGTTCGGCCCGCGCGTCGGCTGGATGTGCGGCTGGGGCCTGGTGATCGCGACGATCATCGTCCTGTCGAACCTGGCGGGCGTCGCCACCTCGTACTTCTGGCTCCTGGCGGGCGAGATCACCGGCAATGACACGATCGCGGCCCTGGACGACAGCAAGCCCGTCCACATCCTCACCTGCCTGGCCCTGATCGCGGTCGCCACGGCGATCAGCTACCGGGGGATGACGGCCACCAAGGGCATCCAGTACGCGCTGGTGGGCCTCCAGCTCGTCGTGCTCGCGCTGTTCGTGGTGATGGCCGTGCAGAAGGCGCACAGCGGGGAGTTCGCCTCGTCGCTGGACTTCTCCTGGTCCTGGATGAACCCGTTCGCCGTGAAGTCCTTCGCCGCGTTCACCGCCGGTCTGTCGCTGTCGATCTTCATGTTCTGGGGCTGGGACGCCTGTCTGACCGCGAACGAGGAGACCACCGGCAGCGAGAAGACCCCCGGCCGGGCCGCCCTCATCGCGATGGTCGTGCTGGTCGGCTCCTACCTGGCGACCGGGATCGCCGCCCAGATGGCCGTCGGCTCCGGCACCTCCGGCCTGGGCCTCGCCAACCCCGGCACCTCCGACAACGTCTTCGCCGCGCTCGCCGGTCCGGTCATGGGCCCCGGCCTCGGCATCCTGCTCTTCGTCGCCGTGCTCGCCTCGGCCGCCGCGAGCCTCCAGACCACCTTCATCCCGGTGGCCCGCACGGTGCTCGCGATGTCGACGTACGAGGCCCTGCCCGCCTCGTACGCCCGTGTCCACCCCCGCTTCAAGACCCCGGGGAGGGCCACCATCACGGCGGGCGTCGCGACCGGTGTCTTCTACACGGTCATGACCCTGGTCAGCGAGCACGTCCTGGTCGACACGATCTACGCGCTCGGCCTCATGATCTGCTTCTACTACGCGCTGACCGCCTTCGGCTGCGTCTGGTTCTTCCGCGCCGACCTGACCCGCTCCTTCCGCGACCTGCTCTTCAAGGGCCTGTTCCCGGGGGTCGGCGGCATCCTGCTCACGGCGGTCTTCGGCAAGACGCTCTACGACATGTGGAACCCGGCGTACGGCTCCGGCTCGTCGGTCTTCGGTGTCGGCTCGGTGTTCGTCATCGGGGTCGGGCTGCTGTTGCTCGGCGTGGTGCTGATGCTGGTGATGCAGCGCCGCAGCCCGGCGTTCTTCCGCGGCGAGGTGCTGACCAAGGAGACCCCGTCGCTGGTCGTCGAGGACTGAGCGGCTCCGGTGACCGGGTGGGGCCGCTCGCCGCTCGCCGAAAATCCCGCGCGCGAGCACACGGGACCGGTTAGGGTCCCGGGCATGTTCTTCATGTATCAGATCTACGGCTGACACGCGGGCGGGGCACGTACCCCGTCCCGCCGGGTCCGAGTGCGCCCACGATGGTTTCCGCCCGTGGCCGGCGCACCGGACCACTGTGTCCTTTCGCCGTAGACCTGAAGAAAGTGAAGTTCCCATGTCACGTCGCCGTGCCCATATCGCGATGATCGGCATCCCCGCCGTCAGCCACGTCCTGCCGAGCCTGGAGATCATCCGCGAGCTGGTGGCCCGGGGCCACCGGGTGACCTACGCCAACGACCCGGCGGTCGCCGAGCTGATCGAGGCCACCGGAGCGGAGTTCGTCCGCTGCGACTCCGTCCTCCCGGTCGCCGACAACGACTGGCCCGAGGACCCCATCGGCGCGATGGGCGTCTTCCTGGACGACTCGGTCCAGGCCCTCCCGCGGCTGCGCGCCGTCCACGACCCCGATCCCGCGGACCTGTACCTGTACGACATCGGCGCCTTCGCCGCACGAGCCCTCGCCGAGGCACAGAACCGCCCCTTCATGCAGCTGTCCCCGACGTACGTGGCCTGGGAGGGCTACGAGGAGGACGTCGCGGCGCAGGTGTGGGCGCTGCCCGGCGCCGACGCGTACCGGGCGAGGTTCGACCGCTGGCTGGCCGACTGCGGGGCGACGACCACCGCGATGGAGGTCTTCTGCGGCCGGCCCGCCCACACCCTGGCGACGATCCCGAAGGCGATGCAGCCGCACGCCGACCGGGTCGACACCGGCACGGTCACCTTCGTCGGCCCCTGCTTCGGCACGCGGACGCAGGACGGCTGGACGCGTCCGGCCGACGCGGAGAAGGTGCTGCTGGTCTCGATGGGCTCGGCGTTCACGCGACTGCCCGAGTTCTACCGCCGGTGCCTGGCCGCGTTCGGCGACCTGCCGGGCTGGCACGTGGTGCTTCAGATCGGGAAGTACACCGACCCGGCTGAGCTGGGCGCCGTCCCGCCCAACGTCGAGGTGCACTCCTGGGTGCCCCAGCTCGCGATCCTGGAGCAGGCCGACGCCTTCGTCACCCACGCGGGCATGGGCGGCAGCAGCGAGGGGCTGTACACCGGAGTGCCGATGATCGCCGTGCCCCAGGCCGCCGACCAGCCCACCAACGCCGACCGGCTGGTCGAGCTGGGCGTGGCCCGCCGCATCGACACCGAGGAGGCCACCGCCGAGGCCCTGCGGACCGCCCTGCTGGAACTCACCGCCGACCCGGAGGTGGCCCGCCGCTCGGCAGAGCTGCGCGCCGCCGCACGGGCCGAGGGCGGCACCGCACGGGCCGCCGACCTCATCGAGGAGATGCTGGGCTGACCCGCCGTTCCCCGTCCCCCTCGGATGCGGGACCGCCTCAGGCGTGAGCCCTGACGTCGTCCACGATGTGCTGGTCCAGTGCGGCTCGCACCAGGGCCGCCGCGAGCACGGCGATCCCGCGCCCGTCCGTCTGCCCGCCCCGGCCGGCCTCTCGCGCCGGCCGGGGCGGCTCGGCGGACACCGCCAGCTCCGCCAGCTCCGCCGGGGAGGCCGGCAGCCCCAGCCGTTCGGCACCCTGGAGCGCCTTCCCGTCCACGTAGGGTGCCGTCTCCGGCCATACGGCCTGTACCTCGCGCACGAAGATGTCCGCCCCGGCCGGACCGATGCCCGGGGTCCGGCGCAGCCCGGCCCGCAGCGCGTCCGGGTCCCCGCCGGCCTCCGCGCGCAGCCGCCGCAGATCGCCCCCGTACTCGTCGAGCAGGAGCCGCGCCCCCTCGCCGAGCTGGGTGGCGGTCCGTTCGTCGTAGCGCCGGTAGCCGCCCTCGCCCAGCGCGTCCACCCGCTGTTGCCGGCTCGCCGCGGCCATCCGGCGCGGCGAGCGCATGCCGTGGCCGAACAGCGCACGCGCCGCCGACACCGCCACCGAGGCGCGGATGCGGGCGCTCAGCAGGTCGCTGAGGACGAGGAGTTGGTACAGCGGCTGCGGGGTGTTCCGCAGCCGGATCCCGGCCTCGGCCGCGTACGTGGTTCCGTGGCGGGCGAGCAGGACCTCCACGGTGTCGAGGGCCGTCACGGCGACCCGCCGCCCTCCTCGGCCGCGACCTGGGCCAGGGTGCGCCCGGTGCGGGCGGAGCGCGCCAGGTACGGGTCCGGCGCGTCCGGTCCCTCCTGGGTGGCCCGGCCGTCCTTGGCCTTGATCAGCAGCCACACCTCCTCGCCCGGGGCCTCGCCGCCCTTGAAGCGGGTGAGGGCGAACTCGCCGTGCAGCCGGGTCCCGTCGAGCCAGAACGTCGCGTGCCCGTCCGCCAGGGACTGCTCGAACGGCACCGGGGTGCCCCAGCGGTCGTGGCTGAGCGGCCGGTAGGTGCCCTGGTCCCAGACGATCACCGTGCCGCCGCCGTACTCGCCCTTCGCGATGACACCCTCGAAGGTGCGGTACTCCAGCGGGTGGTCCTCGGTCGGGACGGCCAGCCGCCGTTCGCGCGGGTTCTCCGAAGGGCCGCGCGGCACCGCCCACGACTTCAGTACGCCGTCGACCTCCAGCCGGAAGTCGAAGTGCATGCGCCGGGCCTGGTGGATCTGCACGACGAAGCAGGGGGCCGTGCCCGTCCGTGCTCCGGCTCCGTCGCTCCTCCGTGCTCCGGCGCCCGGCCGTTCTCCCTCGCGCGTCCGGTCGCCGTCACGCGTCCGGTCGTCGTGCTCGCCGGTCGTATTCATCCGGACACCTCCTGCGGCAGCCCCGCCCGGTGCTCCTTCCACTGTGACGCGGCCGGTCGCGCGGCGCACCGGGACGGGCTCCGGTGCCGTTCCGGCCGGAGGTATCTCGCCATCAAGTATCTTGACATCGAGACTGTTTTCCGGGCAGTCTTCCCCTTGCTCAAGATCTCTTGACGTCAAGACATGTCTGCGGGCATGTCCGAGGGGGCGCGTGATGCGGCGACGCGAAAAAGGTGGCAGGGCGAGGGCTACGGAGGAACGGCGGGGCCTGCTCGCCCAGTTGCGCAATCCACCCGGCGGCCGCAACGCGCGGATCATGCTGCTCGCCCTGGCCGTGGACCGGACCGGCTCGGGGCTGTGGGCCGCGTCCTCGGTCCTGTACCTCACCTTCGTGACGCAGTTGAGCGCCCAGCAGATCGGCGTCCTGCTGGGCGTGGCCGGGGTCGCGGGCATCGCCGGATCGCCGCTGGCCGGGCGCCTGGCCGGACGGTTCCCGGTGCGCCCGCTGCTGATCGGCTGTCATCTGCTCCGGCTGGTGACCCTCGGCCTGGTCCTGGTCTGCGCGGGCTTCGACGCGCTGCTGCCCGTCGTCGCCGTGACCTACCTGGGGGACAGGGCCGCGAAGACGCTGGAGATGCTCTTCGCCACCCGGACCGCGGGCGAGCGGCGCGCGGCCTACCAGGCGCTGTCGCGCAGCGCGGCCAACGCGGGCTACGGCGTCGGCGCCGGGATCGCGGCCATCGGCCTGGCGGTGGGGACCACCGGCGCCTACCGCGCCCTCATCCTCGGCAACGCCCTGTCGTTCGTCGTCGCCGCGGTGCTGGTGTGGCGCACGACCGAGCCGGCGGAGAGCGTGGTGAAGGCGGCGCGGGCCGGGGGCGCGGCGCCCGGCGGCCCGGTCGCGGACGGGCCTGAGTCCGGTCGCCCGGCCGGTCCGTGGCGGGACCGCGGCTACCTCCGCTTCGTCCTCCTGGACATCCCGATGAACCTCGACGACTCGGTCCTCGCCGTCGGACTGCCGCTCTGGCTGGTCAACCGCACCTCCGCGCCGCACGCCCTCGTCCCGGCCTTCCTCGTCATCAACACCGTGCTGGTCGTGGTGCTCCAGCTGAGCGTGTCGAGGCGGGCCGAGGGGCCGCGCCGGGCCACCCGGGCGGTGCTGCTGTACGGGGTCCTGATGTTCGTCTGCTGCGGCTTCCTGGCCGTGGCCACCCGGGGCGGTACCTGGGCGGCCGGGGCGGTCCTGCTCGCCGCGGCGCTGCTGGTGACGCTGGCGGAGCTGATGCGGTCGGTGAGCTCGTGGGAGCTCGCGGTCCTGCTCGCGCCCCAGGACGCCCGCGCCGCGTATCTGGGCGTGGCCGGGATGTCGCAGTCCATCCAGAAGTCCGCCGGGCCGCCGCTGCTGACCGGCGTGGTGATGGCCGCCGGGCCGGTGGGATGGCTGGCGCTCGGGACGGTGGTCGCGGGCCTGGCGGTCGTGCAGCGGCGGGCCTGCGCGCGCCGGCTCGGCATCGGCCCGTCCCGGACGGAGTCCGCCGAACTCGTGATTGGGTAGACTGACCTACCTAATCAAGGAGGAGGCGGGCGGCATGGGCGACGTAGAGACCGCGAAGACCGAGGGGAACGCGGGGGCCGGGGAGCAGCAGCCGGTGAAGCGGCGGCGGGGAGCGGCGCGCGGACGGATCCTCGACGCCGCCGCGCGCCGCTTCTACGCCGACGGCGTGGCGGCCACGGGCATCGACACGATCACCGCCGAGGCCGGCGTCGCCAAGATGAGCCTCTACAACAACTTCGACTCCAAGGCCGACCTCGTCCGCGCCTACCTGGAGGCCCGGCACGAGGAGTGGATCGGCCTCTACGAACGGCGCCTGGCCGCCGCACAGGGCCCGGCCGACGCCGTGCTGGCCGTCTTCGACGCCTACGCCGACCACGCCGGTCTCGCCTACGAGCACGGCTTCCGGGGCTGCGGACTGCTCAACGCGGCCGCCGAACTGCCCGCCGGGCACGAGGGCCGGACCGTGGTCCGCCACCACAAGGAGCAGGTCGAGGGCCTGCTCGCCGCCCACCTCCAGGAGCTGCTGCCCGGCCAGGAGGAGCGGGCCGCGGCCACGGCGGAGCACCTGGCGTTCCTGCTCGAAGGGGCCATCGTGCGCGCGGGCCTGGAAGGCGACGCCGTACGCATGCGGCGCGCCCGGGACCTGGCGGCGTCCCTGATGGGCGCCCTGTGACCCGGCCCGTCGGCCGCACCGCGGGGCCGGGCCTCGGCGCACTCGCGGTCCTGCTGGCCTCGGTGCTCTGGGGCACCACGGGCACGGCGGCCACCTTCGCGCCCCAGGTGGGCCCGCTGGCGATCGGCGCCGCCGCGATGGGCCTGGGCGGCCTGCTCCAGGCCCTGCTGGCCGGACGCGGCATCGCGCGGGCGCGGGAGCGGCTGCGGGAGCAGTGGCGGATCGTGCTCCTCGGGGGAGCGGGCGTGGCGCTGTATCCGCTCGCGTTCTACACCTCCATGCACCTGGCCGGGGTCGCGGTCGGGACGGTCGTCTCCATCGGCTCGGCCCCGCTGGCGTCGGCCCTGATCGAGCGGCTCGCCGACGGCCGGAGCCTGTCCCGGAGATGGCTGGCGGGGGCCGCG
Source organism: Streptomyces sp. DvalAA-43 (assembly GCF_900091725.1). GTDB lineage: Bacteria > Actinomycetota > Actinomycetes > Streptomycetales > Streptomycetaceae > Streptomyces > Streptomyces pulveraceus. The sequence continues at coordinate 314,898 of NZ_FMBW01000030.1, read as the reverse complement.
CTGGGGCTGGCCGGCACGGTGCTGCTCTGCGCCGCCGAGGCCGCCCAGGCCGCCGGGGCCGGTACCGGAGCGGGTACGGGCTCCGCCCGGCAGACCGTCGTGGGTGTGGGCCTCGGTCTGGTCGCGGGCCTGACGTACGCCGTGTACGCCTGGGCCGCGCACCGCCTGATCACCCGTGGCGTCACCTCGCGGGCGGCCATGGGCGCGGTGTTCGGCCTCGGTGGCCTGATGCTCGTACCGGTCCTGCTGGCCACCGGGGCGCCGCTGGTCGCCTCCTGGACCAACGCGGGCGTCGGGCTCTACATGGCGCTGGTGCCGATGTTCACCGGGTACGTCCTGTTCGGCTTCGGCCTCTCCCGCATCCCGGTCTCCACCGCGACGACCCTGTCCCTGCTGGAACCCGCCGTGGCGGCGGTCTTCGCGGTCCTGGTCGTGGGCGAACACCTCCCCGCCCTCGGCTGGACCGGCATCGCCCTCGTCGTCGCCTGCCTGGGCGTCCTGACCGCCCCGTCCCGGCCCGCCCGGGTCCGGGCACCCGGGGCGGCGGCCCCGGCACCGCAGCCCCGGACCACCGCGCCCGCCGCCTCCGCCCCTACCCCTCCAGGAACACCGGATTGGTGAGCGCCGCCAGGGCCCCAGGCAGCCCCGGCACCGTCGCCGGATGCCTGACCTCGGCCCGCACGTAGGCCGCGTAGGCCGGAGTCGTACGCCACTCGACCGTCCCGGCGCCCGACTCGGGCAGCCCGGCCGTGAACAGCGTGCCCTGGTCGGTGACGAAGTGCGCGGTGCAGCCGGGTGCCCCGGTCACCTCCAGCCGTACGGTGACCGGGGTGTCGTCCCCGTCCACCCGGAGCCGCTCACCGATCCCGGCGTGCAGTCCGCGCCCGCCGAAGACGCCGAAGGCGAGCGTCACGGCCGACGACTCCGCGATGTACGAGTGCCCGGCCCGGATCCCGGCCACGATCGCCTCGCGCGACAGCTCGTCGGCGAGGACCACGGTCTGCGGCAGCCCCACCACGTCCGGCTCCCGGTGCGCGTCGCTGTTGCCCATCGCCGCGACCCATGGCTTGGACCAACGGACGGCGGCGACCAGGGAGTTGTCCCACTCGGCGAGCGCGATCTCGTCCTCGGGGGAGTACGCCCCGTTCCACACCTCCACCGCGTCCGCCTCGCCGAAGCCGAACTTCCAGTGGCAGCCGATGCAAGTGGCGTGCGGATGGGCGGGCACGACCAGGCCCCCGGCCCGGCGCACGGCCTTCGCGTAGTGGCCGAACCGGTTGTCGCGGGCCCGGTAGCGCCAGTCCACGAACGTGCCCGGGTCGGTGGCCAGTGCGAGCACATGGCCGTTGCGGGTGGTGATCTCCTCGCCGGTGAGGACGAGCAGGTCGTCGCCCCACAGCCCGCCCCACGCCGTGTGTGCCGAGTGCGTGTTGTGTTCGCTGCTGTTGACGAAGTCGAGCCCGGCCGCGCGTGCGGCGGCGGCGATCTGTGCTGGGGTGCGCCCGCCGTCCGAGTGCGTGGAGTGCAGATGGCAGTCGCCCCGGTACCAGGCCCGCCCGCGTCCCTTCGCGCGCTCCGGCGGATACACCGGCTCCGGTGTGGTCCCGGCGGGCCCGGAGCGCAGGGTGATCGTCACCTCGTACGGCAGTCCTCCGGGGGCGACGGTGTAGGGGCCGAGCGCGATGTTCCACGTACCGGCGCGCACCGGCCCCGCGATGTAGCCGGGCGTCGCCGCGTCCGCGCGGATGAAGAAGCTGCCGCGCGCCCCGCCGGACCAGCCCCGGAACCCCTGCCCGCCCAAGGCGGTGCCGCGCTCGTCGAAGATGCCGATGTCGAGGGCGTTGCCCTGCGTCCCGGCCGGGACGGGCGTCTTCTCGTACGTGTACGAGACGGCGATCTCCCGTACCCCGCGCGGCACTTCGACCGGCAGGTACACGTAGTCGGGCGCCCCGGTCGGCAGCGTGCCGCGCACGGTCCTGGTCCGGTCCGGGCCGTCGGTGCCGTCTGTGCCGCCGTTCGGGGGCGCGGCGTCGGCGAAGCTCACAGTGCCCAACGTTAGAGCGGTGGCGGCCGTCCCGACGAGAAGGCCGCGCCTGGCCATCGGGTGGCCGTGAGCGGAATGCGATGCGGACATGCGATGGGCTCCCCGGGTGTCGTGAGTGGCAAGGAACGACGCGCACCCGAAACCCTGGCGGCAGGCGGTGAACTACGGAAGAACGCCGGTGGACCTGACCGGACCGGCCCTCCGACTCCTCGCCCTTCCGCCCTTTCAGCCACCTCCGGTCCCTCCACCCCCTCCGGTCCGGACGCTCGGCTTTCCACACCGCACGGCATACGTTGGGGCCCCAGGGTCTGTCACCGGTTCACGACGGAGGTTTCCCCGTATGCGGATCGCCACAACGATCTTCCTCACCGATGAGACGATCACACCGCTGCGGCTCGCCCGCGAGCTCGAACAGCGCGGCTTCAGCGGGCTCTATCTGCCCGAGCACACCCACATCCCGGCGAGCAGGGACACCCCCTACCCGATGGGCGGCGAACTCCCGCCCGAGTACGGCCGCACCCTCGACCCCTTCGTCGCCCTCGCCCAGGCCGCCGCCGTCACCGAACGCCTCACGCTGGGCACCGGCATCACGCTCGTCGCCCAGCACGACCCGATCGACCTGGCCAAGCAGATCGCCACCCTCGACCACCTCTCCGGCGGCCGGTTCACGCTGGGCGTCGGCTACGGCTGGAACGTCGAGGAGGCCGCCGACCACGGGGTCGACTGGCCCTCCCGCCGCGACCTCGTCCGCGACCGCCTCGCCCTGATGAGCGCCCTGTGGTCGGCCGAACCCACGGCGTACGAGGGCGAGTTCGGCTCGGTCCGGGCCAGCCACGCGCACCCGAAGCCGGTCCAGCGGCCCCGCGGCCCGGTGAACGGCCCGCGCACCCTGATCGGCGGCGCGGCGGGCCCGAAGCTCTTCGCTCACATCGCCGAGTACGCCGACGGCTGGCTCCCCATCGGCGGCCGGGGCCTGACCGAGTCCCTCCCGGAGCTCCGCGGCGCCTGGGAGGCGGCGGGCCGCGACCCGAAGCACCTCCAGATCGTCCCCTACGCGGTCCTCCCCAGCGCCGGCAAGCTGGCGCACTACGCGGAGCTGGGCATCGAGGAGATCGTCCTGCAACTGCCCCCGGCGAGCGAACGGGACGTACTGCGGGCGCTGGACGGGTACGCGGAGTACCTCTGACGGGCGTCTCGGGCGGGCGGCTTCGGCGCTTCCGCCCGCCTTCCGGCCTTTCGTTGCCTTCAGGCACATGCCTGCATGTTCCGGGCCCGGTGGGTGTGGGGGCAGACCGCGTTTGAGGTCGGCGTCTACCTGTTCGTCGGGGTTCAGTTCGGGTGAGTACGACGGAAGGAAGCGCAGTTCGATCGCGTCCTCGTGGTCGGCGAGCCAGGTCCGGACGGTCTTCGAGCGGTGGGCCGAGTGCCGGTCCACGATCAGGTGGACCTTGCGGTCGAAGTGCCCGATGAGCCCAGCCGGGCGGCCGCCCGCACCGCGATCCTCGATTCCATCGAGGGCCGGTGCGGCTCGCACCCACTGCACAGCAGCCTCGGCTACCTCGGCCCCGCCGAGTACGAGACCGCACTCGCAGCCTGACCACCACACCAATGGTGTCCGTCAAAGTGGAACAAGCTCAGTTCGTCCAGGCGAGTTCGCGGGCGCAAGCCGACGACTTCGCCCAGTGCCACTGAACGATCGCCCCGGCGGGCGCGGCCCGTCCGCCGTACCGGATTGGTTGTGAGTGCAACCATTTCGACGTAATCGGTATCTTTCCCAGTTAAGGATCACGCACGGGCGAGTACGGGAGTGGATCGACGATGAACAGGCCGTTGCGGCACATAGCCATATTCTGCGGGCTGCTGGTGATGGCGCTGCTCCTGCGGGCGAACTGGATCCAGTACGTCAAGAGCGAGCCCCTGGCCACGCACGAGAACAACCGCCGGGTGAAGATCGCCCAGTTCGCCACCCCGCGCGGTGACATCATCGTCGGCAGCGAGGCGATCACCGGTTCCAAGGCGGTCGAGGGGACGGACTTCAAGTACAAGCGGACCTTCAAGCAGGGCCCGATGTACGCCCCCGTCACCGGCTACGCCTCCCAGTCGCAGGGCATGTCCCTCCTGGAGAAGACGTACGACAGCATCCTCAGCGGCCAGGACGACCGCTTCGCGTTCCGGCACGCCAAGGACATCATCACCGGCGACCCGCGGCGCGGCGGTGATGTGATCACCACGATCGACCCGAAGGCGCAGAAGGCCGGGTACAAGGGGCTGAGCGACCTCGGCGCGCGGGGTGCGGTCGTCGCGCTGGAGCCGGAGACGGGGAAGGTCCTGGCCCTGGTCTCCACGCCCTCGTACGACCCGTCGGTCTTCGCCGGGAACTCGTTCAAGGAGGGGGACAAGTTCCAGGCGCTCATCAAGGACAAGGGCAAGCCGCTGGCCAACCGCCCGCTCCGGGAGACCTTCCCGCCCGGCTCGACGTTCAAGATCCTCACCGCGGCCGCGGCCCTGGAGAACGGCGTCGTCACCGATGTCGACGCGCGCACCGACGCCGTCTCCCCGTACCCCCTGCCGCTCTCCACGAACAAGATCAGCAGCGAGGCCGGTGACGCGACGTGCAACAAGGCGTCGATGAAGACCGCGATGCAGTACTCCTGCAACAACGTCTTCCTCGACGCCGCGTCCAAGGTCGGTGCCGAGAAGATGCGGGAGACCGCGGAGAAGTTCGGCTTCAACGCCGATGTCTACTCCGACGAGTTCGGCGACATGCTCGCCTCCAAGAGCCTCTACCCGGAGAAGCTGGACAAGCCCGGCACCGCGCTGACGGGCATGGGGCAGGGCAGCCTCACCAGTACGCCGATGCAGATGGCGATGGTGACGGCCGCCCTCGCCAACGACGGCAAGCTGATGCAGCCCTACATCGTCGACGAGCTGCGCGGCCCCGACCTGTCGGTCCTGGAGAAGAACGAGCCGAAGCTCAAGAGCCAGGCCGTGTCCGAGGAGACGGCGAAGAAGGTCCAGGAAATGATGGAGTTCACGGCCAAGGAGGGCAGCGCCCAGCGCGCCCTGATCGACGGCGTCACGGTCGGCGGCAAGACCGGTACGGCGCAGCGCGGCGTCAACGTGAACGACGAGGTGCCGTACGGCTGGTTCGTCTCGTACGGCAAGGCCGGTGGCAAGTCGGTGGCGGTCGCGGTGTTCATCGACCCGACGGCCATGGACATCTCGCGGTCGGACATCTCCGGTGGCCGACTGGGCGCGCCGATCGCGAAGAGCGTGATGAAGGCGGTGCTGGGCAAGTAGCCCGCGACCGGAACCGAAATGCCTCGGGTGGCCCCGGACGCATGTGCGATGATCGCGTGCACTCATCTTTACGAGTCGCGCACATCTCGCTTGTGTCCCGGGCCATCCCGCGTTCGCTCGCCGTTCGTGAAGCTCCCGGCAGAAGCGCACACTTCACCGGTCCGGGGGGAACGGAATGCCCAACTGTCCAAGCAAGGCCGCGAGATCCGCGAGATCCGCGAGATCCGGCAGAGCGGCGGCGTACGCCGCGCTGTTGCTCGCACTGTCTGTTCTGCTCTCGCTGCTGATACCCGCGGGCGCCGCCCAGGCGTACGCCCCCGCAGCGGCGGCGGCCGATGCCACGGCCGACGAGGACTGCGCCACCCTGCCGCTCTCCGGCTTCGGCGAGGCCGCCCCGACGGAGGGCAGGCCGACGGTCCCGGGCTACGGCACGGCCTGCTTCATGATCACGGCCGGGGCCGCCGGGCTGCACAAGGTCGTGCTCGCAGGCGGCGCCAACACGTACGCCGACGTCTTCGACGGCGACACGGAGATCAACTGCTACGACTCCGTGTGGGGCGCCGGCTGGTGTCGGCTGCCCCGCGCGGGCGAATTCACGCTCCGGTTGTCGAACAACGGGTTCGACCCGAGCGAGCCCACCGTCGCCGTCATCCCGCTCGCCACCACCAAGGGCTGCGCGCCGGAGATCAGCACCGCCTGGGACACCGCCCCCGTCGTCGGCTCGGCCGCCGGGCCGACCGCCATCCAGTGCCAGCCGTTCACCGGCAAGCCGGGTGAGCGGATCACCGACACCATCGCGACGACCTCGTACGGCCAGAGCCTGTCGTGGATCACCGACGAGACCGGCGCCCGGATCTGCCCGCACTTCAACGAGGACGACAGCGAGGGCTGCGTACTGCCCGGCGACGGCCCCTACCGGGTCCTCTCGCAGGTCACCTCGGCCGAGCACGGTTTCCCCGCCGAGTACACCCTCACCGTCCGCCGCATCTCGGACCCGGCCGGCTGCACCCATGTCCCCCTGAACGCGTACAACTCCGCACCCACGACCGCGGACCCGGCCAGCGGCTGCAAGACGTTCACCGCCCCGGCCGCCGGACGCTACAACGTGTACTCGGTCAGCGACGGCGCCCGTTCGACGCTCGCCGTGTACGACGGGGACGGCAAGACCGTCTGCACCACCTGGGGCGGCGTCTGCAGCCTTCCCGCCGCCGGTGACTACACCGTCTTCACCGACCACCCCACCCTCATCCTCGACAGCTCCGCCACCACCGGGTGCGAGCCCGTTGAGCTCGGCCTCTACCAGGGCTCGTTCGCCGCTGCCGGTGAGATCGACTGCCTCTCCCTGCCGCTTCCCGCGGACGCCCGCCTGGCCGTGCTGAAGGCCCTCAACGGGCCCGAGCCGCGCCCCGAAGTGACCGTCGTCGACGCCGGCGGCGCCCAGCGGTGCGACTGGTCCGATCTGTCGGCCGGCACGTGTGCACTCACCGGCAAGGCCCCGTTCCGCGCCCTGGTCTCCACCGACGACTCGTCGGAGCCGACCGGTCCGTACGCCCTCGCCCTGCACCGCACCGACGTGGCGAGCGACTGCCCCGCCATTCCGGCGGGGAACTTCACCGCGACGAGTCCGGCGGCCCGGTTCTCCACCGGCGACGGTGTCTTCTCGCACTGCCTGAGCATCCCGGCCGACGGCCACAGTGCACAGGAGAACCTCCAGCTCCAGGCGGCCCCCGGCACCAAGTCCACCGCCGAGTTCACCGTCCTGGACCCCCACGGCAAGCGGGTCTGCTCGATCTACTCGACCCTCTCCAGCTGGACGACCTGCGAGCTTGCTCCCGGTGTCGCCCACACCGTGCTGGTCACCGGCCGTGACACCGCCGCCGACTACACGCTGACCCGCCGCGACGTCACCGCGACCGCCAAGGGCTGCACCGCGAACCCGGCGACGAAGGTCGGCGGCCCGTCCGCCGGCGGCACCATGGGCGCCGCCGGCGAGCTGCGCTGCCGCCAGGTCACCACCGCCGATGCCGAGGACACCCTGCACATCGACGTCCGTGACGAGCTCGGCGCCGCGAACGTGGTGGTGTACGACGCCGACGGCACCGCCCTCTGCAACCGGAACCAGGCGTGCGCCGTCACCGGTTCCACCCACTACCAGGTCCTGGTCACCGTCCCCGCGACGCTGAAGGCCCCCGGCTCGTACCACTTCGACGCCCTGCGCATCGCCGGTGCCGACGGACCGGCCGCCGAGTGCGAGAAGGTCGCCAGCGTCGCCTACGGGTACGGTCCGATCACCGGCACCCTCGACGAGCAGCACACCGCCGTCTGCGCCGCGCTGCCCACGGCGTACCGCGACCGGTTCGACATGGCGATCAGCGACACCACGGGCGCCACCGAGACCGCGGTGCCCGCGCTGTACGACGCGAGCCTCGACAACGGCTGCATGCGCTTCATCCCCACGGGCTACCAGTGCGCCGTGAGCGAGGCCTACTCCACCGAGCCCACCCCGAGCATTCTGGTCCTGTCGCTGCCGGAGAAGGCGTCGAAGACCTCGTACAAGGCCGAGGCGGTCTGCTCGTCCATCATCTGCGGCGCGGAGAAGGTGAGCATCGGAGAGGTCTCCCCGGCCACCGGGGCCGCCGGGAGCAAGGCCACGGTCCAGGTGACCGGTACGGCTCTGCACAAGGACGACAAGGTACGGATCCAGCTCTCCGGCAAGACGATCGAATCGACCACCACCGCGGTATCGGCGGACCGGAAGACCCTGACGGCCGTCCTCGACCTGACCGGGGCCACCGTCGGCACCTGGTCCCTCAGCGTCATCACCCACAACAACTGGGCGTACGGTCGCGGCTCCTTCGAGGTCACAGCGGCGGCCCCGCTCCGCAACAGCGCGCCGCCGACGATCACCGGCACCGCCCGCGTCGGCGACCGCCTCACCGCGTCACCCGGCACCTGGACCCCCGCCCCGACGTCGTACGCCTACCAGTGGAACGCCGACGGCAAGCCGGTGACCGGCGCCACCGCGTCCACGTACACCGTCCCGGCGTCGCTGCTCGGCAAGAAGCTCACGGTCACCGTCACGGCCCGCCGCACCGGTACGGCGGACGTCCCGGCCACCTCGGCGGCGCTCACGGTCGCCAAGGGCGCGGCGCCCAAGGCGACCACCGCCCCGAAGATCACCGGCACCGCGAAAGTGGGCGCCAAGCTGACCGCAGGGGCGGGCAGTTGGACGCCCGCCGCCACTTCCTACGCCTACCAGTGGAAGTCCGACGGCAAGGCGATCAAGGGTGCGACGGCGTCGACGTACACCGTCCCGGCCTCGCTGCTCGGCAAGAAGGTCACCGTCACCGTCACGGCCCGCCGCACCGGTCACGCCGACGGTTCCGCGACCACCGCCTCGGTGAAGATCGCCACCGGCAGCGCACCCAAGGCCACCAAGCAGCCCACGATCTCGGGCACCGCGAAGGTGGGCAAGGTCCTCAAGGCCGCCCACGGCACCTGGACGCCAGCCCCGACCTCGTACGGCTACCAGTGGTACGCGAACGGCAAGGCGATCTCGGGCGCGACCAAGTCCTCGCTGACGCTCAAGTCGGCCCAGAGCGGCAAGAAGATCACCGTGAAGGTGACCGCCCGCCGCACCGGTCACAGCAACGGTTCCTCCACCAGCAAGGCGACGAAGGCGGTCGCCCGCTGACGCGGATGAGGTGAAGGCAGGGGCCGGGCGAGCCGCACCAATCGGTGCGGGGCGCCCGGCCCTCGCGCGTACGGGCACCGGAGTTCGCGGCCGCCGACGAACGTGTAAGAACTGCTGGTGGAAGACGCTGTTGCGGGAGGACGCGGTCATCGTGACCCGCTGCCCGTCCCGGATGCGGAGGCCGCTCGGCCGACAGGATTCTGCGGACTTGTGAACGCCCCGCCTCGATCCCGTGGCGGCGGGCGGCGGGCGGCGGGCGGCTTCGGGAAGGGCGTCGGGTGTTCATTCAGGTGCACCGATTCGTTTTCCGCGGCCAGTTCACCATCCTCGCACCTGGTCAGCCCAGCTCCGCCGCGATCCCGGCCACCCTCAGACCGTCCCAGCTCAGAGCAGTGATCCGTGCTCTCATCACCAGGTCAGCCGGCGCTTTCCGCGCTCCCGCCAGCCTGGTGATCACCCTCTCCTCATCCGGCCCCGAAGCAGTCCGAGCCCGCAGCAACCCCGCCCCCGGCACAACACACCCCGAGTGGCATCCCCAACAAAGAGTTCCTACGCACAACTTGAGGAATTCAGCACCAGTGGCGGCGGGCGCCGCGTCTGCCTCTCAGGCGCGGCGGATCCGCCAGAGCCAGGTGCACGCGGCTGCAATCAGGGCGGTGATCACCAGGTTGGGCAGGAGAGCGGGAGCGTTGTCCTCCTGCAGGACGCCGGAGGAGAGGTTCCAGGTGGCGATGAGGACCGTGGGCAGGACGGCGGTCAGCAGGACGCCGGTGGTCTTCTGGACGGCCCGCCAGTGCACCGAGGTGCACAGCAGGACGGCGCCGACGACGCGGAACAGGAAGCCGAACACAGGCCCCGGCTGGTCGGGGAAGACCATCCCGAAAGGGACGGCGAGGGTGAGCATCAGGAGCGGGACCAGGGGGTGGACCCGGCCGGGCCGGGCGGACGGGGCGTCGTCGCCGTGGCTGCGTGCCGGGACCCAGGCGTTCCCGTGGGCGGACTCGGCCAGTGCCGTCGCCGCGATCGTCCGGGGGTCGCCCAGTTCGGCCAGGACCACGACGACCGCGGTGTCGGGGCGTTCGGCACGGGTGACCTCGATGTGTTCGGCGAGGTCGGCGAGGAGTTCCTGGCGGCGCTCCGCGGGCAGTGCGGATGCCTCGCGTTCCACGGCGCGGAGGTAGTCCTGGACAAGGTCGGAGGTCTTCATGCGGGGTCTCCAGGGGAGGGGCGGGGGACGTTCAAGAAAGCGTCGACGGCGTCGCGGAAGCCGGGCCACAGGAGAGTGAACTCCTCAAGCGCGGCCCGGCCACCGTCGGTGAGCGCGTAGTAGCGGCGCGGCGGCCCGACGGCGGACTCCTGCCAGGTGGTGGTGACCAGGTCGTCGCGGCGGAGCCGGGAGAGCAGCGGATAGACGGTGCCCTGGCTGGTGGCCAGGGCACCGGAGTCCTCCAGGGCGGCCAGGAGTTCCACGCCGTAGCGAGGGCGGTCCCGCATCAGAGCGAGGACGCAGTACTCCAGGACGCCCTTGCGCAGCTGGGCGGTAGCCCGAGCCTGCTTAGATGAATAACCTGGTTCCATGCGATGCAAGATACCTGGCGAGGCAGGCAGCAGGGAAGGGGGGACCTTGCCCCGGACGCGAGCTCGCTCTCTGTCGACCAAGATCTTCCGGGCTTGCCGATGGCCTTGAGGGGCTCGGGGCGCTCGACGGCTCTGCTGATGCCGTAGCGGGGTGCCCGGTGTCTGTTCCCGCGTCGGCGTCGACGAGCTCGGGCCGGTGCTCCCGCGTGCTTTCCCCCGCGCCGGGCCGGTCGCCGGACGGACACCGCATCACAACGGACACCGCATCACAGCAGAACCCGACTACAGCCGCGGCCCGGAGAAGACCGTTCGGCCCGCACCCGCTGACATCCGGTCCTGACGTCCGACCCCGGACCGGAACCGCTCAGCTCCCGGGAGACAGCAGCACCGGCAGCTTGCGCATGTCGTCGAAGACGACGGTGTCCGGGCCCTCCAGCCAGTTCGCCGGGGTCAGTCCGCCCGCGTAGCCGAACGCCCGCATCCCGGCCGAACGGGCCGCCTGTACGCCGTACTTGCTGTCCTCGACGACCACGCAGGCGGCGGGCTCGACGCCCATGCGCCGGGCCGCGTGGAGGAAGAGATCGGGGGCGGGCTTCCCGTGGGCGACCTCCGAGGCGCTGAAGATGCGGCCCGCGAAGTGGGAGTGGAGCCCGGTGTGGCCGAGGGTGTGGCGCATCTTCTCGTGACTGCCGCTGGAGGCCACGCAGGTGGGGAGCGTGAGGGCGGCCAGGGCCTCCTGAATGCCGTCCACCGCGACGAGTTCGGTCTCGACCGCGTCGCGGTGGAGGGCCTCGAAGCGCTGTTGCCAGGCGGCGGACCGGCCGGGCAACTGGGCGTCGATCAGTTCGCCGATGGACTTGTTCGACCGCCCCACGAACTTCTCGACGATCTCCTCCGCCGTCAGCGCCCACCCCAGCTCGGCACCCACCTGGACCTGGATCCGGACGGCGATGCGTTCGCTGTCGACGAGTACGCCGTCGCAGTCGAATATGACGAGTTCAGGAGCGGTGGTGATCACCCGGCCAGGATAAGGAACGGGCGTGGGAGCCGTCGTCGGCCGCGCAGTCGTGGCAGTTGCCCGCGAACGGGGAGCGGAAGGCGCGGTTGCAGCTGTCGCAGTTCTGGAGCCCGACTGCGGGCATGGCAAGGGTCGGTGGGGGCGGGAGGAGTTTGGTGAGCCGGTGCCCGACGAATTTCGCGGGGTACTTGACCGGCTGGGGAAGGTCGTCGGTGAGGGCCTTCCGGAGTGCGGCGGGCGTGCTTCCCCGCTCGAACCACGTGGCGACGGCGGGCGCGAGGCGGGCGACGTCGTCCTCGCTGAGGACGAGCTGAGCCGCGTGGCGTGGGAGCTCGGTGAGCAGCGCGGTGGCGGCGCGGAGGAGCTGGGGGAGAGCCTTGCGCGGCTGGGGGAGGGGTGAGGACGGTGCCCTGGGGGCGGTGGGTGCCGGTGTTGCCGGTACGGGGGCCGGTGCGGGGGCCGGGGGCGGCGGAGTGGCGACCACGGGTACGGGTGCGGGGGCAGGGCGGCGTGGCTTGGGCGCCGGGGCCGGGTGTCGTTGTGCGGCGCCGCTCGGCTGGTTGTAGGAGCACGTACGCGTGACGACACGGCCGTTGGGCAGCCGCTCGCGGGTACGGCTCAGATAGCCGTGGGCCTCCAGTTCGCGTAACGCGGCGGCAATGCGGGCCTCACTCTCGGGGAAGCGCTCGGCGAGCTTCTTGACGCCGATGCGGGCCCCGGCGGGAAGCGACTGGATGTACGTCGAGAGCCCGATCGCGAGCAGGGACAGCTCGCGGTGCTGGGCGAGGTGGTTGCCGATGATCGTGAACTGGCTGGTCTGGCGGGTGTTGACGTGGTGGACGCCGGAATCCGGCGTGCCGCCCCCGCGAACGGAGGGCGCGGAGCGTGCGCGCACGCTAACCTGCTGTGTATCCATCGGGAAGTTCGAGTCTTCCTAGGTGGTCAGGCCCTCGTTCGGGATCATCACTCCCGGCCGGGGGCCGACATGCGTTTGGGGCTGTGTTGGCGTGAGCATATGCCCGCAAGCTGCCCAGAAATCCAGCGAAGTTGGCCGAAGTCACCCGTGCGAGTGACAGGGGCCCGCAGGTCACAGAGACGGGTCGGGTTGGGTTTTTAGCACGTCCTCAAGATGAAGACTTAAAAGCTTTTACGTCGCTGCCCACCGCGTCCCGGTCAGCCGCGTCGCGGTCCACCGGGTCGCGGCTGTCACGACCCGGCGGACGCCCGCCACGGCAGGGCGCTCAGCCCTGCTGCGCGTACGAAACGAACGCCGCCCAGGCGCCGGGGGCGACGTCGAGTCGGGGCCCCTGGACGTTCTTGGAGTCGCGGATGTGGACGGCAGCGGCGCAACTTGCGACCTCGATGCAGTTGCCGCCTTCGCCGCTGCTGTGGTTGGACTTGCGCCAGTTGTAGGCGACCTCGACGCAGGTTCCGCCTTCGTCACCGCTGTAACTGCTCTTGAACCAGCGCAGTTGCTCGCTGTTCATAGCTCTCCCAGCATCTTCTTGATGAGCATCAGGGACTCCCTCGGGGTGAGAGCCTGCGCCCGCACGATCCCATAGCGCTCGCTGAACAGACGGACCTCATCTGGGTCGGTGATGAGGCGGGCATGCCCCTGAATCTCCGTGTACACAGCCTCGCCACGGCCCCTGGGTGCGAGCAAGGTGAACGGGCCGTCCATGGAGGGATGTTCGTCGCCGCCTCCACCCGCGAAGCCACGGAACCAGCCCGGGTGCCGCGTCCGAACCCGCGACACAGCTACATGCGCGACGACCCGGAGTTCATCCGCTGGCAGGACGGGTACCGGTACGACCCGGCCGACCGATCGTCGTGGTGGCGCTCGTGGCTGGACGTGGTCGTCGAGACGACCGGCCGGGGTGTCGTCATGCGTCGCCTGCGCGTTGCGTCCGAGCCGCTGAGCGACTACGTGCGGTACGAGTACGACGGCACCTTCACCAACGTCGCAGCGGGAGAGGACGTGCGGTGGCCGTGTCGTGGCCGACCGGGCAACAGCCGTGGGAGGTCGGCGAGGACCTCACGCTGGGTGTCGTCAAGCGGTCCGAGGTGCTTCTGGCGTGACGGAGCGGCTGGAGGAACGGTGGCTGTGGACGGTGCTGTCAGCGGGATGCTGCTTGCCTCGCCGGGCCCGCGCACGTCCCGGTCGGCCGGTCCGCCGAAAGGATGAGGCGGCCGTCGCCTCCCGCGCGGGAACCAGCCATCGGGTGGATGCCCCGTCCACGGTCCGTGGCCGAGGGTGGGGCCATGGACGACGAAACACTGTTGGCTCTCTCGGCCACCGGCTCCGGCACTGCCGGGCGCCCGCGCCGCCGGCGCTGCCGCCTTGTGCCCATGAGCGCGGGTGCGCTGGGAACCGCTCTCCTCACGGTCGTGACGGGGACGTTCCCCGCACAACCGGCGCACGCCGCGCCTCCCGGACCGGTGATCCGGGCGGATACGAACCGGGATGGCCTGATCACCCAGGACGACCAGGCCGGCAAGGACACCTGGACCCGCCGCCGCGGTGCGCTCATGCTGCCCAACGTGGACGACGACCAGCGGCGTTGCCCCACCGCGGGCCCCGGAGGCGCGCGGTTGCCCGACAAGAGCCTGGCGGACTGCAACGATGCCACGGACGCCGTGGTCAACGGCCCTGCCGACCTCGCGGACCTCGCGCCGGTGCACATCACCGCCGTCCCGCACGTCAGGGCCGGCACCACCGCCACCGTCGCTGCCGACCCGGCCTCCCGCAAGCATGTCCGGATCTTCGCCGAGCGCCGTGGCCGCATGGTTCCGCTGAGGCCCGACGACCGGCTGACCACCGACGAACTGCGTCACGGCATCAGGCTGGGCGTGGAGGCCAAGGATTTCGTGCGCGACCCCCAGAAGTGGGCGGGCTTCACCGACATCGTTCTCAAGGTGGAACTCGGTGGCACCATGACCGAGGACCGGGTACGACTACGGGTCGCGCCGCTCGTGTTCCAGCACGACCTGATGCCGGTACAGCACATGATGACGGCCGATCACAGCACCTCGCCGGTCGAGGTGGAGCGCGGCAAGCACTACGATCCCGCCGTGCAGCCACGGCCTGTGCGACCGGGGGAAGCCGCGTTCCGCCGCGATCTGCGACGCGGCCTCGACCGGGCCGGGCTGCCCGCCCCGCTGTACAACTACCCCACCGGCGGCGATGTCTGGATGCAGGACCTGTTCAAGGCCGCCTACGCGTCCATCCCCGCGCCGGGCGGCCGGGAACACCGCGTCACCGTCATCATGCGGTCCGCGGACGTGATGCCCGGCACGGCCACACCCTCTTTCCCGCTCAGGGACGCCTCGCGGAGCGTGTTCCCGCTGCTCCGCGGTCCCGGCACGGGTGTGATTCAGCAGTACGATCCCCAGCGCGTCGGCAGCGACGACAGCCTGTACTACGGTTCGTTCAGCTCCACCGGGAACTTCGGCACCGTCCCGCCGTACACCTGGCGAGGCCACCGCTACCCGGTGGGCCGGGTCATCTACGGTGGTACGGGAGGCAAGGAGTCCCCGGACGCCTCCTTCACCCGGATGCTCGCCGCGCAGGGCTACCAGCGGCCGATATCGGTGGACACCAGCTGGCTGGGGGTCGGTCACATCGACGAGTTCCTGTCCTTCGTCCCGGCCAGGAACGACCGGGGCTGGGTGGCCGTTGTCGCCGACCCCGACTTGGGCCGGAAACTGCTGGAGGATCTCGTGGAGCGCGGTCGGGGCGGGGAGTCGCTGGTCCGCGGAATCGCTCCGGAGGACACCGAGGATCCCCGTCTCACGGTCGCCGACGCGTTGCGCAAGCCCTCACTGACCCAGGGCACGGAGATCGCCCGAAAGGGCATCGACTCCGCTCTGCGTACCCTCCGCGAGCAAGTGGGGCTGACGGAACGCCATATCGTCCGTGTTCCCGCTCTCTTCGACCGGCTCGACGTGCCCGCCGGGTATCCGCGCCGGGACGTGGTTGCCAACTACCTGCCCGGCGCGTCCAACGGCGTGAGCACCGGCACCGGGGTCTACCTGGCGCCACGACAGCACGCCCCGGAAAGGGACGGCCGGGACGTCTTCGAGCGGGCGGCCGAGAAGGCCCTGAGCGGCACGGGCACCCGGATCGTCTGGGTGGAGGACTGGGCCTACTCGCACCACCTCGGCACCGTCGGCGGGGAAGTGCACTGCGCGACCAACGCTCTGCGAAGCCTGTCCGGGACTCGGCCGTGGTGGACCGAGCGGGACTGATCCCGGTCCCGGGGCGCCATCCGCGCCAACCACCGTGTCTCATAAGGTCGATGCTCATGAGCGATCGACACCTGCCCGTCCTGCGTGTCCTCGGCGGGCTTCTGTTCCTGGGCCTGTCCACCGCCGCGTGGGCGACCGCGTCCACGGCGGGTGTCGCGATCGTCGCCGTGGGTCTGGTGACGGCCGGTACGGCAGTGGCGACGGCGGCCCGCCTGCCGCTGCCTCCCGCAGCCCGCCGGCCGTGGCTTGCCGCCGCTGCCTCCTTGGTGGTGACGGCCTGCTTCCAGGGGCCGGTTGTCAACGCCACGGGCTGGTGGTGGGCTGTGGAGACGTGCGCGCTGCTCGCTCTTCTGGTGCCGACGGTGCGCCGGATGAACGGGCGGGCCGGGGCGATCGCATGCACCATGGTGCTCGGCGCGGCGGTCGCGGTGCTGCCGCTGCGGATCGGCCCGCATCTGACGCCGCCTGCGGCAGCGGCGGAGATCGGCGTGCTGTGCCTGTTCTGGTCCCTGCTGGCGGCGGGCGCCGCGGCGCTGGGCGGGTATGTGCGCGGCCAGGACTCCAGGAGGCGCCGGGCGCTCGCGGACCAGCGTCGTGAGCAGCTTCTCGAAGTGGCCCGCGACCTGCACGACTTCGCTTCGCACGATGTCATGGGGGTGGTGGTCCTTGTCCAAGCCGCTCGGCTCCTGGCACGCGAGGACCCCGGGCGGGCCGTGGAATTGCTGCCGCGGATGGAGGAGGCGGGCATGCAGGC
Source organism: Streptomyces sp. DvalAA-43 (assembly GCF_900091725.1). Lineage (GTDB taxonomy): Bacteria > Actinomycetota > Actinomycetes > Streptomycetales > Streptomycetaceae > Streptomyces > Streptomyces pulveraceus. The sequence goes on along the minus strand of NZ_FMBW01000030.1, from coordinate 298,262 downwards.
GCTGGCCGTGATGGACCGCACGGTCCGGACGCTCAACGCACAGGAGGACCGGGACCGTGAAGGGGATGCTGCCGGTTCGGGCGACGCCGCCGAGCCGTCCGGACGGCCGCCCCGCGCGCAGCGCGCCGCGCCCACCCGCGACCGTCAGCGCGACCTCGGCGAGCTGCCCGCCCTGGCAGACCGGTTCACCCGCACCGGCACCGTTCCGGCCCTGCTCGATGTGCCCGCCGGTGTACTGGAAGGGTTACCCGTGCAGGTCAGCGCGACCGGATACCGCATCGTGATGGAATCCCTCACCAACGTGCGCCGCCACGCTCCCGCTGCCGTCACCGTCCGCATCGCCACCCGGCGGGTTCCGTACGGCGGCGGTACGGCCCTTCATCTCACTGTCACCGATGCCGCCGAGGCCGGGGTCCGGGCCGCCGAGCGGACCTCTCCGCTCCCGGAGCGCTCGCGGGGCGGTCTCGGACTGGCGGGCCTCACCGACCGCGCCGAGGCTCTCGGAGGCACGCTGACCGCGGGGCCGCACGGGACCGCGGGCTGGCAGGTCGCGGCCACGCTCCCGCTGCCCGACAGCGCGGCACCGACCAGCGGCCGCCACGAACGTACGGCCGCCGCTCGGCACACAGCACCCGAGGGGACCGTCGTATGAGTGGCAACGGCACCATCCGGATTCTGCTGGCGGACGATCAGGAGACCATCCGCGCCGGTTTCCGCCTCGTCCTGGACGCCCAACCCGACATGACCGTGATCGGCGAGGCGGCAGACGGTGTCACCGCGCTGGGCGCCGCCCTGAGGCTCCGCCCCGACGTGCTCCTCGCGGACATCCGGATGCCGGGTCTCGACGGCCTGGAACTGACTCGGCGGCTCGCCGGACCCGGCGCGGACCCGCCGCTACGGGTCGTCGTGGTCACCACCTTCGACCTCGACGCGTACGTACACACCGCGCTGCGCGCCGGAGCTTCGGGTTTCCTGCTGAAACGCTCCGGACCGACGCTGCTGGTGGAAGCGGTACGTGCGGCGATGTCCGGCGACGCCCTCATCAGCCCGCAGATCACCGCGCGCATGCTGCACCGGCTCGTCCCACCGGTGCTCGGGGAGGGGAAGCCGTCCCCCGAGCCGCTGACGCCACGCGAGGAGGAGGTCGCGGCGCTGGTGGCCGGAGGGCTGTCCAACACCGACATCGGCGAGGAGCTCTTCATCTCGCTCGCCACCGTCAAGTCCCATCTGGCCAGTCTCCAGCGCAAGTTGAACGTACGTAACCGGGTCGGCATCGCCGCCTGGGCCTGGGAGTCCGGTCTGGCACCCACCGATCAGGCCCGCTAGGTTCTGTCGTCAAATGTCAGGCCGACATCAGGAGCGATGCGAGAGCGACTGCTGCTTGGCAGACTCGGCGGGCTTGTCGTAGCGGTGGCGATGCCGCGCCATTGCTTCAAGCGGTCGAAGCAGCGTTCGACGACGGCTCCTACACGCTGTGGCTCCGGGACACCGACGTCACGTCATGGGCGACCGCCGATTTCGTACCCGGCGCTCGCGCTCTGCCCGGTCCCGCCCGAGGAATCGAAGCCCCCGGGCCAGATGCCCTGGTCCGGGGCGCGGGCCCCGCTCGTATGCTCGGGTTCATGACCGATCCTCAGCGCGGACGTCCGACGACCAATTCCATGCGGCGTGCCCTCAAGCGGGCCCGTGACGGTGTCGCTCTCGATGTGGCCGAGGCGGCCGTCCTGCTCCAGGCGCGGGGGGAGGATCTGACCGGCCTCGCCGCTTCGGCCGCCCGGGTGCGGGACGCGGGGCTCGACGCCGCGGGCAGGCCGGGGGTCATCACGTACTCCCGGAAGGTCTTCATCCCGCTGACCCGGCTCTGCCGCGACAAGTGCCACTACTGCACCTTCGTGACCGTGCCCGGCAAGCTGCGGCGCGAGGGGCACGGGATGTTCCTCTCGCCCGACGAGGTGCTGGACATCGCCCGCAAGGGTGCGGCCATGGGCTGCAAGGAAGCGCTGTTCACGCTCGGGGACCGGCCCGAGGACCGGTGGCCCGAGGCGCGGGAGTGGCTGGAGGCCGAGGGGTACGACGACACCCTCGCGTACGTACGCGCCATGGCGATCCGGGTCCTTGAGGAGACCGGGCTGCTGCCCCACCTCAACCCGGGCGTCATGACCTGGACCGACCTCCAGCGGCTCAAGCCCGTCGCCCCGTCCATGGGGATGATGCTGGAGACGACCGCCACCCGCCTGTGGTCCGAGCCCGGCGGCCCGCACCACGGCTCCCCGGACAAGGAGCCGGCCGTACGGCTGCGGGTGCTGGAGGACGCGGGGCGGTCCAACGTCCCGTTCACCACCGGCATCCTGATCGGCATCGGCGAGTCGTACGAGGAGCGCGCCGACTCCCTCTTCGAGCTGCGCAGGACCGCCCGCGCCTACCACGGCATCCAGGAAGTCATCGTCCAGAACTTCCGCGCCAAGCCGGACACCGCGATGCGCGCCATGCCGGACGCGGAGCTGGAGGAGCTGGCCGCCGCCATCGCCGTGGCCCGGCACATCCTCGGCCCGTCCGCCCGCATCCAGGCGCCGCCGAACCTGGTCGACGCGGAGTACGCGATGATCATCGGCGCCGGGATCGACGACTGGGGCGGGATCTCGCCGCTCACCCCGGACCATGTGAACCCCGAGCGCCCCTGGCCGCACATCGACGAGCTCGCGGCCAGGACCGCCGAGAGCGGCTTCGCGCTGCGGGAACGGCTCACCATCTACCCGGAGTTCATCCGGCGCGGCGAGCCCTGGCTCGACCCCCGCCTCCTGCCGCACGTCCGCGCCCTCGCCGACCCGGAGACGGGGCTCGCCCGCGAGGACGCCGCCCCCGTCGGGCTGCCCTGGCAGGAGCCCGACCAGGAGTTCGGCGCCAGCGGCCGCACCGACCTGCACCGCACCATCGACACCGAGGGCCGCACCGGTGACCGCCGCGAGGACTTCGACGAGGTGTACGGGGACTGGGAGGCGCTGCGCGAGGCCGCCGCGCCCGGCATGGTGCCGTCCCGGATCGACGGCGATGTGCGCGAGGCGCTGAGCCAGGCCGCCGACGACCCGACGAAGCTCACCGACGAGCAGGCGCTCGCCCTGCTCCACGCGGACGGCCCGGCGCTCGACGAGCTGTGCCGGATCGCGGACACCCTGCGCCGCGACGTGGTCGGTGACGACGTCACGTACATCGTCACCAGGAACATCAACTTCACCAACGTCTGCTACACCGGCTGCCGGTTCTGCGCCTTCGCCCAGCGGCGCACCGACGCCGACGCCTACACCCTCTCCCTGGACCAGGTCGCCGACCGGGCCGCGCAGGCGTGGGACGTCGGCGCCGTCGAGGTCTGCATGCAGGGCGGCATCCACCCGGACCTGCCCGGCACCGCGTACTTCGACATCGCGAAGGCGGTGCGCGAGCGCGTCCCCGGCATGCATGTGCACGCCTTCTCCCCGATGGAGGTCGTCAACGGCGCCACCCGCACCGGCCTGTCCATCCGCGACTGGCTGATCGCCGCCAAGGAGGCCGGGCTCGGCTCGATCCCCGGCACGGCGGCCGAGATCCTGGACGACGAGGTGCGCTGGGTCCTCACCAAGGGCAAGCTGCCCACCGCGACCTGGCTGGAGGTCATCAGGACCGCCCACGAGGTGGGCCTGCGCTCGTCCTCCACGATGATGTACGGGCATGTCGACCAGCCCCGCCACTGGCTGGGCCATCTGCGGACTCTGGCCCGGCTCCAGCAGGAGACCGGCGGCTTCACGGAGTTCGTGACGCTGCCGTTCATCCACACCAACGCGCCGGTCTACCTCGCGGGCATCGCCCGCCCCGGCCCGACCGACCGCGACAACCGGGCCGTCACCGCCATGGCCCGGCTGCTGCTGCACCCGCACATCACCAACATCCAGACCAGCTGGGTCAAGCTCGGCACCGAGGGCGCGGCCGAGATGCTCCGCTCGGGCGCCAACGACCTGGGCGGCACCCTGATGGAGGAGACCATCTCCCGGATGGCCGGGTCGAGTTACGGCTCGTACCGCTCCATCCAGGACCTGATCGCCATCGCGGAGCTCGCCGGGCGCCCGGCGAAGCCGCGAACGACGCTGTACGGGGAGGTCCCGGCGGAACGGGTGGCGGCGGCCGAGGCGTCCGACGGTCACCTTCCGGAGCTGCTTCCGGTGCTGCCAGACTGAGCCGTATGGCACCCGCCCGACCGCAACGCCGCTCGATGCAGCAGATCATCGAGGACCGCAGACGCGCCTCGTTCATCGGCCGGACAGCCGAACTCGACGTCTTCCGGGGGAACTTCGACCTTCCCCCGGAAGACGTGCGCCACCGCTTCGTCTTTCACGTCCGGGGCAACGCGGGCGTCGGGAAGACCTCCCTCGTACGGGAGATGGCGCGCGTGGCGCAGGAGTGCGGGGCCGTCACCGTCCACGCGGACGAGTCCGCCGACTCCGTACCCGCGCTGCTGGCCGCGCTCTCCGAGCAGTTCGGCCGGCAGGGCCATCCGTTCAAGGCGCTGGACCGGCTGCTGGCCACCTACCGGCAACGGCTCCAGGAGGCGCTGACCACCGGTTCGCAGGACCCCTCGGCGGGATCGCTCGCGCTCGCCCATGCCGGGCTGATCGGGGCCGGCATGATCCCGCTCCTCGGCGCGTTCGCCGGGGCCGTCGACCCGGCGCTGGTGGCCCGGGGCGCGGACGGGGTGCGGAGCGCGCTCGGCACGCGGTTCGGACGCGGCGGCGACTCCGGGGCCTCGGCGGATCCGGTGCGGGCCCTCACCGGAGCCTTCCTGGACGATCTGGCCCGGGTCGGCGAGGAGGCGCCCTGGATCGCGGTCTTCCTCGACACCTACGAGCGGACCGCCCCCTACCTCGACGGCTGGCTGCACGAACTGATCACCCGCACCCACCGGGCCGCCCTGCCGGACAACGTGGTCTTCACCCTCGCCGGACAACGCCGCCTGGACCCCGCGCACTGGGACGGGGCCGAGAACTTCGTCACCGATCTGCCGCTCCGGCCGTTCACCGACACGGAGGCGCGCGGGCTGCTCGCCGCCAAGGGCATCACCGACGAACCGGTCGTCGCCGAGGTGCTGAGGCTGTCCGGACGGCTGCCCGTGCTCGTCTCCACCCTCGCCGGGTCCCGGCCCACCGCCCCGGACGAGGTGGACGACCCCAGCGCCACCGCCGTCGAACGCTTCCTGAAATGGGAACGAGACCCGGCCCTGCGCACGGCCGCGCTCGCCTGCGCCCTGCCCCGGCGACTGGACGAGGACATCACGGGGGCGGCGCTGGGTACCGGGGCGGCACTCGGGGCCACGGCCGACGCACCCGGTACCGGGGCGGCGCTCGGTCCCACGGCCGACGCACCCGATGTGTACGCCTGGCTGTGCTCCCTGCCCTTCGTGACCGCGAGCCCCGGCCGCGCCCGCTACCACGAGGTCGTGCGCGCGCCGATGCTGCGCCTGCGCCGGGCCGGGGCGCCGCGGGCCTGGCGGGACGGCCATGCCCGGCTCGCCGCGTTGTTCGCCGCGCGGCGGACGGCGGAGGAGGACGGACACGGCGACGCGGCGGGGCGCCCGTGGAGCCGGCTCGCCTGGCGCACCGAACGGGGCGAGGAGCTCTACCACCTGCTGTGCTCCGCGCCCCGTACCGCGCTGCCCGGCGCCCTGCGCGACGGCGTCGACGCCTGCTGGGCGGACACACCGGCCGCCCGCCGCTGGGCGCGGGCCCTCACGGAGGCGGGCGAGGACGGCGGGGACGAGCACCTGTGGTCGTGGGCGGCCGAATGCCTGGCAGCGCTGGCCGAGGAACAGTACGGCGCGGTACGGGTGCTGGGGCTGCTGCTGGCCCGCCCCGAGCTGGACGACAACGGCAGGGCGGCGGCGTACAACGCGCGCGGCTGGCAGCACTTCAGCCTCGGCCGGTACCAGGACGCGCTCGACGACCACGCGCGGGCGGTCGACGCGGACCCGCAGGATTCGGGGGGCCACCACGGGGCGGCGATCACCCGGCGGGCGCTCGGGGAGTTCGACGCGGCCCTGCGCCACATCGACCGCTGCGCCGAACTGGCGCCGGAGGCCGCCTGGGTGGCCCATGAGCGCGGTGAGACCTACCGGCGCATGGGCCGGTACGAGGAGGCGCTCGCGGAGCTGGACCGCGCACATGCCCTGGCCCCGAAGGAGCCTCTCACCCTGGGCAGCCGGGGCCAGGTCAAAGTCGCCCTCGGCCGCGCCGCCGACGCCCTGGAGGACCTGGACCGGGCCGTCGTCCTGTGGCCGGACTACACCTGGGCGCTGACCCGCCGGGCACACGTCCGGCGCTTCCTGGGCGACGGCGCGGGGGCCCTGGCCGATCTGGACCGGGCCGAGCGGCTGAGCCCCGGCACGGCCGGGATCATGGGCGAGCGGGGCGATGTGTACCGCTTCGGCGGACGCTATGAGGCGGCGGTCGCGGAGTACGGCCGGGCGCTCGCCGCGGACCCGGCGTACGCCTGGGCCCTGGGCAGCCGCGCGCTGGCGTACGAGGCGCTGGGCCGCACCTCCGACGCGCTGGCCGACCTGGACCGGGCGCTGGAGATCGACCCGGCGTACGCCTGGGCGCGGGCACAGCGGGACCGGCTGGGCGGGCCGGGAGCCGCGGGCGGGGCCTGAGCGCCGGCGCGGCGAGGGCCCGCGGTGACCCGGCCCCCGCGGGCGGGGCCTGAACCCCGCCCGCCAGGGCTGTTCGGCTACTTCCGCCAGAACAGGTGGTGCGTCACCCCGCTCGCGCTGGGCACGACGTCCAGGTGGTACCGGTCGAGCAGCTCGTCGGGCGACTTCCAGAGCCGCGATCCCGATCCCAGCTCCACCGGCGAGACCGCCACGTGCAGGGTGTCGACGAGGTCGGCGTCGAGGAACTCCCGGATGGTGGTGGCCCCGCCGCCGAGCCGGACGTCCTTGCCCTGGGCCGCTTCCCGGGCCCGTTCGAGGACCGCGGCGGGCTCGTCGTCCACGAAGTGGAACGTGGTGTCGGAGAGGGTGAACGAGGGGCGCGTGTGGTGGGTCATCACGAACACCGGTGTGCGGAACGGCGGTTCGTCGCCCCACCAGCCGCGCCAGTCGAGGTCCTCCCAGGGCCCGCGCTGGGGGCCGAACTTGCCGCGCCCCATGATCTCGGCGCCGATGTTGCGGGCGTAGTCCCGCGTCAGGTAGTCGTCCAGGCCACGGCTGCCGCCGGGATCGGTGCGCATCGGCCAGCTCGCGGTGGCCCCGGCCCAGGAGAACAGCGCCCCGGGATCGGCGTCACCGAACGGGCGCTCCAGGCACTGGTTCTCACCGGCGCCGAAGCCGTCGCTCGACACATTGAAGTTCTGGACCCTGAGCAGCTGAGTCACGTGTTTTCTCCTGTGCTTGTCGGTAATGGTGAGACTCCCAGGGCCGGGCAGAATCATCGCGATAACCCGCCAGTATTTTTCTGCGGGCCAACTGCGCACATACCCACGCGTACCCGATTCCGGGGCCTCTACCGACGGTTCCTGTTCGATTACAGTGCTGCGCAGTCGCAGGCGGGCCGGACCACGGGCCGACGGGGGAGGGCACGGTGAGCACAGGGACCACGGCTGTGTGGGGCCGGGCCGAGCAGCAGGACTTCCGCAGCCGGGTGCGCGGCGCGCTGCTGGGCGGGGCCATCGGGGACGCGCTCGGGGCGGGGGTCGACGGGCTCACGCTCGAAGAGATCCGGGCGGCCCAGGGTGACGACGGCGTCACCGACCTCGTACCCGCGCACGGCGGGCGCGGCAACGTCACCGCCGTCACCCAGCTCACCCTGTTCACCGTCGACGGGCTGATCCGCGCCCAGGTCCGCCGTGACACCGGGGCCTGGCACCCGCCCACCGACGTGCACCGGGCCCATCTGCGGTGGGCGGCCACCCAGCACGACTGGGGGCCCGACGAACGCCGCGAGGACAACGGCTGGCTCGCCCAGGAGGAGTGGCTGTACGCCCGCCGGAGCCCCACCCGGGAGTGCCTCACCGGGCTCGGCGACACCGTCATGGGCACCCTCGACAAGCCCAAGAACCCCGAGGCGCGGGACTCGGCGGCCCTCACCCGGTCCGTGCCGTTCGGGCTGCTCGTCGGCTGGGAGCCCCAGCTCGTCCTCCAGCTCGCCGTCGAGTGCGCCGCCCAGACCCACGGCCACCCCACCGCGCTGCTCTCGGCGGGCGCCCTCGCCGTGATGGTGCACGGCCTGGCCCGGGGCGAGACCCTGGACGGCTCCGTCCAGCACGCGCTGGGGCTGCTCGCCGAGCGCCCGGGACACGAACCGGTCACCGAGGCGCTGAAGCAGGCCCTCGGCACCGTGCGCCAGGGCATCCCGGGACCCGCCCTGATCGAGTCGCTGGGGGCCACGGACGCCGCGGAGGAGGTCCTCGCCGTCGCCCTGTACTGCGCGCTGGTCGGCGAGGACATCCGGCACGGGCTGCGGCTGGCCGTCAACCACGGCGGGCCCTCCGCCGCCACCGGGGCCCTGTGCGGGGCGCTGCTCGGCGCGCTGCACGGCGAGACCGCGCTGCCGCCCGCGTGGCTCACCGAACTGGAGGGCAGGGCAACGCTGTTGGAGCTCGCGGACGACTTCGCGATGGAGATGACGCAGGGTCCGGCCCTGCACAGCCCCTCGGCCGCCGCACCGGGCTGGCTGGCCCGCTACCCGCGCGCCTGAGACGCCCGCCGCAGGACGGGGCGGGGGCGGGGCGCGGCTGCCTGCCGTACGCGCCGACCCCGCTCCCGTACCGCGGGGCGTCAGTCTTTCAGCCCCTCGGTGACGGCCGCGTCCCCGGAGCCGGACTGCGTGGGCACACCCGCGCCGGCCGCCGCGCCGGCACCGTAACCGCCACCGTCTCCGTCCGAGTTGATCCGCTCGATGATCGCGTCGCGCTCCGGGGTGTCCTCGGGCTTGACGAAGCCGATCACGATGTAGAGGACGAGCGAGATCGCCAGCGGCAGGGCCACCTGGTACTGGAGGGCGACATCCGTCTTCACCGAGCCGTCGAGGTCGTAGTTGGTGAAGTAGAACGCCAGCAGTCCCGCCGCCCAGCTGACGAGCGCCGCCGTCGGACCCGACCTGCGGAACCCGCGCAGCAGCCCGAGCATGAACGGAATGGCGATCGGGCCCATCAGACCGGCGACCCACTTGATGACGACGGAGATGATGTCCTTGAACGTCGGTGAGTTGATCTGGGTGGCGAGCGCCATCGACAGCGCGAGGAAGCCGAGCGTGGACAGCCGCGCCGCCAGCAGCCCGGCCCGGCTGCCCCACTGGCGCGCCGACCTGGAGAGGACCGGGGCGATGTCCCGGGTGAAGACCGCCGCGATGGCGTTGGCGTCCGAGGAGCACATGGCCATCGTGTGCGAGAAGAAACCGACCACGACCAGTCCCAACAGGCCGTGTGGCAGCAGCTGTTCGGTCATCAGGGCGTAGCTGTCCGAGGCGTCCGGCTTCTGCGCGTGGACCAGCAGCGGGGCGCACCACATCGGGAAGAACAGGACCGTGGGCCAGACCAGCCAGAGCGCGGCGGAGAGCCTGGCCGAACGCTTCGCGGCGGCGGCGGACTCCGTGGCCATGTAGCGCTGGGCCTGGTTCCACATGCCGCCGTTGTACTCGAAGGTCTTGATGAAGAGATAGGCCAGCAGGAAGGTCACGGTGTACGGACCGGCCGTGGGGTCCGTATGGCCCTCGGGCAGCTTGTCCCAGACCGTCCACAGGGTGCTGAAGCCGTCGAGCTTGCCCATGGCGGTGACGAGCATCGCGACACCGGCGAAGAGCTGGATGACGAACTGGCCCAGTTCGGTGAGCGCGTCCGCCCACAGCCCGCCGACCGTGCAGTAGACGGCGGTGATGCAGCCGGTGATGAAGATGCCCTGGGTGATCGAGATGCCGGTGAACACGGACAGCAGGGTGGCGATGGCCGCCCACTTGGCGCCGACGTCCACGATCTTCAGCAGCAGCCCGGACCAGGCGAGCGCCTGCTGGGTCGGGATGTTGTAGCGGTTCTTCAGGTATTCGAGCGGCGAGGCGACACGCAGCCGCGAGCGCAGGCGGTTGAGCCGGGGAGCGAAGAGCTGGGCGCCGATGCCGATACCGATGGCGATCGGCAGCGACCAGGTGACGAAGGACGTGACGCCGTACTGGTACGCGATGCCCGCGTAACCGGTGAACATCACCGCGCTGTAGCCGGACATGTGGTGCGAGATGCCGGAGAGCCACCACGGCATCCGGCCGCCCGCCGTGAAGAAGTCGCTGACGTTGTCCACGCGCTTGTGGGACCAGATCCCGATCGCGATCATCACGCCGAAGTAGCCGATGAGCACGACCCAGTCGAGACTGTTCATGTGCCCCCTCCAGGGGTCCGCCTTGTGAACGGGGTGCGCGCTTCGTCAGTACGGCCGTTCAGCGGGCCCCCGTGCGGGAGCGGGGACATCGGGGATTGAACCGCCTGCCCGGTGTCGAGGTCAAGGTTTAGATGGTCAGGGATGTGAACGCAGGTCAGTAAGCCGAACGATTTTGCCTGCTCTTGACTTACGCGGCCGTTGTCGCCGACGTGACGGCGGACACACCATGGGCGGGCACTTCGTCAGGCCGTACGGGGATCGCGAGAACCCCGAGGAAGTCCGAAGAACCACGAAGAACCACGAAGAACTCCGAAGTACGCCGCAGAGCACAGAAAACCGCACGGGATGCGGGTCCCGTGCGGCGGAGAGGGGGCTCTATCGCAGGTGGCGGGCTCTGTCGCGGCCGCGGGTGGCGGGCGCGAACGCAGCCGCAAGGGGCGGGCTTCGACGCAGCCGCACGTGGCCGCCCGGCCCTATCGCATCAGCTCGCCCGCGTTGACCAGGAGCGACTGCCCGGTGATCGCCCGCGCCCGGTCCGAGGCCATGAATACGGCGGCCTCGGCCACATCGCCGTCGGTGGCCGGCTCGGGCAGCGCCATGCGTTCGGTGAGCCTGCCCAGCACCTCCGCCTCGGGCACCCCCTCGCTGTCCGCCGTGAACCGTACGAACGCCTGCACCGGCGGCCCCCACATCCAGCCCGGCAGCACCGTGTTGACCCTGATCCGGTGCGGGCCGAGCTCCTGCGCCAGGGAGTACATGGCCGAGGTGAGCGCCCCCTTCGAGGCCGCGTACGCCGCCTGCCGGACCTGGGTCGGCGCGGCCACCGCGGACTGCGTACCGATGATCACCACCGAGCCGCCCCGCTCCTTGAGGCCGGGCAGGCAGGCGCGGGTCATCCGCAGCGTGCCGAGCAGATTGACGTCGATCACCGACTGCCAGGTGGCGAAGTCGGCGTCCTCGATCCCGCCGAAGTAGCTGTCCCAGGCGGCGACATGGACCACCGCGTCGATCCGGCCGAACCGCTCCACGGCCAGCGCGGCGAGCGCCGCGCACTGCGCCTCGTCGGTGATGTCGGTGGCCAGCCGGGCCGTGTGCCGGCCGTCCGGATCGATCTCCGCGGCCGACTTGGCGAGATTCGCGGCGGTGCGCGCCCCGAGCACCGCGTTCCCGCCGTCCCGCACGACCGCCGCCGCGACCCGGTGGCCGAGACCGGGGCCCACCCCGGACACGATGACGGTCTTCCCCGCGAGCAACATCGGTGGCCTCCCGGCTCTGGCAGTTCTTCTGACGGGGCGTCAGAGTAGGACGCCGCTGCGGAGTACGGAAGGGGAACGGCATGAGCGACGAGACGCGGAGCGACACCTACGCCGAACTGGCCGCGCTGGGGCCGTACGGCGTCCATCCCGGCCATGCGCTGATCACCATGGTGGAACCGCACCCGGGCCATGAGTACGCGTACAACCGCTGGTACGAGGACGACCACTACTACGCGGGCGCGATGGCGATGCCCTGGATGTTCGCCGGGCGGCGCTGGGTGGCCACCCGGGAGCTCCAGGAGCTGCGCTACCCGGAGGCGTCCGCCGTCGCGCGGCCTGTCACGGCCGGCTGCTACCTGTCGACGTACTGGGTGACGGACGGGCGCTACGACGACCACATGAGGTGGACCGTCGGCATCAACAAGCGGCTCAACCGGGACGGCCGGGTCCACCAGGCCCGCACCCATGTGTTCACCGCGTTCCAGGACCACGAGGCGACGGTCTACCGGGACGGTGCCGCGGGGCCCCGGGACTTCCATGCCCTTGACCACCCCTACCGGGGGCTGGTCCTCGAAGTGATCGACGCCGAGGGGGCGGGGGCGCGGCCCGAACTGCTGGAGTGGCTGCGCTCGCGGCACCTGCCGAAGCGGCTGGCCGGTTCACCGGCGGCGATGGTGACCCTCTTCCGTCCCACGCCGCTGCCCGGTGACCGGATGAGCTATGTGAAGCAGGTCGAGGGCGTCGACACCCGGCTGACCCTGCTGTGGTTCCTCCAGGAGGACCCGAGGGAGTGCTGGGCCGAGCACTTCACCGGGCTCGACGCGGCGGTCGCGGAATCCGGCCTGGGGCGGGTGGAGCTGGTGGCGCCGTTCATTCCGACGGTGCCGGGTACCGATCTGTACGTCGATCAGCTGCGCTGAGCGCGCCGCTGTCCGCCGGATTCGGGCACCGAGCCCCCTCGGCCAGGACGGCGGACCAGTCGAGAGGGCTGACGACGGCACTGGAATCGGCACCGCGATGCGAGCGGGAAAACGTCGGTCAGGCGCTGACGGCGTCCTGGCCGACATCGCGTACGAATGCGTTCCATGCGGCGGGGACGAAGGTGATCGAAGGGCCCTCGGGAGCCTTCGAGTCACGCACCGCAATTGCCTGCGCAAGAGGGGACTTGACTTCGACGCAGGCGCCGTTGCCCCCGGAATACGAGGACTTCGTCCACTTGTCCGTAGCACCCTGACGAATGGCCATGTTCACTCCGGTTCAAAGAGTCGCGTGAATGACACCAACAGCGTTCCGGTTGGCGTGATCGACGCTACTCGTCAAGTCCCTTGAGCGAAGGGGGCGTTCACTCGACCGAGTGGCATATACCAATCTGATCTTCCGCTTGGGGCAGACGGCGGTGTACCTTACCGCCGCCTGCCTTGTGACATCACTTCATTTTCCACAATCCGGACTTTGCGGACCGGGCCGCGTGGGGTGCTCGGCCGGCGCTCAGCCGAAGCTCGGTCCGTGCTCAGCCGTTGCTGAGCCGGGTGTATTCCTTCACGATCTCGGTGATGAACTGCCGGGTCTGCTCCACATTCAGCGCCTGTGCCCGCAGGTGCTCGTACATGACGCTGTACCGCTGCACATCGTGGGCTTTCTCCAGATAGAGGTCGCTGGTGACGCCCTCGATATAGACGACGCTGGAGTCGGCGGCGTCCGGGAATTCCAGAATGGCGTACTGCCCGTTGATACCGGGGTGCGCGCCCATCTCGAACGGCAGCACCTGCACGGTCACATGCGGCAGGAGGGACAGCTCGACCAACTGCTCCAGCTGTTCGATCATCACCTGCTTGCTGCCGACCATCCGGCGCAGCGCCGACTCGTCGATGACCGCCCACAGCCGTAGCGGATGCTCCGGATCGGTGATCCGGTCCTGGCGGCGGGCCCGGACGCTGACGCGCTTGTCGATGTCGCCCGGCGGGGCCTCCGGCAGCGCTCCGTTGATCAGGGCCTCGGCGTAGCTCCGGGTCTGCAGCAGGCCGGGGACCACCTGGGGTTCGTACACCCGCAGCGATTCGGCATCCGTCTCCAGCCCGATGTAGACGCTGTACGGGATGTCGCCGAAGGCGTGCCACCAGCCCTGCTGGCGCGAGTCCTTGGCCATCTGCATCAGTGAGTCGACGATCCGGTGATCCTCGACCTCGTACACCCCGCAGAGATCGCGGACGTCGCGCTGGCTGATGGACCGGCGGCCGTTCTCCAGGCGGCTGATCTTCGACTGCGAGACGAGCAGTCGCTCCGCCACCTCCTCGGCCGTCATGCCCTTGAGCTCGCGCAGGCGGCGCAATTCCTGGCCCAACCGGCGTCGTCTGACGGTGGGATTGACGTTGGTCGGCACGGAAACGGCACCTCCGGCTATGTAGCTGTGCGTATCTACTGCTGAGCAGATTGCCACCCCTGACCCCGGCCGCGCTGGAAAATGACCACACACGAGCGCGCGGGGCAGCCGTGGTTGACGGCTGCCCCGCGCGTGGTGCGGCTCCCGAACCGGGTCCTGGGGACGACGGTGCGGCGGTATTCGGTTGGTGCTGACGAGCTGCGGTGCTGTCGCATCGAGATGCTGGGGGTGCTGAGATGCTGCGGTGCTGGGGTGGTGCGTGCGGCCCCGGGCGTGGTGCGTGGTGCGCCTAGTGGGCCGCGGTGTGCGCCATGCTGCCGCGGCGTGATTGCGACTGCACTTGCGGTTGCAACGGAACTCCGGCCGCCTGATTGCGGCGCGGCTGTGCGACCGCCCCGTTCTGGACGTCCATCACGGCGTGCGCCACGAGTCCGCCCATCGGGTCGTGTCTGATCAGGTCCCGGAGCCGGGAGCGTGATGAACGCCCCTCGTTCCCGGGATACAGGTGCTTGCCGAGTCCGACCGCGTGGGCCAGCGCGGCGAGCGCCGCGGTCCGCGGGTCCGGCGGTACGCCGGTGCGGATCGCACTGTCCAGCCTGGTTCTGATGTCCCGGCTGATTGCCGTGTCCGTCGCCTGGTAGCGAGTCGTCGGCAGCACTCCGCACATCTGGCCCGCCACGGCATGCACCATGCCGCACCGCTCCAGGTGAGCGAGGTAGATCTGACGCAGCCCCAGTCGGGGCCCGCCGATCCAGTGGACCGCCCGAACCGGGCTGCCGCGTCGGCGCAGCAGTTCCAGTGCGGAGTCCAGAGTCGGATCTCCTGTCGGCCGTGGCATCACCACGGCGATACGATCCCCGTCAGGGGCTATCCGTCCTGCCAGAGCCAGCTCCACTAGCTGAGCTCCGGCGAGGCCGAGGTCGAGCGACTGCGGCTGCGCTGTGGTACCCGTGGTCGGGTCCAGAGCGAGCAGCAGAAGCTCCTCCGGAATTGTTCTGCGGCTCCTGCCCATCCATGCCTCCCCGCGTGGATGAATGACAGGGTGACCCCTCTCACATTGGTCTGTCGAGAGTGCCTGGGTGCTTTGTATGGGAACCAGTAGGTATGTCGTTCTCGTCTAGCAGCCGGGCCGGTGGTTCACACAGGACACTGGTAGATGGTTCGGACAGCGCGGGGGTGTCCCCCGTGCCGCATGGAGGAGGCATCGGTGGCGGGCGAGTCCCCCGACAAGTCGGAGCAGCAGAAGTCGTCGGGTACGGCTCGGAGCGAGAGTGATCCGCGGCTTGCCGTCTTCCGTGAACCGCCCGCCGATGACGCGGCCGACACCAAGACGGACACGGCCACGGCCGTCTTCCGCACGGCGCCGGCCACGACGGACGACGAGGGCATCAAGACGGACACGGCCACGGCTGTCTTCCGCACGATGCCGTCCGGCGACGGCGAGGGCGGCGAGGGTGGTGACGACGCCGAGGGTGGTGACGACGCGCGGCCGTCGGCGGAGACCGAGGGCTCTGGTGGCGCTGTGAGCGCCGAGGAGGCCGCGGAGACCGAGGGGGCCGGGAAGGGCTCCGGGCGTCCGGAGAAGGCACCTGAGGCCGCTGTGAGCGCCGATGCGCCCGACGCCGCGGATGCCGCAGCGGATGAGGAGGAGCCGGCGGAGCCCGCCGGGCCTGCTGAGGCTGCCGAAGGTGCCGGGGACGGCACCGGGGAAGGCGACGCGCGGTTGCGTGCGGCCGTTGCCGCCTGGGTGTCGAAGGACGACGACGCGGACGGTGACGACGCGGCGGACGATGCGAAGTCCGACGACGCGGAGAAGGCCGCCGACGCGGACGAGGACGCGGAAAAGGCTGCGGACGCAGCCGAGGACACGGACAAGCCGTCCGAAGACGAGCCGTCCGGCGACAAGGCCTCCTCCGACGAGAAGAAGGCCGAGAAGGCCGGGAAGGCCGGGAAGGCCGAGAAGTCCGACGAGGCCAAGGCCGCCGCAGGCGAGTCCGAGGACGCCAAGTCCGAGGACGCCAAGGCAAAGGAAGCCGAAGACGACGACGCCGCCGACGAGGCTGGCGACGCCGTTGACGATGACAAGCAGGGCATCGATCAGCCGACCGCCATCTTCAGGGCGCCCGCCGCCCGGGTCGACCAGCCGACGACCGCGCTGAAGATCACCCCGCCCGCCTCGAAGTCCAAGCCCGAATCAACGCCCAAGTCCACGGCAGAATCCGCGCCCGAGTCCGCCGCCGAACGGACCAGCAAGTTCGTACCGTTGCGCAGCGACGACGTACGGCCCGCGTCGGCTCCCGCGCCCCGTAAGCCCGAGACGCCCGCTGCCCCGGCCGCCTCCGCCCCGCTGTACACCGCCGAGCGGACCACGCAGCAGCCGATGCCGCCCAGGCCGCCGCTCGACCTGCTGGCCGAGCTGACGAACACCCCCCCGCCGCCGGAGACGCCGGTCCGCACCGCCGTCCGCAGGGTCAAGATCTGGACCCCGCTGGCCCTGCTCCTGCTGATCGTCTTTGCGATCGTGCAGACGGTGCGCCCGCTCCCGGACCCTGAGCTGGGGCTGTCGGTCGAGTCGGCGTACACCTTCGACGGTGACCGTCTGAACCTCTCCTGGCCGGAGCAGGGCCAGTCGGCGGTGAGCGTGGACGGCGTCGGCTCGATGGGCAGCGCGGGTGCGCAGAAGCCCGCGCCCATCGCCAGTGTCGCCAAGGTCATGACGGCGTACGTGGTCCTCAAGGACCACCCCCTCAAGGGGAAGGAAGAGGGCGAGAAGATCACCGTCGACCAGCAGGCGGAGGACGAGTCCAAGCACGAGGACGAGTCGACGGCGCCGATCAAGAAGGGGCAGCGGTTCACTCAGAAGCAGATGCTCCAACTGCTGATGATCCCCTCCGGCAACAACGCGGCGCGGCTGTTCGCCCGCTGGGACGCCCCGTCCGAGAAGGAGTTCGTGGCGAAGATGAATGCCGCGGCCAAGGACCTCGGCATGAAGAACACGACGTACACCGACCCGAGCGGTCTGGACAAGAACACCGTCTCCACCGCCGAGGACCAGCTCAAGCTGGCGCGGGCGGTCATGCAGAACGATGTGTTCCGGGAGATCGTCGACACCCCGCAGATCAAGATCCCGGGGGTCGACACGGTGATCTACAACAACAACACCATCCTGCTGGAGCCGGGGGTGAGCGGCATCAAGACCGGCTCGTCCACTCCGGCCGGCGGCAACCTGCTCTGGGCCGCGAACACCGTCGTCGACGGGCGCAAGCTGTGGATCTACGGCGCCGTCATGGGCCAGCAGGCGGGTACCGGCAAGCCGTACGACAGTCTGGTGATGTCGCTGAACAACAGCCTCAAGCTGATCAAGGATGCGCAGAAGGCCGTCACCTCCGCCCGGGTCGTGAAGAAGGGTGACGTCGTCGGGTACGTGGACGACGGGCTCGGCGGCCGGACCGCGCTGGTCGCGACCCGCGACCTGAAGGCGAAGGGCTGGCCGGGCCTGAAGGTCGAACTGTCCGTGTCGAACGACGGAAAGACGATCCCGCACGAGGCGTCGGCGGGCACCACGGTGGGTGTGGTCACCGTCGGAACCGGCCCCGGCAGGGCCAGCGCCCCGGTGGCCCTCCAGGAGGACCTGAAGGCTCCCGGATTCAGCAAGAAACTGACGCGAATCAGCTGATCAAACGGTTGGGCGACGGCTCGACGCCTGGAACGGCCTGTGCCACGCAACGCGACGAGCGTTGCGTGGCACAGGCGTTTTCGAGCGCCATCACGCCCATCGAGGCCGCGAGCGTTGCCGTACGCGCTTGCCATGTACGCATAAATACTCCCTGATCGTGTGACTAAAGGATCTTGGTGGAGTGTGGCAGTCCGCAGGAGATTCGCCCGTTCCATACGGGCATTTTCGGACAGTAAAACGGTGCGTGCTAGCGTCCCGGAGACAACGCGTGGATCCTGGAGCGCGTCTTCCGGCACATGAGGCCCGCGCGGTACGCCGTCGGTTCCGACAATGGTCCGGGTAGGGACGGGGAGATTCGCAGTGACCACTGCTGAGCCGAGACGGGCGGAGACGGCCGTGGGCCTCGTGGACTCCGAACAGGACACCGGGCGCCGGTCCGGGCCGGAGGCCGGTGGCTCCCCGGCCGGGATCAAGGACTGGTGCCGCCGCCACCCGGTCCTGCTGACGACGGCCGTGGCCGCCCTCACCCACCTGCTCTGGTTCTTCTTCTTCGCGAACAGCGGCGGCGACCTCGCGGCCCAGGACGCCTGGGCCGAGTTCGTCGGGCGGCACCCCGGTACGGCGTACAACCTCGCCTGGTACGGGGGCATGCACCCCGTCTCGTACAGCGTCGTCTCGCCGTATCTGATGTCGGTGCTCGGGGTGCGTACGACGATGATGGTCGCCGGGACCGTGTCGGCGGCGCTGACCGCGTTGATCCTGGTCCGGGTCCGGGCCGTCCGTAATCCGCTGGCCTGCTCGCTCGCCGGGGCGTTCGCGTATCTGTGCAACGCGCTGTCGGGGCGGGTGACGTTCGGGCTCGGCATGATGTTCGCGGTGGGTGCGACGGCCGCGGTGTTCTGCTGGCCCTACCTCCGGTGCGAGCACCGGCTCCACCGGAGCAGCTGTCGCTGCGCCCCCCGTAGGCGGTGGGCGAAGGCGGCCGTCGCCGCGCCGCTCGCCGGGCTCGCGACGGCGAGCAGCCCCGTGGCCGGGCTGTTCCTGGGCGTGGTCGCCGCCGCGCTGTTCCTGAACAAGCGGCGCCCCGGCGCGTACGCCATCGGGCTGGCCCCGGTCGCGGTGGTGGCGCTGTCCGCCTGGCTGTTCCCGTTCTCCGGTACGCAGCCCATGTCCATCGCGACGCTCTCGCTGCCGTTCATCTTCGCGGTCCTCGTCTTCGTCCTCGTACCGCGCGACTGGAAGACGGTCCGCACCGCGGCCGCCGTGTACGGCGTCGGGACGCTGCTGACCTATGTGATCGACTCGCAGATCGGCTCGAACATCACCCGGATGGCGATGCTGTTCGCCGGGGTGGTGCTCCTTGCCGCGCTGCCGTACACCGCACCGCGCTCCCGGCGCTGGTACGCGCTGGTCATCGCGTTCGCCGGGCTGAACTTCTGGATCGGTTTCAAGGGCGTCGACGACATCGTCCGCACCGCCCCCACCGCCTCCTGGGCGCGTGAGCTGGCCCCGCTCGTCAATGAGCTGCAACAGGTCGGCGCCGAGCGGGGCAGGGTCGAGGTCGTGCCCGCGAGCAGCCACCGGGAGGCGTCCGCGCTCGCGCCGTACGTCAACCTGGCCCGGGGCTGGAACCGGCAGGCGGACATGGAGCGCAATCCGCTCTTCTACGACGACACCCTGAACAGCGCCAACTACCGCCAGTGGCTCGACCGCTGGGCGGTGCACTACGTGGTGCTGCCCAAGGGGACGCCGGACTCCAACGGCGCGGTGCAGGAGGCGCAGCTCGTCGACGAGGGGCTGCCGTACCTGAAGCCGGTGTGGTCCGACGCCAACTGGCGGCTCTTCGAGGTGGACGGCCCGGTGCCGCTGGCCGATCCGCCGGCCACGGTGGACCGGGCCGGCGCGGGCGAGCTGACCATCCATGTGAAGACACCGGGCCGCGTCCTGATCCGCATCCCGTACTCGCGCTGGCTCGCCCTGGTCGACGCCGAGGGCAAGAGCGTCGAGCGGCCGCAGGAGACCGAGGAGTCCAAGCGGCGCACGGACGAGGACACCCCACGGACCTTCGTCAACGACAACGGCTGTCTGCTCAAGGTCGACGAGGACGCGGACGGCGACGAGTGGACGGAACTGCTCGCGCCGAGGCCGGGTGTCTACCGGCTGGCCGCCCCGTACCAGCTGTCACCCGGCACGCCGTGCCCGGAGGAACTGCGCTGACGCCACCCCGGCGGGGTCGCCTGCCGGGGTCGCTCGCCGGTGCCGGTGCCGTTCGCTGCGGGCGTCCCGCAGCGAACGGCACCGGTGCTGACGGCGTTGGCGCCGTCAGCGGTGTTACAGGCGCTTCGCGCTGCGCAGCGTCGCCGCGTAGTAGCCGTTGCCGTCGAGACGGGACGTGCCGCCCTTGTCGCCGATGGTCGGGCCATTGGCTTCCTCGCGGCTGGAGATGAAGATCTTGTGGCCGTCGGTGTCGTGCCCGAGGAACATGCCGACGTGGTCGAGACGCTCCTTGGTGCGCTGGTCGAGCTTGAAGAAGACCAGGTCACCGGGTTGCAGCACATCGATGTTCTTCGGCCGGTCGGCCGGTGTGATGCCCTTGAGGGCGATCACGTCCGTGCCGCGGTGCGAGCGGGCCATCCCGTTGGCGGTACGCGGCAGGCCGTCGCCGGACGCGTCGGTGGCCATGAGCGGGTAGCGGGCCCGGTAGCCGAACACCGTGCGGATGAAGCCCGAGCAGTCCATGGAGCGGGCGCGCTCGGTACGGGGCTGCATCGTCGTGCCGTTGCGGAAGGTGTACGGGATGCCGAGGTAGTCGAAGAAGTCGGACTCCTCCAGCCGCAGGTCGTTGCCCTCGCTGCCGTTCGGGTTGAGCGGACCGAAGTTGGCGTCACCGGCGTAGGAGACCCCCTCGTCGTCCTTCTTGACCGGGGCGTCGGCGACGTACTGGAAGGCGGTGGCGAAGAGGTCGTCCTCCTCGCTGCCGAAGAACTCCTTGAACCAGTCCTTGAACCACTTCTCGTTCTCGGAGCCCTTCTTCCACTGGTACGGCATCAGCCGCACCCAGTCCTCGGTGACGACCTTGGACGCGGTGGTGCTGGGCTCGGTGAAGGTGCGGCTGGGGCCGGTGAGGGTGGCGGTGCGGGCGCCGTCGGTGAAGCTGGCGAGGATCTCGCCGTCGGTGCCGCGCAGCAGGGTGCGGGACGGGTTGCGCAGCCGCTCCCAGCGCTGTTTGCCGCTCTTCAGGTTCGACGACTTCAGCGCCGGGTTGTCGGTGACGGCCTGCACGGCGGGGGCCTTCGCCTGTTCGTCCTTGCGCAGCTCGACGGTGAGGTAGGCGCTGCCCGCGAGCAGAGCGGTCACCGTGACGGCGTGCAGCGCCTGACGGGGGCGGCGCTTGGTCTTGGGACTCATGAGTCAGTCAGCTCCGGAGGGTCGGGTCAGACGGTCGGCAGCGCGCCGAGCAGGATGCCTGCGGTGAGAACGACATAGGCCATGAGCGTCACCGAGCCGGTCGCCAGCAGGGTCGCGCCCTTGGGCTGGCGGACGAGCTGGTACGCGATCAGGCCGGGGACGATGAAGCCCAGGGTCTGGTTGGTGTACATCAGCGGGAACTCGATCGACAGCACGATCATCAGCGTCGCCTGGAAGATGACACCGGTGAGGACGACCGTGGAGAACAGCCGCTTGCCGTAGAGGATCACGACCTTCTGGAGGCCGAGCACCGCCACGTACGTCAGAACGGTCACGCCGACCACCATGGCCGCGCGCTGGAGGTCCTCGACGAGGGTGAGCGCCAGCCAGCCCGGGGTGATCATCCCGCCGGGGGAGAGGTTGGTCGTCAGATAGCAGACCAGCGAGAACATCAGCCCCAGGGCGATGCCAATGGCGGCAATCTCAGGGGTGAGGACGGAGGGGATCAACGGGGTTCTCCTGGGTATTCCTGCTGGGCCGGGGCGGGCGGCCGGACCGGCTCGAACATGCCGCGGACATGGGGTGCGGGCGGTTCGGCCGGGTCTTCCGGACTCTGGTGCTGCGGGGTCTGCTGCCGCGGGGGCGCCTGGTGATCCTGCGGCTGTGGGTGCCCGTGCTGGGGCTGGGGCGAGTGAGGCTGCTGGTGTGACTGCGGCTGCACGGGGGCGGCCAGGTGCGCGGTCTGCTGGTACCGCGCCTCGTACGCCTCGGGGTAGGGCTGGTACGGGTCGAGGCGCGGGGTGTAGCGGGGGAGCGCCAGGGTCTCGTCGTGCCGCGGCTGCTGCTGCTGGGCCGGGACCAGCGGGAGGGCAGCGGTGGCCGGGCCGTCGTCGGCCGGGTTGCCGGCCGGGGCGTCGGTGTGTACGGGCGCCTGCGAGGTGGCCTGCGCGGGAGCACCGGTCGACGCCCCGCCCGACGGGCCGTCCGGGATCTCGTCCGGCGTCTCGTCGGCGGGCAGTTCGGCGAGGTGCTCCAGGAGCAGTTCGCCCTGCCCGTGGATGTTGCCGATCGCGACCAGCGAGGACTCCGGCCCGAGGTGCCCGAGCAGCTCGTTCATGAACTCCTCGGGGTCGCGCTTGTCGCCGCCGAGGTCGACCGCGGTGTGGCGCCACTCCGAGGGGATCGCGTCGATGGCGCTCTTCGCCGGGTGACCGATCACGAACACCTTCTCCGGCTGGAGATCGGGGATGATCTGCCCCATCTGGCCGTTGCGCTCGACCCGGTCCGGGCGGCAGTTGATCACGACGTTCAGCGGGCGCTCGATCGCGCCGAGGTCGAGCAGCTGGTTGATGTTCATCAGCGTCGACTCGGGGTCGTTCGCCGCGAAGACGTTGGCGAAGCGCAGCCGCTTGTCGTCGTGGGTGCGGTACCGCTCGACCGAGAGGACACCCGGGTCCGGCGGGGCGTCGTACATGCCCTGGAGCGCGGTCTCCCGGTCCACGCCGAGGAGCTCGGCGACCGTCAGCGCGATCGCCACGTTCTCCTTGAAGGTGAACCAGCTGAAGCCGCGCAGCTCCTCGTCGCTCACCGTCTCCGGGTCGGCGTAGATCAGCTTGCAGTCCCGGGCGTCGGCCTCCTCCTGGAGGATGTGGAAGCGGTCCTGCTCGGCGGTGACACAGATGCCGCCCTCCGGCATGGAGCGGCACAGCGAGCGGGCCACGTCGTCGAGCGTGGGGCCCATCTCGGCGAGGTGGTCCTCACGTACGTTGCACAGCACGCCGATCGTCGACCGGATCAGCTTGGACTGGTTGATCTCCTGGAGCGCCGGCATGACCGCCATGCACTCGATGACCAGCGCGTCCGGGTTGTAGGAGGCCGCGCGCCGCACGATGCCGATCTGCTCGACGACGTTGGCGATGCCGAACTTGCGGTAGACCGGCTCCTCGGTGGCGTCGGGGTGGATGAAGCGGGCCGCGGTGCCGGTCGTCTTGGCCACGGTGACCAGGTCGCCGCCGCGCAGGGCGCCCGCGCAGAGGCGGGTGATGGAGCTCTTGCCGCGGATGCCGTTGATCAGCACCCGGGTGGGTATGCGCTCCAGATTGGTGAAGTGGCGCCGCTGTTCGACGATGCCGGAGACCAGGAGGATCACACAGCACACGACGAGCACGCCGTAGAGGAAGAGCACGGCCGTTCAGTTCCTTCCGACCAGGGGAGCGCTGTCGCGTTTGCGCTGCTCCTGGAGCTGCTGCCGGACAATTTCCAGACTGCGGGTGACCGCGCCGACCTCGTCGTGGTGGTGCGGGAAGAGCACGGTGCGCCGGTCGCCGTCGGCCAGCGATTCGGCCTGACCGGCCAGTTCGCGCAGCGGACGTACGACGACGATGTACAGCCAGCCGAGGCAGGCCACGGCGGCGGTGATGCCGAGCAGACCGGCGAGCACGGTGCGGTTCTGCAGGCTGTACTCGGGGATGGCGAGGCCGGAGGCGGGCTGCCAGCTGACCACCGTCCAGCGGAGCTGCTTCGCGGCGCCGCCACCGGCGAAGGGCGAGGCGGCGGAGATCTGCACGCCGTCGCCGTCGCGGTAGACGACCGAGCCCGCGGGGGCGTTCATGCCGACCCGCTGGTTCGTGCCGGAGACCAGCTCGTCCAGCCGCTTCGGCAGGGAGTCGAAGGCGAGGTAGCCGGAGTTGCCGCCGATGACCCGGTGCTCGCTGTCGACCACCCGGATCTGGCCGAGCCCGGGGCGCTTGAGCAGCCCGTTGATGAAGTCGATCCGGAACTCGCCGATCACCATGGCGCCGTTCCGGCCCGGGATCTCCGCGTACCCGGCGACGGAGGGCTCCTTGCCGGACTTGTTCAGCACGGTGATGGGCTGGGTGAGCGGCTTGTCCTTGGAGCCGCCGGGCAGCGCGTGCGGCTTCTCGCCGGAGCGGGCCTGGACGGTGCCGTCGGCGGAGCGTACGTAGATCGAGCGGTAGCGCTGGTGCTCGATGCGGGTGCGCTCCAGGACCTTCTCCATGTCGTCGGGGGAGGTGCGGTTGCCGATCAGCGAGGCGACGGACACCAGGTCGGCGTGGCCCTCGTTGAGCGCGCGCCGGACCCGGTCGGAGATGGTGTGGGTGCG
This sequence comes from Streptomyces sp. DvalAA-43, assembly GCF_900091725.1. GTDB lineage: Bacteria > Actinomycetota > Actinomycetes > Streptomycetales > Streptomycetaceae > Streptomyces > Streptomyces pulveraceus. Next base: position 274,034 of record NZ_FMBW01000030.1, on the reverse strand, counting down.
CTCGCGCTGGTCGCTGACGACCTGCTCGGGTACGGCCACGGTCGAGTCGGCGCGGTTGAAGAGCAGCAGCATCGGTGCGGACCAGGCCAGCAGGAGGACGCCGCAGATGACGATGAGCGCGCGGCTGCCGAGCCGGCTCCGGCGCCCCGGGCGCCCGGCGTCGGACGCGGCGGCCCCGGCATCGGCCGGTTCGCCGAGGAGCTGGCGGCGCAGACGCTCCAGGGCGCGCCCGATGCGGGCCGTCTCACCGAATCTGGGGACGGAGACCGGGCGGGTCAGATCGCCCCGGGTCAGCCGCCGGCTCTCCAGGAACAGCTTCAGGAGCGGCCGCTGCACGGTGCCGAGCAGCAGCGCCACCGCGAGTGCGCCGATGAGCAGCAGGGCGGCGGCGGAGACCAGGCCGAAGAAGGGGCCCGCGACGCGGGTGGGGTCCTCGGCGACGTCGACCATGGCGACGACGGTGAGCCCGAGGGAGGTGGCGACGGTGCCTTCGCCGGGCTGCGGGCCGGCGAGCGCGGCGTACCCGGCGACGGCGCGGTCACCGCGGAAGGTGTTGCCGCGCAGGCTGCCGCTGACCCCGGGGAAGCCGCCGGAGCCGGGCTCCTTGGCCTTGAGCGGGTGCTGTGCGGTCTTGGTCGCGGCCGTCTTGGCGAAGGCGGTCAGCTGCTTGGCGGAGCGCTTGGCGTCCTCGCGCTGCTTGTCGGTCTTGACCTGCTCCGGCTCCTGGACGCCGTCGCGGCTGAGGATGTGCCCCGTGGTGTCGACGACGGCGATCGAGCGGAACTGGCCGCGGCTGACGCCGGGGAAGCGGAGGCTGTTGGAGGCGATCAGCAACTGCTGCGGCCGGTCCGGCCAGGACAGCAGGGCGAAGGCGAGCAGCCTGCTCTCGCCGTTCTGGAGCCGCACGATGCGCGGGCTGAGCCCGTCCTTCTCGGCGAGCTTGCCGGTGTCGATGGCGGTGACGGGGACGTTCTCGCCGCGGGCGGCGAGCATCCGGCCGGACTCGATCTCGACCACGGCGGTGCCCGTCCACTTCTGGTAGACGCTGCCGATCTTGTCGAGTACGGCGTCGGGCGTGGCCGGGTCACCCGCGTTGAAGAGGCCCGCGGTGCGGGTCAGGTCGGTGACGCTCTCGTCGATCGAGGCGCGCATCGTGACGGCGCCGTCCTCGGCGAAGTGCTGCTGAGAGGTCAGCACCGCCTTCGGTACGGAGTCCTGGCTCGCCTTGCCCAGCCCGAGGGCGGTGATGCCCGCCAGGGAGAGCAGGAGCGCGGAGAGCACCGCGATGGGGGGACGTATGCCACCCAGAAGCGACATATCGGCCCGCCGGCGGACCTTGTGCCGGCGCTTCGAGGACGAAGCGGCCATCGTGTTCCCCTTTGACTGTCTGCTCGGTTCCGGCGTGCTGAACGAGGCACAGCCGTTTGCTGGACATAAAAGCTTTGCGGAAGGTTGTACGGAGCGTGGTGAGTGTGAGCTTTCCGACTTCCGGCATCCGGACGGAACCACTGCCGTCTCCGGCCCCTCCCCGAGCCGTCCGGGCAGCCCGGCAGCCGGGCGTCCCGGCCGGGCCGGAGGTGGTGGAAGCGGTGGAGGTGGCGGTGCGGGCGCCGTCGGTGAAGCGGGCGGAGTGTGCGGCTCGGGCGGAGAGTGCGGTCGGGTCCGGCAGGTCGCCGGTCCGCAGGGGTCAGCCGATGGGACCCGGCCCCGTAGCCGCTCCCGTACGCGCTTCCGTACTCACTCCCGTGCACACCCCGGGACCGGGGTTCACTCCCGGTCTTGATCCCGGTCTGGTCCCCGGCCCTGATCCCGGACCCGATCCCGGTCTGGTTCCCGGGCTCACTCCGGCAGGCCCTTCAGGGGTTTCAGTCCGTCCTTGACGGCGCCCCGGTTGAGCAGCGTGCCCTGGGTCCGCTCGAAGGCCATCCGGTATCTGGCCCGTTCCGTGGGCGGCAGCTTGTCGGCGTCCTCCAGCGAGGTCGCCAGGTCCACCAGCCGGTGGTCCTTCACCGCCGCATCGGGATCCTGTGTGCCGTTGCCGTCGGCATCCGGCGGAATCGTCAGCAGCGTCGGTACGTACCGGGCGTCCACGTCCCAGGTGTCACCGCGTTTGTGGAACTCGAACCAGCCGATGACGCCTTCCTCGGTCAGTCCCGAGGGCACGTCGTGCCGCGCCACCTGATTGCCCAGGCCGTACGCGATCCACGTGTTGCCGATCTTCTCCATCGGCTGCACCACATGGGCGTGGTGGCCGATCACCAGGTTGATCCCGGTCTCCCGTGCCAGCCTGCGGGCCAGCTTCAGCTGCCCGTTGCTCGGGTCCGGATGGTGCTCGCGGCCCCAGTGGATGCTGAGGATCACCACCTCGGCACCGGCCTTGCGGGCGGCCTTCTCTGCGGCGGCGATCCGCTTGAAGTCGGTCTCGTTGGTCAGCCACGGCTTGTCGGCCGGGACCTTCCGCCCGTTGAAGCCGAAGGCGTAGGACAGCTGGGCGACCTTCACGCCCTTGACGTCCATGATCAGCGGCTTGGCGGCCTCGGCGCTGCTGCGCGCGGACCCGGTGTGCTTGAGCCCGGCCCCGTCGAGTGCGTCGAGCGTGTTCCGTACGCCGGAGGCGCCGTGGTCGAGGGTGTGGTTCGAGGCCGTCGAGCAGGTGTCGTAGCCGACGTCCTTGAGCGCCGTGGTGATCTGCGGCGGCACGATGAAGTCGGGGAAGCCCTCGAACGGTCCCTGCGGCTTGCCCGCGACCGGCTCGAAGTGGCAGATCGCCAGATCGGCCTTGCTGATCACGGGCTTGACCCCGGCCATCAGCGCATGGAAGTCGATCTTCTTCCCGGTCTTGTCCCCGGCCGCCGCGGCGTCCTTGCGTCCCTGCTCGGTCAGCTGGGGGTGGATCAGGACGTCGCCTGCCGCGGCGACGGTGAAGGAAGGCCCCTCCTTCGCATCCGCGGAGTCGCTGCCACCACCCGTGACCGAGCAGCCGGTGAGGGCCGCGAGGAGGAGCACGGGCGCGGTGGCGCGAGCGACGGAGACGGAAGATGAATGGCGGGACACCCCTGATATTTTTATATGTCTATGGCAGGGAATTCGACCTCGAAGGTAACGATCAAGCGAACACTGATCGGTATCGCCGTGATGGTCATCACTCTCGGGGCACTCGTGGCCCTTTTTGTACCGTTCGGGGGCCGAGGGCCGGGTGCGGGGGACGACCGCCCCGGAGGTTCCGTGGCGGGTGGCCGCGACGGCGTGGATCTGGCCCGCCGCATCACCGACTTCACCCACGACACGGTCGCGCGCAGCGACTACCTACCACCCCTGCGAGCCCAGCGCCGTACCGCCGCCGAAGCCGTGGGCCTCTTCCTCGACGGCCGGCGGGCCGAGGCCGGGCGCCGCCTCGACGGCATCGACTTCGGCATCAGCACCTTCACCGACACGGTGACCGGCCGCCGGTTCGCGGAGATCTCCGACCGGGCGGCGGAGGGCCACCGGGGCTGGGGCCGGATCTACATCGACCTGAGCGCCACGACCCGCTGGTCGGTCCAGGTGCCGCACCCGGTGGCCGACTCCGGCAGCGAGCAGCTCGGCATCGGAGTGCTGCGGGCCCGGCGGGGCGGCGTACTCGTCATGGCCGGCGCCCACCGCAACGCCGACCGGAAGGGCCGCGCCGACGTGGCCCACCGCAGGGACACGGTGTTCGACGCCGTCTGCGACGAACTGGCCGCCCGCCACCTCCCCGGCCTCCAGGTCCACGGCTTCGCCGACAGCACCGAACCGGGCTACGACGTGATCGCCTCCCTTGGCTCGGCGGACAAGGGCCTGCCCACCGCCCGCCGCACCGCGACGGCACTGCGCCACGAGGGCTTCGCCGTCTGCCGCGCCTGGGCCCGCCGCTGCGCGCTGGAGGGCCGCGGCAACGTACAGGGCAGAGAGGCGGAGGACCAGGGCGTGCCGTTCCTGCACATGGAGTTCAGCCGGACCGTCCGCGACGACGCGTCCCGGGTGCGCCGCGCGGCGGCGGCGATGGCGGCGTCCCTGCCTTCCTGAGCGGGGGCCGCAACCGCCTCCGTCCGCGTGATCGCGCCGCCGGAGCCGGAATGGATCAGGATCAGGGACTGGGTATCTCCTCGATCCGTCTGCGGTCGAGCAGATACTGGGGCAGATGGGCCGGATGCGGCTGGACCGACGGGAGAGGGAACCCGTGGCCGAAGGCGAGGCACGCCATCGCCAGTGGTCCCAGGGCCAGTTGGGCGCCCGGCGCCGCCGACCCGCCCCCGCCGCAGAGGCCCAAGTGCGGTCGCCAGCCCGGCGGTTGGCGCAGGGACGGGACGGGCAGCTGCCCAGCAGACCAGCGAGCCGAGTCGCCGAATCGAATAATCAACAACGTGGTGGACCCTTGGCCAACGTCGTACGCTCCCCCTTGATCGATCAATGAAATCCGTGGGGGGATATTCATGCGTACAACCATGCGCCTCGCCGTGCTCGGCACCGGCGTCGCACTGGCCGTCGCCGCGACCGGGGTCACCGCCGCCCAGGCGGAGGACGGCGGATCGGGCGACATCACGATCGACAAGGTCGTCATCAACGGCGGCAAGCCTGTCGTGGTCGGTACCACCAACGTGGTGTCCGCCAAGGTCTCGGTGACCGCATCGGACGATTCCGGCATCGCCAAGACCACGTACATCAGCGCCTTCGGCCCGAATCCGAACTACGCGCAGATCTGGGACGACGAGATCAAGTGCGTCAAGGCGAGCGCCACCACGTCGACCTGCACGGGCACGCTGACGTTCGACCCAAAGGCATCGGTCGGCTTCGTCGGCAACAACGCGGCGGCCACCTGGAAGCTCGGCACGCTGGTCTCCGCCAATGACCTCGACTACATCCACCGCGACGCGGCCACCACGTTCAAGGTGCAGCGCTACTCGAAGCTGACGGTCAACGCCTCGCCGGAGCCGGTGAAGAAGGGCAAGACCATCACGGTCACCGGCAAGCTCTCCCGGGCCAACTGGGAGGACAACAAGTACCACGGCTACACGAACCAGTCGGTGAAGCTGCAGTTCCGCAAGAAGGGCAGCAACACCTACACCACGGTGAAGACCATCAAGTCCAACTCGACGGGCGACCTCAAGTCGACCGTCACCGCCACCACCGACGGCTACTTCCGCTACAGCTTCGCGGGCACGGCCACGACCCCGGCAGTCAACGCGGCGGGCGACTTCGTCGACGTCCGATAGCCACTGGCCACCGGCCACGCACGGAGCCTCCTCACCGGGGCGGCGTCTCTGCCGGAGAACCGGAGCCGCCCCTTCGAGGGAATGCGGCCTCCATGGGGACTGGATGTGGACTCCATGGGCTTCCGGCAGCGAAGAGCCCTCCCGTCCGAAGGAACGGGAGGGCTCTCGACACCTCTGACCTACTGCGTGGTCAGAGCCCCCGGCAGGATTCGGGCCTCTTGCGGTGGGCGACATGCTGCCTACGGCTCAATGGCGGGTTGCCGCGTCGCAGTCGCTCAGCATGTGCGTGCAGGTGTCCGAGTGCCTTGGTGATGGTGGAAAGAGGTCCCGGTGGCCGGAATGCGCGTGGTGATCGTCGGCGGTGGTATCGGCGGTCTGGCCGCGGCGGTGGCGCTGCGGGCCAAGGGCGTCCATGCGGATGTGTACGAACAGGCCCACCGGCTCGGCGAGGTCGGGGCGGGTTTCATGCTCGCGCCCAACAGCCTGCGGGTGCTTGAGCGGCTCGGTCTCTACGACAAGGTCACCCGGATCGGGGCTTCCATCACCGGATTCGCGGTCTGCGATGCGGACGGCACGGAGGTGTCCTCGTTGTCGCTCGGTGGAGACGACGGGTACACCATGTTCGGCATGCACCGCGCGGACATGGTGGACCTGCTGGTCTCCAGCCTTCCGGGCGACGCATTGCACATCAATCACCGGTGTGTGGCGTTCAGACAGGACGACGACCGCGCCGTGGTGACGTTCGAGAACGGGGAGAGCGCCGAGGGCGATGTCGTGGTCGGCGCCGACGGCATCCATTCGGTGCTGCAGCAGTATGTCGTGGAGCCACGCGACCCGGTGTTCTCCGGCCTTACGGCATACCGCGGCGTGATGCCCGCGGAGCGGGTGCCCGACTGGCCCGATGGTGCCGTGCGGTTCTGGAACGACGGCACCAAGAATCTGCTGGTCTACCCCGTGCGCAGGGGTGAGCTGCTGAATTTCGTGGCATTTACCGCGGCCGATGAGCAGACGCGTGAGTCCTGGTCGGCGCCGGGCGACCCACAGCGGTTGGCCGTCGATTTCGGCGACGGCTGGGATCTGCTGGCACGCAAGGTCGTCTCGCAGGTCGACGCGACCTTCCGGTGGGGTATCTACGACCGGGAAACACTGCGGCAATGGTCGCAGGGGCGGCTGGCGCTGCTCGGCGACGCGGCCCATTCGATGCTGCCCTACATGGGGCAGGGCGCCAACCAGGCCATCGAGGACGGGATGGGGCTGGCCACGCTGCTGGAAGGGGTGAGCACCGCCGACGTGCCCCATGTCCTGGTCCGCTACCAGACGCTGCGGCGCGATCGTGCGGCCCGGTTCCAGCAGGGCTCCCGGTTCAACGTTGAACTCATGGCCGCGGACAAAGCCCCGATCCTCGGCACGCCCTGGATGTACGACTACGACGTCGAGGCCGAGGCCCGCACCCTGCGCTGAGGGCGGAGCAGGTGAGACGGGCCGGCACTTCGCCGGACGGGGGCTTCGGGCCGCGCTCGCCCCGACTGGTTGGTGGTGAGGTGGTATTCGGACTTCACGCTGATTGAGGTGCGCCTCGCAAGTGCCGCGGTGGCGCTGGGCGGGGTGGCCGGCCGGGAGGGTGCAGAGGCCCATCGCAGGTTCAGGTCAGCGCTGCGCGGCGGCCGTACCTGTCGGAGCCGAGTAGGTCGTACTGGGCAAGGGAGTTGGCGATGGCGGTACGGAGGTTCGCAGTGTTCTGGGCATGCAAGACAACAACTGCGTCTCATCAGACCGGATTTGAAGGTCGGCAGACAATGCCGAGCCGACTCCATGCGCCCGTTCATGGCCGAACCAACCTGTGGTGTCCGAGCCTGGGCTTCTTTGGCCACCAGATACCTTGAAGGGTTCCGATGCCTCGACCCGTAGCTGTTGTGGACGTGAGAGTCGGCTCGAACCGCTGCTCATGCGCCTCGGCGATGATCTCCCGAGCGGGCCTGCGCGGGGTGGTTGCGTGCCGCTCGGCAAGATCGGCTAGTGCTGCGTCGTGGCGAGCCTCGCGTTCCTCGTCCAGTGCGGCTTTCATCGGCCCGAAGCCATCGGCGAGCACCCACAGGAAGTCGGGCAGGTCGCCCTCGACTCCTTCGGTGATGAGCGGGATGGCGTTGTCGCGGCCGACCTTGCAGATCGGTGCCATCCCTCCGCGGATCGACATGGAAGAACGTGTGGCCGGCGTTGCAGCTCCGCAACGGCTCGCGGTCGGCGAGATGGTCGGGTGCCTGGGAGGCGAGGGCGCGGCACCGCCGTAGATCGTGGGTGACATGTGGGTGTACTCGCGGGACGGCAGTCCGTAGCGGTCGGCGGAGGCCCGCATCTGGTCGGCCTCGTGGGCGTTGTGCCGCGTGATGATCAGCGCCAGGCCAAGGGGGAGGTCGGCTTCGTGGGCGGCGGTCAGGCCCTGGAGGAACATCCGGTACGCGCCCTTGCGGCGGGTCGGTCCGTCGTAGGACTTGGCGGTGGCGCCGTACAGGCTGAGGGTGATCCGGCTCGGGCGCCGACGTGTGAGCGGGGCCAGGTGCTTCGGGGCGGCGAGGCGGGAGCCGTTGGTGAGGATCTCGACGAGCACGCCGAGGTCGTGGGCCATCCGGTACGCATCCGGGAATAGCTTGTCAATCACCGGCCGCCGGAAGCCCTCCCGCCCACTCGGGCGGAAGGGCTTCTGACCTGGTGCTTTGCTGTGCCCCCGGCAGGATTCGAACCTGCGACACCCGCTTTAGGAGAGCGGTGCTCTATCCCCTGAGCTACGAAGGCGGGGATCTGTCGATAAGCGTGTCTAAAACGGTGCCGCGCACGGAGCGGTTTCTTGACGTGCTTTGGACAGATTGGTGATCGACCGATGAGGGCCTGCTCGCCGCCGCCAGTGTAGCGGGTGGCGCGCTCGATGTACGGGGGGTAGGGGGCGCTGAGGGCTTCGTGGGCGAGGCGCTGGAGAACTGGTGCGGGTGTGACCTGCTGTCCTGGGCTGACGCGACGATCGGCGCCATGGCCTCGGCCGCGTTGTCCGTACGGAACGCGTGGCGGGGAAGGAGGGTGGTCATGTGCGCCTTACGTGGGGAACTCACCGCACCAGTTGCGTCCCAGGAGGGTGGCAGGCAGGTACTCGGACTCGACTTCGATAGGGATGCCCGCGTCGTGGGCGAAGCAGGCCATGGCGAGCGGCGCGAGCGCGACGAGGCCCGAGATCAGGCCGGCCCGGGTCTCATCGGTCCAGTACTCCTTGTGCCACTGGAGGGCGGCGGCGAGAGCGCGGTTGAAGCCGGCGTGGTCGTTGCGGATGACCCGGTGGAACATCTCCATCGGCGGGTAGAGGAGCTTGCCCACCGTCTCCTGGTCGGCGATGGTGTCCGAGTCCGCGCCGTCGACCGCGGCCACCAGCTTCGAGCCGAGGCCGTCGCCGCCGAGCCAGTAGGTCTGGAGGGCGTCGATCCAGGCGTACTCGAACTCGTCGTAGTGTGGACCGTTCTCCCGCAGCAGAGACAGGGGCACTCGGCACAGGGCCGTGATCCTTTCCCGTTCCCGGCACACCACGGCGAGGTAGAAGGCCGTGAGCCAGGTGCCCGGGGTCACGTACTGCTGCGTACCGGTGGCTTGGAGAGTGCGGTCTTTGTGCGCGATGCGGCACTGGACGTGGCTCTCGGTCGTGGTCGCGACGGCGAAGACGGCGGAGCCGATCTGCATCGAGTTCACCCAGGCGTCCCAGGTGGGGAAGATCGATCCTCGCGGGTCCAGCAGGCAGTGCCCTTTGGCCAGCATGAGCGAGGTGTCGAAGGCCTCGCCCAGACCTGTGGAGTCCGCCTCCAGACCGTCGATCCACCCGTCGACGCTCTCCTGGAGAACAGCGAGGCCCGCTTCCGCGTTCCCCGTGGGAAAGGGGTGGCGGGGAATGATCGAGACCAACGCGTTTCTCCTTAGAAGAGTTTGAAGTAATGGAGCACGGCCCCAGCATACTGACCGGTGTTCTCAGAGGCCTGGACGAGGACGTAACGCAGGGTCTTGTACTTGATGGCGTTTTCGAGCTCGATGATGTATTTGGCCTCCCCCGGTGAAGTCATGACGCGATCCTTCATATCGGCAACGATCGTGCGGACGTACTCAAGGGATCCCTGCTTCACCATGAAGTCGCGGTCGAGTCGACCGTTGCCGCGGCGCCACTCCAGCGTCCCATTGGGGCTCTTCGCCTCAACGATGATGAGGTTGCCGTTCTTGTCACGCCAGAGCTGGTCGAACCTCTTCGAACCGTTGGCCGTCTCAGGGAGGTCGGTGATCTCATGGGCACCTTCGAACTCATTCTGCAGAAGCATGTGGTGCCTCGCGGCGTCTTCTCCGAGGTCCTCACCCAGCTTGGAGTTGTTGGCGATGCCCTCGCCGACCGTCTGGTTGTAGTGCTCCTGTGCGTGGGCCAGGTCGTACGCGTTCTCAAGGCTCGGATTCTTCTCAAAGACCTTCTCGGCCGCGCTCAGGTCCATGCCTGCCATGCGCTTGGCCGCAACCTTGTCGAGGTGCGTGAGTTCGTCGGGGACGACAGTGGCCCTGTCCCTCTCCAAGGGGGTGAGGTGGAACCCGCCCGGGTGTGCGTGCGGGATGTCGGATGCAGCGATCCACGTGCCGGGAACCTTCTCGGTCAGCTTCGGCAGGGGTTGGCCGTCGACCAGCGCGTCGGCATTGTTGCGATAGCCGGGACCCCACTTGTCGTAATGCTCCGCCCGCCAGACCGGGTCCTCGTTGGCCAGCCGGACGTGCTCGCGGGTGATGGCCATGCTTTCCTCAGGCGTTCGGTCCTTGACCGGAACCTCACGCGCAGCCTCGTACTCCGCGCGGTGGGCCGCGCGGGTCACCTCGTCAGGGGCTGCCGAGGCCGGAGGTGCGTGGTGGCCGACGCCCGTGCCGCCCGGTCCGTCCGGCTGGTGGCCGCCCGCGGGCGGGGGCTCGTGGTGGCCGCCACCGGTGGGTGGGCCGTCCGTGTGACCGGTGCCGCCCAGGCCATCTGTGTGGCCAACGGTCGATGGGGTGTTCGTGTGGCTGCCCGTGGAGGGGGTGTCGCCGTGGCCGCCCCGGGGAGCGTTGAGGTCGTTGGAGGGCCCGTGCCCCGCGTGGCCGCCATCGGTGGTGTCCGGGCGGGCGCCCGGTGTCTGGTCACCCACGCGGACCGGGTCGGAGATGTCGCTGCCCAGCCGGATCGCGCCGCCGCCGCGCCCGCCGACGCCTGCCAACTCGTGCTCCGGGGCCTTGACCGTGGCCGGGGAGTCCACCTTCGGGGCGTCGACGCGCGGGATGTCCGCGCCCGCGTCCGGCTTGCCCGTCGGGGCGTCCTTCGCGTGCTGGGTGATCGCGCCGTCTGCGTCGTAGATATTGCCTTTGGGGTCCATGAACCGCGACGGACCGTCCACCGGAAGCTTCACCGTGTCCGGCGGAAGAGCGGTGGTGCCCTCGGGGAGCTTGATGTTGCCGTCGGGGAGCTTGATCGCCCCGTCCGGAATCGCCGAGCCCGACGGGAGGTGGATTGCCCCGTCGGGGAGGTGGACGGCACCTTCGGGGAGAGCGATCGCACCGTCCACGTTGATGCTCGGGGTCTCGAACCTGCCCAGGCCCTTCAGCCCGGCCATCACGTCGCTGATCTTCGAGAGTCCCGCGCCCGCGCCCTTGAAGACGTAGGTCATGGGGTCGACGATCCGGCCAGCCTTGCCTGCGAAGGAGAGGGCCTTGGCCGCCATGCCGGCCTTGCCCGCGCCTGCCGCTGCGCCGCCGGTGCCGCCGGTGAAGACAGTGGTCAGGACGTTGAAGGTGACCGCCCCGGCAGCCCTGGAGGGGTTGCTGCCCCATTGGTCCCAGGCAATCAGTGCCTTGCCGGTCTCCTTCATCGCGGTGCGTGAGTCCCTTACCCAGGAAGGGAGTTTGTCGTCGGGGAGTGCCCAGAAGGCGGCGTTCACACCGGGGATGATCGCGATCGCTATTCCGGTGGCGAGTTTGGCCAGGCCGGTCCACGCCTGTTTCGCGGCGTCCCAGCCGTCGACGCCGACCAGGGTGCCCAGGCCCTTGATGGTGCCCCAGACGCCGTCGACGACAAAGCCCTTGCCGAAGTCGTAGGCGTGCTCCCACACCTGCCACCATGGGGTCGATTCCTCGACCGCGTCTCCCCAGGGCAGGCTCTTCGCCTGTTTGAGGGCTTCGGCGTCGTAGCCGTACATGCCCTCCTTGGTGGAACCGTCGTTCGTCTTGAGTGCCTTGCCTCCGACCAGGGCGACGATCTTGGCGTGGCAGGTCCGTTCCACCTCCTGGAAGGCGGCCCAGACCTCGGCTATCTCATTGCGACGGTGGTTGTTCTCCTCGACCAGGTCGCCGTCCTCGCGCCACTTGTCGTCGCCGTCGACCTTGACGCGGAAGGCGACGGCGTCCCGCTTGAGTTCCTTGAGCTTCTCGACCAATGGGTAGGCGTCGTCCGAGTAGGTGCCCAGGGCGCCGGCGATGACGCACAGGTCCGAGCTCAGATCGAGTCCGGTGTCCGCGACCGGCTTGGTCGTGGCGAACAGTTGCTCCGCTTCGGGGGCTTTGTAGAAGGAACGCAGTCCGCCGAAGCTGGTGTGTACGTCACCTGCGGCCGTCGCGATCTCCGCGCCGTCGGTGGACAATGCCGTCACTTTTGTGTCGAGCAGGGCCAGGTCACCGGTGAAGACCGGTATCCCGACCGGGTCGACCGGAGCGTTGCCGCTCATCTGTGTCCCCCGGTGTCCTTGAGGAGGTCCAGGCGTATGGCCTTTGCCGCGTTCTGCGCGTGCTCGGCGGCTTCCAGGTCGCCTTCGCAGTACGCGTTCGTGGCTTCGACCGCTCCCAGGACGGCCGCCTCGATGCGCTCGGCCATCGCCTTGAAATCCTTCTGGCGCTCTCCCAGGTACTCGCCCAGCGCCGCGGCCACCGGCCCCGTCGCCTTTTGCGACAACGGCGCCTGTCCCGGTGCCACCGGGCCCTGCAGAGGTGTGGTGGCCTGTGCCCCCGGCACGGCCGTACCTGCCGCCTGCGCAGCCTCCGACATGGTCGCCATCAGCGCGGTCAGGGCCTTCTCCAAGTCTCCGGCATGCGTGCCGGTGACCTTCAACTGGCCCTGCACCCCCTGCGGTCTGATGTCCCATGCCACCATGCGAGAGCCCCCTCCGCGCGCCGATCCGTCTCAGCGTTGTCACTCAGCCGGTACCGGTGCCGCAGCCTCCGGCTCAGACCACCCCGGCAGGTTGAACAACCGTTCGCATGTTCATCTTTATCAACCCGAGCGTCGCTGGTGCAATCAGTAAATTCCGATCGGCCACACCCGAGGCCGCGAAGTCGACGGGACCCCTGGTGGACGAAGGCGTTCCGCCAAGATCAAGCCGGCCCACCGAGCGAATCCCACTGAGCCTTCAGCCCGCCATCACCACGATCACGCGTTCCCTCATGGTTGCCTTCGGGCTGTTCGCCCCAGGGCCACCTCGGCGAACTGACGCCGTATGTCACCCTCAAACGGTTCGCGCGGTTCTGGAGGAGACCGGCCGCCTCCAGCGGCGGCTGCGGGCACTGCCCGCCCGAGTCGCCGTCTGCTTCGTCCTCGCACTTGTGTTGCTTCCCGAGCTCTCCCACGCCACCTGGCGTCAGCCCACCGCTTCCCTGGGCCCGGCGAGGCCGCCGAGAGTCTCCGAGGCCGCTCCGCAGCACCTGCGCCGCCGCCTGTCCCCAGCTTCGTTCCAGCTCCTGTTCCACACCGTTTGGAGAATCGGAAACCCGTTTCGAGCCCCTGAGAGGGAGTCGCCCTGATCTGGGGAGTCATCGTTCTGGACACATCCCGCGAAGACGGGGACTTGAGGAGCACCCTGGCAAAACCAGTGAGTGGATCTTCGACGGGATGCACAAGCCCGCTGGGCGGGCGTGGTGCCCTGCACTCTGCGATCTCGCTCGGGCGGACAGCGGGAAGAACGGATGACCGACCAGGGGCGGTTGAGCGGATGCGGATCGATGGAGGGGCTGCCATAGTGCGGTAGCCGCGTGAAACGGCCACAGTACCGCCCTGACCTGCTGCTTGTGCGTGCAGGGTCTGTGAGCGCTGGACTGGCCGAGGGGTGGGCTACGGGGCCTGCTGCACGTCTTAAGATCCACTTCAGCTCATGACCGGAAAGGGTCTGCGAGGGATGGGGTCAGGGATGTCGGACCGGACCGGTCAGTTACGAGGTGCCGTGGCGGCCGGCAGCCGTCGGATCGTGGATTCCGCGACATTCGGGGCCGTGGTCTTCTGCCTCATCGTGGGCAACGCCACCCTGCTCGGCGTCGAGACCTATGCCGGTGCCGTGCACGACTGGCACGCCCCGCTCAAGACGGCGGAGCACCTGTTCCTTGCGGTGTTCACCGTGGAGATCCTGCTTCGCGCCGCGGCGTACGCCGACCGGCCCGGAGACTTCTTCCGTGACCCGTGGAACGTATTCGACCTCGCGGTGGTCGCGCTGGCGTTCATGCCCTTCGCGCGCGAGAACGCCACCATTCTGCGCCTGCTGCGCCTGGCGCGTGTGGTGCGCGCGGCCCGCTTTCTGCCCCAGCTGAGGATCGTCATCGTGGCCGTGGGCAAGAGCCTGCCGGGCACCGTGAGTTTCGTTCTGGTCGGGGCACTCCTGCTCTACATCTACGCCATGATCGGCTGGGTGTTCTTCTCATCGGCCGACCCGGAGCACTACGGCTCACTCGGCCGGGCGGCTCTCACCCTCTTCCTCCTGATCACCCTCGACGGCCTCGGCGACGCGGTACGGGCCGGTCTGGAGATCTCCCGCTGGACCATCGTATATTTCGCCTCCTTCGTTCTGTTCGGCTCGTTCCTTCTGGTGAACCTACTGATCGGGGTGGTCATCAACTCGCTCCAGGAGGCCCGGGAGTTGGAGACCGGGCGGAGCGGCGAGGTCCCGGCGCCCCGCACCGCGTCGGCGAGCGCGGAGGCCGAACTGCGTGAGCAGTTGGCCGCTGCGCGCCGGGCTCTGGACGACATCGAAGCGGGGCTCGCGCGTAACAGCCGCATGTAGCGGCAGGGCCGGGGGCCGGGGTCGGGAAGGCGTAGTCGGTCAGTCCCGGGAGTTGCCGAACAGCAGGCGGTACCCGATGAGCAGCACGAGGGAGCCGCCGATGGCCGCGCCCCAGGTGGGCAGGTCGAAGAACTGCTTCGCCACCGGGCGGTCCAGGAACCGGGCGGAGATCCAGCCGCCCACGAAGGCGCCCGTGATGCCGATGAGCGTCGTACCGATCAAGCCTCCCGGGTCGCGGCCGGGAAGCAGGATCTTGGCGATCGCGCCCGCGAGGAGGCCGAGGATGATCCAGCTGACGATGCCCATGTCGTTGTCTCCTTGTGCGGCCGTGTCCGGGAGCGTCTCCCGTTCGGCCGGCCGTCGTATGTTGCTCGGTTGCGCAAGCTATGGATATTTCTAGGACGCGGGCGCGGTGTCGGTGGTTGCGTGTTCCCCGGGGTGGGGGCGGTGACGGAATCTTCATTTAAGATATTGCGCAACTGTGGAACTCAAGGTCTCCGGACCGCGTTTGAGTACGACGAGCGCCGAACGGCGTACGCCGGAGCGACTGCGGAGGAAGTTCATGGGTGTGCCCCTGACCAAGGGCGGAAACGTCTCATTGAGCAAACAGGCTCCCGGCCTGGCTGCCGTGACGGTCGGGCTGGGATGGCAGGTGGGGGCCGGCTGCGAGCTGGACGCCAGCGCGCTGCTGTGCAACCGGGCGGGGAAGGTCCTGTCCGACCAGCACTTCGTCTTCTTCAACAACCTGAGCAGTCCGGACGGGTCGGTCCGCCATTCCGGAAGCGGAAGCAGTGGTGTTGTCGGGGATCAGGAACAGGTTCTTGTCGATCTCGCCAGGGTTCCGGGCGATGTCGCCAAGATCGTCTTTCCGGTGTCCATCTACGAGGGTGCGGCCCGCGGCCAGAACTTCGGGCAGTTGCGCGGTGCTCACATCCGTGTGACCGACCAGGAAGGGGGCGCCGAGCTCGCGCGCTACGACCTGGTGGCCGGGAGTCTGTCGGTGGAAACCGCGATGGTCTTCGGTGAGTTGTACCGGCGCGGTGCGGAGTGGAAGTTCCGCGCGGTGGGGCAGGGGTATGTCTCCGGGCTCGCGGGCATCGCCACCGACTACGGCGTCGACGTCCTGCGCGAGGCGCCGGGGGCGAAGTCCCCTGCTCCGGCCTCCGTTGTCGCGGATGGCGGGGGCGTTAATACGTACGCGCCGACTGTGCCTCCGGTACCGACTGCGCCTCCGGTACCGAGCGCGCCTCCTGTGCCGACGCCGACCGTTGTCGTTCCGCAGTCGCCGATGGGTGCCAATTCATCACAACCGACAGGGAGTTCTCCCATGACCTGCTTCTTCGATCCCAGCCATGGCCCCGGTACGACGCCCGTGACGTGGTCCCCGCAGTGGGGTGTGCCCCGGCAGATCCAGGTATGCGGCGGCTGCGCCCAACGGGTGCAGACCACCCTTCCGCCGTACTACACACCGCCCCAGCCCAGCTATCCGCAGCAGGGGTACCCGCAGCAGGGCTATTCGCAGCAGGGGTATCCGGCCCCGCACGCGGACCACCAGGACCAGCAGGGCGGTCGCAGATTCGGTACGGGGGCGCTCATCGGTGCCGGTGCGGCCGGGCTGGTCGGAGGTGCGCTGCTCAATGAGGCGTTCAGCGACGACGAGCCGGATGTGATCGTGAACAACTATTACGAGGACTGAGGACTGAGGACTGCGGGCTGACCTGCCGGTCCGAGTCGCGTGCGCCCGCACGGGCGCCCGGTGCCGGACACCTAGACTGGGCCGGGGCACGGGACGGTGGCCAGGACGCGGGACGGGACGGGAGCGGGTTGTGGCGGCAGACGTTGGTGGGCCGGAGGATCCGTCCGCCGAGGTGCTGGCCGAGGCAGCCGCCGCGTTCGGGTTGCTGGCGTCCTCGGCGCGGCTGCACATCATGTGGGCGCTGGCGCAGGGCGAGAGCGATGTCACCCACCTCGCGGCCCGGGTGGGCGGCGCCCTGCCCGCGGTCAGCCAGCACCTGACGAAACTGCGGCTCGCCGGTCTCGTACGCTCCCGCCGCGACGGCCGGCGCCAGGTCTACTACGTCGACGATCCCGATGTCGTGACCGTGGTCCGGCTCATGGTCGGTCAGCTGGCCGCACGTGCCGAGACGGCGTCGGGACCGGTGGGCCGGCTGCGCGGGGCCGGTGCCTGACAGCTTCGGGATCGTGGGAGCGGGCCCGGAGATGTTGTCCGGGCCCGTAGTCGTGTCGGCGCCGGACATCGCACTCCACGCCATCGCACTCCACGCCGTCGCGCTGAAGGTGGCGGGGCGCGAATTCCGGTGTGACGGGGAGGGGTGTGAAGGACCATGAGGGCCCAGGCACACTCTTATGTGTCGCGCCCGTCGTCAAAAAGGATGATTCATACATGATTACGCTCACGAAGGAAGACGGCCCGGCGGATCTGGACGGAGTGACCCATCTGTCCATCGGAGTGTCCTGGGACCCCACCGCCGGCAGCAGCGGCGGGGTGATGGGGATACTCCGCCGCAAGTCCGGAACCGACCTCGACCTGATCGCCGTCGCGATGCAGGGCGGAGACCCGGTGCGCCTCGCCGGTCTCGACTCCCTCGACCCGATGGGCAATGGTTCGCTGGTGCACAGCGGCGACAACCAGACCGGGCGCGGAGACGGGGACGACGAGACGGTGACCGTCGAGTTCGCGCGGATTCCGTCCCAGATCACGTCGATCGTGTTCGTCGCCGCCGCCTACAAGAAGGGCAGCTCCTTCCAGAAGGCACGCAACATCAGCTTCAAGGTGTACGACGCCACCGGGGGCAGCACCCAGCAGGTCGCCGACATCTGGCCGAGCCTGCTCACCCAGGACAACGGGTGCGCCGTGGCCAAGGCCGTGCGCGTGGGCGACAGCTGGAAGCTCGAAGTGATCAATACGACCGGGAAGATCAAGCAGGGCAGCGAGCACGCCCTGATGCGCTTCGCCGTCAGCAAGTAGCCGGGAGACGGCCGGCCCTGAGGCGGGAGACGACCTGCCCAGGGGCGGGAGACTGCTGGCCCTGGGGCGGGAGACGACCTGCCCAGGCTGCGCGACGACCTGCCCCGGGCCGGGCGGCGACCTGCCCCCGGCCGGGCCCGCGCCCGCTCGGTGGGCGCGACCACCTGTCGGGCTGCCCTACCCGTACGACAGGTTGGAGCACAGGTCGTCATCGGCCGAGCGGGCGTCGTCGGCCACGGCCTTGGGCACCCCGGTCGCCTTGGCCGAGGGGCCCTCGGCCGGGTAGGACCGGCCCAGGATCACGCTGATGCCCGTGCCGGTGCCCGACTGCAGCCGGGCACCGGGGAAGAGTCCGGCGACGCTCTCGGCCCGGCTCTTCTGCCCCGGCCCGTACTCGATCACGGTGTCGGCGTGGTCCTGGGTGCTCGCGTTCCCCGTACCGGTGACGGTGAATCCGTGGTCGGTGAGAGCGGTTGCGGCACGTGCGGCGAGCCCCTTGGTGGTGGTGCCGTTGTAGACGGCGACGTCGATACCGTCCCCGGAGACGGGCTCCTCGGCGCTCGGTGAGGCGGAGGCCGTCGCCGCGCCCTTCTTGCCGCTGGCGTCCTTGCCGTCGATGGTCCGGTCGGCCTTCAGCGCGGCCCAGAGCTCGTCGGCGTCCGGCTGGACGATCGCCACGCGAGCACCCTCGTACCGCCAGGGGATGGTGACGAACTTGGTGTTGTGCAGGTCGATGTCTCTCAGGGACATCGCGAAGGAGATCAGTTTGTCGGCCGAGCCGAGACCGGGGTCGACCGTCATCGACTTGGTGGCGGCATCGGCGAGCGGCAGCAGCTTGGTGGGGGTGAGGCCGTCGCTCTTCACCCGTGCGATCAGGCTGGCCACGAAAGCCTGTTGGCGCTTGATACGGCCTATGTCGGAGCCGTCGCCGATGCCGTGCCGGATACGTACGTAGTCCAGGGCCTTCTGACCGGCGACCGTCTGCTCCCCCTTGCGGAAGAGGAGCTTTCCCCGAGTGGTGCGGTTGGGGTTGAGGTCCTTCTGGTGGATGTCCTGCGGCAGGCACACCTTCACACCGCCGACCACGTCCGTCAGCTCTGCGAAGCCCTTGAAGTCGACGACCACCGTGTGGTCCACGCGCAGCCCGGTGAGTTCCTCGACGGTGTTCTGGGTGCAGGCGGGACTGCCCTTGGCCGTCTGGCCCACGGAGTAGGCCGCGTTGAACATGGTGTTGGTCCGGGTCTTGGTCCAGGAGCCGTCCGGCAGTTTGCAGGGCGGGATGGTGACCAGGGTGTCGCGCGGAATGGACACGGCGACGGCGTGCCGGCCGTCGGCGTAGACATGGAGCAGGAAGGCGGTGTCGGAGCGGCCGATGTCGTCCTTGTCCCCGCCGCCCAGCGCGCTGTTGCCGCCGGTGCGCGCGTCCGATCCGATGACGAGGACGTTCGCGCCCTTCGCCGCCTCGGGGCGTTCTCCGGAGATGCCGTCCGCGCTGAACGTGTCGATGTTTCCGTTCAGTTCGAGGAAGATCCAGCCGAGCCCGGCTGCGCCGAGCACGAGTATGGACAGGGCTATGGCGAGGGCTATTCGCAGCCGGCTGCGTTTGCGGCGTCGTCCTGCGCGGACGTCGCGCCGTCCTTCGGGGACGTTGCGCCGTCCGCCCTCGCGCGGCGCCGGTGCCGTGCGCCTGCGCCGCGGTGGAGCCGCCGGGTGGCTGGTTGTCATGCGTACGCCCTCATCCGTCTGCCTCATACGAAGGGGACGTCTGGCCCCACTGCAAGGTTGTACAGTTGCGCAATGTAGCAAGCGTTACAGGTGGTGTGGTGCGCCCGGTACCCACCTCTGCCGGATGAAGAGAATGGGGTGGGCGGGATGCTCCGCAACGGACTGGAACCCTGGCACCTGCTGATCGTCGCGATCGTGGTGATCGTGCTGTTCGGCTCGAAGAAACTGCCGGAGGCCGCCAGGTCCCTGGGCAAGTCGATGCGCATCCTCAAGAGCGAGGCCAAGGCCATGAAGCAGGACGGCGCCGCGGAGCCCGCTGCCGCTCCCGCTCCCGCCGAGGATGCCCCGGTGCAGGAGACGCCGCGGACCATCCGGGCGGCACCGGGCGATGTCGCGTCGGCCCGTTCCGTGGCGGAGAGCGACGCCGCCCGCTGAGTAGCGCGTATCGCTCCATCAGGGGCTGGCCCCGTCGAAGCCGTACCGCAGCGGCTCGCTCTTCACTCGCAGGTCGCGACGGTAGATGTGCAGCGCCTCCGCGCGCATCCCGTTCGACGGGGCTTCCAGCTCACAGGGGCAGGTCACCTGGATCGTTCGCGGCCGGTCGGCGACCCGCATCCGCACGCCGTCCGCGGGGCCCCCGAAAAGTACCGCCGCTTCCCACCCCGTCGGGGTTCCTGTGTCCATGACGACAGTTTAATCATTGCGCAACCATTGAAGTGACGTGAGTTGGGTCACGGCGGGGTGCGGTGTCATGTGGCGTCGAAGTGGTTGATCGGTGCTCGGGCTGTTGCTTCTGTCCCGGATTCCTTCGTCAGGTTGACCCGTGTCGGTGAGGCCGCGCGCTCGGGAGGGGGGTCGCCCGCCGACCGGAGCGCATCGACAGCCTCCGTCAACTCCTCCGTCGGGTCGAGGGAGTTGCGGATCTCGTCGAGTCCGAGTCCGAGTCCGAGTCCGGGCCCGAGGCCGAGCCCGAGTGCGAGGCCGTTGCTTCCGCCTTCGTCGTCGCCTTCGCCTTCGTCGTCGAGTACGTGCTTGCGTACGAATGTCTTCGGGTGCAGGTCCTCGAACTCGAAGTCGGCGAACTCCGGGCCCAGTTCGGAGCGGATCTCCTGCTTCGCGTTATCGGAGAACTCGCGGAACTTACGGATGAGCGCCGCCGCGTTCTGGATGAACTCGGGCAGTCTGTCCGGCCCGAACAGGAGGATGGCGAGTACCGCCAGCGTCGCCAGTTCCAGGGGTCCCACATCGGAGAACATCCGACACCTCTCGCCTTCGCGGTCGCGTGACCGGTCGCCGCCGGGGCGGCCCCGGCATCAATACTTTAGAGGTTGCGCAAGTGTAATGACTATTGCGACAGGCTCCGGAGAGAGGGAGACCCGGCGGCCGTGCGGCCGGTGACGACGGCGAAGTGCGGCACCCCGCCGAAGGGGAGCCGCACTCGGATCACGCCGGTCTAGGTGAGGTCTGAGCCCCGGGGTGCGGTCGACGGGGCGTGGTTGGTCCTCATGGTCCTGTCGATCCAGCCCACGTAAGCAGGCGCGCTGGTGTAGAGGCCGGGGCCTCCCGAGCACGGCACGCCCGGGGCGCCGGGCCCCGAGGTGACGCCGATCAGCTCCCAGCGGCCGCCCCGGCCCTTCACGACCTGCGGCCCGCCGGAGTCACCGAAGCACGCCATGGCCTTGGGCACGGTGGTGATGGTGCACAGCCGGGTCCGGTCCGCGTAGCCGGGCGCGCACTCGGATGCGGCGCCCCTGCGGGTGTTCAACTCCTGGAGCCGGTCGGGGAACGCGAACTCGGTGTCGACGGTGGTGCCGAAGCCGAGCAGCCGGGTCGGTGTGCCGGGCTTCCCGGCCCGCCCGGCGATCTGGACGGGTTTCTGGGTGACGGGGCGGTCCAGGCGTATCAGCGCGATGTCGTCCTTGTTGGCGGCCTTGTTGTTGCCGTTCACATAGCCGGGGTGGACGAAGGTCCGGTCGATCTTCCGGACGGTGCCGCCGGACTTGCGGTGGTCGCTGCCGACGCGCACGATGCCGTCCAGTTCGAGGCCGTCGCCCTTCACGCAGTGGGCCGCCGTCAGTACCCACTGCCGGTCGATCAGCGATGCCCCGCAGGTCCCGTCGTTCAGACCGTGCGTGGGGGCCGACTCCGGGATGGTCGCCATGAACGGGTAGCTCTCGGTGGAGTCCGATCCGTTGACGATGGCTCCGGCGCTGCCGGCCATGACGGTGGCGCAGGCCGCGGCGGCGAGAGCGCCGACGGCGGCGGTGCGGGCGGCGCGGGCGGTTCGGTGGTGCGGCGGCTTGAGGCTGAACACAGAGAGTTCCCTTTTTGCTTGGTGGGTCCGTTGCTTGGTGGATCCGTATGCATTCAGCCTCGTTGTCCGAGAAGTGCCGGGCCATCCGGGCAACGGGCCGGTCGACGCTGTGGCTACCCCCCCGTTCCGTACGGGGGAGAGCGCGCGGACCGGAGCGGGACCGTCCGGCCGAGAGGGGGGCGGGTGCGCGGCCACGCGCTGGTAAGGGGGTTGTTCGTCGGGCGAGTTGGGGGTGGGCGTACCGTTCTGAATGACCAGCAAGAAACGTTGTACTGACCAGCAAGAAACGTTGTTCAGCATGCACGGGGGTGTTTCCGCATTCCCGCGTGTCGCGTCCGCACCGCACCGCGGGTCCCGGATCCTCCTCGGAGCGCCGGGCGTCGCCGCACGGGTGACCGGGGTGCGACGGCGTGCCGCGGGGGCGGGGCCCCCGGCCCGGACACCGGGTGGCGCGTGACCACCGCCGCCCCGAAGGACCCCCCATGAAACGCCCGCTTGTTCCCTTCCTGGCCGCCCTGGCCTGCGCCGCCGTTCTCATCGGCGCGCTCGTGATCAGTGGAAACGACCCCGGTACGCCCCAGGGCTATCACCGCAGCAAGGACGGCACGCTCCTGATAGACGTCGCGCACCGTCCCGCCGCGCCGGACTTCACCGGGTTCGACGTCGACGGGCGCCCGCTGCGTCTCTCCGACTACGCGGGCAAGACCGTCGTGGTCAACGCGTGGGCCTCCTGGTGCGAGCCCTGCCGCAAGGAGACGCCGGTCCTGGTGAGCTTCCACCAGAGGATGAAGGAGCAGGACGTCGTGGTCCTGGGGCTGAACCGGGACGGATCGCCCGGCGCGGCGCGTGGCTTCGCCCAGAAGTTCCAGATGCCCTACCCGAGCATTGTCGACCCGCGCGGAAAGCAGCTCCTCACACTGCCCAAGGGGCTGCTGACCACCCAGGGGCTGCCCGTGACCCTGATCGTGGACGAGCGTGGCCGGATCGCCTCGACGGCGTCCGGGGCCCTCGGCGCGGGGCGGCTGGACGAGCTCGTCGGCGCCGCTCGGGCCGGATATCCGGCCGCGCGCTGACCGGGCCCCGGCCGCGCGCTGACCCGGCCCCGGGGGCGGCGGGGCAGGTGCCTTGACGGGGGGCGGGGGCGGGCATAGCGTCGCGCGTGTACTGAGCAAGCGCTCAGATGCTGAGCGTCGCGCATGTACGGAGCAAACACTCAGCTGCTGAGAGAGATCGCTCGTGCCGCACACCGACCCGACCGGCCCGACCCCCGCCGCCCCCGGCCCCGACCCGGCGGCCGTGGCCGCGGCCGCCCTGCGTATCGAAGCCGCGCTGACCGCCCCCGGAGCCCCGTTCGCCGTGGTGCGGACGGAGGACGGGGCGCACATCGGCCCGCTCGTGTACGCGGACGGGCCCAGGACGCTCCGCGAGTTCGTCGAGACCACCTGGGCCTTCGGGGACCGCCCCTTCCTGATCTCGGCGGAGCGCTGCTACTCGTACGCCGAGTTCTTCGCCGCCGCGTCCGCCCTGGCCTGCCGGATGACCGGGACGTACGGGCTCCGCCGGGGCGACCGGGCCGTCGTCGCGATGCGCAACCACCCCGAGTGGCAGATCGCCTTCTGGGCGGCGCAGCTGGCCGGCCTGGTCGCCGTACCGCTCAACGCCTGGTGGACCGAGGACGAGTTCACCTACGCGCTGGACGACTCGGAGCCGAGGATTCTCCTGGTGGACGGCGAGCGGCTGCCCAGGGTCGCCGGGTGGGCGGCGCGGAACGGGGCGCGCGTGGTCGTCTTCCACGGGGAGGAGGCGGTACCGGACGGGCTCCAGGGGGAGGGATCGGTACCGGGTGTCTTCCACGAGGAGGGTGCGGCACCGGGCGGCGTCGAGCGGTACGAGGACCTGCCCGCGCCCGATCCGCTCGCCGCGCCCCCCGAGGTCGAGATCCGGCCCGAGGACGACGCGACGATCCTCTACACTTCCGGCACCACCGGCCGGCCCAAGGGCGCGGTCGCCACCCATCTCGCCCAGGCGGGGGCGGCGCTCAACCCGAGGTTCCACGCGGCGGCCTCCGCGCTCGGCCGCGGGATCATCCCGGGGCAGGGGCCCGCCCCGGTGTCGCTGCTGACGTTCCCGTTCTTCCATGTCGCCGCGTTCACCGGCTTCTACGCGGCGATGGCGGCCGGGGGCACCCTCGTCCTGATGCGGAAGTGGGACGCGCAGGAGGCGCTGCGGCTGATCCGCGAGCACGGCGTCACCCACTACGCGGGCGTCCCGGCGACCGCGCTCCAACTGCTTGCCGCGGCCGAGCAGGCGGGCGACGCCCTGGAGAGCCTGCGGATGCTGAACACCGGGGGCGCCGCCGCCCCGCCCGATCTGGTCGCCCGGCTGACCTCCCGGTACGGCGACCGCATCGAACCCCGCAACGGCTACGGCCTGACCGAGACCAGTGGCGGAGTCCTGGCGAATTTCGGTGCCGAGTACCGGCTCCACCCGGGCAGCGTCGGCCGTCCGACCCCCACCACCGAGGTGCGGATCGCCGGGTCCGCGGGCGAGGCGCTGCCCGAGGGCGAGGTCGGGGAGTTGTGGCTGCGCGGCCAGTCCCTGATCCGCGGCTACTGGCGCGACGAGGCGGCGACCGCGCGGGCGTTCACGGACGGGTGGTTCCGGACCGGTGATCTCGCGGTGGTCCGCGAGGGGCGGGTCGATGTCGTCGACCGGATCAAGGACATGGTGATCCGCGGCGGCGAGAACGTGTACTGCGTGGAGGTCGAGGCCGTGCTGCACGACCACCCGGACGTCGAGGACGCGGCGGTGCTGGGGGTGGCGCACCCGGTCCTGGGCGAGGAGGTCGCCGCCGTCGTGCGGCTGCGGGCCGGTGCCACCGTCACGGCCGAGGAGCTGAGGGCGCACGTCGGGCGCAGCCTGGCCGCGTTCAAGGTCCCGGCCCATGTGCTCGTACGGGACGAGCCGCTGCCCCGGAATCCGACCGGGAAGATCCTCAAGCGGGAGCTGCGCGGGCCTGTCGAGGCGGAGGTCCGGGGACGGCCGGGGAGCCGGGGCGCGGCCGGGGGCGGGGCGCCTGGTCAGGGGCGGGTTATGCGGACCCGGTAGTTTCCCTTGTCGTCCTTGTCGACCACGGATATCTGTATCTTGCTGGTCCGGTCGGTGAAGGTCTGGCCGGGCTGGAAGGTGGCGTCGGACAGCTCGGTGTGGACGTTGGGCAGCCGGGTGCAGCCGGCGCTGCCCTTGGTGCTGTCCGCGACGGAGACCGGGCCCTGCCCGGTGTCGACGTCCGAGCTCACCTTGTAGATCAGCACGCCCGGCCGGCAGACCGCCTGGTCGTTGCCGGCCCGGGTCCGTACCTCCACCGCGTAGCCGGAGTCGCTGCTCAGCGGTACGAACGCCAGCTTGGTGCCGCCCCGGGTGGCCAGCGGTCCGAGCAGATGGTCGCTGGTGCCGGAGCGCGCGGCGCAGCTGATCTGCTTGTTGTCCAGCCAGCCGAGCTTCCACTTGTGCCAGCCCAGCAGGTCGTTATTGGCCCCCCAGTCCTCGGACATGATGTCCCAGTGCCCGACCGAGCCGCCGCCCTCCATCGTGTAGAGGTCGGGGAGGCCGAAGACATGGCCGTTCTCGTGCGGCAGGACGCGGTATCCGGTCTTCTTGAACGAGCCCGAGCCGTCGTCCTGGTGGCTGTAGATGAAGGACGTGTTGGCGAGCGGGACGCCGTCCGCCCGCGGGGCGTCGTCGTTGCCGGAGAAGGTCACGGACAGGACGGTGTCCAGGGCGGAGGGCCCGGCGTTCGGGGTGACCAGGATGTTGATCAGGTCGTACTTGGCGAAGTCCACCTTCGGATCGGCGGCGGCGACGATGTCGTCGACGAGGTGGTGGTAGCCCGGTTCGTACGGTGAGCCGCGCTGTATCCCGTACTTCGCGAACGGCAGTGGCATCCGCAGCCAGGACTTCAGGGGGGCGTCGGGGACGTAGGTGAGCCGTCCGTACGAGGCGGTCCGGAACCAGGCGGTGGTCTGCGGGAAGAATTCGGCGTACCGGGTCATCGCCGAACCGACGCCCGGTGCGTCCGGGAAGTCGATCATCAGGTTGAGGGCGCGGATCCGGCCCGTGGAGCGGGCGTAGCCCGCCGGTGTCGGCACCCCCTCCGACATCTGTACGCCCATGGTCGCCGGTATCCGGCACGGGGCTATGCCTGCCGCACGCGCGGTGGCCACCGGGCCGGCCGAGGCCCGGCTGCCTGTCGGGAGCGTGCTGCTTGCCGTGGCCATCGCGGCTATGACCAGGGCTGTTGCGGAGGCGAGCGCGATCGGGTGGCGTTGGTTGCGTATCCGGTGGCGGGGCTTTTGCATACAGGCGCCTCGGGGTCCGCGGCAGTCGGCCGGCCCTGACTGCGCTCTGCGGATCAGCCTGTTGCGGGTGGTGCGCGGGCGCTCGTTGAGTGCGCCGTTCGGCTGGTTTCCCGCCACGAATATGTGACCCAGGTCACATAGAAGGAGGGAAATAACCGGGGACTGTTTCCCCGTTTGCATCGGTGTCCCCGCGAAACGGGGAGGCGGTCCCCGGTTACGGGGAAGGGTCGCCCAGGGGACACCGTGGAGCGTCCAGGGGGCATCAAGGAGTGCCCAGGGGACACCATGGAGAACGAAGACCATCGCAGTGGACGCGGAAGTGGAAGGGGAGAGCCGTCGTGGAGACCGTCAGCCGCGCCGCCACCGGAGTGACGCGGTCCCGGACGCCCCGTCCGAGGGCCGACGCGCTGCGCAACCGGGAGCGGATCGTGACGGCCGCGCGCGAGATGTTCGTCGAGTTCGGGCCCGACGTTCCGCTCGACGAGGTCGCCCGGCGCGCCGCCGTCGGCAACGCCACGCTCTACCGGAACTTCCCCGACCGGGCCGCGCTGGTCCACGAGGTCGTGCTCGCGGTCACCTCCCGGACCACCGACCGCGCGGAGGAGGCGGCGGCCGAAGAGTCCGACCCCTTCGCCGCGCTCAGCCGCTTCGTGCACGCGGCGGCCGACGAGCGGATCGGGGCGCTGTGCCCGATGCTCTCCGGCGGCTTCGACAAGGACCATCCCGAACTGCTCGCCGAGCGCCGACGCCTCGAAGAGGCCGTCGAAGGGCTCGTGTCGCGCGCCATGTCCGCGGGGCGGCTGCGCACCGACATCGCCGTCGGTGACGTACTCGTCGCCCTCTCCCAGCTCACCCGGCCACTGCCCGGCACCGGCTGTCTGGACATCGACCGGTTCACCCACCGCCATCTACAGCTGTTCCTGGACGGACTTGAGGCCCCGGCCCGGTCCGAACTGCCCGGAACGGCGGCGACCTTGGAGGACCTGCGGCGCCGGCCGTGATGTCCGCGCCGGGCCCCTGAAGCAGGAGCCCGGCGGCGCGCCCGCCACGCCTTGACCATCCCCCTTCACCCCCTCACACCCTCGCTTCACCTTCCCTTTCACCGCCTGCCCATCGCCTGCCCTTTCGCCGTCCGTCGTTCCTGCGACGGTCCGGTTCACGACCCCTCGCGTACCTGCGCGTCCTTAGGTGGATACACCCATGTCAAAAACAGCCGATATCCGACTCCCGGACCCCAGCCGCTGGAAAGCCCTGGCGTTCATAGCCCTCGCGCAGCTGATGGTGGTGCTCGACGCCACGATCGTGAACATCGCGCTGCCGCACGCCCAGACGGCCCTGGGCATCTCCGATGCCAACAAGCAGTGGGTCATCACGGCGTACGCCCTCGCCTTCGGCGGGCTCCTCCTCTTCGGCGGCCGGATCGCCGACCTCTGGGGCCGTAAGCGGACCTTCGTCGTCGGCCTGATCGGCTTCGCGCTGGCCTCCGCGCTCGGGGGCGCGGCGCAGAACCAGGGCATGCTCTTCGGCTCCCGCGCGCTCCAGGGCGTCTTCGGCGCGCTGCTCGCCCCGGCGGCCCTGTCGCTGCTCGCCGTGATGTTCACCGATGCCAGGGAGCGCGCCAAGGCGTTCGGCATCTACGGTGCGATCGCCGGTGGCGGTGGCGCCGTCGGCCTGATCCTCGGCGGTTTCCTGACCCAGACGCTCAACTGGCGCTGGACGTTCTTCGTCAACATCCCGTTCGCCATCATCGCGGCCGCGGGCGCGTACTTCGTGATCCGCGAGCCGTCCGGCAGCCGCAACCGCGCGTCGCTCGACATCCCGGGCGTCGTCCTGTCCGCGCTGGGTCTGGTCTCGCTGGTGTACGGATTCACCCGCGCCGAGTC
The DNA here is from genome assembly GCF_900091725.1 of Streptomyces sp. DvalAA-43. Lineage (GTDB taxonomy): Bacteria > Actinomycetota > Actinomycetes > Streptomycetales > Streptomycetaceae > Streptomyces > Streptomyces pulveraceus. The sequence continues at coordinate 246,469 of NZ_FMBW01000030.1, read as the reverse complement.
CGCGGGCTGGTCGGACGGGCTGACCATCGGCATGTTCGTCGCGTCCGGTGTGCTGCTGCTGTCCTTCGCCCTGACCGAGGCCAGGGTCAAGTCGCCGCTGCTGCCGCTGCGCGTGGTGCTGGACCGCAACCGCGGTGGTGTCTACCTCTCGCTGGGTCTGGCCGTCATCGCGATGTTCGGGCTGTTCCTCTTCCTGACGTACTACCTCCAGGTCGTGCGGGGCTACTCGCCGATCAGGACCGGCTTCGCCTTCCTCCCGATGATCGCGGGCATGATCACCGGTTCGACGCAGATCGGTGCCCGGCTGATGACCCGGGTCCCGGCGCGCAAGCTGATGGGCCCCGGCTTCCTGGTCGCCGCCGTCGGCATGCTGCTGCTGACCCAGCTGGAGATCGGCTCCTCCTACGCCGGGCTCATCCTGCCCGCGCAGCTGCTGCTGGGGCTGGGCATGGGTACGGCGTTCATGCCGGCCATGTCGCTGGCCACGCACGGCGTCGAGCCCAGGGACTCCGGTGTCGCGTCCGCGATGGTCAACACCTCGCAGCAGGTGGGCGGCGCGATCGGTACGGCGCTGCTGAACACCATCGCCGCATCGGCCGCGACGGCGTACGCCTCCTCGCACGCCGCACTCGGCGCCAAGAACCCGGAGCTGCTGAAGCTCCAGTCGATGGTGCACGGCTTCACCGGTGCTATCTGGTGGGCCGTCGGCATCCTGGTGGTGGCCTCCGCGATCGCGGTGACCTTCATCAACGCCGGGCGTCCTTCGGCGGGCCCGGTGGGCGGAGGCTCCGGTTCGGGTGACACCGAGGGCGTCGAGGACGAGTTCAAGATCCCGGTCGTCGCCCACTGAACGCCGAGAACGCCGAGAACGCCGACGCGTGACGTTCGCACGGAGATGACGTGAACGCGGCTGTGCCCCGGTTCCGTTCGTAGCTCGTAGCTCAGGAGCTCGGACGGAACCGGGGCACAGCCGTATCGGTACGCGCGTGGCGCACGGCTCAGCTCGGTACGCTCGCGGCTCAGCGCAGCCAGGGCAGATCCGCGTCCGTGCCCTCCGGCTGCAGTCCGGTGGCGACGACCTGCATGATCTCGCCCAGCGAGCGCACCTGCTCGGGCGTGAGCCGGTCGAACATCGCCTGGCGTACGGCGTCGACATGGCCCGGCGCGGACCGGCGCAGCATCTCGAAGCCGTCGTCGGTGAGGACCGCGTTCTGGCCCCGCTTGTCGGACGGGCAGTCCTCGCGGCGCACCCAGCCGCTCTTCTCCAGCCGCGCGACGGCGTGCGAGAGCCGCGAGCGGGTGATCTTGGCGTCCTTGGCCAGCTCCGTCATCCGCATCCGGCGGCGGGGGGCCTGTGAGAGCTGGACGAGCAGACCGTAATAGATGTGTGGCATGCCGGCATCGCGCTGCAACTGGCGGTCGAGGTGGTCCTCCATGAGCGTGGTGGCGTGGAGATACGCACGCCAGACGCTCTGCTCTTCGTCGGAGAGCCAGTGGGGCTCGCCGGTGGATGCCGTGGTCATGTACTCCACTGTACGACCTTTTCTTGAAAGTTGAACTAGATAGAGCTAAGGTCTCCGAAGCAAGGAAGCTTGAACATTAAAGAATCCTTCCTTCTCAAAAAGACGCCAGTAGAAGACTTACCCGGATCAGCAGCGGATGGGGAGTGCCATGACAGTCACCGCGGAGCGCATGCCCGCCCTCTATCTTTCCCACGGCGCCCCGCCGCTGGCCGACGACCCGGTCTGGCCCGGCGAACTGGCCGCCTGGTCCGCCGGACTGCCCCGCCCCCGCGCGATCCTGATGGTCTCCGCGCACTGGGAGGAGGCCCCGCTGGCCCTCGGCGCCACGGAGACGGTCCCGCTGGTCTACGACTTCTGGGGCTTCCCCGAGCATTACTACCAGGTGCGGTACGCCGCCCCGGGCGCCCCCGGGCTGGCGGAGAGCGTACGCAAGCTGCTGCGCGGCGCCGGTACGCCGGTCCAGGACATCCCGGACCGCGGGCTCGACCACGGGGCGTACGTCCCGCTCGTGGAGATGTTCCCGGGCGCCGACATCCCCGTACTCCAGATCTCCATGCCGACCCTGGACCCGCAGAAGCTCATGGACATCGGGCGCAAGCTCGCGCCGCTGCGCGACGAGGGCGTGCTGATCGTCGGCAGCGGCTTCTTCACCCACAACCTGGCCGCCCTGCGGCATCCGGGCGGCGGTGTCCCCGGCTGGTCGGCGGAGTTCGACGACTGGGGGAGCCGGGCGCTCCAGGCGCAGGACATCGACGCGCTGCTGGACTTCGAGCACAAGTCCCCGGCCGGCCGGCTGGCCCACCCGCGCACCGAGCACTTCGCGCCGCTCTTCGTGACGCTCGGCGCCTCGGAGGGCGAGCTGGACCGGGGACGCAGTGTCATCGACGGGTTCTGGATGGGACTCGCGAAGCGGTCGGTGCAGTTCGGCTGAGCCCGTCGGGGCCCTCTAGGCCCTGTCTTCAAACTGCCGTCTGCCGTGCGGCGCCCGGCCGGACGACCGCAGTTTGAAGACAGGGCCTAGAGGGCCGGCGGGTTCAGCTCGATCGAGCGGAGCGCGGCGGCGAGGGCCGTCTCGTCGCCGACGTCCAGCGCGGTGTCGGTGAACTTGATGGTGTGGTCGTCGCCGTGCGCCGCCGCCCGCGCGAACAGCTCGTCGGCGGAGGCGGTGACCGGTGTGTACGGGGCGGCCTCGGCCGGGCCGTACGCGGCGGTGACCGCGGCGCTCGCCGCCCACGCGGCACCCAGGCTGGGCGCCCACAGTGCGCGGGGGAGCGCGGGCAGGGCGCGCAGTACGGCGTTGGGCGCGGTCGCGGCGTGCACCAGCATGATCGGTTCGCCGTGCCCGTGCGTGGCGAACCGGTGGGTCGCGGCCCGCACCAGCTCCTCCAGCCGGGCCCGCGCCTCGTCCGCGTCGTCCGTGAACCGCTGCGGCCACACCGGGAACGCGGTGAGCTGCGCCAGCCGTTCCCGGATCCCGCCGCTCTGCTCGGGCACCGGCGGTACGGCGTCCAGCGCGGCCGCGGCGCTGGACGCGGGCGCGAGCGGGGCCAGTACGGGCAGCGGCTGGTGGCGGGCGGCCCAGTAGCCGAGGCCGTGGGCCAGCTCGGCGACCCTGGGCGCGGTCGCCTCGCCGGAGAGCAGAGTGCGCACGGAGTGGCCGACCCGGATCACGGGGTGGGTGGCGCCCGCCGCGATGCCGGGGAGCAGCCGCGGCCACCACTCGGTCAGGACGTCCCGCCAGGGGCGCTCGGCGGTCTCCCGCTCGAAGTACGCCGTCCAGTCCGCGATCCGGCGCGGGTCGCCGAGGGCCTCGCGCCAGTTCTCCGCCGTCACCCGGACCGCGGTGTCCGGCATGTCCTCCAGCTTGTGGCTGTAGTGGTCGAGCCAGCGGTGGACGGCCGGTGCCTGGCCGTGCCGGACCAGCGCCTCGACGGCCATCGGACCGTGATTGCTCAGCCAGCCGTGGCGTTCGGGGCCCGAGGAGTGGAGGCGTTCCAGCGCCTCGTCGAGCGTGCCGGTGGTGTCGTCCGCGGTGTTCTTCGTCTCGTCCATACAGGAGCACGCTAGGCGCGGTGCCCGCGCGGCGTAACGGACCACGGACCCAGACCGGGACCGGCCGGAGTCCTAGGGCTGCGGCCCCGGCTGCGGCCCGGCCGCGAGTCCGGCCGGGGTTTCGTACGCGGGCCCGGGGTCCTTCGTCCGGGTCGGGCCGGGCGGGAATCGCCGCTGGTGGCGCCCCCCGGGAATCGCGGCGGGGCCGACAACCCGGACATCCTGAGCAACCCGGAGACGGTGCGGATCGTCTTCAGGGTGGGAACGCAACCACGGCAGCCGCCGTTCGGGAGTGAAAGGGGCGTGCCGGATGTGAGCCGGGTGTGAGCGCGGTCTCACGCACCTAATGGTGGGAGATGTCCGCGAGCGCCACCACATCACCCTCGGCGCCCGGCCTGACCTGCACTTCTGTGTGGCTCCCCACCATGCGCCCTGCCCTCGCGGCGGCACAGGGTACTGCATGATCGCGAAAATGAATGCCAGGCGTGGGAATTCTGTCCGGATTCCAGTCGTTGTTTCCATCGGATGCAGGGCACCCGGAAGGGTGTCGCGACCTACTCAGCAAGGGAGCACGCATGGCAACCCGTGCCGTCGCCCGTCGTTCGTCCACCACTGGTGGGACCAGCCGGGCAAGCAGTGTTCGCGCCTCGGGCGGAGAGATCGCCGATCGCGACCTGGTCGGCATGTACCTGGACGAGATCGCGCGCACGCCGCTGCTCGATGCCGCCAAGGAAGTCGAGCTGTCGCAGACCATCGAGGCGGGTGTCTACGCCCGGCAGATACTCGACGGCACGGCGGACAGCGAAGCCGGCGGGGCCACGCGCGAGGAGCTGGAGGCGCTGGTCGCCGAGGGTGAGCGCGCCAAGGACGTATTCATCCGGTCCAACCTCCGGCTCGTCGTCGCCGTCGCCCGCCGCTATCCGCGGGCCGGGCTCCCCCTGCTCGACCTGATCCAGGAGGGCAACGCGGGCCTGGTGCGCGCGGTCGAGAAGTTCGACTACGCGAAGGGCTTCAAGTTCTCCACGTACGCGACGTGGTGGATCCGTCAGGCCATCACCCGCTCCATAGCCGACCAGTCCCGCACGATCCGGCTCCCCGTCCACCTGGTGGAGGAGCTCGGCCGGATCCGCCGGGTGCAGCGCGAGTTCAACCGTGAGCACGGCCGCGATCCGGAGCACGCGGAGATAGCGGCCGAGCTGGACTCCACGCCGGAGCGCGTGGGCGATGTCCTGGACTGGGCGCGTGATCCGGTCAGCCTCAACATGTCCGTGGACGACGAGGGCGAGACCCAGTTCGGCGATCTGCTGGAGGACACCTCCGCGGTGTCGCCCGAGCAGTCGGTGATGACGCTGCTGCGCAGCGAGGAGCTCGAAGACCTGATCGGCAAGCTCGACAACCGCACCGCGTCGATCATCCGTATGAGGTACGGCATCGAGGACGGCCGCGAGCGTACGCTCACCGAGGTCGGCAAGCAGCACGGGCTCACCCGGGAGCGGATCCGGCAGATCGAGAAGCACGCGCTGCTGGAATTGAAGCGAATGGCCCACGACACGGGTTTTGACGCTGCGGCGTGAGCCTCCGTCCAGTAACCTCCGAAATGGGTCGCTTCGCGTGACCCCCTGAGCTGAGTCCCGGCGCCCACCCCCCCTGGCGCCGGGGCTCATTCTTTTGCGCCCCCTGTTGTCGTGTCCCCAGTTGTCCCTTCTGCTGTACCGCTGCTGTGCCGTCCCGAGGTCAGCGTGCCGCCGCGCGGGTCAGCCGGGCGCCCAGATCGCCCAGGTAGTCCACCAGCTGCGGCGGGCCGTGCGCGGTGAACTCGCAGTCCACCAGCGCCAGCCGGAGCGCCACCCACTCCAGCGAGTCCGCGAGCACCGTCCGCAGCCGGCAACCGTTCTCGCCGGTCCGCTCCAACGGGCCGAGCGACGCCGGAAGCCGCGCGGAGACGAATTCCGCCGGGGCCGCGAAGCTCACGTCGACCGCCAGTTCCGGCCGCTGCCGACGCGCGATGGAACCGGCGAGGAACTCCGCCGCGTCCCCCGTGGGCAGCTCGCGCGGCGCGAACCGGGCCCCGGTCGCGAACGGCTCGCTCACCCGGTCGACCCGGAACGTACGCCAGCCCTCCCGCCCCAGGTCGTACGCGACGAGGTACCAGCGCCACCCCGTGCTCACCAGCCGGTACGGCTCGGCCTCCCGCTTCGTCTCGGCGCCGTCGCCCGCGCGGTACGCGAACCGCAGCCGCTCCTGCCCGGTGACCGCCGACGCCATCACGGTCAGCGTCCGCGGGTCGATGGTCGAGCCGTCGCCCCGGGTCAGCGGCATCGTCGCGTTCTGCAGGGTCGAGACCCGGTGCCGCAGCCGTGACGGCAGCACCTGTTCCAGCTTCGCCAGCGCCCGTACGGACGCCTCGTCCACCCCCTCGATGGCATGCCCGGCCCCCGCCCGCAGCCCCACCGCGATGGCCACCGCCTCCTCGTCGTCGAGGAGCAGCGGCGGCATCGCGGTGCCCGCGACGAGCCGGTAGCCGCCGACGGATCCGCGCGAGGCCTCGACCGGATAACCGAGCTCACGGAGCCGGTCGATGTCGCGGCGGATGGTGCGCGGGCTGACATCGAGCCGCTCCGCGAGCTCGCTGCCCGGCCACTCGCGGGGCGTCTGGAGGAGCGACAGCAGACTCAGCAGTCGTGCCGGGGTGTCGGTCATGGCCTCAGCCTTCCTCCGGGGTGTCGGTCGTGGCCCCGGGCCTTCCTCCGGGGTGTCGGTCGTCTCACCAGGATGCCCAACCATTGGGACATGACCTGACCTAATGAATGTTTAGCTTTCTCATATGACTTCTTCCTCATCTCTGCCGTCCACGGCATCCGGGCCCGCGGTGTCCTCGGACCCGTCGGACCGGCGACGCTGGTTCGCGCTCGCCATCGTGATGACCGCGGCCTTCATGGACCTGGTCGACGTCACGATCGTCAATATCGCCATCCCGAGCATCCAGGAGGACACCGGCGCCTCGTTCAGCTCGATCCAGTGGATCACCGCCGGCTACGCCCTGGCCTTCGCGGCCGGGCTGATCACCGGCGGCCGACTGGGCGACATCTACGGCCGCAAGCGGCTGTTCCTCATCGGCATCGGCGGCTTCACCCTGGCCTCCGCGCTCTGCGGCTTCGCCGCCAACCCGGAGATGCTGGTCGCCTCCCGCATCCTCCAGGGCGGTACCGCCGCGCTGATGGTCCCGCAGGTGCTGTCGATCGTGCACGCCACCTTCCCGGCGCACGAGCGCGGCAAGGTCTTCGGCCTCTTCGGCGCGATCGTCGGCCTCGGCGCGGTCTCGGGGCCGCTGCTGGGCGCACTGCTCACCGAGTGGAACATCGCCGGTCTCGAATGGCGGCCGATCTTCCTGATCAACCTGCCGGTCGGCATCGCGGGCCTGATCCTCGGCCGTAAGTTCATCACCGAGTCCAAGGCCCCGAAGGCGCTCCGGCTCGACCTCGTCGGTGTCGCCCTGGTGACGCTGGGGCTGCTGATGCTGATCTACCCGCTGACCCGTGGCCACGAGCTGGGCTGGCCGCTGTGGGGCCACCTGTCGATGGCCGGCAGCCTGCTGGTGTTCCTGGTCCTGGTGCTGTTCGAGCGGGCCAAGGCGCGCAAGGACGGTTCGCCGCTGGTCGAGCTGTCGCTGTTCCGGGTCAAGAGCTTCGCGGCGGGCATCGCCGTGCAGCTGACCTTCGGCATCGGGCTCGGCATCTTCTTCCTGGTCTGGACGCTCTACATGCAGATGGGCCTCGACTGGAGCGCGCTGCGGGCCGGCACGACCGGTATCCCGTTCTCGGTCGCCGTCTCGCTCGCCGCCGGGATCTCCGTGCAGAAGCTGGTGCCCCGGTTCGGTCGCAAGGTCCTCCAGACCGGTGCGCTGCTGATGGTCGCCGGCCTGCTGATCTACATCTGGGAGTCCGACCGGTACGGCATGGGCATCACGCCCTGGCAGATGATCCTGCCCCTGGTGGTCATGGGCCTCGGGATGGGCCTGATCGTGGCGCCGCTGACCGACGCGGTGCTCTCCGAGGTGCCCAAGGAGCACTCCGGTTCGGCCTCCGGACTGATCAACACCGTGCAGCAGATGGGCAACGCGCTCGGACTCGGGCTGGTCTCGGTCGTCTTCCTCGGCGCGATCGGTGACCGGCTGGCGCCGCAGGACGTGGGCCCGGCCTTCGCGGAGGCGTTCCGGCACTCGCTGTGGTGGGTGGCCGGGGTGCTCGCGGTGATCTTCCTGGTGATGTTCGCGCTGCCCGCGCGGCCGCGGCAGCACGTGGAGGGCGGCGACGAGGCCGTGGACGCGCCGGAGGGCTCCGAGGGCCCGGCGGCGGGTGCCGTGGACACGGCGGACCGCTCCGGGGACGTGGACGGCTCCGAGGGCGTCAAGGAGCCCGCGCTGACGTCCTGACCGACCTCCACCGGGGGAGGAGAACGGTGCCCGCACCCCTCGGGGTGCGGGCACCGCTGCGTCGGCGGCTTCCGTTCGCGCTTCCGCTTGCGCGTCGGCTTCCGCTTCCGCTTCCGCCTCGGCTTCGGACCGGGGCCCCGGGTCAGCAGATGCGCGTACGGCTCTCCATCGCCCTGCGCGCCGTGTCCTCGTCGCCGTACACCTCGCACATGTGGCGGCCGTCCGGCGTGGCCGTGTGCTCGACCTCCCACAGGCTCGTCTCACTGCCGTCGAGGAGCAGGAAGGCGTGCTCGTACAGGGTGAATCCGGCGTCCCGTCCGTCCACCTGGCACTGCCGTCCGAAGACCTGGGTGATGTGGTGGGCGAAGGCGGCGCGCAGCAGCCGGGCGGTCTCCTCGCCGGGACCGTCGCTGTTCTCCGCGCGGCGCAGGACGCGGCGGGCGTGGTCGGCGGAGTTGTCCGGGGCGTACATCCTGGGCAGCGGGGCCGGGGGAGCCGCCATCAGGACCGTGAGTATCTCCAGGTCGGCCCCCGGACCGTCGTCCCCGAACACCGGGACCTCGCCGAAGCCGCCGGTCAGCCTGGCGGCGGCGACATGGGCATCGGCCTCGTCGTCGTACAGCTCGTGGTGCATGAGGTCGGGCTCCGTCCGGAACCGCGGGTCCGTCGCGCTCCGCGGACCGCCGTGCGTCACCTCCCACAGGGTGAGCGGGGTGCCGTCGGACAGCAGATACGTGTGCCGGTAGGTCTCGCGGTGGAGTACGGAACTGTGGTGCGAGGAGTGCAGGGAACTGCTGTGGGCGAGCGCGGTACCGAGTCTCTCGACCGTACTGTCGGGCAGGTCGAAAGAGTTGAGTGCCCGTCGCAGGAGTCTCTCGAGGTGCTGCTCGGTTGTCTCGTACGGATCGCTCAAGGTGCTGTCTCCAGGCCGTTGCCGCGTGTTACTTGCTGCGTGCATAACGTAGTCCCTGGGTCCGACATCGTGACCGGGGTTCGGGAAAACGTATGGCGCACGCAGATGGTTCCTGGCGGTTCGTCCGAGCTTCCTCAGCCGGCAGGCGAGTCGGGGGCCGGGGGGCCGTCCGCCTGCGGCCGCGAGGGGCGCGGTCGTACGCCGTAGAGATCGCTGTACGAGGGGTAGTGGCCGCCGCCGGGGCGGCGGTCGACGCTCTGAGCTGCCCGGACGGCCTTCACGATGGCGCGTGTGAGCGCGTCCGCGCCGGCCGCCAGCAGTTCGTTGAGCGCGATCGGATTCTGCGGATCCAGCGGCCGGGCGCCGGTGGACAGCGCGAAAACGGTGTCCCCGTCGGTGAGCAGATGCACGGGCCGGACGGCGCGCGCCAGCCCGTCGTGCGCCGTGCCCGCGAGCTTCTGCGCCTGGGCCCGGGTGAGGCCGGCGTCCGTGGCGACGACGGCGAGCGTGGTGTTGAGCGGGGGCCGCGCGTGCGCCTCCCGCAGCTCGGCGAGGCGCCGCTCCGCCGCTCGGAGGGCCTCGGGCGCCGGGTGCACCGGCGGTTCGGCGGCGCCGTACTCCCCGTAGAGCACCCCGGTACGCGGATCGACCACCGAGCCCGCCGCGTTCACCACGGCGAGCGCGCCCACCGTGATCCCGGAGGCCAGCCGGATGCTCGCCGTGCCCACGCCGCCCTTGAGCTGCCCGGCGACCGCGCCCGTACCGGCGCCCACGCAGCCCTCCGCCACCGGCGCCCCCGGCTCCGAGGCCGCCGCGTCCTCCACCGCCGCGCGGCCCGTCGAGGCGTCGGGGCGGGCCCGCCAGTCACCGCCCCGGCCCAGGTCGAAGACGCAGGCGGCGGGGACCACGGGCACCACCTGAGCCGGATCGGGGCCGACCCGCACCCCGCGCCCCTGCTCCTCCAGCCAGGCCATCACCCCGGACGCGGCGTCCAGGCCGTACGCGCTGCCGCCCGTCAGGACGACGGCGTCGATGCGCTGGACCAGATTGCGCGGATCGAGCGCGTCCGTCTCCCGCGTTCCGGGGCCGCCGCCCCGTACGTCGACGGCCGCGACCGCGCCGCCCTCGGGGGCGAGGACCACGGTGGTGCCGCTCAGCGCCCCCTCGCCCGGCACCTGCGCGTGGCCGACGCGCAGCCCCGCGACATCGGTCAGCGCGTCGAGCGGCCCGGGGGCGTCCGGCCCGGCGGCGGTGTCCTGTCCGGTGGTATTCGGCTCGGCGGTACTCGGTGAGGCGGTACTCGGTGAGGCGGGGCCCGTCGGCTTCCGGGATTCATCCGTCACTGCATGCTCCTCATCGCGTGAGCCGTCACCGGCCGTCCGTCGCGCTCACCCGGCCGCGGCGGGCCGCCGGGACAGCAGCACCCCCACGGTCACGGCCGCCGCGGCCACCAGACCGGCCGCGAACACCGCCCACCCGCCGGCGAACGTACAGGCCAGGATGGCCAGCGCGGCCACGGGGAGGGAGAGCTGCTCCATGAGGTCGCGCTTGAAGTGGCGGACGTGCAGCGCCCACACCGTCAGCAGGAAGAGCGCGGAGGGAATGGTCACCGCGGCGGCGGCCACCGTGGCCGAGACATGCGCCTTGCCCACGGCCGCCTCAACCGCGACCTCGATGCCCGCGCCGATGGCGGCCGCGGAACCGAGGATCAGGTAGTGCCCGTATCCCCAGATGAACGCTTCCCTGCTGCCGCGCAGGTAGTCCTGGATCGGCACGGCGAAATAGATCCACCAGGCGGAGAAGACGATCAGCAGCCCGCCCGCGGCGATCGGCAGCAGCTCGCCGAGTGCGTCGTGCTCGTACACCGCCTCCTGGACCGCCACCGTGGCCGCCGCGATCGTCTCGCCCAGGACGATGATCGTGAACAGCCCGTACCGCTCACTGATGTGGTGTGGATGCCAGCTCGTCGAGCGGTCGCGCTCGGCGAGCGCGGGAACGGACATCTCCGCGAGCGCCAGCACGACGAAGACGACGGCACGGGCTCCGCTCGCACCGTGCGGCAGCAGCAGCATCGCGATCCAGCCCAGCTGCACCACCGTGATCCCGACCGCGTACCGCAGCGCGACGCGCCGCTCGGCGCCCCGGGTGCAGTGCGCGGCGCGCAGCCACTGGCTGGTCAGCGCGAGCCGCATCACCACGTAACCGATGACGACGACCGTCCAGTCGCCCGAATCGAAGGCGCGCGGCACCCCGGCGGCGAGGATCAGCACACCGGTGATCTGGACGAGCGTGACGACGCGGTACAGCGGGTCGTCGGTGTCGTAGGCCGAGGCGAACCAGCTGAAGTTGACCCAGGCCCACCAGATCGCGAAGAAGACGGCCGCGTAGCCGCCGATCCCGGTGAGGGCGTGGCCTTCGGTGACGGCGTGGACCAGCCGCGCGCCGGCCTGGGCCACGGCGACGACGAAGCAGAGGTCGAAGAAGAGCTCCAGCGGTGTCGACGCGCGATGTTTCTCGGTACGGCTGCGAGCCGTCATGACGGGCATGGGAGCCAGCACATCAGACGGGATTCGGCTACGCCGTGCGGCACGCGCCCCGGATGGCCGAACGGGCTCACCCGCCTGAGGTGCAAAACAGGGCCAACCATGATGTACGACCCTACGGTGACGGGGTGACCGAGCCGCCAGAAGCCTCCGCCGCAGCCGAGCCGCCCGACCCCGCTGCACGAACCGGCTCCACCGGAGCAGAGCCCGGCACCCCGCCCTCCACTGGTCCCGGGACCACCGGAGCGCCCGGCGCTCAGCTCTCCGCCGAACCCCGGACCGCTGAACCCCGGACCGCCGAACCCCGGACCGCCGGGCCCCGGACCGCCGGGCCCCGGACCGCCGGGCCCCGGACCGCTGAACCCCGGACCGCCGGGCCCCGGACCGCCGGGCCCCGGACCGCCGGGCCCCGGACCGTCACCGCCCGTGCGACCGCGGCCGGTGTCATCGTCTCCGCCCTGCTGATCCTGGCGATCGTGCTCGGCAGCCGACTGCTGGAGAACTTCGACTCCGCACTCCTTCCGTACGCGGTCGCCACCGTCTTTCTCGCCTTCGGCGTCGCCTACCGCTACACGGTCTGGGTCTCCGCACCCGGCGCCCGGCGGCTGTTCAAACAGGGGTGGCGGAGCTTCTTCTCGGTGGCCAACTTCCGCAAGGCCCCCACCGCGCTGCCCCGGATGATCGCCACATATCTGGGCTTCCAGAAATTCCTCGGCGCCCGCTCGCATGCCCGCTGGGCCGCCCACCAGCTGATCTTCTGGGGCTGCATCCTCGCCTCCCTGATCACCTTCCCGCTGACCTGGGGCTGGTTCACCTTCACCTCGGGCAGTGGCTCGGGTCCCGGCTACGAGATGCGTATCTGGGGCTTCAAGATCATCGGTTTCGACTCCCTGGACTTCCTGGGCTGGCTGATGTTCCACGGCCTGGACATCGCCGCCGTGCTCGTCATCCCCGGCGCCTCGTACTTCCTGTGGCGCCGGATGAAGGACCGCGGTGCCGTCACCGGCCAGCGCTTCGCCTACGACCTGGTGCCGCTGATCGCTCTCATCGTCATCTCGGTGACCGGTCTGCTGCTCACCTTCTCGTCGATCTTCCTGCACGGCGGCGGATACGAGTTCCTGGCCGTGCTCCACATGGTGTCGGTGGTGTTCACCCTCATCTACATCCCGTTCGGGAAGTTCTTCCACATCGTCCAGCGCCCGGCCGCGGTCGGTATGCAGCTGTTCAAGTACACCGCCCGGCAGGACCAGGAGGTGCTCGGCTGCCGCCGTTGCGAGGAGCCCATCGACACCGGGCCGTACGTCGACAACCTCCGCGGCACCATGCGCGACCTCGGCCTCGACTTCGACGAGTGGGCCGAATACTGCCCGCGCTGCAAGCGGGTGCTGCGTGGCAGTGCCTATCTCTCCCAGGTGAAGAAGGGCTTCAAGTGACCGCGGATCCGCGTGCGGCCGACCCTCGTTCAACCGACTCCGGCGCGGCAGGCCCCCGTGCGGCAGGCCCCCGTGCGGCCGGCCCCCGCGCGGCCGGGTCGCGCACGGCCGTCCCTCTCGATCCCTCCCTCGCCCCGCCGGGCACCCGCGCCTTCCGGGACGCGGGCGGCATCCCCGCCGACCGGTGGCACGCCGACCAGGAGGGCGAGACGCTCGTCCCCACCCACTGCTGCTTCTGCGGGGTCCAGTGCGGGATGTATCTGCGCGTCGACCGCGGCGGCAAGGTCTTCGGCGTCGAACCCCGCAACCACGACATCAACCGGATGCGGCTGTGCCCCAAGGGAATCAACGCGTACCAGCAGGTCAACCACCCCGACCGGCTCACCGCCCCACTGATGCGCCGCTCCCGCGACGAGGACTTCCGCGAGGTCTCCTGGGACGAGGCGCTCGACTTCACCGTCGCCGAGATCAAACGCATCCAGCAGAGCTACGGGAACGATGCCTTCGGGCTCCTCGGCGGTGCCAGCCTCTTCTCCGAGAAGACCTATCTGGTCGGCAAATTCGCCCGGGTCGCCCTCAAGTCCCGGCACGTCGACTACAACGGCCGCCTCTGCATGGTCAGCGCCGCGGGCGCCAACAAGCTGGCCTTCGGCATCGACCGGGCCGGCAACCCCTTCTCCGACATCCTGCTCACCGACTGCCTGCTGATCGCGGGCTCCAACGTCGGCGAGTGCTTCCCCGTGATGACCCAGTACGTGTGGGGGGCCCGGGACCGTGGTGCGAGCCTGATCGTCATCGACCCGCGCGAGACGGCCATCGCCCGGACCGCCGATATCCACGTCGCCCTCAGACCCGGCACCGATTCGGCCTTCTTCAACTCCGTGCTGCACGTGGTCGTCGAGGAGGGACTGACCGACGCGTCCTATCTCGCCGCCCACGCCACCGGCTGGGAGGAGGTGAAGGCCAAGGTCGCCGAGTACCCGCCGGTCAGGGCCGCCGAGATCTGCGGCATCCCCGCCGAACAGATCGTCCAGGTCGCCCGCACCTTCGCCCGTGCGCCCAAGGCCATGGCCTGGCACGCCCGGGGCATCGAGCACCACTCGCAGGGCGTCGAGAACTGCCTCAGCGTGATCAACCTCTGCACCGCCACCGGTCACATCGGCAAGCCCGGCGCCGGGTACGGCACCATCACCGGCCAGGGCAACGGCCAGGGCGGGCGCGAGCACGGACAGAAGTCCGACCTCCTGCCCGGCGGCCGCTCGATCATGAACGAGGAGCACCGCAGACAGATCTGCGAGATCTGGGGCATCGAGGAGTCCGAACTCCCGCCCGCCGGCACCTCGATGATGGAAATGGTCTGGCAGATGCAGCGCCGCGAGATCCGCGGCCTGATCGGCATCTGCAACAACCCCTTCGTCTCCCTCCCCAACTACGGAGTGGTCAAGGAGGGGTACGACGCCACTGAGTTCCACGCGCAATTCGACTTCTTCCTTTCCGAGACCGCTGCCAACGCTCATGTCGTCTTCCCCGTCACTACCTGGGCCGAGGACGAAGGGGTGATGGCCAACGCCGAGGCCCGGGTGGTCAAGCACAACAAGGCGCAGGACCCGCCGCCCGGCGTACGGACCGACACCTGGGTGATGTGCGAACTCGCCAGGCGTCTCGGCGCGGGCGACAAATTCGCCTTCGCCGACTCCCGCGCGGTCTTCGACGAACTGCGGATCGCCTCCGCCGGTACCGTCAACGACTACTACGGCATCACCTACGAACGGCTGGAGGAGACTGGCGGGATCGCCTGGCCCTGCCCCTCCACCGACCACCCCGGCACCCCCCGGCTCTTCGAGGACGGCAGGACCTACCACCCCGACGGCAGGATCCATCTCCAGGTTGTCGACTGGCACCCACCGATGGACCCGTACGACGACGAGCACCCCATGTCGCTCACCACCGGGCGGACCGTCGCCCACTTCCTCTCCGGCAACCAGACCCGCCGCCTGGGTGCCCTCGTCGAACAGACCCCGCGCCCCTGGGCCGAGCTCCATCCCTCCCACGGCTTCCGCAACGGCGAACCGGTCCGCGTCGTCACCCGGCGCGGCAGCGAGGTGTTTCCCGCGCTGGTCACCGAGGCGATCCGCCCCGACACCGTCTTCATCCCGTACCACTGGCCCGTCCCCACCGCGGCCAACGCCCTCACCATCGATGCCCTCGACCCCCGTTCCAAGATCCCCGAGTACAAGGTGTGCGCCTGCCGCATCGAGCACGCCCGGGAGATCGACGAGGTCCCCGCACCTCCTGTCGCTCCCGGCCAGGTCGGCTACCCGGAGACCCAGGTCTCCCGCACCGACCCACTGCCGCCCACGGCCCCCCAGGGACGTGGCACCTCGGAGAGGAGCTGACCGCCGCATGATGGGCCGAACGATCTTCATCGACCCCGGACGCTGCATCGGCTGCCAGGCCTGCGTCTCCGCCTGCCGGGAGTGCGACTCGCACCGCGGCAAGTCGATGATCCACCTCGACTACACCGACGAGGGCCAGTCCGTTGCCTCCCTTCCCACGGTCTGCATGCACTGCGAGGACCCGGTCGCCCCGTGTGCCGAGGTCTGCCCCGCCGACGCGATCCTGGTGATCGCCGACGGTGTGGTGCAGCAGGCCGACACCACCCGCTGCATCGGCTGTGCCAACTGCGTCAACGCCTGCCCCTTCGGCGTCCCGAAGATCGACCTCCAGGCGAAGCTGCAGATGAAATGCAACCTCTGCTACGACCGCACCGCCTACGGCCTCGCCCCCATGTGCGCGACCGTCTGCCCGACCGGAGCGCTGTTCTACGGGACCGTCGAGGAGCTCCAGGCCGAGCGCCCCGGCGTCCAGGTCGCCGACACCTTCACCTTCGGCCGGAGCGAGGTGCGCACCGGCGTGGCCATGGTCGTCCCTGCCGACCGGGTCCGGTGGCCGGTGCCCGGCGGCCTTCCCGTCGTCGAGATCAACGGGAAGGACGTCCGCCGATGAGCGTCACCGACCAGCCGCCCTCCCCCCAGCCACCCGCCGGCGATCCGCGCGAAGCCCTGCACGACCGGATCGCCGCCGACTCCCTCACCACCCGGCGCGACTACCTCCGGATCGTGGCCACCGTCTCCGGCGGGCTCGCCGTCGGCGGGCTCGGTGTGGCAGGCGGAATCCTTCCGCGCCACGGCGACCCCGACGACGCCAAGGCGCCGTCGCCGAAGAGGATCGCCGATCAGCTCCTGCCCGGTGAGTCCCTCGCCTTCCACTACCCGGACGAGGAGGACCGCGCGGTCGCCGTCCGGCTGGACGACGGCACCCTCGTCGGCTACTCCGCGATCTGCACCCATCTCGCCTGTGCCGTGCTCTGGCGCAAGGACCGGGGCACCCAGGGCGAGCTGTACTGCCCCTGCCATGAGGGCATCTTCGACGCCCGCACCGGCGAGGTCACCGCCGGGCCGCCGCCCCGCGCGCTGCCCAAGGTGGTGCTCACCGAGCAGGTGGACGGCAGCATCTGGGCGGTCGGTACGACGCGCTCGGGCGAGAGCATCGAGCACGGCCTGTGCCGTCAGCTCTCCGAGGACCGCCCCGACCTCGCCTCCCGGATCGGCTGTCCCGCCGTCAAGGGCGGCGGCGCGGAGGCCCCCTCCCTCGGGCCCGAGACCCCCGGCAGCCGGTCATGACCGACGCCCGGCAGTCCCGGAACCAGGAGCCCCCGGAGCGCCCAGCGGCCTCGCGGCCCCCAGCGGTCTCGGAGTACCCGGAGCCCCCCGAGTACCACCCGGGGAGTGCTCGCCCCGAACTCAACCGGCCCGTCCATGAGCGCTATCCGCAGATCCGCGCCACCAGCGGCTACGGCGACCCCCGGATCCGCCACACCGGCCCCGGCCCCGGGGCGGGCACCGACCAGGAGCCCGAGCGGTCCTCGAAGCTGACAGCCCGGCTGGTCCTCGCCATGACGGTGGTCGTCGGACAGCTCTGGGGCCTGACCGTCGTCATCGACGCGTGGATGGAGGGCCGCACCGGCACGGCCTGGTGGGGTGCCGGCTTCCTCTGTCTGTCGTTCCTCGTCGTCCTCGGGCTGTGGCTGATCGACCCGAAGGATCGCTGACCGCCGCCGTACCCTTGACCCATGAGCACCGCCCCCGCCCCCGGCCCGCGCGATCCGAAGCCCTCCGAGCCGCAGAGGCCGCAACCGAAACCGGCTCTGGTCTTCGACGATCCGCTGGACCAGCAGTCCTCGGACGATACGGACCGAGGGTGGGGCGAGCGGGCCCCGGCCGGTGGCAGCGCCGCCGATCTGGCGCGCTTCCTCGACGAGAAGCCGCCCCACCACATCTGATTCCCAGCTCCGTGGTGATCGGCCGGCGGTGCCGCCGGTTCTTCCGCTGTCCGTGGAGCCGGTGGGGCTACTGGTCGTGACTCCGGCCGGGGTCCTGGCCGGGGGCCTCGCCCGTGCCGCCGCCGCGCTGCGAGACGAGGGCGTCGCGGATCTCCTTCAGTACCTCCAGCTCGCTCACCTCCAGCGTCTCCTGCACTCCGTCCTTCGCGGCCTGCATCGCCGCCCGCCTGGCGAGGTACTTGGCCATGGGCAGGACCAGCAGGAAGTAGACGACGGCGGCCGTGATCAGGAAGCCGAGGGCGGCGCTGAGCACCGAACCCCACAGGATCCGGATGCCCTCGGTCGCCTCGCCCGTCTTCGGATCCGTGATGCAGGGGCCCTTGAAGCAAGAGCTGTAGCTCTCCAGGTCCTTGGTGCCGAACGCGCCGACCAGCGGATTGATGACTCCCTTGACGAATGCGTTCACGATCTGGGTGAACGCGGCGCCGATGACGACGGCGACCGCCAGATCGATCACATTGCCGCGCGTCAGGAAGGCTTTGAACCCTTCCAGCAGACTGACCTTCTTCTCGCTCACGGGTGAGCCTTCCTTCACGTGTGCCGTAGGCGGAGCAAACTCCTCCGCAACTTACGGCAGTACGCGTGGAAACCACCCAATTCTGAGCTTTGGCAAGGTGACTTGATCGGCTGTCAGTTTGAATCAGCACAGGGTCACCGCCAGCCGGGACGAGATCCCCGCGCCGGCCAGCGCGGTGGCCGTGTCCCGGGAAACGGACAGCACGATCAGCGCACCGTCCTCCGCGGAACCCTCCGCCAGGGACTGCGGCACCTCCGCCACGCGCGCGCCCTTCGCCAGCACCCGGGCCTCGGCCCCGTTTCCGGCGCCGGTCCCGGCGTCCCCGGCAGCGATCACGTCGACGTGGTCACCCGGCCGCAATAAGCGAACCGTCGCCGCGTCCGCGATCCGGACGGGCACGGACGCCGACCGAGCCGGCCGCCGCGCCCGCTCCTGCACCGCCCCGGGCCCGCTCCCGGCCCCCGCCCCGTACGCCGCGTCGCCGCCCGTCCCCGTACCGCCACCGCCCAGCCCCGTGGCGGCGAGCGCGGCAGCCGTCAGGGCCAGCCCGGCGGCCAGGGCGCGGCGCTGCCGCCACAAGGCCCGGCGCAGCCGCCGACCACCACCTCCGCGTACCCGCAGGGGCGCGAACGCGGGCACCCCGCAGGGCGAAGGGGCCGAGGACGGAGACGGCAGCGGCGAGCACGACGGAGAGGACGCGGGCGACGCGGAAGACACGGACGACACGGACGACGGAAACGGCCCGGGTGACGGAAACGAAGCGGACGAACCGGAAGCCAGGAACGAAGCGGATGGCGTGGGCGATGTGGATGACGCGGACGACGGAAACATGGGCGATACCACCTGTCGCGAGGAGCCGAGGAGCCGAGAAGTTTCGGACGAACGCCCCTCACGATCCACCGTCCGCGGGATTCCCGCTGAAGCCTGTGGACGGCCCCGGAGTTGTGGACAACTCCGTCACCCACTCACGCCACAACCGTCACCCGGCCACCTCTCCCCGCAGTGCTTGGCACCCCGCAGCGCTCGCCGCCCCGCCCCACAACGCCCCTAAGGCAGCTCGATCCCCGTCTTGAGGCCGTCCAGCGCATGCGAGCACGGACAGTCCCGGTCCGCCTCCGCGGGCAGGGCGGCCACCACGTCGAAGAGCACCGCACGCAGCCGGTCCACGTTGGCCGCGAACACCTCCAGCACCTCTCCGTGCGAGACGCCCTCGCCGGCCTCCGCGCCCGCGTCCAGGTCCGTCACCAGGGTCATCGTCGTGTAGCAGAGGCCCAGCTCACGGGCGAGGACGGCCTCCGGGTGACCGGTCATCCCGACCACCGACCAGCCCATCGCCGCATGCCAGCGCGACTCCGCCCGGGTCGAGAAGCGCGGCCCCTCGATGACCACCAGCGTCCCGCCGTCCACCGGCTCCCAGCTCTTCGCCCGTGCCGCCGCCAGTGCGGCCCTGCGCCCCTCGGGGCAGTACGGGTCGGCGAAGCCCAGGTGCAGGACGTTCGGCTCCGCACCGTCGGCCCGGGTCTCCCCGTCGTAGAACGTCTGCGTCCGGGCCTTGGTGCGGTCCACCATCTGGTCCGGCACGAGCAGGGTGCCCGGCCCGTACTCCGGGCGCAGCCCGCCCACCGCGCACGGGCCGAGCACCTGGCGTACGCCGACGGAGCGCAGCGCCCACATGTTGGCCCGGTAGTTGATGCGGTGCGGCGGCAGATGGTGGCCGCGTCCGTGGCGCGGGAGGAAGGCGACCCGGCGGCCGCCGACCTCGCCGAGGAAGAGGGAGTCGCTCGGCTGTCCGTACGGGGTGTCCACCCGCACTTCCGTGACGTCCTCCAGGAAGGAGTACAAGCCCGAGCCGCCGATGACACCGATCTCTGCGTTCGCCATGCGATCACATTAGCGGCGCCGGAAAACGCCAGGAGCCCCGCCGAACGGATTCGGCGGGGCTCCTGGCGGAAGCCCGGTGCGGAAGTGCGGTGCGGCTCAGGCGGCCGACGTGCCGCTCGTCGAGGACGAGGAGGACGACGACGAGGACGCCGCGGAAGAGGCGGACGACTTCGAGTCGGATCCCGCGGACGTCGAGGACGACGAGGAATCGGACGAAGCGGAACCGGATGCCTTCGCCGAGGACGAAGCCGGCGTGCTGCTCGACGAGGAGCCGCGGCTGTCGTTCCGGTAGAAACCGGAACCCTTGAAGACGATGCCGACCGCGGAGAACACCTTCTTCAGGCGTCCGTCGCAGCTCGGGCACACGGTGAGGGCGTCATCGGTGAACTTCTGCACCGCCTCAAGGCCCTCGCCACATTCGGTGCACTGGTACTGATAGGTCGGCACTTGCTCCTCCTGGCACTCTGACTCAATGAGTGCTAACGACGCTCCATACTGACGTATTCCGCAGCATCAGTCCACCGTGACCGGCTTCCGGTGACCGACACCACGTGCCACGGTCCGCCCCGGGGCGGCGGGTACGAGCCTCGAACGCAGCCCCACCAGGGTGATCAGGGCCAGTACGGTCCCCACGAGCGGCACCACGAATCCGGTGCTGGCCCCGTGGGCGTCCGCGAGTCGCCCGGCGACCGTCACCGCCGCCGCCTGGCCGAGCGCGACCGAGCCCGTCAGCCAGGTGAACGCCTCGGTCCGGGCGGAGGCCGGCACCAGGGCGTCGACCAGTGTGTAGCCGCTGATCAGGGCCGGGGCGATGGAGAGCCCGACCAGGAGTCCGAGCCCGGCCAGCAGCGGCACCGAGTGGACCGCCCACAGCCCGGACGCGGTCAGGGTGAGTGCCGCGTACCCGACGATCAGCCGCCGTCGCGGCCCGCTCTTCCAGGCGATGGCGCCGCAGGCGATCCCGGCGAGCATGTTGCCGGCCGCGAAGACGCCGTACAGCAGACCGTTGGCTCCCGGGCGGCCGATCTCCTCGGCGAAGGCGGTCAGCGAGACCTGCATGCCGCCGAAGACCGCGCCGATGCCGAGGAAGGCCACCGCGAGCACCCGTACGCCCGGTACGGCCAGGGCGGAGGCGCGGGGCCGGGAGGCGTCGGACGCGGTGTCGCGCACCGCGGGCTGGGTGCGGTGCTGCGTGGCGAAGAGCAGCCCGCCGATCAGGGTCAGCGCGGCCTCCGTGATCAGGCCGGCCGCCGGATGCACCCCCGTGCACAGCGCGGTGGCGAGCACCGGACCGATGACGAAGGTGAACTCGTCCGTCACCGATTCGAAGGCGGCCGCCGTGGCCATCAGCGGCGAGGCCTCGCGCTCCGGAGTCGCGCCGAGCAGGGCCGCCCAGCGGGCCCGCACCATCGGCCCGACCTGCGGGACGGAGGCGCCGGTCGGCACGGCCGCCACGAACAGCGCCCACAGGGGCGCGTCCGCCAGCGCCAGCGCCGTCAGCACCGACACGGACGCCCCGTGCGCCAGGACGCCGGGCAGCAGTACGGCGCGCTGGCCGAAACGGTCGGCGAGCTTGCCGGTCTGCGGTGCGAACAGGGCCATGGAGACACCGGTCACGGCGGCGACGGCGCCCGCGCTGCCGTAGGAGCCGGTGGTGTGCTGGACCAGGAGCACGATGCCGATGGTCAGCATGGCGAAGGGTTGCCGGGCGGCGAAGCCCGACAGGAGGAAGGTCCACGCACCCGGGGTGCGCAGCAACTGCCCGTATCCGGGGCGGTCGGTGACCGTGGACGCCACGGTCCATGCCTTTCTGCCGCCTGGTGGCCGAGCTCCCGCGGCGCGGCCGGCACCGATGGTGCGGGCTCGTTCGTGCGGGTGCTGCCGAGAGCTGTCCTCTTCGCGCGGAACTGCGGTAGATGCCGGGCGCTCAGCAGAGGCGGAGGACGCCACGACCGCCATACGGTCGCGCCAGCTCTGCATCAGGCAGAGTTGGTCGTTCGGGTTGGTCGATCGGGTCGACCGGCCCCGTCGCGGGGTCGATCGTTCCCTTCACGATACAGGCAGAGGTCCTTGTGAACCTGTGAATGTGCGCAAGGACTCCACCGGCACCTCGGATCGCAAGCAACGGCAAGGGCGCCCGTGCGTACACAGGGCGCCCGCACGCTCAAGGGCGCCCTCTGAGCACGCCGCTCAAGAGCGCCCGCGCGTGCCCAGAGGCGCCCCTGCGTACTCAGTGGTGCGCCTTGGGACCGCCGCTCTTCCCCAGCTTCTTCACGGCCTTCAGCGCATGTGCCGCCTCGCGCGCCGCCTCGTGGGCCGCATGCGGCCCCGAGAGGTCGTCGCCGCCCTTGCCGCCGGTCCCCAGCCAGCCCGCGAGCTTGCCGCCCTCGCCGACCGCGCGCAGCCGTTCCTCCGCCGCGTCGCGCACCGGGTCGGTGGTGACCACCAGCAGCTCGTCGCCGCGTCGCAGCACGGTCGAGGGCGCCGGTACGAAGCTCTTGCCGTCCCGCACCACGAGGGTGACGGCGGCTCCGGCGGGCAGCCGCAGTTCCGCGACCTCCACGCCGTGCATCTTCGACCGGCCGGGGATCGCCACCGAGAGCAGATGACCGCGCAGCCGTTCCAGCGGCGCCGACTCGATGCCCAGGTCGGCGGCCTCGGCCGGGTCGTCGGCGATCTTCAGGGCCTTGGCCAGCCAGGGCAGCGTCGGCCCCTGGATGAGGGTGTAGACGATGACGAGCACGAAGACGATGTTGAAGATGCGGGTGGAGCCCTCGACCCCGGCGACCATCGGGATGGTCGCCAGGATGATGGGCACGGCGCCGCGCAGCCCCGCCCAGGACATGAGCGCCTTCTCCTGCCAGGGCAGCCGGAACGGCGCCAGCGAGATGAAGACCTCCAGCGGACGGGCCACCACCGTCAGCACCAGGCCCACGATGACCGCGGGCCAGAAGTCGTCGTACAGATCGTGCGGCGTGACCAGGAGCCCGAGCAGGACGAACATGCCGATCTGGGCCAGCCAGCCGAGCCCGTCGGCGAAGCCGCGGGTGGCGGGCCAGTGCGGCAGCTTGGCGTTGCCGAGGATCATCGCGGCCAGATAGACGGCGAGGAAGCCGCTGCCGTGGGCCAGGGCGCCCGCCGCGTACGCCGAGACCGCGATCGCCATCACGGCGATCGGGTAGAGGCCGGAGGCGGGCAGCGCCACATGACGCAGTCCGAACGAGCCGAGCCAGCCGACGGCGATGCCCACGGCCGCACCGATGGCGAGCTCCAGGGCTATCTCGCCGACCAGGACGTACCAGCTGTCCACCGGCCCCCTGGTCGAGAAGGCGACCACCAGGATCACCACGGGGGCGTCGTTGAAGCCGGACTCGGCCTCCAGCACACCGGTGACCCGGGCGGGCAGCGGCACCTTGCGCAGCACGGAGAAGACCGCGGCGGCGTCCGTGGACGACACGACCGCGCCGATGATCAGCGACTGCCGCCAGTCCAGCCCGACCAGGTAGTGCGCCCCGGCCGCCGTGACGCCCACGCTCACCGCGACACCGACCAGCGAGAGCATCACGGCGGCGGGCAGCGCCGGTTTGATCTCTTTCCACTTCGTGCCCAGGCCGCCCTCGGCGAGGATCACGACCAGTGCGGCATAGCCGATGACCTGGGTCAGCTCGGCGTTGTCGAACTTGACGTCGAAGATGCCGTCCTGCCCCATGACGATCCCGATGCCGAGATACAGGAGCAGGCTGGGGAGCCCGCTGCGCGACGAGATGCGCACCGCCGCCACCGCGACGAGCAGTACGAGCGAGCAGACGAGCAGGAGTTCGTTGAGCGTGTGGACAGACAGTGGCCGTTCCTTCCCCGCGTACGCCTGCCGAGTCGGTCGACCTTCGGCATCGGCCGTTGGCGGCCGGTACTTCGTTACCTTACCTAATCTTTAACGCTTTCTTGACGCGTTCGAGCATTCGTACGATCGCTACGTAATTCGAGCCATCCCGATACCGCGTCAGAGCCGTCCCGGCGCTGCGCCTATGGTTGCTCCTGCACTCCCAGGACCACCTGCCCCTCGAAGGACAGCGATGCCCGCCAACACCACCGCCTCTTCCGCCGCCACCGGTTCCGCCGGTGCGAAGACCGGCCGGAAGAAGGGGCGACGTGCCCGCCTGATCGTGATCGTTCTGGTGCTGGCGCTTGTCGCGGGTATCGGTTACGGGACGTTCTGGTCCGTAACGACCGTGCGGGCCTCGTATCCGCAGACGACCGGATCGTTGAAGCTCGACGGTCTCGACGGCACCGTCGACGTCAAACGCGACAACTACGGCATCCCGCAGCTGTACGCGGACTCCGATGCCGACCTCTTCCGCGCCCAGGGCTTCGTCCAGGCGCAGGACCGCTTCTGGGAGATGGACGTCCGCCGTCACATGACGGCCGGCCGGCTCTCCGAGATGTTCGGCTCCGGACAGGTCGAGACGGACTCCTTCCTGCGCACGCTGGGCTGGCGCAAGGTCGCGCAGGAGGAGTACGACAACGTCCTGTCCGAGGCCACCAAGAAGAACCTCCAGGCGTACGCGGACGGCGTCAACGCCTACCTCAAGGGGCGCGACGGCAAGGACATCTCCGTCGAGTACGCGGCCCTCGGCTTCACCAACGACTACAAGCCGACCGAGTGGACCCCGGTCGACTCGGTCGCCTGGCTCAAGGCCATGGCCTGGGACCTGCGCGGCAACATGCAGGACGAGATCGACCGCTCGCTGATGACCAGCAGGCTCGACGCGAAGCAGATCGAGGACCTCTACCCGGCGTACCCGTACGACAAGCACCGGCCGATCGTCGACCAGGGGGCCATCTCCCCGGTCACCGGAAAGTTCGACCCGGACGCCACCCCGTCCGACTCGCTCGGCTCGAACACCGCGCAGGGCGCCACGGAGGGCCTGAACACCCAGCTCTCCGCGCTCTCCGACACCCTCGACCAGATCCCGGCGCTGCTCGGCCCGAACGGCAACGGCATCGGGTCCAACTCCTGGGTGGTCTCCGGCGACTACACGACCACCGGCAAGCCGCTGCTCGCCAACGATCCGCACCTGGCGCCGCAGCTGCCCTCGGTCTGGTACCAGATGGGCCTGCACTGCCGCGAGATCTCGGCGAAGTGCCAGTACGACACCGCGGGCTACACCTTCTCGGGCATGCCGGGCGTGATCGTCGGCCACAACCAGGACATCGCCTGGGGCCTCACCAACCTCGGCGCGGACGTCACCGACCTCTTCCTGGAGAAGGTCTCCGGCGACGGCTACCTGTACGACGGCAAGGTCAAGCCCTTCACCACCCGTGAGGAGACCATCAAGGTCGCGGGCGGCAAGGACCGGACGATCACCGTCCGCGAGACCAACAACGGCCCGCTGGTCTCCGACCGCAGCAGCGAACTGGAGACGGTCGGCCAGAAGGCCCCCGTCACCAACGCGGCCCCGGACCGGGCCGACGGCTACGCGGTCGCCCTGAAGTGGACCGCGCTGGAGCCCGGCAAGTCCATGGACGCCGTCTTCGAGCTCAACCGGGCCAAGGACTTCCCCACCTTCCGGGCGGCGGCCGCGGACTTCGAGGTTCCCTCGCAGAACCTCATCTACGCCGACACCAAGGGCCACATCGGCTACCAGGCACCCGGGAAGATCCCGGTGCGCCTCAAGGGCGACGGCATGATGCCCAGCCCCGGCTGGTCCTCGGCGTACGGCTGGAAGAAGGACCCGGTCCCGTTCGACGAGCTGCCCTACGAGTACGACCCGAAGCGCGGCTACATCGTCACCGCCAACCAGGCCGTGATCGACGAGAAGAAGTACCCCCACCTGCTGACCAAGGACTGGGGCTACGGCACCCGCAGCCAGCGGATCGACGACCTGATCCAGTCGAAGATCAAGGGCGGCGGGAAGATCTCGACCGAAGACATGCAGAAGATGCAGATGGACAACACCAGCGAGATCGCCGCGCTGCTGGTGCCCGAGCTGATGAAGATCGACGTCCCGGACAAGAGCGTCCGCGAGGCGCAGAAGCTCCTGGAGGGCTGGGACTACACCCAGGAGCCCGACTCGGCCGCGGCCGCGTACTTCAACGCGGTCTGGCGCAACATCCTCAAGCTGGCCTTCGGCAACAAGCTGCCCAAGGAGCTGCGGGTCGAGGGCGAGTGCCTCAACGTGCCCCGGGCCGGCGGTTCGGGCCCGGTCGACGAGCAGCGCAGGCTGGTGCGCGAGTGCGGCCGGCGCGACGCGGACTCCGCCCAGCCCGACGGCGGTGACCGCTGGTACCAGGTGGTCGCCGAGCTGATGGACGATCAGAACAGCGACTGGTGGAAGGCGCCGAAGAGCGGCCGGTACGACCCGACCGAGAACCGCGACCAGCTCTTCGCCCGTGCCATGGAGGACGCCCGCTGGGAGCTGACCGCCAAGCTCGGCAAGGACATCAGCACCTGGAGCTGGGGCCGGCTGCACCAGCTGACCCTGAAGAACCAGACCCTCGGCACCGAGGGCCCCGGCCTGCTCCAGCGGGCCCTCAACCGCGGCCCGTGGAACATCGGCGGCGGCGAGGCCGCGGTGAACGCCACCGGCTGGAACGCGGCGGGCGGCTACGAGGTCGTCTGGGTCCCGTCGATGCGGATGGTGGTCAACGTGGGGGACTGGGACAAGTCCCGCTGGATCAACCTCACCGGCGCCTCCGGGCACGCGTTCAGCGCGCACTACACCGATCAGACCGACAAGTGGGTCAACGGTGAACTGCTCGACTGGTCCTTCGGCACCAACGCCGTCACGAAGGCGACGACCGACACCCTGACCCTCAAGCCCTAGCGGCCCGTCCGGCGGACCGACGCCGGGGTCACCACCACGTCCACGGGGTGGTCGTGCGGTTCCTCCGGAACCTGCGCGACCACCTCGTCGTCGTACAGCAGGACGACCAGTGCCGGATGGGCGCCGGCCGCGGCGAGCCTGGCCAGCACCCGGTCGTAGCTGCCGCCGCCGCGGCCCAGCCGCATCCCGCGCCCGTCCGCCGCCAGGCCCGGCAGCAGGACCGCGTCCGCCTCCAGGACCGCTTCGGGGCCCAGCCGCCCGCCGTCCGGCTCCAGCAGTCCGCGCCCGGCCCGGACGAGACGGCCGGCCCCTTCGTACGGCGCCCAGTCCAGATCGTTGTCCGCGAGGAGCACCGGCAGCAGCACCCGCACCCCCCGGGCGCGCAACGCGTCCAGCAGTACCCGGGTGCCCGGCTCGCTGCCCACCGAGACGTACGCGGCGACGGTACGGGCCCCGGACACCTCCGGGAGATCCAATGCGCCCCGGGACAGAACCACCGCGGCGTTTTCCACGTCTTCCCTGGTCAGAAGGTGACGTGCGGCCAGCAGTTCACTTCGGAGCCGTGCTTTTCGGGACATCTCTGCGCTCAACGGGCACCCCTGGATCTCGCATGTGCATATAGGCGTACAAAGTTAACCGGACCCTCATCTTCCTCGCATACATACCGGTTATGGTTCTGCGCATGACTCAGTCGCACCCCAGGATCAGCAAGGCCGTCATCCCCGCCGCAGGGCTCGGTACCCGTTTCCTGCCGGCCACCAAAGCCACTCCCAAGGAGATGCTGCCTGTGGTCGACAAGCCCGCGATCCAGTACGTCGTGGAGGAGGCGGTGACCGCCGGCCTCTCCGACGTCCTGATGATCACGGGCCGCAACAAGCGTCCGCTGGAGGACCACTTCGACCGCAATTACGAACTGGAGTCCGCACTCACCCGCAAGGGAGACGCCGAACGGCTCAAGAAGGTCCAGGAGTCGAGCGACCTGGCCACCATGCACTACGTCCGGCAGGGCGACCCGCGTGGCCTCGGCCACGCCGTGCTGTGCGCCGCTCCGCACGTGGGGGACCAGCCGTTCGCGGTCCTCCTCGGCGACGACCTGATCGACCCGCGCGACCCGCTGCTGGCCCGCATGGTCGAGATCCAGGAGCGCGAGGGCGGCAGCGTCATCGCGCTGATGGAGGTCACGCCGGAGCAGATCCACCAGTACGGCTGCGCGGCCGTCGAGCCCACCGCCGACGGCGATGTGGTGCGCATCACCGGCCTCGTCGAGAAGCCCGAAGCGGCCGAGGCGCCCAGCAACCTCGCCATCATCGGCCGCTACGTCCTGGACCCCGCCGTCTTCGGCATACTGCGCAGGACCGAGCCGGGCCGCGGCGGCGAGATCCAGCTCACCGACGCGCTCCAGCTCCTCGCCGAGGACGAGAAGGTCGGCGGCCCGGTGCACGGTGTCGTCTTCAAGGGCCGCCGCTATGACACCGGCGACCGGAGCGACTACCTCCGTGCCATTGTCAGACTCGCGTGCGAACGTGAAGACCTGGGCCCGGACTTCAGGACCTGGCTCCGCAGTTACGTCACCGAGGAGATGTAGCACTTTGAGCAGCACGATCTGGTCGGTGGACGAGCACCTGGAAGACATTCTCGGCGCGGTACGGCCTCTCGAACCCATCGAGTTGCAGCTGCACGATGCCCAGGGCTGCGTCCTCGTCGAGGACGTCATGGTGGAGATCGCCCTGCCGCCCTTCGACAACAGCTCGATGGACGGGTACGCGGTCCGTGTCGCCGATGTCGAGGGCGCCGACGAGGAGTTCCCCGTGGTGCTCACCGTCATCGGTGACGTCGCGGCGGGCAGCGACGGCCTGCCCGACGGGCGGGCCGTCGGCCCCGGCGAGGCCGCCCGCATCATGACCGGCGCCCCGCTGCCGGCCGGTGCCGAGGCGGTGATCCCGGTCGAGTGGACCGACGGCGGTACGGGCGGCGGCCCCGCCGACACCATGCGCTCCCTGAGCGACGCCCCGCAGGCCGCGGGCGGCGAGGTCCGGGTACACCGTCCCGTCGAGGCCCGCGCCCACGTCAGGGCCCGCGGCAGCGATGTGAAGCCGGGTGATCTGGCGCTGAGCGCCGGATCGGTCGTCGGCCCGCCGCAGATCGGACTGCTCGCCGCGATCGGCCGCTCCACGGTGAAGGTGCGGCCCCGGCCGCGGGTCGTCGTCATCTCCACCGGCAGCGAGCTGGTCCAGCCCGGCGAGGAGCTGACCGGCGGCCGGATCTACGACTCGAACAGCTTCGCGCTCACGGCCGCGGCCAAGGACGCCGGAGCGATCGCCTACCGCGTCGGCGCCGTCACCGACGACGCGGACACGCTCCGCGCCACGATCGAGGACCAGCTGATCCGCGCCGACATCGTCGTCACCACCGGAGGCGTCAGCGTCGGCGCGTACGACGTCGTCAAGGAGGCCCTGTCCTCGGTGGGCGACGAGGACGAGCCGGGCAGCGGCATCGACTTCCGCAAGCTCGCCATGCAGCCGGGCAAGCCGCAGGGCTTCGGCTCGATCGGCCCCGACCACACACCGCTCCTGGCGCTGCCGGGCAACCCCGTCTCGTCGTACATCTCCTTCGAGCTGTTCGTACGGCCCGTGATCCGCACCCTGATGGGCCTGAAGGACGTGCACCACCCCACCGTCCGGGCCACCCTGAAGGCCGACGGGGCACTCGCCTCCCCGTCCGGCAGGCGCCAGTTCCTGCGCGGTACGTACGACGCGGAGTCCGGCACGGTCACCCCCGTCGGCGGTTCCGGATCGCACCTGGTCGCCGCGCTCGCCCGAGCGGACGCGCTCATCGTGCTGCCCGAGGACGTCACCTCCGCCGAGCCCGGCATGGACACCGAGGTGATCCTGCTCCGCTGATCGCCCGGCGGTGGCGGTACGGTATCTGCTCGCTGTGCCTTCCCGGGGACACCCCCGGGCCCCCGGCCCGCACCCCGGTGCGGGCCCTGGCGGGCAACCGGCGCCCTACCGCGAGGCGGAGTGAGTTGAGTACGCAGAACAGACTGACGCACATCGACGAGGCGGGCGCGGCCCGCATGGTCGACGTCTCGGAGAAGGCCGTCACCGCGCGGGTGGCCCGCGCGAGCGGCCGGGTCCTCGTCTCGCCGCGCGTCGTCGAGCTGCTGCGCGGCGAGGGGGTCCCCAAGGGCGACGCCCTCGCGACCGCCCGGATCGCCGGGATCATGGGTGCCAAGCGCACCCCCGACCTGATCCCGCTCTGCCACCCGCTGGCCGTCTCCGGCGTCGAGGTCGACCTGGGTGTCGCCGACGACGCGGTGGAGATCACGGCCACCGTGAAGACCACGGACCGCACCGGCGTCGAGATGGAGGCCCTGACCGCCGTCTCGGTCGCCGCGCTCACCGTGATCGACATGGTCAAGGCGGTCGACAAGGCGGCGGTCATCACGGACGTACGGGTCGAGACGAAGTCGGGCGGCAAGTCCGGCGACTACCGCCGCACCGAGGCGGACGGAGCGGACGCATGACGCCGCCCGGGGCGGCCCCGGCCCCGTCCCCCTACCGCGCCCTCGTCGTCACCGCCTCCAACCGTGCCTCCGCCGGCGTCTACGCCGACCGGGGCGGCCCCCTGATCTCCGAGGCGCTCACGCAGCTCGGCTTCGCCGTCGACGGCCCGCAGGTCGTGCCCGACGGCGACCCGGTCGAACAGGCCCTGCGCACCGGAGCGGCCGCCGGGTACGACGTCATCGTCACGACCGGCGGTACGGGGATCTCGCCCACCGACCGCACCCCCGAGGCCACCCGCCGGGTCCTCGACCACGAGATCCCCGGCATCCCCGAGGCCATCCGCGCCGAGGGGCGCGACAAGGTCCCCACCGCCGCGCTCTCCCGGGGCCTCGCGGGCGTCGCCGGCCGCACGCTCATCGTGAACCTGCCGGGCTCCACCGGCGGGGTGCGCGACGGCCTCGCCGTCCTCGCCCGTCTCCTGGTGCACGCCGTCGACCAGTTGCGCGGCGGCGATCACCCCCGACCGGGGAGCCCGAGCTGAACGTCTCGACCTGGCCGGTGATTCTCAGCGACGGCGAGATCGTGCTCCGTCCGATCAAACTGCGCGACCAGCGCATGTGGCGCGAGGTCAACCGGCGCAACCGCGACTGGCTGCGCCCCTGGGAGGCGACCGTGCCGCCGCCCGCCCCGGGCGCACCGGCGGCCCAGCGGCCGACGTACCGTCAGATGATCCGCCATCTGCGCGCCGAGGCCCACGCGGGCCGGATGCTGCCCTTCGCCATCGAGTACCAGGGCCGGCTGGTCGGTCAGCTGACCGTCGCCGGGATCACCTGGGGTTCGATGTGTTCCGGCCATGTCGGCTACTGGGTCGATCAGGACGTCGCCGGTCGCGGCGTGATGCCGACCGCGGTCGCCCTCGCCGCCGACCACTGCTTCCGGACGGTCGGACTGCATCGCATCGAGGTGTGCATCCGGCCGGAGAACGGGCCCAGCAGAAGGGTCGTGGAGAAACTGGGATTCCGCGAGGAAGGCCTGCGCCCGCGCTATCTCCACATCGACGGTGCCTGGCGGGATCATCTCATCTACGCGCTCACCGCGGAGGAAGTGCCCGACGGGCTGCTCAGGCGCTGGCATCGGTCACGGCCCGGAACGCCACGGGAAATAAAATAAATGTTCGATATTGATCGGCGATTGGCCGAGGGTGTACACCCAAACACCCATGGCTGATCTGAACAATCACAAAAAAAGTCCGTGATATCAGCCGGATCGTGCGACACACCGGGCCAATTGGCGGATGCCCCCGTGCAAACCCCTCTACGGTGTGAGACGTGAGCAGCAGCGGCCTCATCTACGCAGTCATCGTCGGGGCCTGGGCCGCCTACCTGGTGCCGATGTGGCTCCGCAGGCAGGACGAACTCAACGAAGCCCGTCCGACGGAACGCTTCAGCACCGCCATCCGGCTGCTGTCCGGACGGGCGGCGATGGAGCGCCGGTACGCCAAGGAGTTGCGGGAGCGCACCGCCGGGGAGGCGGAGCCCGACGCGGACCCGGATGTCACCACGGACCGAATGGATTCCGTGGACGTCCGGGCCTTCGCCGCGCCCGAGGAGCGGTCCGAACCGGCACAGGCAAAGGCACCGGCACCGGCAAAGGCACCCGCCTCCGCGCGGCGCGCACGCCAGCGCCCCGGCGGCACGGACGCCGAGCGCGTCCGGCGCGCCAAGCGCCTCCAGGTCCTCGCGCGCCGTCGGCGCACCACCGTCGTCCTCTTCCTGGCCTTCACCCTCGGCGCGGTCGTCGCGGCGGTCGGCGGCCTCCACTTCCTGTGGGCGCCCGCGGTCCCGGCCGTCCTGCTGAGCACGTACATCGTGCATCTGCGGGCCCAGGAGCGGCACCGGTTCGCCTTCACCATGGACCGGCGCAGGGCCGAGGTGGCGGCGCAGCATCTGCGCGAGAGCCGCACCCGCAGGCACCAGCCGGCCGCGGCGGCCCCCGCCGAGCCCGACGAGGAACCCGAAGCGCGCCGCCCCGAACCGGAGCCCGCGCCCGAGGTCTCCCCGCAGGAGGCCGGCCGCCGCGCCCTCGTCGAGCAGACGGACCACGCGGAATGGGTCGACCAGCAGCGCGAGCGCGGCCGGGTCCAGGGCGACAGCTGGGAGCCGGTTCCGGTCCCGCTGCCGACCTACGTCACCGCCCCGGTCGCCCCGCGCGCCACGGGTGGCGTCGAGGTCGGCAACCCGGAGACGTGGAGCGCGGCCCGCTCCAGCGCCGCCGAGCCCACGGGCACCTCGCACCCCGTGGCACCCCCGGCCGACCCGGCCCCGCGCCGGCGCACCAACCAGTCCCGCCGCACCCGGGACCGGGGCCGGACCCCGCTCTTCGACCAGTACGAGGACGGGGAACGCCCCCGGGCCGCCAACGAGTGAGCCGGACCCGGACCGGCTGCGCCGCCGCCTCGGCTGACCAGCACGGACCGGATTTCCGAGCACCCCGTTCGGGGTGCTAGAGTTTCACTCGTTGCAAGGGCCTGTGGCGCAGTCTGGTAGCGCACCTCGTTCGCATCGAGGGGGTCTGGGGTTCAAATCCCCACAGGTCCACCGCACACACGGAGATCCCGTCCGATCGGAAGATCGGGCGGGATCTCCGTCGTTGTGGCCCGTACCCGGATACGACACCGCAGGGGACCGGCATCGCGCCGGTCCCCTGCGGTGCACGGGCCGTCAGCAGCCGCTGGTGTGCCACCGGCAGGCGGTGATCAGGGCGGCGGCGTGCTCCTCGCCGCGGGCGTCCTCGGTGCGGACGTCCTCGGGCAGCACCTGCAGGGCGTCGATGTCGTGCTCCATCATTTCGGTCTCCTTCGGTCGGGACGGGTGCCGGTCCGGGGTGCGGAACGGCTGCCGGTGGCCGGCGGCCACCGGACGAATCAGGGGGTGGTGCGGGCGCCCTCGGGGAGCCAGGCGCGGGGGCCGCCGTACCGCAGGCGCAGCAGCAGCGAGAGGCTTCCGGCGAGGCCGGTGGCGTATTCGGCGAGCACGGTCCGCCGGTTCTCGTCCGGTACCAGGAGGCGGCCGTCGCGCAGGACCGCCTGGGCCGCCAGGTGCTCGACGAACAGTTCCGCGTCGGCGCGGTGGCGGTCGTCGCCGGTCAGTTCGGCCACGTCCAGGAGGAGTTGGGCGTTGCCCGCCAGCCCGTGGCAGGTGGCGGGCGAGTCCGTCACCCGGCCCGCCCGGACCGCGTCGGCCGCCCCTTCCACCAGAGCGCGAAGGGTGTCGTCCCCGGCGCCCCCGGCCGCCCACAGGCGGACCAGGAAGGTGCCCACGCCGGACGAGCCGCTGCACCAGTGGCGTGCCAGGTCCGGCGAGTCGGAGAGGTGCCGGGCGCGGTCGACGGGCCAGAGCGTTCCCGCCGGGCCGCTGCGGGCGGCGGTCGTCAGGGTCTCGCCCGCCGCGACGGCCGCGGCGCGGAAGCGCTCGTCCCCGGTGGCCCCGGCCGCCAGCAGCAGGAAGGTGCCGACCCCGGCCACACCGTGCGCGAAGCCGTAGTGCCAGGCGCCCGCCAGCGCCGAACCGAAGTCCTCGGGCACCGGCCAGAAGACGCCCTCGGGGGTGTGCCGTGCCGCGGCGAGCAGCCCCTCGGCGGCCTGAGCGGCGCGGTCGAGGAAGCGGTCGTCCCCGGTGCCGTGCCAGAAGTGCAGCTGGGCCAGGCCCGACCCGGCCGCGCCGTGCGTCACATCGGGGTTGGGCCACCGTACGGGCAGCTCCAGGGCCAGCTTCGTGGCGCGTTCGGCGAGGTCGGTGTCGTCCAGCGCACGGGCGGCGTCGAGCAGCGCCCAGGCCGTCCCCGACCGGCCGAAGTACAGACCCGGCAGGTCCCCGGGGAGTTCGTCCTGCCGGTCGGCGGTCCAGTGCGCGGCGGCCCGCAGGCCCTCGCGCAGCGCCTCACCGGACACGGGGGCCGGCGCTTCGGCGGGCCGGTCGTCCCACTGGCGCAGCGCCCGCGCGAGCACCGCCACCCCGCCCGCCGAGCCGTGCTGGAGGGTGACCGGGTCGCAGGTCTCGCCGAAGCTGTCCGAGGGCCAGAGCCGTTCCGGGTCGCCGGGGCGCATGGTGGCCAGCAGATGGGCGATGCCGTCGTGCAGCAGGCGGTCGCGGGTGTCCCCGGCCCGGTCCGCACGGTCGGTCGTGCCGGTGCGGTCGTTCCCGGCCGCGGCCGGGCGGAAGGTCCGGGCCGCCTCCAGGGTCCAGCGCTCGGCGGGCTCGTCCCGCATCAGCCCCAGGACCAGCGGTGCGTAGTCGCGTACCAGGGGCTGGTCGCGGGAGAGGAGTTCGACGAGCGCGGCCAGGCGCTCCTCGTCGGGGCGGGCCGCGGCCTCCGGCAGGTCCGGTGCGAACAGCGGGTCGGCGCCGCTCAGCGCGTGCAGGACGGTCGCGCCCAGGGCGAACAGGTCGACGGAGGGCGGCAGTGCGGGCGCCACATGGTCGGCGGCGCGCAGCTCCGGGGCGGTGTAGCCGGGGGTCGCGCCGAGTACCCAGCGCTCGCCCTGCGGGGCCGCCATCTCCAGGTCGATCAGCAGCAGTCGGCCGTCCGGGGCGACCATGACGTTGTTGGGGTTGAAGTCGTGCAGGGTGAGGCCCGGCTCATGGGCGGCGGCGACCAGTTCGACGAGCTGCCCGACCAGGGACCCGGCCGTTCCGGCGTCCGGGCAGGCGGTGCCGTCCTCGGCCAGCCGGCGGGCGACGGTGCGGCGCAGGGTGGCTCCGGGCACCGACTCCACGGCCATGAAGACACTGCCCTGCTGCTCGAAGACCTCGACGACGCGCGGCACGACCCGGTCCGGGCGGTCCCCGCCGAGGCGTTCCAGCAGCGCCGCCTCCCGGCGCAGCAGGTCCCGTACGTCGAGCCCTTCCAGCCCCGCGCCCACATGGGCCCGCGCCTGTTTGACGACGACCTGCTCCCCGGTCCTGGAGTCCTCGGCCCGGAAGACCCCGCCCTTGTTGGAGTGCTGGATCGCGCCCCGTACGAGATAGCGGCCGTTCAGGAGCACGGGCTTGGCCGTGGCGGTGCTGCGGACCGGGGCGGCCGGGCGGTCGGGGAACGGGTCGCCCGCCCAGGCCGGAGGGCTGAACCAGGCGTTGCGCTCGTCGGCGACCGGTCGGCCCTCGGGGTCGGTGAGGAGTGCGGCGTACCCGCCGTCGGGCGTCAGGCTGCGGACGGCGGAGAACACCCCGTACCGGTAGAAGACCTGGCTGTCCTGACGGTAGCGCCGGTCGGAGAGGACGGCGGGCCCCGGCAGCCCGGCGGTGGCCCGGTGCAACTCCTCGGCGAGCAGCCGGAACTGCTCGTCGTCCGCCGGGTACACGGTGATGAACTTGCCGGACCCGCCCCTGGCGAAGCGCCCCGAGACCAGCCCGGCGACCCGGGCGGGGCTCCCCGCGAACTTGAACCGGCACCGGTGGGCGACCAGCACCTCGGCGGCCCTGGCCAGGGTCAGGGGCGCGGCGAGCGGGGTGGCCGAGACATGCAGCTTCCAGCCCTGGGC
Source organism: Streptomyces sp. DvalAA-43 (assembly GCF_900091725.1). GTDB lineage: Bacteria > Actinomycetota > Actinomycetes > Streptomycetales > Streptomycetaceae > Streptomyces > Streptomyces pulveraceus. Next base: position 210,904 of record NZ_FMBW01000030.1, on the reverse strand, counting down.
CCGCCGCACCGCCCCCGGCGGGACCACCTGGCACCAGAACTCACCCTGGTCGACGCTCCACTCCTGCTCCGCCCCCGCCGCCTGCCGGGCGATGACGGCACGCACCAGATCGGGCAGCAGCGCGAGGTCCGCCGCGCGCTCGGCGCGGGAGTGCCGGGGCCCCGGCCCTGACGGTGAGTCGGTCTCGGGCAGTGCTGACACGCTGGTCGACCTCGCATCTCGTGACGGGGGGCGGGACTTGGCGGACATGGCCCGGGGGCTTGCGGGACCTACTGCCGGTGCGGGGTGTAGTGGTCGCCCCAGCTGGTGTCGAGGAGGGACGCCGCGACCGTGCCGACCGAATCCGCGCCGGGTCCGTGTGCCGAGGGGCCCGCCGCGACGGCGGCGGCGCCGGCGGACAGCAGGACCGTGAGGACGAGAAGGCGGCGGACGGCTGAGGGCATGGCGCGGCTCCTGGGTCGGGAGTGGGGGCGGTGGCGAGTACCGCGGGGGACGGGGTTCGCCGCCAGATGTCGCAGCTGAGGGGGTTTCGGCTGGACGACCAAAGTTCATCCTCCGACGCCCTGTTGGTCCAGCGCTCCGGGCTGGCAATACCCTGCATGGCACGGAAGTAGCAGGGCCGCATTGCGGAGAAGAACATGACTACAGGGAAAAATCGCGGCGAACTGCCGCGCCTCGACCCGGCGACCGTCGCGGTCTTCGAGCACGCGCTGTCGCTGGGCAGCGTCGGGCGACGGCACCCCGATGTGCCGCCCGGCCTCGGCCTGGACCCGGAGGAGGTCGAGCGGGCCTGCCGTGCCCTGCTGGCGCTCCGCCTGCTCAGGCCGGCCCCGGGCAACCCCGGCCAGCTGATCCCGGTCAGCCCGGACGCCGCCGCGGCCGAGGTGGTCGGCCCCCGGGAGGCGGAGCTGGCGCGGGCGGCGGCGCACATCCAGGCGGTGCGCGACGAGTTGCAGTCCCTGATGCCGCAGTACCGGGCCGCCCGGCGGGCGCGGAGCGGCGAGGAGGGCATCACCGTACTGCCCGACCTGGCGGCCGCCTCGGCGATGCTCACCGAGGAGTCGGCCCGCTGCTGGGACGAGGTGTTCACCGTCCAGCCCGGCGGCGGACGCTCCCCGCACCATCTCCGGGACGCCATCGACCGGGACCTGGCGATGCTCGGCCGGGGCGTGCGGATGCGCACCCTCTACCAGCACTCGGCCCGGACCAGCCTGGCCACCCAGGGGTACGTGGAACGGCTCACCGCGGCCGGTGCCGAGTACCGCACGTCCGCCGAACTCCCGGACCGGGCGGTGGTGTTCGACCGTTCCGTGGCCTTTCTGCCCCGGCGCGCGAACGGCGGCTCGGGCGAGGGCGCGGTGCTCGTCAGGGACCCCGACGTGGTGGCGTACCTCTGCCGGTCCTTCGAGCAGCACTGGTCCGGCGCCACGCCGTTCCGGGGCACCAGCGAGGCCGCCTACAAGGAGGTCGGCGGCAGCATGCGCCGCGCGCTGGTGGGGCTGCTGGCCGAGGGCGCCAAGGACGAGGTGATCGCCCGGCGGATGGGCATGTCGCTGCGCACCTGTCGGCGGCACATAGCGGAGTTGCTGGAGGAGCTGGGTGCCGGAAGCCGCTTCCAGGGCGGTGTACTCGCCGAACGCGCGGGCCTCACGGCCCCGGCCGCGCCCGGTGCGCACGATGATGTGGCCGGCGCGCACGACGACGTGGCCCGTGCGCATGTCGATGTAACCGATGCGCCGGAAGAGTCCGCCGCGCCCGTCGTGGGCCACGCACCTGCCTGAGCGGGCCTAACGCCGGGGCCGGGGCGCGTTAGGCGATGCTTGGCGAGGCGTTGGTGGCCGCTGCGGCCGGCCGCGCACTCTGCGGCCGTCCGCGTACCTTGCGACGCTCTGCGTACCTTGCGACATTCTGCGGCCGTCCGGGTACCTTGCGGTCGACCCGTCAGGAACGTACGGGCCGGCCGCCGCCCTCCGGTGCCGCCGGGAGGTCCACCGGCCGCCCCAGGGCCTCCAGTTGGGACCTGGCCCGGTTCACGCCCTCCTGGAAGCCCTGGCTCGCGGCTTCCGCGAGTGCCTGGCGGGTACAGCTCTCCGCCGCGTCCCGCTCGCCCAGCGCGAGCAGCGCCTCGCTCCGGCTCAGCCGCAGGGCGGCCCTGCGCAGTGCGCCCAGGCCCGTCGTCACCCCGTGGTCGTCGAGCGCCAGCGCGTACGCCGTGCAGCGCTCCGCCGCCGCGATGTCGCCCCGGGCCAGGAGCTGGCGCGTCCGGTGCTGGAGCGCGAGGAGTTCGGTGAGTACGTCCTGCGCCTCGCGGGCGAGCCGGACCGCGCGGGTGACATGGCGCAGCGAGGTGTCGGTGATCCCGTCCGCGTCCAGTGCGACCGCCAGGTTGACCAGGGCGATCGCCTCGCTCGACGGGGCGTGTGCGCGGGCGGCGAGGGCGGGCGCGAGCTCCAGCTGGGCGAGCGCCTCGGACAGCTGCCCCTCCCGGGTCAGCACCCAGCCCAGCAGCGCCCGTACCCGGGACTCCGCGTCCGGGTCGTCGAGGAGCCGGCTCGCCTCCAGGGCCTGTTCGAGCAGGGGTGCCCAGCCGTCCCGGACGCTCCACACCACGTACGGCCACTGGAGCACGGCCAGGCGCCAGGCCCGGTCGTCATGGCCCGCCGCGCGGGCGGCGGTGACCGCGGCGGCCAGGTTCTCGCGCTCCACCGCGTACCACCGCAGGGCGGCGGGCCGGTCGGCGAACGTCCGTGCCGGGGCGTCGGCGGGAGCCTCCCGGGGCAGGGTGCAGCAGGGCTTCTCGCCCGGTTCGGCGGCGAGGGACGCGGCGAGCGCGGTGGCCGTGTAGCTGTCCAGCAGCCGCAGCAGCGCCCCTTCGTCGGTGCCGAGCCCGCGCGCGTACAGCCGGACCAGATCGTGCATGGAGTACCTGCCGGGGGCGTACTCGGTCACCAGATGGGCCCCCGCGAGCCGGTCGAGCGCCTCGGCCGCCACGGCGGGATCGCGGCCGAGCAGCGCGGCGGCGGCGTACCGCTCCAGATCCGGTCCGGGGACCACCCCGAGCAGGGCGAAGAGCCGCACCGCCTCCGGCGGCAGCCCCTGCACCGTGATGCGGAGCGCCGCCGCGACCCCCGACTCCTCCGCCTCGTCGAGCGAGAGCAGGGCCAGCCTCCGCTGCTCGTCCGCGAGTTCGGCCGCCAGATCGGCGAGCCGCCAGCGTGGTCTGGCCGCCAGCTGCGCCGCCGTGATGCGCAGCGCGAGGGGCAGGCCGTCGCAGAGCCGGGCGAGCCGGTCCGCCGCCTCGGGCTCGGCCGCCACCCGCTCCTCGCCGACCGCCGCGGCGAGCAGTTCGGTGGCGGGCACGGGTCCGAGGACGTCGAGCGGCACCGGCCGGGCCAGCTCCTCGACGATCAGCCCGCTGAGCCGGATGCGCGAGGTGACCAGGACGGCCGAGCCGGTCCCGGAGGGCAGCAGCGAGCGGACCTGGTCGGTACCGCGCACATTGTCGAGGACGACCAGGAGTGCGCGCCTCGCGGTCAGCTCGCGGTACAGCGCGGCGGCGGCCGCCGCCGAGTCCGGGAGGTCGCGCGCCGGTACCCCCAGTGCGATCAGGAACTCCCTTACGGTCTCGGCCGGTTCGGCCGGTACGCCGCCGAAGCCGCGCAGATCGGCGAAGAGCGTGCCGCCCGGGTAACGGGCCTGTCTGTGGTGCGCCCACTGGAGCGCGAGCGCGGTCTTGCCCACCCCGGCGGGTCCGGTCACCAGCGCGACGGCCCCGTCCCCGGCTCCGGCGATCCGGTCCAGCGCGGCCAGCTCCGTGTCCCGGCCCAGGAACCCCCGTACCCCGCGCGGCAGCAACCGCGGCGCGGGCCCGGCCGGTGCGGGGGGCCGCCCGGCCGGTGCGAGGAGCAGCGCGTCCGCCCCGTACCGTGCGTCCGGCACGGGAGCGAGACCGGTCCCTGGTACGGGAGCGGGACCGGCCCCCGGCGCGGGCAGCAGGTCCACCGGACCGGCACCGCCCGCCCCCACGGGTCCGCCGCGCAGGGCCGTCTCGTAGGCGCTCCGCAGCCCCGGCCCCGGGCCGACGCCCAGTTCGTCGGCGAGCAGACAGCGGACGCGGTGGTACCGGTCGAGCGCGTCCGACCGGCGCCCCGCCCGGTACAGCGCCAGGATCAACGCCTCGGCCAGCGACTCGCGCAGCGGGTGCGCCGCCACCTCCGCCTGGAGCACCGCCACCGCACCGGCACGGTCCCCGAGCCGCTCGTAGGCCACCGCCAGGCTCTCCACCACGTCGAGCCGGGCCTCCTCCAGCGTCTGCGCGGCGGCCCGCAGCGGGGCGCTCGGGGCGGTGCCGTCGAGCGCCGGGCCGTGCCACAGCGCGAGCGCCTCACCGAGGACGGCCACCGCGTCGGCGGGCCGCTGCCGGAGCCTGCCGCGCCGGGCGAGCCGATCGAAGCGGCAGGTGTCGAGCAGCGTCTCCGGCACCTCGAACACGTACGACGGGCCCTGGGTCATCAGGCCGACCCCGTGCTCCCCGGCACCGGCCGAGGCCAGCAGGGCCCGCAGCCGCGACACATGCCCCTGAACGACCGTACGGGCGTGGGTGGGCGGCGCGTCGTCCCAGAGCGCGTCGATCAACTGATCTACGGGAACGGCGGAATTGGCCTTGAGGAGCAGCGCGGCGAGCACGCTGCGCCGCTTGACGGGGCCCAGTTGGAGCTCTTCCGCCCCGGTGGCAGCGCCCACCCTGCCGAGCAGCCGGAAATCCATCAGGGCCTCCCCATCGATGTGAGAACGCTCAGCGTCAGGGTCGCCGGGTCGCGCCCGGAGGCCGGGCCCCGGAACGATGATCTTACGAGCCCTGCCATCGGCCCCGGGAAGCGCGTCACCTACGCTGGGCGCGTTCGCACGCGCGTGGATTCCCCGCGATTCCGCGCTCATGGATTCTCCGTACCGCGAGGAGCGCCCCCGTGCCGGTCGACCAGCCCGAGCCCCGGATCGACACCAGCAAGCCCCATCCCGCCCGCGTCTACGACTGGCTGCTGGGCGGCAAGGACAACTACCCGGTCGACCAGCAGGTGGCGGAGAAGCTGCCCGCGGAGGCGCGGGGCAACGCCGCGCGGAACCGGGCCTTCATGCACCGGGCCTCCGCCTGGCTGGCCCGCAACGGGGTCGACCAGTTCCTCGACATCGGCACCGGCATCCCCACCGAACCCAATCTGCACCAGGTCGTCCAGGGCATCGTCCCGTCCGCCCGGATCGTCTACGCGGACAACGACCCGATCGTGCTGCGGCACGCGGAGGCGCTGCTGATCAGCAGTCCGGAGGGCGTCACCGACTACATCCACGCGGATGTGCGCCGGCCCGGGGTGATCCTCGAACACGCCCGTGAGCTGCTCGACTTCGACCGGCCCATCGCGCTCTCCCTCATCGCGCTGATGCACTTCCTGCCGGACGACGAGGACCCGTACGGCCTCGCCCGCACCCTGGTCGACGCGCTGCCCGCCGGGAGCTTCCTGGTGCTCTCGCACGGCACGGCCGACCAGCACCCGGAGCTGAAGCAGGAGACCGAGAGCGCGTACAAGAAGGGGGCGATCCCGCTGCGGATGCGTACCCGGAGCGAGGTCGAGCCGTTCTTCGACGGGCTGGAGCTGGTCGAGCCGGGGCTGGTCTTCGCCACGGAGTGGTATCGCGAGGAGCCCGCGCCGGTGCGGGAGCGCAGCGGCTTCTACGTGGGGGTCGGCCGGGTGCGCTGAGCCGTCGGGGGAGTGCGCCCGGGACCGATGAGTCCGGGACGGTGCGGCGGTCCTCCTTCCGGACGCACGAGCGAGAAGGTGGACCGATGAGCAATCTGCGCGATCTTCTGGGGAAGCATGTCGGCGGCGGAGCGGCGCCGGGAGCCGTGGGCCTGGTGGCCCGCGGGGACCGGGTCGAGGTGGCGGCGGTCGGCTCCGCCGACGTGGGCGGTACGGTCCCGATGGCCCGGGACTCGATCTTCCGTATCGCCTCGATGACCAAGCCGATCACCGCCGCGGCGGCCATGGTGCTGGTCGAGGAGGGCCGGATCGCGCTGGACGAACCGGTGCGGCAGTGGCTGCCGGAGCTGGCGGCGCCGATGGTGGTCCGTACGCCCGCCTCCCCGGTCGATGACGTGGTGCCCGCCGAGCGGGTCATCACCGTGGCCGATCTGCTCACCTTCCGGGCCGGGTACGGCTTTCCGTCGGACTTCTCGCTGCCCGCGGTCCGGCTGCTCTTCAGCGAGCTGAAGCAGGGCGCGCTGCGACCCCGGGACGTCGCGGCGCCGGACGCGTGGATGGCCGCGCTGTCCGGGATCCCGCTGCTCCACCAGCCGGGCGAGGCATGGCTGTACAACACCTGCTCCGACATCCTCGGCGTGCTGATCGCCCGGGTCTCGGACCGGTCGCTGCCCGAATTCCTGGCGGAGCGGCTGTTCGAGCCGCTGGGCATGGCCGACACCGGTTTCGCCGTACCGCCCGCCGAGGCCGACCGGTTCACCAGCCTCTATCGCGCCGCCCCGGAAGGTGACGGCCTCCAGCTGGCCGATGCCCCGGACGGGCAGTGGAGCAGCGTGCCCGCGTTCGCGTCCGGTGCCGGCGGGCTGGTCTCGACCGTCGACGACTGGTACGCCTTCGCCCGGATGCTGCTCGCGGAGGGGCACGCCGAGACGGGCGGCCGTCGGCTGCTGTCCGCCGAGTCGGTGCGGCTGATGACCACCGACCACCTGACGCGGGCGCAGCGCGAGGGCGGTGCGATGTTCCTGGAGGGGCAGGGCTGGGGCTACGGCGGCTCGGTCGATGTCGAGGCCGTCGAGCCCTGGAACGTTCCGGGGCGCTACGGCTGGGTGGGCGGCTCGGGGACGGCGGGACACCTCACGCCCGCCACCGGCACGGTCGCCCTCCTGCTGACCCAGCTGGAGATGACCGGACCGACCCCACCCACGTCGGTGCGGGAGTTCTGGAAGTACGCGGCCGGGGCCTGAGCCGGGGTCGGAGGCGCGGAACCGCTACCGCAGCGGCTTGGCGAAGCAGCGGCTGCTGTCGTACGTGCGGTAGTGGCCGAACTTCTCGCACGGGGCGTACCCGCTGGACGCGTACAGTGCGATCGCCTCGGGCTGCTGGTCCCCGGTCTCCAGCACCATGCGGACCCGGCCCGCCGCCCGCGCGTCGTCCTCCAGGGCGGCCAGGATGCGGCGGGCCAGTCCGTTGCCCCGGCCCTCGGGTATCACGAACATCCGCTTGAGCTCGGCGTCGCCGTCCGAGTACCCCTCGTCGTTCCGCTCCTGGGAGCGCCAGCCGCCGGTGGCGACGGGGCGGCCCTGCGCATCGTAGGCGAGCAGGTACAGACCGTTCGGCGGCTCGAACATCGTGGGGTCGAGCGGTGTGACATCGCCCTCGTCGCCGTAGCGCTCGGCGTATTCGAGCTGCACCTGGTCGTTGAGTCTGACGGCGTCTGGATGGTCGAAGAGACGGGGCTGGATATGCATGCGAAGAATGGTACATGTATGCATCAGGTGGATGTCGGTATCGTGCCGTAATGCTCACCACCGTGACCACCGTCAATGTAAACGGGCTCCGTGCCGCCGCCAAGAAGGGCTTCGTCGAGTGGCTGGCCCGGACCGAGGCCGATGTGATCTGTCTCCAGGAGGTGCGGGCCGAGCCGCAGCAGCTGCCCGACGAGGTGCGCGACCCCGAGGGCTGGCACACCGTGCACGCCCCGGCCGCCGCCAAGGGGCGGGCCGGGGTCTCCCTGTACACCCGGCGTGCGCCCGAGCGCGTGCAGATCGGGTTCGGCGGCTTCGGGGACGCCGGGAGCGAGGAGTTCGACGCGAGTGGCCGCTACGTCGAGATCGACCTGCCGGGTGTCACGGTCGCGAGCCTGTATCTGCCCTCCGGCGAGGTCGGCACCGAGAAGCAGGACGAGAAGGAGCGGTTCATGGCCGCGTTCCTCCCGTACCTGAAGGGCCTGAAGGAGCGGGCCGCGGCCGGTGGCCGCGAGGTGGTGGTCTGCGGTGACTGGAACATCGCCCACCAGGAGGCCGACCTGAGGAACTGGAAGGGCAACAAGAAGAACTCCGGCTTCCTCCCCGAGGAGCGGGAGTGGCTGACCCGGGTCTTCGACGAGGCCGGGTACGTCGATGTCGTACGGTCCCTGCACCCCGAGGAGGAGGGCCCGTACTCCTGGTGGTCCTACCGCGGGCGGGCCTTCGACAACGACACCGGCTGGCGGATCGACTACCAGGTGGCGACGCCGGGGCTGGCCGGGCGCGCGGTGAAGGGCTGGGTCGAGCGGGCCGCGACGCATGCCGAGCGGTGGAGTGATCACGCACCCGTGACGGTGGTCTTCGAACAGTAGAGCGTGCGAACGCGGGGAGTGCCGGGCCGTCCGGGCCGGGCAGGATCCCGGCGTGCGATCAAGGAAAACGGTCCGTCGGCCGCCGTGCGACCACCTGTCAGCAGGGGTTCCGCGGCGGCTCGTCGGTGTTCTCGCGGCGCAGGCGCCGGTCCAGGGCCATGGAGAGTTCGGCGTCCACCACCGCGCGGGCCAGCGGCCGGAGCTGGGGTGGTTCGGGGTCGTCGCCGTGGTTCTCCAGGACGCCCACGAAGAGTTCGGCGAGCGCGTCGGCGTGCTCGCGGACGCGGCGGCCGGCCGCGAGCACCGTGGCGAGCGGGACCCCTTCCCGGACCAGCTCGGACGAGACCTCCAGCAGGCGACGGCTGATGTGGACGATCTCGTCGCCGTCGGTGGCGAGATAGCCGAGGTCGAGGGCGGCGGCCAGATTCTCCGCGCTGGTCTCGCCCTCGAAGTAGTCCGCGAGCTGCTCGGGCGTGAGGCGTACCGGGGTCTCCTCGGTCGGCTCGCCCAGGCCCAGCACCTCGGCGACATCGCGGCCGCTGTCGAAGGTGCGGGCGAGATCGGCGATGCCGGTGAGGGTGTGGCCGCGCTCCAGCAGGCCCGTGATGGTGCGCAGCCGGGCCAGATGGTGGTCGTCGTACCAGGCGATGCGTCCCTCGCGGCGGGGCGGCGAGATCAGTCCGCGCTCCCGGTAGAAGCGCACGGTCCGCACGGGGATGCCGGCCTCCTTGGCCAGCTCCTCCATGCGGTATTCGCGGTGCTCGCGTTCTTCGGCCACCCCCGCACCCTACCGGCCTCCCCCAGGGCGGGGACCGCATGTTGTACCGCCGGTAACTTTCCCTCGCCGTACCCCTACCCATCGGTACGGAGCTGCTCTACTCTCCCAACAATGCCAGTGATTGCTGGCAGAGTCGTGTGACGTACCGCGGGAGGCGGCAGCATGGCCCAGCACGAGCATGTACGAGTGGCGGTGATCGGGTCCGGGTTCGGAGGGCTCGGGGCCGCGGTCCGGCTGCGCCGCGAAGGCGTCACCGACTTCGTCGTCCTGGAGCGGGCGGACTCCGTCGGCGGCACCTGGCGCGACAACAGCTATCCGGGCTGCGCCTGCGACGTGCCGTCCCACCTCTACTCGTTCTCGTTCGCACCCAACCCCGAGTGGCCGCGCACCTTCTCCGGGCAGGAGCACATCCGCGCCTATCTGGAGCACGTCGCCGACACCTTCGGGCTGCGCCCGCACCTCAGGCTGGGCCATGAAGTGACGATCATGCGCTGGGACCGCGAGGAGCTGCGCTGGACCATCGAGACGGCGAACGGGGCCTCCTTCACCGCCGATGTCGTCGTCTCCGCGAGCGGCCCGCTCTCCGACCCGAAGACGCCGGACATCCCCGGTCTCGACGGCTTCCCCGGCAAGGTCTTCCACTCGGCCCGCTGGGACCACGACGCCGACCTGACCGGCAAGCGCGTCGCCGTGATCGGCACCGGCGCCTCCGCCATCCAGATCGTGCCCGCGATCCAGCCGAAGGCCGGCCGCCTGACGCTCTTCCAGCGCACCCCGCCCTGGGTCATGCCGCGCATGGACCGCAGGATCAGCGGTGCCGAACGCTGGCTGCACCGCGCACTGCCCATCACCGGCACCGCCCGCCGCGGACTGCTCTGGGGTATACGGGAGTTGCAGGTCAGCGCCTTCACCAAACACCCGGGCGAACTCGGCATGGTCGAGAAGATAGCCAAGGCCAACATGGCGCGGGCCATCAAGGACCCCGCGCTGCGGGCCAGGCTGACCCCCTCGTACCGCATCGGCTGCAAGCGCATCCTGCTCTCCAGCGCCTACTACCCGGCGCTCGCCCAGCCCAACGTGGACGTGGTCGCCTCCGGCCTGGCCGAGGTGCGCGGCTCCACGCTCGTCGCCTCCGACGGCACGGAGACCGAGGCCGACGCGATCGTCTTCGGGACCGGCTTCCACGTCACCGACATGCCGATCGCCGAGCGCGTGGTGGGCGCGGACGGCATCACGCTCGCCGAGTCCTGGAAGGACGGCATGCAGGCGCTGCGCGGCGCCAGTGCCGCCGGTTTCCCCAACTGGATGACGATCATCGGCCCCAACACCGGGCTCGGGAACTCCTCGATGATCCTCATGATCGAGTCCCAGCTGAACTACATGGCCGACTACCTGCGCCAGCTGAACGTCCTGGGCGGACGGGTCGCCCTTGACGCGCGGGCCTCGGCGGTCGGCTCCTGGAACCGCCGCGTCCAGGACCGGATGAAGCGCACCGTGTGGAACACCGGCGGCTGCAACAGCTGGTACCTGGACGCCAACGGGCGCAACACCACGGTCTGGCCGGGCACCACCGCCGAGTTCCGCAAGGCCACCCGGTCGGTCGATCTCTCCGAGTACGAGGTCGTACGGCTCCCGAAGCAGGCCCCCGCCGCGCGGAAGGCCGTCGCCGAGGAGGTCATGGGATGAGCCGGCTGCTGAAGGGCGCCACCACCCCGCCGGTCCCCACGCGTGAGCTGACCGCGCGCTCCGCCGACGGCGCCCGCATCCATGTCGAGGTGCACGGGCGGGACGGCGCCCCCGCGGTGGTCCTCGCGCACGGCTGGACGTGCAGCACCCGCTTCTGGGACGCGCAGGTCCGGGACCTCGCGGTGGACCACCGGGTCGTCGTCTACGACCAGCGGGGCCACGGCCGTTCGCCCGCCGTCGGCCGCGAGGGGTACAGCACGGATGCCCTCGCCGACGACCTCGAAGCGGTGCTGGCCGCCACCCTCGCGCCGGGCGAGAAGGCCGTGCTCGCCGGGCACTCCATGGGCGGCATGACGCTCATGGCCGCCGCCCGCCGGGCCGGACTGCGTGAGCACGCGGCGGCCGTACTGCTGTGCAGCACCGGCAGTTCCCGGCTGGCCGCCGAGTCGCTGGTGGTGCCGTTCGGGGCCGGTGCCGTCCGGACCGGGGTGACCCGCGCGATCCTCCGTTCCCGGGCCCCGCTCGGACCGGTCACACCGATTTCCAGGCGGATACTCAAGTACGCCACGATGGGAGCGGGCTCCGCCCCGGACCGGGTGGACGCCTGCGCCCGGATCGTGCACGCCTGCCCGCGCGGCGCCAGGGCGCCCTGGGGCCGTGTCCTCGCGGAGCTCGATCTCGACGCGGGCGTTCGGGAGTTGCGGGTGCCCGCGGCCGTGATCGCGGGTACGGAGGACCGGATGACGCCGCCCGCGTGTGCCCGCGCCCTCGCGGCGGCGCTGCCCGACTGCCTGGGGCTCACCGAGCTGACGGGCATGGGCCACATGACACCCGTGGAGGCGCCGGAGGCGGTCACGGCGAAGCTCCGGGAGCTCGTCACCGCGTACCTCCCGGCGGGCGGCACGGGCACGAGTACGGGCACGGACGGTACGGCCGAGAAGGAGGAGGTCGCATGAGCGACAGGCGGAGTCTCGAAGGACAGGTCGTCGTCGTCACCGGCGCGGCGCGCGGGGTGGGCGAGCTGCTGGCCCGCAAGCTCTCGGCGCGCGGCGCGAAGCTCGCGCTGGTGGGCCTGGAGCCGGACGAGCTGAAGAAGGTCTCCGAGCGGCTGCACGCGGAGAGCGACCACTGGTTCGCGGACGTCACCGACCACGAGGCGATGGCGCGCGTCGCCCAGGAGGTCAAGGCGCGGTTCGGGAAGATCGACATCGTCGTCGCCAACGCCGGGGTCGCCTCCGGCGGGCCGTTCGTCGACTCGGACCCCGAGGCGTGGCGGCGGGTCATCGAGGTCAATCTGATCGGTGGCGCGGTCACCGGGCGGGCCTTCCTGCCGGTGCTCATGGAGAGCCGCGGCTACTTCCTCCAGATCGCCTCGCTCGCGGCGATGACACCGGCGCCGATGATGACCGCGTACTGCGCGTCCAAGTCGGGTGTGGAGGCGTTCGCGCACAGCCTGCGGGCCGAGGTCGGCCACCGGGGCGTGAAGGTCGGCGTCGGCTATCTCTCCTGGACCGACACGGACATGGTGCGGGGCGCCGACCAGGACGACGTGATGCGGGAGTTGCGGCAGCGGCTGCCCTGGCCGGCCAACCGCACCTATCCGCTGGGCCCCGCCGTCGACCGCATCGTGGCCGGCATCGAGCGCCGGTCCTCGCATGTGTACGCGCAGTGGTGGCTGCGCGGGATGCAGTCCGTGCGGGGCTGTCTGCCCTCGCTGATAGGGGTCGTCGGGCAGCGGGAGGTCCGCAGGTTCGGGTCGCGGCTCGACGGTGTGAGCAAGGGCCTCGTGGGTGCCGGGGGCGCCGCCGACCAGGACGCGAGAGCGGCGAACACGCAGCGTAAGTGATCGACATGCGGTGGGTGCCGGGTCCTGCGACGCTGAACGAGGTCCTCACGGACCGCCCCCAAGCACCCACGAGGAGTGAACGGCATGGGTATCGCAGACCAGTTCAAGGACAAGGCGCAGCAGCTCGCCGACCAGGCGAAGAAGAAGGCCGACGAGGGCCGCGACGCAGGCCAGGAGCGGATGGGCGCCGAAGGCCGGGAGCGGATGGGCGCCGAGGGCCGGGAGGGGATGCGGCCCGAGGGCCGGGAGCGGATGCAGGGCGCGTCCGAGCGGGCCTCGAAGACGACGCAGCAGGGCCGTGACAAGGCCCGGGGCGCCGCGGACGAGCTCCGCGAGCGCCGCGACCGCTGATGGCAAGTGACCGCGACACCGCGCGTTGTCGGTGAGGGGCGTGCCCGGATCTCCGGGCACGCCCCTTCCGCGCGGCGCCGGTCCCGCAGTGCCTGGCGGGCGCGGACGATCTCCCCGTCAGGCACGGATCAGGTCAGGTCAGGTCGGATCAGGTCGGGTCGGGAAGGTGGGACCAGCCGGTCCAGTTGCCGCCGCTGTCACGCCAGTTGGCCCACAGCCAGCCGTCGGATCCCTTGAGGACGAGAGCGAAGAGGTAGGGGTACACCTGCTGCGTACGGATGCCGACCGAGCTGTACCACTCTCCGCCCATCGACGTCCACGAGGTCCAGCCCCCGGACTTCGTCCAGCGCGTCCACACGGCACGGTCGGTGCCGATCGCGAACTCCTGCTTCGTGCCGTCGGGGAGCGTCGTGGTGCTCACGCCGTACTCGCAGATGATGGTGCCGCCACCGATGTTGCAGTAGTCGACCGCCTGCGCCGGGGTAGCGGCCACTGTCATACCCGCGACGACGGCGGCCGTGAGGAGAGCGGCCTTGATTCTCTTCATCCTGAGTCCCTTTGTTCGCCCGAAACGCAACCCTCACACTCTCCGGTTCACCGCTGATGTTCTGCTCACGTCCCGCTTACGCCCACGAGTCAAGGCGGTTCAGGCCGCCTTGCGGCGGACCGGACCGAGGGACCGGCGGTCCCGGTCTCAGCTTCCGGCCGCCGGGCGCACCAGGTCGCCCGGGTCGGTGTTCGCCCCGCACAGCACGACGGCGATCCGCTCGCCGGCGCCCGGCCGGTAGGCGGGGTCCGGTGCGGTGAGGGCGGCCAGCGCGGTGGCGGCGGCGTGTTCGACGGCGACGCGGCGCTGGTCCCACAGCGCCTGGCGGGCGCGGACGATCTCCCCGTCCGGTACGAGGACGGAGTGGACGTCGTTCTGGCGCACGGCGTGCAGGGCCAGCGCGGTGGCACGCCGGGCGCCGAGGGAGTCGACGGCGACCGAGTCGACGGGTACGTCGACCGGCCTCCCGGCCTCGATGGCGGCGCTCAGCGACCGGCAGTTCTCCGGCTCGACGGCGACGGTACGGATGCCGTGGTGCCGGGCGGCGGTGGCGACGCCCGCGAACAGCCCGCCGCCGCCGACCGAGACCACCACGGTGTCCAGACCGGGGATCCGGGCGTGGATCTCCTCCAGCAGGGTGCCCGCCCCGGCGGCGATCAGCGGGTGGTCGTAGGCGTGCGCGGCCAGCGCGCCGGACGAGGCGGCGAACTCCTCGCACGCGGCCAGGGCTTCGGCGTACTCCGCGCCGACCAGCCGCACATCCGCCCCGAACTCACTGAGCTTGGCCACCTTCACCGCGGGGGCGGTGCTCGGCAGGAACACCGTGGCCCGTACGCCCTGCTGCTGGGCGGCCCACGCACAGGCCAGCCCGGCGTTGCCGCCGGAGGCGATGGTCACCCCCGCGTCCGGCAGGGTGCCCGCCTCGCGGTGGGCCTGGATGAAGTTCTGCGCGCCGCGCGCCTTGAAGGAGCCGGTGTACTGCATGTACTCCAGCGCGAACCACACCTCGTACGGCTCCCCGGACGCCGTGCGGAACGTCCCCGGGACGACGGGTGCGACGGTGACCGGGCGGATGTGCCCGGCGGCCCGCTCGGTGGCGGCCTTGATGTCGTCGTACGTGATTCCGTCGCCGAGCAGGTCCGTGTCCCAGTCGCTCATGTCGTCCCTGTGCCGTTCCGTCTCGTGGTCTCTGTCTCGTCCAGCCTAGGCAGAGACGCGCTCGCACGTCGCCGGAGGGCCCGGGACCGGCGTCACGGAGGCCCGGAACCCAGGAGCGTGAAGGCGCCGTACACCCCCGACGCGAGCGCCGCCACGCCCACGACCACCGCCGGGACCACCCTGCGCCGGGCGCCCGCCAGGGCCACCGCGGCCGGGAGCAGCAACGGGAACGCGGGCATCATCAGCCGGGGCCTGGAGCCGAAGTAGCCGGACCCGATCAGCGAGATCACGACCACCACGACGCAGTAGACGATCACGGGCAGCGGCTGGCGCGGCCGTTGCCGTACGCACAGCCACACCACCCAGAAGAGGAAGGCGAAGGCCGCGCACAGCCCGAGCCCCGCGAGGACGTTGTGGCTGAACTGTTCCGCCACGAAGGCGGCCAGCGCCGCTCCTCCGTCGATCCGGTTGTTCCAGGCCGCCTGGACGTCGAAGTACGCGAACGGGGCGCTCTCCCGCACGGCCACGAAGACGATGTACGACAGCCAGCCCAGCGGCGCCAGACAGGTACCCGCCATCATCCGGCGGTGCGTCCGCAGCGGCTCACCCCCGCGCCACGCGGTGACCAGCCGCCACAGCGCGGTGACACCGATCGCCGCGATCAGCGCGGCCGCGACCGGCCGGGTGAGCCCGGCGCCGATGCACAGCACACCCGCTGTGATCCATCTGTCGGTCAGCACGGCGTACAGCGCCCAGGCCGCCAGCGCCGTGAACAGCGTCTCGGTGTACGCCATGGACTGCACGAACGCCGTCGGGTACACCCCCCAGAGCACGGCCAGCAGCACCCCCGCCCGCCGCCCGTACAGCCGCGCGCCCACGGCGAAGATGCCACCGGCGGCGGCGAGCGAGGCGAGCCAGGAGATCAGCAGACCCGCACCGGCCACGCCGAGGGGCGGGACCACGGCGGACAGCCCCCGCTCCAGCGCGGGCAGGAGCGGGAAGAAGGCCAGATCGGAGTGGAGGGTGCCGTCCGGGAGCCGGACCTCGTAGCCGTATCCGTGCTCGGCGATCCGCTGGTACCAGACCGAGTCCCAGCGGCCCGACAGCCGGTGCATTCCGTCCTTGCCGGTGACGGAGGCGGTGATCAGGAGGATCGCGATGCCGGTGATCCGTACGGCGACGTACCCCAGCAGCGCGGGCGCGGCGTCGCGGAGCGAGAGCGCCGGCGGGCGGGACGCGGAGCCTGGCCGCAGGGCGGCGGCCCATGAGGGGGGTACGGCCTTGGTCTCGGGCATGCTGAAAAGTATGCCCGGGGGCGCTGCGGCGGGGTCAGGACGCCTTGACGGACTCGACGAACGGCGTCCAGGCGGACGCGGGAAGGACGAGCACGGGCCCTTCGGGGCACTTGGAGTCGCGGACGGGGACGAGGCGACGGTCA
The DNA here is from genome assembly GCF_900091725.1 of Streptomyces sp. DvalAA-43. Lineage (GTDB taxonomy): Bacteria > Actinomycetota > Actinomycetes > Streptomycetales > Streptomycetaceae > Streptomyces > Streptomyces pulveraceus. Next base: position 194,730 of record NZ_FMBW01000030.1, on the reverse strand, counting down.
CGAGCGCCCCGGGCCTGCCCGAGGGCCGCGGCGGTGGGCTCAGCCGGAAGGGGCGGTCATGTCCCACACGATGTAGTGGAACTGCCGTCGGCCGTTCTCGTCCGGGCCGAGGTACTCCAGGCCCGCCACGTGGCCCGCGCTGGTCGGCATGCAGAGCCATGAGCCACTCGGGGCCATTCGTGCCATTCCGTGTGAGTAGTCACGGATGAGGTCCGCGCAGATGGTGGGGGTCGCCCCCTCCAGGGAGGAGGCGACCCGCCCGTTCAGCGCCGCGATGTAGTCGTTCCCGCTCCAGGACACATCGGGGCTTTCCACCGACTTCCCGGTGGTGCCGTGCTCAAGGTCGGCGCGGCTTCCCGGCTCAAGAGCGAAGTTGCCCGTTCTGAGAATGGTGGGGGCCGTACTCGAAGGGGTGGGCGACGGCGAGTCCGTGAGGGTGTCCTCGTCGGCCGACGCACCCGGTGCCGCGGGGGTGCTTGCCGGTGGAGCGGCGGTCGGCGCATGTCCCGACGGAGGCTTCGCCCGCGGTGCGTCGGGCCGTTGCTGGGTGAGCACCGTGACGACCAGGCCGACCACGGGGATCACGATGCCGACCACCCACCACGCCCAGCGCGGCGCCCCGTGGCCGGTCGAGGGACCGTGGGGCGGGATGTGCGGGGGATGCGGGGGAAGCGGTGGCGGCGAGCCACCCGGATCATGCGCCATCCCCGTACCTGCCCCCATAGTCGTGACGACCGTCGCACCCAGAGATCCACACCGTACCGAGTACGTCGAGTGCATGTCACCGCCGTTCCCGCTCCCGCTCCTCCCGTTCCCGCAGCCGCGCCGTGCCCGGACCGGTTCTCAACGCGGCGGCAACGGCGGTCGTCGTCGGTCCGGGACGTCGTCGTAGGTCGGTGGGGTCGCCGCCGGCTGGGCGGCCAGGAGGTCCAGGGCGACCCGTACCGCGTCGTCCAGTACCGCGTACCGGCCCTCCGCCCAGTCCAGGGGGGTGCGCAGCGCCTCCAGGTCCGGTTCGACGCCGTGGTTCTCGACGGACCAGCCGTAGGTGTCGAACCAGGCCGCGTTCATCGGCACCGTGATCACCGTGCCGTCGCCGAGCCTGGTCCGGCCGGTCATGCCGACGACGCCGCCCCAGGTCCGCTGGCCCACCACCGGGCCGAGCTTCAGCAGGCGGAACGCGGCGGTGATCATGTCGCCGTCGGAGGAGGTCGCCTCGTCGGCCAGGGCGACCACCGGGCCGCGGGGGGCGTTGGAGGCGTACGAGACCGGCTGGGCGTTGCGGGTCAGGTCCCAGCCGAGGATGGTGCGGGTCAGCTTCTCCACGACCAGCTCGCTGATGTGTCCGCCCGCGTTGCCACGTACGTCGACGATGAGCGCCGGGCGGGACACCTCCATGCGCAGGTCCCGGTTGAACTGGGCCCAGCCCGATCCGCCCATGTCGGGGATGTGCAGATAGCCGCACTTGCCGCCGCTCAACTCCCGTACGACCTCCCGGCGTTTGGCCACCCAGTCCTGGTAGCGCAGCGGCCGTTCGTCGACCAGGGGGACGACCGCGACACGGCGCGGCCGCCCCAGCCCCTCGCCCCCGGCCGGGCGGAAGGTCAGCTCGACCGTGGTGCCGCCCGCCGCCGTGAGGAGTGGGTACGGGCCGGTCACGGGGTCGACCGGGCGGCCGTCGACATGGGTGAGGACCGCGCCCTCGCGGATGCCCGTACCGGCCAGCGGGGAGCGGGCCTTGGAGTCGGAGGAGTCGCCCGGCAGGATCCGCCGGACCGTCCAGTCGCCGTCCCGGCACACCAGGTTCGCGCCGAGCAGGCCGATCGCCCGCTGGTAGTGCGGCGGGCCCTCGTTGCGGCGGGCCGGGGTCACATAGGCGTGCGAGGTGCCCAGTTCGCCCAGGACCTCGCGCATCAGATCGGCGAACTCGTCGGGGGAGGCGACCCGTTCGACCAGTGGGCGGTACTGGTCGAGCACGCCCGTCCAGTCGATGCCGCACATGTCCGGCTCCCAGAAGTAGGAACGGATGATGCGGCCGCCCTCCTCGTACGCCTGCCGCCATTCCGCCGCCGGGTCGACCTCGTGCAGGATGCGGCGCAGGTCGAGGTAGACGGTGGTGTCGCTGTCGCCGGTCTCGGTGGCGGGCACGGCGCGCAGCTCGCCCTCGTCCATGACGACCAGCCGGGTCGCGTCGCCGCTGACCGCGAACCAGTCGAGATGGCCGACCAGTTCGGTCTTCCTGGCCTTGGTGATGTTGAAGTGTTCGAGGGTGGGGCGGCCCGACATGTCCGACGGGTTGGCGAAGGTCTCGCCGAGCGCGCCGGAGATCGGCCAGCGCAGCCAGACCAGGCCGCCGCCGCTCACCGGGTGCAGGGCCGAGTACTTGGACGCGGAGACCGGGAAGGGCGTCACCCGGTTCTCCAGGCCCTCGAACTCGACGGTGACCGTGGAAGGGCCCTCGCCCGTACCGATGTCGGGGAGGTCGTCGGCCGGGTCGAGACCGCCCGCAGCCGGGCGCCCCTCCGGGGACAGGGCGAACGGGGAGGGCGTGGCGGAGGAGAGCGGCACCAGGTACGGGCGGCAGCCCAGGGGGAAGGAGAGGTCGCCGGTGTGGACGTCGTACACCGGGTCGAAGCCGCGCCAGGAGAGGAAGGCGAGATAGCGGCCGTCGCCCGTGAAGACCGGGTTCTCGTCCTCGAAGCGGCCGTTGGTGACATCGACGATCACGGGCGCGCCGGTGCCCAGGATGCGGGCCAGCTTGATCTGGCGCAGCGAGCGGCCGATCCCGGGGTGCGACCAGGTGAGCCAGGCGCCGTCCGGGGAGAACGCCAGGTCGCGGACCGGGCCGTTGATGGAGCGGATCAGCTCGGTGGGTTCACCGGTGGAGGTCTCCTCGTCCGTCTCCAGGAGCAGCAGCCGTCCGTCGTTCGTGGCGATGGCGAGGCGTTCGCCGTCCGGGGCGGCGATCAGCTCCTGCACCCGGCCGATCCGCCCGGAGGCCAGCCGGCGCGGCGCGCGGTCGCCGCTGGCGCGCGGCAGGTACGCGATCTCGATCGCGTCCTCGCCGTCGGCGTCCGTGACATAGGCGACCTGGCCGCCGCTGCCGAGCATCTCGGGCAGCCGGACCCGGACCCCGGGGGTGTCGGCGATGGTCCGGGCGGGGCCGTCGCGGTGGGTGAGCCAGTAGAGGCTGCCGCGTACGGTGACGGCGCTGGCCCGGCCCGTCTCGTCCACGGACAGCGAGTCGACGTGGCTGGCGGCGGGCACCTGGTACGGGCGTCGTCCGGTGCGCGGCCCGCCGAGCCGGACCGCCAGCTTCCGGGGCACCGCGTCCGGCGACGCCAGATCGTCCACCAGCCACAGATCGCCCGCGCACTGGTAGACCACCCGGTGTCCGTCGCTGGAGGCGTGCCGGGCGTAGAAGGCGTCGTGGTCGGTGTGGCGTCGCAGATCGGTGCCGTCGGGCCGGCAGGAGTACAGATTGCCGACGCCCTCGTGGTCGGAGAGGAACGCGATCCGGCCGCCGACGAACATCGGGGAGGCGAGGTGGCCGCCGATGTCCGGCAGCAGCCGCTTGCCGTGCAGCCAGAGCCGGCCGGTCGCGCCGCCCCGGTACCGCTTCCAGGCGGCCGGTTCGTGCGGCGGTGTGCCGGTGAGCAGCAGGGTGCGCCGCTCGCCGTCGATGTCGGCGACCGCGATGTCGGAGACCGGGCCCCAGGGCAGCTTGCCGCCGGGGCTGCCGTCGGTGGGGACGCTGTAGGCCCAGGAGATGTGCGAGAACGGCTGGTGGTGCGAGGACACGGCGAGGATCTGGGAGGCGTCCGGGGGATCGGGGGTCCAGCCGCAGACCCGGGTGTCCATCGACCCCCAGTAGGTGAGCCGGCGGGCCGGGCCGCCGTCGACCGGAGCGAGATGGATCTCGGGATCGAGGCTGCGCCAGGTCGTGTAGGCGATCCGGCTGCCGTCGGGGGAGAAGCGCGGGTGGCTGACCCGGGTCCGGTCGACGGTCAGCCGCCACGCCCGGCCGGGCGTCTGCCCCTCGGACGCGAGGGGGGAGACCCAGAGGTCGTCCTCGGCCGCGAAGCAGAGCAGGTCGTCGTGGAGGTGCGGGAAACGGAGATACGCGACGTCGTCACTCACCCTCCAATGCTTTCCGCGCGGGAGGGCCCCGGCAACTCGTGGTGCGGAACCGGTTGTGGTGCGGAACACAAGCGAAACGATTCCGTTTCGCTGGACGGGCGGGGTACCGTCGATGTGTACGAAACAGTTTCGTTCGATTGACTGGCGTACGAGTAAGAGAAGTTCGAGTAAGAGAAGTTCGAGTACGAGATGCGCGAGTACGGGTAGGCGACGTACGAGCAGTAGAAGTATGAGCATCCGAACAGGAGGTCGACACATGGCGCGCACCCGGCTCACGCCCGAGCGTGAGAGCGAGCTGTACGCCGCCGTGCTCGACCTGCTCCGCGAAGTCGGCTACGACGCCCTGACCATGGACGCCGTCGCCGCTCGCACCCGTTCCAGCAAGGCCACCCTCTACCGCCAGTGGGGGAGCAAGCCCGAGCTGGTCGTCAAGGCTCTTCGGCACAACAAGCCGGTCTCCCTCGAAGAGATCGACACCGGGTCGTTGCGCGGCGACTTCCACGCCGCGCTGGGCCGCAACGACGACTGTCAGATGGAGAAGGACTCCGCGCTGATGCGGGGTCTGAGCCATGCCGTCCACGAGAACCCCGATCTGTACCAGGCCCTGCGCGACCTGCTGATCGAGCCGGAGATGACCGGTCTCGACCTGCTGCTGCGCCGAGCCGTGGACCGGGGCGAGGTGCGTCCGGACAATCCGGCGCTGAAATACGTGCCGCACATGCTGATCGGCGCTTTCGCCGCCCGGCAGCTGGTCGAGGACCGCTCGGTCGACCAGGCGTTCCTCATCGATTACGTCGACTCCGTGATCCTCCCCGCCCTCGGAGCCTGACCCCCCCGGGCCGCCCCGCGCGGTCCGTCCCCGTCCGCACGGCCCCCTCCCCGAGCTCCACCTGACACGCCGCTCTCGTCGTCGGGCTGGTTCCGCACGCCCATTTCCACTCACGACCCGACCCGGGAGTACCCCTCCGTGGCCACATTCCTCTACAAGCTCGGACGGCTGGCCTTCCGGCGCCGCCGCTATGTCGCCCTGATATGGGTGGCACTGCTGGCGCTCGCCGGATTCGGCGCGGCCTCCGCGTCCACCGCCACCTCCAGCTCCTTCTCGATCCCGGGCACGGAGGCCCAGCGCGCCTTCGACCTGCTGGAACAGCGCTTCCCCGGAGCCAGTGCCGACGGCGCGAGCGCCCGGGTCGTCTTCAAGGCCCCCGGCAGCGAGAAGATGACCGACCCGGCGAACAAGGCCGAGGTCAACAAGGTCGTCCGCGAGCTGAAGTCCGGCTCGGACCAGATCGCCTCGGTCAGTGACCCGTACGCGGCGGGCGCCGTCAGCAAGAACGGTTCCACGGCGTACGTCTCGGTCTCCTACAAGGTCAACTCGATGGAGCTGACCGACGCGACCCGGGACGCCCTGGAGGACGCGGGCCACGCGGCGCAGAAGAGCGGGATGACCGTGGAGATCGGCGGTGACGCGCTCCAGGTGATGCCGGAGACCGGGGCCACCGAGATCATCGGCGTCGCCATCGCCGCGGTGGTGCTGGTCATCACCTTCGGCTCGCTGATCGCCGCCGGGCTGCCGCTGCTCACCGCCCTGATCGGGGTCGGCATCGGTGTCTCGACGATCACCGCGCTGGCCAATGTGCTGGACCTGGGCTCCACCACCTCCACCCTCGCGATGATGATCGGCCTCGCGGTCGGCATCGACTACGCGCTGTTCATCGTCTCCCGCTACCGCGCCGAGCTGGCCGAGGGCCGGGAGCGCGAGGAAGCGGCCGGACGGGCCGTCGGCACGGCCGGTTCCGCGGTGGTCTTCGCCGGTCTCACCGTCGTCATCGCCCTGGTCGGCCTCGCCGTCGTGAACATCCCGATGCTGTCGAAGATGGGCTTCGCCGCGGCCGGCACGGTCGCCATCGCCGTCCTCATCGCGCTCACCCTGGTCCCGGCGCTGCTGGGCTTCGCCGGGAAGCGGGTCCTGGGACGCAAGGCGCGCAGGGCCGCCGAGGCCCCGGACGGGGCCGAGGCCAAGCCGAACATGGGCACCCGCTGGGCGCGGTTCGTGCTGCGCAAGCCGGTCTGGGTGCTGCTGGTCGGCGTCATCGGCCTCGGCACGATCGCCGTACCGGCCGCCTCCCTGGAGATGGGCCTGCCCGACGAGGGCTCCCAGCCCACCAGCACCACCCAGCGGCGCGCCTACGACCTGCTCTCCGAGGGCTTCGGCCCCGGCTTCAACGGGCCGCTGATGGTCGTCGTCGACACCGCGGACAGCTCCGACGGCAAGACCGCCGCCAAGCAGGTCACCGACGAGATCTCCAGCATGAAGGGCGTCGTCGCCGTCACCCCGGCCCAGTTCAACAAGGCCGGCGACGCCGCGATGATCACCGTCGTCCCGAAGGACCGGCCGAGCTCCGTCGAGACGGAGAACGTGGTCCACGCGATCCGTGACGCGGGCAAGGACATCAAGTCCGACACCGGCGCCGAGGTCCTGGTCACCGGTTCCACCGCGATGAACATCGACTTCTCGCAGAAGATGAACGACGCGCTGCTGCCCTACCTGGCGCTCGTCGTCGGGCTCGCCTTCCTGCTGCTGATGGTGGTCTTCCGGTCCGTGCTGGTGCCGCTGAAGGCGGCCCTCGGCTTCCTGCTCTCGGTCGTCGCGGCCCTGGGCGCGGTCGTCGCGGTCTTCCAGTGGGGCTGGCTCGGCTCGCTCTTCGGGGTGGAGCAGACCGGTCCGATCATGTCGATGATGCCGATCTTCATGGTGGGCGTGGTCTTCGGCCTCGCGATGGACTACGAGGTCTTCCTCGTGACCCGGATGCGCGAGGCGTACGTCCACGGCGAGAAGCCCGGCCAGGCGATCGTCACCGGCTTCCGCCACGGCGCCCGGGTCGTCACGGCCGCGGCCGTGATCATGATGGCGGTCTTCGCCGGCTTCATCGGCTCCAGCGAGCAGATGGTCAAGATGATCGGCTTCTCGCTCGCCATCGCCGTCTTCTTCGACGCGTTCGTGGTCCGGATGGCGATCGTGCCCGCGGTCCTCGCCCTGCTCGGCAAGCGCGCCTGGTCGCTGCCGCGCTGGCTGGACCGGATCCTGCCGAATGTGGACGTGGAGGGCGAGGGGCTGCGCGAGCAGCTCGGCGAGACGCCCGAGGGCGGCACCGGACACGGTGACGCCGGGGGCGAGCGCGAGCTGACCCGGGTCTGAGCCATACGGCTCCGGGGCCGCGTCCGAGCGGAGCGCGCCCCCGGACGCGCCGGTTACCTGTGGGGACGGGGGGCCGGGGCAATGACGGAAGCCCCCGTGCGAGTCAGTGGCACGGGGGCTTCCGTCATGCGTGCGCGGGGGGCTTGGTGCCCTCGGCGTGGGTCCGGTGCAGGAAGCGGATCAGCGGTGCGCTGTCGAACTGCACCACCTCCACGCCGTCCTTCGAGTGCACCTCCACGACCAGCTGGGTCCGCCCGCAGGGCCACACCCGGACGCCGCCGCGCTCGGTGGGGGAGTGCAGCCCGCCCTCCAGCAGGTCGCGGCCGAACGCCCAGTCGTCGCCGCCGGGGAAGGAGACATGGACGGTGCGGGGGTCCTTGTCGGCGTCGTACAGCAGGTCGACCGGGACCGCCGGAAGGTCGGGGGTGTCGTTGACGAGCCAGGCTTCCGCCTGCTCGTGGATCACGGGGGCCATGGGTCGACTCCTCCTGTACGTGCCGCTTCGCCATCCAATGTCCCATATTTTCGGTAAGGGGCGCGGCGAGCAGTTGTGACGCATCCGCTCTTGCGAAGGGTTCGCAACAAGGTCCTATCATTGAGCGGTTCACGACATCGTCATCCTCATCGTCGTCGCTGTCGTCCGCAGCAACGCAGGACCGCAGGAAGCGGAGCCCCTCCATGCATGTACCCGACGGATTCATCAACGCGCCCGTCTCCGCCGCCGCCGGAGTCGTCGCCGCGGGTGCGGTCGCCGTCAGCCTGCGGGGTGCCCGCCGCGAGCTGGACGAGCGCACCGCGCCGCTCGCCGGTCTCGTCGCCGCGTTCATCTTCGCCGTGCAGATGCTGAACTTCCCGGTCGCGGCGGGCACCAGCGGGCATCTGCTGGGCGGGGCGCTGGCCGCGATCCTGGTCGGGCCGTATACGGGCGTGCTCTGTGTGACCGTCGTCCTCCTCATGCAGGGCATCCTCTTCGCCGACGGCGGCCTCACCGCGCTCGGCGTGAACGTGCTCGACATGGGCATCACGACCACCGTCGTGGCGTACGCCCTCTTCCGCGGACTGCTCAAGGCGCTGCCGAAGACCCGCCGCTCCGTGACCGGCGCGTCCTTCGTCGCCGCCCTGGTCTCCGTACCGGCCGCGGCCTGCGTCTTCACGCTGATCTACTGGACCGGCGGCACCACCGACATCCCGATCGGCAAGGTCTTCACCGCGATGGTCGGGGTCCACGTCCTGATCGGCATCGGCGAGGCCCTGATCACCGCGCTGACCGTCGGCGCCGTCATCGCCGTACGCCCCGACCTGGTCCACGGCGCCCGCGGACTCACCTCCTCGCTCAAGCTCCGCGTCGACGGCGAACTCGTCGACGCCCCCGCCCGGCAGCCCCTCGCCCCGGTCGCCGCCCGCTCCCACCGCGGGATCTGGGCCACCGGCCTGGTCACCGCCCTCGTCCTGGCGGGCTTCGTCTCCTACTACGCCTCCGCCAACCCGGACGGCCTGGAGAAGGTCGCCGCCGACCAGGGCATCGACAAGAAGACCGAGGAGCACGCGGCCAAGGACTCCCCGCTCGCCGACTACGGCGTCAAGGACATCTCCAACGCCCGGATCTCCGGCGGCCTCGCCGGAGTCATCGGCGTCGGCGCCACGATCGTGGTCGGCAGCGGAGTCTTCTACGTGGTCCGCCGCCGTCGTACGCAGGACGCCCCCGACGACACCACGCGCGCCGGCGAGAACGTCTGACATGGGCGCGGGACACGCACACAAGCTCTACCGGCACGGCCACTCGCCCGTCCACGACCTGCCCCCGCACTGCAAGATCGCCGCCGCCTTCTGCTTCGTCGTGGTCGTCGTCTCGACGCCCCGCGAGTCGGTGTGGGCGTTCGGGCTGTACGCGGTGCTGCTCGGCGCGGTCACCGCGCTCGCCCGCATCCCGGCGGGCTTCCTGCTCAAGCGGCTGCTCATCGAGGTGCCGTTCGTCGCGTTCGCGCTGCTCATGCCGTTCGTGGTGCCCGGCGAGCAGACCCACGTCCTCGGTCTCTCGGTCAGCGTCCCCGGCCTCTGGGGCGCCTGGAACGTGCTGGCCAAGGGCACCCTCGGCGTCGCCGCGTCCGTACTCCTCGCCTCCACCACCGAACTGCGCTCACTGCTGCTCGGCCTCCAGCGGCTCAAGCTGCCGCCGCTGCTCGTCCAGATCGCCTCCTTCATGATCCGGTACGGCGATGTGATCACCGACGAGATGCGCCGGATGTCGATCGCCCGCCGCTCCCGGGGCTTCGAGGCGCGCGGGATACGCCAGTGGGGCGTCCTGGCCAAGACGGCGGGCGCCCTCTTCATCCGCTCGTACGAGCGCGGCGAACGCGTCCACCTCGCCATGGTCAGCCGCGGTTACGCCGGTGCCATGCCGGTCATCGACGAGGTGACCGCCTCCCGGGCCCAGTGGGCCCACGCCGCCGCGCTCCCCGTGCTCGCCCTCGCCGTATGTCTGCTGGGATGGACCCTATGAGTCAGCCCACCGCCCCCGCGCCGTCCCTCGAAGTCAGCGGCCTCGCCTACGCCTACCCCGACGGCCACCAGGCGCTCTTCGGGGTGGACCTCGCGGTCGCCCGGGGCGAACGGGTCGCCCTGCTCGGCCCCAACGGCGCCGGCAAGACCACCCTGGTCCTCCACCTCAACGGCATCCTCGACGCGGGCGCCGGCACCGTCCGGGTGGCCGGACTCCCCGTCGAGAAGCGCAACCTCGCCGAGATCCGCCGCCGCGTCGGCATCGTCTTCCAGGACCCCGACGACCAGCTCTTCATGCCCACCGTCCGCGAGGACGTCGCCTTCGGCCCCGCCGCCTCCGGGCTGCGCGGCGCCGAACTGGACGAACGCGTCACCGAGGCCCTGAAGCAGGTCGGCATGGAGGAGTACGCCGACCGGTCGCCGCACCACCTCTCCTTCGGCCAGCGCCGCCGCGTCGCCGTCGCCACCGTCCTCGCCATGCGGCCGGAGATCCTCGTCCTGGACGAGCCGTCCTCCAACCTGGACCCGGCCTCGCGGCGCGAACTCGCCGACATCCTGCGCTCCCTGGACGTCACCGTGCTCATGGTCACGCACGACCTGCCGTACGCCCTGGAGCTCTGCCCGCGCTCGGTGATCCTCAGCGAGGGCGTCATCGCCGCCGACGACCGCACCCAGGACCTGCTCTGCGACGAGGAGCTGATGCGCGGTCACCGCCTGGAGCTGCCCTTCGGCTTCGACCCGCGCTCGGTGACGCTGAACGCCCGGTGACGGCGGCGGACGTTCCACGCCCGTGAACATGAGGTGACCCGGCACCCGTCCTGCCCACGACGCGATGCACCATGGGGGGATGAGCGGGAGCGCAGGAGCAGGCGTGGACGTACGGGGCACGGTGGCGGCCGGATTCGAGCCGGTCAGGGATGCCTTCATCCGTAACTTCGAGCAGCGCGGCGAACGCGGCGCCGCCGTCGCGGTCTACCGGGACGGGCACAAGGTCGTCGACCTCTGGGCCGGTACGAGAGACGTCGACGGCACCGAACCATGGGCCGTCGACACCGTGCAGATCGTCCGCTCGGCGGGCAAGGGCATCGCCGCCGCCGTACCGCTGCTGCTGCACCAGCGCGGCCAGGTCGACCTCGACGCCCCGGTCGGCACGTACTGGCCGGAGTTCAAGGCGGCCGGCAAGGAACGCGTGCTCGTCCGCCACCTCCTCGCCCACCGGGCGGGCATCCCCGCGCTCGACCGCCCGCTGACCCCCTCCGAAGCGGCCGACGGGAGCTCCGGGCCGCAGGCCGTCGCCGCCCAGCGCCCCCAGTGGGAACCCGGCACCGACCACGGCTACCACGCCCAGACCTACAGCTGGCTCATCGGCGAACTGGTGCGCCGGGTCACCGGCCGCACCGTCGGCCGCTGGATCGCCGAGGAGATCGCCCGCCCGCTCGGCCTGGACTTCTGGTTCGGCCTCCCCGCCGACGAGGCGCACCGGATCGGCCGCATCGGCCCCGTCGAACCGCCCGCCGCCCCGGGCGACAGCGGCATCCTGCGGGTGCGGCCCAAGCGGTCCGTCGTCGAGGCGTACCGCGACCCGCAGTCCCTCACCCGCCGCGCCTTCGGGGCCATCGACCCGATGCCCGACGAGAACGACCCCGGCTACCGGGCGGCCGAACTCCCCGCCTCCAACGGCATCGCCACCGCCCGCGGGCTGGCCCGCTGCTACGCCGCGATGATCGGCCCGGTCGACGGCCACCGCCTGTTCGCCCCCGCCACCCTCACCCTGGCCCGCACCGAGGAGTCGTCGGGCCCGGACCGGGTCCTGGTCGTCAACACCCGCTTCGGCCTCGGCTACATGCTGCACGGCCCGTCGGCCCCGCTGCTCGCCCCCGGCTCGTTCGGCCACCCCGGCCGGGGCGGCTCGCTCGGCTTCGCCGACCCCGAATCCGGCATCGCCCTGGGCTATGTGACGAATGGTCTGCAGAAAGGAGTCACCGCCGATCCCCGTGCCCAGGCCCTGATCAGGGCAGTACGGTCGGCGCCATGACTCCTCCTCACACTGCTGGTTCACGGTTCGACGGATACGGCGTCCTCATCACCGGAGCGGGCCGGGGCATCGGCGCGGCCACGGCCCGCCGACTGGCCTCGGAGGGCGCACGCGTCCTGGTGACCGACCTGGACGGCGAACGCGCCGGACAGACCGCCGAGGCGATACGCGAGGCGGGCGGCACCGCCGAGGCCCTCGCCTGCGACGTGACCGACCAGGCGGCCGTCGAGACGGCGGTGGCCCACGCGGTCGCCGCCTTCGGCTCCCTCGACGTGCTGGTCAACAACGCGTACTCCTGCACCACCGACGCCCCGCTCTTCGAGGACGAGGCCGACGAGGACTGGCAGCGCGACCTGGACGTCACCCTCACCGGCCCCTACCGCTGCTCCCGCGCCGCCCTCCCGCACCTGGTGGCCTCCGGCCGGGGCGCGATCGTCAACATCGGCTCGGTCAACGGCGAACAGGACTTCGGCAACCACGGCTACAGCGCCGCCAAGGCGGGCCTCGCCAGCCTCACCCGCACCCTCGCGGGCCACGCCGGACCGCGCGGCGTACGCGTCAACCTGGTCGCCCCCGGCACGATCCGTACGGACGCCTGGGCGGGCCGGGACGCGGAACTCTCCCGGGCGAGCGGCCTCTACCCGCTCGGCCGGATCGGTGAGCCCGAGGACATCGCCTCCGCCGTCGCCTTCCTCGCCTCGCGCGACGCGGCCTGGATCACGGGGACGACGCTGCGCGTGGACGGCGGGCTGACGGCGGTCAACTCCGGCTTCCGGCAGGCGGTTTCGGGGGCGTAGAGCCTTGGCCGCGTGCGGTCAGCGGCCGGTCGCCCCGTCGTAGACGCCGACCACTCGCCGCAGGAACGCCGCCACCACGGCCCGGTCCTGCGGGGAGAGGTCGGCCGCGGCCTCGGTGACGCCCTGGATGACCGGGGACACGTGCTCGTACGCCATGGCCTCCCAGTGCTCGGCGGGAGCCACGATCACCTTGCGCCGGTCGGTCGGGTGGGGCTCCCGCCGGGCGTGCCCGGCGGCCACGAGCCGGTCGATCACCAGCGTCGTCGCGGCCGTCGACGCGTCCAGCCGGCGGGCGAGGTCGGTGGGGGTGGTCGGCCCGACGTTCACGAGATGGTCCATCACGGCGAGCCCGGCCGCGTCCACCCGCAGCCGACGGCCCAGATGGCGCTCGAACCGCTGCTGGCGCAGGGTCAGATTCCGCAGCTGCTCACGGATGGCACCGTCGTCGGCGGGGGCGCCGGAGGGAGCCTCGCTGGGAGCCTCGGCGGGGGTCTCGCCCGGGGTCTCGGTGGGGGTGCCGACGTTCGGTTTGACATCCATGGGGCTCAGGATACTCTCAATATTGCTAAGAATATTGGTAAGTTTATTGGCGAGTTAATTGGTAACCAATGAGTAGAGGTAAAATGAGTACCGACCCGACCGCCACGCCGCCGCCCTACCGGTGGCGGTGGCTGATCCTGGCGGTGATGCTCGTCGCGGAGATCATGGATCTGCTGGACGCGTCGATCGTCAATGTGGCCGGGCCCGAACTGGAGCGCTCGCTGGGCGCCGGCTCGGTCGGGCTCCAGTGGGTGATCGGCGGATACGCCCTCACGCTGGGCGCCGGGCTGATCCTCGGCGGACGGCTCGGCGACCGCTACGGGCGGCGCCGGATGTTCCTGATCGGCCTCGCCTCGTTCACCGCCACCTCCCTGCTGTGCGCCTGCGCGCCGGACATCGGGTCCCTGATCGCCTTCCGGCTGCTCCAGGGCACCGCGGGGGCGATGCTCCTGCCCCAGGGGCTCGGGCTGCTGCGGGAGAACTTCTCCGGCGCCGAACTCACCAAGGTCTTCGGCATCTTCGGACCCGTCCTTGGGCTCGGCGGCATCATCGGGCCCGTCCTGGGCGGCGGCCTGATCCAGGGCGACTTCCTCGGCCTGGGCTGGCGGCTGGTCTTCCTGGTCAACCTGCCCATCGGCATCGCCGCCCTGATCGTCGCCGCGAAATTCGTCCCCCGGCGGCCGGGCGACCGCACGGTGGTCGTCGACACGGTGGGCGCCGCCCTGGTGGCACTGTCCTGCGCACTGCTCGTCCTGCCCCTGAACCAGGGCCAGGAGGCCGGGTGGCCGCTGTGGACCTGGCTCTGCATGGCGGGCTCCGTCATCGGATTCGGCGCCTTCGCGCTCCGCCAGCGCAGCACGGCGGCCCAGGGGCGCGAACCGCTGGTCACCCCCGCGCTGCTGCGCAAGCCCGCCTTCACCGTGGGGCTCGGCGGCATCGCCCTGTTCTTCGCCGGACTGGTCGGCACCCAGCTCGTACTGACCCTCTACCTCCAGATCGGCCGGCACTTCACCGCGGGCGAGGCGGGCCTCGGCAACCTCCCGCTCGCCGTGGGGACCGCCATCGGCGGCGCGGTCAGCGGCGCCGTGCTCGCGGACCGGATCGGCCGCGCGGTCCTCCAGATCGGCCCGCTCGTCCAGCTCGCCGGCGCCGCCCTGCTCGGCTACGAACTCGGCCGCCTGGGCGGCTCGTTCTCCATCTGGGACATCGCACCCGGCGTCGTCGTCTCGGGCATCGGCGCGGGCATGGTCATCGCGGCGCTGTTCAGCTTCATCCTCGCGGCCGTCGACGACCACGAGATCGGCTCCGCCTCCGGCGTGCTCTCCGCGGTCCAGTCGATCGGCGGCTCGATCGGGGTGGCCGTCTTCGGCTCCGTGTTCTTCGCCGACGCCAGGAGCGGCGACTTCGCGTCCGGCTTCCGGCACGCGCTGATCGCGCAGTCCTGCCTGCTGGTCGCCTTCCTTGCCATGACCTTCCTGCTCCCGAAGAAGGGGCGGCCGGAGGGCGATGAGTTCACGGCGGACGACGAGCCCCGGCGGGCCGTGGCCTGAGCGCGTCCCCGACCGCCTTCCGGTCGGGGACGGGAGCGCTTGCCCATGTCAGGCGAGTGCGGGGTGGATCAGGCGCCCGTGGTGGACGAGGGAGACCGCCTGCTTGAGCCGGCGCACCCGCACACTGATCTCGTAGCCCCTGACGCCCTCGGTACGGGCGAAGCGGCCGCTGAGGTAGCGGTAGAAGTCCGGGGTGTCCTTGCAGATGACGATCGCCATGATGTTGTGCTTGCCGCTGATGGCCGCGGCGAAGGCGCACTCGTCGTGCCTGCTGAGCTCCTCGCCGATCTCCTGGAGCCGGGGCAGGTCGACCTGGAGCCAGAGGGTGGCGTTGAGCTCGTAGCCGAGGCGTTCGGGCACGGTGTCGATGTCGTAGACCAACGAGCCGCTGCCCTCCAGGGCCTCCAGCCGGCGGGCCACGCGCGGCTTGGACCAGCCGGTGACCTCCGCGAGCCGGGTGTGGGAGGCGCGGCCGTCCTCCGCCAGCGCTTCGAGGAGGGGAAGGTCCTCGTCGGTCGCGGGGAGCGGGGGACCGGCGGGGGTGGGGCGCTCCGCGGTCAGCATCCGCACCTGCTCGTCGGTGAGCGAGCCCTCCCGGCCGGTCCAGCCGGCCGTGTCCGGGGAGCCGAAGGCGTGGACGAGCAGGTCGACGTTCAGGTCCAGGACCGAGGCGGCCCGGGGGAGCTGCCGCAGCAGCACGTCGTCGCGGGCGGTCCCGGTGGGCGAACGGACGATACAGATGATCTCCGAACCGCCGGACGCGATGCTCGCGTACGCGACCTCCGGCCTGCGGGCCAGGGAATCCGCGAGCGGCCCCACGGCGTCCGGGCGGCAGCGCAGCCGCGCGATCCACTCGGACCGGCCGTGGGCGGCGGGGCTGCTCAACCCGACGACGCGGATGACGCCGCCGCGGAGCAGGGCACTGTAGCGGCGCGCCACGGTCTGCTCGGACACCCCGACGACCTCGCTGAGGCGGCGGAAGGAGACTCGCGGCGAGCAGTTCAGTCCATGGATGATTTTGCGGTCCAGATCGTCAGGCATGGATGAATGGTCACATGACCATTGCCGAATCCGGAGGTTCCGTGACGTTCACCGGGATCGCTTGGGGATTCATCGACGGTCGGGGCGAAGCTGGTCGGCGGCTTTGTGGGTGATTCGGCGAACCGCGCGGAATGCGGTGGTACGCCGGATCACCCGGGAGCGGGCGCACGCCGGACGGCGGTGCTCACATCGCAGCCGGTGCCCGCGCGGCACCCACCCCCGCAGCAGAAGGAACCTCTACGTGAACTCCGCAACGACACAGGACAGATCAGGGCGGGGCGTCACGCTCGTCATGGCCTGCCTGGGCGTCTTCGTCGCCTACCTCCCCGTGACCACCGTGTCGGTGAGCCTGCCGGCCATCCAGCGGGCCCTGGGCGCCTCCACGTCCCAGCTGTCCTGGGTCTCGGACGCCTTCGTACTGCCGATGGCCGCGCTGATCCTCACCACCGGGGTATGGGGTGACGTCCACGGCCGCAAGCGGGTGTTCCAGACGGGCATGGCCCTCTGTGCCCTGGGCGCGGCGATATCGCTGATGTCGGACACGGTGCAGTGGCTCTGGGCCGGTCAGGCGCTCTCCGGTCTGGGAGCGGCGGCGCTGCTGCCCACGACGCTGGCCCTGATCAGCCACGCGGTCCCCGACCACCGCGAGCGGGGCAAGTACATCGGTCTGTGGGCGATGGCCCTGATGGGTTCGCTCGCCGTGGGCTCGCTGATCGCCGGTGTGCTGCTGGAGCACGTCGCGTGGCGCTGGATCTTCCTCCTGCCCATCCCGGTCTCCCTGGTCGTGCTGGTCGTGGCGGCGTTCCTGCTGCCCGACTCGCGCGCCCCGCACGGCCGCCGCCTCGACTGGCCGGGCCAGATCAGCGCGGCCGTCGCCGTCACCGCGGTCGTCTACGGCGTCATCGAGGGTGGCGCGGACGGCTTCGGCGAGCCCGCCGTGGTGACGGCCCTGGTGCTCGGCGTGGTCGCCGCCGCCGTGTTCGTCGTCGTGGAGCGCCGCAGCGCGAGCCCGATGCTCGACCTGGCGCTGTTCCGCAGCCCGGCCTTCACCGCCACCGCCCTGGTCGCCATGATCAGCTTCCTCGGCCTGATCGGCTTCTTCTTCGTGCTGAGCCTCTACTTCGGCATGGTGCAGCACCTGACCACGATCGAGGCGGCGCTGCGGATGGTGATGGTCACCGGGGTGTCCCTCCTCGCGGGCCTGCCCGTCGGACGCCTGATGCACCGGGTCTCCCCCCGGGTCCTGATCACCACCGGCCTGGTCCTCGCGGCGGGCGCGATGTTCTTGCTGACGGATGTCGACGCCCACACCTCCTACGTCTCCATCGCGTGGCGGCTGGCGCTGCTGGGTCTCGGCATGGGCGCCGTGATCACCCCGATGACCGCCTCCGCGGTGTCCTCCGTCCCGTACCAGCTGGCCGGGATGGCCGCCGCCGGGAACAACGCCTTCCGCCAGCTCGGCGGCGCCCTCGGCCCCGCCGTGCTCGGCGCCCTGCTGACCACCCGGGCGCTCGACGCGCTGCCCGGCCGCCTCACCGACGCGGGGGTGCCCGCCGAGGCGAGTGCCCGCGTCCTCGACACCGCCCGTGAGCAGGGGCTCGGCGCCGTGGCCGGACTCCGCCTGGACGCCGCCACCGGACCGGCCCTGTCGGCCCTGGGCGACTCCTTCCTCGACGGCATGCGGCTCTGCCTGACCGTCTCGGCCTCGCTCGCCCTGCTGGCCGCCCTCGCCTGCGCCGTACTCCTGCGCCCGGCCGCCAAGCAGGCCGCCCCGGCGTCCCCGGCCACCGAGGAACCTCCGGCCCGCCCCGCGTCGGTCCCGGTGGGCTGAGCGCCCGCCGTGCGCGGGTCGGCCCCGCTCAGACGGCCCTGAACTCCCCCGCCTTGACGCCTGCCACGAAGGCGGCGAAGGAGGCGGGGGAGGTGTGCAGCACGGGGCCGCCGGGGTTCTTGGAGTCGCGGACGGGGACGGTGCCGGTGGCGAGTGCGCTGCTCGGGGCCCACTCAACGCAAGAACCGCCGCTGCCGCTGTACGAAGACGTGACCCAGCGGGCGGATTCGATCGTCATGGGAGCCCTTTCGCGACTGGCCGGATGCAGTACCGAAGGCTGTGCCGCGTTCCACGTGCCCATTGGGCCGGAGAGGCAAACCGGCGCGGGTGGGTATGGGCAGCGCGAAGCCCCACCGTGCGTCGCGCGGTGGGGCTCGTCGGATCGGGTGCGCTGGACCTCCGTTGGTCAGACGGCGCCGAACTCCCCTGCCTTGACGCCCGTCACGAAGGCGGCGAAGGAGGCGGGGGAGGTGTGCAGCACGGGGCCGCCGGGGTTCTTGGAGTCGCGGACGGGGACCACGCCGTTCGAGGCGGCGAGGTTGGTGGCGGCCTCCACGCAGTCGCCGCCGTTGGAGCTGTACGAAGACTTGAACCAGCGGGGCTCGTCAGTCACGGATCTTCCCTTTCATGCCTGCTTGATCATCGCCACGGATGCCGCTTGGGAGAGGGCTTCGGCCTGTAGCTGATGGTAGCCCGTCAGCAGAGGCAGAACGGAAGCGCTCTCGCGGTCCACGTTCCCCTGCGAGTGGGATTCGGCATACGAGACCATGGACCGGTCCGGAAGGGTGAGCAAGTTGACCGGCAGGTTGAAGGGACGACGCTCCCCTATGTCGAACGGCGCCACCTGGAGAACCGTGTTGGGGAGTGCGGCGAAATCGACCAGCTTCTGAATCTGGGACTCCATGACCTCGGGACCGCCGATCGGGCGGCGGATGCAGCTTTCGTCCATCACCGCGATCAGCATGGGTGGCCGTGCCCTCGTCAACGCGCCTTGCCGCTGAGCCAGGAACGACACGCGCTCTTCTGCCTGTTCGGGCGTGATGGAGCCTCGCCACACATCACCATTCGCCAGCGCCCTTGCGTACTCCGGAGTCTGCAACAGCCCGGGGACGATCCCGATCTGGAACAGTCTGATCTCCGTCGCCCTGCCCTCGTACCCGACGTATTCCGGGAATCCCTCCAGTAGGTTTCCGTGCTTGATATCGCGCCATTCGCGCTCGAACGAATCGGCGGTGTTTGTCGTATCCAATGCCACATCAACACGGCGCGAGAACGGCAGAGTCGGTGATTTACGACCAGTTTCGAGGGCCGAGATATGCCTGCCCGTACAGCCGACCAGCGCACCGACGTGATCCTGGGTCCAGCCGCGCTCTTCCCGCAGCCTGCGTAAACGTGCGCCGAAAGCAGCCTGAGGGCTTGCTTCAGGGTTCAACTCCTTGCGGTTTACCAATGTGTCCTCCCCTTCGGCCATGTTGATGACACTCCGACTCTAGGCCACTCTGAAGCCTCCTGGTAGTGGGATGGCTACGGAGCGGAGTTGACGTGCCCGAAGAAGATGGTGCCCTGACTCGTCACCAACCCCCTCAAGTTCCGCCCTCCGGAACGCTTTTCCGGGATTCCGGCCATGGCGGCCGGGTGGGGGAATTCTGTGGGGTCGCCGGTCCGTACTGGTCCCTGCGGCCGCTCGGCGGCGGTGTGGAGTGGGAGGCGGAGCCCGAGTGGGTCCAGGCGCTCACTCCGGCCGAGCGGCTGAGCGTGGAGAACGCGTTGCGGAATCTGCGGAGCAGCCGGGGTGGGGTGTGAACGGGGCGGTACCACCCGGTGGTTACCGGTGCGAGGCGTTGGCGGTGGAATTCTTCGGGGGCACGGGAGAGATGGCGAGGCATGTGCTGGGCACGTTCCGGACCGTCTCCCCGGTGCTGGCAATGCGGTGGCTGGGCGGCCAGGCGTTGTGGATCGCGGACCGGATCGACACCGATGCCGATCCCGACGCGGATCCCGACTCCGAATCCGACGCGGATTCCGATCTCGATCCCGATCCCGACTCAGGCCTTGGCCCGCGTCCCGGCCCGGGGTGTTCGGCGTGGGTGCAGCCCTTGAAGCGGCTGCCGGTCGGCTCGACGCCCGACCGCCCCGCCGAGCTCCGTGCCTGGTACGAGGACCGGCAGGGCCAGCGCGCGGCCCAGGCGCACATCAAGAGCGGCAACCCGTTCCTCGTCGTCGTCCCCGACACCGACTGCACGTACACCCTCTCCGTGCACCCTGATTGAGGCGCGACGGCCGACTCGTGCCGTGTCACGTTCCTTCGCGGACGCCCCAGGAGGTCCGCCCGCCCGGACGGACCCCGAGGGTCAGACGGAGCCGAACTCCCCGCCCCTGACGCCCGCCACGAACGCGGCGAAGGCGGCGGGGGTGGCGTGCAGCACGGGTCCGCCGGGGTTCTTGGAGTCGCGTACGGGGACGGTTCCGTGCGGGGTGGCGAGGTTGGTGGCGACCTCGACGCAGGAACCGCCGTTGTCGCTGTAGGAGGACGTGAACCAGTGCGGGGACTCGGCTGTCACGGGAGGGCCCTTCGTAGGAGGCGGAGGTCTGGAAGCGACCTACCCGCATCGCCGCCGAACCAGGCCCCTGAACCCGCTCCCTGCACCTGCCCCTGAACCCGCTTCCTGCACCTGCCCCCCCGCACCCGCCCCGCTCACCCCGTGTGCAGCATCAGGCCGATGCCGACGACCATCAGCCCGGCCGCCGCGATGCGTGGTGCGCCGAATCGTTCCTTGAAGAGGAGCGTTCCGATGGCCGCGCCGACGATGATGGAGGACTCGCGCAGGGCCGCGATCGGGGCCAGTGCCGCCCGGGTCTGGGCCCACAGGACGAGGGCGTACGCCGTCACCGACAGGGCCGCGCCCAGCAGTCCGCGTACGGCGAACGGGCGCAGGGCGGGCAGGAGTTCGGCGCGGCGGCGGTGGAGCGCGTAGACCGGGATGGCCAGGCCCTCCAGGATCATCAGCCAGGCGATGTAGCCGAGCGGGGTGCCGGAGGCGCGTACGCCGACGCCGTCCACCGTGGTGTATCCGGCGATGGCCAGTCCGGTCGCGAGGGCGGCCAGCAGGGCGGGCCAGTCGGGGCGGCGACCGCTGCCCCGGATGCCCCAGAGGGCCAGTCCGACCAGCCCCGCCGAGGCCACCGCGACCCCGGCGGTGGCCCAGCCGTCCGGGTGCTCGCCGACGAAGACCGCGGCGAGGACCGTCACCACCAGCGGGGCCGTGCCCCGGGCGATCGGGTACATCTGCCCGAAGTCGCCCAGGGTGAACGAGCGCATCAGCAGCAGCATGTACGCCACATGGAGCCCGGCCGAGACCAGCAGATACGGCCAGGCCCCGGCGGCCGGGAACGGTACGAACAGGGCGGCGGCCGCGCCGATCAGCAGACCGCCGCCGGAGATCAGGGTGAAGGAGAGGAGCTGGTCCTTGATCGCGTGCGCGATGGCGTTCCAGCTGGCGTGGGTGACCGCCGCGATCAGGACCGCGCACGCGACCAGCGGCGTCACTTCGCGTGCTCGCGCACGTCCACCACGGTGCCGCCGGCGTGTCCGATCAACGAGGCGGGGTCGAGCGGGAAGACGGTGTGCGGGGTGCCCGCCGCCGCCCACACCACGGCGTGGTCCAGCAGCCCGCGGTCGGCCAGCACCCGGGTCTTCGTGCGGTGCCCGAAGGGCGGCACGCCGCCGATGGCGTACCCGGTCGTCTCCCGGACCAGCTCGGCCCCGGCCCGCTTGACCTTCGCGGCGCCCAGCTCCGCGCGTACCCGCTCCACGTCGACCCGCGAGGAGCCGTCCATCAGGACCAGCACGGGGGACCCGTCCGCCTCGAAGATCAGCGACTTGACGATCTCGCTCAGCTCGCAGCCGATCGCGGCGGCGGCCTCGGCGGCGGTACGGGTGGCCTCGGGGAAGCGGCGGACCTCGACGTCGAGGCCCAGCTCCCGCAGGGCCTCGGCGAATCGGGGGTGGGCCTCGGCGGCGGCGGTGGCATCGGAAGTGCTCATGCCCCGCACGCTAGCGAACGGCGTGCGGGGCATGCGACGGGGTTCCGTACGGCGTCCGGTGTTCAGGACCCCGCGCGGAGCACGGCGGCGACCACCGGGCCCGCCGCGTCGCCGCCGTGGCCGCCGGCCTGCACGACCGCGGCGGCCGCCAGGTCGTTGTTGAAGCCGGTGAACCAGCTGTTGGACGTGGCCTGGCCGTCCACCTCCGCCGAGCCCGTCTTGGCGCCCTTGTCGCCGACGACCGAGGCCATCGCCGCCCTGCCGGTGCCCCAACTGGCGGTCTGCCGCATCATGCCGGTGAGCTGCTGGGAGACGGAGGCGGGCAGGGAACGCGCGGCGGTGGCGATCGGGCGGCCGTCCAGCTCCGGGGACACGATGATCGGCTGGCGGAAGGTGCCGGTCCGGGCGGTGGCGGTGATGGAGGCCATGTTGAGGGCGTTCATCTGGACCGTGCCCTGGCCGATGTACTGCGCGGCGGCCTCGCCCTGGGTCTCCTCGGGCACCTTGCCGTCGAAGGTGACGACGCCGGTCTGCCAGTCCAGGCCGATCCCGAAGACGTCACGGGCCTCCCTGGGGAGCGCCGCGTCGTCCTTGGTGTCGTCGATCAGCTTGATGAAGGCCGTGTTGCAGGACCGGGCGAAGCTGGTCGTCAGGGTGCCGTCGCCGATGGAGAACCCGTCCAGGTTCTTGAAGGTGCGGCCGTAGTACGTCGCGGTCGGCGGGCACTCGATCTTCTGGCCGGCCGAGGTGAGGCCCTTCTCGATCAGCATCGCCGCCGTCACGATCTTCATCGTGGAACCGGGGGCCTGCGTGCCCTGCATCGCCGCGTTGAAGCCGGTGGCCGGGTTGTTGGCGACCGCGCGGATCGCACCCGTGGACGGCCTGACGGCGACCACCGAGGCCTGGCTGAACTTCTTCACGGCCAGCTCGGCCGCCGCCTGGGCACCGGCGTCCAGGGTGGTCTGCACCTTGCCCGGCCTGCCCTTGGTGAGGGTGAGCAGGGTCTTGCCGGGGCTGCCCGCGTCCGCGCTCTCGATCCAGGTCTCGATGCCCGCGGTGCCGCCGGCCTTCTCGCCGTACTTCTGGCGCAGCGTGTCCAGGATCGAACCCAGCGACGGGTACTTCTCCTTGGTGAGGATCTTGCCGTTGTGGTCGACGGCCTCGATCGAGGGGGCCGACGCCTCGCCCGTCTTGAGCGAGGCGCCGTCCTTCAGCTCCGGATGGATCACGGCGGGGGACCAGTCCACCAGCGGCCTGCCGGTGGTCTTCCCGCGGACCACGGTCAGCTCGGAGGAGTACGACCAGGGCTTGGACTTCCCCTTGAAGGAGACGGTCGCGTTCACCGTGTACGGCACCTTCGGGCCCACCGCGGGGCCCGGGGTGATCACCGCCTTGGTGACATGGGCGCTCTCGCGGTAGCCGGTGAGGGCCGGGCCTGCCTCGGCCGCGTTGTTGGTGAGCTGGGACGCGGTGTCCGGGTCGCCGCTCGCCCAGGCCTTGAGGAACTTCTTCGACGCGTCGTCGATCTCCGCCTTGGTGACCGGGCCCGTCTTCACCTCGGCGGAGGTGGACGTGGTGTCCGTACCCCCGCCCCCGCCGCCGCTCAGCCCGTCCAGGATGTTGTACGCCCCGTACCCCACCCCGCCGACCACGACCGCGAACACCCCGCCGACTATCGCTACCTTCGCTCCACTGCGCATACCTGCAGTCCCCCTCCCCAGGAGTTCCTTGTTGAACGCGTTCAACAAGATGCTGCTGGGCACCCTACGGGATGGCGGGGAAGGCCGGGGCGGTCGTTATCGGAACGCGATGCGAGGGGCGCGGGCACAGGGAGTGACCGGAGCGCGGGGCCGGGGCACCCGGGCCGCGATCGGTATGGATGGGGCACGGTCGTAGAGCAGCGGTGGGCATACTGACCGCATGACCGCACAGCCACGCGTCGGCTCCGTCTGGGCCCTTCGCTTCCCGGACGCTCCGCGGCACGACCACTGCTTCCGGGTGACCGGGGTGTTCGTCGTCGGCGAGGTCACCTACGTCGAGACCGAGGATCTCGACGGAAGAGGGGGACTTGGCAGAGGACGGCTTGAGGACGTCCTTGAGTTCGCGGAGCCCGTCGGCGGCTGAGCGCCTTCACGTCGCCGACAGGTGACCACCACCGAGGGGCCGCAGTCGACGACTACGGCCCCTCGATGGCTTCATCCGTCAGATCCACGTGTCCAGCCACATCCGGTCCCGCCACGACCCGTCCGGGATCGGGGTGCCCGTGTAGATCGGCCAGAAGTAGATGAAGTTCCAGATGATCAGCAGGACCAGGACACCCGCCGCGATCGCGCCCAGTGTCCGTCTGCGCTCCCCCGAGGGATCACCGGTCATCAGGCCCAGCTCCCGTTTCGTCCCCGTCCCGGCCGCCGGGCCCAGCAGCGCGCCGATCATCATCGTCACCGCCAGACACAGGAACGGCACGAACACGACCGCGTAGAAGAGGAAGATCGTCCGCTCCTGGTAGAGGAACCAGGGCAGCCAGCCCGCCGCCACACCGCAGGCGATCGCGCCCGCCCGCCAGTCGCGCCGGAAGAACCACCGCCACAGCACGTACACCAGGGCGAAGCACGCCGCCCACCACAGCAGCGGCGTCCCGATCGCCAGCACCTCGCGCGAGCACTTGCCGGTCTCCGACGCCGCGCAGCCCGACTGCTCCTCCCAGAAGTACGAGACGGGCCGGCCGAGCACGATCCAGCTCCATGGATTGGACTGGTAGGTGTGGCCGGACGTCAGGTTCACATGGAACTCGTAGACCTGGTACTCGTAATGCCACAGGCTGCGCAGCCAGTCCGGCAGCCAGGTCCAGCTGCCGCCCCGGCCGTCGGTCTGCGCCCAGTCGCGGTAGTAGCCCTTGCCGGTGACGATCCATCCGGTCCAGGAGACGAGGTACGTCGCGAGCGCGACCGGCACCGTCGAGACGAACGCCGGCAGCAGATCCCGCTTCAGCACCGCCAGGTAGGGGCGGACCGCACCCGCCGTCCGCCGGGCACCCACGTCCCACAGCACCGTCATCAGGCCGAAGCCGACCATGATGTACAGGCCGTTCCACTTGGTGGCGAAGGCCAGCCCCAGCATCAGCCCCGCGGTGATCCGCCACGGACGCCAGCCCAGCCGCAGCCGGTCCGCGATCTCCGCGTCCGGGCGCAGCACCCCCTCCTCGTCGACCGGCAGCGCCGCGGCGAGCCTGCGCCGCGCCCAGTCGCGGTCGATCAGCAGCGCGCCGAACGCCGCCAGCACGAAGAACATCAGCACCAGGTCGAGCAGCGCGGTACGGCTCATCACGAAATGCAGACCGTCGACGGCGAGCAGGGTGCCCGCCAGACAGCCCAGGAACGTCGAGCGGAACAGCCGCCGGCCGATCCGGCACAGCATCAGCACCGACAGCGTGCCGAGCACCGCCACCATGAACCGCCAGCCGAACGGCGTGAGCCCGAAGAAGTGCTCACCGAGCCCGATGACCCACTTGCCGACCGGCGGGTGCACCACATAGCCCGGGTCCACCGGGACGTGCACCTTCGAGGGGTCCGCGAGGATCAGCTTGTCGATGTCCTTGGGCCAGTCGCCCTCGTACCCCTGGTTGATCAGCGCCCAGGAGTCCTTGGCGTAGTACGTCTCATCGAATATCAGCGCGTGCGGGCTGCCCAGCTTCCAGAACCGCAGCACCCCGGCGACCAGCGCCACCAGCAGCGGACCGCCCCACGCCGACCACCGCACCAGGCGCCCGGCCAGCGGCGGGGAGACCCCGAGCACCGCCCACAGCTGGGCGCCGGGCCGGGTGTACGGCGGGACCAGCCGCTCGCGCAGCCCGGTCCCGGGCCGGGGCGCATGGCCGAAGCGGCGCAGCCGCTGCTGCCAGGAGGCCGGTTCTTCGCCGTGCGGTTCCCCGGCGTCTTGGCCCTGTCGGGCTTCGGGCGCAGTACTCGTCACCGCGCCATCGTAGGGAACGCCGCTGTGCGAGTGCTGTCGCCCGTGCTGGGAGGATGGTTCCGTGACTGGAACGACTGGAACGCTGGTACTCGCGGGAACCCCCATCGGCGACGTGGCGGACGCCCCGCCACGCCTCGCCGCAGAGCTGGAGACGGCGGACATCGTCGCCGCCGAGGACACCCGGCGGCTGCGCCGCCTCACCCAGGCGCTCGGGATCCACACCACGGGGCGGGTCGTCTCCTACTTCGAGGGCAACGAGTCGGCCCGTACGCCCGAACTGGTCGAGGCGCTGACCGGCGGCGCCCGCGTCCTGCTGGTCACGGACGCGGGGATGCCGTCCGTCTCCGACCCCGGCTACCGGCTCGTGGCCGCCGCCGTGGAGCAGGACATCAAGGTCACCGCCGTCCCCGGACCGTCCGCCGTGCTGACCGCGCTCGCCCTGTCCGCGCTGCCCGTCGACCGCTTCTGCTTCGAGGGCTTCCTGCCCCGCAAGGCGGGCGAACGGCTCGGCCGGCTGCGCGAGGTCGCCGACGAGCGCCGCACCATGGTCTTCTTCGAGGCCCCCCACCGGCTCGACGACACCCTCGCCGCGATGGCCGAGGTCTTCGGCGACGGACGCCGGGCCGCCGTGTGCCGGGAACTGACCAAGACGTACGAGGAAGTGAAGCGCGGCCCGCTGGGCGAGCTGGCCGTCTGGGCGGCCGAAGGGGTGCGCGGCGAGATCACCGTCGTCGTCGAGGGCGCGGCCGACTCCGGACCCGAGGAACTGGACGCCGAGGAGCTGGTGCGCCGGGTGCGGGTGCGCGAGGAGGCGGGGGAGCGGCGCAAGGAGGCGATCGCCGCCGTCGCCGCGGCCGCGGGGCTGCCCAAGCGCGAGGTGTTCGACGCGGTCGTGGCGGCAAAGAATGCGGCGCGAACCGTCCCTGCGGAAGGCAAAGGACTATCGTGAAAAGCAAAGCGAGAGCCGCGTATCGGGCCTTTCTGCCACGACCGGGCCAAAAGCGCTCCAACAGTCGACAGGGCCCGGTGCGCTGCTGCCGGTAGAGGCGTCCACTGGTTCCAGGACGCAACCTCCGGAGCGCTTGTCCGGAGTGCCTGTCCGACGGACAAAGGAGCGGGCATGAGCGAGATCGCAGCAACCACCGCACACGAGGCGTATGCCTTCGCCTGCATGAGGTGCGGACATGGCTGGGAACAAGCCTTTGAGATAGAGCACCACGTCGACGGATCCAACAACGCTTTCGTCATATACAAGGCGGATGGGGAGCGTGTCCCCTCGCCCCTTTCCAGGCCCAGTTGCTCCAACTGCGGCGGACACGTGGTCCGGATCATGCGGGCCGGGCGGGTCTCGACCGTTCAGCAACTCCTCCACAACCCCCAGCCGGCCAGGCCGGCCATCGAGGACAGCGACGCCCGGGAGGGCGAGGCCGTGGCTGCCGTACCCGCGGGCGCGGGGCACCACTGGCACCTGTCCGATCTGCTGCACCCCTTCCACCGGAAGTAGCCCCCCGGCTCCACCGAGGGCGGGGGCCATCGGCGTGTCCTCGTACGATCGTCTCCATGAGCCGTACCGAAGCCCCGCCGCTGCCCGAACCCCTCCGGGTACCGGTCGCCGATTCGCACACCCACCTGGACATGCAGGACGCGACCGTCGAGGAGGGCCTGGCCAGGGCCGCGGCGGTCAATGTGACCACCGTGATCCAGGTGGGGTGCGATGTCGCCGGCTCGCGCTGGGCCGCCGAGACCGCCGCCGCGCACGCCGGTGTGTACGCGGCGGTCGCGCTGCACCCCAACGAGGCGCCGCGCCTCGTCCTCGGCGACCCCGAAGGCACCTCGCGCCAGGGAGCGCGGGAGCCGGGCGGACCGGCGGCGCTGCACGAGGCCCTCGCGGAGATCGACGCACTGGCCGCGCTCGACCACGTACGCGGGGTCGGTGAGACCGGGCTCGACTACTTCCGCACCGGGCCCGAGGGCGTGGCCGCCCAGGAGGAGTCCTTCCGGGCCCATATCGAGATCGCCAAACGGCACGGCAAGGCGCTGGTCATCCACGACCGCGAGGCGCACGCGGACGTGCTGCGCGTCCTCGCCGACGCGGGCGCCCCGGACCGTACCGTGTTCCACTGCTACTCCGGCGACGCCGAGATGGCCCGGATCTGCGCGGACGCCGGGTACTTCATGTCCTTCGCGGGCAATGTCACCTTCAAGAACGCCCAGCCGCTGCGGGACGCCCTGGC
The DNA here is from genome assembly GCF_900091725.1 of Streptomyces sp. DvalAA-43. Taxonomy (GTDB): domain Bacteria; phylum Actinomycetota; class Actinomycetes; order Streptomycetales; family Streptomycetaceae; genus Streptomyces; species Streptomyces pulveraceus. The sequence goes on along the minus strand of NZ_FMBW01000030.1, from coordinate 166,851 downwards.
CGTCGCGCCGACGGAGCTGGTCCTGGTCGAGACGGACGCCCCGTTCCTGACGCCCGCCCCCTACCGGGGCCGGCCCAACGCGCCCTACCTCATCCCGGTCACGCTCCGTGCGATGGCCGAGGTGAAGGGGGCCGACGAGGACACCCTGGCGGCGGCGATCGCGGACAACACGGCACGGGCCTTCGACTACTGAGCGGCTGCCGAGTGCGTGCCGGGCGGCTGCTGAGCGGCCGGGCGGCGGGTGCGAACCGTAAGGCGCCTTACGCTTTACAGGTGAGCACCACAGAGCCCGATGCCCTCCTGGGCCCCGCAGACATCCGCGAGCTGGCCGCCGCACTGGGCGTACGCCCGACCAAGCAGCGCGGCCAGAACTTCGTCATCGACGCCAATACGGTCCGCCGGATCGTACGGACGGCGGAGGTCCGCCCGGACGACGTCGTCGTCGAGGTCGGCCCCGGGCTCGGCTCGCTGACCCTGGCGCTGCTGGAGGCGGCGGACCGGGTCGTCGCCGTCGAGATCGACGACGTACTGGCGGCCGCGCTGCCCGCCACCGTCGCCGCCCGGATGCCGGGGCGCGCCGACCGGTTCGCCCTGGTCCACTCCGACGCGATGCTGGTCCGGGAGCTGCCCGGCCCGGCGCCCACCGCGCTGGTCGCGAACCTCCCGTACAACGTCGCCGTGCCGGTCCTGCTGACGATGCTGGAGCGCTTCCCGTCCATCGAGCGCACCCTCGTCATGGTCCAGGCCGAGGTCGCCGACCGGCTGGCCGCCCGGCCGGGCAACAAGGTCTACGGCGTGCCGTCCGTGAAGGCCAACTGGTACGCGGACGTCAAGCGGGCCGGCTCCATCGGCCGCAACGTCTTCTGGCCCGCCCCGAACGTCGACTCCGGACTGGTCTCCCTGGTCCGGCGCACCGAGCCGATCGCGACGAGCGCCGACCGCACCGAGGTCTTCGCGGTCGTCGACGCGGCCTTCGCCCAGCGCCGCAAGACGCTGCGGGCGGCCCTGGCCGGCTGGGCGGGCTCCGCCCCCGCCGCCGAGGCGGCCCTGGTCGCGGCCGGGATCTCGCCGCAGGCCCGCGGCGAATCGCTGACGGTCGAGGAATTCGCCGCCATCGCCGAGCACAAGCCCTCCGGGGCCACGGGGAATCCCCCTTCCAGGGCCACCACGAACCAGCCCTCCGGGGACACCGGGAACGAGCCCTCAGGGAGTGGCGAGTGAGCGTCACCGTCCGCGTACCCGCCAAGGTCAACGTCCAGCTCGCGGTCGGTGCCCCGCGCCCCGACGGCTTCCACGACCTGGCCAATGTCTTCCTCGCCGTCGGCCTGTACGACGAGGTCACCGCCACCCCCGCCGACGAGCTGCGGATCACCTGCTCGGGCCCGGACGCAGCCCAGGTCCCGCTGGACGCGACGAACCTCGCCGCCCGCGCCGCGCTCGCCCTGGCCGAGCGCCACGGCATCGCACCCGATGTGCACCTCCACATCGCCAAGGACATCCCCGTCGCGGGCGGCATGGCGGGCGGCAGCGCCGACGGGGCCGCCGCGCTGCTGGCCTGCGACGCCCTCTGGTCCACCGGCGCCACCCGGGACGAGCTCCTCGCCATCTGCGCCGAGCTGGGCAGCGACGTCCCGTTCAGCCTGGTCGGCGGCGCGGCCCTCGGCACCGGACGCGGTGAGCGGCTGACCCCGGTCGAGGTCGGCTCCACCTTCCACTGGGTCTTCGCGGTCGCCGACGGCGGGCTCTCCACCCCGGCCGTCTACGCCGAGTTCGACCGGCTCACGGCGGACACCGACGTCCCGGCCCCCGAAGCCTCCCCGGCGCTCCTCGACGCCCTGCGCACCGGCGACCCCACCGCACTCGCCGGGGCCCTCTCCAACGACCTCCAGCCCGCCGCGCTCTCCCTGCGCCCCTCGCTCGCCGACACCCTCGCCGCGGGCACCGCCGCCGGGGCCCTGGCGGCCCTGGTCTCGGGCTCCGGGCCGACCACCGCGTTCCTGGTGGCGGACGCGGAGGCGGCCCAGAAGGTGGCCGAGGCCCTGCTCACCTCGGGCACCTGCCGCAACACACGCACCGCGGTCTCCCCGGCACCGGGGGCGACCGTCCGCTGAACGCCTGCCGCCGTCGTGGGGGCGGCGAGGGCGAGCGGACATCGCCCCGCCGCCGCCCCGTACCCTGGGAAGCCGATCCATCCCCCCGGGCAGGAGTGAAATGGCCGTCAATCTGGTCAATGTCGAGCAGGTCAGCAAGGTGTACGGCACCCGTGCCCTGCTCGACGGAGTGTCCCTCGGGGTGTCCGAGGGAGACCGGATCGGTGTCGTGGGCCGCAACGGCGACGGCAAGACGACGCTCATCCGGATGCTCGCCCGGCTGGAGGAGGCGGACAGCGGACGCGTCACCCACAACGGCGGGCTGCGGCTCGGCGTCCTCACCCAGCACGACTCCCTCGACCCGCGGGCGACCATCCGCCACGAGGTGATCGGCGACCTCGCCGACCACGAGTGGGCGGGCAGCGCCAAGATCCGCGACGTCCTCACCGGGCTCTTCGGCGGGCTCGCCCTGCCGGGCTTCGAGCACGGCCTGGACACCGTCATCGCCCCGCTCTCCGGCGGCGAACGGCGCCGGATCGCGCTGGCCAAGCTGCTCATCGCCGAACAGGACCTCATCGTCCTCGACGAGCCCACCAACCACCTCGACGTCGAGGGCATCTCCTGGCTGGCCGGCCATCTGCGCGCCCGCCGCTCCGCACTCGTCTGCGTCACCCACGACCGCTGGTTCCTCGACCAGGTCTGCACCCGGATGTGGGACGTCCAGCGCGGCACGGTCCACGAGTACGAGGGCGGCTACAGCGACTACGTCTTCGCGCGGGCCGAGCGGGAGCGGATCGCCGCGACCGAGGAGTCCAAGCGGCAGAACCTGATGCGCAAGGAGCTGGCCTGGCTGCGCCGCGGTGCCCCCGCCCGCACCTCCAAGCCGCGCTACCGCATCGAGGCGGCCAACGAACTGATCGCCGATGTGCCGCCGCCGCGCGACACCAGCGAGCTGATGAAGTTCGCCAACGCCCGGCTCGGCAAGACCGTCTTCGACCTGGAGGACGTGACCGTCCAGGCCGGTCCCAAGACGCTGCTCACCCACCTCACCTGGCAGCTCGGCCCCGGTGACCGGATCGGCCTGGTCGGGGTCAACGGCGCGGGCAAGACCTCGCTGCTGCGGGCGCTCGCCGAGGCGGCCCGCACCCAGGGCGAAGCGCAGCCCGCCGCCGGGAAGGTCGTCGTCGGCAAGACCGTCAGGCTGGCGTACCTCTCCCAGGAGGTCAGCGAGCTCAACCCGAACCTGCGGGTGCTCGAAGCGGTGCAGCAGGTACGCGACCGGGTCGACCTCGGCAAGGGCCGCGAGATGACCGCGGGCCAGCTCTGCGAGCAGTTCGGCTTCTCGAAGGAGAAGCAGTGGACTCCGGTCGGCGACCTGTCCGGTGGTGAGCGGCGCCGGCTCCAGATCCTGCGGCTGCTGATGGACGAGCCGAACGTCCTCTTCCTCGACGAGCCCACCAACGACCTCGACATCGAGACCCTGACCCAGCTGGAGGACCTCCTCGACGGCTGGCCCGGATCGATGATCGTGATCTCCCACGACCGGTTCTTCATCGAGCGGACCACGGACCGGGTGATGGCGCTGCTCGGCGACCGCACGCTGCGGATGCTGCCGCGCGGGATCGACGAGTACCTGGAGCGCAGGCAGCGGATGGAGGAGGCGGCCACCCCCTCCGCCGCACCCGCGGCGGCCAAGGAGAAGGCCGCACCGGCCGCGACGGTCTCCCCGCAGGCCGCCCGCGCGGCGAAGAAGGAGCTCCAGAAGGTCGAGCGGCAGCTCGACAAGATGTCGACGCGGGAGACCACGCTGCACGCGCAGATCGCGGAGCACGCCACGGACTTCGAGAAGGTGGCCAAGCTCGACGCGGAGCTGCGGGAACTGGTCGCCGAGCGCGACGAGTTGGAGATGCGCTGGCTGGAACTGGCCGAGGACGCCTGATCGCTGCGGTGCGTCAGGTCCGTCGGATCCGTCGGATCCGTCAGGTCTGTCAGGCGCGCCAGGCGCGTCAGATGTGACCGTTGGGGCTGGTGGGGCGGGTGGTAGAAAGAAGCCTCGCCCGGCGCCGCAGCCGGACCGGTCCGCACGAAGGGGGACGTGCTGATGACCCAGCCGCCCGGCCAGCAACCACCGCAGGGGGGCTTCGGGGCTCCCTACGAGCCGCAGCCGGGTTCGTACGGACCGCCGCCGGCCCAGGCCGCAGGTCCGTACGGCGCTCAGCCGCCGGGGCCCTACGGCCCACCGCCGCAGCCCGGTCCGTACGGTGCTCCCGCTCAGCCCGGCCCGTACAACGCCCCTGCCCAGCCCGGCCCTTACGGCGCGCCCGTTCAGCCGCAGCCCGGTCCGTACGGCCAACCACCGCAGCCTCAGCCGGGCGGTCCGGCGGGCGGCGGCGGTGGCGGCGGGTTCTTCCGGGGCCGGCGCGGGGCGGTCGTCGGGGCCGTGCTCGCCGTGGTGCTGCTGGCGGGCGGGGGCGTCTGGCTGGCCACCGGCGGGGGCGACGGGCCGGAACCCACCGGGAAGTCGAGCGCGGCCCCCGGGCCCGATACGTCCTCCACCGGCAAGCCCAAGGGCAAGGGCAAGGAGAAGGATCCGGGGCCGAGCGACCTGCGCGCGGAGGCCGACGGGATCAACACCTTGCGCGATCCGGGCGAGGCCAAGGTCCTCTGGCTCCAGGAGGGCGGCGTCGACCTGCCCCGTAACGGCGCGAGCGTGTACGGCCCCTGGTTCGTCGGCGACACCGTCGTCAAGGCGATGTTCCACACCGTCACCGGCTACTCGACCGCCGACGGCAGCGAGAAGTGGAGCTTCCGGCTGCCGGGCAAGGTGTGCGGGGCCCCCTCGCAGGCCACCACCGACGGCAGGATCGTCTTCGGGGTCGAGAGCGGCAGCGGCACCGAGGCCGAGTGCAACGCGCTCCAGATGGTCGACCTCACGACCGGCAGGGCCGGCTGGTACAAGACGTACAAGCGGCAGGGCACCTGGGACCTGCTCTCCGATGTCGCGATGGCGACCAACGGCAACACCGTGACCGTCGGGCGCACGACCAGGACGGACGCCTTCCGGATCAGCGACGGCAAGGTGCTCTTCGGTGAACTCCCGGGCAACTGCCAGCCGTTCGGCTTCGCGAGCGGCCCGCTGGGCATCGCCGCCGCCAGCTGCCAGACGGCGGCCGACGACCACAAGGAACAGCTGGTGGAGCGGATCGACCCGGTCGGCGGGAAGGTCCTGTGGAAGTACAAGGTCAAGAAGGGCTGGGAGGTCTCGCAGTTCTACTCCGTCAACCCGCTGGTCGTCTCCCTGAAGAAGAAGGGCGGCTGGGCCATCCTCACGCTCAACCCGGACGGTACGTACCGCTCCCAGCTGGTCGGCGGCAAGGAGAACTACCGGGTGGAGTGCGACACCGAACTCATCACCGGCGGCGGGAACCTCGACAACTGCCTCGGGGTGGCGGCCGACGACCGGACGGTCTACCTGGCGACCGAGGCCACCGAGTCCGACTCCGGCCCCACCAACAAGGTCGTCGCCTTCGACGTTGCCGGCGGCCGGGTCAAGTGGCGGGCCGCGGCTCCGGCCGGGCAGACCATGATGCCGATGCGGGTGGAGGGCGGCAGGCTGCTGCTGTTCGTGGAGTCGTCGTCGAAGAGGGGCGGCGGGATCGCCACCCTCGCACCGACCGGCGGCACACCGAAGCTGCTGCTGCGGCACCCGAACGGAGGGGTGCGGACCGAGCAGACCCTCTTCGAGCCGCGGGTCGCCTATGTGGACGGCCGCTCCCTATTGATGAGTACCAGCATCAGCGGAGTCGAGGACGGGGATGAGAAGCGGGCCAAGTCGATGGAGATGTTCGGCAACTGACACCCAGGCGTAACGGAGGCATCACGGGCCGGTTCTCCCTTGGGAACAGGGGGCGGACCGACCCGGTGCCCGGAATACTGCGGGTGGTACAAAGAAGCCCCGCTCGACTGACGTAACACGCGGGATCCATGCCCGATTCGCTCCTTTCCGGGAAATTCAGGGGGTTTCGGCCCCGTGGTGCTCCGCGGAATCGCGGGGGAGACCGGAACGGGCACCGGACCGCACGAAGGGGGACGTGCTGATGACCCAGCCGCCCAGCCAGCAACCGCCGCAGGGAGGCTTCGGCGCGCCGCAGGATCCGCCGCCGGGAAGTCCTCAGCCGCCCCAGGGCCCGCCGCAGACACCGCCGCCGGGAAGTCCTCAGCCGCCGCAGACACCGCCGCCCGCCCAGCCGGGCTACGGCTATCCGCAGGCCCCCGGCCAGCCCCCGGGCCAGGCCCCCGGCTACGGCTACCCGCAGCAGCCGGGCCAGCAGCCCGGCCCGTACGGTCAGCAGCAGGGCCCCTACGCCCAGCAGCCCGGTCCGTACACCCAGCAGCAGCCCGGCCCCTACGCCCAGCAGCCGGGTCCGTACGGCCAACCGACGCAGCCCGGTTACGGATACCCGCAGCAGCAGTATCCCGGCGCACCGGCCCCCGTCGGTCCGGGCGGTGGCGGTCCCTCCAAGCGCAAGCCCGCGATCATCATCGGCGCCGCGGCCGCCGCGCTCCTGGTGATCGGCGGCGGCATCTACGTCGCCACGAGCGGCGACGACGACAAGAAGCCGGTCGCGAAGGAGAGCGGGGACGCCAAGCCGAGCACCTCGCCCTCCGTCAACGAGGGCAACGGTGACGGCGACGGCGAGGGCCGCGGCTCCGGCGACGACCTCAACGCCGGGCGCAAGTCCGGCGAGGCCAAGGTCCTCTGGCTGCAGAAGAACGACATCGACCTGCCGCGCAACGGCGCCGACGTGTACGGCCCATGGGTGGCCGGCGACACGATCGTCAAGGCCATGTACCGCTCGGTCTCCGGCTACTCCGTGGCCGACGGCAAGCAGAAGTGGACCCTCAAGCTGCCCGCCGACCTGTGCGCGGCGCCCTCGCAGCCCACCACCGACGGCAAGATCGTCCTCGGGGTCAAGAACGGCACCACCGACAAGGCGGACTGCGCGGATCTCCAGATGGTCGACCTCGCCACCGGCAAGGCCGGCTGGAAGAAGCCGATCAAGCAGAACGGCACCTGGGACTTCCTTTCGGACATCTCGCTGGCCATCAGCGGCGACACCGTGACGGTCGGGCGCACCGGCAACTCCAACGCCTACCGGGTCAGCGACGGCAAGGAACTGTTCGGCAAGCCGTCGGGCAACTGCCAGCCGTTCGCCTTCGCCGGCGGGGCCAAGCTCATCGCCGCGTCCAGCTGCCGCACGTCCGACACCGACAACCCGCAGCACCAGCTCCAGGAGCTCGACCCGGTCAGCGGCAAGCCCCGGTGGACGTACCAGCCCAAGCGCGGCTGGGAGATCGACCGGGTCTACTCGGTGAACCCGCTGGTGGTCTCCCTGAAGAAGGACAAGGAGTGGAGCATCCTCGCGCTGAAGCAGAACGGAACCCTCCGCTCGGGCATCGTCAGTGACAAGGGCGACAAGTTCGCCCCCGACTGCGGCAGCGCCTTCGCCATCTTCGGCAAGTCCCTGGAGGGCTGTACCGGGGTCGCCGCCGACGCCAACACCTTCTACATGGCGACCTCGCCCGACTCCAGCGGCACATCCCGTACGAACAAGGTCGTGGCGTTCAACCTGAACACCGGCAAGCCCCGGTGGAAGGCCGCGGCCCCGGCCGGGCGCACGGTGAAGCCGCTGCGCATGGAGGGCGCCGATGTGCTGCTCTACGTGGAGCCCGGCTACGAGAAGGGCGGCGGCATCGCCACCCTCGCACCGACCGGCGGCACCCCGCGGATGCTGCAGCAGCACCCCGCGTCGACGGCCGAGATCGAGAACGACTTCTACAACTCGAAGATCGTCTACGCGGACGGCCGCTGCTTCGTCGCGAGCGGCCGGGTCAGCGCCAGGAACGACAAGGAAGAGCTGGAGACGAAGACCATGATGGCCTTCGGCAACTGACGGCTCACGAGGCCCTTCGACGGCAGCACCCCGGCCGTCAAAGCCCCACGGCTCACTGCCGGCGGCGGCCGGAGCACGACCGACCGCCGCCGGTTCCGTCCCACCGACTCCCTTTCCCCAGAGGTACGTACGCCATGACGCAGCCGCCCCAGCCGCCCAACGAACCGCCCCAGGGCGGATTCGGTGCCCCTCAGGATCCTCCGCCGGGTGGATTCGGCGCCCCGACCCCACCGCCCGCCGACCCGTTCGGCAAGCAGCCGGCCACCCCGCCGGCCGGTGGATTCGGTGCCCCGACCCCGCCGCCCGCCGACGCCCAGCCGCCCGCCGGGGCCCCGCAGCAGCCGGGCCCCGGCTACGGCTATCCGCAGGGGCAGCCCCCGCAGCCCGGCTACGGCTACGGCTACCCGCAGGGCCAGCCGCCGCAGCCCGGCTACGGCTACCCGCAGGCACCCGTGCCCGGTCAGCCGCAGCAGGGGTACGGCGTCCCGCAGGGCCTGCCGCCCGGCCAGCCGCCGCTCCAGGGGTACGGCTACCCGACCACGCCGATGCAGCAGCCGCCCCAGCCGCCGCAGCAGAACGGGAACGGCGGCAAGAAGCTCTCCACCCAGATGCAGATCATCGTCGCCGCCTCGGTCGCCGTCGTGCTGATCGTCGCGGGCGGCATCTGGTACTCCTCCGGCAGCGGTGACGACGACAAGAAGGACAAGGCGTCGCAGTCCAGCGGCTCCACCGAGGGCAAGGGCGGCGAGAACAAGGGCGGCACCGCCCCCGACGGCGCCGGCACGGAGAAGGCGCCCGACGACCCCAAGTCCACGGTCGCCTTCCAGCTGCCGCTGCCGAAGGTCACCGACGTCACCAAGGTCGACGGCTCCTGGCTGACCGACAAGGCGTACGTGAAGACCGGCCTGAACGAGGTCGTCGCCTACGACCCGGCCAAGGGCACCAAGCTGTGGTCCATCCCGCTGGCGGGCCAGGTCTGCGCCGCCTCGCGGCACATGTCCAAGGACTACCGCACCGCCATCGCCTTCCAGCAGAGCAAGCCGTCCAAGGCGACCAAGTACCCGCCGTGCAACCAGATCGGCGCGCTCGACCTGAAGACCGGCAAGCTGCTCTGGAGCAAGTCCGTGACCGCCGCCACCAGCGGTGACGCCCCGGTCAGGTTCGACGAGGTCACGGTCAGCGGCACCACGGTCGCCGCGGGCGGAACCGAGGGCGGCGCCGCCTTCGACCTCAACACCGGCGCCGAGCGCTGGAAGCCCAAGGCCACCACCGACGGCTGCTACGACAGGGGATACGGCGGCGGCGAAGCGCTCGCGGTGGTCCGCAAGTGCGGTACGTACGACGACCCGCAGCTCGTCATCCAGGCACTGAACCCCACCTCCGGAGCCCCGATCTCCTCGTACAAGATGCCGCCCGGTGTCGACTACGCGAGCATCGTCTCCACCAAGCCCCTGGTGGTCGCGGCCGACGTCGGCGACACCGCCGGTGACGGCAGCGGCATCTCCGACTTCTTCTCCATCGACGCCTCCACCGGCAAGCTGCTCACCCGGATCGCGGCGGACGGCGAGAAGTACGCCGCGCGCTGCGCCTCCACCGAGGTCGAGAGCTGCAGCCAGCTGGCCGTCGGCAACAACCGGATCTACGTGCCGACCGAGGACCACGAGGGCTCCGGCGACTACGGCGACACCAACGAGATCGTCTCCTTCGACCTCACCACCGGCAAGCCGACCAGCGACCGGGCCGACGCGGGCGACCGCTACACGATGTTCCCGATCCGCATGGACGGCGGCAACATCATCGCCTACCGGGTCCCCCCGTACGACAAGGGCGGCCAGGTCGTCTCCATCGACGGCGCCACGTTCAAGCAGACGGTGCTGATGGAGAACCCGAGCGACGAGTCCATCCGGGACGCGGAGACCAGCTTCACGCCGGACTACACCGAGTTCCGCTACGGCGACGGGCACCTGTACCTGTCCAGCACGATGGTCAGCAAGCCGAGCGGCTCGCTGGACACGAGCCGCCGCCTGGTGGTCAGCTTCAGCCGGGACTGAGCACAAGGCCGCATGCGCGCGGGGGTGGTGTCCGGCCGACGGACACCACCCCCGCGCGCATGTCCGGGACCGGAGGACGGCCCTCGGGCGCATGAACCCCGGGAAGCGGTCCGCAACGGTCGGCGGACAGCTCACAACGGTGATCACTCGGACATGACGCACCATCAACCGGTCCTGAAAGCACGCCGATTCGGCGTTCCAGAGCCTTTTGGCCAGTAAGGCGCCCCCGGCGTCGAACAAGCGTGTAGCTTGCCGGGTCAGGAAAGCCGGGGGGCCCGGTGTGCCGGTGCTACGGGGGTGTGTCCGATGGGTGTGCGGCTCATGGTGGTCGATGATCACAGACTGCTCGCCGAGGCACTCGCCTCGGCGCTGAAGCTGCGGGGCCACCGCGTCCTCGCGGCCGCCGCGCCGACCTCGGGCGCGGCGGAGCTGGTGGTCAGCAGGGCCCCGGAGGTCTGCCTGTTCGGCACCGCGGCACCCGCCGAACCCGGCACCTTCGACCCGATCGTACGGATCCGCCGCGAGCGCCCGCAGGTGGCCGTCGTGGTACTCGGACCGGTGCCCAGTCCGCGCGGGATCGCGGCGGCCTTCGCGGCCGGGGCCGCGGGATACGTCCGCCACGACGAGCGCATGGAGGGCGTCGAACGGGCGATGGCCAAGGCGCGCGCCGGAGAGGCGGTGGTGGCGCCGCAACTCCTCCAGGGTGCCTTCGCCGAACTGCTCCACCCCACCGCGGCACCGGACGACGAGGGGCAGCGGCTGCTGCGGATGCTCACCCCGCGCGAGGTCGAGGTCCTGGTGCGGGTCGCCGAGGGGGAGGACACCCGGCTGATCGCGGCCGGGATGCGGATCGCGCCGAGCACCGCGCGCACCCATGTGCAGCGGGTACTGATGAAGCTGGGCGTCGGCTCCCGCCTGGAGGCCGCGGCACTCGCGGCCCGTACGGGGCTGCTGGCTCACGCGGGCCTGCTGGACGGCTGAGCCGCACCGCCGCCACCCCTTCGTCCCGCGCGCACCACCGGACACCAGGCGCCGGACACGAACACCTCACGCCGGACCGCGGCAGCGCGCGCGTCGGCCCCCGCACGCCCGGCGGGGCCCGCTCATTGACGCCCTTGTTGACTTGTGGTTCATTGTGTTCGGTTATGTTTGGAGGAACCTGGTGAAGAAGACGGTTACGACGCTCGCCGACGGCCGGGAGCTGCTCTACTACGACAGCCGCGACGACGCCGTACGGGACGCCGTCGACCGGCGCCCCCTCGACGCCGTCTCGACCTCGTCCGAGATCCGCCGTGACCCCTTCCTCGGCGACAGCGTCGCCATCGCCTCGCACCGCCAGGGCCGCATCTACCACCCGCCGGCCGACGAGTGCCCGCTCTGCCCCTCGCGGGACGGCCGGCAGAGCGAGATCCCCGAGGCCGACTACGACGTCGCCGTCTTCGAGAACCGCTTCCCCTCGCTCGCCGGTGGCTCCGGCCGCTGCGAGGTCGTCTGCTTCACCTCCGACCACGAGGCGTCCTTCGCCGACCTCACCGAGGAGCAGGCCGCCCTGGTCCTGGAGGCCTGGACCGACCGCACCGCCGAACTCGCCGAACTCCCGCAGGTCAAGCAGGTGTTCTGCTTCGAGAACCGGGGCGCCGAGATCGGCGTCACGCTCGGCCACCCGCACGGCCAGATCTACGCGTACCCCTTCGTCACCCCGCGCACCGAGCTGATGCTCCGCTCCATGGCGGCCCACCGCGCCGAAACCGGCGGCAACCTCTTCGACGACGTGGTGGCCCGCGAGGTGGCGGACGGCTCCCGGATCGTCATCGACGCCGAACACTGGGTCGCCTTCGTGCCCTACGCCGCGCACTGGCCGTACGAGGTCCACCTCCACCCCCGCCGCCGCGTCCCCGACCTGCGGGAACTCGACGAGGCCGCGCGCACGGAGTTCCCACAGGTTTATCTGGAACTCTTGAGGCGATTCGACCGGATCTTCGGCCCCGGCGAGCCGCCGACCCCGTACATCTCGGCCTGGCACCAGGCCCCGTTCGGTGTCCCCGGACGGGAGGACTTCGGGCTCCATCTGGAGCTTTTCACCATCCGACGTACCTCCGGCAAGCTGAAGTTCCTCGCGGGTTCCGAATCCGGCATGAACGTGTTCATCAACGATGTGCCGCCGGAGGCCGCGGCCCAGCGACTGCGAGAGGTAGCGAGCGAGTGAGCAAGCCCCAGAAGAAGTACCTGGTCACGGGCGGCGCGGGATATGTCGGCAGCGTGGTCGCCCAGCACCTGCTGGAGGCCGGGCACGCGGTCACCGTTCTCGACGACCTCTCGACCGGGTTCCGGGAGGGCGTCCCGGCCGGGGCCGAGTTCATCGAGGGCCGCATCCAGGACGCGGCGAAATGGCTCGACGCCTCCTACGACGGGGTGCTGCACTTCGCCGCGTACTCCCAGGTCGGCGAGTCCGTCACGGACCCGGAGAAGTACTGGGTGAACAACGTCGGCGGCTCCCTCGCACTGCTCGCCGCGATGCGCGACGCCGGGGTGCGCACCCTGGTCTTCTCCTCCACCGCCGCCACCTACGGCGAACCGGCCACCACCCCCATCACCGAGTCCGACGCGACCGCGCCCACCAACCCCTACGGTGCCACCAAGCTCGCCGTCGACCACATGATCACCGGCGAGGCGGCCGCACACGGACTGGCCGCGGTCTCCCTGCGCTACTTCAACGTGGCCGGGGCGTACGGCAGTTACGGGGAGCGGCACCACCCCGAATCGCACCTCATCCCGCTGGTCCTCCAGGTCGCCCTCGGGCAGCGCGAGTCGATCTCCGTCTACGGCGACGACTACCCCACCCCCGACGGCACCTGCGTCCGCGACTACATCCACGTCGCCGACCTCGCCGAGGCCCACCTGCTGGCCCTGGACGCGGCCACCGCGGGCGAGCACCTGATCTGCAACCTCGGCAACGGCAACGGCTTCTCGGTGCGCGAGGTCATCGAGACCGTCCGCCAGGTCACCGGCCACCCCGTCCCCGAGACCACGGCCCCCCGCCGCGCCGGTGACCCCGCCGTGCTGGTCGCCTCCGCCGCCACCGCCGGGGAGCGGCTCGGCTGGTCGCCGTCCCGCGCCGACCTGACCGGAATCGTCGCCGACGCCTGGACGTTCGCCCGCCGAGAGGAGCCCACCGCCCCATGACCGAGACCAGCGAGCCGACCACTTCCCCCACCGGAACCAGCGAGCCGAACCCCTCCCTCACCGGCGGGAACCGTGAGCTGACCGCCTCCTTCACCGAGCTGTACGGGCAGGCGCCCGAAGGGATCTGGGCGGCCCCCGGCCGGGTCAACCTGATCGGCGAGTACACCGACTTCAACGACGGCTTCGTGATGCCGCTCGCCCTGCCGCACACCGCACGCGCGGCCGTCGCCCGCCGCACCGACGGCGAACTGCGGCTCCACTCGACCGACGTACCCGGCGGCGTCGTCCAGCTCCGGATCGACGAGCTGGCCCCGCACCAGGGGCACGGCTGGGCGGCCTACCCGGCCGGAGTCGTCTGGGCGCTGCGCGAGGCCGGCCACCCGGTCACCGGGGCGGACATCCAGCTGACCTCCACGGTCCCCACCGGGGCGGGCCTGTCCTCCTCCGCCGCGCTGGAAGTCGTCACCGCGCTCGCCCTGAACGACCTCTTCGGACTCGGGCTGACCGCACCGGAACTGGCGGTGCTCGGCCGCCGCGCCGAGAACGACTTCGTGGGCGTGCCGTGCGGGGTCATGGACCAGATGGCCTCCGCCTGCTGCACCGAGGGCCACGCCCTCCACCTCGACACCCGCGACCTCACCCGGCGCCAGATCCCCTTCGACCTGGCTTCGGGCGGACTGCGGCTGCTGGTGGTCGACACCCAGGTCAAGCACGCGCTCGGCGACGGCGCGTACGCCGAGCGGCGGGCCGGCTGCGAGGCGGGCGCGGCGGCGCTCGGCGTACGGACGCTGCGCGAGGTGCCGTACGAGGGCCTCGGCGCGGCCCTGGACACCCTGGCCGCGGCCGACGTGGACGAGTCCGTGGTGCGCTACGTACGCCATGTGGTCAGCGACAACGAGCGGGTGGAGCAGGTCATCGCGCTGCTCGACGCGGGCGAGGTGCGCTCCGCGGGCCCGGTGCTCGTCGCCGGGCATGTCTCGCTCCGCGACGATCTGCGGGTCTCCTGCCCGGAGCTGGACCTGGTGGTGTCGGCGGCCTGCGAGGCCGGGGCGCTCGGGGCGCGGATGACCGGCGGCGGCTTCGGCGGCTCGGCGATCGTGCTGGTGGAGGAGGAGCGCGCGGACGAGGTTTCCGAGGCCGTGCTGAAGGCGTTCGCCTCGGCGGGGCACGCGACGCCGAGGATCTTCCCGGCCGTGCCCTCGGCGGGTGCCCGCCGCCTCGCCTGAACCCCGTGGGCCCAGCCCCGGTCCCCCCTTCTGTCGCAGGACGGAACACACACCACACCTGGGGGCGGCCGGAGCCGGCCAGTTCTGCGAATCGCCTTCCCACCCGGCCCGTCGGCCGTACCCTGATGCACAGCACCGGTGGGGGCCGGTGCTGATTCAGGGGTACGAGACAGTCGGGTACGGCGCCCGGGGCGGGTTGCGGTCGGCACACGACGGCGGTCGTGGACTGCGGTCCAACTCCCCGGTCCGGGCGCCGTACCCGCACTGATCTGTCCCTTCGGCGGGCCGGGGGTGGCCCAGGAACAGATGCGGCATGGGGGTGCCTGTGGTTCGTATCCGGGTTCTCGTGGTGGACGACCACCGTATTTTCGCCGAGTCGCTCGCAGCGGCACTGGCGGCCGAGCCGGACGTCGACGTGGCGGCGGCGGGCAGCGGCCCCGCCGCCCTGCGGTGCCTGGAGCGGGCCGCCGCCGAGGGGCGCGGCTACGACGTGATGCTGGTCGACGCCGAGCTGGGCATCCCGGGCGCGGCGGGGGACCGCCGGGCGCCGGTCCCGGTCCCCGCCGACGGGGAGAACACCCCGGTGGACGGCATCTCCCTGGTGGCCGGGGTCCGTTCGGACCGGCCGTCCGTGCGCACCGTGGTGCTCGCCGAGAGGGACGACCCGCGCCGGGCCGCGCTGGCACTACAGGCCGGGGCTTCTGGCTGGGTCGCCAAGGACTGCTCGCTCCAACGGCTCCTCGCGGTCATCCGCGGAGTGCTGCGGGACGAGACACATCTGCCCCCGGCCCTGCTCACTGGCGTACTGCGGGAGCTGACGGCGGCCCGCAGACACCGCACCGAGAGCGAGCGGCTGGTCGAGGCACTGACCCCGCGCGAACGCGAGGTGCTGCGCTGCATGGTGGCGGGCCTGGGCCGCAAGGCGGTGGCCGAACGGCTCTTCCTCTCCCCGCACACGGTCCGTACCCATATGCAGAACGTGCTGGGGAAACTGGGCGTGCACTCCACCCTGGCCGCGGTCGCCCTGGCCCGCCGGGCGGGCATCGGCCCGGCCGACCAGGCTCCCGCCGGACAGGCGGCCCTAGCCGGGAATGTTGTCGAACGGGGCGGTCAACTGGCGTAGCAGCCCGGCCAGTTCGCCCCGCTGCTGGGTGGAGAGCTTGCTCAGGATGGCGCGCTCCTGGGCGAGCAGCCCGGCCAGCGACTGGTCGGCCTTGTCCCGCCCCTCGGCGGTGAGCCGGACGAGGACGCCGCGGCGGTCGCTGGGGTCGGGGAGCCGCTCGACGAGGTTCTTCTTGGTCAGCCGGTCGATCCGGTTGGTCATCGTGCCGGAGGTGACCAGCGTCTGGGTGAGGAGCTGCCCGGGGGAGAGCTGATAGGGAGCACCGGCGCGACGCAGCGACGTCAGCACGTCGAACTCCCACGGCTCCAGATTGTGCTCGGAAAAGGCGATCCGCCGGGCCCGGTCCAGATGACGGGCCAGGCGGGAGACGCGGCTGAGCACCTCGAGTGGTTCCACGTCGAGGTCGGGGCGCTCGCGGCGCCATGCAGCGACCAGTCGGTCGACCTCGTCCTCCATGTGGATCAGTGTAGAGGGTCTGTCGACATGAAGTCTCTTGAATTCAAGTGTCTTGACATCAAGATACATCGGACGTGATCCTGAACCCATGACCTCACCCACCTGGGACCCGCAGCAGTACCTGCGCCACGCCGACCACCGCACCCGCCCCTTCCTCGACCTCCTCGCCCGCATCCCCGACCTCCCGGCCACCCCCGCACCCCGCATCGCCGACCTCGGCTGCGGCGCGGGCAACGTCACCGTGCTGCTCGCCGACCGCTGGCCCGGGGCCCGGATCACCGGCTACGACAACTCCCCGCAGATGCTCGAACGGGCCCGCGCCCACACCGGCCCCCACCTCGACTTCGCCGAGGCCGACGCCACGACCTGGACCCCCGCCGAACCGCACGACCTGATCGTCTCCAACGCCCTGCTCCAGTGGGTCCCCGGCCACACCGCCCGCTTCCCGGACTGGCTGGACGCGATCGCCCCCGGCGGCACCTTCGCCTTCCAGGTCCCCGGCAACTTCGACCAGCCCAGCCACGTACTGATGCGGGAACTCGCCGGCTCCCCGCGCTGGCGCGACCGCCTGGCCGGCGAGCTGCGCCACGCGGACGCGGTACTCACCCCCACCGCCTACCTCGACGCGCTGACCGCCCCCGGCATCACGGCGGACGTCTGGGAGACCACCTACCTGCACCTCCTGCCCGGCCAGGACCCGGTCCTCGACTGGGTGAAGGGCACCGGCCTGCGCCCCGTCCTGACCGCGCTGGCCGACGACCCCGAGGCCCGCGACGCCTTCCTCACCGAATACCGCGACCTGCTCCGCACCGCCTACCCCACGGGCCCGCACGGCACCGTCTTCCCGTTCCGCCGCATCTTCGCCGCGGCCCGCAAGGAGAAGTGATGATCGTCGCCCTCGACCACGTACAGCTCGCCGCCCCGGAGGGCTCCGAGGACGCCCTGCGCGCCTACTACGCCGACATCCTCGGCATGACGGAGATCCCCAAGCCCCCGGTACTCGCCGCCCGAGGCGGCTGCTGGTTCCAGGCGGGCCCGGTCCAGCTCCACCTCGGCATCGAGCAGGACTTCCGCCCGGCGAAGAAGGCCCACCCCGGGCTGCTCGTCACCGGCATCGAGGCGTACGCGGCCCGACTGGCGGAGCGGGGCGCCGAGGTGCGCTGGGACGGCGACCTGCCGGGGCACCGGCGCTTCTACAGCCACGACCCGGTGGGGAACCGGCTGGAGTTCCTGGAGCGGGTCGCCTGACGAGCAGCGGCGCTCAGCCGTACCAGGCGACGTCGCAGACGTAGACGCACTCGTGGCGCGGGACGGCGAGAAAGCTGATGAATCCGCGTTCGCCCATGATGTCGAACTCTCGGAGACCCCCTTCTCTGTCGAGCGGCCGGCCGACCTTCACCGCACCGTGCCCGAGCGCGGCGAGCTCAGTGGCGAGTCACTCGACTTCCGCCACGACGCCGTGTACGACGGACTCGGCAGACTGCTCAAGGTATGGCAGCCCGGCTGGGCCAAGAAGGACCACGCGGACAAACCGTCGGCCGAATACAGCTACACCATCTCCAAGACAGCAGACAACGCCGTCACCACGAAGACGCTGAAGCAGAACGGTACCTACCGCACCACCTACAGCCTGTACGACAGACTCCTGCGCGAGCGCCAGACGCAGGCCCCGGCCACCGGCACCCAGAACCGGATCATGACCGAGACCATGTACGACAACCGCGGTTGGGCCTGGCAGACGTACGCCCCCTACTACGCCAACGGGCTGCCCGAGGCGAAGCTGGCGACTGCCATCGTCAACACCGTCCCCACCGCCATCCGGAACCTCTACGACGGCACAGGCCGGGTCACCGACGCACTGTCCGTCAAGTTCGGCGACGAGCAGTGGCGCACCACCACGGTGTACGGAGGCGACCGCACCACAGTCATCCCGCCGCAGGGCGGCACGGCCACGACCACCGTGACCGACGCCCGCGGCCGGACCACCGAACTGCTCCAGTACACCGACGCAGCGCGTACCACCTCGCAGAGCACCACGTACGGCTACGGCAAGTACGACGAGCCCTCCACCGTCACCGACCCGGACGGCAACACCTGGCGCTACACGTTCGACAGCCGCGGCCAGAAGACGGTCGTCGACGACCCCGACGCCGGGATCACGCGCACCGAGTACGACAAGCTGGGCAGGGCGACCGCTGTTACCGATGCCCGCGAGATCACTCTGACCACGGAGTACGACGAGCTGGGACGCAAGACGAAGGTCAAGCAGGCTGACACCGTGCTTGCCTCCTGGAGCTACGACACCCTCGCCAAGGGCCAGTTGACCAGCAGTACGCGCTACGTCGACGGTGCCGCCTACACCACGGCGACCGACGAGTTCAACGACCGCTACCAGCCGACCTCCACCACGGTCACTGTTCCGTCCCAGGCCGGCAGCACTGCCGGCACGTACACCTGGACGTACGGCTACAAGGCCGAGACGGGTGCCCTGCTCTGGACGCTCAACCCTGCTGTCGGCAACGTTCCTTCGGAACAGGTCATCACCAACTACAACAGTGACGACCAGCCCTTCCGTACCGGCGGACAGAACGGGGCCCTGGTCAGCAACACCCTGTACGACGTGTTCAACCGCCCTTCCCGTCTGGAGTACGGCGCCACCCTCGGCAAGAAGGCTTCCAAGTCACTGGTGTACGACGAGCACACGGGACGGGTGGTGCAGCAGACCATCGACCGTGATCTGGCGCCGAAACGCGTGGACGACGCCACCTACGCGTACGACCCGGCCGGCAACGTCACCGGAGTCACCACCGCCAGTGGCCAGGACGCTCAGAGGTCCGTGGACACCCAGTGCTTCACCACCGACCCGCTGGGCCGACTCACCGAGGCCTGGACAGCAAAGGCCGACTGTGCCCCCACCGGTCCGAGCGCGGCCACGGTCGGAGGCCCCGACGCGTACTGGCAGAGCTACGGCTACGACAAGCTCGGCAACCGCACCAACCAGACCGACCACGCCACCACCACTTCCGGCACGGACGTCACGACCGACTACACCCAGCCCGCTCCCGGAGCCAAGCGCCCCCACGCAGTCCAGCAGACCAAGGTCACCGGCGGCCCCGACAACGGCCGTACCACCACCTTCGAGTACGACAACAACGGCAACACCACCAAGCGAACCACCGGCTCAGACGTCCAGGACCTGAAGTGGGACGCCGAGGGCCACCTCGCGACCCTCACCGAGGCCGGCAAGACCAGCAGCTACGTATACGACGCCGACGGCAACCGGCTCATCGCCAAGAACGCCGACGGCTCCAGCACCCTCACCCTGCCCCAGGGCAATGAACTCACCGTCGCCGCCAACGGCACCAAGACCGGCACCCGTTACTACACGCACAACGGCGAAACCGTGGCCGTCCGCACCGGTGCGACCACCTCGTACCTCATCAGCGACCACCAGGGCACTGCGATGACCGCCATCACGGTCGGAACGCTCGCCCTCACCCGCCGCAAGCAGCTCCCCTTCGGACAGCTCCGCACCCCCCAGTCGACAGCCTTCGGAACCCGAGGCTTCGTCGGCGGCACCAACGACCCCACCGGCCTCACCCACCTCGGCGCGCGCGAATACGACCCCACCCTCGGCCGCTTCCTCTCCACCGACCCCGTCATCGACGTCAACGACCCGGCGCAGATGAACGCCTACAGCTACGCCCACAACAACCCCCTCACCAAGTCCGACCCCGACGGCCTCCGCCCCGACGGCCCGGCCGGCGGTGCCTCGTACAACGACGACGCCTGGGCACGGGACCGCGGCATGAACGCCGGCTACACCCTGAAGGGCAGCGAGTGGGTCTGGCACCAGACACCCAAGAAGGACCCGGAATCCCAGTTCCTCTACGCCGCGTACCGTCAGAACACCAGCGGCTACCTGATCAACGACTACTACGCGAAGCAGCGGGCTATTGATCCGAAACGGTTTGGGTTCTGGGTCGTTGCACGGGTGTGAGTGACCTGGTGGGGGACGTGCGGCATCTGTCGCCGTCGGCGCAGGAGGCCCTGCGGTTGCGGGCGGTGGCCGCGTTGGTGGCGGGGCGGGCCCGCGCGTGGAAGGTGGGGGCGAGCTTTCCGGTGGCGCGGGGGAGGTTGTAGGTGAGGTTCCCCCGCTGCGCGGGAGTGGCTGGCTGGCTGATCAGGGCGGGTTGACGCGGTTTCAGGTTCACTGGTTCGGTCGCTGCCTGGTCGGCGTAATGCTTCTCCTCGAACTCGATGGGGCTGAAGTAGCCGAGCCGTTTCTGGATGCGGCGGGGGTTATAGAAGCCGTCGATGTACTCGACACCTGATCGACGGCTGCCTCGTGGGCACCGGCCTGACCTTGACCAGCTGACACGATCAGGCCGACATCACACATTCAAGTTCAGTAGTGGCCAATAGATATTGAGAGAGGTCATATGGGGTATGTGGGAGTGTCCGTGATGGTTATAGGTGGACTCGGCCTGATCGTCTCAACGCGGGGACGACGCGACTGGAATATCTGGACAAGACGCCAGAAGACGGGGGCCTCGCTGAGCGCCGTGATCATCGCAGCCGGACTCATTCTGATGGGCATCGACTCGGGATCTGGTACCTGATCCTGGATCCACCGGTTCGGTTTGGGGGCGGGTGGGCTCCCAAACCGACAGGTGCGGGTTGCAGGGGTGAGAGGTCAGTAGCGGCCCTCGCTCAGAGGCTGCGAAGAATGGTGACGACCTTCTTTGTTGCTTTGCCCGAGATCGTTGCCCGGTTGGCCCAGATGCGTTCGCAAGCCTTGTTGTCGCGCATGGCGGCCATCACGGTCGGGCCCGCGCTCTGACCCGCCGCGAGCAGCTGCCCTTCGGTCAAACTCCGCGCCACCCAGTCGACAGCCTTCGGCACCCGAGGCTTCGTCGGCGGCGCCAACGACCCCACCGGCCTCACCCACCTCGGCGCGTGACCTGGGAGCCTCGCTCCATCTGCCCGATTCGGGCTGATCCGGCCGAACGGGTGACCAACCCCCCGCTCAGCTCTTCCGGTGCCCGATCAGTCTCGGCTTCGCCTCCAGGTTCTCCAGGCCGTGCCAGGCCAGGTTCACCAGATGCGCGGCGACCTCGGACTTCTTCGGCTTGCGGGCGTTGACCCACCACTGGCCGGTCAGGGCGACCATGCCGACCAGCGCCTGCGCGTACAGCGGGGCCAGCTTCGGGTCGAAGCCGCGGGCCTTGAACTCCAGGCCCAGGATGTCCTCCACCTGGGTGGCGATGTCGCTGATCAAGGAGGCGAAGGTGCCGGTCGACTGGGCCACGGGGGAGTCGCGGACCAGGATGCGGAAACCGTCCGTGTACGTCTCGATGTAGTCGAGCAGGGCGAACGCCGCCTGCTCCAGCAGCTCGCGGGGGTGGCCCGCGGTCAGCGCGCTCGTCACCATGTCCAGGAGCTGGCGCATCTCGCGGTCGACCACGACGGCGTACAGGCCCTCCTTGCCGCCGAAGTGCTCGTACACGACCGGCTTGGAGACACCGGCACGGGACGCGATCTCCTCGACCGAGGTGCCCTCGAAACCCTTGTCGGCGAAGAGGGTGCGGCCGATGTCCAGCAACTGCTCGCGGCGCTCCTTCCCGGTCATCCGCACCCGGCGGGTACGCCGGGTGGAAGAGGAGGGACGGTTTTTCTCGCTGCTGGTACTGGAGTCGGTCGCCACGTCGTCAATCATGCCGCGTCGGCGCGTTCGCGGTCGCGCCGGGAGTCGATCCGGCGGGACTCGATCCGGGCGGCGTCCGGCCAGCGCACATCGTGCGCCCAGCCCAGTTTCTCGAACCAGCGGATCAGCCGGGCGCTCGAATCGATCTGACCGCGCATCACGCCGTGCCGGGCGCTCGTCGGATCGGCGTGGTGCAGGTTGTGCCAGGACTCGCCGCAGGACAGGACCGCGAGCCACCACACGTTCCCGGACCGGTCGCGCGACTTGAAGGGCCGCTTGCCGACCGCGTGGCAGATCGAGTTGATCGACCAGGTGACATGGTGCAGCAGGGCCACCCGGACCAGCGAGCCCCAGAAGAAGGCCGTCGCCGCACCCCACCACGACATCGTCACCAGACCCCCGACCAGGGGCGGGAACGCCAGCGACACGATCGTGAGGGTCATGAAGTGGCGGGAGACGGCGCGCAGCGCCGGGTCCCTGATCAGATCGGGGGCGTACTTCTGCTGCGAGGTCTGCTCCTCATCGAACATCCATCCGATGTGGGCCCACCACAGCCCCTTCATCAGCGCGGGCAGACTCTCGCCGAAACGCCACGGCGAATGGGGGTCGCCGTCCGCGTCGGAGAACCGGTGGTGCTTGCGGTGGTCGGCCACCCAGCGCACCAGTGGACCCTCCACGGCCAGCGAACCCGCGACGGCCAGGGCGATGCGGAGCGGGCGCTTCGCCTTGAAGGAACCATGCGTGAAATAGCGGTGGAAACCGATCGTGATGCCATGGCAGCCGATGAAGTACATCGCCACGAGCAGGCCCAGATCGAGCCAGCTCACACCACGGCCCCAGGCCAGCGGCACCGCCGCGACCAGCGCCACGAACGGCACCACGATGAACAGCAGAAGGGCGACCTGCTCGATCGACCGCTTGTTGTCCCCGCCGAGCGTGGCGGAGGGAGGGACCTGACCGTCGGCCGCCGGTGGCTGGGCGTCGTCGATCACGGAGGGGCGGGTGTTCATGGGGAGTCCCCTGGGGATGAGGAATACGACGGATAGCTCTGGCTACGGTTCCGTAACCTACGGCGACGTAAGTATGGCAGCGCACGGGCCCATCGCACGAGAGCGCGACGGGCCGCCCACGAAGGGGAAACCCGATCGGGCCGCCAGTGGGGCCGACGGAGTGGACACCTATCCTGGTGGGGTCGGACAGCGCGGTCCGCACTCTGCTTCCCGGGGTGACGCCAGCACCGCTGCCTGTCGTGGCCCCCGGAGAACCCCTGTGGCCGCTGCCTGCCGCGGCCCCGGAGAACCCCTGTGCTCAACCACTGCAAGGAGCCGCACACCGTGAGCAGTGCCGACCAGACCCCCGCCGCCAGCCCCGAGCTGCGCGCCGACATCCGCCGCCTCGGCGACCTGCTGGGCGAGACCCTCGTACGCCAGGAAGGCCAGGAACTCCTCGACCTCGTCGAGCGGGTCCGCGCCCTCACCCGCACCGACGGCGAGGCCGCGGCCCAGCTCCTCGGCGACACGGACCTGGAGACCGCCGCACAGCTCGTGCGCGCCTTCTCCACCTACTTCCACCTCGCCAACGTCACCGAGCAGGTCCACCGCGCCCACGAGATGCGCGACCGGCGCGCCGCCGAGGGCGGCCTCCTCGCCCGCACCGCCGACCGGCTCAAGGACGCCGACCCCGACCACCTGCGCGAGACCGTCAAGAACCTGAACGTCCGCCCCGTCTTCACCGCGCACCCCACCGAAGCCGCCCGGCGCTCCGTACTCAACAAGCTCCGCCGCATCGCCGCACTCCTGGAGACCCCCGTCGTCGACGCCGACCGGCGCCGCCAGGACCTCCGCCTCGCCGAGAACATCGACCTCATCTGGCAGACCGACGAACTGCGCGTCGTCCGCCCCGAGCCGGCCGACGAGGCCCGCAACGCCATCTACTACCTCGACGAACTCCACGCCAACGCCGTCGGCGACGTACTGGAGGACCTCGCCGCCGAACTCGAACGCGTCGGCGTCGAACTCCCCGCGGGCACCCGCCCCCTCACCTTCGGCACCTGGATCGGCGGCGACCGCGACGGCAACCCCAACGTGACCCCCGCCGTCACCTGGGAAGTCCTGATCCTCCAGCACGAGCACGGCATCACCGACGCCCTCGAACTCATCGACAACCTGCGCGGACTCCTCTCCAACTCCATCCGCTACACCGGCGCCACCGACGAGCTGCTGACCTCCCTCCAGGCCGACCTGGAACGCCTCCCCGAGATCAGCCCGCGCTACAAGCGGCTGAACGCCGAGGAGCCCTACCGCCTCAAGGCCACCTGCATCCGGCAGAAGCTCGTCAACACCCGGGAGCGCCTCGCCTCCGGCACCCCGCACCGCCCCGGCTGCGACTACCTCGGCACCGCCGAACTCCTCGCCGACCTCGAACTCATCCAGACCTCACTGCGCGAGCACCGCGGCGGACTCTTCGCAGACGGCCGGATGGACCGCACCATCCGTACGCTCTCCGCCTTCGGCCTCCAGCTCGCCACCATGGACGTCCGCGAACACGCCGACGCCCACCACCACGCCCTCGGCCAGCTCTTCGACCGGCTCGGCGAGGAATCCTGGCGCTACGCCGACATGCCCCGCGACTACCGGCAGAAGCTCCTCGCCAAGGAACTCCGCTCCCGCCGCCCGCTCGCCCCCACCCCGGCCCCCCTCGACGCCGCGGGCGAGAAGACCCTCGGCGTCTTCCACACCGTCAAGGAAGCCTTCGAGCGCTTCGGCCCCGAAGTCATCGAGTCCTACATCATCTCGATGTGCCAGGGTGCCGACGACGTCTTCGCCGCCGCCGTCCTCGCCCGCGAGGCCGGCCTGATCGACCTGCACGGCGGCTGGGCCAAGATCGGCATCGTGCCGCTCCTGGAGACCACCGACGAGCTGCGCGCCGCCGACGTCATCCTCGACGAAATGCTCGCCGACCCCTCCTACCGCCGCCTCGTCTCACTCCGCGGCGACGTCCAGGAGGTCATGCTCGGCTACTCCGACTCCTCCAAGTTCGGCGGCATCACCACCTCCCAGTGGGAGATCCACCGCGCCCAGCGCCGCCTCCGCGACGTCGCCCACCGCTACGGCGTACGCCTGCGCCTCTTCCACGGCCGCGGCGGCACCGTCGGCCGCGGCGGCGGCCCCTCGCACGACGCGATCCTCGCCCAGCCCTGGGGCACCCTGGAGGGCGAGATCAAGGTCACCGAACAGGGCGAGGTCATCTCCGACAAGTACCTCATCCCCGCACTCGCCCGGGAGAACCTGGAACTGACCGTCGCCGCCACCCTCCAGGCCTCCGCACTCCACACCGCACCCCGCCAGTCCGACGAAGCCCTCGCCCGCTGGGACGCCGCGATGGACACCGTCTCCGACGCGGCCCACGCCGCCTACCGCAAGCTCGTCGAAGACCCCGACCTGCCCGCGTACTTCCTCGCCTCCACCCCGGTGGACCAGCTCGCCGACCTGCACCTGGGCTCGCGGCCCTCCCGTCGCCCCGGCTCGGGCGTCTCGCTCGACGGCCTGCGGGCCATCCCGTGGGTGTTCGGCTGGACCCAGTCCCGGCAGATCGTCCCCGGCTGGTACGGCGTCGGCTCCGGCCTCAAGGCCCTGCGCGAAGCCGGTCTCGACACCGTCCTGGAAGAGATGCACGAGCAGTGGCACTTCTTCCGGAACTTCCTCTCCAACGTCGAGATGACCCTGGCCAAGACCGACCTGCGCATCGCCCGGCACTACGTCGACACGCTCGTCCCCGACGAGCTGAAGCACGTCTTCGACGCCATCGAGGCCGAGCACGCGCTGACCGTCCAGGAAGTCCTCAAGGTCACCGGCTCCACCGAACTGCTCGGCACCAGCCCGGTGCTCCAGCAGACCTTCGCCATCCGTGACGCCTACCTCGACCCGATCTCCTACCTCCAGGTCTCGCTGCTGGCCCGCCAGCGCGAAGCCGCCGCACGCGGCGAAGAACCCGACCCGCTGCTCGCCAGGGCCCTGCTGCTCACCGTCAACGGCGTCGCCGCGGGCCTGCGCAACACCGGCTGACCCCCACCGGACCGGGTACGGCCCCGCTCACAGCGCGAAGAACGTCGCCACGAGCAGGGCCGTACCCGCGAGCCCGGTGCACCAGCCGGTCCGCGACATCCGCAGCCCCCCGCCGATCACCAGCCCCGCCAGCAACAGCGCACCGCCCAGCGGCACCCAGGCATGCAGAAAGCCCGGCGTTCCGGTCCGCACCACATCGTCCGTACCCGGCTTCACCACCACCGGGAACCGGTCACCCCTGCGCGCCGCGACGGAACTGTCGATCGTCACCCGCGACCGCGCGACCGCCTGCCCCGACGGCGCGAACGGCCCCGTGCAGACATCGGCGCCGCACCCCGTCACCGTCATCGTGCCGTGCTCACGGCCCTTGGCCAGAATGATGTGGTGCGCCTCGTTCCAGGACGACAGCACACCCGCCACCAGCAGCAACAGGACAACACAGCCCATGGCGGCGTTGCGGGCGTAGACCAGGGCGCGGTGGGAGGAGCTCCGCTTCATGGGGAGCGATCCTTGGGCAGACCGGGGCCACCGGTCAACTCGTGGCCGAAAAACGCCGGGGTACCGGCAGGAATGTCAGAGTTGTACGCGCAACCGTGCCCTGCGACTTGTACGCACCCCGCGCCTACGAGTTGTACGCGCTCTGCGCGCGCTCCAGGCCCTCCGCCAGCAGGCACTCCACCGAATCCGCCGCCCGGTCCACCAGGTACGCGAGCTCCTTGCGCTCGGTGGACGAGAAGTCCTTCAGCACGAAGTCCGCGACCTGCATCCGCCCCGGCGGCCGCCCGATCCCGAACCGCACCCGGTGATAGTCCGGACCCATCGACTTGGTCATCGACTTCAGCCCGTTGTGACCGTTGTCGCCGCCACCCAGCTTCAGCCGCAGCGCCCCGAAGTCGATGTCCAGCTCGTCGTGGATCGCCACGATGTGGTCCGTCGGCACCTTGTAGAAGTCGCGCAGCGCCGTGACCGGCCCGCCCGAGAGATTCATGTACGACATCGGCTTGGCCAGGATCACCCGCCGGTTCGCCGGTCCGGGCGGACCCATACGGCCCTCCACGACCTGCGCCTGCGCCTTCTGCGCCCGCTTGAACTTCCCGCCGATCCGCTCGGCCAGGAGATCGGCCACCATGAAGCCGACGTTGTGCCGGTTCGCCGCGTACTCGGGGCCGGGATTGCCGAGGCCCACGATGAGCCAGGGTTCGGTGGCGTCGGACATCTGCGCTCGGTCTCCTCGCGTACGACGGCTGATTGCGCTGATTACAGGGAAGCTGATGACGGGGAAGCTGATGACAGGGAAACGGGGCGGCGGTCCTCGAACAAGGAACCGCCGCCCCGTCAGTCAAGCAGTGAAGCAGTCAAGCGGTGAAGCAGTGCGACGAGGCTCAGGCCTCGGCGCCCTCGCCCTCGGCACCCTCGGCAGCCGGCTCCTCGGCCTGCGCGGCGACGACCTGGAGCACGACGGCGTCCTCGTCACCGGCCAGCACGGAGCCCTTGGGCAGCGGGATGTCCTTGGCGAGAACGGACGCACCGGCGTCCAGGCCCGCGACGGAGACCGTGACCGACTCCGGGATGTGGGTGGCCTCGGCCTCGACCAGCAGGGTGTTCTGGACGTACTCCAGCAGGTTGCCGCCCGGGGCCAGGTCGCCCTCGACGTGCACGGCGATCTCGACGTTGACCTTCTCGCCGCGCTTGACGGTCAGCAGGTCGACGTGCTCGATGTCGCCCTTCAGCGGGTTGCGCTGCACGGCCTTCGGGATGACCAGCGCGTCCTTGCCGTCGATCTCCAGACCGATCAGGACGTTGGCGGTCTTGAGCGCCATCATCAGGTCGTGACCCGGCAGGGTGACGTGAACCGGCTCGGCACCGTGGCCGTAGACGACCGCGGGAACCAGGTTGGCGCGACGGGTGCGACGGGCGGCACCCTTGCCGAACTCGGTACGGACCTGGGCGTCGAGCTTGACCTCAGCCATGACTGCACTCCTCGTAAGGTGACGAAACTTGGATGGTCACCCGGCCCACGACAGGCCTGCTACGAAGAGCGCGTCGATAACGGACCGCCGTACACATGAGTACGGCCTCCCTCGCCGAGCAACTCACTGAGTCTACCCGGCGGGGAGGCCGCCCCCAAAGTGGATCTTCGGAGCCGCTGCTCCGACCACCACTCCCGCTGCTCCTACTGCTCCTCGAAGAGGCTCGTGACCGAACCGTCCTCGAAGACCTCACGCACCGCGCGCGCGATCGTCGGCGCGATCGAGAGCACCGTGATCTTGTCGAGCTCCAGCTCGCCCGGGGTCGGCAGGGTGTCCGTGAACACGAACTCGCTGACCTTGGAGTTCTTCAGCCGGTCCGCGGCCGGACCCGACAGCACACCGTGGGTGGCCGTCACTATGACGTCCTCGGCGCCGTGCGCGAACAGGGCGTCGGCGGCGGCACAGATGGTACCACCGGTGTCGATCATGTCGTCGACCAGGACACAGACCCGGCCCTTCACATTGCCGACGACCTCGTGGACGGTCACCTGGTTGGCGACGTCCTTGTCACGGCGCTTGTGCACGATGGCCAGCGGGGCGTCCAGACGGTCGCACCAGCGGTCGGCGACCCGCACCCGGCCGGCGTCCGGGGAGACGATCGTCAGCTTGGAACGGTCGACCTTGGCACCGACGTAGTCGGCCAGGATCGGCAGCGCGAAGAGGTGGTCCACCGGGCCGTCGAAGAAGCCCTGGATCTGGTCCGTGTGCAGATCGACGGTGAGGATGCGGTCGGCACCCGCCGTCTTCATCAGATCGGCGACCAGACGGGCCGAGATCGGCTCACGGCCGCGGTGCTTCTTGTCCTGACGGGCATAGCCGTAGAACGGCACGATCACCGTGATGGAACGGGCCGAGGCGCGCTTCAGCGCGTCCAGCATGATGAGCTGCTCCATGATCCACTTGTTGATCGGAGCGGTGTGGCTCTGGATCAGGAAGCAGTCGGCGCCACGGGCCGACTCCTGGAAGCGGACGTAGATCTCACCATTGGCGAAATCGAAGGCCTTCGTCGGCACGAGGCCGACACCCAACTGGTGCGCGACCTCCTCGGCCAGCTCGGGGTGGGCGCGGCCGGAGAAGAGCATCAGTTTCTTCTCGCCGGTCGTCTTGATCCCGGTCACAGCACAGTCTCCTCAGACGTGTTCCTGGCGCTGCGCGCATGTTGTCCCGATGCGCAACGAGCCAGCCGAAATGGGGTGAGCATCTATCACGGTACGCCGTGCTCGGCGTACCTGTTTCCGGTCAGCTTTCGCTGTTGCGCTCCGATGCGGCGGCCTGGGCCGCCTGCGCGGCGCCGCTCCCCGGACGCTTGCGGGCCACCCAACCCTCGATATTCCTTTGCTGGCCGCGGGCGACGGCCAGCGAACCGGGCGGTACGTCCTTGGTGATGACCGAGCCGGCCGCGGTGTAGGCGCCGTCCCCGACCGTGACAGGCGCCACAAACATATTGTCCGACCCGGTACGGCAGTGGGAGCCGATCGTCGTGTGGTGCTTGGCCACGCCGTCGTAGTTCACGAAGACGCTGGCCGCACCGATGTTGGTGTGGTCGCCGATCGTCGCGTCGCCCACGTAGCTCAGGTGCGGGACCTTGGTGCCCTCGCCGATCGTGGCGTTCTTCATCTCCACGTACGTACCGGCCTTGGCCTTCGTGCCCAGCCGGGTGCCGGGCCGCAGATAGGCGTACGGGCCGACCGTGGCGCCCTCGCCGATCTCCGCCCGGTCCGCGACCGTGTTGTCCACCCGCGCGCCCGCCCGGACGACGGTGTCCGTGAGCCGGGTGTTGGGGCCGACCTCGGCGTCCTCGCCGAGATGCGTGGTGCCGAGGAGCTGGGTGCCCGGGTGCACGAGCGCGTCCCGCTCGTAGGTGACGGTGGCGTCGATCACCGTGGACGCCGGGTCCACGACGGTCACACCGGCCATCATGGCCCGCTCCAGCAGCCGCTGGTTCAGCAGCCGCCGGGCCTCGGCCAGCTGGACCCGGTTGTTGATGCCGAGGATCTCGCGGTGGTCGACGGCGACCGAGGCGCCGACCCGGTGCCCGGCCTCGCCCAGGATGGAGAGGACGTCGGTGAGGTACTCCTCGCCCTGGCTGTTGTCGGTGCGGACCTTGCCGAGGGCGTCGGCGAGCAGCCGGCCGTCGAAGGCGAAGACCCCGGAGTTGATCTCCCGGATCGCGCGCTGGGCGTCGGTGGCGTCCTTGTGCTCGACGATCGCGGTGACCGCGCCGTCGGCCGGGTCGCGGACGATGCGGCCGTAGCCGGTGGAGTCCGGGACCTCGGCGGTCAGCACGGTGACGGCGTTGGCGTCGGCCGTGTGGGTGGCGGCGAGCGCGCGGAGCGTCTCGCCGGAGAGCAGCGGGGTGTCGCCGCAGACGACGATCACGGTGCCCTCGACGGCGCCCCCCAGCTCGTCGAGACCGACGCGCACGGCGTGGCCGGTGCCCTTCTGCTCCGCCTGGTGGGCGGTCCGCAGCCGGTCGTCGGCGGCGGTGAGGTGTGCGGTGACCTGCTCGCTGCGGTGGCCGACGACCACGACGAGGTGTTCGGGGTCCAGTTCGCGGGAGGCGGCGACGACATGTCCGACGAGCGAGCGCCCGGAGATCTCGTGCAGAACCTTGGGGGTCTTCGACTTCATGCGGGTGCCCTCACCCGCTGCGAGGACGACGACGGCTGCCGGGCGTTCGGAGCTCACGGAAATGCCCTTCGGCTTCGGGTGGTGGACACCCGAAGGATACCGGGGGGGTATGGGGCGGGCATGGGTGCGGGCCCCGACCTCTGAGGTCGGGGCCCGTCATCGAGCTCCCGGGGAAGGAATCGAACCCTCATTCAATGGACCAAAACCATTTGTCCTGCCATTAGACGACCCGGGATAGATTGTCCGTCATGTCCGAATTTGCCGATCGGGCATCGAGGCAGCCCCTACTATGCCGTACCACCAGCCCTCGATGCGACGGTACAGGTCAGCACTTTTCAGAACTCGCACCACCAGGCAACCCCGGTAGCCCTCCCCGACGTTCTTCCGGTTGGTCCTCGGGGGGGTGCCTCTTGATCGTCGTCTTGCCGAATGCGGACGTATCGGCGCCCGTCGGGGTGGCCCAGAACCGCTCCGCCGACGCGACATCGGCCGTCTCGTGGATGTGTACGTGAAAGCGGAGCCGCTCGTCGCCCACTCCCAGCAGGCGGAGCCGGGCGAGGAAGACCTTGATCATGTCCGGGTCGCTGTTGACGAACGAGACCCGCTCCTGCGTGCGGTGGGGCTTGGACTTGGAGCCCTCCGCCCAGTAGAGGCCCACGCCGAGCAGGAACAACTCGTTCGCGCTCATGGTGTCGATCTCGCTCCGTGCCCGTCTCCTCGTCTCCTGGCGCTCCTCGTCGCGCCGCCGAAGCGTGGGCTCCCAGCCGCGCCGTGCGATGGCGGATGCTTCCTCCCGTGTCCGCTTGCGTTCCGGCTTCGGCAGATCCCGCACCCACAGCGAGATCGAGCTCTTCGAGCGGCCCAGCTCCACCTGGATCCGGTCGTACGTCATGCCCTGGCCGCGCAGGTCCCGGGCCTTCTCCCGGAGGTCGTCCTTGGCGCGTGGGCGCTTCGTCCACTCCGGGGCGGGCTCGCCTCGGACGAGGCGGCCCAGGATGTCGTTGTTGTGGATGTGCAGCCGGTCGCGGATCTGCCGGAGGCTGAGGCCCTCCCGGCGTAACGCGATCGCCTGCTCGCGCAGGTCTTCGAAGTTGGCGTACTTGCTCGTGATTTCCGTCATGCGACGAGCATCGTCCGGAATACGGACGTCCGGTGCGAAAGCCTGCCCGATTCGCCATTTCAAGCGATAAGTAGGCGTTTCGCCTTCGTTCGGTGGACGCACATGGTGTTGCCGTCGCCCGAAAACCAGGTGCGCCCGCCCGTAGGGTGGACGGCATGACCGCAACGGGGGCAGACCGGGACGCGGCGGGTTCGACCACCCGCGGCTACTGGTGGTGGGAACGGCGGCGCAGTGTCGCCCTGGATGTGGGGCTCGGGCTCCTGTCGGCGCTGGAGTGCGCGCTGGAAGGGGTGGAGTTCGCCGGGGACACCGGGTTGCCGGTGCCGATGGGTGTGCTGTTCGGGCTGTTCGCGGGGTCGGTCCTGGTGGTGCGGCGGCGCTGGCCGCTCGCGGTGGTGCTGGTGGCGATCGCGACCACGCCGGCCGAGATGGGCTTCCTGATGGGCCTGGTCGGCCTCTACACGCTGGCCGCCTCCGATGTGCCGCGGCGGATCACCGCGGTGCTGATGGGGATGTCCTTCGCGGGGACGTTCATCGTCACCTACGTACGGCTGCGGCAGAGCGTCGCCCAGCAGGACGACTTCGGGCCGGGCGACTGGTACGTACCGCTGATCTCCCTCTTCATGTCGCTCGGGCTCACCGCGCCGCCCGTGCTGTTCGGCCTCTACATAGGGGCCCGGCGGCGGCTGATGGAGAGCCTGCGGGAGCGGGCGGACTCGCTGGAGCAGGAGTTGTCGCTGCTCGCCGACCGGGCGGAGGAGCGGGCGGAGTGGGCGCGTGTGGAGGAGCGCCACCGGATCGCCCGCGAGATGCATGACGTGGTCGCCCACCGGGTCAGCCTGATGGTGGTGCACGCCGCCGCGCTCCAGGCCGTCGCGCCGAAGGATCCGGCGAAGGCGGTGCGGAACGCGGCGTTGGTCGGTGACATGGGCCGGCAGGCGCTGACGGAGTTGCGGGAGATGCTCGGGGTGCTGCGGACGGGGGACCCGGTGACGGCCCGGCCGGCCTCGGTGCCGCTGGCCTCGGTCGGTCGGGCGGCGGCCGCCGCGGCCGCCGCGGCGACGGAGGACGGGCCTCGGCTGGACGAGGTGGAGACCCTGGTGGGGGAGTCCAGGGCGGCCGGGATGACGGTGGAGCTGTCGGTGGACGGTGAGGCGCGCGCGTATCCGCCGGAGGTCGAGCAGACGGCGTACCGGGTGGTGCAGGAGGCTCTGACGAACGTCCACAAGCACGCGGCGGGTGCGAAGACCTGGGTGCGGCTGGCGCACCGGGGCGCGGAGGTCGCGATGCAGGTGGAGAACGGTCCGTCGGACGCGGCCACGGCGGACGCGGGGCTGCCGAGCGGTGGCAATGGCCTGGTCGGCATGCGGGAGCGGGTGCAGGGGCTCGGCGGTGTCTTCGTCTCGGGCCCGACGGACGCGGGTGGCTTCCGGGTGTCGGCGGTGCTGCCGGTGCAGGGGGCGGCGGCCTGATTCGCCGGGGCCGGTGGGGGCGGGCCGGGTCGGTCCTGCGGGGCGGAGCCGACGACCTGGCGACCGGCTCGACGCGGTGGCCTCTGGGCACTCCGAGCCCTCGGGCACGTCGAGCCCTCGGGCACGCCCCGTGCCCCCGAGGGCGTGCCGCATCCCCGCCGAGTACGCCCCGCGCCGCGGGCACGTCCCCGCCGCTCGTTCAGCCCGAGACGAGGCGTTCCGGCTGGATGCCCGAGATCAGGGTGGCCAGTGCCTGGTCGATGTCCGGGCCGAGGTACCAGTCGCCGGTGTGGTCGATGCTGTAGACGCGGCCCTCGGTGTCGATGGCCAGGACCGCCTGGCCGTCCCCTTCCTCGCCCAGGGGGCTGACCTCGGTCTCCAGTGCCCGGCCGAGGTCGCCGAGGGTGCGGGCGAGGTGGAGTCCGCTCAGTGGGTCGATGCGTACCGGGGCGGGTGCGATCTGGCGGCCCGGTGCGGACGCGGAGATGTGGAGTCCGCCGAATTCGGCCCAGGCCTCCACGGCCGCGGGGAAGACCGCGTGCTGGTGGCCGGCGGGCGAGGCGTGCGAGCGCAGCGCGTCGGCCCACTCCTCGGCCTGGCGGATGTCCCAGCGGCCGGGCTGCCAGCCGGCGGCGCGCAGGGCGGCGTCGACGGTGACGGGGAAGCGGGTGGAGTCGTGCCGGTCGCGCTCGGCGGGGCCCGTCTGTTCGGGCAGGTCGGTTCGGTCGTGCATCGGCGTGCGGTCAGCCCTTCTCGGCGGTGGTCGCCGACCCGGTGGTCGTGAGGTCGACGGGACGTACGCCGAAGTGGGCGAGCATCGCCGTGCAGGAGCGGCACGGGGGCGCGTAGCTGCCGTGCATCGGGTCGCCGTCCTCACGGATGCGCCGTGCGGTGAGTCGTGAGTGCTTGAGGGCGCGCCGGGCTTCGCCGTTGGTCAGCGGCTTGCGCTGGGCGCGCTTGGAGCGGGTCGACTCCGCCGCGGTGAGCTGGCGGGAGAGCAGTATCGCCTCGGGGCAGCGGCCGGTGAAGCGTTCGCGCCGGCCGCTGGGGAGGGTGTCGAGGAAGTCCTGGACGAGTGGGTGCAGTACGGGGGGCTGGTCGCCCTTGCCCGCGGTGCAGGTGAAGGTCTCGCCGCGTACGGACAGGGCCGCCGCGACTGCGGGCAGGATGCCGTCGCGGCGGTGGCGCAGGCGGGGTGCGCGGCTGGTGTCGGTGCTGCTCCAGCTGAGGCGTGGATCCCCGGATGTGACTGATTGTGCAGTGGTCATGGTGCTTTCCCTCCCGTGCCCGCAGCGGTAGCTGCGCGATGTGCACGCCCCCCGAGTTGCGGTGACAGCCTGCCAAATGTCCGGGCTGGTGGGGAAGCTGGGGCGGTGAAACGTGTCTCCGTGTCGCCCGTCGGGGGCAGGAGCGTCGCTCGTCCGTCACGCCGTTGTGACGGTTCGTGACGGGTGCGGAGGGGGAGTCGTACGACAGGTCACATGAGCGAGACCCGCCCTTGCGGCACCGCATAGGCTGTGCCCGGACCGTCCCCCTCGGGCAGGCCGGTCCTCACCAGCCAGACGCAGCAGGGGGCAACCGCCATGACGACAGGTCGGCTCGGGCAGCAAGCCGCGCCACCGAACGCGGCCTACGCCGGGCAGCTCGTGCATTTCCCGGACCCGGTCCGGGCGTCCCGCCATCCCGGTGGTGTGCGCATGGACGGGAACGGCAGCCCGGACTTCGCGCCGTACGCGCGTGCCGCCGCCGAGATCGCCGAGCCGCCGCAGGGCTTCGGGGTCGATGAGCTGCGGCTCACCGATTATGTCTCGGCCAATGCGGCGCTGGCGGCGAGCGGCCATGAGCTGTGGGACACGATCCCGGCGGTCGCCACTCCGCACGGCTGGACGTGGCACCACGTGCCGGGGGGCCGGCGGATGGAGCTGGTCCCGGTCGAGGTGAAGGCGCTGCTCAGGCATCACGGTGGTCTGGCGGCGACGGCGGTGGACCACGGCAAGCGGGGGACCCGCCCGTTGCAGGAGACCCGGCCGGCGCACTTCCGGCTGCCGAAGGGTGCCGTGGCGGTGAGCGAGGCGCAGGTGCTGAACGTCGAGGAGGATCTCGGCTACCGGCTGCCGGGTGCCTACCGTTCGTTCCTCAAGGCGGCGGGCGGTTCGGCGCCGGTCGGCGCGGCGCTCGACGCGGAGCTGGGGCTCCTGGTCGACCAGCCGTTCTTCACGGTGCGCGAGCAGGCCGCGGCGAACGACCTGGTGTACATCAACAAGTGTCTGCGCGATCACCTCACCAAGGACTTCCTGGGCGTCGGTTTCGTCCAGGGCGGCATCGTCGCGGTGAAGGTGAAGGGCAACGGCGTCGGTTCGGTCTGGTTCTGCGCGTACGACGATGCCCGGGACCGGGACGGCTGGAACGTCCAGGAGCGGGTGGACCGGCTGTTGCTGCCGTGCGGTGACGACTTCGACGCCTTCCTGCGGCGTCTGGCGGGCAATCCGCCGGAGCTGGAGACCGTGGCGAACCTGATGGTGGACGGCGGCTTCGCGCGGGCCGTCCCGGTGGAGGGGTGAGCGCGATGGTGACCTTCGCTCAGGCGCAGGAGCGCGCGGACGAGTGGATCAACGGCGATGTGCCGGTGTACCAGCACCGTGAGGTGCGGGTGCGGGAGTTCGAGCTGGGCTTCGTGGTGTGGGGCGAGGACCGTGCCGAGGGCCCGGTCTCGGACGGCGGTGCGCAGCGGCTGGTGATCGCCCGGGACAGCGGTGAGGCCACCTTGTGGCCGGGGCTGCCGGTGGGTGAGGTGATCCGGCGGTACGAGGAGGAGTACGGCGCCCCCGTGGCGGCCGCGGCTGCTCCGGAGCCGCCGCAGCGCATCGATCTCAATCAGACGTCGTTCCTGTTGAGCCCCCCGGAGTGGCTCCAGGAAGCGGCCGACAAGCTGGGTATCCCGGATCGCCGGGAGGGTCGGGACCAGGGTGGGGACGCGGTGCCCCCGGTTGCCCCGATGCCTCCGGTCCCGCCTGCTTCGCCGGTTCCGTCCGCTTCTCCGATTCCTCCGGCTGCCCCGGCTCCGTCCGTCACCCCGCCGGCCGCCGTTCCGGCGGCCCGTGGCGGGCACGGGGCGCCTGGTGCGCAGGGTGGGCCGGTCGCGTACGAGCCCACGGCCAACGACGGTGTCCCGGTGTCCCCGCCGAATGTGCCCGCCGGGTCCACCCCTTGGGCCGGTACGGACACGAACGGGGGCTCCGACGAAGGGGCGGTGCCGTTGCCGGCCACGGTGTTCGCGCCGCCGCTCTCGGGTGCCGACGACGACGGCACCCCGCCGCCGATCGTGCCGGCCGATGCGCCGACCGCCCTGATGTCGGGCGGCAGCCAGCTGCCCCGGACGGCGATAGTGCCGGGTCTGCCCCCGCAGGGCGGCGCCCCGGGTGCCCCGAGCGCTCCGGTGGGTCCTCCGGGCCCGGGCGCCGGTGACATCGCCGACGCGGCCACCAGCAAGGCCACCGTGACGCCGCGCGGGGCGCGTGGTGGCGGTTCGTCGACCCCGCCGCCGCCCGGTGCTCCCGGGACGCCGGGTGCCAGGCCGGGTGCGCCCGTGCCGCCGCCGTCGGGCCCGGGTACGCCCGGTGCTCCGGCGGGCGGGTACCTGCCGACCCAGCTCGCCCCTCAGGCGGGTCCGCCCGGGGCCCCCGGCGCACCGCTGCCGCCTCCGGGCCCGCCCGGTGTTCCTGGTGTGCCTGGTGCTCCGGTGCCGTCTCCGCCGCCTGGTTCGACGCCTCCGCCCGGTGGTGGCATGCACCATGCCGCGACGATGCTGGCCGATCCGGGCATGGGCGGTCCCGGTGCACCGACGCCTCCGGGCCCGCCTGGTGCTCCTGGCGCCCCTGGTGTTCCTGGTGCTCCGGTGCCGTCTCCGCCGCCTGGTTCGACGCCTCCGCCCGGTGGCGGTATGCACCATGCCGCGACGATGCTGGCCGATCCGAGCATGGGCGGTCCCGGTGCTCCGGGTGCCCCCGTGCCGCCTCCGCCCGGTGGCGGTATGCACCATGCCGCGACGATGCTCGCCGACCCGAGCATGGGCGGCCCTGCCGGGGTCCGGCCTCCCGGTCCGCCCGGAGCGCCGCAGGGCGGCGCCCCCGGCCCCGTACCGCCGAATCCGCACACCCCGCCGCCCCCGGCGTACGGATATCCGCAGACGCCGCCCGGTCAGCCGACCGTCGGGCCCGGCTACCAGGCCGTGCTCCGCTACCGCGCGCCCGACGGCAGCGAGCAGCAGCTGATCCGGCGTTCGGCGCCCGGCACCCCGCACCCCGAGTGGCAGATGCTGCACGAGCTGCGGGCGATGAACGTGCCGCCGCAGCAGGTCATCGAGCTGCACACCGAGCTGGAGTCCTGCGAGCTGCCCGGTGGGTACTGTGCGCGGATGATCCGTGAGACCTGGCCGCAGGTCCGGATCACCAGTGTCGCCCCGTACGGCACCGATCACGCCAGCCGTCAGCAGGGCATGCAGCATCTCCTCACCCACCAGGGCGAGCTGCACCAGGTGGCGGACGGGCCCGCTCGTCCGGCGCCGGTGCGGGCGCCGCTGCCGCAGATGCCGCCCGCGATGGCGGCACCGCCGGAGGCCATCGCGGACGAGCTGCTGCAGACCTTCGGGCCGCAGGGCATCTGCCGCTTCGACCAGCGTGCCGTCTCCCGGCAGGGAGTGCCCGAGACCGTGGCGCGCACGCTGGTGTGGGCGGGGCTGCCCGCCGACTTCGGGCCGTTCTTCTGGGCGCAGCCCGGTCAGCCGGTGGTGCCGACGCTGGCCGAGCTCGCCGCGCAGCGCCAGGTGCAGGCCGCCCCCGACGCGGGGTCGTACCTCGTCATGGGGTCCGACTTCGGGCGGGCGATCTGTGTCCAGTACGGGACCGCGAACATCGTGGCTGTGCCGGTCGAGGCGGGGCCGGGCGGGCAGTCGGTGGCGCCGCAGTTCGTGAACACCGGGCTGCCGGAGTTCCAGCGTTCGATGGCGCTGCTCGGCCGGATGTGGCGGCTGCGCTTCGGGCTCAATCCGGAGCAGGCGGGCCGCTGGACGGTCGATTTCCAGGCCCAGCTGGTGGCGCTGGACGCGGCGGCGCTGGCGTCGCCGGAGAGCTGGTGGTCGGTGCTTCTGGAACAGATGTGGGACGGGCTGATCTGACCCGGCGGTTTTCGCGGACGGCGCCCGGTTTCCCCGTGAGGGGAGCCGGGCGCCGTGCTCCGTGGTGCGGGGCAGTGCCTGGTGCTCGGGTGCCTGTGGTGTCCGGGATATCCGTGATGCCTGTGATGCCTGTCGCTTCCGTCTGGAAATCAGTTGATCGATTCCGACTTCTTGGCCAATTGCCGCATCCTTGACCTGTCGCTGATGGTCGGAGAGTCGGAAAGAGGCTTCAAGGATGAGTTCTGCACCGGTGTCCGCGCACGGCTTCGTCGGCGGACGAGGGCGTGGCTACCGTCCGGAGCAGGTGGACCGCGCGGTGGCCGGGCTGTCGGCGGAGCGGGACGCGGCGCTGGACGAGGTGTCCCGGCTGACCGCGCTGGTGGAGAAGGTGTCGGCGGAGTCGGTCCGGCTGAGCGAGGTCGTCGCCACGCTCGCCCCGCAGACCTACGAGTCGCTGGGTGAGCGTGCCCAGCAGATCCTGGCGCTCGCCGAGAGCGAGGCGGAGACCGTACGGGGCGCCGCCCAGGAGGAGGCGCAGGCGCTGCGGGACGCGGCGGACGAGGCGGGCCGCGAGGTCCGTGCCTCGGCGCGGGCGGACTCCGAGGCGATGCGGGCGGCGGCCGTGCGGCACGCCGACGAGACGCTGTCCACGGCGCGGGGCACCGCCGACACCACGGTCGCCGAGGCCCGCGAGGAGGCCGCGGAGGTGCGGGAGCGGGCGGAGTCCATGATGGCGGAAACGATTCGCCGCACCGAGAGCGTCCTCGCGCACCAGGAGCAGGAGCACTCCGAGCGGTGGCAGGCGGCCGAGCTCGAACTGGCCGGTGACGAGGCCGCGCAGGCGGCGCGCCACGACGAGCTGACCGAGCAGGCGGAGGCCCGTCTGGCCGAGGCGCGGCGGGCGCTCGCGGAGACGGAGGAGGCCGCCCGTCACGGCCAGGAGGACGCCGAGGCGCAGGCCGCGGAGCTCCTCGCCGAGGCCAGGGTCCGCGAGGAGCGGGTGGTCCGGGAGACGGAGAGGATCGTGCGGGAGCACGAGGAGGGCCGCGAGGAGCTGCAGGCGCACATGGCACACGTACGGAATTCGCTCGCGGCGCTCACCGGGCGGGTGACCCCGGCGGAGGACTGAGCCCGGCGCCTTCCCGCCCGGTCTGAACCGCGTTGCCCCACCTCCGCCCGCCCGTCCGCCGTTCCCCGCGGCGGACGGGCGGTGCCCTCTTGCGTACACGTGGGCCGTGTACATGGAGGCCCCGCGTGCCGGGTGGCTGAACGCCCGCGCCCGGCGGGCGGGCTCACTGGTGTGCCGGTGGGGCACCCGCCAGGATCCGGGGTTCCTCGCCCTGGTAGAGCCGGCGGGCCGCGGGGGCCGTATGGCGGGGGAGGACCGTGCCCAGCCAGCCCGCCAGGAATCCGGCGGGGATGGAGACGAGCCCGGTGGTGGTGTACGGGAACCAGTTGAAGTCGTGGTCGGGGAAGACCGAGGTGGGTGAGCCGGAGACCAGGTTGGTGCCGGTGATCAGTACCAGGGTGGTGAGGGTGCCGACGATGAGGGTGCAGAGCAGTCCGGCGCGGGTGAAGCGCCGCCAGAACATGCTGTAGACGAGCGCCGGGGCGAAGGCGGACGCGCCGACGCAGAACGAGAGCGTCGCCAGCGCCTGCACGTTCCAGTGTCTGGCCACGACGGCGAGCACGGTGGCGAGCAGTCCGACGACGATCGCCGAGAACTGTGCCGTACGCATCTCGGACAGGCCCGGCAGTGGCTTGCGGTCCGGGTCGCGCACCCCGTGCAGGCCGTGGGCGAAGAGGTCGTGGGCGAGGGAGTTGGCGCAGGACAGGATCATTCCGGCGACCGAGGCGAGCAGGGTCAGGAAGATCGCCGTCGTCATCGTCGTGATGACCAGGGCCCCCATCCGCGTACCGTTCGCGACCTCCCCGCTGATCTGGAGGATCGCGCTGTTCCCGGAGGCCCCGGCGGCGGTGATGCCCTCGTGGCCGACGAGCGCCCCCGCGCCGAAACCGATCACGACGAGCAGCAGGCAGATCGTGGCGACCACGGCGACGGCCCAGGACATCGAGCGCCGGACGGCCTGGGTGGAGCGGGCGCTCGCCATGCGCATGGTGACGTGCGGCAGGCAGGCGGCGCCGAGCACCACGGTCAGCTCGGAGCTGACCATGTCGAGCCCGCTGCCCTCGAACTGGAGCCCCGAGCGCAGGTAGTCGGCCCCCGCGCCGCTGCTCTGGCGGGCGGCCGAGAGCAGGGAGTCGGTGTTCCAGTCGAACCGGTTCATGATCAGTACGGCGATGGTGAAGGAGGCCACGAAGAGGACCACGGTCTTCACGATCTGGATCAGTGAGGTGCCCTTCATCCCGCCGATCGCCGCGTAGCCGATCATCAGGGTGCCGAGTCCGATGATGGCGCCGGTGCGGAAGCCCGAGGTGTCGAATCCCAGGATGAAGGCGAGCAGATCGCCGCTGCTGGCGAGCTGGACGACCATCATCGGGACGAGCGCGGCGAGGGTGGCCGCGCAGGCGGTGATGCGGACGGCGCGGCCGGGGGCGCGGCGCACCAGCAGGTCGCCCATGGTGAACCCGCCCGCGTTGCGCAGCGGTTCGGCGAGCAGGAACATCAGCAGGACGAGCGAGAGGGTGATGCTCAGGGCGAGGATCATCCCGTCGTAACCGGTGAGGGCGATGATGCCGGTGGTGCCGAGCACGGTGGCGGCGGAGAGGTAGTCGCCCGCGAGGGCGAGGCCGCTCTGCATGGGCGAGAGCGAGCGGGAGCCGGTGTAGAACTCGTCGAGGTCGTCGCGGTCCGGGCCGGTCATCACACAGAGCAGCAGAGCCACGGTGCCCACGGCGAGGAAGGCCACCAGGGACATCGACTGCGCGGAATTGTCGAATCCGTTCACCGTGCCGCTCCCGCTCTTCGTATCCGGGCGGCGAGCGGGTCGACCGTGCGCCGTGCGGTCCGCTCGTACACGACGATGGCGAGCACCGTCACGGGGAGCTGAAGCAGCCCCAGGGCCACGCCGAGGTTGAGGCCGCCGAACAGGGGGACGTCCATCAGCTCCTTGGCGAATCCGGAGAGCAGCAGGAAGGCCACGAAGTAGCCGAGTGCGGTGAAGGTCGCGATGCGCCGCAGCAGCCGGTACGCGGTGCGCAGCCGGCGCAGGTCGCTGTGGCGGCCGGGGGCGGGTGCGGGTGCGGGAGCGTCGGTCGGGCTCGGCGGCCGGTCGGGCGGTGCCTGTTCCGAGCTCTGCCAGGGGAGCAGGTAGTCGAGGTGGTGGGGGGAGGGGGGCGGGTTTCCGTGCGACATCGGGGTGCTGCTCCTTGCATGGCTCGGGTCCTGGTCTGGACGGCAAGGCAGGAGTGCGGGTGCGGTCGGAAGCGCGAATATTACTCGCGGGTACAGCAGTTGGGGAGTGGGTGGCCCGAATTGCTGCTGGTAATGGCTCAGTTGCATGTGGTCCCGTGAACGGGGGGTGGCGGCCGGGCGGGAAGGAGACCCCGGCCGCCCCCGCCGGTGCACCTTTGGGTCCAGTCCCTGATACGGGCCTCCACCCAGGGGCCGAGACCCTTAGGGGGAGGTCCTTACTTCTGGGCAGGGGTGGTTCCTCCCGGCGGAGGACGTGAGAGCGGGGGCCCGTTCCTTAACGTGTTCCTACACCGCGAAAAGCGGCTGAATCCCACCGCGGACGCGGTGGAAAACGGGGGGCCGGGGGCGGGACACGGGGGGCCGGGGTGGGGGAAACCCCACCCCGGAACGGTGCCGGGCACCAGTGATCCGGACCCGCCCCCGGCACCAGACTCTGCACGTACAGCGACATATTCACCGACGCATTCATCAGCGCAATCACCAGCGCGTCCATCCAGCGACGCGCCCATCGACGCGTTCCCACGCCGACCGACATAGGAGATAAACCGTGACAACGGCTATGACCATTCCCAGGCACGGGGGTACTGGAGGGCGTACGGCCGTTGCTGCGCGAGCGCGGCAGGTCGTCAAGGCGTACGGGGCGGGGGAGACCCGGGTCGTCGCGCTCGACCATGTCGACGTGGACATCGCCCGGGGGCAGTTCACCGCGATCATGGGCCCGTCCGGCTCCGGCAAGTCGACCCTGATGCACTGCCTGGCGGGCCTGGACACCGTGAGCTCGGGGCAGATCTACCTCGACGAGACCGAGATCACCGGGCTCAAGGACAAGAAGCTCACCCAGCTCCGCCGGGACCGGATCGGCTTCATCTTCCAGGCGTTCAACCTGCTCCCCACGCTCAACGCGCTGGAGAACATCACGCTGCCGATGGACATCGCGGGCCGCAGGCCCGACGCCGCCTGGCTGAGCCAGGTCGTGGAGACCGTGGGCCTCGCCGAGCGGCTGAAGCACCGGCCCACCGAGCTCTCCGGCGGCCAGCAGCAGCGCGTCGCGGTGGCTCGGGCGCTCGCCGCCCGGCCGGAGATCATCTTCGGTGACGAGCCCACCGGGAACCTGGACTCGCGGGCCGGCGCCGAGGTGCTGAGCTTCCTGCGCAGGTCGGTCGACGAGCTGGGCCAGACCATCGTCATGGTCACCCATGACCCGGTGGCCGCCTCCTACGCGGACCGGGTGCTGTACCTCGCCGACGGACGCATCGTCGACGAGATGCACAACCCGACGGCCGACCAGGTCCTCGACCGCATGAAGGACTTCGACTCGCGCGGGCGGACCTCATGACCGTCTGGAAGACATCGAGGCGGAATTTCTTCGCCCACAAGGGACGCATGGCGCTCTCCGCCGTAGCGGTCCTGCTGTCGGTGGCGTTCGTGTGCGGCACGCTCGTCTTCACCGACACCATGAACACCACCTTCGACAAGCTCTTCGCCGCGACCTCGGCCGATGTCACGGTCGGCCCGAAGGAGGCCGAGGAGAAAGACCGGCTCCCGGGCGGCGGCAAGCCCGTCACGATCCCCGCGTCCGATGTCGGCCGGATCGTGAAGGCCACCGGCGCGAAGGCGGCCGAGGGCGCGGTCACCAGCATGTCCGTCACCGTCGTCGACAGCCATGACAAGAACATGGGCTCGACCACGGGTGCCCCGACGATCGCGGGCAACTGGACGCGCAACGACCTGCGTTCGATGGAGATCTCCTCCGGTCACGCACCGCGCGGCCCGACCGAGATGATGGTCGACGCCGACACCGCCGAGAAGCACCACCTCAAGCTCGGCGACGAGCTGCGCACCATCACCGCCAACGGCGACATCCGGGCCCGGATCAGCGGCATCGCCACCTTCAAGGTCACCAACCCCGGCGCGGCGATCGTCTACTTCGACACCGCCACCGCGCAGACGAAGCTGCTCGGCCGGCCCGATGTCTTCAGCCTGGTCTCCGTCACCGCCGAAGCGGGTGTGGCCGACGAGCAGCTGAAGAAGAACGTCGCCGCGGCGCTCGGCGACACCTCCGCGTACGAGCTCCGGACGCAGAAGGAGGCCGCGGACGCCAACAAGGACTCGATGGGCTCCTTCCTCGACGTCATGAAGTACGCGATGCTCGGCTTCGCCGGGATCGCCCTGCTCGTCGGCATCTTCCTGATCGTCAACACCTTCTCGATGCTGGTCGCCCAGCGCACCCGCGAGATCGGCCTGATGCGGGCCATCGGCTCCAGCCGCAAGCAGGTCAACCGTTCCGTGCTGATCGAGGCGCTGTTCCTCGGCGTCGTCGGCTCGCTGCTC
The DNA here is from genome assembly GCF_900091725.1 of Streptomyces sp. DvalAA-43. Lineage (GTDB taxonomy): Bacteria > Actinomycetota > Actinomycetes > Streptomycetales > Streptomycetaceae > Streptomyces > Streptomyces pulveraceus. The sequence continues at coordinate 122,864 of NZ_FMBW01000030.1, read as the reverse complement.
GGCGTGGCCGCGGGCGTCGGCCTCGCCGTCGGCCTGATGAAGCTCATGGGCGCCGTGGGCATGGAGCTCTCCACCGGGGACCTCACCGTCGCCTGGACGACCCCGGTGACCGGCCTCGTTCTCGGCATCGTCGTCACCGTCGTCGCCGCGTACTTCCCCGCCCGCCGGGCCGGGAAGGTCTCCCCGATGGCCGCCCTGCGCGAGTCCGGCACCCCGGCGGACGGTCGCGCGGGCAAGGTCCGGGCCGCGATCGGCCTGGTCCTCACGCTCGCCGGCGGCGCCGCGCTCCTCGCCGCGACCAGGGCCGACAAGTCGAGCGAGGGCTCGCCCCTCCTCGGTGCGGGCGTCCTCCTCACCCTGATCGGCTTCATCGTGATCGGCCCGCTGCTGGCCGGATTCGTGGTCCGGGTGCTGAGCGCGGTCATGCTGCGGATGTTCGGCCCCGTGGGACGGCTCGCCGAACGCAACGCGCTGCGCAACCCGCGCCGCACCGGAGCCACCGGCGCCGCCCTGATGGTCGGCCTCGCCCTGGTCGCCTGCCTCTCGGTCGTCGGCTCCTCCATGGTCGCCTCGGCCACCGAGGAACTCGACAGGTCCGTCGGCGCGGACTTCATCGTCCAGCCGGCCGGCGGCGACGGATCGCCCATCGTCGACCAGGCGGCGAAGGCCCTGAAGGCCGTGCCGGACATCGAGCACCTCACCGGCTACACGTACGTGAGTGCCCGGCTGACCGCCCCCGACGGCACCACCGAGGACGAGGGCCTGGTCGCCGCCGACCCCACGTACAAGGACGACGTCCGCCGCGAGACGGTCTCCGGCGAGCTGGCCGCCGCGTACGGCAAGGACGCCATGTCGGTCGGCGACACATACGCCACCAAGCACCACGTCGAGGTCGGTGACCGGATCACCGTCGCGTTCAAGGGCGGCGAGACCGCGAAGCTGACGGTCGCCGCGATCACCTCCGACGACGTGAACATCGACAAGGGCGCGATGTACACCAACGTCGCGACCGCCGCGCGGTACGTCCCCGCCGACACCCTGCCGCAGAACATGCTCATGTTCGCGAAGGCCGCGGACGGCAAGGAGAAGGAGGCGTACGCCGCCCTCAAGGACGCCCTCGCCAAGTACCCGCAGTACGAGGTGCGGAATCAGGCCGACTACAAGCAGCAGCTGAAGGACCAGATCGGCCAGCTGCTGAACATCGTCTACGGCCTGCTGGCGCTCGCGATCATCGTCGCCGTGCTCGGTGTGGTGAACACCCTGGCGCTGTCGGTGGTCGAGCGGACCCGGGAGATCGGCCTGATGCGGGCCATCGGCCTCTCCCGCCGGCAGCTGCGCCGGATGATCCGCCTGGAGTCGGTGGTCATCGCGGTCTTCGGCGCCCTGCTCGGCCTCGGCCTCGGCATGGGCTGGGGCACCGCGGCCCAGAAGCTGCTGGCCCTGGAGGGCCTCGGCGTCCTGGAGATCCCGTGGCCGACGATCCTCACGGTCTTCGTCGCCTCGGCCTTCGTGGGCCTGTTCGCCGCCCTGGTCCCGGCGTTCCGGGCAGGCCGGATGAACGTCCTGAACGCGATCGCCACGGATTAGGGCCGGTCCGGCGGGGGCGACCGCCGACGTAGAATGACGAGATCCGGCCCCGGGGTGTTCCTCCAAACACTCCGGGGCCGGATCGCGTGCGGCTCCGGGACGTTCCTCCACGCCTTGGGAGGGCCGGATCCCGTGCGTCCCGTGGTGCCCGTTCCCGTGCCCTGCCGGGTGTCTCCCGGTACGGCGATCCGGTTGCACGAAGCTGCCGCGGCGCGTGCAGCAAGCTGACACGGCGGCCCCTGCTGCCACGCCTCCCTCGCTGGCATCGTCGTCCTGCCGGGGGCACCCCCCGGCAGGACGACACAGCCGAAGGGGACAGAAGTGTTCGGTTCTTCGCTTTCATGCCGGTCGGCCATCGTGACCCGTACCGCCGCCGTCACCCGCGCCGCGGCCGTCACGGGTCTCGCATTCGCCGCACTCACGTTCGGTGCCCCCGCCGCCCTCGCCGCCCCGGGGGCCGGGACGGGCGGGCAGCGTCCCGCCCACGAGGTCACGCGGGTCTGTACGGACGTGGAGGCGTTCCTCGCCCGGCTGCCGCTGCCCGCACCGGTACTGGTATGCAAGCTGGTCAACGGCTGGGACTAGACCGCGATGATGCGGTTCCAGCTGCTCGGTCCCCTGACCCTCGCCGACGGGCCCGAGGCCGTGGTGCTCCAGCCGTCGAAGCCGACGATCCTGCTGGCGGCGCTCCTCCTGCGCGCCAACTCCGTCGTGTCCGCCGACTACCTCCAGCGGGCCGTGTGGGGGGAGGAACAGCCGGCCACCGCCAAGGCCGCGCTCCAGACCTGTGTGCTGCGGCTGCGCAGGCTCTTCGCCAAGCACGGCGTGACCGAGACATCGATCGAGGCGGTGCCCGGCGGCTACCGGATCACCGCCGAACCGCACACCCTCGACCTGCTCGGCTTCCGGGACCAGGTCCGCCGCGCCGTGCTGCTCTCCCACGACCCCGAGGCCGAACTCTGCGAACTCAAGGACGCGCTGTCGTTGTGGCAGGGCGCGCTGCTCGCCAACGTGCGCTCCGACGTGCTGCACCGGGACGAGGTGCCGCGCCTCGCCGAGGAGCGGCTGCGGAGCGTGGAACGGGTCTGCGACCTGCTGCTGGGGCTCGGACGGCATGGTGAGGCGCTCGTCGAACTATGGACCGCTACGCGCGTATACCCGGGACACGAGCGGCTCCATGAGCAGCTGATCGAGGCGCTCTACCGGACCGGGCGGCAGACCCAGGCCCTCGCCGAGTACCGGAGGGTCAAGGGGTTCCTGCTGGACGAGCTGGGGGTCGACCCGTCACCCGCCCTCCAGCAGCTGGAACTCGCGATCCTGCGCGGCGAGGACCTGGGCCCCGGCGGTGTCCGGACGCCGCCGCCGTCCCGTCCCGTCGCGTCGATCGCACGGCACACCGGCGCGGAGGCGAGAGCGCTGGAAGGACCGGCGGCCCCCGCCGCGGACCCGGTGCCGCTGCCCGGCACACCCGCCGCGGGGACGGCCGGGCCACCGCTGCCGGTCCCGGCGGCCGAACCGGACCCGGCGGTCGGCGTGGTACGGGCGGCAGGCCGGGTTCCGGTGACGGGTGCGGTACCGGCCGCCCCCGTACCGAGGTCCGCGGCGCCCGCCGGTGCGTCCCCGGCGCCCGAGGCCCGCTCCGTCCCGAACTTCACCGGCCGCGAGACCGAAACCGCCGCGATGACCGCACGGCTCACCGCGTCCGTCGCCGACGCCGACCGGCATCCGCCCACCATTCTGGTGTCGGGGGCGCCCGGCGTCGGCAAGTCGGCCCTCGCCCACCACGTCGCCCACCTGGTGCGGGACGCCTTTCCGGGTGGCCGTGCGGTCGTCCGGGCGACCCGGCCGGACGGCGAGGCCCGCACCGCCGCCGACCTCACGGCGGAGGCGGCCGAGGTGCTGCGGCCCGGCGCGGACGGCGCACGGGTCCTGCTCGTCCTCGACGACGTCGTCCAGGCCGACCAGGTGCGCCCGTTGCTGCCCGCCGTCGCACGGGCCCAGGGGGCGGTGATCGTCACCAGCCGGATGGGCCTCGCCGGACTCGTCGCCACGCACGGCGGCTGGGTGCACCGGCTCTCGGTGTTCACCGCGGCCGAGTCGTACGCGCTGCTGGTCTCCGTCCTCGGTGTCGAACGCGTCGAGGCGGAACCGGACGCGGCCCGCCGGCTGACCGGGCTGTGCGGCCATCTCCCGCTCGCCCTGCGCATCCTGACGGCCCGGCTGCTGACCCGGCCCGCGCTGTCGCTCGGCGACGCCGTCGACTGGTTCGGCGACGATCCGCTGGCCCGGCTCGCCCTCCCCGACGCCCCGGGACTGTCCGTGACCGCCGTCCTCGACGCGGCGCTGAGCCGGCTCGACCCGAGGCTCTCCGAGGCGTTCCACCGGGCCGCGACCGGCACCGGATCCACCTTCACGGCCGACGACGTCCCGGACATCACCGAGGCGGTCCTGGAACGGCTCGCCGACGCCGGGCTCCTGGAGGACGGCCCGCCCGGCCCCTACCGGATCCATGAACTGCTCCGCGCCCACGCACGAAGAACCGACCAGGAACGCATCCGCCGCACAGAGAAGGTGTGACCCCCATGGCCGAGACCGCCGCCACCACCGAGCGCGCCCCCGACGCCGTGCCGACGGGCGAACCCGCCCGAAGCACCCCCGCCCCGGCGGCGTCGGCCTTCGACACGCTGGCCGGGACCCGGCCGCGCATCCGCCGGGACGTGCTGTTCACCGAGACCCCCGGCGGGGTGCTCTTCCACAACGCCGACGGCGGCTTCCACCTGGCAGGCCGCACCGCCTACCGCTTCGCCTCGCTCGTCGTGCCCCACCTGACAGGCCACCACCGGCTCGCCGACCTCTGCGCGGGCTTCGGACCCGCCCAGCGGGCGATGGCCGCGGAACTCGTCAAGACCCTCTACGCCCGCGAGTTCGCCCGCGACGTTCCCGAGCCCGGCACCGGACCGGACCCGGTGCCCGACGAGGTCGCCGAGCGCTTCGCCGCGCAGATCGCCTACATCGACCACTACGCGGACGGCGCACCGGAGCGCTTCGCCCGGTTCCGCGCCACCCGGGTCGCCGTCCTCGGCGACGACGAGACCGCCCGCTGGTGCGCGCTGAGCCTGCTGCGCAACGGGTGCGTGCGGATCGGTACGAACACGGAGTCCGACGACGTCACGGCCGAGGCGGACCGGGCGGCCGCACACGTCGAACGGGTCACCGCCGGGACCGGCGCGGGCTGGCGCGACCTCGACGGGTACGACGTCGTCGTGGTGACCGGCACCGGCGCCGGGCCGCGCACCCAGCGGCTGCTGGCCGCCGGGGTGCCCGACGGCCGGACCCTGATCCCCGCCTGGCAGTTCGGCGAGCGCCTGGTCGTGGGACCGCTGGCCACCGCCGACTCCACCGGCTGCTGGTCCTGCGCCGTGCTGCGGCTGGGCGGCAACGTGGACGCGGGAGCGGCGGCCGAGCTGTGGAGCCGGGCGGCGGGGGCGGTGCCCGTGTGCCCGGACACCGTGACCGGACCGGTCGCCGCGATGGTGGGCAACCTCCTGGGCTACGAGGTCTTCCGCCTCACCACCGGTGTGCTGCCCGCCGAGACCGACCGCCAGGTCCTGATCCAGGACCTCGCCTCGCTGGACGTCGTGGCCGAACCGGTCGCCCCGCACCCCCGCTGCGCGCGCTGCGCGGGCGCGGACGGCCACGAGCCCGCCGCGGCCCTGCCGGACGGGCTCGCGCTGCCGGTCACCGCGACGGTGGAGACCGCCCGCGACGCCGAGGAACTGGTCGGGGAACTGAACCGGCACAGCGCGGCGATGGTGCGCCCGCACACCGGGATCTTCCGGAGCTGGGACGACGAGGCGCTGACCCAGACCCCGTTGAAGATCAGCCGGGTCGAGGTGGCGCTCGGCGCCGGGGAGCGGCGGCGGATCGCCGCCTTCGACGTGCACCACCTGGCGGGGGCGCGGATGCGGGCCCTGTACGCGGCGGCGGCCGCGTACGTCGAACACGTGGTGCCGCTCGACGCGTCGGCGGCGGCCGGGACGGCGGACCGGGTGCTCGGCCCGGACGCGCTGACCACCGGCGGCGGCACCGGGGCGGTCCCGGACGCCTGGACCGTGGCGACCTCGCTGACCGGCAGGGACGCGGTCCGGGTGCCCGCCGCGGCCGTGCGGACCTTCGGCGCGCACAACCGGGGGCGCGTCCACCTCGCGACGGCGGCCGGCTCGGGGGCCGGGGCCGACGCCCGGGAGGCGGCGGGGACCGGCCTGATGTCGGCGCTGGCGCACGACGCCCTGCTGCGGGCGGTCCGCGGCACCACCGAGGTCCGCCCGGTCGCCACCGACGGCGACGACCCGGAGCTGGTGTTCCTGCTGAAGTCCGCCGTCAACCTGGACCTCGCGGTCGAGCTTCTGGAGCTGGGCGAGCACGGGCGCACCACGGCCCATGCGGTGCTGGCCCGGGAGGCGGACGGCGGCAACGCCCGGGGACGCTGGGCGGTCGGTGCCGGGCTCTCGCGCCGGGCGGCGGCCTGCGCGGCGCTGCGGGACCTGCTCGGGCAGGCACAGCTGGCCGCCGAGGACCCGGACACCCCGGTGGACACCGGCGACCCGCTGGTCCGGGACCTGGCCGCGGCGAGCGTCGCGGTGGCCGGTGCCCCGGTCGCCGTGGACGGGCCCGCGACCACGTTCGACGCGGTCCTCGACGCGCTGCGCGAGGCCGGCCGGGACGCCCTGTACGTGCCGACCACCCCGGCCGACCTCGCCGCGGGCGGCATCAGCACCGCCCGGGTGCTGCTGACGGCGGGCGGAGAGGCCGGCACCGATGCCCGTTGACGCTCCGGTCCGGGAGGCTCCCGTGCTGTCCCGGACCGCACATGCCCTCACGACGGCGCTCCGGGAGGCGCTGGCCGGGTACGGGACACCGCCCCCGCTGGACGTGGCACCGCTCGGGGTGCGCGACGCCTTCGCGGGCGGAGTGGACGGAGTAGGGGGTGTAGGCGGAGCGGACGGTGCGGGCGGTGCGGGCGGAGTAGGAGGTATAGGCGAAGCGGGCGGAGCGGTGGGCGCGTCCGGCGGCCCCGGTGCGTCCGCCGGATCCGGCGCCGTGCCCGTGCGGTTCTACGGCCGGCACGCCGTCGTCGGCCCCTTCGCACCCCTCGCGTCCGGGAAGCGCGACGGCGGGCGGGCCTGCGTCCGGTGCCTTGAGCGCCGCTGGCAGGCGGTCCGCTCCGTCGCGCTGCGCGAGGCGTTGGAGCTCGGCTCCGGCACCCGGGCGGCCGGGGAGTCCCCGTACCCCACACCGTTCGCCGTGCACGCCCTGGCCGGACTGGTCGCGGCCAGGCTGGCCGGTGCCGGGCCGCGGACCGGCACCCGCCCGGCGGTGCACCTGGTGGACCTGGAGACGCTGACGGTCCGTCACTATCCGTTCGTCCCCGACCCCGAGTGCCCGCGCTGCGGGATGAGCGAGCAGGACACCGCCGAGGCGGCGGAGCTCGTCCTGGGCCCCGCGCCCAAGCGCCGCCCCGGCGGCTTCCGGGTCCGGGACATCGAGGCGTACGACCTGCCGGTCGAGCCCTACGCCAACCCGGTGTGCGGCTCGCTCGGCCCGTCCGTCGTCCAGGACGTCTCCTCCACCTCCACCTCGGCGACCATCGGCTGCTTCTCGATGCGCTCGGGCGAGTACCTGCGCGAGACGTTCTGGGGCGGCCACGCCGACACCTACGCCGAGTCCATGCGGATCGGGGTGCTGGAGGGGCTGGAGCGGTACGCGGGCATGCGGCCCCGGGCCAAGCGGGCCGGGACGACGGACTCCCTGAACGCCCTGCGGGCCCGCGGCGAGCACGCGCTCGACCCCCGGGTCTGCGGGCTGTACTCGGACGCGTTCCACCGCGCCAACCCCCGGGTAGCCCCCTTCACCCCGGACCGCCCGGTCCCCTGGGTCCAGGGCTGGTCGCTGCGCGACCGGCGCACGATCCTGGTGCCCGAGGTCCTCACGTACTACCACGCCCCCGGACTGGAGAACCGCTTCGTCCAGGAGAGCTCCAACGGCTGCGCCTCCGGCGGCTGCCTGGAGGAGGCCGTCTACTGCGGGCTGATGGAGGTCGTCGAGCGCGACGCCTTCCTGCTCACCTGGTACGGGCGGGCGGCGCTGCCGGAGATCGACCCGGCCAGCAGCCGCCGCCCCGCCACCCGGCGGATGATCGACCGGCTGGAGATGTACGGCTACGAGGCCCGCTTCTTCGACACCCGGATCACCTTCCCGATCCCGGTCGTCACCGGGGTGGCGGTGCGCCGGGACGGCGGGCCGGGCCTGATGTGCTTCGGTGCCGGGGCCGGCCTCGACCCGGAGGCGGGCCTGGCCGGGGCGCTGTGCGAGATCGCCACCGACGCGGTCAACCTGCCCCGCCGCACCGAGCGCGACCGGGACCGGCTGCGCGCCATGGCCGCCGACTTCGACCAGGTCGAGGCGCTGCACGACCACCCGCTGGTCTACGGCCTGCCCGAGATGGGCCACCACGCGCACTTCCTGCTCGGTGAACCGGGCGCCCCGCGCCCTCCCAAGCGGTCCTTCGACGAGCTGTACGGGAACGGGTCGGTGCCGCCGGTCTCCGACGACCTGCGCGAGGACCTGAACCGGTGCGTGGACGCCGTCACCGCCGCCGGATTCGATGTGGTCGTCGTCGACCAGACCATGCCGGAACAGCGGGAACTGGGGCTGACCACGGTCAGCGTCCTGGTACCGGGGCTGCTGCCGATCGACTTCGGCCGGAGCAGACAGCGCGCCCTCGGCATGGACCGGCTGCGCACCGCGCTGCGCGCCGCCGGGCTGCGCGACCGCGACCTGACCGACGCCGACCTCAACCCGGCCCCGCACCCCTTCCCGTGACCGCCGACCGCCCGGGGCCGCCCGCCGCGACCGCTGCCCCGCCGACCGCCCGCACCCCTTTCCGTGACCGAGGAGCCCGCCATGGGGTACGCCCATGAATACGCCACCGCGATCCTTCACCGCGGCCGCATCCCGATGGACCCCGCCGACTACGTGCCGAACTGGTCGGACGGGCCGCGCAAGACCAAGTTCTACCCCGGCACCGACAGCACGCCGCTGCCCGACTGCGCCTACCCGGCCCACGCGGACCTGGACCGGGGCCTGGCCCGGGACACCGGCGGGGACGGCGCGTTCGACCTCGCGCTGCTGTCCGGGATGCTCCGTGACTCCTACGGGCTGACCGGCCGCCGCCTCGGCGTCCAGGCCAACACCGACCTGAACGCCCTGCCGTTCTACCCGCTCGCCAACTGGTCCCGGGGCACCGCCTCCGGCGGCGGCCTCTACCCGGTCGCCGTGCACTGGGTCTCCGGGCCCGGCGCCCCGGTGCCGCCCGGGGTGCACTACTACTCCACCCGGCACCACGCCATGCGGCGGCTGCTGACCGGCGACGTGACCGGGGAGGTGCGGGCTGCGCTCGGGGACGGGGCCCCGGGCCCGGACACCGACCAGTACCTGGTCCTGTCCATCAAGTACTGGCAGAACGCCTTCAAGTACAACAACTTCTCCTTCCACGCCGTGACCATGGACCTCGGCGCGTGCCTCCAGACCTGGCGGATGTGGGCCGGGGCGCGCGGGCTGTCCGTCGAGCCCGCGCTCTGGTTCGACGAGGAACGCCTCGGACGGCTGCTCGGGATCGACACGGTGGAGGAGGGCGTCTTCGCCGTCGTCCCGCTGAAGTGGGCCGGTTCCGTCGCCTCCCGTACCCCCGGCCCGGTCCCGGTGTCGGTGCGCCACCGTGACCAGGAGCGCTCGCGCACCGTCCTCGGTTTCGACGCGCTGCGGCGGATGCAGTCCGTGACGGCCGCCCGGGCCACCGAGCGCCCCGGCCCCGGTGCGCTCGCCCCGGCCGCCGCGCACCCCGCCGTCCCGGACCGGCCCACGACGGCGCTGCCGCCCCGCCCGCCGCTCTCCACCGACGTCCGTACCGCGCTGCGCGCCCGCCGCAGCAGCTTCGGCCGCTTCGACGCCCAGCACCCCCTGACCGCCGAGCAGCTGGCGTCCTGCCTGGCGGCCACGGCGGCCGGTTCGCTGATCGGAGGGGACGGCGGCGGGCACCGGCTGGCGAAGCTCTACGCGTTCGTCGGCCACGTCGACGGGATAGAACCCGGGGCGTACGAGTACGACCCCGAGGCACACAGCCTGCGCCTGGTGAAGGCGGGCGCGCCGGGCGTCTTCCTCCAGAAGAACTACTTCCTGTCGAACTACAACCTGGAGCAGGCGGCGGCGGTCCTGGTGCCCACCGTCCGCACCGACGCGGTCCTCGACGCCGTCGGGGACCGCGGCTACCGCCTGGTCAACGCCACCGTCGGGGCGATCGCGCAGACCACGTACACCACCGCGTCCGCCCTCGGCGTCGGCTGCGGCGTCGCCCTGGGCTTCGACAACATCTCGTACATCGAGGAACTCGGCCTCGACGGCACCGGCGAGGCTCCGCTGCTGATCATGATGATCGGCAACGAGCGGCCCGCCCCGGCCGACTTCCGGTACGAGATCGCCTGAGTGCGCCCGCCCCATGAGCTCCACGAGACGACCGGAACGAGAAGGGGAGACCCCGCCATGACGCCGGAACACCCGGCCACCGCCGCCCCCGCGGCCGTCACCCGCCCCCGCTTCATGCTGCGGGTCGCCGGGCTGCCCGTCGACAGCGTGCGGGGCTTGCGCTGCCCGGACAGCCGACGCTGGGCCGACGACGTCCTGCGCGCCACCGAACGGGTGCGCGCCGACGGCGAACGGCTCGGCGACCTGCTCCACGACCTGGTCGGCGGCAGCGAGGACGAGACGCTGCGCCGCACCCTGCTCGCGCTGCGCCGCGACATCTTCAACAACCGGCTGCCCCGGCCCGGGGCGGCCGACCGCGCCCTGGCCCTGGTGCGCGGGCTCGACGGGCCGGCCGGCGACGCGCTGACCGCCTGGCTCGCCGGACGGCGCCGCCTGGAGGAGCAGCGGGCGGCGGGCGCCGCTCTGCTCGCCGCGGAGACCGCCCGCGCCCGCGGGCACCTGCGCGCCCTGGCGGGGGAGGAACGGCTGCGCAAGGCGCTGCTGCTCGCCTCCCCGGCCCTGGACGCGCAGCTGGACGGCTACGTCCGGTCCGACGCCGCCGCGCCGCCGGACAAGAAGCAGCGCAAGATCGAGCGCTCGCTCCTCTCGTACCTGTACCGCACGGCGTGCAAGACGAGCCCGTTCTCCACGTTCACCGGGGTCGCCCTCGGCACCTTCGGTGAGGGCGGCGGCCAGGACGGCGGCCCGGACGGTGAGGGCGGCCCGGACCGGGGCCTGCGGGTGCGGGTCGACGACACGTGGGACGGCAGGCTGCGGCTGAACGTCGCCGCCGTCGGACGGCTCACCGAGGCCGTGATCGCCGACCCGGTGCGCCGGGCCGATCTGCCGGTCGCGCCCGCCTCCGGCTGGGGCCGCGACGACGACCGGGTCCGTTACGTCCGCCGCTGGATCACCCAGGGCGACGAGGACACCGCCGTCACCTTCGACGCGGTGAAGGACCGGCTGTTCTTCCTGCGCCGCAGCGGCACCCTGGAACGCCTCCTCGGCCTGTTCGAGAAGTGCGGCACCCTCCGGTACGGGGAGCTGGCCGACTGGCTCGCAAGGGACCGGGACGCGGACCCGGAGGAGTGCGCCCAGTACCTCCAGGCGCTTCTGGACATCGGCATGGTGCAGGTGCCGTGCCTGCGGACCGAGGTCCACGACACCGATCCGCTGCGTGCCTTCCAGGACTCGCTGCGCGGTCTCGGCCGTCCCTGGGCCGACCGGCTCGCCGGGCGGCTGGAGGCCCCGGCGTCCGGGATCGAGCGGTTCGCCGACGCGGACCCGGCCGGACGCCGGGCGCTGATGGGGGAGTTGCGTACCGCGCTGCGCGCCCTCCAGGAGGAGGAGCTCGGCGTGGACGGGGCCCGGGTCCCGCAGACCCTGCTCTACGAGGACGTGGCGGCCGGGCGGCACACCGAGCTGTCGGCGTCCGCCTGGGAGCGGCTGGCGGCCGGGCCGCTCGGGGCGGTGGAGCGCGTTCTTCCCGCCTTCGACCTGACACTGCCGCAGCGCATCACGTTCAAGGGGTTCTTCCTCGCCCGGTACGGGCAGGGCGGGCGCTGCGACGACCTGCTGAAACTGGTCCACGACTTCCACGAGGACTTCTTCGACCAGTACATGTCGTTCACCGCCAAGCGCACCGCCTTCGACGCGGACGGCACCTACGTCCCCGAGGAGAACTGGCTGTCGCTGCCGCAGCTCAAGGCCCTCGACACCGCCCGGCAGACCTTCGTGGAGCGGATGCGCGGCCTGTGGGCGGACTGGGAGGCGGGCCGGGGCGGGCGGCCGGAGCACGGCGGTGCCGAAATCCGGTTGGACGGTGCCCTCCTCGACGAGGTCGCCGCCGAACTCGACACGCTGCACGGCGAGTTCGCGCCACTGGCCCATCATGTGCAGATCGCGGACCGGCCCGGCGACCCGCTGGTCGTGCTCAACCGCTCCTACGGCGGGGTGTCCTTCCCGTTCAGCAGGTTCACCCACCTCTTCGACGGCCTCGACGCGCAGCTCCTCGCCGCCACCGTGGACCTGCTGCCCGACGACGCGGTCCTCGCCGAGGTCACCGGCGGGCCGGTGACCAGCAACCTCAACCTGCACGGCCGCCTCACCGAGTACGAGATCGTCTGCCCCGGCGAGCGCGGCACCCTGCCCGAGGAGTACCGGATACACCTGGACGACCTCCACCTCGTCCACGACCGCGACGCGGACCGTCTGGTGCTGCGCTCCACCCGGCTCGGCAGGGAGGTGGTGCCGGTCTACCTCGGATACCTCGTCCCGCTCGCCCTGCCCGAGCTGCCCCGCACCCTGCTCCTGCTCTCGCCGACCTCGATGTCCCCGCTGAACGTGTGGGGCGGCGTCCCGGAAGGTGCGCCGGTCGACGGGGTCACCAGCCGGCCCCGGGTCCGGCACGGCAGCGTGGTCCTCAGCCGGCGGAGCTGGAGCGCGCCCGCCGCCGGACTGCCGCTGCGCCCGCCGGCCGGAGCGGACGACGCGTGGTTCCTGGGCTGGCAGGCGTTCCGCCGCGCCCACGGGCTGCCGGACCGGGTGTTCGCGACCGTCGCCGACAGCGGGGCGCGCGGCGCGACCGGCGCCAAACCCTGCTACGTCGACTTCGACAGCCCGCTCTCGCTGGCCGCGTTCGAGGCCCTGATCAAGACGGCCGGGGCACGGGTCGTGTTCCGGGAGATGCTCCCCGACGAGGACGGCCTGCACACCGTCTCCGGCCGGGGCCGCCACGTCGCCGAACTCGCGGTGGAGACCGCCGCCCCCGTCGAAAGGACCAACCCGTCATGAGTACGGCGCAACCCGCGCGGACCGCCGCCGGTACCACCGCCACCACCGGCACCGGCCGGGCGGGAGCCTGGCAGGCCACGCACATCTTCTACGCCGCCAACCCGCGGCCCATGCTGACCCAGTGCGTCCGCCCGCTGGTCGAGGAGCTGACGGCGGACGGCCTGCTCGACGGCTACTTCTTCATCAACTACTGGCTGGAGGGGCCGCACGTCCGGCTGCGGATCAGGCCCGCGTCCCCCGGGGCCGAGGCCGAGGTCCGGCGCCGGACGGAAGCGGCGGTGGACGCGTTCCTCGCCGAACGGCCCGCCCTGTACGAGGTGGACTCCGGCTTCCTCAACGACTTCTACAACACCCTGTTCGACATCGAGTTCCCCGGTGCCGAGCGCGGTCACTTCACCGACGACCAGGGCCGGATGCGGCTGCGGCCGAACAACTCGCGCAGCGCCGAGCCGTACGAGCCGGAGTACGGCAAATACGGCGGCCCGGCCGGGATCGAGCTGGCCGAATGGCACTTCCGGCACTCCAGCGACCTGGTCATCGACGCTTTCCGGACGAAGAACCTCCACTTGAGGACCGTGCTGCTCGGCACCTCCGCCCAGCTGATGATGGTGATGTCCGCCGCGTTCCTGCCGGACCGCACCGAGCTCGCCGACTACCTGGACAGCTACTACGAGTTCTGGCACAAGGCGTTCCCCGGTACCGGGTTCATCGGCAGCGACGAGTACGACCGCAACTACGCGGCCATGGCTCCCGGCCTGGCCGCCCGCTTCGCCCGTGTCCGCGCCGCCGTCGCCGCACCGGCTGACGCCGGGACCGGGGAGGGTGGCACGGCGCGGCTGCCCGGCTTCCTCGCCGGATGGGCCGAGCACTGCGCCGAACTGCGGGAACGCGCGGTCGGGCTGAGCCGCAACGGCGATCTGGTCTTCCGGTCCTGGGACGGGGAGCGCGACGAAGTCGTCACCGATCCGGCGGCCTCGCTGCCGCTGCTGCTCTCCCCGTACATGCACATGACCAACAACCGGCTGCACGTGACGATCCGGGACGAGGCGTATCTCGCGCACGTCCTCGGCCGGGCGCTGCGGGAGCCGGGATGAGCGCCATCCCGCCCAGGGCCGTCGAGGGCCTCGCCGAGTACCGGCCCGAGCTGGGCCCCCAGGTCCTGCTGAGCGACGCGATGCTCCAGGGCGCGGCGACGGTGCACCTGATCAAGGACACCGCCGGGGGCGGCTCGTTCCGGGTCGGGGCCAAGGAGCACTTCCTGATCGCCCGGATGGACGGCAGCCGCAGCCTGGCGGAGATCGGCGAGGAGTACGCGCGGGAGTACGGGCGCAGGCTGGACGGCGCCCGCTGGCAGCAGATCCTGCGGATGCTCGGCACTCGCGGACTGCTGGCCGGGGCGCCCGCCCGCCCGGCCGGTGGGCCCGCGTCCGCGCCCGCCGAGCCCGACCGCGGGCTGCTGCGCGGCAGCATCCGGCTGGTCGCCGACGCGGACGCCACCACCGACCGGCTGCACCGGGCGGTCGGCTTCCTGCTGACGCCCGGCTGGCTGGTGCCACTGCTGGCCCTGGTGCTGGCGATGGAGGTGGTGGCCGCCCTCCGGATCGGTGAACTGCTCGACGCCACCAAGGGGCTGTTCGGCAATCCGGTGCTGCTGGTGGGGGCCGCCACGCTGCTCTGGTTCAGCACCGCGCTGCACGAACTGGCCCACGGGGTGGTCGCCCGGCACCATGGCGGCACCGTGGCCGAAATCGGACTGCGCTGGCGACTGCCCGTGGTCATCATGTACTGCACGGTCGGCAACTACCTCTACCTCGGCTCCCGTTGGCAACGCATCCAGACGGCGCTGGCCGGCGCCGTGATGAACCTGCTGTTCCTGTTGCCGTTCTGCGCGCTGTGGCTGTTCGCCCCCCTGGACACCGCGACGCGCGACGCACTCGGCGCGCTGCTGCTCCTGGGCAGCGTGCAGGCGCTGGCCATGCTCGTCCCGTTCCCGCCGCTCGACGGCTACCGGATCGCGAGCCAGTTGTGCGGGGCCACCGAACTGGCCGGTTCGACCGTCGCCTACCTGCGCCTGGCCGCCCGCCGCGACCCCGCGGCGGGCGACTACCCGCGCCGGGCCCGGAACGCGTACCGCGCCTACGGGCTGGGCGCGGTGTTGGTGCTCGTGGGCATCGCGGCAGCCGTCGTGGCGGCGGCCCATCGCCTCCTGACCACCTGACCACCTGACCGCCCGACCACCCGGCCCCTCCACCGCCGACCGTCCCCCTCCACAGGCCCGACCCACCAGACCGCCGATCAGCGGCGGACAAGGAGAGTTCCATGACCCCCACCGCCCCCTCCGCCTCCCCGGGCAACCAGGCAGGCCCGGACGGCGACCGGTCCGCACAGGCCGTCGTCCTCGACGCCGTGCACAAGAGGTACGGCGACCGGAACGCCGTCGACGGGGTGTCGTTCACCGTGCGGCGCGGCGAGTTCTTCGGACTGCTCGGTCCCAACGGGGCCGGCAAGACCACCCTCGTCGAGATCATGGAGGGCCAGCGGAAGGCCGACTCCGGGACCGTCACCGTGCTCGGCACCAGCCCCTGGCCACGCAACCCGGAGCTGCTACCCCGGCTCGGCGTGCAGACCCAGAGCTCGGCGTTCTTCGTCCGCCTCACCGCCCGCGAGCACCTGCGCACCATGGCCGCGCTCTACCGGACGGACCATGCGGCGGCGGACCGGGCGCTGGCCTCCGTCGGCCTCACCGAACAGGGCGGGACCCGGGTGGACGACCTCTCCGGCGGCCAGCGCCAGCGCCTGGCCATCGCCTCCGCGCTCGTCCACGAACCCGAAGTGATCTTCCTGGACGAGCCCACCGCCGCCCTCGACCCCCAGGCCAGGCGGGCGCTGTGGCAGGTGCTGCGTGACCTCAAGGGCGAGGGCCGCACCATCATCTACACCACCCACCACCTCGACGAGGCCGAGGCGCTCTGCGACCGCGTCGCGATCATGGCCGACGGTGCCGTCGTCGCCCTGGACAGCCCCGCCCACCTCATCGCGGCCGCCGCTCCCACCACCCGGCTGGTCGTCCCCGACGACCGGATCACCCTCGAACAGGCCCAGGCCATCGACGGTGTCGACGCCGTCACCGAGGAGCCCGGCGCCCTCGTGCTGGAAACCCTCGAATCCGGCAAGGTGCTCGCCGCGATCGACGCCCTGGCCGGACTGCGCGGCGTGCAGACCCGCACCGCCGGCCTGGAGGACGTCTACCTGGCGCTCACCGGCACCGGAACCGGCTTCGACAGCGGTACCACCACGCAGCAGTAGCGGACGCCGATGCCGCGCCCCCGCCTTCCCCGGGAGCCCTGCCGCCCCGCCCCACCCACCGACTTCAGCAGTGATACGGAGATCTCCCGATGAGCGCATACGCGGCGCTGAGCCAGGCCGGATACCGGGCCTACACACGCGACAAGACCACGCTCTTCTTCACCTTCGCCTTCCCGCTCATCTTCCTCGTCGTCTTCGGACTGATCTTCCACGGGAAGACGGTCGAGGAGAGTGGCCTGCCCTACATCAACTACATCGCCCCCGGCGTCCTGTCCTGGGGCGTCGGCAACGCCGCCGTGTTCGGGGTCGGCTTCGTCCTCATGCAGTGGCGGCGCGACGACATCCTGCGCCTCATCCGGATGACCCCGACACCGGTATCCGCCCTCCTCGCCTCCCGGTACGTCCTGGCGCTCGCCATCGGCGCCGTCCAGGCCGTCCTCTTCGTGGCCGTCGCCCTGCTGCCTCCGTTCGGCCTGGAGCTGGACGGCCGCTGGCCCCTCGCCCTGCCCGTCCTGGTGCTCGGCATCACCGCGTTCCTCGCTCTGGGCGTCATCGTCGGCAGCTACACCAGGACACCCGAGGCCGTCGCCGCCGTGGCCAACTGCCTGATGATCCCGATGGCGTTCCTGTCCGGTTCGTTCTTCCCGCTGGACGCGATGCCGGGCTGGATGCAGAACCTGTCCCGGGTGCTGCCGCTGCGCTACCTCAACGACGGGATCACCGGCTCCCTCACCGGCGGCGGCACCACCGGCGACATCGGCCTGGCCTGCGTGGTGCTCGCCGGGTTCGCCGTCGTCCTGGGCGCGATCGCGATCAAGACCTTCCGCTGGAGCGACAAGTCATGACGACGGCACCCGCCCCGTCCCCGGTGCGCGGCGAGACCCCGCTGGAGGAGGCCCGTGCCGCGCTGCACGACGAACTCGCCCGCCGCCACCGGGAACTGCCCGCCCCGGCGGCCCTGCCCGCCCCCCGTGTCGTCTCCCTCGGCGCCGCCGACACGCTCGGCTTCGGCGGACCCGACCCGTACGCGGACCTCCGCCCGGCCGCCAACGTCCAGCTCACCTCCCGTGCGGTACTGATCGGCCCCTGGGGCGGCGAGCCGGGAACCGCCGCCTGCGGCCAGTGCCTCGCCATGCGCTGGCAGCGGCTGCGCAGCCGCTCCGAGCGCGAGGCCCTGGAACTCGGACGGCAACCGAACGGCGCCGTCCACTGGCCGGTCCTCACCGCCTACGCGGCCGACGCCGTCTGGGCCCTCTACCGGGCGGTCCTCGGCGGAGACCACGGCCTGCCCGAGGCATCCCCCGCGGACCGGGCCCTGCCCCGGGTCAGCCGGATCGACCTGGTCACCCTTGCCACCGCGACCTTCCCGATCCTGCCCGAGCCGCTCTGCCCCTTCTGCGTCCAGGAGGTGCCGGACACCGCCGATGCGGCCCGCATGCACCTCGGCCCGGCCCCGAAACCGGACCCCGACGGCTACCGGCTGCGACCGCTGTCCTCGTACCCGCTGCCGACCGCCGCCCTCGTCAACCCGGTCTGCGGCGCCCTCGGTTCGGACCTCTGGATCAACCCGACGTCCACCACCACCGCACCCGCCGCCGGAACTCACTTCGTCCGCGGCTACGCCGGTCTGAACGACGTCACCTGGAGCGGCCAGGCCAACAGCTACGACACCAGCCGTGTCCTCGCCCGCCTGGAGGGCCTGGAACGCTACGCGGGCACCACGCGCAGGCGCGGCACCTCGCCCGTCGTGGACAGCTACCACCGCCTCGCCGGCCACGCCCTGGACCCCGCCGCCTGCGGCCTCTACGCCCCCGAGACCTACGCGAACGACCCGATGGTCTCCCCGTTCGACCCCGACCGCCCCATCCCCTGGGTGTGGGGCCACTCGCTGCGCGACGACCGGCCGGTCCTCGTGCCCGCCCGGCTCGCCCACTACAGCGCCGGGGTCGAGGCCGACAACTTCGTCTTCGAATGCTCCAACGGCTGTGCCACCGGCGGCAGTCCGGAGGAGGCGATCCTCTACGGGCTGCTGGAGATCGTCGAACGGGACGCCTTCCTGCTGGCCTGGCACGCCCGGACCCCGCTCACCGCGATCGACCTCGCGACCTGCCGTTCCCCGGCCGTCCGCAGCATGATCGACCGGGCCGGACTGCACGGCTACGACGTCCACGCCTTCGACACCCGGATGGACCTGGCCGTGCCCGTCGTCACCGCCCTCGCCGTGCGCCGGGACGGCGGATACGGCGCCCTGTCGTTCGCCGCCGCCGCCGGATTCGACCCGGAGGCGACCGTCGAGTCGGCGCTGTCCGAAGTCCTCACCTACATCCCGCACCTGCCCTACCAGGTCGCCGAACGGCACGCCGAACTCACCTCCATGGCAGCGGACTTCGGCCGGGTGCGGCAGCTCAAGGACCACGCCCAGCTGTACGGACTGCCCGAAATGGCCGAACACGCCCGGGAGTACCTGGAACCGGTCGCCGTGCGCCCGCTGGCCGACACCTTCGCCGACTGGCAGCCGCGCCGCCCGCGCACCGGGGACCTGCTGGACGACCTGAATCTCCTGCGCGACCAGCTCGTCTCCGCCGGACACGATGTCATCGCCGTCGACCAGACCACCCCCGAGCAGCGCCGCATGGGCCTGCACACGGTCGCCGCGGTCGTCCCCGGCCTGCTGCCGCTGGACTTCGGCTGGGCACGGCAGCGTGCCCTGCTGATGCCCCGGCTGCGCACCGCGCCGCGGGCCGCGGGCAGACGCGCCGACGACCTGCCGGAGTCCGCGGTCAAACGGGTTCCGCACCCCTTCCCGTGACCGCTCCCGTGACCGCTCCCGTGACCGCTCCGACGTCCGCGCCGGCCGGTGCGGACGGGCGCCGACAGCGCACAGGCCCTCTCCGTGCTCACGGCACGGGGAGGGCCTGTGGTCTTGCGGACGACGTGCGGCCGACGGACCGGTCAGGCGCAGCAGGAGGTGGTGCTGGTGGTGCTGGAGCAGGTCGAGGTCGAGGAGCAGGACGTCGAACCGGCGAGCACGACCTCCGCGGCGTCCGAGTAGTCCGAGATCTCGAAGGTCTCCGACTCCAGCTCCAGGATCTCGTCGGCGAGGGTGGCGAGCTCGGTCTTGGGGGCCATGGTGTTCTCCCTTGGTCGTCGGGGACGAACCGGCGGATCCGGCACCGTTCCCCTGCGCTGACGCCATTCCAGCGGGGGCCGCTGTCGGATCGGCAGCGGTTTCGCTGTCAGACCGCTGACACCCCATGACAGCGGAACGCCGCATTGATGAAGCCGGGGCGGCGCAGGCTGATGCAGCCGGCCCCACACGTGCCCGGCGGGCCGGGAGGAAGACGACCCGGCCCGCCCAGCGGAACGAGGTGAGATGACATGCAGGAGACAGCCGAGTCCCCGCCCGGCCCCCCGCCCCCGCAACGTTCCGGACAATCCGGACCGCCCCCGGTGGCGCGGGAGGTTCTGCGTCCGGCGCTGGAGCTGTACCTCGACATCCACGCCCACCCCGAACTCTCCGGGGCCGAGCGGCGCACCGCGGACCTGTTCGCCGCCCGGCTGGAGGCGAGCGGCTGCACGGTGACCCGGAAGGTCGGCGGCGGCCACGGACTGGTCGGCGTCCTGCGCAACGGGAACGGTCCGACGGTGATGCTCCGCACCGAATTCGACGCCCTTCCGGTCACCGAGCGCACCGGCCTGGCCTATGCGAGCACCGTGCCGGGCATGATGCACGCCTGTGGCCACGACCTCCACCTCGCCGCGGTCACCGGCGCGGTGGACGAACTCGACCGGACCAGGTCCGCCTGGCGGGGCACGGTCCTGGTGGCGGGCCAGCCGGCCGAGGAGACGCTGACCGGGGCGCGGGAGATGCTGGCGGACGGTCTGTACGAGCGTTTCGGCACCCCGGACGCGGTGCTCGCCCAGCACACCTCGCCCTCGCCCGCGGGCACCCTCGCGCACGCCGCGGACCCCGGTACGCCGCTGATGGCGGCCAGTGCGTCGGTGGAGATCACCCTGTACGGGCGCGGCGGTCATGCCGGAGCGCCGCACCTGGCCGTCGACCCGGTCCTCACGGCGGCGGCGACGGTGCTGCGGCTCCAGTCCGTCGTGTCCCGGGAGACCGCCCCGGCCGAGCACGCGGTGCTGACCGTCGGTGCGATGCGGGCCGGGGGCCCGGCCAACGTGATCCCGGACACCGCGGACCTCTCGCTGTGCGTACGGGCGCTCTCCGAACCGGCCGTCGACCGGATGGTGGCCGCCGCGCTGCGGATCGTGCGGGCCGAGTGCGCGGCGTCCGGCTGCCCGGAGGACCCGGACTTCACCGTCACCGCCCGCTCGCCCGCCCTGCTGACCGACGGGGCCGCCACCGCCGCGGTGCGCCGGGCGCACGAGGAGCTGTTCGGCCCGCA
Organism: Streptomyces sp. DvalAA-43; assembly: GCF_900091725.1. Lineage (GTDB taxonomy): Bacteria > Actinomycetota > Actinomycetes > Streptomycetales > Streptomycetaceae > Streptomyces > Streptomyces pulveraceus. The sequence goes on along the minus strand of NZ_FMBW01000030.1, from coordinate 102,189 downwards.
CCGGGTCGTTGGCACCGGCCCGCTCACGGCCACCGAGGACTTCGCCCGGTTCGGCGCCGGGGGAGTGCCGACGGTGTACTGGCTGCTCGGTGTCACGGGGGCCGGGCCGTGGCGCCGGGCCCGGGACGGCGGTCCGCCGGTGCCGCCGAACCACGCGCCGGAGTTCGCCCCGGACGCCCGTACCGCCCTGCCCACCGGGATCGCGGCCATGGCGTCGGCCGCGCGGCGGCTCCTCGCCCCGGCAGGGGGCACCGCATGACCCGCCGGGGCGAGACGGCGCACGGCACCGGCCAGGGGATGACACACGGCCCCGGCCACGAGGCGGCGCATGGCACCGACCAGGGGATGACACACGGCCCCGGCCACGAGACGGCACACGGCACCGGCCACGTCGACCTGGTCGCCGTCCGTCGCGACGGTACCGCCGCGACGGGCGAGACCACCGTCGTACGGCTGCTGAGCCTGCTGCCCACCCACTGGCTCTGCGCCCCCCGGTCGGTGGGCCCCGACCGGATCACCCTGCGCATCGCCCTCGACGAGGCCGTCGACCCGGGCGCGGTCCGCCGGGCCGTCGCCGGTGCCCTCGCCGACCGGGCACTGGACGGCTGGGTACTGGACGGCTGGGCGGAGGAGCCCCGAGGGCTCGGATCCGGCCGTGTTCCCGGACCGGGGAAGGAGCCCTGAGAGCCCTGAGAGCCCCGAGCACTCAGATCCAGCCGCGCTCCCGGGCGAGCAGTGCGGCGTGGGCGCGGCTCGCGGCGCCGAGGGTCTGCATCAGCTCGGCCACGTACCGCCGGTACGTGCGTACCGAGACGCCCAGTTCGCGTGCGCCCGCCTCGTCCTTGCCCACGGAGCACATGGAGACCAGAACCCGGTGCTCGGTCTCCGACAGGCGGTCGTCCGGCGCTTCCTCCGCCTCGCCCTCCGCCTGAGCGAGGTCCGCCGCCTGGTCCCAGATCTTCTCGAAGAGGGCGATGATGTTGCACACCAGGCCGCTGCGGTGGGCCAGCAGCGCACCACGTGAGGTGTCGTGCGGGTCCAGCGGAACGAGCGCCGCCTTGCGGTCGTAGACCAGCAGCCGCTCGGCGCCGCGCTCCGTCACCCGGATCATGGCCCCGTGCCCGGCCAGCTCCTTCAGGTACGCGGCGGTCGCCGGATCCCGCAGGGCATCCCGGATCACCACGTTCCGGATCTTTACGCCGCGCCGCAGACATCGCAGGTCCAGGGGGCGCGAGCGGGCGATGTTCTCCGGCGACAGCTTGGTGTACGGCTCCACGGAGAGGATCTCCTCCCGCGCGAAGAACGCGAGGTCGTCGATCCGGTTGCGGATCTGCGCGAGCCCCTCCAACTGCTCGATCCCCGCCGCGGGAGGCTTACGGGTGTTCTGCTCCGCACGCAGGCCGTCGATGACATGCCGGGACCGGGTGACGCGCTGGAACTCCTGGTGCAGGGCGTGTAACCGCAGATCGATCAGGTGCGCCACGGCGATCTCGGGATCGGTCGGGAAGACGCGCAGATCCGGTTCCTCGGGGTGGAGCAGCCCCAGCTTCTGGAGCCGCTCGACGTGAGTGCGCGCGGACGCCGGGGTCGTGTGCAGAAGGAGGTGCAGATGGTCCGTGGTGGTGCCGGGGTTGCGCAGGAAATGCCGGTATATCTCTTCCTCGGCCTCCGAGACTCCGAACACGGACATCTCGTTGTCGCCCACGTGTGCCCCCGCTGCCTGGTCCCGTACGGCCGCACGCATCCCCGGAGGTCGACCGCGGGATCCGGTCTGCGGCTGCCGCGCTGACTGCCCGTGCACCTGCTTGTGGAATCTTTCGGCCAAAGAGTAGACGCTGAGATCATTTCTGTGAGGGCCTCGGGCACAACTGTGCAAGAGATGGAGACGAACGGTGTGTGTCCAGCGATGAGCGGCCCTCCGCACGAGACGGACGGTCCGGGCCGGGCGCCCGCCGAGCGGGACCGTCCCCGTCTACGACGCATTCCGGCCACAGCGCCGAGCACCGACGCAGACCGGCCATGCCGTGGTGCCGGTCGGGTTCTCGGTCTGTCCGGCCGTGCCGTGGTGCCGGTCCGGTCCTCGGCCTCTCCGGCCCGTGGCTCGTTCGGCCCGTGGCCTGTCCGGCCCCTGGCCCGTTCGGTCACGACGCCGTGCAGGTCCGTACGGCCCCGGTCCGTCCGGCCGTCCGGAACCCGTCGCCCGTCCCGCCCCGGGGCGGATCGCGGGCGCGGGCGCCCCTGCGGAGTCGTAGGCTGGTGGTCCCCGGCCCGCCCGGGGGTGGCTCCTGGACCGTGCCGGCGGGCCCGGCACGCGGACACGACGGCGAAAGCCCGGCCGAGCGGGCGCCCGCGGCGCGGTGTCGCCGCCCGTGCCCCGCACGTGCCGCGCACCCGCCGACGAGGACCGCGCGCACCGCCCGCGTCCCCGGTCCGGCCCGGAAGCCGCCCCCGCACACGTGTCGGGCCCTTCGCGTTGCCCCGACCCTGGCAGCAGCCGGCTGCCGGGACCTGCCCTTCGTTACCGGACGGAAGCCCTTCATGAGCCTGCACGGTCTGCTGGATGTCGTCGTACGTGATCCGGCGCTCGACGAAGCGGTGAAGGCCGCCGGCGACGGCCACCGGATGCATGTCGACCTTGTCGGCCCGCCCGCCGCCCGCCCCTTCGCCGTCGCCGCGCTTGCCCGCGAGACCGGGCGGACCGTGCTCGCCGTCACCGCGACCGGCCGGGAGGCCGAGGACCTGGCGGCCGCGCTGCGCACCCTGCTGCCGCCGGACACGATCGCGGAGTTCCCGTCCTGGGAGACGCTGCCGCACGAGCGGCTCTCGCCCCGCTCGGACACCGTGGGCCGCCGCCTCGCCGTGCTGCGGCGCCTGGCGCACCCGAGGGCGGACGACCCGGAGACCGGCCCGGTCTCCGTCGTCGTCGCGCCCATCCGCTCCGTGCTCCAGCCGCAGGTCAAGGGGCTCGGCGACCTGGAACCCGTGGCGCTGCGCATCGGCCAGAGCGCCGATCTCGGCAAGACCGTCGAGGCGCTCGCGGCGGCCGCGTACTCCCGGGTCGAACTGGTCGAGAAGCGTGGCGAATTCGCTGTGCGCGGCGGCATCCTGGACGTCTTCCCGCCGACCGAGGAGCACCCCCTTCGGGTGGAATTCTGGGGCGACGACGTCGAGGAGATCCGCTACTTCAAGATCGCCGACCAGCGGTCGCTGGAGATCGCCGAGCACGGGCTGTGGGCGCCGCCCTGCCGTGAGCTGCTGCTCACCGACGAGGTGCGGGAGCGGGCCGCCGCCCTCGCCGAGCAGCACCCGGAGCTGGGCGAGCTGCTCAACAAGATCGCCGAGGGGATCGCGGTGGAGGGCATGGAGTCCCTCGCCCCGGTCCTCGTCGACGACATGGAGCTGCTGCTCGACGTGTTGCCGAAGGGTTCGATGGCGCTGGTCTGCGACCCGGAGCGGGTCCGTACCAGGGCCGCCGACCTGGTCGCCACCAGCCAGGAGTTCCTCCAGGCGTCCTGGGCGGCGACCGCGGGCGGGGGTGAGGCCCCGATCGATGTCGACGCGGCCTCGCTGTGGGGCATCGCGGACGTCCGGGACCGGGCCCGTGAGCTGGGGATGATGTGGTGGTCGGTCTCCCCGTTCGCCGCCGGCGAGGCCGACGAGGCCGATGAGGGCGCCGACACGCTCAGGCTCGGCATGCACGCCCCGGAGGCGTACCGCGGCGACACCGCCCGCGCGTTCGCCGACACCAAGGGCCGGCTCGCCGACGGCTGGCGCACGGTGTACGTCACCGAGGGCCAGGGCCTGGCCTCCCGCACCGTCGAACTGCTGGGTGGCGAGGGCATCGCCGCCCGTCTCGACCCGGACCTGGCGGAGATCACCCCGTCCGTCGTCCATGTCTCCTGCGGCGCGATCGACCACGGCTTCGTGGACCCGGCGCTGAAGCTCGCCGTCCTCACCGAGACGGATCTCACCGGCCAGCGCACCGCCACCAAGGACCTGGGCCGGATGCCGGCCCGCCGCCGCAAGACGATCGACCCGCTGACGCTGGAGACCGGCGACTACATCGTCCACGAACAGCACGGCGTGGGCCGCTACATCGAGATGGTGCAGCGCACCGTGCAGGGCGCCACCCGCGAGTACCTCCTCGTCGAGTACGCCCCCGCCAAGCGCGGCCAGCCCGGCGACCGGCTCTACATCCCGACCGACCAGCTGGAGCAGGTCACCAAGTACGTCGGCGGCGAGGCGCCCACCCTGCACCGGCTCGGTGGCGCCGACTGGACGAAGACGAAGGCGCGCGCCAAGAAGGCCGTCAAGGAGATCGCCGCAGACCTGATCAAGCTGTACTCGGCCCGGATGGCGGCCCCCGGCCACACCTTCGGCCCCGACACCCCCTGGCAGCGCGAGCTGGAGGACGCCTTTCCGTACGCGGAGACGCCCGACCAGCTCTCCACCATCGCCGAGGTCAAGGAGGACATGGAGAAGTCCGTCCCGATGGACCGGCTGATCTGCGGTGACGTCGGCTACGGCAAGACGGAGATCGCGGTCCGGGCGGCGTTCAAGGCGGTCCAGGACGGCAAGCAGGTCGCCGTGCTCGTCCCCACGACTCTCCTCGTCCAGCAGCACTTCGGCACATTCACCGAGCGCTACTCCCAGTTCCCGGTCAACGTGCGGGCGCTCAGCCGCTTCCAGTCCGAGACCGAGTCCAAAGCGACTCTCGAAGGGCTCCGCGAGGGCTCCGTCGACCTGGTCATCGGCACCCACCGCCTCTTCTCCTCCGAGACGAGGTTCAAGGACCTGGGCCTGGTCATCGTCGACGAGGAGCAGCGCTTCGGCGTCGAGCACAAGGAGCAGCTGAAGAAGCTCCGCGCCAACGTGGACGTCCTCACCATGTCCGCGACGCCGATCCCCCGTACGCTCGAAATGGCCGTGACCGGCATCCGCGAGATGTCGACGATCACCACGCCGCCCGAGGAGCGCCACCCGGTCCTCACCTTCGTCGGCCCGTACGAGGAGAAGCAGATCGGCGCGGCCATCCGCCGCGAACTGCTCCGCGAGGGCCAGGCGTTCTACATCCACAACCGCGTCGAGTCGATCGACCGCGCCGCCGCCAGGCTCCGCGAGATCGTCCCGGAGGCCCGTATCGCGACGGCCCACGGCCAGATGTCCGAACAGGCCCTGGAACAGGTGGTGGTGGACTTCTGGGAGAAGAAGTTCGACGTCCTGGTCTCCACCACGATCGTCGAGTCCGGCATCGACATCTCCAACGCCAACACCCTGATCGTGGAGCGCGGCGACAACTTCGGCCTCTCCCAGCTCCACCAGCTGCGCGGCCGCGTGGGCCGGGGCCGCGAGCGGGGGTACGCCTACTTCCTCTACCCCCCGGAGAAGCCGCTCACCGAGACGGCCCACGAGCGCCTCGCCACGATCGCCCAGCACACCGAGATGGGCGCGGGCATGTACGTGGCGATGAAGGACCTGGAGATCCGCGGCGCGGGAAATCTCCTGGGCGGCGAGCAGTCCGGCCACATCGCGGGCGTCGGCTTCGACCTGTACGTCCGCATGGTGGGCGAGGCGGTCGCCGATTACCGGGCCTCCCTCGAAGGCGGCGTGGAGGAGGAGCCGCCGCTGGAGGTCAAGATCGAGCTTCCGGTCGACGCCCATGTCCCGCACGACTACGCCCCCGGCGAGCGGCTGCGCCTCCAGGCGTACCGCGCCATCGCCTCCGCCACCACGGAGGACGACATCAGGGCGGTCCGCGAGGAGCTCACCGACCGCTACGGCAAGCTCCCCGAGCCGGTCGAGAACCTCCTCCTGGTCGCGGGCCTGCGCATGCTGGCCCGCGCCTGCGGCGTCGGCGAGATCGTCCTCCAGGGCCCGAACATCCGGTTCGCCCCGGTGGAACTGCGCGAATCGCAGGAGCTGAGGCTGAAGCGCCTCTACCCGAGAACGGTCATCAAGCCCGCCGTCCACCAGATCCTGGTCCCCCGCCCCACCACCGCCAAGGTCGGCGGCAAGCCGGTCGTGGGGCGTGAACTGCTGTCTTGGACGGGGGAGTTCCTCACTACGATCCTGGGGTCGTAGTTCCTGGAGCGGTACGTGAAGAGGTCCCGCCGGACGTTCGGCGGGACCTCTTCCCCGTCATGGGGCGGCCGGTCTCCTGAACGCGAGCCAGACGGTCTTGCCGACGACGTGGTGGTCGACGCCGAACTCCGCGGCAAGTTTCATCGACCAGGAATAAGCCGCGCCCCGAGCAGCAGTCATCTTCCGCGTGCTGGATCGCCGGTCGTCCGCCGCCGCTGTCCCGCACTTCCAGGCGCACGAGATCCTCTGTTGCCCGGAGGCGGACGGCGAACTCCCTTCCCGGCGGGACGCCGTGCAGCAGGGCATTGGTCGCCAGTTCCGAGACGCAGAGCCGTATGTCCTCGATCAAGGTGGTGAGCTGCCACTCCGTGAGTGCTTCGACGACGAAGTCGCGTGAGGCACCGACAGAGGTGCGTCGCCGGGGAAAGCGCCGTTGCTGAGACAGGGACACGGTGGTCCACCGCCTTGCTCGTGGGGCACGACGCGCACACCGTACTGCTATTCGCGAAAAGCGGCACGGTTTACTCTGGGGGGTGCGGCCAGGTCGCCTACCGTGTGGATACCGCAGGCTGGGACGGGCGTCGGCTGCGAAGGAGGAGGGCATGGGCGGCAGCGAATGGGTCAGCACCTCGGTGCCGTACCTTTTCGTGTCTTCGGGGGGTCCAGGTGACGCGTGGGCCGCGGAGGCCGCCGCGGAGGGCCGCCGGGGCAGCCAGCGCATCATTCAGGCTGGCGAGGTGGCCGCGGCGGAAGCGGTTGCGGAACTGCTGGGGCTGCCCGCCGGCCGGCGCGTCGTTGCTCGTCGCAGGATCATGTATCTCGACGGTGAGCCCTGCGAGTTGACGGACACGTACTACCCCGTGAGCATCGCGGGCGGCACTGCTCTGGCCGGGACCGCCAAGATCCGGGGCGGGGCGATCAGATTGCTGGCGGACCTGGGTCACGTCGGCGTACGCGTCCGCGAGGACGTGACCGCGAGGCTGGCGAGCGGCCACGAGCGGGAACAGTTGGGGCTGGCAGCCGGCGAGCCCGTACTGCAACTGACCCGGCTCACGCTGGACGACGAGGATCGGCCCATTCAGGTCGACATCATGGTCATGCCGCCACGGCGCCAGAAGTTGCGGTACGAGATCAGGATCGGATGACTGTGCCCAGACCCGAAGCGGATGCCGTCGACCGCCGTTCACTGCACGAGCGGATCGCGGCCGACCTCAGGGACCAGATCATGGGCGGGGACCTCGCTCCCGGCGCCAGCCTGCCCTCCACCGTGCATCTCAAGGAACGGTTCGACGCCTCGAACGCGACGGTGCAGAAGGCGCTGCAACTGCTCAAGGACGAACAGTTGGTGATCGGCAGGGCGGGCGCCTCCGTGACGGTCCGCGAGCACCGGCAGCGAACCGTCCGCCCGGCCTCGTCCATGGCTCCGGCGGGTTCCGGCGAGCCGTACCGCTGGCTGACCGAAGCGGCCAGGAACGGTTCCCGCGCGCACAGCACGCTCCTTGAGGTCGCCGAGGCTGTGCCGCCTGCGGACGTCGCCGAAGCGCTCCGGCTCCCGAAGTCCGGCACCGCGGTCCTGCGGCGCCAACTTCTCACGATCGACGACGAGCCGGTCGAGCTGGTCGCGTCCTACTACCCGCTGGACATCGCCCATGGCACGGCGATGACCGAGCCCCGAAAGATCCCTGGCGGCACCCCGACCCTGCTCGCCGAGCTGGGCTGCCCGCCGCGACTCAGCGTGGACCGGGTCTCCGCGCGCGTCCCCACCCAGGAGCAGTACCAGGCGCTCCGACTGCCCGGCGGGCTGCCGGTGCTCCGTACCCTGCGCGTCGTCCACAGCGACGACGAGCGGCCCATCGAGGCGACCGTCATGGTCAAGGCGGGGCATCTGTACGAGTTGCAGTACGAGTTCGTTGCCGAGTGAGCGGTGCCCGGGTTCCGGCCACGACGGAACGCGGGCGTTCTAGCCGGGCACGTCCAGGCGCTGGGTGCCGACGACCGACAGCAGCCGCAGGGCCTGTTCGGCCGGTGAGCCGGGGGTGGCGGTGTAGATGACGACCCGCTGGTCCCGGTCGGCGATGTCCAGGATGTCGCAGTTGACGGAGACAGGGCCGACGAGGGGGTGATGGAAGGTCTTGCAGAGGGTGGGGCGGGCGGTCACGTCGTGGGCCGCCCAGATGCGGGCGAACTCCTCGCTGCCGGACAGGAGTTCGTCCACCAGACCGGTCACCTCCGGGTCGCCCGGGTAGCGGGCCGCGGCGGCGCGCAGGTGCTGGGCCGAGGTCCGGACGAACTCGTCCGCGTCCGAGACCCCGTACAGGGGCCGGCCGTTGCGGTGCGGTCCCAGGAAGGCGCGCCGGATGAGATTGCGGTCGCGGCGCGGCAGGGCGGAGAAGTCCTCCATCAGTGCGGCGGCCAGGTCGTTCCAGGCGATCACTTCGTACGTCGCCGACAGCACCAGCGACGCGGCCTCCGGCAGCCGGTGCAGCAGGTCGACGATGCTCTGCCGCACCTCCCTCGACGGGCCCGGCAGCGGGCCGGGCGGGGTGCCGGCGAGGTGGTGGAGGTGGTCGCGCTCGGCGTCCGACAGGCGCAGGGCGCGAGCGAGCTGGACCAGCACCTCGCGGGAGGGATGCGGGCCGCGTGCCTGCTCCAGCCGGGTGTAGTACTCGGTCGAGATGAACGCCAGCTGCGCCACCTCCTCGCGGCGCAGCCCCGGTGTGCGGCGGCGCGGCCCGGCGGGCAGCCCCACGTCGGCGGGGGTGATCCGCTCGCGCCTGCTGCGCAGGAAACCTGCCAGTTCTCGTCGATCCACCCGTCCAGTGTGCGCGAGCTCCGGCCGGCCCAGCCAGGTACTGCCGGTGCCTGGATGAGGGCCGCGGCCCGGCGCAGGCTCGTCGGCATGAACGACACGACGATCACATCCACCGCAGCCACCACGTCCACCGCACATCCGGGCCTGCTCGCCGGCAAGGTCGCCTTCATCACCGGAGCCGGCCGCGGCATCGGCGCGGCCGCCGCGCGGCTCTTCGCCCAGGAGGGCGCCCGGGTGCTCCTCGCGGCCCGTACCGAGGCCCAGCTCAAGGCGGTGACCGAGGAGATCCGGGCGGCGGGCGGCACCGCGGAGTACGCGCTGTGCGATCTGGCCGACCCGGCGGGCATCCGGGCCGCCGTCGACCGGACGGTGGAGCTGTACGGACGGCTCGACGCCGCCTTCAACAACGGTGCGACGGCCCAGCCGCCCGGCCCGATGGACCAGCTGGCGGAGGTCGACTTCGACCGTGTGTACGCGGTCGACCTCAAGGGGCCGTGGCTCGCCATGAACGCCGAGATCGCCGCGATCCGGGCCACCGCCGGGAGCGGGGCGATCGTCAACACCTCCAGCGTCGGCAGCCTGATGGGCAACCCCTGGCTGCCCGCCTACGGCGCCGCGAAGCGGGCGGTCAACAGCCTCACCGCGTCGGCCGCCGTCACCTACGGCCCGGAGAACATCCGGGTCAACGCCATCGCGCCCGGCACCACGCTCACCGAGATGGTCCACGAGTGGGAGGCGGATTCTCCCGGCATCATCGAGCAGCTCAACGCCCGGACCCCGCTGGGCCGCGCGGCCGACCCGGATGAGATCGCCCAGGCGGCCGCCTGGCTGCTGAGCGACCGCGCCTCCTACGTGACCGGCACGGTCCTGCGCGTGGACGGGGGCATGCGGGCCTGAGCCGGGGCCCGGCCGGGCCGGGGGCGGGCCGAGGCCGGGCCGGGGGCGGAGGATGTGATTCCGGCCGCATCGGGGCGGTGGCGTGCTCATGAACACCCGTCAGCGGGGAAGGCCTCCGTAGGATTCCCGGGTTCGGCTTTCTCCCCGTCAGGACGGTTCCGAGTGATATCTCCCCGCACATACCGAGTGATGCTGCCCGCCCTCAGCGTGGCGGCGGTGCTGGCCCTGGCCGGCTGCGACCCTGAGTCCTCACCCTCCGAGGGGAGCGGAGGCGGGCGGGCCGTCACCGGATTCGGGGCCAGCCCGCTCGACAACGCCGACGGTACGAAGCCGGGGCTCGCGCCGCTCACCTCCGAGGCGGACCGGGCGGCCGGCCGGAAGGTCATCGAGAAGGTGGCGACGAAGGGGCGGGGGCCGAAGACCGGTTATGCGCGGGACAAGTTCGGCTACGCGTGGAAGGACTCGGTCGACGGGATACCGCTCGCGAGGAACGGCTGCGACACCCGCAACGACCTCCTCGCCAGGGACGGCAAGGACGTGAAGTTCAGGTCCGGTTCGGACTGTGTGGTCGTGTCGATGACCCTCAAGGACCCGTACACCGGCTCGACCATCGACTGGCGCAAGCAGCAGGCCACCAAGGTGCAGATCGACCACGTCATGCCGCTCTCGTACGACTGGCAGATGGGCGCCGCGCGCTGGAACGAGGCCAAGCGGCAGCAGATCGCCAACGACCCGCTCAACCTCGTTCCGGTGGACGGTCCGGCCAACAACGCCAAGCGCGACTCGGGGCCGGCCTCCTGGCTGCCGCCTTACAAGCCGGTCCGCTGCTCGTACGCGGTGCGGTTCGCGCAGGTGTCCCTGAAGTACGAACTGCCGGTCACCGCCGCCGACAAGAGGGCGATGCTGGAGCAGTGCGGCGGGTGACCGTCCGGACGGGCCCCTGACGGGGCGGGTGACGGACGGGTGGAACCCGCCCCGGGGCGGGGCGGGTTCCGGTGCCCCGGTGGTCCGGGGGCTTCAGGTCTTCGGCGCGTTCACTGTGAACGGCTGGTCGAATGCGGAGAATTCGACTGTCGCGGGGGCGGTGCCGCCTCCCGTGCCGTCGTGCGGGAGGCGCAGCTTCAGCTTCAGCAGGAAGGGCTTGCCGGTGGTGGCGATGTCCGCCGCCCATTTCCCCTCGGCTGTTTTTCCGGTGACGGTCAGGGCGGGCGCGTCGGAGCCGGAGGTGGTGGTCGTCCTTCCTTTGCGGGCCGTTCCGCTCTGCGGTGCGAGGGGGCCGAGGAAGGTCTCGCGGTCGCAGTAGCGTTCGGCCAGCTCCGCGTGCCGGTCGCCGGGGGCGGGCTTCGTCCAGCGGCCTGCGCGGTCGGCGGTATCGGTGGCGGTCTTGGTGGCGGTATCGGCGGTGGTGGTTCTGATGTCGGATCTGGTGCGGACCGTGCCGCCCGTCCGCACCAGCTCCATGGTGCCGGTCGCGCCCAGGGAGAGCGTGACCGTGCACGCGCCCCTGATGTCCGTGGCCACGAACGCCTCGACCGGGCCCTCGGGGGAGGTCGTCTCCACCGCCATGCGGACCGACTTGGCGGCCCGGGTCGCCGCGAGGGCCTTGTTGACGACCTCGGGGCCGGTCAGCCGCGCATAGGGGGCGGTGGCGTCGGGTGCGTCCTCCGGAAGCATGCCGCAGGCCGACGCGAGGGCGAGGGCGGTCGCGGCGCTCAGGGTGGCTGCCGAGGCGCGGGCGAGAAGGCGCATGGTGGGCGGCTCCGGTCTCTCCGGTTCGTTCTGTCCGGTTCGCGTTCTGCCCGGTTCGGCCTGTGTGGTTCGGCCTGTGCGGTTCGCTCTGTGTGGTTCGTTCTGTCCGGGCCCGGAAGGACGGTCAGAGCTTCAGGTCCCACTGGGAGGCGTCGTACGTGAAGCCGGGGTTGACCTCGACGGTCAGGTTCTTGGCGTCCGCCGGGGCGTCGAAGGCGAACTGGACCGTGACCTTCTTGCCCGGCAGGACCGTGCCGCTGAAGCCCGCGCCGACCTTGTTGTCGAAGATCTGCCCGGCGTCCACGCCGTCCTTCCCGGCCCGCGCCGAGACGCTGACGAGCGCGGAGTCGAACTTCTCCTTGCCCGCGTTCTCGATGACGACGGCGACCCGGTAGGCCTTCTGGCCCTTGGTGTGTCCGGCGGCGTAGGCGTCCGGGGTGTACGAGGTGGCGTCGCCGACCGTGACCGTCAGATCGTCGTCGTACACGGCCGAGTCACCGGCCTCCAGTGCCTTGCCGGTGTCCTTCTTCTCCGCGCCGGCCTTGTCCGTGCCCCCGCCCTTGGCGGAGTCGTCGCCGGGCTTCGGCTTCGCGGAGGCCGTGGTGTCCGACACCGCCTTGCCGAGGTCGTCCACCGCGTCGCCCACGGCCTTGAACGTGATCACCGCGCCCACCACCGCGAGGATCAGCGAGATCAGGCCGAGCACGGCGCCGAAGGTGGTCACGCCCTTGTTGGTGGCCTCGCCGCGCTTCGCCCGGCCCCGGCCCGCCAGGCCCAGGATCAGGGCGATGAGGCCGAGGATGCCGGCCAGCCAGAACAGGAACGGGACCAGGCCGGACACGGCGCCGATGACACCCAGGACGAGAGCGGCGATGCCCAGTCCGTTGCGGGCCGGGCGCGTCCCCGGCGTCTGGGCGGGGGCGTACGGCTGCTGGGGCTGCGGGGACTGCGGCGGCTGCGTGAACTGGGACATGGCTGTGCCCTCCGGCAAAAGCAGAAATGGATGGTGAGCGGTTCCGTGCACCGCTCCGGTGTGGCGATGGGTCAATAACAGCAGAGCTTGTGAACCGAGTCAACACGGTTCACGGTGGATGGGTTGATGCACGCTGTGAATCGATGTCGTGTGAACCGGGTCGGTATGCTCGCCGACAAGCCAGTACCGGGACGAGCGCCAGGACCAGGGAGACAGTCAGTGCCGGAGAACTCGACAGAGGTGACCGCGGCCGGGATCGCACGGCTGGCCGGAGTGGGGCGCGCCGCGGTCAGCAACTGGCGCCGCCGCCACGCCGACTTCCCCAAACCCGTGGGGGGCACCGAGACGAGCCCGTCCTTCGCCCTGTCCGAGGTCGAGCAGTGGCTCCGCGACCAGGGGAAACTCGCCGAGGTCCCGCTGCGCGAACGGGTCTGGCAGCACCTCGCCGGGCACCCCGCCGGTCCGGTCCCCGCCCTGGTCCACACCGGCTGCGCCCTGCTGCTCCTGCGAACGTCCCCCCACGCCTGGCCGGAGATCACCGCCGCGTCGGACGAAGGGATGGCCGGCGTGCTCTCCCTCGCCGTCGACAAGGCGCTCACCGCCCGCTTCGGTCCGGCGGAAGCCGGGCGGGCCGTCCACGCCCCGAGCCCGGCCGAACTGCTCCCCTCCGTACCGCTGCTCCGCGCCGCCGCCGAACTCGCCGCCGGGACCGGGGCCCAGGAGACCTTCGAGTTCCTGCTCGGCCGTCAGCTGGACGCCAACCCCCGCCAGTACACCCTCACCCCGCCCGGACTCGCCGAGCTGATGGCCGCCCTGGCGGAGACGTCGGAGCGGCCCGCCCGCACGGTCCTCGACCCGGCCGCGGGCACCGGCGCCCTGCTGCGCGCCGTCGGCCGCCCGGCCGCCCTGTACGCCCAGGAGGCCGACCCCGACCTCGCCGCGCTCACCGCGCTGCGGCTCGCCCTGCACACCGACACCGGCTGTGCCCTGGCGGCACGGACCGCCGACACCCTGCGCGCCGACGCCTTCCCGCAGCTCGCCGCCGACGCCGTGCTCTGCCACCCGCCGTTCAACGAACGCAACTGGGGCCACGACGAACTCGCCTACGACCCGCGCTGGGAATACGGCTTCCCGGCCCGCACCGAGTCCGAGCTCGCCTGGGTCCAGCACGCGCTGGCCCATCTGCGCGAGGGCGGCACCGCCGTACTGCTGATGCCCCCGGCCGCCGCCTCGCGCCGCTCCGGCCGCCGGATCCGCGCCGATCTGCTGCGCCGCGGCGCCCTGCGCGCCGTCATCGCGCTCCCGGCCGGCGCCGCGCCCCCGTACGGCATTCCGCTCCACCTCTGGGTGCTCCGCAAGCCCGGCAGCGGCCGGCACCCCTCGCCGGAACTGCTGCTCGTCGACACCGCCGAACCCGCCGAATCGCCTTCGGCGGGCCCGGCGCAGGCCGCCCCCGCAGGCGGGCGCGACCGGCTCGACTGGCAGGCCGTGCACCGCGCCGTCCTCGACGCCTGGCAGTCCTTCGAGGACCCCGACCTCGCTGCCCGCCCCGGCGCCGGCCGCGCCGTACCCGTCATCGAACTCCTCGACGACGACGTGGACCTGGCCCCCGCCCGCCATCTGCCGCCCGCCGCCACGGGCGGACCCGCCGAGCTGATCCGCGTACGGGAACGGCTCACCGAGACGCTCGGCCTCACCGGCACCCTCACCCCGCCCGCCGTGACCCCCTCCGACCCGGCCCACTGGCCGCTCACCACCGTCGGCGAACTCGCCCGCGCCGGTGCCCTCCAGCTCCGTACCGGCGGCTCAGGCACCGGCCAGGGCCCCGTCCTCACCGAACACGACGTCCTCGGCTCCGCCGCCCCTTCGGGAAGCCTGCCCGCCGACGGGCCCCCCGAGGAGCCCGTCCTCGTCGAACCGGGCGATGTCGTCGTCCCCGTGCTCGGCGGCGGCTCCGTCGCCCGCGTCATCGACGACGCCACCGCGGGCGCCGCCCTGGGCCGCAACCTCCAGCTGCTGCGCCCCGATCCGGCCGCCCTCGACCCCTGGTTCCTGGCCGGGTTCCTGCGCGGCACCGCCAACAACCGCCAGGCCAGCAGCTACGCCTCCACCGCCACCCGGCTGGACGCCCGCCGCCTCCAACTGCCGCGGCTGCCGCTCGCGGAGCAGCGGCGGTACGGGCAACGGTTCCGTGCCCTGGCCGAGTTCGAGGACGCCCTCAGACTGGCCGGCCGGCTCGGCGGACAGCTCGTCCAGGGGATGTACGACGGGCTGACGGACGGCACGGTCGCGCCGGGGTGAGCTGAACCACAGCGGATCCGTACAACCCGGGGCCGGTTGCCGGTGTCGCCCTTTACGCTCGGTCTGCGTGCACGGAGCGTGTGCGCGGATGTTCAACGACCAGGTCTCCAGGAGCAGCCATGTACGCCCCGGGTCATCCGCCGACGCCGCCGCGCCGGGTTCCCAGCCGGGCCTGGATCGTCTCCATGCGGGTGCTGTTCGTCGTGCTCTCGGTGGGCTCGGTCGGCATACTGCTGTGGAGCCCGCTGCTCCGCCTCGCGATCGTGCGCCGCCGGGCGTCCGACTGGTGGCTGACCGGGGCCGGGTTCGTCTTCGTCTGCGTGCTCATCCCGATCCTCGGCCGGGACGGCAACGACGAGCCGACCGGCATCGACAACGTCCTCATCCCGCTGCTGCTGGTGACGATGCTGGGCTCGATCGCGTACTACCTGGTCGGGGATGTCCGCCACTACGACCGGCTGACGGAGCAGCACCCGATGGGCGGCTACTCCGCCGTCCCGCCGGTGCCGGGGTACGGATACGGGTACCCGTACGCGCCCACGGTGCCGACGCGGATGCCCGCAGCCGCGCCCATGCCCGCGCCCCTGCCGGCCCCGGCGCCCGCGCCGCCGGTTCGACCGGCACAGCAGCCCCAGCCGGCACCCCGGCAACAGCAACAACCTCATCCCCAGCCCCACCCCCACCGCATCGACCAGGTCCGCGCCGAGCTCGACGAACTGAGCGACTACCTCCGTAAGGAGGAGGGCCGGTGAACGGCCGTCTCATCGGTGGTCGGTACCAACTGGCGACCATCCTCGGCCAGGGCGGCATGGGCCAGGTCTGGACGGCCTACGACCAGCGCCTGGACCGCCGCGTCGCGGTGAAGCTGCTCCGCCCCGACCGGGTCACCGGCCCCGTCGACGGCGAGGCCGCCGACGAGCTGCGCCGCCGCTTCGTCCGCGAGTGCCGGGTCACCGCCCAGGTCGACCACCCGGGCCTGGTCACCGTCCACGACGCGGGCAGCGACGGCGACGACCTGTTCCTCGTCATGCAGTACGTCGAGGGCGCCGACCTCGCCGACCATCTCGCCGAGCACGACCCGTACCCCTGGCAGTGGTCCGTCGCGGTCGCCGCCCAGCTCTGCGCCGTCCTGTGCGCCGTGCACGCGGTGCCGATCGTCCACCGCGACCTCAAGCCGCGCAACGTGATGGTCCGCCCGGACGGCACCGTCACCGTCCTCGACCTGGGCGTCGCCTCCGTCCTGGACACCGACACCACCCGGCTCACCCACACCGGCTCACCGATCGGCTCCCCGGCCTACATGGCCCCCGAGCAGGCGATGGGCGGCGCCGTCGGCCCGTACACCGATCTGTACGCCCTCGGCGTGCTCCTCCACGAACTGCTCAGCGGCGAGGTGCCGTTCGCCGGGTCCACCGCCCTCGGGGTGCTGCACCGCCACCTCTACGAGCCGCCGCTCCCGGTCCGCCGGATCAGGCCCGACATCCCCGAGCCGCTCGAAGCGCTGGTGTTGCGGCTGCTCGCCAAGGACCCGCAGCACCGCCCGTCCGGCGCCCAGGAGGTGTACGAGCACCTCGCCCCGCTGCTCCCCTCGCCGGGCACCGGACCCTGTTCCGGACCGCTCGACCCGACCCGCCCCTTCCTGCGCCCGCACGCCCCCTGGCCCGACCGCACCAGCACCCCGCCCCCGCCGACGGGCCCGCCCGCCCCCGCGGTCGCCCGGCCCGATGTGGCCGCCGCCGTCGACGACGTCAAGAGGCTGCTCGGTGAGGGCCGGATCACCCAGGCCGTGGACATCCTCGGCTCGATCCTCCCGGCCGCCGCCGAACAGCACGGCGAGGACTCCGCCGTGGTCCGCATCCTGCGCAAGCAGTACGCGGCGACCCTGATGGACGACGGGCAGTACCGCCGCGCCCTGCCCGAGCTGCGCCGCCTCGCCGACGACCGCGCGGCGGAGGCGGGCCCGGCCGACGCGCAGACGCTCCAGTTCCGCTACGACGCGGCCCAGTGCCTGGAGCAGCTCGGCGAACCGGCCGCCGCGCTCGCGGAGTACCGCGCGGTCCTCCCGTACCACGAGAACCACGGCACCCCCGGCGGCGACCCGGCCCGCTCCTTCGAGATCCGCAACCGCATCGCCCACCTGCTGCTCGCGCTCGGCGACCACGTGACCGCGCGCGTCCAGCTCCAGGCGCTGCTGTACGACGCCGAGCGTGCCTACGGGCCCCACCATCCGCTGCCGGTGGAGCTGCGTCGCAGGCTCGACCGCCAGGTGGAGGTACGGGGCGGCTGATCACCGGCCCGGGGGCGGGCGTTCCGCCCCCGGCCCCGGTCAGGCGTCCACGGGCTCCGGCGTCCCGGCCTGTCGCGGAGCCCGGTCGGAGCCGGGCCGCCCGGCCCCCGCGTCCCGCCGCCGCCGGTACGCGAGCCCCGCCCCGCCGAGCACGAGAACGGTGAGCGCGCCCGCCCCCGCCACCGCGCCCGCCCGCAGGCCCGGGGGCCGGAACGCGCAGTCGACGGCCGTGCCGTCCGCGGGGGCCGGGGTGGCGACCAGGCCCAGGTAGCTGTCGGCGGGGCGGCCCTGGCAGCTCCAGCCCGCGATCCGGGGCGCGGCGAGTACGACCGTTCCGGTGGTGCCGGGCGGCAGTTCGGCGCGGACGCCGTGGTCGGTGACGTGGACGGCGGTCGCGCCGGTGCGCTTCAGCCCGGCGACCGCCGAGGACAGCCGGGTCCGGTCCAGACAGCCGATCGCCCCGTGCGGCACGGTCCCGGCGCGTACCGGGGCCAGCGTGACCCGCACGTTCCCGTCCTTGCCGACCGTGCCCAGGTGGTGCATGGCGGCACGCCGGGCCGGCAGCTGCCCCTTGAACTCGACCTCCGGGCCGTCGCCGAGCCGTGCCCGGCCGAACAGGTCGGGCGACCACAGATACGCCTCGGTGCCCGCCGGGCAGGCGGCGGTCAGTGTGTACGCGCCGCGCCCCACCCGGTAGTCGTCCGCCCCCTTGTCGGCCACCGCACCGCCGGCCGCCGTGCGCAGCGCCGTCGCCGGGACCGTGTAGACCCGCGAGCCGAGCAGCCGCTCCTGGTTCCGGTACGGCGAACGGCCGTACGGCACCGGCCCGCCCGCCCCGCGCACCGTCACCAGCGGCGGCACCTCGGCACGGCTCACCGTCACCGGCCGGTCGTCCGTACCGCCCATGCCCGTGCGCCCGGCCCCCTGGTGCGGATCGCGCGGCCCGCGCACCCGCGCGCCGACCGAGAAGACCGCGTCCGTGACCGGGTTGTCGAGGCTCTGCACGGCCCGCCCGTTCGACGTCCACCCGCCGCCCAGCGCACGCATCGTGCGGGTCAGCACATCGGGCGTGTGGCTGCTGTAGTACGCGCCGCCCTGCCCGCCCACCAGCAGCGGATCGTTGGCGGTGGTCTGCTCCCGGCCGGGGTCCGTGCGGTAGCCCGGCCAGCCGTCGGCGCCCGCCACCACGGCCGCCTGGGTCCGCTGCCGTTCGCCCCAGGGCGCGTAGTCGTCGAGCCGGTTCAGCCGCTCCCGGTCGAAGTACGCGGTGGACGCGGCGGCCTGCCCGGCCTGGGCGCCGATCAGCAGCACGGCGGCCAGCGCCGCGAGCCTGCGGCCCCGCCCGACCAGCACCAGAGCGCAGGCCGCGGCCACCAGACCCACCCCGAACAGCGGATACGTCCACCCGGTGACCAGATCGCTGAAGCCCGCCCCGGCCGCGAGCAGCACCAGGACCGCGACCCCGCCGAGCAGCGCCCGCCGCCCCGGCCAGCCGTACGAGACCGAGACCCAGGCGGCGATCACCACCAGCCCGGCCAGCACGAACGTCTGCCGGTACGGGCTGCCGTTGGGCGTGGCGAAGGCGTGCCACAGCAGATGCGTCGGCTCCCACTGCAACGACAGCGCGACCCCCGCCACCAGTCCCGCCCACGCCCACCGCTCGCGCCCCGGCACGGACCGCTGGAAGGCCAGCGCACAGGCCAGCAGCAGGGTGCCGGTGCCCAGGAAGAGCGCCGGGGTGAAGAAGCT
Source organism: Streptomyces sp. DvalAA-43 (assembly GCF_900091725.1). Taxonomy (GTDB): domain Bacteria; phylum Actinomycetota; class Actinomycetes; order Streptomycetales; family Streptomycetaceae; genus Streptomyces; species Streptomyces pulveraceus. The sequence continues at coordinate 83,340 of NZ_FMBW01000030.1, read as the reverse complement.
GTACGTGGCGGGCAGCAGCCGGGCGAGCACATCGGGCCAGGCGGCGGGCGCGAACGCACGGTCCCAGCCCGGGTAGGCGTGCTTGGTGCCCAGGTAGACGGGGAGCAGGACGGGCGCCGCGAGCCCGACGCCCACCCCGACCGTGCAGACCGCCCGCACCAGACCCCGGACCACCGCCCGCCGGTCGTCCCGCTCGGTGAAGAGCCGGACGGCCAGCACCAGGGCGGCACCGAGCGTCGCCATGTACGCCGTGTAGAAGTTGGCCGCCCACACCACCGCGACCAGCAGCGGCCCGGCGATCCGGTGCCGTCCCGTACGGGCCCACTCGGCGACCAGGCAGAGCAGCGGCAGCGCGACCAGCCCGTCCAGCCACATCGGGTTGTACGAGGCCTCGGCGACCGACCAGCCGCACAGCGCGTACGAGGCACCGAGCGCCCCGGCCGCCCACCAGCGCCCACCGCGCAGCGTCAGCAGGAACAGCGTCATCAGCGCCGCCGCCGACGCCATCTTGAGGATCGTCACCACATAGACCGCGAGATCGATGCGGTCGCGTGGGAAGACCCCGACGAGCAGGGCGAACGGGCTGGTCAGATAGGTGCCGAGATCCGGCAGGAAGCTCGTCCCGTACCCGGAGGACCAGTTGAGCAGCAGCCCGCCGTCGGCGTTCCCGTGCAGCAGGTCCCACAGCCGGGCGTGGAACGGCACGAACTGATTGCCCAGGTCGTTGACGCTGCGCGTGTACGGCCCGAACGGGAAGACGCGGGCCACGGCGTCACCCGCGCAGACCGCGGCGACGGTGAGCAGCGCGGCGAGCGAGCCCGCGCACAGGCGGGGGCGGGAAGTCGGCATACGCAGGAATATGCCAGCTTCGAACGCCCAAACCCGTGCCGAATTGGGTCAGTTCACGTAATGGACGCTCACCGGCCACGTGCTGCATCGGGTTCCGACATCTGGCCGCGCTGATGTACATCCGTGCTGATCTCGCTGGTGGTGCCTTGTTACAACGAGGAAGAGATCCTCGAACGCTTCCATGAACGCGTCACGGACGAAATGACCGGGCTGGGACATGAATTCCAGCTGGTGTTCGTCGACGACGGCAGTGCGGACCGGACCCTGGTGATCCTCCAGGAGCTGGCAGCCGCCGACCCACGGGTCCGCTATGTCTCCTTCAGCCGCAACTTCGGCAAGGAGGCCGCCATGCTGGCCGGTCTCCAGCACGCCGAGGGCGACGCCGTCGTCATCATGGACGCCGACCTCCAGCACCCGCCGGAGCTCGTGGGCCGCATGCTCCAGGAGCACGCGCAGGGCTACGACCAGGTGATCGCCCGCCGCACCCGCAAGGGCGACCGGGTCACCCGCACGCTCAGCGCCCGCGCCTACTACTGGCTGATCAACCGCATGGTGGACGTGGAGCTGGTCGACGGCGTCGGGGACTTCCGGCTGCTCTCCCGCCGCACCGTCGACGCCGTACTGGAACTCACCGAATACAACCGGTTCTCCAAGGGCCTTTTCGCCTGGGTGGGATTCCGTACGACGACCTTCAGCTACGAGAATGCCGTCCGTGAGCAGGGCAGTTCCGCCTGGACCTTCGGAAAGCTGCTCAATTACGGCCTCGACGGTCTGCTGTCCTTCAACAACAAACCGCTGCGCGCCGCGCTCTACCTGGGCATGCTGCTGCTGTCTGTGGCCTTCGCCTATGCCGCGTGGATCGTGGGTGTCGCCCTGGTGCAGGGGGTCGACACCCCCGGCTATGTCACCCTCATCGTCGTGGTCACCGCGCTCGCCGGGGTCCAGATGGTGATGGTCGGAGTGGTCGGCGAGTACGTCGGCCGTATCTACTACGAGGTGAAGCGGCGCCCGCACTTCCTGGTGAAGGCCACGAACACCGAGGCGTCGCACCGGACACGGGAGCCCCAGGAGTTCGTACGCCGATGACGGTCACCGCACAGATGGCCCGGTTCGCCCTCGTGGGAGTGGTGAACACCGGCACGTACTACGGCTGCTACCTGGTGCTGCTGACATGGCTGCCCTATATCGCCGCCCATGTGACCGCCTTCGCGCTGAGCATGGTCGGGTCCTTCTTCCTGAACTCCTGGTTCACCTACCGGACCCGTCCCACCTGGCGGAAGTTCCTGCTCTTCCCGCTCACCAACGCCGCCAACTTCGTCATCACGACCGGCGGTGTCTATCTGCTGGTCGACCTCGCCGGGTTCAGCAGCCGGTACGCGCCACTGGTCGCGGCCGCGGCGGCCATCCCGATCACCTTCGTCGTCTCGCGCACGATCATGCTGCGGCCGGAGCCCCGGGTCCCGTCGCCCGAACGCGTGCCCTGAGCCCCGCCGGGCGGTCCCGATCGGGCCCACATCCCCAACTCCTTCCGAATCGTTGGTCGAATCAGTGGCCCCAGCCACGTCCACTGCCTAACATCGATCACCGCAAGGTCTTGTGCACTGATGCACAAAGTCTCCCCGGGAGGTTCCTTTGCACCGCCGCCGTCGCACCGCGCTCACCGTCTCCGCCGCCCTGCTCGCCGGCGCCCCACTCCTGACCGCCTGCGGCAGCGAGGCCCACCCGGGCGCCGCGGCCGTCGTCGGCGGGGACCGGATCGAGGTCTCCACGCTGCAGAGCCAGGTGGCGGCCGTCCGCGAGGCCCAGCGCGATTCGAAGGACGCCTCCCAGCTCATCGACAAGTCCGGACAGCTCAGCCGGGCCAAGCTGCACGGCATGATCTTCGACCGGGTCCTGGACCGGGCCGCGCAGGACGCGGGTGTCACCGTCGACCGCAACGACATCCAGCAGATGCGCAGGGCGGCGGCGGCCCAGTCCGGCGGGGAGGCGCGGCTGCGGACGGCGATGCTCCAGCAGAGCTGGGTCGCCCCCGGTCAGATCGACGCCGTCCTGCGCGAGCAGGTCCAACTGACGAAGCTCGCCCAGGCGCTCGGCGCCGACCTCCAGCAGCCCGCCGGGCAGCAGGCCGTCGGCGAGGCGCTCAGCAAGGCGTCGAAGGCGCTGCGCGTCGACGTCAACCCGCGCTACGGCACCTGGGACAACAAGCAGACCCAGCTGGCCGACTACAAGGCGCCCTGGATCACCCAGGTCACCAAGCCGGCCGGCGCGAACGCCGAGGCCGGAGCCTGACCGGCCGGCGGAACGGGCGGCGGAAGCGACCGAGGTAGATTCGGACGGTGAACGCTGAAGCCCCCGGCCGTATCGTCCTGCTCACCGCCAGCCACCGCGTCGCGCCCGGACTCCTGTCCTGGCCCGCCTGGCAGACGCTGCACGCCGCCGACCGGGTGCTCTGCGCCGAGCCGGACCATCCGCAGCTGCCGTATCTGCGCGAGGCGGGCGTCACCGTCGAGCACGTTGCGCCCACCGCGCGGGAACTCGTCGACGCCTGCGCGGGCGGCCGGTCCGTCGTCGTCCTCGCGGGAGGCGCGGGCGACCAGCCGCTGACCGACGGCCTCGCCCGGCTCGCCGGTTCGGGCCGGGCGCGGATGCCGGACCTGGAGCTGTTGCCCGGTTCGTACGATCTGCCGGGGGCCCGGCTCCTCGATCTGGTCCAGGTCATGGACCGGATCAGGATCGAATGCCCGTGGACCTCGCAGAAGACCCACGAGGGCCTCGCCAAGTACGCCATCGAGGAGGCGTACGAGCTCGTCGAGGCGATCGAGGACGGCGACCGGGACGAACTGCGCGAGGAACTCGGGGACGTGCTCCTCCAGGTCGTCTTCCACGCCCGGATCGCCGAGGAGGCCGAGGACGAGCCGTTCTCCGTCGACGACGTGGCCGCGACCCTCGTCGAGAAGCTGATCCACCGCCACCCGCACGTCTTCGGCGACGAGAGCGCCGAGACCCCCGAGGACGTGCACGCGCACTGGCTGCGGACCAAGGCGATCGAGAAGCAGCGCGACTCGGTGACCGACGGGGTCCCGCTCGGCCAGCCCGGCCTGGCACTGGCGGCGAAGCTGGCCGGCCGGGTCCGTACCGCGGGGCTCGACGTGCCGCTCCCCACCGGCGAAGGCATCGGCTACGAGCTCCTCGCCCTCGCCGTACGCGCCGAAGAGGACGGCATCGACCCCGAGGCCGCCCTGCGGGCCGCGGGCCGCGCCTACCGGGACGCCATCAGGGCGACGGAGGGCAACGCCTAGAGCAGCGGGCAGCACCGGGGTGGCGCCGAACGGCCCCGGAGGGCGCCGGAAGGCGTCCGGGGGCAGCGGATAACGTCGGGGGGTGAACCACAGCCCCGCCGACCGTCCCGCAGATCAGCCCGCCGCCTGCCCCGTAGCCGCGCCCGAACTCTTCACCTGGGAGTTCGCCACCGACCCGTACCCGGCGTACGCCTGGCTGCGCGAGCACAGCCCCGTGCACCGGACCACGCTGCCCAGCGGCGTCGAGGCCTGGCTCGTGACCCGGTACGCGGACGCGCGGCAGGCGCTCGCCGACTCCCGGCTCTCCAAGAACCCGGCGCACCACGCCGAGCCGGCGCACGCCAAGGGCAAGACCGGCATCCCGGGCGAGCGCAAGGCGGAGCTGATGACGCATCTGCTGAACATCGACCCGCCGGACCACACCCGGCTGCGCCGCCTCGTCTCCAAGGCGTTCACCCCGCGCCGGGTCGCCGAGTTCGCGCCGCGCGTGCAGGAACTGACGGACCGCCTCATCGACCGTTTCGTGGAGGAGGGCAAGGCGGACCTCATCCACGACTTCGCCTTCCCGCTCCCCATCTACGCCATCTGCGATCTGCTCGGCGTCCCGCCCGAGGACCAGGACGACTTCCGGGACTGGGCGGGCATGATGATCCGCCACGGCGGCGGCCCGCGCGGCGGGGTGGCCAGGTCGGTGAAGAAGATGCGCGGCTACCTGGCCGAACTGATCCACCGGAAGCGGGAGAACCCGGGGGACGACCTGATCTCCGGGCTGATCCGGGCCAGCGACCACGGCGAGCACCTCACCGAGAACGAGGCCGCGGCCATGGCCTTCATCCTGCTCTTCGCCGGATTCGAGACCACGGTCAATCTCATCGGCAACGGCGTCTACGCCCTGCTGCGCAACCCCGGGCAGCGCGAACGGCTCCAGCTCTCCCTCGGCTCGGGGGAGAGCGGGCTGCTGGAGACCGGGATCGAGGAACTGCTCCGGTACGACGGACCGGTGGAGCTGGCCACCTGGCGGTTCGCCACCGAGCCGCTGACGCTCGGCGGACAGGACATCGCGGCCGGGGACCCCGTGCTCGTGGTGCTCGCCGCGGCCGACCGCGACCCGGAGCGCTTCGAGGACCCCGACACGCTCGACCTCGCACGGCGTGACAATCAGCACCTCGGATACGGGCACGGCATCCACTACTGCCTGGGAGCGCCGCTCGCCCGGCTGGAGGGACAGACCGCGCTCGCCACGCTTCTGACCCGCCTTCCGGACCTGCGGCTTGCGGTGGAACCTACCGATTTGCGGTGGCGTGGCGGGCTCATCATGCGTGGACTTCGCACGCTCCCCGTGGAGTTCGCGCCGGGGCTCACCCACACCGGAAATGACGCTCCGTCAACTCTGTGACTTTTACGTGATCTGCGCTGCATCGACTTGTGACGCGCGTTCGAGTCCCGCTAGGTTCACCGTTCGACCCACCCGTCACACGTCAGTCACACGGAAGGCAACCCCATGGGCTCCGCGAACGGCAGACACCGTCGCCCCCGTCAGGCACCCGCCATCGTCGTCGCCGCGGGCGTGACCGGATCGGCCATCGCCATCCCGCTGCTCGGCGCGTCCGGTGCGCACGCGGCCGACGCCACGACCTGGGACCGGGTGGCCGAGTGCGAGAGCGGCGGCGCGTGGAGTGCCGACTTCGGGAACGGCTCCTACGGCGGCCTCCAGCTCTCGCCGGAGACCTGGAAGGCGTACGGCGGTGAGGCCTACGCCGAGCGCGCCGACCTCGCCAGCCGGGCGCAGCAGATAGCGGTGGCCGAGAAGGTCCTGGACGCCCGGGGCCCGAAGGCCTGGCCCAGCTGCGCGGTCATCTCCGGCCTCGCGGCGGACGGGACGCTGCCGGGGGTCGACCCGGGCTCCGTGCCCGCCGACGACCCGACCGGGAGCACGAAGCCGTCTGACGACACGTCGGCGGACCCGTCCGACGACGCCACGCCGTCCCCGGACGCCTCGGACGGGCCGGACGCCGTGGACGGTGAGGAGGGCTCGGACGGGACCGCGAAGCCGTCGGGGAAGACCTCGCCGTCCTCGAAGCCTCCGGCCTCGGACTCCCCGTCCTCGACCGCCCCGTCCTCCAGGACGCCCTCCGGGGCGCCCCGTGACACGTCCAGCTCATCCGACTCGTCCAGTGGAGTGGGCGGCAAGCACCGTGGCGCGCCGGCCCCCGAGGGGAGCCGCGACACGGACGGCGGCGACAGCCGCGAGTCGGGCCGCCACGCCTCCCGCGGCGGCGACGCGCGCGACACGGGCGAGCCGACGGCTGACGGTACGTACACCGTCCTGCCCGGCGACAACCTCTGGGCGATTGCTGATGCACAGAAGGTTCCCGGTGGCTGGCCCGCGCTCTACGAGGCCAACAAGGGTGCCGTGGGTGCCGACCCGGACCTCATCCTCCCTGGCCAGAGTCTCGATCTCGATGTGAAGGACCAGTGAAACCAGTCTGATAATCGACTAAAAGCGCCCCGAAAACTGGGCCAGTTCAGGGACCTATGTCCACTTATGCGTAAGTGAGACATGGGTCTCTTTGCGTCAACTGGCGTGTCGCGCCTGGGGACCCCTTCCGCATCGCGTCCCACCTGCGAAAACAACAGTTCTTCAGATGCAAGTACGGGCTGATTGTCCGATGTGTCCATCTTTGAATGTGAGGGTTGCGTATGTTTACGGTCGGAACCGCTCGCACCGCGGGCCCCGTCGACCGTCACGCCGAATCCTGCCGTCGGTCGAAGGGAACAGACGCGTAAAGCGCCGTAGGCAGGAGCGGGGGACCCAGGTAAGCGCCGGGCCCGATCGTCGAGAGACGCATCAGGACCGGCTTGGGGTGAAGTCGCGTGCTAGGACGTGCGACCGGGCAACTCACTTGGCCCGAACCCGACAGCTCACCTCGTAGGCGTCGGTGAGGAGAAGTTCCATGCTGCTTTCCAGCAAGGGCAAGCACCGCCGCCCGTCCAAGGCCGTCCGTATCGCCACGCTCGCCGGTGTCGCCGGTGCCGCCGTCGCCGTGCCCCTGATGGGTGCGACCAGCGCCTCCGCCGCCTCCGTCGCCACCTGGGACGCCGTCGCCCAGTGCGAGTCCGGTGGCAACTGGTCCATCAACACCGGCAACGGCTACTACGGCGGTCTGCAGTTCTCGCAGTCCAGCTGGGCCGCCGCCGGTGGTACGCAGTACGCCCCCCGTGCCGACCTGGCCACCAAGGCCCAGCAGATCGCCACCGCCGAGCGCCTCCTCGACATGCAGGGCCCGGGTGCCTGGGGCTGCGCCGGCGCCGGCAACCTGACCAACGACGGCGTCGACCCGGGTGTCAACACCGGCTCCTCGTCCTCTTCCTCCTCCTCGAACTCCACCGCGAGCTCCGGCGCCTCCGGGCAGCAGAGCGCCCCGGCCGCCCCGAAGCAGCAGGCCCAGCCGAAGCCGGCCGAGCGCACCGAGGCCCCCGCCGCCTCCCGCTCGGACCGCTCCGACGCCCCGCGTGCCGAGTCGAAGAAGACCGTCACCACCCCGACCGGCGAGAAGGTCAAGAAGGGCGACGGCGAGTACAAGGTCGTCTCCGGCGACTCCCTGAGCAAGATCGCCGCCGACCACAAGGTCGAGGGCGGCTGGCAGCAGCTGTTCGAGCAGAACAAGGACATCGTCAAGAACGCCGACCTGATCTACCCGGGTCAGCAGCTGCACCTGACGAAGTAGTCACGGCTCTCTCCTCCCTGAGCACCCCGGCCCGGCGCGTTCCCCCGTACGCGTCGGGCCGGGGTTCCGCCGTCTCCGCTCGGGGGAGCGCCGGACCGTTCAACTGTTGTAGTTACCGACCGGTAAAATTCTGGCCGTTTGCCCGGCTATGTGCGTCCTCGGGTCCTTTTTCGTCCCAGAGGTCGGGCGGTCGTCGGGCTGAGCGGGCCGGGCCGGTTAGGCTCTTGTCGCAAGGCCAAAGCGACCCTGCACAATCAGCGTCATATCCCAGAAGGAGATGCCTCGTGCCGTCCATCGACGTCGTCGTAGCCCGGGAAATCCTCGACTCCCGCGGAAACCCCACGGTCGAGGTCGAGGTCGGCCTCGACGACGGCAGCACGGGCCGTGCTGCCGTTCCGTCCGGCGCCTCCACCGGTGCGTTCGAGGCCATCGAGCTTCGCGACGGTGACCCCAACCGCTACCAGGGCAAGGGCGTCGAGAAGGCCGTCCTCGCCGTGATCGAGCAGATCGGCCCGGAGCTCGTCGGCTACGACGCCACGGAGCAGCGGCTGATCGACCAGGCGATGTTCGACCTGGACGCCACCGAGAACAAGGGCTCGCTCGGCGCCAACGCCATCCTCGGCGTCTCGCTGGCCGTCGCCCACGCCGCCTCCGAGGCCTCGGACCTGCCGCTGTTCCGCTACCTCGGCGGCCCGAACGCGCACCTGCTGCCCGTTCCGATGATGAACATCCTCAACGGCGGCTCGCACGCCGACTCCAACGTGGACATCCAGGAGTTCATGATCGCGCCGATCGGCGCGGAGTCCTTCTCCGAGGCCCTGCGCTGGGGTGCCGAGGTCTACCACACGCTGAAGAAGGTCCTGAAGACCAAGGGCCTGTCGACCGGTCTCGGCGACGAGGGCGGCTTCGCGCCGAACCTGGAGTCGAACCGCGCCGCCCTCGACCTCATCCTCGAAGCCATCAAGGAAGCCGGTTACGCCCCCGGCAAGGACATCGCGCTCGCGCTCGACGTCGCCGCGTCCGAGTTCTACAAGGACGGCAAGTACGAGTTCGAGGGCAAGTCCCGTTCGGCCGCCGAGATGACCGAGTACTACGAGGAGCTCGTCTCCGCGTACCCGCTGGTCTCCATCGAGGACCCGCTGTACGAGGACGACTGGGCCGGCTGGAAGGTCATCACCGACAAGCTCGGCGCCAAGGTGCAGATCGTCGGCGACGACCTCTTCGTCACCAACCCGGAGCGCCTGGCCCGCGGCATCGAGGAGGGCTCCGCCAACGCCCTGCTCGTCAAGGTCAACCAGATCGGTTCGCTGACCGAGACCCTGGACGCCGTCGAGCTGGCCCAGCGCAACGGCTTCAAGTGCATGATGTCCCACCGCTCCGGCGAGACCGAGGACGTCACCATCGCCGACCTCGCGGTCGCCGTGAACTGCGGTCAGATCAAGACCGGCGCCCCGGCCCGCTCGGACCGTGTCGCCAAGTACAACCAGCTGCTGCGCATCGAGGAGATCCTCGACGACGCCGCGGTGTACGCGGGCCGCTCGGCGTTCCCCCGGTTCAAGGGCTGATCATCCCTTTCGGCCCGTCAGCGGTCGAAGGCCATGGCATCCGTCCGTCCCCGCACTCGGTCCCGTACCGTGTGCGGGGACGGACGTGCGTAGTGGGGAGGCGGGGACATGGCCGCGAAGGACCGGGACCGGTTCTCCACCGGGACCCGGCTGCGGCTGCTCGGTGAGCAGACCGCTGCCCGCGTCTACCGTTCCCAGAACCGCCGCCAGGCCCGCCGCTCGCGGCTCACCGGCCGGGCGGCCTTCCTGGCGCTCGTCGTCTGCTCCCTGGTGGTCGCGCTCGCGTACCCGATGCGGCAGTACGTCTCCCAGCAGGACGAGATCGCCGACCAGGAGCGGCTGGCGCAGGAGGCCAGGGCCCGCACCGAGGAGCTGCGCGACGAGAAGGCGCGCCTCCAGGACGACGCGTACATCAGGCAGCTGGCCCGTACGCATCTGCACTACCTTCTTCCCGGGGAGACCGGTTATACGGTGATCGACCCCGACGCGGTCAAGGAGCGCGAGGGCAGGACGGACGGGTCCGGCCGGCCGTGGCACTCCAACCTCTGGGACGGCGTGGACAGCGCCGACCGCGACTGACCCCTCTTCACCCCTCTGCAGAACCGCTTGTTCGAGCAGCCCGATCAGAACCTAGGCAGGCATGGAAACGCCCCCTCCCCAGACCGAGTCCACCGCGCCCACCGAGGCGGACATCGCCGCGTTCCAGCAGCAGCTGGGCCGCCCGCCGCGCGGTCTGCGCGCGATCGCGCACCGCTGCCCGTGCGGCAACCCGGACGTGGTCGAGACGCAGCCCCGGCTGGAGGACGGTACGCCGTTCCCGACGACGTACTACCTGACGTGCCCGCGTGCCGCGTCCGCGATCGGCACGCTGGAGGCGAACGGGGTCATGAAGGAGATGACCGAGCGCCTCGCCACGGACCCCGAGCTGGCCGCCGCGTACCGGGCCGCGCACGAGGACTACCTCGCCCGGCGCGACGCCATCGAGGTGCTGGAGGGCTTCCCGAGCGCGGGGGGCATGCCGGACCGGGTGAAGTGCCTGCACGTCCTGGTCGGGCACTCGCTGGCCGCGGGTCCTGGCGTGAACCCGCTGGGCGACGAGGCGATCGCGATGCTGCCGGAGTGGTGGCGCAAGGGGCCGTGCGTTTCGCCGTGCGGCGCGCCGGAGAAGAAGGACGGCTGGACCGTCGAGGCGTCGGAGGGCGGGCACTTCGCGACCCGGCCGATCGACGGCGCGCCGGACGAGGGCTGACCGTTCGCCTTCCGGGGGCCCTGCCCCCGGACCCCCGCTCCTCAATCGCCGGAGGGGCTTGGTTTGCTCCTCGGTCGTCGGAGAGGCTTGGTTGCTCCTCGTCCGCCGGAGGGGCCTGATTCGGGAGTTCTTTCATGAGCCGCGTGGCCGCCATCGACTGTGGTACCAACTCCATCCGCCTGCTCGTCGCCGATGTGGACCCGTCCACCGGTGAGCTCGTCGAGCTCGACCGGCGGATGGAGATCGTCCGCCTCGGCCAGGGCGTCGACCGCACCGGCCGGCTCGCCCCCGAGGCCCTGGAGCGGACGTTCGCCGCCTGCCGCCAGTACGCGGCGGTGATCGAGGAGCACGGGGCGCGGCGCGTCCGCTTCGTCGCCACCTCCGCCTCACGCGACGCGGAGAACCGGGACGAGTTCGTGCGCGGGGTGCTGGAGATCCTGGGCGTCGAGCCCGAGGTGATCAGCGGCGACCAGGAGGCGGAGTTCTCCTTCACCGGAGCGACCAAGGAGCTCGCGGGCCGCGATCACCTGGCGAAGCCGTATCTCGTCGTGGACATCGGCGGCGGCTCCACCGAGTTCGTCGTCGGCGACGACCACGTCCGGGCCGCGCGCTCCGTGGACATCGGCTGCGTACGGATGACCGAGCGGCACCTGGTGTGCGACGGCGTCGTCACCGACCCGCCGGTTCCCGCCCAGATCGATGCGATCCGGGCCGACATCGACGCCGCCCTCGACCTCGCCGAGGAGAGCGTCCCGCTCACCGGGGCCGGCACCCTCGTCGGCCTCGCCGGGACGGTCACCACCCTCGCCTCGATCGCCCTGGGGCTCGACGCGTACGACTCCGAGGCGATCCACCACTCCCGGATCTCCTTCGACCGGGTCCAGGAGATCACCGGACGGCTCCTCGGCTCCACCCACGCCGAGCGGGCCGCGATCGGCGCGATGCACCCGGGACGGGTCGACGTGATCACGTCCGGGGCGCTGATCCTGCTCGCCGTGATGAAGCGGACCGGGGCCCGGGAGGTCGTCGTCAGCGAGCACGACATCCTCGACGGAATCGGCTGGTCGATCGCCTAGGACGGGGCCTTCGGGAGGCGCCGCACGCGGTGTCTCCCATAGGTGCTCACGCGTACCTTGGCCTGCACCTTTGAGCTCCTGTGGGCCGCTCGGGCGGTGGTTTCGGGGACACGTCGCGACCAAGTTCGTGAACTTCTTCACAAGGAATTCGGTCCTGCGGAGGGCAGTTCTCGCCCGTATGGGCATCCGGAGCCGCTCGCAGGGGCGCCGAGTCGTCGTGCGGGAGTGTTCCGCCCGTGTTGCGGGCAGATGAATCGGAGCGGTGGTTCACCCCGTCCGGAGGGCCAAGGGCCAGCTCACAAGCGGTGAACAACGTTCGCCGTGACGCCGTGGTTCCCCTCCGGCGCCATGACCTGGGTCACGTGGGCGGCGAAGTGTAGCAGAAGGTGGCTCATACCTTGTGAAGGGGCTCACGAGCCCTCCCCGGGAGGGGGGTGGATACTCGATGGCATGAGCACCACGGAGCGTCCCAGGATCCTCGTAGTAGGCGGTGGGTACGTAGGCCTGTACGCAGCTCGACGCATTCTCAAGAAGATGCGCTACGGCGAGGCGACCGTCACGGTCGTCGACCCGCGCTCGTACATGACGTACCAGCCCTTCCTCCCCGAAGCTGCTGCCGGCAGCATCTCGCCTCGGCATGTCGTCGTCCCGCTGCGACGCGTCCTGCCGAAGGCCGAGGTACTCACCGGCCGTGTCACGACCATCGATCAGGACCGCAAGGTCGCCACGGTCGCGCCGCTCGTCGGCGAGGCCTACGAGCTGCCCTTCGACTACCTGGTCATCGCGATGGGCGCGGTCTCCCGCACCTTCCCGATCCCCGGCCTCGCCGAGCAGGGCATCGGCATGAAGGGCATCGAGGAGGCCATCGGCCTGCGCAACCACGTCCTCGAACAGCTCGACAAGGCTGACTCGACGACCGACGAGGACGTCCGCCGCAGGGCGCTGACGTTCGTCTTCGTGGGCGGCGGCTTCGCCGGTGCGGAGACCATCGGCGAGGTCGAGGACATGGCCCGCGACGCGGCGAAGTACTACACGAACGTGAAGCGCGAGGACATGCGCTTCATCCTCGTCGACGCCGCCGACAAGATCCTTCCCGAGGTCGGCCCGAAGCTGGGCACCTGGGGCCGGGAGCACCTGGAGTCCCGTGGCGTCGAGGTCTTCCTCTCGACCTCCATGGACTCCTGCGTCGACGGTCACGTGGTGCTGAAGAACGGCCTTGAGGTCGACTCCAACACCATCGTGTGGACGGCCGGCGTGAAGCCGAACCCGGCGCTGGCCCGCTTCGGCCTGCCGCTCGGCCCGCGCGGTCACGTGGACACCTCCGAGAAGCTCCAGGTGCAGGGCACCGACTACATCTGGGCCGCCGGCGACAACGCCCAGGTCCCGGACATGATCGGCCGCAAGGCCGGCAACCCGAACGCCTGGTGCCCGCCCAACGCCCAGCACGCGCTGCGGCAGGCCAAGGTCCTCGGCGACAACGTCATCTCCGGCATGCGGGGCTTCCCGCAGAAGGAGTACAGCCACGCCAACAAGGGTGCCGTCGCCGGTCTGGGGCTGCACAAGGGCGTCGCGATGATCGTCATGGGCAAGATGAAGATCAAGCTCAAGGGACGCCTCGCCTGGTACATGCACCGTGGCTACCACGGCATGGCGATGCCGACCTGGAACCGCAAGATCCGGATCTTCGCCGACTGGACCCTCGCGATGTTCCTCAAGCGTGAGGTCGTCTCGCTCGGCGCCATGGAGACGCCGCGCGAGGAGTTCTACGAGGCCGCCAAGCCGAACCCGGCCCCGGCCGCCGTCAAGGCCGAGGGCGAGAAGGCCAAGGCCTCCTAGCCCGCCCGCGGGCCCACTCGCCCGTCGCAGTACACGCACAACGCCCGAAGGGGCCGTCCGCCATCCGTGGTGCGGGCGGCCCCTTCGGCGTGCCCGGCCCCACATGTATGTGGTGTACAACCATTTTGCTCTTCCATTGCGCTGTAGCGGGATGGGGCACGCCTCACGGAGTGTTGAGGGGTACGTACCTCGTCGTGGCGCACGGGTGCCCGGCGTGGTGACAGGCATGTTCGACCATGTTTGGGCACATTGGGAACACCATCACGGAGGTGTGCGCCATGGCAGACGCCGCGTTGCGGCTGACCGCTCTCGCCGAGGAGTTGCTGGGAGAAAGGCTGCCGGTCCGTATCCGGGCCTGGGACGGCAGCGAATCAGGACCGCCCGGTGCCCCCGTCCTGGTGATCCGGAACCGCCGGGCACTGCGCCGGCTGCTCTGGAAGCCGGGCGAACTGGGCCTGGCCCGCGCCTGGGTGGCGGGCGAGCTCGACATCGAGGGCGATCTCTACGAGGCCCTGGACCTGCTGGCCGCGCTGATCTGGGAGCGCGGGGCCGACGCGAAGGACGGCGTCCATCCGGTCCGCGACCCCAAGGTGCGGGCCTTCGCCAAGGGGCTGCTGCAACTGGCCGGCCCCTGGCCCCCGCCGCCCCCGCCGCCCGAGGAGGTGCGCCGCCGCACCGGCACCCTCCACACCAAACGCCGCGACAAGGCGGCCATCAGCCACCACTACGACGTGGGCAACGACTTCTACGAACTGGTCCTGGGCCCGTCCATGGTCTACTCCTGTGCCTACTGGGAGGACGGCGGGAACCTTGAGGACGCCCAGCGCGACAAGCTCGACCTGGTCTGCCGCAAGCTCGCGCTGAAGGAGGGCGACCGCCTCCTCGACGTCGGCTGCGGCTGGGGCTCCATGGCCATCCACGCGGCCCGCGAGTACGGCGCCCGGGTCACCGGCGTGACCCTCTCCGTGGAACAGGCCGCCTTCGCCAGGAAACGCATCGCGGAGGAGGGCCTGACCGACCGGATCGAGATCCGGGTCCAGGACTACCGGGACGTCAGGGACGGCCCGTACGACGCCATCTCGTCGATCGGCATGGCGGAACACGTCGGCGCGGTCCGCTTCCGCGAGTACGCCGACGACCTCCACGCACTCCTCAAGCCCGGCGGCCGGCTGCTCAACCACCAGATCGCCCGCCGCCCCGAGCCGGACGAGTCCGCGTACCACGTGGACGACTTCATCGACGCCTATGTCTTCCCGGACGGTGAACTGGCCCCGGTGGGCCGGACCCTGGCCACTCTCGAAGAGGCGGGCTTCGAGGCCCGCGACGTCGAGTCGCTGCGCGAGCACTACGCACTGACCCTGCGCCGCTGGGTCGCCAACCTGGAGGAGCACTGGGACCGTGCGGTCCGGATGACCTCGCCCGGACGGGCCAGGGTCTGGCGCCTCTACATGGCCGCCTCCGCCCTCTCCTTCGAGCACAACAAGATCGGCGTCAACCAGATCCTCGTGGTGCGCCCGGCGGAGGGCGGGGCCTCCCGCACACCGCTGCGGGCCCGCGCCTGGACGGCGTCCGCGACCGGCTGACACCGGAAACGGACCGGGGGCCGGTACACGCAGCGCCGTGCTGCGTGTACCGGCCCCCGGGCGTAGCGGGCGGAGTCCGCCCGTTCCGCCCTTCGGTCCGTCCTGCTATTCGGTCTTGATCGCCGTCAGCATGTTCAGCTTCGCGGCGCTGCGGGCCGGCCAGAGCGAGGCCAGCACGCCCACGAGCCCCGCCAGCACCAGGAAGACCGCGATCCGGTCCCACGGGAGGACCAGCACGTACCCCGGGATGTCCGAGGACAGCGTCTGCCCGATCGCCCAGCCGAGGAACATGCCGAGCGCGACACCGACCACCGCACCGAAGAGCGAGATGACCACGGCCTCCAGCCGGATCATGCGCTTCACCCTGCGGCGGTCCAGCCCGATCGCCCGCAGCATGCCGATCTCCTGCTGACGCTCGAAGACCGACATCGCCAGGGTGTTGATGACCCCGAGCACGGCGATGATCAGGGCCATCGCCAGCAGCCCGTACATGATGTTCATCGCGAGGTTGACCGAGCCGCCGAACATGTCACGGATGTCCTGACGGTCCATGATGCTCATCGCCGGGTTGTCGCCCAGCGCCTTCACCAGGGCCTGCTCGTTGGCGTCGGAGGCGCCGCCGTCCGTCTTCAGCCAGATCTCCCGGATGTCCGCCCGGCTGCCGTGCGCGTCGGCGATGTCCTTCGGCATCAGGACCGGGGAGAGCATCTCGTTGCCCTGGAAGACCGCCCCGACCTTCACCTCGCCCTTCTTCTCGTCGTCGAACGTCACCGGCAGGGTGTCGCCGGTCTTCCAGCCGTTCGACTTCGCCGTCTTCTCGTCGACGGCGATCTCGCCCTTCTCCAGCGCGTCGAGCGAGCCGGAGACGGTCGGCAGCGTGAAGAGCTTCTGCACCTCGCCGGGGGCGACGCCGGACACGGAGTGGTACTCGCCCTTGATCTGGAGCGAGGAGGCCTGCTGCGCCGAGACCGCCGAGACGCCGTCGGCCTTGCGCAGTGCGGTGAGCGTCGACTCGTCGAGCGAACCGCCGCTCGCCATCGTCACCATGTAGTCGGCCTTGATGTTGTCCGTGGTCATCCGGTCGACCGCCTGGCCGAGAGTGACGCCGAGGACCGAGATGCCGGTGACCAGCGTGAGGCCGATCGCCAGCGCGGAGGCGGTGGCGCCGGTACGACGCGGGTTGCGCACCGCGTTCTGCGCGGCCAGCTTGCCGGAGACCCCGAACAGCCGCTTCAGCATCGGGCGGACCAGCGCGATCACCGGCCGCGACAGCAGCGGGATCAGCACGATGACACCGATCAGCGTGAGGAAGGCACCCACCGCGATGACGGTCCGGCCGGTCGATCCGGACTTGGACGCGCCCGCCACGATCGCCGCCCCGCCCAGCAGGGTGAGCACCGCGCCGATCGAGTTGCGCACCACCAGGGACTTGACGGTCGCCGTGGCGTGCACGCTGCTCATCGCCGCGACCGGCGGGATCTTGGCGGCCCGGCGGGCGGGCAGCCAAGCGGCCAGCACGGTGATCAGGACACCGACGGCGAACGCGGCGACGACCGCGGTGGGCGAGACGATCAGGGGCCCGGCCGGGATCTTCCCGCCGAACATGCCCATCGCGGAGCGCAGTCCGATGGCGAGGCCGAGACCGAGGGCGAAGCCGACGACCGAGGCGATCAGGCCGACGACGGCCGCTTCGAGGAGCACCGAGCGCTTGACCTGGCGGCGGGAGGCGCCGACGGCGCGCATCAGTGCCAGCTCCTTGGTGCGCTGGGCCACCAGCATGGTGAAGGTGTTGGCGATCAGGAAGACACCGACGAACAGGGCGATGCCGGCGAAGGCGAGCAGCATCCCGTTGAGACCGCTCAGGCCCTTCTCGATCTGCTCGGCCTGGTCGTCCGCGAGCGCCTTGCCGGTCTGGGCCTCGGCGTTCTTGGGCAGCAGCGGCTTCACCTCGGCCAGCAGCTTCTCGGCGGAGACGCCGGGCGCGGCGGACAGATTGACGTCCCTGAACACACCGGGCTTGAGGTAGAGCTTCTGGGCGACCTCGGGGTCGAAGAGGACCAGGCTGCCGCCCGCGTTGACCGCGCCGTCCTCGGTGGTGAAGACACCGGAGAGGGTGTACTCCTTCACCGGTCCGTTCGTGGCGACCCGGACCCGGTCACCGACGTGGTACTCGCCCCGCTTCGCGGTCTCCTTGTCGAGCGCGATCCGGTCGGCCGCGGCCGGGCCGGTCCCGTCGACGAAGGTGTACGCGGAGTCCTTGCCGTCCTTGCCGGGGGAGTAGTTCCCGCCGGTGTTCGACCAGCCGTTGCCGATCAGCTTGCCGTCTGGGTCGGCGACCCCGGCGAAGCCGGAGACCCGGCCGGTGGCGTCGGCGACGCCGTCCAGGCCCTGGATCTTCTTCAGGGTGGCGTCGGTGATGCCGGACGTCTTGTCGTCGCGCTGGTCGGCGTAGGTGGTGACGGCGACGGCGACGTCGTCGTAGCTCTTCGCCGACTGGTTGCGGAGGGCGTTGCCGAGGGTGTCGGTGAAGACCAGCGTGCCGGAGACGAAGGCCACGCCGAGCATCACGGCGAGGACGGTCATCAGCAGCCTGGCCTTGTGCGCGAGCACATTGCGCAGGGCGGTACGGAACATGTCTGTCAGTCCTGGGATGGGGAGAGGTGCCGGAAAAGGGCGCGGGGGAGGGCGGGGTTCAGCTGGTGCGGCCCTTGGCGTCGAACGCCTTCATCCGGTCGAGGACCCCGTCCGCGGTGGGGTGGAGCATCTGGTCCACGATCGCCCCGTCGGCGAGGAAGATCACCCGGTCCGCGTAGGAGGCGGCCGCCGGGTCGTGGGTCACCATCACCACGGTCTGGCCCAGCTCGCGCACCGAGTTGCGCAGGAAGCCGAGGACCTCGGCGCCGGAGCGGGAGTCGAGGTTCCCGGTCGGCTCGTCACCGAAGATGATCTCCGGCTGCGAGGCCAGCGCGCGGGCCACCGCGACGCGCTGCTGCTGGCCGCCGGAGAGCTCGGTCGGCCGGTGGGACAGCCGGTCGGAGAGGCCCACCATGTCGATGACCTGGCGCACCCACGCGGCGTCGGGCTTGCGGCCCGCGATGTCCACGGGGAGCGTGATGTTCTCGTACGCCGTCAGCGTCGGCAGCAGGTTGAACGCCTGGAAGATGAAGCCGATCTTGTCCCGGCGGAGCTGGGTGAGCTGCTTGTCCTTGAGGGAGCCGAGCTCCGTGTCGCCGATCCGTACCGAACCGCTGCTGAAGCTGTCGAGGCCGGCCACGCAGTGCATCAGCGTGGACTTGCCGGAGCCGGACGGGCCCATGATCGCGGTGAACTCGCCCCGGGGGAAGTCCACGGTGACCCGGTTCAGGGCGGTCACCCTGGTCTCGCCCTCTCCGTAGACCTTCGACAGGTCCGTGGCGCGGGCGGCCACCGTGGTGACGCGGGGTGCGGTGGAAAGGGTGGTCACGGGAATCTCCTGGTTCGGGGCTCCGGCCGAGGGCTCGTCCGGGGTGTTGTTCGGAACCCTTCAATCCTCGCCGCCGTACCGCCGCCGGTCGTCAGCCCGCGTGCCCGTTCCATGGGCAGTCTTGAGTCGCATCGGGAAGCCCCTGGGTCCTCCTGCGGTATGACACCGACCCCGAGGCGGTCGGTCCGGGGAACCGTCACCGGCCCGCTTCCCGGGAGCCCTGGGGCGTGTCCGCCGGCGTATGCGCGGCGGTCGTCGGCGCGCGCCCGGTGAATGCGCCGTCCGGGTGCGGCGACTTTACGTCAATCCGGATTGCCGTCCGCCGCGCCCCTTACCCCGCCCAGGCATGTGGCGATGCCCTTTCACGGGTGCTGACGACCCCTCAAGCGGTCAATAAAATAAGACAACATCGCGCCAATGATCCGCTGTTCGGGGGAAGTCCCCGGATAGGGTCATGTGCCAACGCGGAGCCGCGCGCCAGGCCTGGATGGTGGAATGCAGACACGGCGAGCTTAAACCTCGCTGCCCCTCGGGGGCGTACCGGTTCGAGTCCGGTTCCAGGCACCACTACTCACTTGGCGGCCGAGCCGGCGGAACGCCTCGACGGCGGCCGTTCCCGGGCCCGCGGGCCACTCGCAGCGTATGCCCCATGGATTCAGCCTTCGCTCCCGTCGCTGGAGTGATGACGCCGTACCGGTTGGTCGGAACGTTACTTGACCGCGCGCCCGGAGGGTATGGGGTGAGCCGGTTTTCGTGGGTGGCCGCGGGCGGACCGGTGACCGACGCGCGGATGTCGTCCCGGACAGGTTTCCGCAAAGATCCTCCCCAAGCACTAGTCTGATTCTTTTGCCTACCCATTACTCTTGTGGGAAGGCCACGCAGGGTGGCCATGGAGGAGTGAGATGAGGAGCAGCAACCCGGTCTTCTCGCGACGGGGCTTCAGCCGCGACAACGGATACGCGGGCTTCAACGCGGCGCCGCAGGCCGGGGCCCCCGCAGCGGGTGCCAACCCGTACGCGCAGGGCGCCGCCGCCAACCCGTACGCCACCAACCCCTACGCCCAGCCGGACGCCCAGTACGGCGCCCCGCAGGCCCCGGCGCGCACCGGCGCGATGACGATCGACGACGTCGTCACGCGGACCGCGATCACGCTGGGCACCGTGGTGCTCGGCGCCGCGCTCGCCTGGGCGCTGCTGCCGGTCGACGAGGCGAACCTCGGCAAGTCGTACGGCATCGCGATCGGCGCCGCCCTGGTGGCGTTCGTCCTGTCGCTCGTCCAGTCCTTCAAGCGCAAGCCGGTGCCGGCGCTGATCGTCTCGTACGCGGCCTTCGAGGGTGTCTTCCTCGGAGTGATCTCCAGCGCGGTCAGCACGTACATCGGACCGGGCGTCGTGATGCAGGCCGTGATGGGCACCATGTGTGTCTTCGCCGGTGTGCTGCTCGCGTACAAGATGCGCTGGATCCGTGTCACCCGCCGCTTCTACGGCTTCGTGATGGCCGCCGCCATGGGCTTCATGCTCCTGATGGTGGTCAACCTGCTGTTCGCCGTCTTCGGCGGCGGTGACGGCCTGGGCTTCCGCAGCGGTGGCCTCGGCATTCTCTTCGGCGTCATCGGGATCATCCTGGGCGCGTGCTTCCTGGCCCTGGACTTCAAGCAGGTCGAGGACGGCATCGCCTACGGCGCCCCTCGCGAGGAGTCCTGGCTGGCGGCCTTCGGCCTCACCATGACCCTGGTGTGGATCTACCTGGAGATGCTGCGTCTGCTCTCCATCCTCAGCGGCGACGACTGATCCCTCGCCCGCACGACGGGAACGGCCCGCAGGCACTGCCTGCGGGCCGTTCCCGTTTCCCCGTGCGGCCCAGGGCTGTCGTCGGACTGCCGTCTGCCGCCCGGCGTCGCGTAGGGTCGCGGAGTGCTCGATACGACCCCCCTGATCACCGCCGTGGACCGATTCGCCGACCGGCTGCGCGCCGCCCCGCAGAGCCGCCTCCAGCGCGGTGCCGCCGCCGAAGGGCTGGCCACGGCCCGGGAACTGGCGCTGCGCGCCCAGCGGATCGAGGCGCCGTACCGGGAGCCGCGCGCCATGCCGGACGGCGGGATCTTCTCGATCGGCGACCAGCTCGCCGTGGCGGGCCGCGATCTGGCGGTGGCACTGGAAACGGCCCCGTCGGCTGAGCTGGACGAGGCCGTGCGATACGTGGACGAGGCGGCCGCGCGCGCGTTCGCGTAGTGGCGGGGGCGGCGGTCCGGGGGAGGCCCGGAGGCGGCGGCCGACGAGAGCCGCTGTGCCCGGACGCCGTGGTGTCGGGCGGCAGGTGTCAGAACGAGGCGATGACGCGGTCGGCGAGGATGTACACGTTCTCCTTGCCGCAGGAGAAGGTCAGGGCGTACGCGCCGGACACACCGGAGCCGCCCAGCAGGACCGGGTGCTCACCGGCGAGCAGCGAACCCGCCAGACGCTCGGCCGTCTCGCGGTGGCCGGGGGTCATACAGAGCGTGGTGCCGTCGGCGAAGACGTAGACGTCGAGCGTGCCGAGCGGGCCGGGGCGCACATCGGCGAGCTCCGTACGGCTGTCGGCGAGCTCTTCGAGACGGTTCACAGTGCGCTCGTGGTCGGTGACGACCGGGGTCTGCACCGGTACGAAGTCGGGGTGCGAAGGGTGCCTGCGGCGGGCGGCGGCCAGCTCGGGGGAGTCCTCGGCGAACTCCGCCGGGCCGGTCAGCTCGGTCAGGTCCGCCGCCTCCGTCAGCTCCGCCAGCTCGTCCAGGGCCTCGGCGGCGTCGAGGTCCATCGCTTCGAGGCCCGCGAAGTCGGCCTGGCGGGGCATGAAGAACGGGATGTCCTCGCCCGCCCCGGCCAGCCCGCCCAGCAGGGACGGGGCGTCGGCGGCGTCGCGCGCTTCCTGGGTGGCCCAGAAGGCGCGGGCCTCGGCGAGCTCGCGCTCGCGCTCCTCGGCCAGTGCTTCGGCGACGGCCGCGCGTATCTCGGCGACCGGGGTGATCGTGCTGCGGCTCTGCGCGGGCACGACGACATCGTGCGTGCGGGCCTCGGCCAGCTCCGTACGAAGGGCCGTGACCTGCTTGCGCAGCCCGTGAGCAGCGTGCAGAGCAGCGGCGCCCACGGCCGTGGCGGCGGCGGTGGTCAGCAACAGGGCAAGAGACATGGCGCTCACTGACATACTCCCGGTTTCAATCGATCCCCCGACTTCCTACATCAGCTTGTCCCCTACCTGCGCCCTGTGTCAGTGCATTACGTCACGAAATGGACAGGTCTTTGGGCCTGGGGTTTAACCCTGATGCGGGTGTGACCTGCGGGAATGACTCTCCCCCAGGACATAGGTCACATCCTGGGGGAGATTCGGTCACGGTCGGGGCTCGGAACCGGCCACCTCATGCGGCGCGGGCCCGCTGACGACTATGTCAGGTCCGGCGCGGCTCTCAGCTCAGCCGCTCGATGACCATCGCCATGCCCTGGCCGCCGCCCACGCACATGGTCTCCAGGCCGAACTGCTTGTCGTGGAACTGCAGGCTGTTGATCAGCGTGCCGGTGATCCGGGCGCCCGTCATACCGAAGGGATGACCGACGGCGATCGCGCCGCCGTTGACGTTGACCTTCTCCAGCGGCAGGCCGAGGTCGCGGTAGGAGGGGATCACCTGGGCCGCGAACGCCTCGTTGATCTCGGCCAGGTCGATGTCGTCGACGGTCAGCCCGGCCCGCTTCAGCGCCTGCTTGCTGGCCTCCACCGGTCCGTACCCCATGATCTCGGGGGAGAGGCCGGAGACGCCGGTGGAGACGATCCGGGCCAGGGGGGTCAGGCCCAGCTCGCGGGCCTTGGTGTCGGACATGATCACGAGGGCGGCGGCGCCGTCGTTGAGCGGGCAGCAGTTGCCCGCGGTGACCAGGCCGTCGGGGCGGAACACCGGCTTCAGGCCCTGCACACCCTCCAGGGTGACGCCCGCGCGCGGCCCGTCGTCCTTCGAGACGACCGTGCCGTCCGGGGTGGTGACCGGGGTGATCTCGCGCTCCCAGAAGCCGTTCTTGAGGGCTTCCTCGGCGAGGTTCTGCGAGCGGACGCCGAACTCGTCCATGTCCTGGCGGGTGACGCCCTTGAGGCGGGCCAGGTTCTCCGCGGTCTGCCCCATCGCGATGTACGCGTCCGGGACCAGGCCGTCCTCGCGCGGGTCGTGCCAGTCGTCGCCGCCCCGCTCGGCGCGGGCCGCGGTGCGGGCCTCGGCGTCGGCGAACAGCGGGTTGTGCGTGTCCGGCCAGCTGTCGGAGTTGCCCTTCGAGAAGCGGGACACCATCTCGACACCGGCCGAGATGAAGACGTCGCCCTCGCCGGCCTTGATGGCGTGCAGCGCCATCCGGCTGGTCTGGAGGGAGGACGAGCAGTAGCGGGTGACCGTACAGCCCGGGAGGTGGTCCATGCCCATCTGCACGGCGATGATGCGGCCCAGGTTGTTGCCCTGCTCGCCGCCGGGGAGGCCGCAGCCGAGCATCAGGTCGTCGATGTCCTCGGGGTCCAGCTCGGGAACCTTCGCGAGCGCGGTCTGGATGATCGTGGCGGTCAGGTCGTCCGCGCGCAGTTCCTTCAGCGAGCCCTTGAAGGCCCGGCCGATCGGAGAACGGGCTGCAGAGACGATCACGGCTTCGGGCATCACGCGGCTCCATGAGGGCTGGAAGGCGGGTTCTGGCGGGTACTGAATGGGAAGTTACCTGTACGTACGCGCTGGGTCACCGGGCAGCGCGTGTGACGCCGACCTCTTTTCTAAGCGGCCGCTCAGTCGATCAGTTGGCCGGGAGACTGCCCGGCTTCCCGTGCGTCTCCCCCGTCTCTCCGGTCTCCCGCGTCTCCGCTGTCCTGCTTGTCTCGTCCGTCTTGCCTGTCTTCTTTCCAGTCTCCCTCCCCGCTCTCTTCCCCGGCTCCCCCGTCTCTCCGTGCGGCTCCGGGTGCGGGTGCGGATGGGGCTCCGTGGCGGCGGGCAGGCGCCGCCGCCTGCGGTGCTTGAGGAGTGCCCAGGGCGCCCGCGCCCCCGTGACCTCCGTACCGGCCTCCCTGGCCGCCTGGGAGGCCGCCTTGGCCACCGGCAGCATGTCCTCGCGCCGGGCCCCGTCCAGGCGGTCGGACTCCGGCCACAGCCCGAGCACCGCGCAGAGCGTGGGCAGCACCGCCATCGCCGCCGTGGCGTACCCCTCCGCCGACGGGTGGTAGTTGTCCGGGCCGAACAGCTCCCGCGGATTCGCCTCGAACTCCGGCCCGAGCAGATCGCCCAGCGACACCGTGCGCCCGCCCTGCTCCACCGAGCCGATCGTCTGGGCCGCGGCCAGCTGCCGGCTCACCCGCCGGGCCAGCCAGCGCAGCGGCTGATAGACCGGCTCGATCGTGCCCAGGTCCGGGCAGGTGCCGACCACGACCTCCGCACCCGCCGTACGCAGCCTGCGCACGGCGGTGGTCAGACAGCGCACCGACTGGGTGGCCGGCATCCGGTGCGTCACATCGTTCGCGCCGATCATGATCACGCAGACGTCGGGCGTACGGGAGGTGTCGGCGAGCAGCAGCGAGACCTGCCGCTCCAGATCGTCCGACCGGGCGCCCGGCTGTGCCACATTGCGCAGATCCACCGGCCGCTCGGAGACCGCGGCGAGCCCCGAGGCGAGCAGCGCCCCCGGGGTCTGCCCGGCCCGGCGCACCCCCTGCCCGGCCGCCGTCGAGTCGCCCAGCAACCCCAGCCGCAACGGGTCCGCGGGGCCGGCGAACGCCACCCCGTACCGCCCGTCCGCGCTCGGCGGAACCGGTGCGATCCCGCCGCCCACCTGCCGTTTCGCCAGCTGGACCTCCGCCAGCAGCACGCCTACCGTCGCGGCGCCGAGCAGCCCGATGCTGCCCCCGCCGTAGGCCGCGCCCGCTGCGATCCGCCGTGCCACCCTTGCCCTCGACACAGTCCGGTCCACCTCCTCGTCGCCGTACCGCCGTACCTACAGCTAACTGCCCCGCAGGAGCCGTCGCTCAATCGCTTCGCCCAATCCCGTGCCCGTACGCATACCCTTGCCGCACCATCTCGGAGACCCCGGAGTACACGGTGCAATTCCACGATTCGATGATCAGTCTCGTAGGCAATACCCCGCTGGTGAGGCTGCGCAGTGTGACGGCCGGCATCCAGGCGACGGTCCTGGCCAAGGTCGAGTACTTCAACCCCGGCGGTTCGGTCAAGGACCGCATCGCCCTGCGGATGATCGAGGCCGCCGAGCAGAGCGGCGAGCTCCGGCCCGGCGGCACGATCGTCGAGCCGACCAGTGGCAACACCGGCGTCGGTCTGGCGATCGTCGCCCAGCAGAAGGGGTACAAGTGCATCTTCGTCTGCCCGGACAAGGTGTCCACGGACAAGATCAATGTGCTGCGCGCCTACGGTGCCGAGGTCGTCGTCTGCCCGACGGCCGTTGACCCCGAGCATCCCGACTCCTACTACAACGTCTCCGACCGCCTGGTCCGCGAGACGCCGGGGGCCTGGAAGCCCGACCAGTACTCCAACCCCAACAATCCGCGTTCCCACTACGAGACCACCGGTCCCGAGCTGTGGGAGCAGACGGACGGGAAGATCACCCACTTCGTCGCGGGCGTCGGGACCGGCGGCACGATCAGCGGGACCGGCCGCTATCTGAAGGAGGTCAGCGGCGGCTCGGTGAAGGTGATCGGCGCGGACCCGGAGGGCTCGGTCTACTCCGGCGGCTCCGGACGCCCCTACCTCGTCGAGGGGGTCGGCGAGGACTTCTGGCCGAGCGCCTACGACCGTACGGTCACGGACGAGATCGTCGCCGTGTCCGACAAGGACTCCTTCCAGATGACCCGCCGCCTCGCCAAGGAGGAGGGCCTGCTGGTCGGCGGTTCCTGCGGCATGGCGGTGGTCGGCGCCCTGGAGGTCGCGGCGCGCCTGGGCCCGGACGACGTGGTCGTCGTCCTGCTGCCGGACAGCGGCCGCGGCTACCTCAGCAAGATCTTCAACGACGAATGGATGGCCGACTACGGCTTCCTGGAGGACACCGGCCCGTCCGCGCGCGTCGCCGATGTGCTCGACCACAAGGCCGGCCCGATCCCGACGCTCGTCCACATGCACCCGGAGGAGACCGTCGGCGAGGCGATCGACGTGCTGCGCGAGTACGGCGTCTCGCAGATGCCGATCGTGAAGCCGGGCGCCGGGCACCCGGACGTGATGGCCGCCGAGGTCATCGGTTCGGTGGTGGAGCGCGAGCTGTTGAACGCGCTGTTCGCGCAGCGCGCCTCGCTCTCCGACCCGCTGGAGAAGCACATGTCGCCGCCGCTGCCGCAGGTCGGCTCCGGCGAGCCGGTCGAGGACCTGATGGCGGTGCTCGGCGGCACGAACGCCGCGGACGCGGCGATCGTGCTGGT
Organism: Streptomyces sp. DvalAA-43; assembly: GCF_900091725.1. Lineage (GTDB taxonomy): Bacteria > Actinomycetota > Actinomycetes > Streptomycetales > Streptomycetaceae > Streptomyces > Streptomyces pulveraceus. Next base: position 57,285 of record NZ_FMBW01000030.1, on the reverse strand, counting down.
GGAGGGCAAGCCGAAGGGCGTGGTCAGCCGCCAGGACCTGCTGGCGTTCCTCGCCAAGGACGCGGGGACCGGCAAGGCGTAGCCCCACGGGTCCGGGCTTCGCGAAAACGGTACGAGCGCGACACGTCCGCGCAGCACCGGCTTAACACGGGTCCGGCAGATTGACGGGTGTCGGCGGGGAGACCCGCCGACACCCGAAACGGCGACACGGACTACGGAGCGGCTCCCGGACCTCCACCGTCGCCAGGACGCGGTGACCGGCCCTGACCCGGACCGTGTCCCTCGCGGGGACCGCCGTCGTCCCGCCCCCCGGGCAACCGGGGGTGCGGCGGTCCCCGCGACACATCCATGTCCGCGGGCCCGCGGACGGCTCAGTCGGCCGGGGCCGACGGCGCGGCCGCCCGGCCCGCCAGCAGCGCGAGGCGCTCGGCGGTCTCGCTGCCGGGCTCCGGTGTGTAGACCACCAGGCACTGATCGGGATCGCCGGCCGCGCCGAGCGTCTCGTACGGGAACACGAGCTCGCCCACGAGCGGATGGGCGACGCGCTTGACGCCGTAGGTCTTCGACTTCACCTGGTGATCCGCCCACAGCCGGCGGAAGTCCTCGCTCTTCAGGGACAACTCACCGACCAGCGTGGCCAGTTTCCGGTCATCGGGGTGCAGCCCCGCATCCAGGCGCAGATACGCCACGGTCTCCGCCGCCACCGCCGCCCAGTCCGGGTACAGCTCGCGCGCCGCCGGTTCCAGGAACACCTGGCGCGGCATGTTCCGTTCGGCGGCGGGCATCCGGGAGAAGCCGACGACGGCGTCCCCCAGCGCGTTCCAGGCCAGCACGTCCATCCGGCGGCCCAGGACGAACGCCGGGGCCGCGGCGAGCGAGTCCAGCACCCGGCGCAGACCCGGCCGGACCCGCTGGGCGGAGGCCGGGGCGGAGGCGCGCGACCGGGGGCGGGCCACGGTGCGCAGATACGTGTGCTCCGTCTCGTCCAGCCGCAGCACCCGGGCTATCGCGTCGAGCACCGCGTCCGAGACGCTCGGGCCGCGCCCCTGCTCCAGCCGGATGTAGTAGTCGACGCTCACCCCCGCGAGCTGAGCGACCTCCTCGCGCCGGAGTCCGGGCACGCGCCGCCGGCCGTACGCCTGGAGCCCCACGTCCTCGGGCTGGATACGGGCTCGGCGGGAGCGGAGGAAATCACCCAGGTCAGCGTCCATGGCGTCGATCGTAGAAGAAGCGCGAGCGCCCAGCCTGGTACTGGCGGACCCAGGAACAGCGTCGCCCTGGCTGGGCCCCGGGCGGCCCCGCAGAGTGGAATCGGGCCCGGGGAAACGCTCCGGTCCGCAACCACTCAAGGAGTACGGACATGTCGTACGAGACCCTCGCGGGCCGCACCGCCGTCATCACCGGAGCCGCCAGCGGCATGGGCGGCGCGACCGCCCGGCTGCTCGCCGCCCAGGGGGTCCGGGTCGCCCTGCTGGCCCGGCGCGCGGAGCGGCTGGAAGAGCTCGCCGCCGCGGTCGAGGAGGCAGGAGGCGTGGCGCTCGCCGTCCCCACCGACGTCACCGACCAGGCGTCCGTCGACTCCGCCGCCGAGCGGGTGCACCGCGCCTTCGGTCCGGTGGACCTGGTGGTCAACGCGGCCGGTGTGATGCTGCCGAATCCGGTGGACGAGGGCCGGACGGACGAGTGGCAGCGGATGATCGACACCAATGTGACGGGCGCCCTGCGGATCATCCGGGCCTTCACGGCCGACCTGGTGGCGGCGGCCGCCGAGGGGCGCACCGCGGACCTGGTGAACATCTCGTCCATCGGCGCGCACGTCATGTTCCCCAATTACGCGGTGTACGGGGCGACGAAGGCCGCGCTGACGTACCTGTCGACATCGCTGCGCACCGAGTTCGGGCCGCGCGACGTCCGCGTCACGAACATCGAGCCGGGCCTCACCGACACGGAGCTGGCCGGCCACGTCGACAACGCCGAGCTGAGCGGGCAGCTCGACGGCATGTTCAAAGCGCTCGGGGGGCTCTCCGGCGACGAGATCGCCGACCTGATCGCCTACGCCACCAGCCGGGCGCGCCACATCAACCTGCGCCAGCTGATCGTGCAGCCGACCCGCCAGGCGTAGAGCCGGTCAGGCCCGGGGGTTGCGTGCTTCCGGGGTCCGGGGGCCTGGGAGCGCGGCCCCGTCACTCCTCCCAGTCGGAGTCCGTACGTGCCGGGCGGCGCGAGAACCGCGGCCGGGCGGCGTGCACGGCGTTGACCGCGACGATCCCGAGCCAGGCGACGATCAGGCCCGCCGTGTGGGCGGTCGAGGCGCCGATCGCCGACAGCGGGACGGCCAGGACCAGCGAGATGATCCCGAAGCCGTAGCGCTCGCCGAAGTTCCCCAGGGGGTGCGGCGGGTGCGGTTCCCTGACGACGCTCACCCGCTGCTCGGCGAGATGACGCCGGACGCGGCGGTCGAGCGTGCTGTCGAGCCGCTGCTCGACCTTCTCCAGAAAGGACTCGACGAGAGCGGGCTCGTACTCCGACCCCAGCTCGCTACGGGCCTGCAGGGCGGCATCGAGCTCGTTCCTGAGCTCGGGGTCACGGGCTTTCATACCCTTTACGGTACGAATCGAGGCCGCCCCGGACAGTGGGGCTAACCCCCCTCTTTGGACCCCGGGTGTCCCGGCCTCCCGGCCGCGTACGGACGTCCCGGGCACCGGCCCGCGTACCGGCTGCATATGGACATGCAGACGGCTTGCTGGCTGAATGGATTGGTCGGCGCCGGATCGCGGCGCGACGGATCTACCGAGGGGACAGCATGAGCGGGAGCAGCCCGGCCGCGCGGTTGCAGCAGCTCTTCGAGGGGCGCCGGCTCACACCCACCCAGCGGCGCATCGCGCACTCGATGGTGCGCCGGGCCGGGGACGTCCCGTTCCTGTCGAGCGTGGAGCTGGCCGAGCTCGCCGGGGTCAGCCAGCCGTCCGTCACCCGCTTCGCCGTGGCGCTCGGCTTCGACGGCTATCCGGCGCTCCGCAGGCACCTGCGGGAGGTCGCCCCCGCCGAGCCCGGTGCGGCGGGCGGGGACGACGCGTACAACGAGTACCAGCAGGCGGTACTCGGCGAGATCGCGAATCTGCGGCATCTGGCCGAGCTGCTCGCCGATCCCGGGCCCGTCGAGCGGGCGGGCAGGCTGCTGGCGGCCTCGCGTCCGCTGCCGGTGCTCGGGCTGCGGGCCGCCTCCTCGCAGGCGCGGGGCTTCGGGTACTTCGCGGCCAAGGTCCACCCCGATGTCCGGGTGCTCGACGAGGGCGGCAGCATGCTGCGCGACCGGATCGACGCCGCACGGCGGGCGGGCGCCACCGCGCTGATCTGCTTCGCGCTGCCCCGCCACCCCAAGGAGGTCGTGGACGCCCTCGCCTACGCGCAGGAGCAGGGGCTGGCCGTGGTGTCGGTGGCGGACTCCGCCTTCGCGCCCGTCGCCAAGCACAGCGATCTGCTGATCCCGGCCGCCGTCGGCACCGGGCTCGCCTTCGACACGGCGTGCGCGCCCATGCTGCTGGGGCGGGTGCTGCTGGAGGCGATGTGCGACGACCTGCCCGACGCGCAGGCACGGCTGGAGGAGTTCGACGCGAGGGCGGCGGCGCGGGGGCTGTTCGTGGAATGACCGCCCCTCGGGCCTGGGGGAGCGACCGACTCCGGCCGATGCGCAGTCCAACGGCTGGGTGCGCTGTCGCGCGAACGTGTCGGCTCTCCGAAGTCGCTCCCCTTGCGCTGCTCCCCCGGCGTCGTTCCTCCGGTGCCGCTCTCGGATATCGCTTCTTCTCAGGCATCGCTCATCTACGGCCACTAATCTCCGGGCCGGAACGGCTTACGAGGAACTGCGGAGAGGGGTACGGACGTGGGGCGCGGAGCGCAGTCGTTGGCGAGGGTGGCCGTGATCGTACGGGCCGGAGCCGCACCGATGTGGTGGCCGGGACTGCTGGCCGCGGCGATCGGCGCGCTGGTGCCGGGACTCACCGGGCGCCGGATCGGCCTGCTGTCCGGGGCCGCGCTGTTCCTGATCACCGCGGCCGTGGTGGCGCTCGTCCGGAGCCGACGGTACGCGGAGCTGGCCGGGGGTGCCACGCGTGCCGGGCGCTCCGACTTCCTCCAGGACCGGGCCGTGACCGTACGCGACTGGCGGCGCGGGCACCGGTGGTGGCTGCTCGGGGCGTTTCTCGTGGCGGTGGCGAGCGCGTTCCTGCTGCCCGGGGCCGGCGGGATGGTGCTCGCAGGGGCGGGCGCCGGGCTCTGGATCAAGGCCGTCCGGATCGGGCGGCGCGAGCACCGGGACGATGCCCTGTACTGGGTGCGGACCGACTGGGTGGAGCGCGGGCGGCCCGCGGGCAAGCGGGTCAAGGGATACCGGACGACCGGGCCGGTGGCGGGGGACGCCGCGCCCGGCGGGGCGCGGCGCAGGCGCTGAAGCCGCCCGTCGTGCCTCCGGCCGTCAGAGGCGGGGCGGCAGCGGGTCGGAGTGCGGGGGCAGTTGCCTGGGGGAAGGGACCGAGGGCGCACAGCAGGTGGCGCGGCGGTGCGCGGCGTCGAGCAGCTCGCCGATCAGGGCACCTGCCCGGCGGCCCTCGAAATGGAGGCTGTCGATGTCGATCCGGTCCTCGGCGAGCAGGGTGAGCACGGCCGAGGAGCCCGCGGCGTACGAGGCGATGCAGCCGGACTCGCACCGTACGAGAAGTTCACCGAAGCCGCCCCGGCCGGTCGCCTCCGTCATCCGGACCGCGACGCCGAGCGCGCTCGCGGTCAGCGCGGCGACGCCCTCGGTCTCCACCCCCGGGGCGTCATGGGCCAGGACGAGCCCGTCGGTACCGGCGACCAGGGCGCCGGTAAGGAGCGGGACCCCGGCCCGTAATCGCCGGAGTTCGGCCAGGACGTCCGGCGCCCCGGCCTCGGATTCCATCGTTTGCTTCGTGCCGGCGCGCAGTCGGAGTGCTCGGATCACAGGGGCCTCCCATAGATCTCTGGGCCGGGACGGCGGAGCGGACCCGTGTCCGCTCCGCCGTCCCGGCTGGGTGTGACCAAGAGGCTACGTAACGTGCCTGCTTCCGGAAGGGGTTCGGTACTTTCCCCCGGCACATGCCGGAGGCGTACGGGGGTGCGTGGAGGGCGCGCGACCGAGGTCCGGGGCGAACTGTGCGCGGGGCGGGCGCGGGTCGCTGCCCCCGTGCGACGGCGCGGAACTGTTGACTACGAGTATTCAGACCCCCAGGATGTGAATAGAAGACTTACAGTCGCGAGGAGGCACCGCCATGTCAGGACCCCGCCCCGTACGGGCACCGCGCGGTACGGAACTGAGCGCCCTGGGATGGCAGCAGGAGGCCGCCCTGCGCATGCTGCAGAACAACCTCGACCCCGAGGTCGCCGAGCACCCCGACAAGCTCGTCGTCTACGGCGGCACCGGCAAGGCGGCCCGCGACTGGCGTTCGTTCGACGCGATGGTGCGCACGCTGCGGACGCTCAAGCAGGACGAGACGATGCTCGTCCAGTCCGGCCGCCCGGTCGGCGTCATGCAGACCCACGAATGGGCGCCGCGCGTCCTGATCGCCAACTCCAACCTGGTCGGCGACTGGGCGAACTGGGAGGAGTTCCGCCGCCTGGAGGCGCTCGGGCTCACCATGTACGGCCAGATGACCGCCGGGTCGTGGATCTACATCGGCACGCAGGGCATCCTCCAGGGCACCTACGAGACGTTCGCCGCCGTCGCGGCGAAGAAGTTCGGCGGGACGCTGGCCGGCACGATCACCCTGACCGCCGGACTCGGCGGCATGGGCGGCGCCCAGCCGCTCGCCGTGACCATGAACGACGGCGTCGTGATCTGTATCGACTGCGACCCCCGTGCCATCGAGCGCCGGATCGAGCACCGGTACCTGGATGTGCGCGCCGACTCCCTGGAGCACGCGCTCCAGCTGGCCACCGAGGCCCGGGACGCCCGCCGGCCGCTCTCCATCGGCCTGCTGGGCAACGCGGCGGAGCTGCTGCCGCGGATGCTCGCCGAGGGCGCCCCGATCGACATCGTCACCGACCAGACCAGCGCGCACGACCCGCTGTCCTACCTCCCGCTCGGCGTCGACTTCGACGACATGGCCTCGTACGCCACCGAGAAGCCCGCCGACTTCACCCGGCGCGCACGGGAGTCGATGGCCCAGCACGTCGAGGCGATGGTCGGCTTCATGGACGCCGGGGCCGAGGTCTTCGACTACGGCAACTCCATCCGCGGCGAGGCCCAGCTCGCCGGGTACGAGCGGGCCTTCGACTTCCCGGGCTTCGTGCCCGCCTACATCCGGCCGCTCTTCTGCGAGGGCAAGGGCCCGTTCCGCTGGGCGGCGCTGTCCGGCGAGGCGTCGGACATCCACAAGACCGACAAGGCGATGCTCGAACTCTTCCCGGAGAACGAGTCGCTGCACCGCTGGATCAAGATGGCCGGCGAGCGCGTCCACTTCCAGGGACTGCCCGCCCGCATCTGCTGGCTCGGCTACGGCGAGCGCGACCGGGCCGGCGAGCGGTTCAACGACATGGTGGCGAGCGGCGAGCTGGCCGCGCCGCTGGCCATCGGGCGCGACCACCTGGACTGCGGCTCCGTGGCCTCCCCGTACCGGGAGACCGAGGCCATGCTCGACGGGTCCGACGCGATCGCCGACTGGCCGCTGCTGAACGCCATGGTCAACGTGGCGTCCGGGGCCTCCTGGGTCTCCATCCACCACGGCGGCGGCGTCGGTATGGGGCGCTCCATCCACGCCGGGCAGGTGACCGTCGCCGACGGCACGAAGCTGGCGGGCGAGAAGATCCGCCGGGTGCTCACCAACGACCCGGGCATGGGCGTCATCCGGCATGTCGACGCCGGATACGACATCGCGGAGTCGGTCGCCGAGGACAAGGGTGTGCGGGTGCCGATGCGGGAGGACGAACAGTGAGCCTGCCTCCCGGGGGCGCGAACGGGAACGAGGACACGGCCGGGAACGGGGTGGCCGGGAGCGGAGCGGCCGCGAACGGGGCCGTAGCCGGAAGCGGGGCCGGAAACGCGGCCGCGACCGGGAACACGGTCGCGACCGGGAACAAGGCCGCGACCAGGAACACCGCCGCGACCGGAAGCGGGGCCGCGGCCGGCGGCGGCTCGTCGTTCCAGGCCATGTGGCGGGAGCTCCTGCCGGTCGGCCGGAACCAGGACAGCGGGGGCTACCGCCGTTACGCCTGGACCGGGGCCGACGCCGACTGCCGCGCCTGGTTCCGGGCGCAGGCCGAGGCGCGCGGCCTCGCCTACGAGGTCGACCGGAACGGCAACCAGTGGGCCTGGCTCGGCGACCCCCTGGCCGGGGACGCCGTCGTCGCCGGATCGCACCTCGACTCCGTACCGGACGGCGGCGCCTTCGACGGGCCGCTCGGCGTGGTCTCCTCCTTCGCCGCGCTCGATGAACTCCGCCGCAGAGAAGTGGAGTTCACCCGGCCGCTGGCCATCAGCAACTTCGGCGACGAGGAGGGTGCCCGCTTCGGGCTCGCCTGTGTGGGCTCCCGGCTCGCCGCCGGACAGCTGACCGTGGAGGCCGCCCACCGGCTCCGCGACGGCGACGGCATCACGCTGCCGCAGGCGATGGAGGCGGCCGGACACGACCCCGACGCCATCGGCCCGGACCCCGAACGGCTCGCCCGCATCGGCGCGTTCGTCGAGCTCCACGTCGAGCAGGGGCGCGCCCTCGACCTCACCGGCGACCCGGTCGGCATCGCCTCCGCGATCTGGCCGCACGGACGCTGGCGGTTCGACTTCCGGGGCGAGGCCAACCACGCGGGCACCACCCGCCTCGCCGACCGGCGGGACCCGATGCTCACGTACGCCGAGACCGTGCTGGCCGCCCGCCGCGAGGCGGAACTCGCCGGGGCCCTCGCCACCTTCGGCAAGATCTCCGTCGAGCCGAACGGGGTCAACGCCATCCCCTCCCTCGTCCGTGGCTGGCTCGACTCCCGCGCCGCCGACCAGGAAGCCCTCGACGCCGTGGTCACCGGCATCGAACGGGCCGCCAGGGAACACGCCGAGCGGGCCGGGATCGACCTCGACGTCGTACGGGAGTCCTTCACGCCCGTCGTCGAATTCGAGCACGCCCTCCGCGACGAGCTCGGCAAGATCCTCGCGGGCCGGGACGGCGGGGACAGCCGGGACGGCGGTGGCGCCGACCGGCCGGTACCCGTCCTGGGCACCGGCGCCGGACACGACGCGGGTATTTTGTCCGCTTCGGTCCCTACCGCCATGCTGTTCGTACGGAACCCCACCGGGATCTCGCACTCGCCGGCCGAGCACGCGGGCGAGGACGACTGCGTGGCCGGGGTGATCGCACTCGCCGACGTACTGGAAGGTCTCGCGTGCAGCTGACAACGCAACCGACGGGCAGGCCCGCCACCATGACGTACTGGCTGTCCCACGCCTGGCTCGGCACCCATGTCGAGCCAGGCGTCGCCCTGGACGTCTCCGACGGGCTGATCGCGGGCGTCCGCACCGGCGTCGCCGCCCCGCCGCCGGGTGCCACCGTGCTGCGCGGGCTCACCCTCCCCGGGCTCGCCAACACCCATTCGCACGCCTTCCACCGCGCCCTGCGCTCCACCGTCCAGGTCGGCTCCGGCACCTTCTGGACCTGGCGCGAGACCATGTACCAGGTCGCCTCCCGGCTCACCCCCGACTCGTACTACGACCTCGCCCGTGCCGTGTACGCCGAGATGGCGCTGGCCGGCATCACCGCGGTCGGCGAATTCCACTATCTGCACCACGCGCCGGGCGGCACCCCGTACGACAACCCGAACGCGATGGGGGAGGCCCTGATCGCGGCGGCGGGCGAGGCCGGTATCCGGATCACCCTGCTGGACACCGCCTACCTCTCCGCCGGATTCGGCAAGCGCCCCACCCAGTACCAGCAGCCCGACCGGCACCAGCTGCGCTTCTCCGACACCACCGCGGACGCCTGGGCCGAACGCGCCTCCCTCCTCAAGGGCGGCGACCACGCCCTGATCGGCGCGGCCGTCCACTCCGTGCGTGCCGTGCCCGCCGCACAGCTGGCGACCGTGGCCGCCTGGGCCGAGGAGCGACAGGCCCCGCTCCATGTCCACCTCTCCGAGCAGACCGCGGAGAACGACGCCTGCCTCGCCGCCCACGGCCGCACCCCCACCCGGCTCCTCGCCGACCACGGGGTCCTCGGCCCGCGCACCACCGGCATCCACAACACCCACCTCACCGCCGAGGACATCGCGCTCCTCGGCTCCTCGGCGACCGGCACCTGCATGTGCCCCACCACGGAACGCGACCTCGCCGACGGGATCGGCCCCGCCGTCGCCCTCCAGCGCGCCGGTTCGCCGCTCTCCCTGGGCAGCGACAGCCACGCCGTGATCGACCTCTTCGAGGAGGCCCGTGCGATGGAGCTGAACGAGCGCCTGCGCACCCGGGCACGAGGGCACTGGACGGCGGCCGCCCTGCTGCGCGCCGCGACCGTCGACGGACACGCGGCGCTCGGCCGGCCCGAGGCGGGCGTCATCGAACCCGGGGCGCCCGCCGATCTGGCGACCGTCGCCCTGGATTCGGTCAGAACAGCGGGGCCGGTGCCCAGACTCGCCGCCGAAGCGGTCGTATTCGCCGCCTCCGCGGCCGATGTGCGGCACACGGTCGTGGCGGGGCGGCACATCGTCCGCGACGGACGGCACGCCCACGTCGAGGACGTACCCGCGGCACTCGCCTCGGCCATCGCCGCCCTGCACCGCTGAGACCGGACCCCCGCAAGGAGAGCAGCCCCCCGATGACGACGACCGCCATCACCAACATCGCCAGTCTGGTCACCAACGACCCCTCCCGCCGTGCGGATTCCCCCCTGGGCCGGATCCGGGACGCGGCCGTCGTCATCGAGGGCGACCGGGTCGTCTGGACCGGTGAATCAAGCAAAGCACCCGCCACTGACAACGCCGTCGACGCGGGCGGCCGGGCGATGATCCCCGGCTTCGTCGACTCCCACTCCCACCTCGTGTTCGCGGGCGACCGCACCGAGGAGTTCAACGCCCGGATGTCCGGCCGCGCCTACAGCGCGGGCGGCATCAGGACCACGGTCGCCGCCACCCGCGCCGCCACTGACGAGGAGCTCGCCGCCAACGTCGCCCGCTACCTCGCCGAGGCGCTGCGCCAGGGCACCACCACCTTCGAGACCAAGTCCGGCTACGGGCTCACCGTCGAGGACGAGGCCCGCGCCCTGCGCATCGCCGCCCGGCTCACCGAGGAGGTCACCTACCTCGGCGCCCACATCGTCTCCCCGGACTACGCCGACGACCCGGCCGGTTACGTCGACCTGGTCACCGGTCCGATGCTCGACGCCTGTGCCCCGTACGCCCGTTGGATCGACGTCTTCTGCGAGAAGGGTGCCTTCGACGGCGACCAGGCCCGCGCCGTCCTGACCGCGGGCATGGCGAAGGGGCTGCACCCCCGCGTCCACGCCAACCAGCTCGGCCACGGCCCCGGCGTCCAGCTCGCCGTCGAGCTCGACGCCGCGTCCGCCGACCACTGCACCCACCTCACCGACGCCGACGTGGACGCCCTGGCCCAGGGCGGCACCGTCGCCACCCTGCTCCCCGGCGCCGAGTTCTCCACCCGCGCCACCTGGCCCGACGCCCGCCGCCTCCTCGACGCGGGCGCCACCGTCGCCCTCTCCACGGACTGCAACCCGGGTTCGTCGTTCACCTCCTCCATGCCCTTCTGCATCGCGCTCGCCGTACGCGACATGGGCATGACGCCGGACGAGGCGCTCTGGTCCGCCACCGCGGGCGGCGCCGCGGCCCTGCGCCGTACGGACATCGGCCGCATCGCCCCCGGCGCCCGCGCCGACCTGGTGCTGCTCGACGCGCCCAGCCATGTCCACCTCGCCTACCGGCCGGGTGTTCCGCTGGTCCACGCGGTCTGGCGGCACGGCGAACGCGCCGTCTGAACCTCCCCCGGCGCCCCGTGACGCGGTGTCGGACGTGACGCGGTGTCGGACGTGACGCGGTGTCCGGACATGCGGAAGGACCCGCCCTTGCCGGGGAGGGTCCTTCCGCATGTCTCTTCGCGGTGCGCCGCCCGGACGCCGGACGGGCGGGCGGCGCACTCGTTCACTCCTCCAGGGTCAGGCCCTTGCGGAGTCTGACCAGCGTGCGCGAGAGCAGCCGGGACACATGCATCTGGGAGATGCCCAGCTCCTCGCCGATCTCCGACTGCGTCATATTGGCGACGAACCGGAGCGAGAGGATCGTGCGGTCGCGGCGTGGCAGCGAAGCGATCAGCGGCTTCAGGGACTCCACGTACTCGATGCCTTCGAGTCCGTGGTCCTCGTAGCCGATACGGTCCGCCAGCGCGCCTTCGTGCTCGTCCTCCTCGGGCTTGGCGTCCAGCGAGCTCGCGGTGTACGCGTTGCTCGCGGCCATGCCCTCGACGACCTCGTCGTGGGTGATGCCGAGGCGGTCGGCGAGCTCGCCCACAGTGGGCGAGCGGTCCAGTTGCTGGGCGAGCTCGTCGCCCGCCTTGGCCAGGTCGAGCCGCAGCTCCTGCAGTCGGCGCGGGACGCGCACGGACCAGCTGGTGTCGCGGAAGAAGCGCTTTATCTCGCCGACGATGGTCGGCATCGCGAACGTGGGGAACTCCACGCCCCGGCTGAGCTCGAAACGGTCGATCGCCTTGATCAGGCCGATGGTTCCGACCTGGACGATGTCCTCCATCGGCTCGCTGCGGGAGCGGAACCGGGAGGCGGCGAACCTGACCAGGGCCAGGTTCAGCTCGACGAGCGTATTGCGGACGTACGCGTACTCGTGGGTGCCCTCTTCGAGGGATTCGAGCCGCGCGAAGAGCGTCTTCGACAGCGCTCTGGCGTCCAGCGGTCCCACCTCGTCGAAGGGCGGGATCTCGGGAAGTCCTTCGAGACCGTCGCTCGCGCCGTGGTCGTCGGCGCCGATGCGGTCGAAGTCACCGATGTGGCCGGTGTCGCCGATGGTGCTGGTGTTGCTGATCGTGCTGGTGGTGCTGTTGCTGCTGCGGGTGCCGTCCTCGGCGATCGCGGCAGGGGAGTCTGAGTGGGTCAGTCCCTGAGGACATGCTGACGTCGCGTTGTGGGGACGCGGTCCGTCGAGCCGGGGTGACATGGTCTCCTCCATCGTTCTCGGCATATGGCTGCCGATGCCCATACGTGTTCCTGCGGTGAAGCGGCGCCTCCGAAGCCGGTCGTGTTTTGGGTGTCCCCCTACCCTTACCCGGTTCGGGCGGGCAGTTACAAGCGCCAATTGGCGCTATATGTCCGGTTTGTTGAGGTCTTCGGGTACCGCGTCACGCACAGACCGCGTAGTGTTTCGAGAACGTCAGAGGCAGCGCATACGTCTCTGCGCACGCAGAGACGCGGACAGTGACGAACGGCGAAGAGGGACGGGCATGGACCGCGGGACGGTCGGCAGTGCGAACCGGGGTCGACTTCATGTCGATGTCCGGACCGAAGGGCTCAGCGAGGTCGTGACGCCGGTGGGTGAGCTGGATCACCACACGGCGGATCTGTTGCGGGAGCCTCTGGAGCGCGCGGTCGAGCAGGGGCGAGTACGCCTGGTGGTCGACTGCTCGGGACTCGAATTCTGTGATTCCACCGGGCTCAATGTGCTGCTCGGTGCCCGCCTGAAGGCGGAAGCGGCCGGGGGAGGGGTTCATTTGGCCGGAATGCTGCCCGTGGTGGCGAGGGTCTTCGAGATCACCGGGGCCGAGGCGGTCTTCACCGTCCACGACTCCCTCGAAGCGGCCCTGGACACATGACCGCGGCGCGTGTCGCGGTCCCGGGCGCTTCTTGTGTTGCCCGTGTCACGCGATCCGCGTAGACGAAGTGGGTGTTGTCACGATTCGGCCGGGCAGGAGACACCCGGCGGGGCCGTGGGCGCCCCGCACACTCTGTATCTGTAACTGCAACTGTCAAATCGTTTCGATGGCGACATGGTGAATCGGTGAGGTGAAGCGCTGATGAGCACCACCCGGCAGCATCCGCCGGGCGACCTGGGCCGCGAGCCGCAGGGCGCCGGCGTGGACGCGGGTGCCGGTGCGGCCTCGCCCGAGCCGGCCGAGCGGCAGTGGCGCACCCTGTCGCTGCGGGATGCCAGCGGCATCGTGCCGACCGCCCGCGACTTCGCCCGGCAGGCCCTGCACGCATGGGGCTGGCTCCCCGCGTCGAGCGCCGACGGCCGGGCCGCCGCCGAGGACGTCCTGCTGGTCGTCTCCGAGCTGGTCACCAATGCCTGTCTGCATGCCGAGGGCCCCGAGGAGATCCGCATCGCCTGCACCGCGAAGGTGCTGCGGGTGGAGGTCGTCGACTCGGGCGCGGGTCAGCCCGCGCCGCGCACCCCGCACCGGGCCGGGCGGCCCGGCGGACACGGCATGTTCATCGTGCAGCGGCTCTGCCTCGACTGGGGCGTCCTGCGGGTGCCCGGCCGACCGGGCAAAACCGTCTGGGCGGAGCTGGCCGCCCCCGCGTAGGCCGGGGCCGGGCCCCGGGGGGCGTACCGCCCCCGCCGTTCGCACCACCGAAGAGCGCGCCGGATCGGCGCGCTCTTTGTCTTCCCTCCACAAGGCGCCGGGCGTACCTTGAGCGCCCGATCTGATGTGTCGTCAGTAACTTGCGTCGGTCAGCACCGGCGTGCGGCGACTTCCGGCATGAGGGGAACTCAGGTGTCCTACCAGAAGCGAACAGCTCTCGCGCTGGCGTCCGCGCTGGCGGGCACGGTGGTGCTGCTGGCCGCGCCCGCCGCCCACGCCACGGTCGTGGACGTCGACTACAAGTGCAAGACCCCGATCGGCGACAAGAGCGCCGTGTCTCCCATCGACATCAAGAGCGTCAAGAGCGGTGGTGGCTACCGGCTCACGATGTCCTTCCAGAAAGGCGTCTCCTCCAGCCCCGTCGAGCTGGGCAAGGGGGCGATGAACCCCAGCGCGGTCATCGAGGTGGGCGGCGCCGACACGGGCCAGGTCCAGGTCTCCGGCCCGCCGAACTCCACCGCCATACCCGCCAACACCCCGATCAAGATCAGCGATCTGTCGGGTACGTACACCCCGAAGAAGAGCGGCAAGGTCGACTTCACCGCCGGAGTGCTCACCATCAAGGCGCTCGGTACGACCACGACCTGCACCCCCGCCAACAACCCGGGACCGTCGCTCCAGCTCGACGTAACGGCCGCGGGCAACGCGCAGAGCACCCCGGACGGCGGCGGCCAGCTGCCGAAGACCGGCCCGCTCGACTCGGCGGTGGCACTCGGCACCCTGGGCGGCACGGTGCTGCTGACCGGCGCGGCCGGGGTGCTCTGGCTGACCAGGCGCGGGCAGGGGGCCGTGGGCCGATAGGGCGCCTTTGGACCCAGCCGCCGCCGTCACGCACCAGGGAGCCGCCCATGTCGTCGCCGACCGGCCACGCCGCCCGACTCGCCCTCGCCGTACTGCTGTGCGCCCTCGCCATGACACCGGTGGCCGGTGCCGCGACGCCGCCCGCCCCGGACCGGGGTGCCGCTCCGTGGACGGCGCGGCCCGCGGTGGGCGGTTCCGGTACGGGCGGCAGACCGTACTTCTATCTGGAGGGCCCGCCCGGCACCGTTCTGCAGGACCGGCTCTCCGTCACCAACCCCGGCCGGGCCCCGGTCACCGTACGGCTGAGCGGCTCCGGTGTACGCGCGGGCGGCGAGGGCGCCACGGAGGGCGGGGCCGGCAACTGGCTGCGGACGGCCGCCGAGAAGGTGACCGTCCCGGCCCGCACCCGGGCCGATGTGCCGTTCACCGTGACGGTGCCGGCCGGGGCGACGCCCGGCGACCACCCCGGCACGATCGTCGTGCGCGGCGGCGACCGCACGGTGGGCGTGCCCGTCCGGCTGCGGGTCGGCGGGCCGACCCTGGCCGCGCTCACCGTCGAGGACGTCACCGTGTCCGGGCGGGCCATCCACTACACGCTGGTCAACCGCGGCAACGCGGTCCTCGCCCCGCGGATCGCCGTACGCGCCGACGGGGTGTTCGGGACCCTGCTGCGGCGCGAGGACCGCACCCTGCCGGTACGGGTGCGGCCCGGACAGCGCGTCAGGCTCACCGAGCCGTGGCGGGACGTCCCCGTACTCGACTCGGCGACGGTACGGCTGCGCGTCACGGCGGCGGGCGGCGCGCACGGCGAGGCGACGGCCCGCGCCGTCTTCGTTCCGTGGGCGCCGCTGACCGCGGGCGCGCTGCTGGTCCTGGGCGCCGCCGGCGCGGGCACGTACGCCTACCGGCGCAGGCGCCCGCGCGACCGGCGGCCGGACGACGAAGAGCGGCCCGGCGCGTCATCGGGCGAAGAAGAGAGGCCCGGCGACGAAGAGCGGTTCGGCAGGTCACCGGACGGCGAAGAGCGGCCCGGTGACCGGCCGGGCGACCAACAGCACTCCAGGAGCAGGCACGTGGCGAAGGCGGGAGCGGAATCGTGACTGGACAGGCCGGACCGGCAGCACACCGCAGCGGTAGCCACCGGTGGGCCGCGGCGCTGTTCGTCGCGCTGCTCATGGCCCTGCTGCCCGCCCTGCCGGTGCTCCCCACGGCCGGGGCCCGAGCGGCCGTCACGCGGGCCGCGGACGCGAAGCCCGTGGTCACCCTCTCCGAGCAGCAGGCGGGCAAGGGCGGTGAGATCACCGTGAAGGGCGGCGGCTGGCGCCCGAAGGCCCTGCTGATGATGCTGATCTGCGGACGTTCCACGACGGACCGGGGCGTGATCGGCGGTACCAACTCCTGCGCCAACGCCGAGGGCCGGGCCGTCACCACCGATGCCCGGGGCGCCTTCCGCAAGAAGATGCCGGTCGCCGAACCGCCCGTGCCCTGCCCCTGCGTGGTGCATGTCGCCACCGTCACCGGTGAACAGGCCGCCGCCGACGCCGTGTTCGTCGTCGCGGGCCACCCGATCGCCCCGCTGCCGAAGGAGACCGGGGGCGGCAGGCTCGCGGTCCTCGCCACCACCAGGCTGGAGGGCGACAGCGGGGTCCTCACCTGGTTCGGCGCACCGCCCGCCCGGCACCTGGTCTTCACCGTGGGCAACCTCGGTTCCGCCCCGGTCAAGGACCCGGTCTTCGAGATCGGCACCGCGCACGGCGTCTTCGCCCCCCAGTGGGAGGAGCAGCAGTGGCGCGGCACCATCGGGTCCGGCCACAAGGCGCGCATCGAGCTTCCGGTCGAACTGGCGGCGGGCGCCCACGGCGACTACCAGGTCTCGCTCAGGTACGGCGGCAAGGTGCTGGCCGAACAGCCGTGGGGGGTCGGCCGCCCCTGGGGCGTCACGCTCTTCTGGATCCTGCTGTGCCTGGTCGTACCGGCCGCCGTGTTCCGGATCGGCATGGCGGTCGTCGACAAGGTGCGGCCCCGCTCCTCGCGCGCCCCGGGCCGCGCCGGACGCCACCGCCCCCCGGGACCGGCCGACGCCACGGCGAAGTCCGCGAAGACTCCGAGGGCCGTGAGGATCCCGGGGCGCCGCCGCGCCCAGGGGCCCGTCGCGGACCCCGTGGCCGGGGCCACCGACGGCCCGGCCGACACCACGGCCGCGCTGCCGTGGTTCACACCTGATTCCGCACCGTCAGAGAACAGACCGACGACGAAGGGACATTCGTGAGTACGCATCGCAGGACGGTCGCGGCGGGAGTCGCGATGATGCTCGGCGGCGCGGGCATGCTGCTGGCCGCGAGTCCGGCCCAGGCCGCCGACGTCTCGTACGCGACGGAGTGCATTCCGCCGCCCATCTCCGGGCTGCCGGCCGTGCAGGGCACCACCCAGGTGCGGCTGACCGCGCCCGCGGAGGCGAAGGTCGGGGACACCGTCGAGGTGGTGTGGAAGACGGTCCAGGCCGCCTCCAAGAACCCCGACATCCTCGACCTGGACAAGGACACCGTCAAGCCGACCGGCACGCTCAAGGTCGGCGGCGCCGCCACCGGCACCGTGCAGATGGAAGGGCCGCGGCAGAACCCGCCGATCCCCAAGAACAGCGCCATGGTGCTGCCCGACATGAAGGGCACGCTGAAGCTGGAGAAGGCCGGCGAGATCACGCTCACGCCGGACGCGTACAGCATCAACGTCTCCAAGCCGATCTCCACGGACACCAAGTGCACCCCGAAGGCGGCCGTGCAGCCGGGCGCGACCATCAAGGTCACGGACGGCGGCGGCTCCACGGGAGGTACGACGACCGCGGGCGGCACGACCTCCGGCTCCACGACCGCGGGCGGCACCACCACGGGCGGTACCACCACAGGTGGGACGACCACGGGTGGGACGACCACGGGTGGGACGACCACGGGCGGCGACTCCGGTTCCACCGCCTCCGGCTCCACCACCGCGGGCTCCGGAGGCGGCGACGGGCAGACCGACTTCCCCGGCAAGGAGGTCGCGGTCCACTTCACCTGTACGTCCCCGGGACCGCCCGACATCTCCTCCAAGGTGACGATCAACGCCAAGAAGAGCGGCGGCAGCTACGCCCTCACGGTCAAGACGGCCAAGGGCGTGATGGACAGCCCGGCCGCACTCCCGGCCGGTGCGCTCAAGCCGTCCATGGACATCACCCTCGGCGGCGCCGACAAGGGCTCGGTGAAGGTCACCGGACCCGCCAACGCAACACCGCTGGAGCAGGGCAAGCCGGTCGACCTGTCCGACATGACCGGCACCTACAAGCCCGGCGCCTCCGGCAAGTCCACGCTCAGCCCCGGCACCCTGACGATCGACGTCACCCTGGGCGCCTCGAAGATCAACATCCCGTGCAAGGTCAAGGGCTCGGTGACCCCGTCGCTGACGCTCGACACCACGGCCCAGCAGGGCGGCGCCTCCGGCTCCGCCACCACGGGCTCCACGGGCGCCGCCGGCTCCACGGCCGGCGGCACGGCCTCCGGCGGCGGACTGGCCGCCACCGGGGCCGAGGACAACGGCACCCTGCGCGCCCTGGGCCTGGTCGCGGGCACCG
The DNA here is from genome assembly GCF_900091725.1 of Streptomyces sp. DvalAA-43. Taxonomy (GTDB): domain Bacteria; phylum Actinomycetota; class Actinomycetes; order Streptomycetales; family Streptomycetaceae; genus Streptomyces; species Streptomyces pulveraceus. The sequence continues at coordinate 39,292 of NZ_FMBW01000030.1, read as the reverse complement.
CGATCCTGCTCGGCGGCGCGGTGTTCACCTTCACCCCGTGGCGCAGGCTGCGCGGGACGCGCTGAGTCTCCGAGGAACGAGGGGCGTCGCACCGGGCCACCGGTGCGGCGCCCCTCGGCCGTACACGGGAGCGCACGCGCCACGTCGCACCGCGTGCCCGGACACCCCCCCCGCACCGGGTCAGCAGGGCGTCGGCCGATGCTCCGGATCGGCGTCGTCGCAGGCAGCGGCCACATCGGCCTGGGCCACGTCGTTCTCGGACAGGGAGCGGATGCGCGGTATCGGCGAAGCCAGTAGCCAGAGCAGTGCCAGCGTTCCCCCCACGGCGCCGACCAGCAGTGTGGCCCGCAGGCCGAAGGCGGTGGCGAGCAGGCCGCCGACGACGGCCCCGAGGGGGCGTACGCCGTAGTTGACGCTGCTGAACGCGCCCGCCACGCGGCTGCGCATGCCGTCGGGGATGACGCTGGTCTGCAGGGAGTTGAGGTTGACGTCGAAGAGCATGACGCCGACCCCGGAGAGGAATTCCCCCGCGGCCAGCACTCCGGCGCGGGCCCAGAGCGGGCCTCCCGCAAAGGCCGCGATGGCGAGGGGCGCCGGGAACAGCACGGCTCCCACGGCGATGCTGCGCCCCACCCCGATACGACGCGAGACGCTCGGAGCGAGGACGGCACCGAGCAGGGCGCCGGTCGAGCCGATGCCCAGGGCCAGTCCGATGGCTCCGGCCGACAGCTCCAGGACGCGGCTGGCGAACAGCACCAGCAGCCCGCTGCCCGCGACGAAGGTGAAGAAGTTGACGGTGGCCGCGCAGCCCAGCCCGGCACGCAGCACCGGGTGCCGCCGGACGAAGGCCATCCCCTCCCGGGCGCGTCGCAGCAGCGAAGGAGGCGCCGCCCCGTCGGTGCCGGTGGGCGATTCATCGAGCGGGATCCGCCCGATCAGGAACGCGGACGCCAGGTACGACAGGGCGTCGACGACGACGGCGACGGGCGCGGTCAACGCCTGGACCAGAGCGCCACCGGCCGCGGGGCCGACCACGTGCGACACCGACCGGCTGGCACTGAGCCTGCTGTTCGCCTCGACGTAGGAGGAGCGGGGCACGAGGTGTGCGAAGAAGGGCGGATAGGCGGTGTTGAAGAGCACCGCCGCGGTGCCGGTCACCAACGCCACGGCGTACAGCTGACCGAGGCTCACCGCGTCGAGCAGGTACGTCACCGGAAGGCTGAGCAGCACCGCGGCGCGCACCAGATCGGCGAGAACCATCAGGCGGCGTTTGCGGACCCGGCGGTCGACCCAGGCCCCCAGGACGATCGCGAGCAGATTCGGGGTCCAGACGAGCGCGGTCAGCCACGCCACCTGGTTGGCCGAGGCGCTCAGCGCCGTCACGGCGATCAGTGGCAGCGCCAGTTCGGTGATCCGGTCGCCGAACTCCGAGATCGACTGCCCCGCCCAGAACCGGCGGAAGCGCCGGTCGCGCCAGAGCGGTATCGGGCCGTCCTCCCGAGAACCGCCTGCCCGAGGGCCGTCCTCCCGAGCGGCGCTCACCGGGCCCCGCCGGTCTGCTCCTCGTCGGCCGGCTCCGGCAGGACGTAACGCATCAGCCGGACGCCGCGGCTGCCGGCCGGGCGCTCGGTGGGTTCGCGCGTCACGTAGGGCGCGAGCACCTGCTCGATTCCGTTCTGGATCGCCGCGAGTTCCTCCGCCGAGACGACCACACGGGTATCGGCCAGACCGGCGGCCCCCCGCCACACCGGGTCCAGGCCGGGCTCGACCTCGGCCGCCCACCTGCTCGGCAGTTCTCCGTAGCGCGCGAACATCTCCCGGGACAGCGCCCGCGCGGCCGACCTGCCCTCCTCGTCCTCCGGTGCCTGGAACCGGAAACCGCGTCCGGCCGCCTCCCAGCGCCGCTGCCGACGGTCCGTCCCGGCCCCGGCGTCCCGGACCAGTCCGAACCCCGCGAGGTGCCGCAGATGCCAACTGGTCACCGAGGGGGTCGCTCCCACATCGGGCGAGAGCTGGGTGGCCGTCGCGGGGCCGTACCGGTGGAGGCGGTCGAGGATCGCCAGCCTCACCGGATGTGCCAGCGCCCGCATCGCCTGTGGATCGGTGATCTCGATATCGCCCAGCCGGTTCTCGGAGTCCATGACGTGAGAGTGTCCTCTCACATAATGTGAGAGTCAACTCTCACATTGGGCCCCGGTAAGTGGCCCCGGAAACCGCGGAGGGCCCCGCACCACCAGAAGCGGTGCGGGGCCCTCCGTCGTACGGAAGCGGCTGCGTCAGTGCACGCCGCCCATCAGGGGCTGGATCTTCTTGCGGTACATGAGGATCGCCACGCCGGCGAGGACGGCCAGCGCACCCTGGCTGGCGAACCACCCCTGTGTGGTGGTCGGGACGCCGACCAGCTGGAGCAGGGCGATGACGGAGTCGCCCGCCGTCACGGCCAGGAACCAGACACCCATCATCTGCGAGGCGTACTTCTGCGGAGCCAGCTTGGTGGTCACCGACAGACCGACCGGGGAGAGCGTGAGCTCACCGACGGTCTGGATCAGGTACACCATGACCAGCCACAGGGGCGAGACGCGCGTGCCGTCGGTCGCGAGGCCCTGGGCGATCATCATGATGCCGAAGGAGGCACCGATCAGCACCAGGCCGAACGAGAACTTCGCCAGGGTGGTCGGCTCCTTGCGGCGCTTGGCGAGCGCCACCCAGATCCAGGCGAACACCGGGGCGAGCGCCATGATGTACAGCGGGTTGAGCGACTGGAACCAGCTCTCGGGGAAGCTGAAGCCGAGCAGCGAGGACGACGTGGAGTCCGAGGCGAAGACCGTCAGCGTCGAGCCGGTCTGGTCGTAGATGCCCCAGAAGACGGCGGCGGCCACGAAGAGCCAGATGTACGCGGACATCTTCGACTGGTCGGCCGGGGCCAGCTCCTTGTCCCGCTTGATCCGGGCCAGGTAGTACACGGGCAGGACCAGACCGAGGATGGTCAGCGGCCACAGCGCCCAGTCGATCGTGAAGTGACCGGAGAGGCCGACCACGCCGTAGGCGACGGCGGCGACCAGCGTCCAGATCAGCACCTTCTTGATGATCGAGGCGCGCTCGGCCTCGGACATCGGGCTCGGGACGACATCGCTCTGCGCGTCGAAGTGGCGCGTGCCGAAGAGGAAGAACGCGAGGCCGATCGCCATTCCGATACCGGCCATGGCGAAGCCGAGGTGCCAGTTGACCTTCTGGCCGATCGTGCCGATGGTCAGCGGCGCCACGAAGGCGCCGATGTTGATGCCCATGTAGAAGATCGTGAAGCCGCCGTCACGGCGGGGGTCGTTCACGCCGTCGTACAGATGGCCGACCATCGTCGAGATGTTGGCCTTCAGCAGCCCGGACCCGACGGCGATGAACGCCAGCCCGATGAAGAAGGAGAACTCGGGCGGCAGCGCCAGCAGGAAGTGGCCGATCATGATGATCGCGCCGCCGATGGCGACGGTCTTGCGGGCGCCCCAGGCGCGGTCGGCGATCCAGCCGCCCGGGAGGGCGAGGAGGTACACCATCGCGTTGTACACGCTGTAGATGGCGGTGGCCGTGGCCACGTTCATGCCCAGTCCGCCCTGCGCCACATCGGCGGTCAGGTAGAGGACGAGGAGGGCCCGCATGCCGTAGAAGCTGTAGCGCTCCCACATCTCCGTCATGAACAGATTGGTCAGGCCGCGGGGGTGGCCGAGGAAGGTCCGCTCGGTACCAGTGCTACTGGCCGGGTCCTTCGTCAGGCTGGACGCCATGGTCGATCCTTGTGTGCTCGGGACGCGACGCCTTGTGAGCGTGGTGCGCCCGGTGGGGGGAGGCCGGCACCGGCACGGACGGACCCCACCCCTCACGCCTGAGAGGGATTCGTCCCGGCCGCCGGGCTCACGAAGGAGCCGGCCGAAGGGGACGGGGACCGGCCGCATCGGGATCCACGCCCGGTGCGCATCCTCGCGCTCCGGGCCCGGCCGCAGGTCATTGACTGTGTCCGCGACTGGCGGGTACCAGTCGGCCAACAAAAGAGACCCTTGGCGCTAAAAGCTGCCCAAGGGTCCTTGAGTCGTGCAACAGGCGTCGAGCAACCATACGACACGACAGAGACGGATATGAACGGACTTGAGAGATGGATCACAGGTCTGGGTGGAACCGCGCTCCCATAATCAAAGGCGTCTGCCCATTTATTTCGCAGACCCGCAGGGCTTCTGGATCACCTCACTGCATGCCCTCCGCGCGGACTACCATCACTCCATGACCCGTGTACTGCTCGCCGAGGACGATGCATCCATCTCGGAGCCGCTGGCCCGCGCCCTGCGTCGGGAGGGATACGAGGTCGAGGTCCGCGAAGACGGTCCGACCGCGCTCGACGCCGGCCTCCAGGGCGGAATCGACCTGGTCGTGCTCGACCTGGGTCTGCCCGGGATGGACGGCCTCGAAGTGGCCCGCAGGCTCCGTGCCGAGGGTCACACCGTGCCGATCCTGGTGCTGACCGCCCGCGCCGACGAGGTGGACACCGTCGTCGGCCTCGACGCGGGCGCCGACGACTACGTCACCAAGCCCTTCCGCCTCGCCGAACTGCTCGCCCGTGTCCGGGCCCTGCTGCGCCGCGGCGCCAGCGAGCCCGCGCCGCAGCCCGCGACGCACGGCGTCCGGATCGACGTCGAGTCGCACCGCGCCTGGATGGGCGAGGAGGAACTCCAGCTCACCGCCAAGGAGTTCGACCTGCTGCGGGTCCTGGTCCGCGACGCCGGCCGGGTCGTCACCCGGGACCAGCTGATGCGCGAGGTCTGGGACACCACCTGGTGGTCGTCGACGAAGACCCTCGACATGCACATCTCCTGGCTCCGCAAGAAGCTCGGGGACGACGCCGCCAACCCCCGCTACATCGCGACCGTGCGGGGCGTCGGCTTCCGCTTCGAGAAGAGCTGACGTGCGGAAGCGCCCGTGCGCCGCAGGCTGATCAACTCCACGCTCGCCGTGGTGCTCGTGGTGATCGCCGTCTTCGGCGTGTCCCTCGTCATCGTCGAGACCCGCACCATCAGCAACAGCGCCCAGGAGAGCGTCGACTCCGAGGCGCTGCGGCTGATCGGCGTCGTCGAGAGCCGGCTGCTGGAGGACGAGCGGATCACCTCGGTGCTGCTCTCCCAGCAGATCGCCAGCAAGCGCTACGCACTGGTCAAGATCCCCGGCCGCGCCCCGCTCGAAGTCGGCAAGCGCCCCACCGGCAGTGTGATCAGGAGCACGGCCGAGGGGGAGCGGGGCGAGCGGGTCACCGTCGAGGAGTCCAGCTCCGCGGTCACCCGTGAGGTCGGCCGCACCCTGATGATCATCGGCGCGGTGGCGCTGCTGGCCATCGTCTCCGCCGTGCTCCTGGCCGTACGCCAGGCCAACAAGCTGACCTCGCCGCTGACCGACCTGGCCGAGACCGCCGAACGCCTGGGCTCCGGCGACCCGCGCCCGCGCCACAAGCGGTACGGGGTGCCGGAGCTGGACCGGGTCGCCGATGTCCTGGACGCCTCCGCCGAACGGATCGCCCGGATGCTGACCGCGGAACGCCGGCTGGCCGCCGACGCCTCGCACCAGCTCCGTACGCCGCTCACCGCGCTCTCCATGCGGATCGAGGAGATCTCGGTCACCGACGACCCGGACACGGTGAAGGAGGAGGCGAACATCGCCCTCACCCAGGTCGAGCGGCTCACCGACGTGGTGGAGCGGCTGCTGACCAACGCCCGCGATCCGCGAACCGGCTCCGCCGTCGTCTTCGACCTCGACGAGGTCGTCAAGCAGCAGATCGAGGAGTGGCGCCCCGCCTACCGGAGCGCGGGCCGCGCCATCGTCCGCTCCGGCAAGCAGGGGCTGCGGGCCGTCGGCACGCCGGGCGCGGTCGCCCAGGTGCTGGCCGCGCTGATCGAGAACTCACTGATGCACGGCGGCGGTACGGTCGCGCTGCGCACCCGGGTCACCGGAAACCAGGCGGTCATCGAGGTCACGGACGAGGGCCCGGGGGTGCCGCCCGACCTGGGCGCCCGGATCTTCGAGCGGACGATCAGCGGCCGCAACTCCACGGGCATCGGCCTCGCGGTGGCCAGGGACCTCGCGGAGGCGGACGGCGGACGCCTCGAACTGCTCCAGCAGCAGCCCGCGGTCTTCGCCCTGTTCCTCAGCCGGGTGGCCCTGAAGAGGCAGGAACCGGAACGCCCGGTGCGGTGAGCCGCGCCGGGGCGTACGCGGCCGGCCACAGGCGCACGCGGTCAGCGACGGGCGCACGCGGTCGGGCCACAGACGACGCGGTTCGCTACCGCTGTGCGCCGTCCGCTACCGCCGTACACGGTCTGCTGAACCTGTCCGTCAAAGCCGTCCGCCGTCCGCCGTCCGCCGTCCGCCGTCCGCTGCCGCCCAGCCGTCCGCTACCGCCGTACGGAATCCGCCTCGACCCGCGGCACCTGCTCCGTCCGCCCCTGCTTCAGAAACGCCCCGGCGCCGGGCACGCCCCTGTCCGGCAGGGTCCCGTCGGGCACGGCGTCGCCCGGCACGTCTCCGCCCGGCACGGCCTCGTCCGGTGCCGCCTTCTCGATGGGCAGCGCCTTGAACACCCACGTCCGGTAGGACCAGAAGCGGAACAGGGTCGCGATGCCGATCCCGAGGATCTTGAAGACATTGCTCTGGACCGGGCTGTTCCAGCCGAAGCCGTACGTCGCCGTGTACAGCACACCCGTCTCGATGACCGCGCCCACCGCGCTGAACAGCAGGAACAGCGTCAGCTCGCGGGTCCGTCCGCTCTTGTCGCGGTCCCGGTAGGTCCAGTAGCGGAAGCCGATGTAGTTGCCGAGGATGGCGACGACGGTGGCCAGCAGACCGGCCCGCACCGTCGGGATGTCCGTATAGCGCCAGAGCAGGTTGGACACCACGATGTTGACCACCAGGCCGACCGCGCCGACCACGCCGAACTTGGCGACTTCCCGGGCCAGCAGCTCCAGCCGCGCCCGTAGTGCGCCCCGTTCGCTCATAGTGATCGCTCAGCCTGTCTGTCGGTTACATCAACCCGGTCATGCTAACCAGCCCTTCCTCGCGCCGCCCCCGGATGCCGTGAGTGGTGTGGCGATGCTGTGACACGGCCCGCCCCCGGCCGGGCGGGGGCGGAGGGCGTCGTCGGGAGCTTCCCGGGGCGGCGGATACTCTGGAGGAGTGACGTTCCCCGTAGTCGGCATGGTCGGTGGCGGTCAGCTCGCCCGTATGACCCACGAGGCGGGCATCCCCCTCGGCATCAAGTTCAAGCTCCTCAGCGACACCCCCCAGGACTCGGCGGCCCAGGTGGTGAGCGAAGTCGTCATCGGCGACTACCGCGACCTGGACACGCTGCGCGCCTTCGCGCGCGGCTGCGACGTGATCACCTTCGATCACGAGCACGTACCGACCGAGCACCTGCGGGCCCTGGAGGCGGACGGCATCCCCGTGCGCCCCGGCCCCGACGCGCTGGTGCACGCCCAGGACAAGGGGGTGATGCGCGCGAAGCTCACCGAGATCGGCGCGCCCTGCCCCCGCCACCGCATCGTGAAGGACCCGGCCGACGCCGCCGCCTTCGCCGAGGAGACCGGCGGCTTCCCCGTCATCCTCAAGACGGTCCGCGGCGGCTACGACGGCAAGGGCGTCTGGGTGGTCCGCTCCGAGGCGGACGCGGCGGAGCCCTTCCGGGCAGGCGTCGCGGTCCTGGCCGAGGAGAAGGTCGACTTCGTACGGGAGCTGGCGGCCAACATCGTCCGCTCGCCGCACGGCCAGGCCGTCGCCTACCCGGTCGTCGAGTCGATCCAGGTCGACGGGGTCTGCGACACGGTGATCGCCCCCGCCCCCGAGCTGGACGAGCGGCTCGCCGGCGAGGCCCAGCAGCTGGCCCTCCGCATCGCCTCCGAGCTCGGTGTCGTCGGCCACCTCGCGGTCGAGCTCTTCGAGACCCGGGACGGACGCATCCTGGTCAACGAACTGGCCATGCGCCCGCACAACTCCGGCCACTGGACGCAGGACGGCGCGATCACCTCGCAGTTCGCCAACCACGTCCGCGCCGTGCTCGACCTGCCGCTCGGCGACCCGCGCCCGCGCGCCACCTGGACGGTCATGTGCAACGTCCTCGGCGGCGACTTCCCGGACATGTACCAGGCGTATCTGCACTGCATGGCCCGCGACCCGCAGCTCAAGATCCACATGTACGGCAAGGACGTGAAGCCCGGCCGCAAGGTCGGACACGTCAACACCTACGGCGACGACCTGGCGGACGTGCGGGAGCGCGCCCGGCACGCGGCCGACTACCTGCGAGGAACGATCACCGAATGACCTCCCCCGGCACCGCCGCGCCGCTCGTCGGCATCGTCATGGGCTCGGACTCCGACTGGCCCGTCATGGAAGCGGCCGCCAAGGCCCTCGACGAGTTCGAGATCCCCTACGAGATCGACGTCGTCTCCGCCCACCGCATGCCGCGCGAGATGATCGCGTACGGCGAGCACGCGGCGGACCGCGGCCTCAAGGCGATCATCGCGGGCGCGGGCGGCGCCGCCCACCTGCCCGGCATGCTCGCCTCCGTCACCCCGCTGCCGGTCATCGGCGTACCGGTCCCGCTGAAGTACCTCGACGGCATGGACAGCCTGCTCTCCATCGTGCAGATGCCCGCCGGTGTGCCGGTCGCGACCGTCTCGGTCGGCGGCGCGCGCAACGCGGGCCTGCTCGCCGCCCGCATCCTCGCCGCCCACGACGCCGAGCTGCTGGCCCGGATGCGGGAGTTCCAGCAGGATCTGAACGACCAGGCGACGGAGAAGGGCAAGCGGCTGCGCAGCAAGGTCCAGGGCGCGGACTCCTTCGGCTTCGGGAAGTAGGCGGCCGTGCAGCAGCTGGAGCGGGCGAGGGAACTCCTCGCCGCGTACCCCGTCGTCGACGGCCACAACGACCTGCCGTGGGCGCTGCGCGAACAGGTCGGCTACGACCTCGCCGCCCGCGACATCGCCACCGACCAGTCGGCCCATCTGCACACCGACATCCCCCGGCTGCGCGCGGGCGGCGTCGGCGCGCAGTTCTGGTCCGTCTACGTACGGACCGACATGGCGGGCGACGAAGCCGTCAGCGCGACGCTGGAGCAGATCGACGTGGTCGCCGAGCTGATCGGCCGCCACCCCGCCGATCTGCGGCGCGCCCGGACCGCCGACGACATGGAGGCGGCCCGCGCCGAGGGCCGGATCGCCTCCCTGATGGGTGCCGAGGGCGGCCACTCCATCAACAACTCGCTGGGCACCCTGCGCGCCCTGCACACCCTGGGCGTCCGCTACATGACGCTCACGCACAACGACAACATCGCGTGGGCGGACTCGGCGACCGACCGACCGGGCGTCGGCGGTCTCTCGCCGTTCGGCCACGAGGTCGTACGGGAGATGAACCGCACCGGCATGCTGGTCGACCTCTCCCACGTGGCGGCCACCACGATGCGCGACGCGCTCGACACCTCCACGGCGCCGGTGATCTTCTCGCACTCCTCGGCGCGGGCGGTCTGCGACCACCCGCGCAACATCCCGGACGATGTCCTCGGCCGGCTCCCGGCCAACGGCGGCATCGCCATGGCGACCTTCGTGCCGAAGTTCGTCCTGCCGGAGGCCGTCGCCTGGACCCGGGCCGCGGACGAGAACCTGCGCGCGCACGGCATGCACCACCTGGACACCACCGCGCAGGCCATGAGGGTCCACGCCGACTTCGAGGCGGCCTACCCCCGCCCGATGGCCACCGTGGCGACCATCGCCGACCACCTCGACCACATGCGCGAGGTCGCCGGCGTCGACCACATCGGCATCGGCGGCGACTACGACGGAACCGCCTTCCTCCCGGCGGGCCTCCAGGACGTCGCCGGCTACCCGAACCTGATCGCGGAGCTCCTCGGCCGCGGCTGGTCCACCGCCGATCTCGCCAAGCTCACCTGGCGGAACGCCGTACGGGTGCTGCGCGACGCCGAGGCCGTGGCGCGCGAGCTGCGCACCCGCCGCGGTCCGTCGCACGCCACGATCGAGCAGCTGGACGGCCCGGCCGTCTGAGCCGTGCCGTGACACGTGTGGGGGGCGCCCGGGAAGGGCGCCCCCCACACGTCGTCCGTCACGCCGCGCAGAGACAGAACGGGTGCCCCGCGGGATCCGCGTACACCCGGAAACTCCGCTCCCGGTCGTCCGCCTCCAGCACGGTGGCGCCCAGCGCGAGCGCCTCCTTCTCCGCCGCGTCCAGATCCTGCACGGTCAGATCCAGATGGACCTGCTGCGAGGCGTCCGCACTCGGCCACCGCGGCGGTACGTGACCGGGCGCGGCCTGGAACGCGACGAGCGTGCCCCCGGTACCGGTCAGCTCCACCCAGTCCTCCCCACCGGGCACGATCTCCCCGCCGAGCAGCCCCGCGTAGAAAGCGGCGAGCGCCGCAGGGTCGGGGCAGTCCAGTACGACGGTTCCCAGGGTGGCGACAGCCATGACAATTCCTCTCCTTCTCCGGACACATGGACACAGCCGGTTACCTGCAGATGGCGCCAACAGGTAACCGTTACTGCATGCTGCCGCAAAGGAGGTAACGTCGCAACCATGAGGTCGCCATCATGAGTGAGAGCGGGAAGGAATCCGCGCCCGGGGAACTCGCGCTGATCGAGGCCCTGGTCAACACGCTGGACGTCGAGACGGGCGCGGACACCCTCGACACGGCGGACGGCCGCGCCGCCTTCGGCCTCACCGAACCCGAGGTTCCGGACGCACGCGAGCTGCGCGAGGCGCTCCGTACCGCCTGCCTCGCCCACGCCGGCCACCGCCCGCCGGACGGCGCCGCGTCCCCGCTCGACCGGCTGCTCGCCGGGGCGGCCCTGCGCGTCACCGTGGACGCGGCGGGCGCCGCCGCCCTGCGCCCCGCCACCGAACCGGCCGGGCTGACCGCACGCGTGGCGGCGGCCATCGCCACCGCGGCGGCCGAGGGCACCTGGACCCGGCTCAAGGCGTGCGAGGCGGAGGACTGCCGCTGGGCCTACTACGACCGCAGCCCCGCGGGGCGCCGCCGCTGGTGCTCCATGGCGGTGTGCGGCGCCCGCGCCAAGATGCGCACCTACCGCGCGAAGCGCGGCTGAGGTCTTCCCCCGGGCCCAGGGGTCTTTTCTCCGGCTCAGGCCGTCGGGCGGCCCATCGCCCGGTACGTCCAGCCGGCCGCGCGCCACAGCTCGCTGTCGAGCGCGTTGCGGCCGTCCAGGATGATCCGGCGGGACGTGACCTCGCCGAGCGCCGCCGGGTCCAGCTCGCGGAACTCGCGCCACTCCGTCAGATGCAGCACCACATCGGCGCCGCGCACCGCGTCCCGCGCGGTGTCCGCGTAGCCGAGGGTCGGGAAGAGCCGCCGGGCGTTGTCCATGCCCTTCGGGTCGAAGACCGTGACCTGGCCGCCCTGGAGGTGGATCTGCCCGGCCACGTTCAGCGCCGGCGAGTCCCGTACGTCGTCCGAGTCCGGCTTGAACGTCGCGCCCAGCACCGCCACCCGCTTGCCGAGGAACGAATCGCCGCCCACGGCCTCCCGGGCCAGCTCCACCATGTGGCCGCGGCGCCGCATGTTGATCGAGTCGACCTCGCGGAGGAAGGTCAGCGCCTGGTCCGCGCCCAGCTCACCGGCGCGCGCCATGAAGGCCCGGATGTCCTTCGGCAGACAGCCGCCACCGAAGCCGATCCCGGCCCGCAGGAACTTCGAGCCGATCCGCTCGTCGTGCCCGATCGCCTCGGCCAGCTTCTTCACATCGCCGTCGGCGGCCTCGCAGACCTCCGCCATGGCGTTGATGAACGAGATCTTCGTGGCCAGGAAGGAGTTGGCCGCGGTCTTCACCAGTTCGGCGGTCGGGAAGTCCGTCACCACGAACGGCGAGCCCTCGGCGACCGGCACCGCGTACACCTCGCGCAGCAGCTTCTCGGCCCGCTCGCTCGCCACCCCGACCACGATCCGGTCCGGGTGCAGGGTGTCCTTGACGGCGAAGCCCTCGCGCAGGAACTCCGGGTTCCAGGCCAGCTCCGCGTCGGCGCCCACCGGCGCCAGCTCCGCCAGCCGCGCCGCGAGCCGGGCCGCCGAGCCCACCGGGACGGTCGACTTCCCGACGACCAGGGCCGGCCGGGTCAGATGCGGTGCCAGCGATTCGAACGCGGTGTCCACGTAGCTCATGTCGCAGGCGTACTCGCCGTGCTTCTGCGGAGTGTTCACACAGACGAAGTGCACATCGCCGAAGGCCGCCACCTCCTCGGGGGAGGTGGTGAACCGCAGCCGTCCCGTGGACCCCTCGATCCCCTCGACGTGCTTGCGCAGCAGCTCCTCCAGCCCCGGTTCGTACATCGGGACCTTGCCTGCGCCGAGCATCTCGATCTTCTCGGGCACGACATCGAGGCCGAGCACTTCGAAGCCCAGCTCCGCCATGGCCGCGGCGTGGGTGGCGCCGAGGTAGCCGGTGCCGATCACAGTGATCCTGAGGGCCATGAAGTGCTCCTGGGAGATGCGGACAGACGTGCGGTGAACGAGCATAGTCCTGCCCCCGAAGCCCAGGTTTTCCCCCCGCCCGCGCCCCTTCGCACCCCTCCCTCTTCCCCCTTTCCCACCCCTGTCGCGAAGCTCACGCGGGCATTGCATAGGCCATTGCGGGCGCGGAGCCCTAAAATTGGGTTACTTAACGGTAGTTAGCGTCTTGGGGAGTGAGCGTCTTGGCGGGTTCGACCGATTTCGACCTGTACCGTCCGGCCGAGGAGCACGAGATGCTTCGGGAGACGGTGCGTGCGCTCGCGGAGGCGAAGATCGCCCCGCACGCGGCGGCGGTCGATGAGGAGGCGCGCTTCCCGCAGGAGGCGCTGGACGCCCTGACCGCTGCGGACCTGCACGCGGTGCACGTACCCGAGGAGTACGGTGGCGCGGGCGCCGACGCCCTCGCCACGGTCATCGTGATCGAGGAGGTGGCCCGTGTCTGCGCCTCCTCCTCCCTCATCCCGGCCGTGAACAAGCTCGGCTCCCTCCCGGTGATCCTCTCCGGCTCCGAGGCCCTGAAGAAGAAGTACCTGGGCCCGCTCGCCAAGGGCGACGGCATGTTCTCGTACTGCCTCTCCGAGCCCGACGCGGGTTCCGACGCGGCCGGCATGAAGACCAAGGCTCTCCGCGACGGCGACTTCTGGGTCCTCAACGGCGTGAAGCGCTGGATCACCAACGCGGGCGTCTCCGAGTACTACACGGTCATGGCCGTCACCGACCCGACCAAGCGCTCCAAGGGCATCTCGGCCTTCGTCGTCGAGAAGTCGGACGAGGGCGTCTCCTTCGGCGCCCCGGAGAAGAAGCTCGGGATCAAGGGCTCCCCGACCCGCGAGGTCTACTTCGACAACGTCCGCATCCCCGCCGACCGCATGATCGGCGAGGAGGGCACCGGCTTCGCCACCGCGATGAAGACCCTGGACCACACCCGCATCACCATCGCGGCCCAGGCCCTCGGCATCGCCCAGGGCGCCCTCGACTACGCCAAGGGCTACGTGCAGGAGCGCAAGCAGTTCGGCAAGCCGATCGCGGACTTCCAGGGCATCCAGTTCATGCTCGCCGACATGGCCATGAAGCTGGAGGCGGCCCGCCAGCTCACCTACTCGGCCGCCGCCAAGTCCGAACGCCTCGACGGCGACCTCACCTTCTTCGGCGCCGCGGCCAAGTGCTTCGCCTCCGACGTCGCGATGGAGATCACCACGGACGCGGTCCAGCTCCTCGGCGGCTACGGCTACACGCGTGACTACCCGGTGGAACGGATGATGCGCGACGCGAAGATCACCCAGATCTACGAGGGCACGAACCAGGTCCAGCGGATCGTGATGGCGAGGAACCTGCCGTAGCGGGGTTGTTCAGCTCGGCGGCGGTCCTGCTGGGGAACCCTGGGGCGGCACTGGGCTCTGAATAGCTTCTGACCTGCACAAACACAACGGCCTCCGGCATGATGCCGGGGGCTGTTCGCCTCGTCATGCGACTGGGCAGGCCAGTTCAGCGTTGGCCCGATTCGAGGAACAGGCCACCACTGCCAGGGACAGGTACGTGGGGCGTTCCAGGTAGAAGCCGTATGACACGTCAGCACCCGAGCGCAGATGCTCGGCAGCATCGTTCACCAGCCGGGCCAGGCGCGTGGGGTCGCGGTCCCTGTCCGACGCGAACCGAGGCGCGTACTCGGCCAGCCGCTCACCGAGCCACGAGGCGGCCTCCTTCGCGTCATCCCACGTACCGCGGACCAACGAACGGGGCTTGATCAGCCAGTACGCCGTTTCCAGCGGCGGCAGATCCGAAGCGGGGAACTCCGCGGCCACCTCGCGGTACCGCTGAATCAGTTCCGGCCTGCTGTTGGCCGGGGGCGGATCAGGGGGTGGAGGCCGCCGAAGGGCCTCGGCGTCGAACCGCTGCTTCGAGCCGGCCCAGAGATAGCCGTGGTGGTGCAACTGCCGTCCCGTTCAACGCAGGAGCAAGAGGTAAGCGGCCGGTCTCAACCCTCGGGGGAGGGAGCGGGACCGGCCGCCGAGCGGGGCGGCCGTCAGGCCGACAGACCAAAGCGCGCCGGGTCGATACCTGCCGCGTCCAACTCGGCCGTGGTGAAACGCAGCGGGGTCATGTCGGGCCGCTTGCTGTCACCCAGGGCCCACGCGTCCTCACCGATCCTGGCGAGCGTCATGCACGACTCGCCGTCCGGGTGAGTGTTGCCGCCGCATGCCTTGGCGAATACGGCGGTGTCGATGTCGAGCGTGTACAAGCCGGTTCCGTCCAACATGTTGCTGCCTTTCTGATAATCCAACGGCCGTGCAGGAAGCTGCCTCCACCCGTCCCGGGGTGGGAGCACGGAAGCCCTTGAAGGGCTGATTCAGGCGAGTGCCGGAACTTGGAGAACCAGTCGCCACCCTCCTGTGTGGGAACAGGAAATTCGGTGTCTCCCGCCGGTCGGCACAGAACAATCGTCGGACCGTCAACGCCGAGACTCCAGCAATATTCGCGTTGCTGGATAAAAGATCATGAACGGTAGGCGGTGGCCCATTCCCCGAGTTGTGCCCTGGCCTCTTCCCCGAACAATGCGTTCCGCTCGTACAGGCCGAATACTTCAAGATGCTCCGCGATGTCCCGGGCATCCTGGAAAACTATGCGACCGGTGAATGTCTCGACAGTCGCCAGACGTTGGTCGTAGACCGTAAAGGTGTTCATCGGGCCACGCCCGACAACCGTCCCCAAGGGGATGACGCCGATGCGCACATTGGAGAGATGGGACAGCGAGACAAGACGGTCGATCTGTACGGCCATCGCTGCGCGAGGCACCACGGCCCATCTGACGGCCTGCTCCGAGAGCAGGAACGTGAACCGCTTCCTGTTGTCGTAGAGCACCGCTTGGCGATCCAGCTTTTTTGCGACCGTCTTGGATGTGTCCACCGGTGAGTGCCCCAGGCTCGCCCTGATGTACTCAGGCGTGGCCAGGAGTCCGGTCACCATCGCGGGCAGGAAGTACCGGAGCGTCAAGGCATCCGCTTCGAGGCCGGCCAGTTCCGACTGCCGCTTCTCCAATCCTCTGCGCCACGACGCCCGCTTGCCCTGCCATTCCGTATGGGCGAGCCGAGCGAGAGCGGCCACTTCGGCCACGGACTCCGGAGGCGCGTCAAGGGCTCTGAGAATCAACTCGATGTCAACAAGGCCGGGTGTGCTCCGGCCCGTCTCGATATTGCTGAGCTTGGTCTGGGACATGTTGCAGCGCTGGGCGAGCCAGACCTGTGTGCGGCCGGCTCGCCTGCGCAGTGCGCGGAGTGTCTCCGCCAGGTCAGCCTTCGACTGCCCTAGCTGCCCGGGGTCAAACGTCAAGGCCCTTCACGTACTTCTCGAAAGGCACGGCGTGTTCCAGGGCGATGCGCTTCCACTCTCGATAGGGAGCGGGGTCTCCCTCGTACGCCTCGCGATTGATCTGGGTGCCGTCCGGCCGGAAGTTCAGATGAGCGGCGCGGCTTTCGTCGAACAACCACCAGTCGCGCCCGGAGAGCGGCAAACCGTAATCCTCCCGCGTCACGTCCAGGACGCGGATGTCCTCACCGGCCGTGATGTTGCCGGGGATACCCCAGGCGAATTGATACCGCTGGTAGTCGGTGAGCGGCTGTCGCACGACGCGTACACGCCCGATGCGCCTTCCGGATGCGACGTATGCGCGTACCCGGTCATGCCAGCGGGCATTGTGGTCGGCGGGCTTGTCCTCGCCCCTCAGGAAGCGGGCGACACTCTCCTGTTCCTTGGGCATGGTGTAGGTGGGCTGTGCCTCGAACCGCCATGCTTCGCGCTCGAAGGCGTCGAAGAAGCGACGCCAGTCCTCACCATCCAAGGGCACGGGCGGCCTCCCTGAGAACGTGCTCGGGGATCTCTACCAGGCCCTCGCCGGCGGGTGGCGTGAAGGCGGATGACACGTTCCCCTGAACAACTAATGAACCGCTCCTGGTCCGATAGACGTTGGGGCAATCGTCGTCGTCGCAGTTGGGCCCTCCGGCATGGCCGGTAAGACGGGTCAGTTCTTCGCGCGCCACTGTGATCTCCTTCGATGCAGGGCTGGTCCGTGCCGTCAGGGCGACGGTAGGCCGGATGCGTGTGGCGGGTCTATGTCACATCGCCGATATTCGTGTTGTCGGGTAGACGATCACGGGGAAATGCTGGGCAGGCACTTCATGAAGTGGGTGTTTACGCAGGTCAGAGCGCTGAGTGTTGTAAAGCACCCGATCTACGAGGGCGCGGACCAGATCCAGCGCATCGTGATGGTCAGAACCTGCCGTAGCGGGACCGGCTGTACGCCCGCGCCTCCGGATGCCTGTCGCAGCAGGCTGTACGGAAACGCGGCTCGGCCCCCATCGCGGACACGGTGGCACCCCTTGGGGCCCCGGCGCCATGCCGGGGAAGTTCCTGATTGGTTCTGGGAAGTCCTGGAGACGATACGGCCGCGTCTGTCTTCCCTGGAGTCGTGGCTCGGGTCGCAGCGCCGGGAAGTTCTTGAGGACTTCGCGCTCGCCTACCTGGATGCGGCAGAAACGCTGGATGCGGCGATCGCCGCATCCGGCCGCGCCGCCAGGGGCCCTGCATGCCGAGCCGAGCGCGGCGATCACCGACTCCCAGTCGCCGCGGGCCGCCGAGACGGCCGGTGCGGCCGACCGGGGGCTGGGACACGGGCAAGAAGGTGAACGGCACCAGGCGGCGCATCGCGGCGGCCCCTCTCGGCAACCAGGGCGAACCGTCCGTCCGTACGCGTGACCTGCTGCAACGCACACCGAAGTCCGGCTCGATCTGTGTAGTCGCATGGCACGGGCACGACGAGCTCCGGGCGGTTGCTCGATGCTGCGACGGCAGCGATCCGCGCCCGGTCCCGCGCTACGACGCCGACCCGTCGCCCCTGGCGGACGAGGTGATGCACAACCCTGTCAGCATGCCTGTCCCGCCGACGACCAAAGCGGGACTTCTGGAAAGCGCCATCGGCGCTCACAGTTTCGCAGCAGACCGCTGAGGCAGCTGACCGCCACAGGTGACCGTGTCCGCCGGACGGGTGTATGCGATGAGGGGACCGGGCTGGGTCACTCCCCGGCGAAGACTTCCTCGATGGTGGCGGCGGTGATGGCGCGGTTCAGCCACTGGCGCAGGAGCCGGAGGTCATGGCAGCTGGTGATCTTCTCGCGGGCCTCGTCGGCAAGGGTGATGCCACGTGCTTCGAGGACCAGCAAGAGGCTTTCCGCCTGGCCCTCCGCCCGGCCTTCGTCCCGGATCTCCTCTGAGATGAAGGACTTGTAGAAAGACGTGTCCACGGCCACCAGATTCCTCCACTGTTGTGCGGCCGGGCGGTTGCCCAGGCCCTGTGCGGTGAGTTCGACGATGGGGTCGGCGATTGCTTCCGGTGTGTCGCGCAACGCGGCGGACAGCGTCTTCAGTATGGCACCGACGTCCGGATTGTCGGCGTGTGTGATGGCGGCCAGGGTGGCGAGCGCGAGGTCTTTGCGGGCCTCGGCCACATCGGTGATGACCGGCATGTTGTGCGGCCCCGCGACGAGGGGGTTCAGGGTGAGGGTCTGCCATTGACGGACACCGATGGAGATGGGCCGTGTGGCCCATTCGGCGGTGGCCTGGTCCTGGCAGACGACCAGCAGCAGGATCGGCAGCCCATATCTGTTGTGGAGGTAGCTGACGTAGTACGGCCAGCTGGCTGTCTTGCGCGGGGCCTTCTTGCCCTGGGCTTCGATGGCGAGGACGAAGGGGCCGTCGTGCTCTGTCTCGATGCGCAGGAGGGTGTCCACCCTGCGCTCGACGGGGCGGGCCTCGGTGAGGTCGGTGGGCAGGGCGATGGCCGAGGTGGGTGCGGGGATGTCGACTCCGAGCACTTCGGAGACGCGCGAGAAGAGGCCGGGGTACTCCTGGAAGATGCGGTGCATTGCTTCGTGGGGTGAGCTGACCATGGAGGTCCGTTCGGGTCGAGTGGGTCCGGGGCGGTGCCCGGTCTGGGCGGGGAGGACCATTTCCCCCAAGTTCTTTCAGGCTTTATACGTCAGGGAACGCGGGGACGTGGTTCACCGGGTCGTGGGATTCCGCGACCCGGTGGAGGGGGTGCGGTACGAGGTCGATCTCAGCCCAGACGGTCTTGCGTGGGACGGGTCCGAGGCCGATGCCCCAGCGGTCGGCGAGCGCCTCGACGATCAGTAGGCCGCGCCCGTTCTCCGCGTGCTGGTCGGGGGTGGACACGACGGGCAGTTGCTCGGCCCGGGTGTCGGTCACCTCGATCCGAAGGAGCTCGTCGCGGTGGACGGTGATGTTCAGCCGGAAGTCCCGGCCCGGTACGCGACCGTGGACGGCGGCGTTGATCGCCAGCTCGGCGACGACATGCGCGGCCCGTTCGTAGGCGATCCCCCAGTCGCCCAGATGCGCCGTGGTGAGGAGGCGGGCGAGCCTGGCGCCCCGGCGGGTGGGGGAGAGCAACACGGTGAACTGCCGGACGGGAGCGGAATGTTCGGTTCGGGTGATGTGTGGGTTCACGCCACTCAGCGTGGCCGTGGCTGCGTACCGTGAACAGTGACAAGCCGCTTACGTACGGCGATTGTCCAGGGTTTGTCCAGTGTTGTCCCGGCTGTCCGGGGTGACCTGCCGGGGGCATCAGGGGTTGGGCCGAGAACGGCAAACGCATCGGAAGTGGGGCACGGATGAGCGTGGATGAGACCGGTACGGAACATGGCGACGCCGGGGCGGACGAGCCGGGCTGGGACGTCGATCCCGATGACGAGTCGGGGGCGGCCGTGGTCGCGGCGGTGGGCCGCCAGCTCAAGGCGTGGCGGGAGGCGGCGGGGTTGCGGGCCGGGGAGTTCGGGGCCGCGATCGGGTACGGGGAGGACCAGATCTACAAGGTGGAGGGCGGTCGCCGCATCCCCCGGCCGGAGCTCCTGGACAGAGCCGACAGCGTGCTCGGGGCGGATGGGAAGCTCGCGGCGATGAAGCAGGACGTGGCCGAGGTCCGCTACCCGAAGAAGATCCGGGATCTGGCGAGCGTGGAAGCGAAGGCGGTCGAGATCGCCGCCTATGTGGCGCACGGCCTGCACGGGTTGTTGCAGACTCCGGGCCATGCGCGGGCACTGTTCGAGGCCCGGCAGCCCTCGTACTCTCAGGACGAGGTGGAGCGGATGGTGGCCGCGCGCATGGCGCGGCAGTCGATCTTCGAACGGTCGCCCGCACCTGCTCTCAGTTTCGTCCAGGAGGAGTCGGCGCTCAGGAGGCCCATCGGGGGCACGATGGAATGGCGGCGACAGCTCGAACGCCTGCTGGAGATCGGGCAGTTGCGCAATGTCACCCTCCAGGTGATGCCTACGCACCGCGAGGCGCACCCTGGGATGGACGGGGACATCGACGTGCTGAAGTTCAGAGACGGTTCGGCGGTGGGGCGTTCGTATGGAGCGTTCGGCGGGCGTCGGGTGACCGACGCGAAGCAGCTCCGTATCCTTGAACTGCGGTATGGCATCATCCGAGCCGTGGCTCTCACGCCCCGAGAGACTCTGGCCCTCATCGAGCAAATGCTGGGAGAGACATGATCCGCAGGACTTCCGCGCAGGACGTTTCCGAGTTGGCCTGGTTCAAGAGCAGCTACAGCAGCAATGGCAACGAAGGCGACTGCGTCGAGGTCGCGGCGGCCTCAGGCTCGGTGCATGTACGCGACTCCAAGAACGCGCAGGGCGCCCGCCTCGCCTTCACTTCCGCCGCCTGGACCGGCTTCGTCTCCTACGCCACCGAGCGCTGATCCCGCTCGGCCGCCGGCCCCGGGCGGGATGGCCTCCGTCAGTCCTCCTCGTCCTCCCCGTCGAAGCGGTCGAAGGCCGCCTCCGTGCGGGCGCGGAACATCGCGGTCCCGTGGTCGTCGCGGAGGATGATCTCGTCGTGGGCGTACCAGCGCGAGCCCGGCCGCTGGCTGATCGGGTACTCCGGGAACGGCAGGCGCAGGAAGGCGGCGGCGATGTCCTCGGGCAGACCGGTGTCGTCGGGGGTCACCCAGCCCATCAGGTCCTCGTCGGCGCACAGGGCCTCGGAGAGGACGATCTCGATGAACGCGACGCTGACCCGGCCCAGCCACGCGGCCCAGTCGTCGGCGGTGGGGCTGACGAGGTCGGCGCGGATCACGACGGGCGGGTCCTCCTGGTCCAGGTCCGTGACGCGTATGCCCCAGTAGGCGCAGGACTGGTTCTCGACGCGGAAGACCAGTACACCGCGGTCCGCGTCCACGTAGAGGTCCTGCGGGGCGAGCAGCGTGTCTTGATTGTCCGTCAGGTCGATTCGAGTACCGAGCAGTTGGAGGGCCTCGCGCAGCGCGGCGGGCAGGGGAAGGCCGAGCCGGGCCTGTGCCGCGTCGAGTTCGGCGGCGGTGTGGCCGTCGGCCTCGCCCAGGGGGCGCCCGCTCCAGTCGCGGGCGAAGGCGCGGATGAAGCGCCATGCCGCCTGTCTGTCGGGCCGCTCACCGGTGGCCGCGCCGAGCGCGTCGAGGTCGAGCGCGAGGGTCGGGGGCTGCTGCTCCTGCGTCATGCGTGCGACTGTAGGTGCCGCCACCGACAACGCCCCGTACCTTGCGTCCCGCAGGGTGCCGCCGCCGACAACGCCCCGCGCCGGTCGGCCCGTACTCCGCATTCCGGCCTCCTTCCCGCATTCCGCCCACCTTCCGCACCCGGCCTCGGCACACTGGGTACATGACCGATCACCAACAGGCACCACCGGATCACCTCGTCATCAACGTGCAGCACCGGGACGACCCGGTCTCCCTCGTCACCGAGGCGGACGCGCTCGTCGCGTCCCGGACGTACGGGAAGATCGTGGTCCGGGGGCCTCTCTTCGGCATCGCCGAGCAGCGCTGCGGCGAGCGGCCACGGTGGCGGCTGCTGACCGACATGGACACCGGCTATCCGCAGGACGCCCGCGACCAGCTGAACTCCTACCTCTGGTTCAAGGCCAAGGACGAGACGGACGACCCCCGCGAGCGGCGCGTCCTCCTGGACGCGGTGGCCCGGCTGGAGACCGAGCCGCTGAACGAGCTGACCGTCGGTGACACGCGCTACCGCGTGGTGCGCGCCGACGAGTTCGCCCGGACCGGGCAGGGGCGTCTGGAGCCGCCCAGGGCCACGGACGTCGACTCGGAGGGCTGGGACCTCCTGCCGTGCACGCCCTCGACCACCAAGGGGTTCGTCGTCGACCACGCGGCGGCGGTGGGGCTGACGGAGGGCCTGGACCGGATGGGTCTGGTGCCGGTCTCGTACACCTCGGACCGCTTCCCGCCCGACGTACTGGCGGATTCGCAGCGGGCGTTGCGGACCCATCCGGGCCTGGTGCTGCTGCCGGTCGTCTTCCGGGTGATGGAGCACAAGGAGAAGTCCTGGTCGATGGCGTCCAGTCAGCACCCCACCCCGCAGGACGCGCGGCGCTCACTGGTCCACTACCTGAAGACGTACCTGCCGATGACCGGGGAGGTCGACGAGCGGGACGCCGCCGTGTACGCGCGGGCCGCGGATTCGTTCGTGCGGCGCGTGCGGCCCAACGAGCTGAAGGTACGGGGGCGTTGCTTCGAGATCGCCCGGATCGAACGGATGATGCGCATCGGTCCCGCCGGCCCGGAGGGTCCGCGTCGCTCGGACGTCGACGACCAGGGCCCCACGCAGATCCACCCCACGATGGACGAGTGGGGAAACGTCGACCGCAGCGAATAGTCGACTGCAGCGGATAGCGGCGGTGGCGGAATCCGGCGCGGAACGGGACCAGGAACGGGAACGGGGCCCGGACGGCGAACCGTCCGGGCCCCGTTCTCCGGGCTCTGTGCCAGTCGTCAGTTCTCGGTGACGGTGACCTTCTCGTCGTTCTTGAGCTGCTCCACCAACTGCTTGACCTTGGTCTTGTCCCAGACCACATTGCCGCCCGAGAAACCCGAGATCGGCATGTTCATCGACTTGCCGTCGCCGCCCGTGACGTCCTTCATGGCGAAGAACATCTGCCCCAGGGACCAGAGCGACATGTCCTTGTCCACGACCAGGGTGTCCAGGCCCGCCCCCATCGTCGGGTACAGCTTGAACGGGTTGAGGATGGTGGACGCCGTCGCCGTCTGGCTCGCCAGCGCCGCGAGGAACTTCTGCTGGTTCTTCGTACGGGCCAAGTCCGCCTGGGCGAAGGCGTACCGGGTGCGGACGAAGGCCAGCGACTGTTCGCCGTTCAGCGTCTGCTTGCCCGCCTTGAAGTCGGCGCCGGACTTCTTGTCCTTGAAGCCCTTGGGGATGTCCAGCTCCACGCCGCCGATCGCGTCCACGATCTTGGCGAAGCCGCCGAAGCCGATCTCGCAGTAGTGGTCGATGCGCAGGCCGGTGTTGAACTCGACGGTGCGGACGAGGAGTTCGGGGCCGTCCATGGCGTACGCGGCGTTCAGCTTGGTGAAGCGGCCGCGGCCGGGGTAGAGCTTGCCGGAGTCGGAGCCCTTGAACGAGGGGATCTCGACGTTCGAGTCACGCGGCAGGGAGATCAGCGTCGGCCCGTTGGAGCCGTCGTGCAGGATCATCATCGAGTCGGTCCGCTTGCCTTCCGCGGAGCCGGTGTGGAGCTTCTTCTTGTCCTCGGCCGTCATGCCCTCGCGGCTGTCGGAGCCGACGATCAGGTAGTTGGTGCCGTCGCCGCCCTCCGGCCGCTCGATGACCTTGGAGAGGTCCACCTCGCGCTTGAGCTTGGAGTCGGCCCAGAAGTACGTGCCGATGGAGACCGCGAGGACCACGATCACCAGCGACAGCGAGCCTATCTTGATCCGGCGGCGCCAGTCGGGCGCCGAGCGCCCCTGCGCATAGCCGCCGGGGCCCTGGCCACCGCCCTGGCCGCCGCGGCCGTTGCCCCGGCCGCCCCCCTGGCCGCCGTAGACCTCACCCGTGTTGTAACCGCTGTCGTACCCCGCGCCGTCGTCGTAGCCGCCGGAGTGCTGCTGCGACTGCGCCTGGCGCTGCCGGGGCGGAGCGGGGCGCTGCCGCGGCGGGGCGGGAGGGCGCTGGACGTGCGGCATCACGCGGGCGCCCTCGGGCCGCTCGCCGGCGCTGCCCTGCCCGTAGCGGTTACCGCCGCGGTTGTCGTCGGACCATCCCTCGGGCCAATCGTTCATGCGGTCCAGTGTGCAGGCCAGGTGTACTGGTATTACAGGGGGTGCGGGAAATCGCATCAGGGCTGTTGCGAAGCTGATGCAATGCGGCCGGGTGAGAGCCCCCGCATAAGGTGGACGGTATGACAGATCAGGCCCCACGCCCGGAGGGCGACATTCCGGGCAAGCCGACCGCCGCTTCCCGGACCACCCTCAGCCACATCATGACCGGCAGCGACACCAATCTGCTGGGTACGGTGCACGGTGGCGTGATCATGAAACTGGTCGACGACGCGGCGGGCGCCGTGGCCGGCCGGCACTCCGGCGGACCCGCCGTGACGGCCTCGATGGACGAGATGGTCTTCCTGGAGCCGGTCCGCGTCGGCGACCTCGTGCACGTCCGCGCCCAGGTGAACTGGACCGGCCGCTCCTCGATGGAGGTCGGCGTCCGGGTCATGGCCGAGCGGTGGAACGAATCGACCCCCGCCCAGCAGGTCGGCAGCGCCTACCTGGTGTTCGCCGCGGTCGACGCGGACGGCAGGCCGCGCCCCGTACCGCAGGTGATCCCGGAGACGGAGCGCGACAAGCGGCGCTACCAGGAGGCGCAGATCCGGCGCACCCACCGCCTCGCCCGCCGCCGCGCGATCAAGGAGCTGCGCGAGAAGCGCGCGGCGGACGGCATCGAGGACTGAGAGCGCCGACCGGCCTCGTGGGCGTGGACACATCGGCCCGTCGGCAGGCCTTGCGGGCACGGGCAGGTCGGTCCGTCGGCAGACCCGTGGTCACGGGCAGGCCACCTCGTCGCCCGTGACCGCGCCGTACTCGCCGTTGTTCTTCTCCTCGGCCCGCACCCGCTGCACCTTGTCGAAGTCGGCGCCCGCCGTCACCCGCATCGTGGCGCCCTGCCCCCGCACCGCCCGCAGCTCGGCCCCGGGCAGCGCTGCGGCCAGCGACTTCGCGGACTGGTCCCAGCGCGGGTCGTAGGTGACCAGGGTGCGCTTCAGCCCGTACGGCTCGCGCTCGGCGTCCACGTTCTGCTCGTCGTCCGCGTTCTGCTCCCTGTTCGTGTGCGGCTCCCTGTTGAGCGGGGTGCGCGTGGTGTCGAAGCCGGTGGCGCGCAGCGCGTCGTCGACCGTCCTGCCGAGCCCGTCCTTCGGCGTCCCGTTGTAGACCTGGACCCGGATCTCCCGGGGGGCGACGTCGACCTGCACCGCCTTCGGCCGCGCGGGCCGTACGGGGGCGAGCGGCTTGTCCTCGCGCAGTGCCTGGAAGAGCTTCTTCGACTTGGCCTTGTCCCAGGTGACGGTCGTGCCGATGCCCTTGACCTGGTAGGAGACGTTCCCCATCGGCACGGAGGCGAACTCGGACGAGGCGGGGGAGAAGCCGCGCATCGCCTGGCCGAGCTCCAGCATCTGCTCCGTACCGAACCCCTGGTCGGCCCGGACCGAGCCGAGCATCGTCGCGGTGACGTCCCGGAACTTCACCGGGTTCAGCAGCACCCCGCTGCTGGTCGCCTGCGCGATCAGCGAGGCGAGGAACTTCTGCTGGCGCTGCATCCGTCCCAGGTCGGCGGCCCCGTCGATGTGCCGGGAGCGTACGTACTGGAGGGCCTGCCCGCCGTTCAGCTCATGGGAGCCCGCGGCGAGGTCGAGGCCGGTGTACGCGTCCTTCATCGGCCGGGTCGTGCAGATCTTCACCCCGCCCAGGGCGTCCACCGTCTTCATGAAGCTGGTGAAGTCGACCTCCAGATAGTGGTCGACCTTGACGCCCGTCATGTGCTCGACGGTCCGTACGGTCAGATTCGGCCCGCCCTCGGCATAGGCCGCGTTCAGCTTCGACGGGTGCGCGGGGCGCTCCTTGCCGGTGGTCCCGTCCCGGTGCTCGGGGACCTCGGCGTAGCTGTCGCGGGGCAGCGAGACGACGCTCGCGCGCTTCTTGTCCGCCGACAGATGCACCAGCATGACCGTGTCGGTGCAGTGGCAGGGGGCGCCGCCCAGCCGGTACTTCCTCTTCTCCTCGGCGGTGATCCGGTCGCGGGCGTCGGTGCCCACGAGCAGCAGATTCGTGCCGGTGCCCGCGGGCGGCCGGTTCTTCATGTCCTTGAACGGGTCGATCCGGTCGATCCCGGTCTCCAGACCGGTCACCATCGCGTGACCGATCCCGCCGGCGCCCAGCACCAGCACGGAGAAGCCGGTCACCATCCGCATGCCCCAGCGTGGTCGCTCGTCCTGCTTTCTGGACCTGCGCTGCGGCGGAACCGCGCGGGAACGGGACGGACTGGGGGAGCGGTGCGGTGTGGGCACTGGGGGACCTCCACGGTGCGAGGGGGACCGTTCGCACAGTAGGTCCATATGATCAACGGCCCGGTGTGTGCTCCGGCGGGGCGCGCCGGTATCCCCCATTCGCGGTAACGTGGCGGCCGAATACCGCCGCCTGGTGGGGTACGAAACCCCCGGCGCCCCCGAGGACCACCCGAGGACCACCATGTCTGCCGCGCAGCATCCCGCCGTCTCCGTGATCATGCCGGTGCTCAATGAGGAGCGTCACCTCAGGAACTCCGTACGGCACATCCTGGAGCAGGAGTACGCAGGGGAGATGGAGGTGGTCATCGCGCTGGGCCCCTCCACGGACCGTACGGACGAGATCGCCGCGGAGCTGGTGCGCGAGGACCCCCGGGTCCACACCGTCCCGAACCCGACCGGCCGCACCCCGGCCGCCCTCAACGCCGCGATCAAGGCCTCCCGCCACCCGATAGTGGTGCGGGTCGACGGCCACGGCATGCTCTCGCCGAACTACATCGCGACCGCCGTCCGCCTCCTGGAGGAGACCGGCGCGCAGAACGTGGGCGGCATCATGCACGCCGAGGGCGAGAACGCCTGGGAGGACGCCGTCGCCGCGGCCATGACGTCGAAGATCGGCGTCGGCAACGCGGCCTTCCACACCGGCGGCCAGGCCGGCCCGGCGGAGACCGTCTACCTCGGCGTCTTCCGCCGCGAGGCGCTGGAGAAGGCGGACGGCTACAACGTGGAGTTCATCCGGGCCCAGGACTGGGAGCTGAACTTCCGCATCCGCGAGGCCGGCGGCCTGATCTGGTTCTCGCCCGAACTGAAGGTGCAGTACCGGCCGCGCCCCTCCGTGCGGGCCCTTGCCAAGCAGTACAAGGACTACGGCCGCTGGCGGCATGTCGTCGCCCGCTACCACTCCGGCTCCATCAACCTGCGCTACCTGGCGCCGCCCACCGCCGTCTGCGCGATCGCGGCGGGCATCGTGGTCGGCGCGGCCGTCACCCCGTGGGCGTTCGTCGTCCCCGCCGGGTACGTCGCGGCGATCGTCGCCGGGTCCGTACCGGCGGGCAAGGGCCTGTCGCTGAAGGCGCGGGCGCAGATCCCGGTGGCCCTCGCGACCATGCACATGTCGTGGGGGTACGGCTTCCTGACCAGCCCGCGCTCGCTGGCGAGGAAGGTCATCGCCAGCCGCCGCCCGGCCGTCACCGCGTAGCGCGCCGACGACATCGCAGGGGGCCTTCCGATGTGCCGGAGGGCCCCCTGCGGTGTGCTGTGCCGGTGCGGCGCTACCAGGTGAAGCCCGGCTGGATGTCCATGCAGGCCGAATCGTCGTCGCCGTTGAGCGCCCGTGCGCTGTCCGGGGTCTTCTCCTCGGCGGAGGCCGCGTGGTACGGCCCGTCCTCGCGCCAGTCGGCCCCCACGGTCAGTGTGATGCCCGAGACGTCGGCCGACTTCTTCACCGCTGTCAGCGGGATGCCGAGCGCCTTGGCGACCGCCTGGGCGTTGCCCTCCATGTCCACGGTGGGGAAGAGGATCCCGGTCCGCTTCGCGGCCTCGGCGCTCTGCGCGTCGATCGTGGCCCGGGTGAAGCCCTTTCCGGCCAGCAGCGTCTGGACCGCCGAGGCGCGGCCCTTGACCGGGTAGTCGGTTTCGGTACGCGTGCCGTTGCGGACGGTCACCGGGATCTCGGCCGGGGACGCCGTGGGCTCCTTGGCGGCGGCCGGCTTCTTGCGCTTGGACGCCTTGCCGTCGAGCGGGATGTCGTCGCGGACCATCTGGAAGAGCTGGTCGGCGTCGCCGGGCTTCGGGAGCACCCGCTCCTTCAGGGTGCCCGTCCCGTAGACGTTCGGCATCGTCGTCATGGTGATGCGCTTGGTCGGCACCCGCTTGAGGTCTTCCGCGAGGTCGTAGAGATCCTTGACCGTGTCGATGGACTTGTCGACGGTGAGCGCGTTGATCACCGCCTCGGCGAGGTCGGTCAGCTTGCCCGGGTCGGTGAGCTTGGTGCCCTTGCGCAGTTCACGGACCATCGAGTTCATGTACATGTGCTGGGCGTGGGTACGGCCGAGGTCGGTGCCGTCCTCGAAGCCGTAGCGGGTGCGCAGCCACTGGAGGGCCTGCTTGCCCTTGATCTTCGTGGTGCCCTTCTTCAGCTTCAGCCCGGAGCCGTGGCCCTTGCTGTCGCGCGAGTAGACGTTGTTCTTCACGCAGACCGGGACGCCGCCGATCGCGTCGGCCATCGAGACCACACCGGAGAAGTCGATCATCATGAAGTGGTCGATGGTGATGCCGGTGAGCTCGTACCAGGTGGCCACGGAGCATCCCGGACCGCCGCGGCCGAGCGTCTCGTTGGTCATCTCCAGACCGACGGACGCGGGGTAGACGCGCTTCGTCTTCGGATCGGTGCACTTCGGGATCTTCAGCATGGTGTCGCGCGGCATGCTGATCACCGACATGTTGCTGCGGTCCGCGGAGACGTGGAGCAGCATCTGTACGTCGGCCAGGGGCGGTGCCCCGAAGGTGTCCTTCGCCCCGCCGAGCTTCTGGTTCTCCGCGTTGTCCCGTGCGTCCGAACCGAGGAGCAGGATGTTCAACGGCGTCTGACCGGCGGCGTTGGCCTTGTGGTCGGCCATCTTCTTGTCGCCGAGGGTCAGATCGGCCTTCTTGATGTTGCTGTTGAGGTGTTCGTAGTAGAGGTATCCGGCCCCCGCGCCGCCGATTATGAGCAGCGCGAGAACCGACGCGCTCCAGCGCAGCACCCGGCGTTTGCCCTTCTTGCCGCGCCGCTTCGAGCCACCGCGCCGGTGACCGCTCTCCCCGGAAGCGGCCTGCCGCTCCCCGGTGCCGGAGTCCGTGCCGCTCTCCGGCCCCTCCTCGTACAGCC
The DNA here is from genome assembly GCF_900091725.1 of Streptomyces sp. DvalAA-43. GTDB lineage: Bacteria > Actinomycetota > Actinomycetes > Streptomycetales > Streptomycetaceae > Streptomyces > Streptomyces pulveraceus. The sequence continues at coordinate 10,463 of NZ_FMBW01000030.1, read as the reverse complement.
CGTCGTCCCAGCCGAGTTGGCCGGCATGCCGGACGCGTGGTCGCGTCCCCTCCCCGGATGTACCACTTCGTGCCACCAGGTCCCCCCTGCTGCTCAGACTCGTGGGTAAGCGCGGTGACCCGGTGTCACTTGGCGCACTCTGCCTTGTCGGCGTTTGCTTGCTGGATGTCGGCCGGCACCTTGGCCGGCCCGGTGATGGGAGTGCCCGCGCCCTTGAAGTCGTCCCCCAGGGTCAGGACCATCGCCTGGAGCCCTTCGGCGTCCTCGGTGCCCTTCTTCATGGCCGAGCCGGGCAGGCCCATCATGGCGGCCAGCGCGCGGGCCTGGTCCGCCTGGTTCGGCGCGTACTCCAGCGTCGTCTTCGCGGCCTTCGCCGGGGCGTTGGCCTTGTTGGTGGACTTGAGTACGCCCTGCTCGTTCTGCAGCCAGGTGACCGTCGCCTGTGCGGCTCCCGGGACCTTGCCGCCGTTGTACACATCGACGCGGACATCGCCCGCGGCGGCCTTGGGGCCCTTGAGGAGGGCGTCCTGCTTGCCCTTCGCGGCCTTCTTCTTCGACTTCACCTCGGTCAGCGAGGTGTCGTCGCGCATCATGGCGAAGAGCGCGTCGGACTTGGGCGGGTTCAGCACGACGGTGACCGGTGTCTTCTCGGCCGGGTTGTCGAGCACCGGCACCGTGGTGAAGGTGATGTTCTTGGTGTTGACCTTGCTGAGCTCCTGGGCCAGCGAGGCCAGCTTCGTCCCCGTGCCGATGCCGGTGTCGACGGTGAGTGCCCTGGTCGCCGCGTCCGCCAGCTTGTAGAGCTTGGTCGGGCTGGTCAGGGTGGAGTCGGACTGCATCTGCCGGATCATCGAGGCGATGAACTGCTGCTGGACCTTGATCCGGTCCAGGTCGCCATGGTTGCCGAAGCTGTGCCGGGTCCGTACGAACGCCAGGGCGTCCTCGCCCTGGATCCGGTGCTCACCGGCCGGCAGGTTCAGGTGCGAGTCCGGGTCCTTGACCGGCTTGGCCAGGCAGATCTCGACCCCGCCGACCGCGGTGGACAGCTCCTTCACCGCGTTGAAGTCGACCATCATGAAGTGGTCGACCTTCAGGCCGGTGATCTCCCTGACCGTCTCCATGGTGCAGCCGGCGTTACGGCCCTCCTGGCCGAGGCTCTGGTTGAAGCGGACGTTCTGCGTGCCCGGGACGACCTTCTCCGAGCCGTCCGGCTGCTTGACTTCGCAGTCCGGGATGTCGGTGATCAGGTCGCGGGGGATGCTCAGCGCCGTCGCGTTGGTGCGGTCCTCGGAGACGTGGAAGAGGATGTTGGTGTCGGCGTGGCCCACACTGCCCTTGTCGCCGTAGCCCTCGTTGCCCTTGCCGGTGCGCTTGTCGGTACCGATGATCAGGATGTTGATCGGGGCGTCGTTGTCGAAGACGTTCTTGTTGCCGGCCCCGCCCACGTCGACCGTGTTCAGGTTGCCGTTGAAGTGCTGGTAGAGCGCGTAGCCGCCCACCGAGAGGCCGACCAGGACGAAGGCCGTCACACCGCCCGTCCACATCAGGGCCTTCTTGCGCCGGGCCTTCGGGGCCTTGCGGCTGCGGCGGCCCGCCGGGCCGGAACTCTCCTGGCCACGCGTGCCGTTGGCCGAACGGCGGCTGCGCTGACCGGGCACCTCGCGCTTCGACGGGGAATCCTGGTCGTCGCGGGCCGGATCACGGCGGTCGCCCCTGCCGTCGCGGGTGGTGCCTCTGCGTCCGCCGCCACTGTCCCGGACCGGCTCCCGACTATGCGGAACACGCGCGCCGGAAGTACGGGAAGGGGTGTCCGAATCCCCTCCGGAATGATTCAGTCGCAGTTCGTAATCACCGGTGTGCGGGTTGAGGACCCACTGGTCTGCGGGGTCGATTCCGTCCGCCCGCCCACGGCTTTGCGCATCCACGGTTGCTTGAGTCCTCCGTCGGTGCCACGCGAGGCGCCTCCCCCGATCAGGCGCTCGATCTTTCGCTCCAGAAGTGCGCGGCCTGGCGGCCGGAAGCACCGGATCGCGTCACACTATCGGCCCAGTTCGGCGTCTAGCGACGTGCGTGACAAATTCCACGCTCCTTACAACTGGTCATACTGCTCATTACACGCCGATCACCGGCTTCTGCTTGGGAATTGCTTTACTGCTTGCACAGGTCCGCCGCCGCGTTGTTGCCCGAATAGGTAGGCGTGGGACTGGGGCCCGAAGCATCCGGGGTATCGGCCGCGGCATTGTTTTTCCCGTTGTTCTTTCCGTCGTCATGTTGGAACTCGTCCGCCGGGACCACCGCGACCGGATCGTCGTCGCGCAGCCGCTTGAAGAGCCGGTCCGCATCGGGCTGTACGAGTTCGTCCCGATTCCGGTCGGCGGCGTACGGCTGCCGGGGCACGGTCAGGAACTGAACCTTGTCGGTCGGCACGTTGCGCATGCCGCGCACCAGCTCGTACAGGTCCTTGAGGCTGTCCAGCCCCGGGTCGGTGGTCAGCGCCTTGGTGGCCGCGTCCAGCACCGGGTAGAGGCGGGTCGGATTGAGCAGGACGCCGTTGCTCTGGACCTTGTTCACCAGCGCGCCCAGGAACTGCTGCTGGCGGTCCATCCGTTCGGTGTCGCTGCCGTTGCCGATCGACTTGCGGGCCCGTACGTACCCCAGCGCCTGCTCGCCGTCGAGCGTCTGGCGTCCGGCGGGGAGCTTCAGATGGGCGGCGGTGTCGTCGACCGGCTTCTTGAGGCAGACCTCGACCCCGTCCACGGCGTCGACCATGTCCTTGAAGCCGTTGAAGTCGACGATCATGTGGTGATCGATCCGGACGCCGGTCATCTTCTCGACCGTACGGATCGTGCAGGCGGCGCCGCCGAACTCGAAGGCCCAGTTGAACTGGGCGAATTGCTTCTTCGTGGCCGTGCCGTCCGCCTGGTGGCAGACCGGGATCCGCACCATCAGGTCGCGCGGCAGGGACATCGCGGTCGCGCTCTTCCGGTCCGCGGCGAGGTGCAGCAGGATCGTGGTGTCCGAGCGCTGGCTGCCGCCGTCGTCCCGGCCGTACTTGCGGTTGTCACCGGCCCGGCTGTCCGAGCCGATGAGCAGGATGTTCTCCGCGTCGTGCACCACGGAGGCGGGCCGCTCCCGGTCGTACACCTTGAGCTCGGCGGCCGCGGAGGTGTCGGTCCTGATGTTGCCGTCGAGCTTCCGGTACAGCCACCAGCCGGCACCCGCCGCGACCAGCACGACGAACGAGGCGCCGAGTGCGGCCCAGCGCAGCCAGTGGCGCCGGTGCCCGGTCGCCGGGGCGGCGCCGGGCCCGTCCTCGGGCTCCGGCTTGTCCCCGCCCGCCGGGTCGGCCGGTGGGCCGGCGCTTTCGCTCACGTCTGCGTCCATCCTTCACGTTCGGCGGCACGTCGGGCCACCGGTCGCAGGAGTAGACGGCTGAACCTCACGCTTGGTTGTGTCCCCGGTGGTCCGTAACGCCGATCATGTACCGGAGTTGACGCGGAGCCGCCGAGGACTCGACACGGTATGGGCCGGAAGAGTGGTCCTCAGCGTGCTTGTCATACCGCACTGTTGGTGACCCGCTCGCTCGCCATCCGCTTCGCCAGCCCCTCCTCGCCCAGCTGCCCCAGGTGCCGGCACAGGACCACGGACCCCCCGGCGGCCAGCGGCGCGAACAGCCCCGCGCTCAGCCCTTCCCAGCTGCCGTACGTACGCCCCGTGAGCAGCCGCGATCCGGCGGTCAGGCCGAGCCCTTCCGCATCCTTCCCGGCCCGCGCCACCAGCTGCGCCGACGTCAGCTCGACGCCGTCCACCACCAGCGCGGGAGCGTCCGGGTCCACGGGGGCGAACGGGGCGAACCGGTCTCCCTGGCCCGGCACCTCCACCGCGTAGTCCGCGAAACCCTCGGGCGCCTGCGGGAACCTGCCGCCCAGCGGGCGCAGCGCCAGGGCGACCCGCTCGCCCCGGCAGGCGCGCGCCGCCTCCAGGCTGTCCGGACCGCTGACGACGAGGTCGGCCCCGGCCGGGTCGCCCTGCACATCGGCGATCACGCCGACCGAGGAACAGGCGAGCAGCCACACCGCGGACTGCCAGTGCGCGGGCAGCAGCAGCGCGAGCCGGTCGCCGGGTTCGGCGGCGAGATCGCCCTGCAGGAGATTGGCGGTCTTGGCCACCCAATTGGCGAAGGTGGCCACCGACAGTTCGACGCGCTCTCCGGTGGCGTCGTCGTAGAAAGTGACCAAGGGGCGGGCCGGGTCCGCGGCGAGCGCGGAACGCAGCAGGTCGGCAGGGGTGCGGTCGGTGGCGTTCATCCGCGCAAGGGTACGCGGCGGCGCCCGGCCCGGCGGGGAGAAAGGGTGCCGGGTACACCGGTGGGGCAGACGGGCCGTCACATGTACGCAGAGGTCCGGGTGGCCGGAGTTGCGCGGTTATGCCCAGGATTACTGGCATGCGTGCCTTCCTTGCATCCTCGATCGGTGTCACCTGCGCGGCCGTTCTCGTACTGCCGTCGGCCGTGCCCGCAGGCGCCGCCCCTGACAACCGCACCCTCCCCGCCGAGTCGGCCGGGCCCGTCGACGTACCGGGCTCCACGCAGTCCCTGCCGATGCGGACCCTGCCGCCACCCTCCGACCGGGCCACCGGCGAACCGACCCGGGCCGGGGCAGCCTCCGAACAGGGACTGCCCGAACGCGCGGTCCGCCCCTTCTCACTGGTCGGCGTCGTCTGGGACGACGTGAACACCGAACTCCACGGCACCGTCCAGGTCCGCACCCGCGCCACCACCACCGGCACCTGGTCGAACTGGCAGGACCTGGAGACCCACAACGCCGAGCACTCCGCCGACCCCGGCACCGCCGAGCGCGAATCCGGCGCCGTCCGGGGCTCCACCGCCCCGCTCTGGGTCGGCGACTCGGACGGCGTCGCGGTCCGCGTACGCCCCGAGGCCCCGGACCCGCAGGACCGGACCGCCCCCGCCGTACCGCTGCCCGGCGGGCTGCGCCTCGAACTCGTCGACCCCGGCAGGGACCCGCAGCAGGTGAGCGCGACGGACCTCGGCGGTGTCACCGCGGCCGGCTCCCAGGCCGGAGCGGACGGCCGCACCAGCACCCTCGCCCAGGGCGTGCTCCCCGCCCTGAGCAAGACGGAGTCCGAGGTGCGGGGCGAGGCGGAGGCCGGTCTCGCGCCGGGCGCCCGGCCGTACATCGGGCCCCGTCCGCGCATCATCACCCGCAAGGGCTGGGGCGCCGACGAGAAGCTCAGGGAACGCAAGTTCGTCTACACCAGCACCGTCAAGGCCGCCTTCATCCACCACAGCGCCACCGGCAACAACTACACGTGCTCCCAGGCGGCCTCGGTCCTGCGCGGTATCTACCGCTACCACGTCAAGAGCAGCGGCTGGCGCGACATCGGCTACAACTTCGCCGTCGACAAGTGCGGAAACATCTACGAGGGACGTGCGGGCGGTGTGACCCGGGCCGTCCTCGGAGCGCACACGCTCGGCTTCAACACCAACAGCATGGGCATCGCGGTGCTCGGCACCTTCACCAAGTCGAACCCGCCCGCCGCCGCGGTGAATGCCGTGGCGAAGCTCACCGCCTGGAAGCTCGGCCTGTTCGGCGCCAACCCGCGCGGCAAGGTCACGCTGGTCTCGGGCGGCGGCAACAAGTACAAGAAGGGCAGGAAGGTCTCGCTCAACGTCATCTCCGGCCACCGGGACGGCTTCGCAACCGAATGCCCCGGAGCGCGTCTCTACAAGAAGCTCGGCTCGGCCCGGACCAGCTCCGCCAAGCTCCAGGGCCGCTGATCCGCCGAGCTCCAGGGCCACTGAACGGAACGGAAGAGCTGCTGCGGGCCGCTGACCGGGGACGACCGAACCGGTCTGCATACACTGGCCAGCCGAAACCAGGCCAGGCCCCAGCAGGAAGCAGAGTCAGTGCTGTGACAGAGGCAAAAGAAGCGATCCTCCTGGTCGGCGGAAAGGGAACCCGGCTGCGCCCGCTCACGGTGCACACGCCCAAGCCCATGGTTCCGGCAGCGGGCGTTCCGTTCCTCACCCACCAGCTGGCGCGCGCCCGCGCCGCCGGGGTCGAACACATCGTGCTCGCCACCTCGTACCTGGCGGAGGTCTTCGAACCGTACTTCGGCGACGGCTCCTCGCTCGGCCTCCACATCGAGTACGTCACCGAGCGCGAGCCGCTCGGCACCGGCGGAGCGATACGCAATGTCGCGTCCCGGCTGACCTCGGGCCCGGACGACCCGGTGCTCATCTTCAACGGCGACATCCTCACCGGCCTGGACATCCGGGCGCTGGTCGCCTCGCACGCCGGCTCCGGAGCGGACGTCTCCCTCCACCTCACCCGGGTCGAGGATCCGCGCGCCTTCGGCCTCGTCCCGACCGACGACAGCGGCAGGGTCACCGCCTTCCTGGAGAAGCCCGAGACGCCCGAGGAGATCGTCACCGACCAGATCAACGCGGGGGCGTACATCTTCCGCAGGTCGGTCATCGACACCATCCCGGCCGGCCGGCCGGTCTCCGTCGAGCGCGAGACCTTCCCCGGACTGCTCGCCTCCGGAGCGCACCTCCAGGGCATGGTCGACTCCACCTACTGGCTGGACCTCGGCACCCCGCAGGCCTTCGTACGCGGCTCCGCCGATCTGGTCCTGGGCCGCGCCCCCTCCCCGGCCGTCCCTGGCCGGTGTGGCGACGGGCTCGTGCTGCCGACGGCCTCCGTCGCCGCCGACGCCAAGATCAGCGGCGGTACGGTGGTCGGAGAGGGCGCCCTGATCGGCGCGGGAGCCCGGATCGACGGCTCGGCGATACTGGCCGGCGCGGTGGTCGGACCGGGCGCCGTGATCACGGACTCGCTGGTCGGAGCCGATGCCCGGATCGGCAGCCGTACGGTGCTCACCGGCGCGGTCGTCGGGGACGGGGCCCGGGTCGGCGCCGACAACGAGCTGCGCGACGGCATCCGCGTCTGGTGCGGGGCGGTCCTCCCGGACGCGGCGGTGCGCTTCTCCTCCGACGAGTAGCCGGGCGCCGTACGGAGATCAGCCGGGCACCGGCCGGTACGGAGGTCAGCCGGACACCCGCCGCAGCGCTTACCCTCGACAGGCACCCCGACGACCGAGGACCTCACCGTGGCAGGACGATTCGCCCCCCGCAGCGCTCCCCGCGCGGCCGTCCCGCACCAGGCGGCGGCCCCGGCGGCGGACGCGCTGACCCGTGAGTGGACCCCGTCCGGCCCCTTCGACCTCCGCCTGGTCGTCGGCCCACTGCGCCGCGGCCCCGCCGACCCCACGTACCGGCTGACCGGGGACGGCACGGCCTGGCGGGCCAGCCGCACCCCCGCGGGCCCCGGCACCCTCCGGATCACCGCCCGGGGCGGCCGGATCGAGGCGACGGCCTGGGGCCCCGGCGCACCGTGGCTGCTGGACCGGCTCCCGACGCTGCTCGGCGCGACGGACGACCCGGACGCCTTCCGCCCGCGCCACCGGCTGCTCGCCCTGGCCCGGCACAGCCGCCCCGGTCTGCGGCTGCTGCGCACCGGCCTGGTCATGGAGTCGCTGATCCCCTCAATCCTGGAACAGAAGGTCACCACGGACGAGGCCTACCGCGCCTGGCGCCTCCTGGTCCGGAAGCACGGCACCCCGGCGCCCGGCCCCACGGACCACGCCGCGTTCACCGCGCTGGGCCTGCACGTCATGCCGGACGCCCGCGCCTGGTCCTTGATCCCGTCCTGGGAGTGGCACCGCGCGGGCGTCGACGCCAAGCGCTCGGGCACGATCCTGCGCGCGGTACGCGTGGCCCGCCGCCTGGAGGAAGCGGCGGCCATGGAGCTCCCGGAGGCCATGGCCCGCCTGGAGCTGATCCCCGGCATCGGCCCCTGGACCGCGGCCGAGACGCTCCAGCGGTCGAACGGCGCCCCGGACGCGGTCACCGTCGGCGACTTCCACCTCCCCGGCATCGTCGGCCACGCCCTGGCGGGCAACCGGGATGCCGACGACGAGGAGATGCTGGCCCTCCTGGCCCCGTACGAGGGCCAGCGCCACCGGGCGACCCGCCTCATCCTGCTGTCCGGCCACACCCCGGCGCGCCGGGCCCCGCGCATGACCCGGGGCGACATTGCCCGCCTGTAGAAAGCCCCCGCCCGGACCACGCGGCCCACGCACGGAAGCCCCCGGAACCCCGGCCCCGCCTCAGCGCACCTCGACGAATCCCTCCGCGTCCCGCACCGCCCGCGCCGCGGGCTCGGCCGCCGCGCGGCCCACCGCCACGGCTCCCAGCGGATCCCAGCTCTCCGGCAGCTCCAGCACCTCGCGCACCACGGAACGGCAGAACATCGTCGACGACACCCACGCCGAGCCCAGCCGCTCGCCCGCCAGCGCCACCAGGAAGTTCTGGATGCCGGCCCCGGCGGCGACCACGAACATCTCGCGCTCCGCCGTGTCCCGGCGCTCGTCCCCGTAGGTGTGGGAGCCGTCCATCACCAGGCACGGCACCACCAGATACGGCGCCCGGCGCAGCACATCGCCGCGCCGCACCCGCTTGGCGACCGACTCCTCGCTCTTCCCGTCCCGGCGCAGATCGGCGATCCAGGCGTCCCGCATCGCGTCGAGCAGCCGGGTCCGCGACTCCTCGGACTCCAGCAGGACGAACCGCCACGGCGTCGTGTGATGCGGCGCGGGCGCCGTCACCGCCGCGGCCACGGCCCGCCGCACCGCCCCCGGGTCCACCGGGTCGTCGGTGAACTCGCGGACGGTACGCCGCTGGGTCACCGCCTCCCGTACCGCCTCGGACGTCCCCAGCCGGAACATGTCGTCGGCCGCGACCCGCACCATCGCGCGGGCACCACCGGCATCGGCGGGGTCCAGGACATGGCCGAGCCCGCGCACCACCGCGACCGGCAGCCCGTCCGCCTTGCCCTTGACCAGGTCTCCGGCGGAGGCCAGCTCGTCGGCGGTGGCGACCACGGTGGCGCTCAGCGGATTGCCGTACGCGTCGGTGCCGCCCCGCAGATCGTCCAGCACCCGGATTCCGGCCGCTCCGATCGCCACATCGGTCAGCCCGCTGCGCCAGGGGCGCCCGAAGGTGTCCGTGATGACGACCCCGACCTCCACGCCGAGCGTGTCCCGCAGCCCCTCGCGGATCGCACGCGCGGAGGCGTCCGGGTCCTCGGGCAGCAGCAGCACCGTCCCGGCGGGGGTGTTCGAGGCGTCGACCCCGGCCGCGGCCATGACCAGGCCCTGCCGGTTCTCCACGATCCGCAGGGTGCCGCGGCGCGCCACGACCCGTACCGTCTCGGCGTCGATCGCCGCCTCGCGGTCGGTCGCCTCGACGATCCGGCCCTCCGCCTTGGAGACGATCTTCGAGGTGACCAGCAGGACGTCACCGTCGGCCAGACCGGGCCCGGTCGCGGCGATCAGCTTCGCCAGGTCGTCCCCGGCCCGCACCTCGGGCATCCCGGGCAGTGCCCAGACCCGGTACGAGGGCGCTGCGGCACTCATGCCCGTACCTCCTCGGCCAGCGCCAGCGCCTGCCGGGCCATCTCCGCCGTCGCGTCGACATCGGTCATCATCAGCGGTACGGCACGGCAGCGGATACCCGCGGCCTCCACCGCGTCGACCGCCCCGGCGTCCACCGTGTCGACGAGCCAGCCGTCGAGCAGCCCGGAGCCGTAGTGCGTGGCCACGGCGGAGGCCGTCGACTCGACGCCCACCGCGGCGAGCACCTTGTCCGCCATGCCGCGCACGGGCGCGTCCCCGACGATGGGGGAGAGGCCGACGACCGGCACCCCGGCCTCGGCGATGGCCTCCCGGATCCCGGGCACGGCGAGGATCGTCCCCACCGACACGACGGGGTTGGACGGCGGGAAGAGGATCACATCGGCCCCGGCGATGGCCTCCAGCACGCCCGGAGCGGGCTTGGCCTGCTCGGCGCCGACCGGCACGATCGCCTGCGCCTCGACCGAGGCACGCAGCTTCACCCAGTACTCCTGGAAGTGGATCGCCCTGCGCTCGCCGTCGATGTCGACCGCGACATGCGTCTCGACCCGGTCGTCGGACATCGGCAGCAGCCGGACCCCCGGCTTCCAGCGCGCACAGAGCGCCTCGGTGACGGCGCTCAGCGGATAGCCCGCGCCCAGCATCTGCGTGCGGACGATGTGCGTGGCGAAATCACGGTCGCCGAGCCCGAACCACTCGGGCCCCACGCCGTACGCCGCGAGCTCCTGCTTGACGTGGAAGCTCTCGTCCGTACGCCCCCAGCCCTGCTCCTCGTTGATGCCACCGCCGAGGGTGTACATCACGGTGTCGAGGTCGGGGCAGACCTTCAGCCCGAACAGATGGATGTCGTCACCGGTGTTGCCGATCACCGTGATGTCCGCGTCGGGCGCGGCCCGCTTGAGGCCACGCAGAAAACGAGCACCACCGATACCGCCGGCCAGAACCACAATGCGCATGCAGACAGT